>NZ_JAULBC010000004.1:335745-453648 GCF_041060425.1 Danxiaibacter flavus
GGAAATTAGTCAGGCTGATCGAATTGACGAAATCAGACATCATCAAATCAGCGATCAGCGATCATACATCAGGCATTAAATCTAAATCATATCAGCATGTCAACAATTGCATCAACAATACTAATGGTCAGACCGGCAAGTTTTGGTTTTAATAGTGAAACGTCAGCCAATAATGTATTTCAGTCAAAGATATCGACTCCGGCTACAGAGATTCAGCAAAAAGCTGTAGCTGAATTTGATGCTTTTGTAAAGCAACTTCGTAAAAACAAGATCACAGTGATTGTTGTTGAAGACACAACGGAACCGGTAAAACCTGATGCGGTATTCCCCAATAACTGGTTCAGCACCATGCCTGATGGTAAAGTGATTGTCTATCCTATGTTCGCATCAAACAGGCGCATTGAAAAACGCGACGACATGCTTCAGGATCTAACGCACCAATATAAGGTACTGGATGTGGAAGACTGGAGCGAATTTGAAGCTGATCATATGTTTCTGGAAGGCACAGGAAGCATGATAATGGATCACGACAACAAACTGATCTACGCCTGCCTCTCTGATCGTACCAACAAATCACTGCTTCAAAAATTTGCATTTGCTCATGGTTATAAGGCCATTACGTTTAACGCCACAGATGAAAACAAATTCCCCGTTTATCATACCAATGTGATTATGCACCTGGGTGATGGTTATGCCGTAGTATGTATGGACAGTATAAGGGAGGAGACAGAACGCATTGCAGTTCAGCAACTGTTAATCGCTTCCGGCCACGAGATCATCCCGATCACTTTTGAACAGGTGAGAGCTTACGCTGGCAACATGCTCCAGGTACAAAGCGATGAAGGAAAGAAATTTACCATCCTCAGCAAATCAGCTTTTGACAGCCTGACGCAGGAACAAAAAAGAATACTGAGCATTCATACAAACCTTCTGCCGATGAATATAGAAACCATCGAAACAGTTGGCGGAGGAAGCGTAAGGTGTATGATGGCGGAGATATTTTTGGAAGGAAAGTAAGAAGACGCGTAAGACATGTAAGACCGTAAGACATGTAAGACCGTAAGACAGTAAGATCGTAAGAGAGTAAGAGGGTGTAAAAAAGATTGTTGTATCTTCAGAGATTGATAATTCAAGATGCCCAGAGCTCTAAAACAGTCGACATGATGATACATTTCTTTAAGAAGAATTTTATTCAATGGGTTGCGATTGCAGCATTATTTACCGCTGGCTCATGCAATAATTCCGGTGAAGAAAAAAAAGAGAAAGATCACATTGAAGATTCGGTTGAAACGGCCGCGGGAATAGCAAAAGATGACAGCCTTCTCATTCATGAGCAGCCTACTTCTGAATGGATTATCAATTCCCTGCAAAAAAATAAGATTGCGCCCGACAATTTGCAGCTAAAAGAATTCTGGGCAGTAGACAGCTTCAGCAAAAAACAATTCACGCCGGAAAAAGATTTCTACAATAAATACGCGCCCTTGTTGAAATGGTCCGCCGACAGCAGCTATGTTTTGGACGAAGGAACTTACGGCGCCATTGTAACGCGCGATAAAAATGGCAATACAAAAGTGGAAGGGGGCGACGCTGATACTGAGATCAGTTTGCTCTTCCCCAAAGAAAACAGCAAAACACAATTGATCTATTCAGGTCCTTCCTTTCACTTTATTGATGGCAAATGGTTGGACAGCACTCAGTTAGCTATGCTAACTTCTTTTGATGAAAAAGGTGGCGGTCAAAGTGACACAACACTCTGGATAATAGATGTAAAAAGTAAATTCTTTAGAAAATACCTGTGGAGATAAGCCCTTAAAACCGCACCATACACGTTACTTCAACTTTACTTATCTTCGCCGCATGGAAGAATTGGTTCAACAAATAGAACAACTAAAACAGGAAATTAACGAATACCAATCTGTTTCAGCCGAATTAACAGAGGCATTCCGTATTAAATATCTTGGCACCAAGGGCATTGTGAAAAACATAATGGGAGAAATGAAAAATGTGCCCAATGACCGCAAAAAAGAATTCGGCCAGATACTGAATGAGTTTAAAGTTTTTGCCGAAAGTAAATATGAGTTTCTGAAAGAGAGTACGAATGGCTCAACCAAGGCAAGTGCAACAATAGACTGGAGCCTCCCCGGCGACCCGGTTGGCGTAGGCTCGCGTCACCCCTTAAGCCTTGTTCGTAACCAGATCGTTTCAATATTTAAGCGTCTTGGTTTCGCTGTTGCTGAGGGACCGGAGATTGAAGATGACTGGCACAACTTCGGAGCAATGAACCTTCCGGAAGATCATCCGGCTAGAGACATGCAGGACACTTTTTATATTCATAAAGATCCTTCCTGGTTGTTACGTACACACACCAGCAGCGTTCAGGCACGCGTAATGGAAAAACAAAAGCCACCGATCAGGGTTATTTGCCCGGGTCGTGTTTACCGCAACGAAACGGTGAGCGCAAGAGCCCATTGTTTCTTCCACCAGGTTGAAGGATTATATATTGATGAGCATGTAAGCTTTGCTGATCTTAAACAGACACTTTACTTCTTTGTACAGGAAATGTTCGGCAAAGATGTAAAAGTTCGCTTCAGGCCTTCTTATTTCCCTTTTACTGAGCCAAGCGCAGAAATGGATATCAGTTGCCTTATCTGCGGAGGTGAAGGTTGTAATGTTTGCAAGCACACCGGCTGGGTAGAGATCCTGGGAAGCGGCATGGTGCATCCGAAAGTGTTGGAAAACTTTGGAATCGACCCCAATAAATATACCGGCTTCGCGTTTGGTATGGGCGTTGAACGTATTGCGCAATTGAAATACCAGGTGAATGATCTTCGCCTGTATTCTCAGAACGACATTCGCTTTTTGAAACAATTCACCGGAGCGGTGTAGGGAAAGCTGAAAGCACAAAGCCTAAAGCTTAAAACTTTACATGATATAATTAAAGAGCCTGAACATAGCGATGTGTTCGGGCTTTTTTGTGTTTCATATTAACTCATTGAAAACCGCTCTTTTGCAAAGTCGTGAGGTTAATGTCCTGCGGACAACAATAACCGCTCGATGATTATCCTCTATTGAGATTAATTCCCGACGGGAAAGCATACACTACCCGACACACATATTGCCCGTAGGGGCATAAAGCGCAATAGAATAGACGAAAAAATAATTCTTTTTTGTCCGTAGAACATCAAACAAACATCAATCAATCTCCGCTCAATTATCGATATATAATTAATTGATCAAGACCAACCGAATGGCGCAATTTCTCGATGTCATCGCCAGGCCTGGCGCTTTAGGTTTTGAGCTTTAAGCACTTTACTTTAAGCTTTTTCCAACACTTTCGCCGTTACCTTCGTGCCTTAATTTCCAAATGAATTTAATATGTTAGAGAAAAAACTATTGCTTGTAGCTGCGTTTATGTCAGCCGGAGCATTTGCAATGGCACAGGACAACCTGGTCAACTCTCTGAGTAGCAATACGAGCGTGGATGCAAAGGCGAAATTCACATTCACCCCAATTATTAATGTTGAAAGAACTTCCATTAAAAACCAGGGAAGCAGTGGCACCTGCTGGAGTTATTCAGGTAATTCATTTCTTGAATCAGAAATGATCCGCACAGGTAAACAAACGGTTGACCTGAGTGAGATCTACACGGCACGTTGCGTATATATCGAAAAAGCCAAGAATTACGTCCGCATGCATGGAGCGGTTAGCTGGGGTGATGGCGGAGAACTGCACGATGTTATCAATATGTATGAGCGCTATGGTGCGTTACCTCAATCTGTTTATACAGGCTTGAACTATGGCACCTCCATCAACAAGTTTGGAGAAATGCAGGATGCACTGAAAGGAATGCTGGATGGCATTATTAAAAATGCAAACGGTAAACTTACGCCTAACTGGCTTCCGGCTTTTACCGCTGCATTGGATGCATACCTGGGTAAAGTGCCGGAACAATTTGAATACAAAGGAAAGACTTACACTCCACAAACATTCGCCAAAGAGGTGGTAGGATTACAACCGGCAGATTACATCGAAATGACCTCCTTGGAAGATCAACCATTCTATAAAAAAGTATTTCTTCCTATTCCGGATAACTGGGCGTTTGAATATGCCTACAACATTCAAATGAATGATATTACCGGCGTTATAGACAATGCATTAAAAAATGGTTATTCAGTTGGATGGGCATCCGATGTCAGTGAGAAATACTTCAGCTGGAAAAATGGTGTTGCTTACGTACCAGAGAAAGATTTTGAAGCGATGACCGAGCAGGAAAAGAAAGATATGTTCGACGGCCCTAAACCGGAAAGAGTAATCACACCGGAGTTGCGCCAAACTGCTTTCGACAATTACACTACAACGGATGATCATGGTATGCAGATTGTCGGCACTGCAAAAGATCAGAACGGAAAGGAATATTATATCGTGAAAAATTCCTGGGGCGAGACAAACGATTACAAAGGCTACCTGTATGTAAGTAAGAATTTTGTGCTGTATAAAACAACCGGCATTATGGTTCACAAAAATGCCATTCCGAAGGAGTTGAAGGGGAAGATGGGAGTTTAGTTTAGTTGACAGTAGATAATTGACAACTGAAATGAAGGATGAGTAAATCGGCAGATGCGCGAATGGGAAAATATGTAAATGTGCGAATCTGCAAATGTCAGGGCTGATGAAGGAATTGGAAGACAGCAATATTCAATAAAAATGGAATGACAGATAGGAAATGATTATCTCAGCCAGTGGAATTAACCGATAGAAGAAAGAAAAAGGTTTACGTTATCATGCGTAAACCTTTTTTATTTAAAAGCTCTTTGCCACATGAATAAAAAGGAAATTAACCGGCACGTCGTTCGCACATACGCACATTTTCCCATTCGCCCATTTACATATTCGCACATACGCACATTCACACGCACACATTGTCAATTGTTAACTTTCAATTTTCAATTATTATAAGCGTTCGGATTGTGCAATTGCATAAACCGTTGCGTTTGTGCATCAGTAAATCTGGTCCAGCCGAACTGTTCATACAAACCGTGGGCATCAAGTGTACCCAGAAGCCAACGTCGCAGTCCCTGCATATCGGGATGGTTCATCATTGTAGTCATCAGCCATTTTGATAACCCAGCTCCGCGGTGTTCAGGCAAAATAAATACATCTGCCAGGTAAGCAAAGGTTGCTTTATCTGTAACCAGCCGGGCAAAGCCAACCTGTGCATCATTATAATACAGACCAAAGCAAAATGAGTTATCAATAGATCGCCTTACAACGTCAAGTGGGATGTTTTTAGCCCAATAAGACTTAACGGAAAGGTATTGATGAATCACCTCAATCTGCAGCTTCTGCTTATCCGTACTTATCGTATAAGCAGGATTGTTCTGGTTTACAAAAGTCTCCATGTTTATATTACGTTGTTTATTCTCCGAATAGTTTTTTGTACATCGTCTTTTTGGAAAGCATCACCATCTCCCCCGGCTTTAATTTGCCAAGCTCAACTTGCTCGATCCTGTAACGGATAAGTCTTAAAGTAGGAAAGCCAACTTTCGCTGTCATTTTTCGTACCTGCCTGTTCTTTCCTTCTGTAAGAATCAGGTTGATCCAGGGTGCCGGTATATGAGCCCGGAAACGTATTGGCGGATCTCTTTCCTCTACCTCAGGAGCTTCACCAAACAACTTTGCCTGGCAAGGTTTGGTGGTATATATTTTTCCTTCTACATTAATCTCCACTCCGTTAGAAAGTTGCGTCAATGCATCCTCCGTAATAGCTCCGTCAACCTGTGCCCAGTATTCTCTTTCGTGCTCAAATTGAGGTTGCAAAAGACGATGATTCAACTGCCTGTCATTAGTAAGAATCAATAATCCTTCACTATCATAATCCAATCTCCCAACAGGATAAACGTCTGTGGGCACATCAAAGAAATCCTTCAGTGTTTGCTTGTCTTCTTTTGTTGAAAACTGTGATAGTACCTGGTAAGGTTTGTGGATAATAAAGTAGTGATTCATAGCAAAAAAAAATCCCGCTGAAGCGGGACTTTGTTATATGGATGGGTTAGTAAGTACCGGGAACTTAAATTCCCATCACAATATTAAAAAGAGTTTTTACCAATACAAAAAAAAATAGCAACTATTTTATTCACATTTTTTTTTACTGATGTGAATTGTAGTATACTCCACGCGTGCAAAACAGGTGATTAGCAACATGCGTTATTGCACACCATCATCTATGTTCAAAATGTACATCTTCTGAAACATTGATGAATAAAGGGTTTCAGAAGATTGATTGTATGAGTATATGACGTTGATCTGCTACACAACAACAACCTTAAATGGTTTTAAGGTTGTTTGTTTTTAAGCTTCATGTCCAATATTAAATTTTACAAATCAGCCTTTCCAAATGCTACCTTTGAGGCCGAAAAATTAAATTTTATGCTTTTTCCATCACCGGTAAGTTTAGAAGAGATCGCTTCATTGATCAAAGCAGAAGTTATAGGAGACACCACGGCACTTGCAAAAGGCATCAACGAAATTCACAAGGTTGAAGCTGGTGATCTTTGTTTTGTAGATCATCCAAAATATTACGATATCTGTCTTAACAGCAACGCCACACACATCATCATCAATACCAAAGATGTAAACGTTCCTGAAGGAAAAAATTTGCTGTTCACAGCCGATCCTTTTGAAGCATACCTGGCCATTGTTAACCACTTCCGTCCTTTTACAAAAGCGACCTCTGCTGTTAACGAAAAAGCAGCAATCGGAGAGAACACGATTATTATGCCGAATGTATTCGTTGGCAAAGAGGTTACTATCGGAGATAACTGCGTGATCCATCCTAACGTAAGCATAATGGACTACACTGTTATCGGCAATAACGTAGTTATCCAGGCAGGTTCTGTAATTGGCAGCGACGCGTTTTACTACAATACAAAGAAAAACAGGGACGTCTGGTACAAGCGGATGCAGAGCTGCGGTAATGTAATAATTGAAGACGATGTGGAGATTGGAGCAGGTTGTACAATTGACCGTGGAGTTACCGCTTCAACATTTATAGGCCAGGGAACCAAGATGGATAACATGGTACATATCGGACACGATACTTATGTAGGCAAAAATTGTCTTTTTGCAGCACAGGTTGGTATAGCCGGTGCTACGGTTATCGAAGATGGCGTGACCTTGTGGGGACAAGTTGGCGTTAGCAAGACGCTTACCATCGGAACCAATGCAGTAGTGTTGGCGCAGAGTGGAGTACCCTCATCATTAGCCGGTAATAAAACTTACTTTGGATATCCCGCGGAAGACGCATCTCAAAAAAGAAGGGAACTCGTTTGGATTAAACGCATTCCTGAAATGTGGGAGAAGCTGAAGAAAATAAAAGTAGATTAAAACAGCGCCGCAGCTGTTGGGTGAAATTTGAATACCATTATGGTCACACTTTATAGAAAGATCACCAGCTTAGCTAGTTGGTGATCTTTTATTTAACGGTGAAATTATTTGTGAAGCCAATACGCAATCATCCCTTATGCGCTCTTTTCAAGTTGCTTGCAGATTCTTTGAATTGACTGAGTTAATGGTGTGTAATAAAACCCCGGGAGGAACTTCAACAATTTGGTGTTGTCGTAATACACTTTCGATTGGGCTGTGTTTGCTGTTTCTTTCGTGATCATCGGATCCTTGCCGGAAAAAAAGCTCTTTATAGCTTCCAGCCGCCATACAACGGCTGCAATAAACGGTGTCACTCTTTTGTGAGGCACTTTCTTTCCGAAGCCATTGGCTATAGAAGTAAACAATTCCTTATAGGAGATATTTTCAGCACTTACAATAAACCGCTGTGCGGAAATATTGCTTTCCATCAATTGGATCATTACGCTTGCTACATCCTGCACATCAACAAAACCATTTACACCTTCTGAATACCAGGGAAACTCTTTGTAGATACTTTTGAACAACTCAGAAGAGCCTTTATTCCAATCACCAGCTCCCAGGATAACTGTCGGATTTACAATCACAGCATCAAGCCCCTCGCCTATTCCTCTCCATACACTCATTTCAGCCAGAAATTTACTCTTGGCATATGCTGAATTGTGCATATGATCATCCCATTTCAGCTCTTCATCTACATGCTCCTGATCTTTCTTCCTTCCAATAGCGGCAACTGAGCTTACATAAACAAGTTTGCGGATATTATTGTCAATGCACGCGTTCACCACGTTTTCAGTTCCGTCGATATTTGTTTGATGGATGAGTTTCCTCCGTTTGGGGCTAAAAGATACTATAGCCGCGCAGTGATATACTTCGGATACGCCTTTCATGGCGTCCTCTAATTCTATCACATCGAGAATATCAGCCTGCACCCACTCTACTCCGGTTAGCTGTATCTGCGGCTTTGAGCGATGGTACAACGCCCTTACGCGTTTTCCCGTTCCGGCAAGCTGTTGAACAAGCTCTGAACCAACAAGGCCATTCGCTCCTGTTACCAGGACTAAATCCATATTTTGAAGACTAGCCGATGCTGGTTGTTTATCGTTCTGATTTACAGCTTCCATTGAGCGTATCTGTTATCTTTTCCTTAGTGCGTGACAAATATTTGGCAAACATACGTTTTATCTTTTGCTGCATTTCCTTTAAGGCTTGATTTTTGTCAGCAAATGAGGAATGTTTTACAAACGTTGAACAGGCAATTGCAGGAAGTCTTTAAAAGCAATGTTTACTTACATCTTTTCCACCAATTGCACTAAAAGATGTGTTTGCAAAGCAATGAATCCTAATTTTACAGTATGGCAACGCAACTGGATCTATTCGGCATGTTTGATGCACCTGTACAGGAGGAAAAAAAGAACACTGAGCAGGTAATTGCCCCGGCAACAACAGTACCGGAAGAAATTCTCGTTGAAGAAACCGCAGCAGAAGAACCGGTATTGCCGTTGGAGGAAATATTGCCATTGGAGAAAGCCATTCTTGAAGCTTCTGCTCCTGTTCCTGAAAAAAAGGAAGAACCAGTAATTGCCACTGAAAATACATCCGCTGTCGTTTTCGCCGATCATAAGATCGCAGTTAAAATCAAACTAAAACCCAGGCCTGTAGAAGCAGTTGTAGAAACAGTCGTAGCTCAGGAAAACGATACGAAAGTTGTACCGGAAACAAACACTACTGCAATTCCACCAGCCGAAATTGCGCCGATCGATGCAGAAATGGTTTCCGATAAAATCATAAACGAGGCTATTTTAGTTGAACAGGAGACTACCGCAAACCTTGAAGTGCAAACGGATGAGATTCTGGGTGCAAACAACACAAAAGAAGAAAAAGAACCGGATGCGTTATTAGAGAAAGAGATTGTTGTAATTGATGATTTATTTTCTGCGCATCCCGCAGCATTAAAAAAGGATGAGCCAAAGGCAGATACAAAAAAATATGTTCAGACGGAATTGCCGGTTGTTAAAAAGAGAGGTAGAAAATCTTTTAAAGAGATTGATGCAGAAGTAAGCCTGGTAAGTGTTCCGGACGATGAAGAACTTTTTCAAAAACAATATTATGCCATCAGCCAGGTGGCAAAATGGTTTAATGTAAATACATCTCTCCTGCGATATTGGGAAAATGAATTTGACGTATTGAAGCCGCGCAAAAATCGCAAAGGTGACCGTCTTTTCAGACCAGAAGACATCAAAAATTTACAGGTGATCTATTACCTTTTGAGGCAAAGAAAATTTTCAATAGAAGGCGCAAAAAAATATCTGAAAGAGAACAAAAAAAGCGCCGACACAAATATTCAGTTAATACAATCACTCACTAAACTTAAGGGCTTTTTGCTTGAGCTTAAAGCCAATCTCGGTTCATAATGAAAATATATATCGCTCCTTTGCTGATGTTATCAGCACTGTTGTTTTTCTCCTGCAAAACATCTCAGCATTCACTAGCCGCTGCAGCAGCTAACAATACCTATGAAATTGTAAAAGACAGCGAGACAAAAGTATTGCGTGGCATCATTCACCGCAGTGATTTGGAAAATGATACAGCCTTCGCCTGGTTTAAACGAAATATGCAATACGGTACAGCAGATGGGAAAGCCATCGAAGCGTTAAAACAAAACGGAAAGTCTGTTCGTATGGTGGTTTTCTGCGGAACCTGGTGCCATGACTCACAAAACCTGTTGCCCGTTTTTTACAGAATGGTTGACAAGTCTGGCTTTCCGGATTCATCCATACTACTTGTTGCTGTTGACCGGAATAAAACAACATCAAACCATCTTGAAAAAACCTATAACGTTACCAACGTGCCTACGTTTATCGTGATGAAAAACGGCAAAGAAGCTGGTCGCGTTGTAGAGTATGGAAAAGAGGAGCAGATTGATAAGGAGATTGGGGAGATTGTCCGTGTTGAATAGTGAATTGCTGCTGGTCAATAGTGAATAGTCAATAGTGAAAGGTGGATCACGATTCTGCTGATCTTGGACGTTCATTATTCAGCGTCTGTGAAACCTTCTGTCTTTGCTCTCTGAGATAAAAAATACAATTAAACAGTGCTTACTCTCTGTGGACCACTGTGGATTCTCTGTTCAACTCCTATGTAACCGTATTTTTTTATTTCACACAGGTATAAATGATCATACGCCTCCCCCATCTTTCACCATTCACTATTGACCATTGACTACCTCGCTCCCTCCTTCAATACTTATCCTCGTATTGGCCGCAGCAAGTTCTATTTTGCTTTGTTTAAGCAGATTGATTATTTGCATATTGATTTCTTCGCGAAGGGTATTAAATTCAGCAATTGTTTGATGCATTGAAGTATAGTACTCAATAGTAATGATATGTGCATTTTTACCGGTATCACTCAGGAAGACGGTACTGGCTTCAATAACATCCTTTTTAAGCAATGCTTTTATAGCATTGATCAGGGTGTTTAGCTGCTCAGGAGATGCTGCGAGATCTACCTCCAGTCTCACGTCCACACGACGTTGACGTCTTAATGTAATATTATCCAGGATGGTATCAACCATCTGTTTGTTCGGAACAGTAATGAATGTTTTTTGTTCGGTCCTTATTCGTGTGCTTCTTAACCCTATTTTTTCGACGGTTCCGGTAAAATTTTGAACCTTTACCGTATCTCCAACCATAAACGGTTTGTCAAAAAAAATAACGAAAGATGCAATGAGGTTTTCCAGGCTTTCCCTTAATGACAGAGCGATTGCCGCTCCGACGATACTTAAGCCCGTGAGCAGGTTGTTGATGTCATAATGGAAAGAAAATTTCAGGATCAGCAGTATGCCCAGTATTATGAGTATTACACGGAAAAAATCCTTAAAGAAGATCACCAGTTGGTTGTCTGCCTGATCCGAAGTTTGATTTGCCCTTTGTTCCAGGATGAGCGCAATAAACTGCATGACTTTTATACAAAGTCTGATGAATACAATGGTAAGTGCAGCTTTACTGATCGAATCAAGAATATCTTTTGTGCTTACCCTGTAAATTGTAAAATCCAGTATTCGGGGAAAGGTTAATTTATCAAGCGCAATGAAAATAATGTTCAGCATAAAGAACCACTCCAGCGGTTTGATCACAAGGTCCAGGAATGGTTGCCGGTAAAAAGAAGTGTCAATCTTTGAAAAAACACGAAGAATCAATCTTGCAAAATATTTGGAGATGACTCTTTTTACAAAAAAAGCAAATAGTATAACGCCAAAAACATACAGGTAAAGCTGTATGCTGTTATTTAGAATTTCCTGTTGTAATAAGTTCTTCATTCTCTTTGCTAATTGATAATTGACAATTGGAAATTGACAATTAAAGATGCCCCATTCTTTAATTAACTACTCCTGTTTTTGAAAGGCTAAAAACAGACAAACGAAGCTGCACCTTTCACTATTCACCATTCACAATTGACCATTCACCATCCACTATTTCCTCTTTCCATTCCTTCAACTTAACATCATTTCCATCAAACTCCGCATATGTAAAATAATTAATCCAGTCACCAAGATTTATGTACTTACTATGATGGCTCAAATTGATATCAAGCGGAAGATGCCGGTGGCCAAAAATAAAATAATCGTAGTGTTCTTTCGCCAAAACTTCCCGGCTGTAGATGACAAGCCATTCATTCTCTTCACCAAGAAAAACCGCATCAGCATTGCCTGTTTTTGCCCTACTCTTCCTGCTGAAATAGTTGGCCAGACCAATTCCCCAGGTCGGATGCAATTGGCCGAATAGCCACTGGCAAAACCTGTTGCGGAAGATCTTTTTAATGAATTTATACCCATGATCACCAGGACCTAAACCATCCCCATGACCGATATAAAATTTCTTTCCGTTCCATTCAAATGTCTTTGGTTCAGTATAAACCGGAATATGTAATTCTCTCTCAAAATATCCACTCATCCACATGTCGTGGTTGCCTAAAAAAAAATGAACAGCAATACCGTTGTCCGTTAATTCGGCAAGCTTGCCCAGTAACCGTACGTAACCCTTCGGCACAACTTCTTTATACTCATACCAGAAATCAAAAATATCACCTACAATAAAGATCTCTGCTGCATCATGTTTAATTGAATCGAGAAACTTAACCACTTTTTTCTCCCTGATCAGACTGCTATCATAATCAGGAGCGCCAAGATGAAAATCCGAAAGAAAATAGATCTTTTTTCCAGGGCTGATATGTTGACTTTGTGCCATTAGAAGTTGTAAGTTATAAGTTTTACGTTATAAGTTTTACGTTGTACGTTTTAAGTTATACGTTTAGCCCAGGAGTAAGCTGAAAGTTATAAGTTTTTCATTGCACGTTTAAGCCCGGGTATTTACCGGTGCGAAGTTATAAGTGATATGCTCGGTAATGTGGAACAACTTACATAAAGACGTTCTTCTAACGTATAACGTAAAACGTATAACTTACAGCGTTCACCCTTCTATCATCAGGCAAAAAACTTCCTTGGGACCATGTACCCCCACCACCAATGTTTTTTCAATATCGGCGGTCCTGCTCGGGCCCGTAGCCAACGTAATAAGAGAGGGCAATTTAGCGTACTTTTCTTTTACACCGCTTAGTGCATCTTTAATATCATATACCAGCTGGCTGGTGTAGGCTATGCAAATGTGTACAGGCGCATAAACGCTAACGGTTCTGCCGCTTTGCTGTGCGCTGCTCAATACTATGCTGCCGGTACGTGCAATTAATTTTTCGCAGGTGGTGATGGATGCATCGCAGCCATATAAATCCGTGGTGTATTGAATACCGAGACCTGCCTGTTGCAGGTCATTCTTTAGCTGCTCTTCCCTGCAATAGATCTTGGTCCAGTTGCGCGTTGTGATCAACGCCTTGAGTTGTTCAACAGCTTCCGCCCTATCCAGGCAAAATGAAAACCGTCCCTGCAGCTTTGAGAAATTTTCCGCAAACTCTACCTCGGACTCTTGCTGACGCGGTTGAAAAACGCTGTCATTTCCCTCGCTTTGCGGAAACGGAACAGGCACTGGATTGCTCAGTGCCTGCCGTATTTTTTTCAGTATATTTTCTTTTGCTTTTGAAATCTGCATGTCACAAAATTAGTGAGGAGCTTTAATACCGCTGTCGTAAGGAGGAACACCTTCGCTTACGGACCCATCAGGATGTTTTTGAGCCTCTTCAGGATCAACATCCAACAGTTTCTTCTCTTCGTAAGGACGTTTACCTATCAGGTTTTCTACATCACTCTGGAACAGCACTTCCTTCGTAAGCAACTCTTTAGCCAGTTTTTCCACTTCTACTCTTTTCTCCAGCAACAATGATTTTGTTCTTTCGTAAGCTGCGTCAATAATCTTTCTTACTTCATCATCAATCAACTTACCTGTTTCCTCGCTGTAAGGCTTGGTGAACATGTTTTCCTGAGAAGGATCGTAGAAGCTGATGTTACCAACTTTATCGTTCATACCGTACACGGTAACCATGGCGTAAGCCATACGTGTGATCTGCTGAAGGTCGTTAGAAGCACCTGTTGATATTTTTCCGAAGAAAATATCTTCACTTGCCCTACCGCCCAATGTCATACAGATCTGATCCATCAGTTGATCCGTATTATACAGGTATTGTTCTTTAGGAGTATACTGTGCATATCCTAATGCCGCAGTACCACGGGGAACGATCGTTACTTTCAACAAAGGATAAGCATGCTCCAGGAACCATCCGCAAATTGCGTGACCTGCTTCGTGGTAAGCGATGATCTCTTTTTCTTCAGGAGAAATGATCTTGTTCTTTTTCTCAAGACCACCAATTACCCTGTCGATAGCATCCTGGAAGTCACCCATATCAACGGCTTCCTTGTTCTTACGGGCTGCAATAAGTGCCGCTTCATTACAAACGTTAGCGATATCGGCACCCGCAAAACCAGGTGTTTGTTCAGCCAGTTTGTGAATGTCCAGTTTCTCTGAAGTCTTAATTGGCTTCAAGTGTACTTTGAAGATGGCTTCACGCCCTTTTACATCTGGTTTGTCGATACCGATCTGGCGATCGAAACGTCCCGGACGTAACAGCGCACTATCCAATACATCAGGTCTGTTTGTAGCAGCAAGAATGATGATCCCTGCATCGCCGGCAAAACCATCCATTTCAACCAGCAACTGGTTAAGGGTGTTTTCCCTTTCATCGTTGCTCATGATAGCATTGCGTCCGCGTGCACGGCCAATCGCATCAATCTCATCGATGAAAATGATACAAGGTGCTTTTTCTCTTGCCTGTTTAAACAGGTCTCTAACCCTGCTGGCACCAACACCCACAAACATCTCCACAAATTCACTACCGCTCATGGTGAAGAATGGAACCTGGGCTTCTCCGGCCATCGCTTTTGCAAGCAATGTCTTACCAGTACCCGGCGGACCAACAAGCAATGCGCCTTTTGGAATTTTACCGCCGAGCGCCGTATACTTTTTGGGATTCTTCAGAAAGTCAACAATTTCCATCACTTCAACCTTTGCTTCGTCAAGCCCGGCTACGTCAGCGAAAGTGATGCTTACTTTGGTTCCTTTATCAAACAGCTGTGCTCTTGATTTGCCGATGTTGAAGATACCACCCGGACCGCTGCCACCAGGGCCGCCGCCAACTTTACGCATCAATAACACCCAAAGACCAACAAATAATAAGATTGTAACGAGGGTATTCGCAATTGGTCCGAACCATTCACCTTCATTGGTTGGTTTAACGGGGACCTCTTGTATATTGTTGTCTTTATATAATTGAGCCAGTCGTTCTTCAAAGCTCTTTATATCTGCAACGGGGAATTCAAAAACAGGTTTTCCATTAACATTGTTGGGAACGTTGTTCTTAAATTTTTCCTTATAAAAAGGCTTGGTAAGCAGGCTGTCGTTTTTAATGTAAACACGAACAATCTCTTTATTTCTTACCAGGTCCATTTTCTCAACATCGCCCTGTAAAAGCATGTTCTTTTTAAACTCCAGTTCAGTTGTTTGGGTAACATCTGCGGAGCCAAGGCTAAGAAAATTGTATCCAATAAGTATAACAGCTATTAGTGCGTAGATCCAGTAAATACTAAAGCGGGGGCCGCGTCGCTGCCCCTTGTCATCATTGCCATTTCCCCTGTCTAAAAAATTCGGTCGGTTTTTTTTGTCGTCCTGTGCCATACGTCTTACTTCACTAAGTGTATAAATAGTTTTTCGTTAAAAAAGTTCATTTTCGAGTCAAAAAATACGGTTGTATCGTAGAAAGATAGTGAAATTTCAGATATATCATTATTCGTCATGCCCAATTACTTCGGCATCGCTCCACATTTCTTCCAGTTTGTAAAACTTTCTGGCTTCAGGTTGCATTACATGAACCACTATGTTCACGTAATCAATCAATACCCACTGTAATGCCTGGTGACCTTCGTGTTTATAAGGCATTTCATCACAATCCTCCTTCACCTTCACTTCCACAAAATCACTAATAGCTTTAACCTGGGTAGTTGTAGAGGCCTGGCAAATAATAAAGAAGTCGGCAACAGCTTCCGGAATTTTTCGTAGGTCGAGCGAAACGATGTTTTCACCTTTTTTATCCTGGATGGCTTTGATGATAGACTTGAATATCCTGGAGTTCCTAGTAATTTTTACCACACCGGATTTTTTGCGGGTAGTTAAAACAGATAATGGTGCCAATAATGAATCTTATTTAAAATGATAAAATTACTGTTTATCGGAAGGGGTAATGATCATCACTGTATTTATCAACGAGTACCGACCATTCCAACCAACAACTAAACAGTGTATCTTATAGGCAATAAAAGACGTAAAATGCTGCTTGTATAGCCGCTTAAGCTGTAAACTGTTTTTATCTTCGCCAAAAATAGTGATTCTTTGGTTCAATATTCCGCAATTCCTTTAAGCAATACACCTTTCATAGAATTATTGCAGGTAGACAGTACCAACAACTATGCCATGCAACTTGTTCAAAACGGTACGGCAACGCATGGAACCGCAGTGTTTACGGGGTTTCAGACGGCCGGAAAAGGACAACGGGGCAAACAATGGCATGGAGCACAGGGAGAGAACATTGCCCTGTCTGTACTACTAAATACGGGCGCCATCGGCATTTCGCGTCAATTTGCACTGAGCGCTGCAGTTGCGCTGGCGGCTCACGCATTTTTCACTAAATATTGTGTTTCTGATGCTTCTGTAAAATGGCCCAATGACATTTATTGGCGTGACAGAAAGGCAGGAGGCATCCTGATTGAAAATGTCATACGCGGCCAGGAATGGCAGTGGGCAATTGTTGGAATTGGATTGAATATCAATCAGTCGACATTTGATACCGCCACGGGCAGGCCAGTCTCATTGAAACAAATTACCGGAAAACAATTTGATGTAAGTGGGCTGGCAAAGGAATTGGCTTCAATGGTGATCAGCGCATTCGATGAATTGCAGCACATTCCATTTGCACAAATCCTGGACCGTTATAATGATGTCTTGTTTAAAAAGGGAGAACAGGTAAAGCTGAAAAAGGACTCGATTGTTTTTGAGTGTACAATAGAAAAAGTAAATGCATCCGGCGAGCTGGAAATAAGCGGCGCACCGTACGGACCATTTAGATTTGGAGAGGTTGAGTGGATGATTGGGACTTAGATTGTCTGGACCAGGATTTAGGGGATTTGAGGATTGACAGGATTTTTTCTCGACTGGAATTCTGATGGCTTTGGGACTAATGGAGATTTGAATTCGCGAATCAACATGAAAGTGGGCAACACCCTCTTACTTTCTTACTGTCTTACCATCTTACGGTCTTACATGTCTTACGGTCTTACGGTCTTACGGTCTTACGTGTATTACACGTCTTTCTCGCTCTTCCTTGCTTCCACCTCAAACTTATTATTGTAATATCCATTTCTGATTGTTTCTAACACGTACATAAAAATGAACCGGAGGTAACCATATTTTTTGAACTGTGCGATATGCGTCATTTCATGTTTTACCCAGGCATCATCTTCCAGAAAACAATCTCTGCAAACACCCCACAAATAAATCGTTTTGCCCAGCACCAAAGCAACCCGCTTGCTCTTGAGCCAGTGGGCAGCTATACGCGCCTGCCACGCATCCACCTTGATCCGGAGATTGGGATTGGGATTGGGAGATGGATTTGATTCACTCATTCTAGACCAGGATTTATCGGATTAAGCAGATTTAAGGATTTTTTACATATCACTTTGCCACTTTATATTTTTATACTTAGCATTGCAGATTTGCGAAATTTGTCATTCGCAAATTTACTCATTCACAAACCTGCACATCTGCACATTTGTATATTCGCACATTCACCCATTCGCTCCCTTCATTTTCCATTTTCAATTGTCAATTTTCAATTGCCAATAGCTTCCCACGCTGCCACAATCTCCTCCGCGTGTTGTTTGTTTTTGGGACGGAGAAATATTTTGCGGATAATGCCTTTTTCATCTATTAAAAATGTTGTCCGGAGTACACCCATGTATTTTCGGCCGTACAATTGCTTTTCATCCCAAACACCATACTGGTCAAGGATTTTGCGGTCGGGATCGGCGATAAGTGTGAAAGGAAGATCATACTTTGCTTCAAACTTTTTGTGTTTTTTGGCTTCATCAGGACTTACACCAATTATCTCAAATCCCTTACTTTTTAATAAGGCATAGTTGTCCCTTAAATTACATGCCTGTACGGTACAGGTAGGAGTGTCATCTTCCGGGTAGAAATATAGTACTACTTTTTTTCCTTTATATGTAGAAAGAGAAATCTTTTCACCATTCTGATCAAGCCCTTTAAACACAGGAGCCTTATCACCAACTTTTAAAGTAACCATGTTATTAATTATTCTTTTGTATCAATTTTAAAATGGAAGTAGTCATCGGCATTTTCACATTTGCACATTCGCCCATTTGCACATTTGCACATTTGCACATTCGCACATTGTCATTATTTTTTCACGAAAGTAAACTGTTTGGTGGTAACGTTGCCGGCTTTGTCGGTAGCCATTATTGTTAAAGTATGCGCGCCGGCCGGGCAATGTTCATCAAATGTGTAGATAAAATCGTCATTCTTTTTTCCAAACATCAGCCATTTTCCATCAAGTGTCGCCCTGAAATTATCTACTTCGTCCAGCTCATCTTTACATTTGAGAACGAGTCGTTTTTGATTTAAGAGTGTCTGGCCGTTTTTCCAGCCAACAGGTGTAACTGCAGGAGGAACGGTATCAATCAACAATTGAAAATTACCAAGGCGGTTAAATTTACCCTGCATCCAGTCTCCTGTCCATTTGCCTTTCATGGCTTCTTTGTGGGTACCGGTAAGTTTGAAGATCACCACCTTATTACGCAGTGGGTCATTGGGCTTTAGCGTTGTTCTAATTTGAATTGCAAAACTGTCATCCACAGGTACAAGAGCATTGTGCAATTCTATTAGCGGAGAGGCACTATTCTTACTGTTGACATTTTTTTCCACAAGCACAAAAGGCACGTTGTCATAAAATTCCGTCTTTGAAAAGTATGCTTTCACATAGTTACCTGTAACAACATTTTCTTTGTTTACAATAACCGGCCTGACGTTAGCAGGCGGCGTGTATTGTTGATGAAGATCGGAACTTAATTGAACGGTAAAATTCAGGGATGTTGCATTACCATACACATCTTTTACCTGGATTGACACTTTGTGGGGAAGTGTATCTGCCAGCATAACAATGCCTTCACCATCAGCAGGATCAAAAACATGCAACAGGTTACCCGGAAGTTTTGACAAATGCTGAATGCCTTTGCCTTTTGTCTGCATATAATTGGTGTAGTCAATACAGGCATTCACGTAGCGGCTGTCATCATAAGAAAAATTATCAAGTGCAAAACTATTCAACAACGCACCATCAACACTTATTGAAGCAGCGTATATGCCAAACATGAATGGTGAATTTGAACTTTTGTCCTCAGCCTTTATGCCAAAACTCAAAATAGGAGAACCAACCTTTACCACACCTGCTGCCGTTGAATAACCACCGGGCTTTTTCACAATTGGAATATTTGTGGGCCCCAATTGATAGGTACTGAATCTTCTGTCGTACCAATATAAATTATAGATAACCGGCGGCACATTATCGGGAATATTAAAATCAAATAACTCCGGATTATGGCAATTATTTGTCCTGGTATTTCTTATTTCAAAATGAAGATGTGGTCCGGCGGATCCGCCGGTGTTACCACTGAAAGCAATAAACTGTCCTTTTTTTACTGGAAACTGGTCTGGCCTGAAACGCAGATCCTGCTCCCAGCTTTCAGTGGCGTATTGCTGCTTTTTAAGATTATTATCAAGTTCATTAAAAAAATCATTCAAATGTCCGTACACAGTGGTGTATCCGTTAGGATGTGTTATATAAATAGCACGGCCATATCCCCATTTCTCAATCTTTACGCGGCTCACATAGCCATCTGCGGCCGCATAAACAGGCAGATTTTCACGTCCCTGGGTACGGATGTCCAGTCCCATATGAAAGTGGTTGGGTCTGATCTCTCCAAAATTTGTAGATAGCTGGATGGGGATACCCAACGGGTTTCTAAAATAACCCCGGGGATATTGTGCCGCCACCTTTATAATGGAGAAAACCATCATCAGAAAACAAGCTGCGCCTTTCACATACTTAATAATCTTCATGCTTCAAAAGTAGTTTTTTTGATATTGAGGAAAACTACCCTGCATAAATAGCAGAGACTCGCCAACATTTACACATTATTGTTAATGCATACCTTTTGTAAAATAAGGAATTGTTTTGCCTTAGGCACGCGCGGCCTGTCTGAAACTAAACATCATTAGTTTTTTTCGGTCGAATGTAATGGATCTCTTTTGCAAATTTTCAGATCAAAATTGCGCTTCAGGTCTTACCTTTGCGCGATTTATCTAAACATTACCATCAAAGGTTATCTATATCATGCCGAAAGACAATTCCATCAAATCAGTATTAATTATCGGTTCTGGTCCAATTATCATTGGTCAGGCCTGCGAATTTGATTATTCCGGATCTCAAGCAGCAAGAAGCTTGCGCGAGGAAGGAATTAAAGTGATTCTGATCAATAGTAATCCTGCGACTATCATGACTGACCCCATGATGGCTGACAAGGTGTACCTGCTTCCGCTGACAGTAGAAAGCATTGAGCAGATACTGGAAGAAAACGACATTGATTCTGTACTGCCAACAATGGGTGGCCAAACAGCATTGAATCTTTGTAAAGAAGCAGACGAACTCGGTGTTTGGAAAAAATACAATGTACGCCTGATAGGCGTGGACGTAGCAGCTATTGATACAGCAGAGGACCGTGACAAATTCCGCCAACTGATGTTTAAGATCGGCGTAAAAGTTGCTCCGAGCCATGTTGCCAACAGCTTTTTGGAAGGTAAAGAATACGCACAGGAAATAGGGTTTCCGCTGGTAATCCGCCCTTCATTCACATTAGGCGGAACCGGTGGTGGTTTTGTACATAAAAAGGAAGAGCTTGATGAAGCATTACAGCGTGGTTTGAAGGCCTCTCCGATTCACGAGGTACTTGTAGAGAAAGCTGTGCTGGGCTGGAAAGAATATGAACTTGAGCTGTTAAGAGATCAGAACGATAACGTGGTGATCATTTGTACAGTAGAAAACCTGGATCCAATGGGTATTCACACAGGTGATTCTATTACTGTAGCGCCTGCTATGACGCTTAGCGACAAGGCCTTCCAGGATATGCGTAACCAGGCAATGTTAATGATGCGCAGCCTGGGCAACTTCGCAGGCGGATGTAACGTACAGTTTGCATTGAATCCTGAAACAGAGGAATTGATCGCTGTTGAGATCAATCCCCGCGTGAGCCGTTCTTCAGCGCTTGCAAGTAAAGCTACAGGTTACCCGATCGCGAAGATCGCAGCCAAACTCGCTATCGGTTATAGCCTGGATGAGCTGAAAAACCAGATCACAAAAACAACTTCAGCATATTTTGAACCTGCACTTGACTATGTGATTGTAAAAGTTCCCCGCTGGAACTTCGACAAATTCAAAGGTTCTAATGACACGTTAGGACTACAGATGAAAAGTGTGGGCGAGGTAATGGCTATCGGCAGAAGCTTTACCGAGGCGATTCAGAAAGCTTGTCAGAGCCTGGAGAATGAGGCAGTTGGACTTGGCTACTATGGCAAAAGCATGATGAAGAGCGAAGACCTGATTGAGTACATTAAAGTTCCGAAATGGGATCGCATCTTCCGCATTAAAGACGCCTTGATGCAAGGTGTTACTGTAAAAACAATTGTACAGGCAACCGGCATTGACAGATGGTTCATCTACCAGATTCAGGAAATATGCAGGATTGAGAAAGAAATTTCTCATCATTCCCTGGAAAATTTACCGGCAGAACTGCTGAAAGAAGCAAAGAAGCATGGCTTCAGCGATGAGCAGATCGCACGCATTTTACACAGCAATACAACTGAAGATGAAGTGTATGAAAGGAGGAAATCACTTGGTATTACCCGTGTTTACAAAATGGTAGATACTTGCAGCGCTGAGTTTGAAGCTAAAACTCCTTACTTCTACAGCTCATTTGAAAACTAATACGAGATTATATTTGAAAGCCCGCTTTGAGCGGGCTTTTTTATTTTACAGTATACGCTACACTACAATGAAACGCCCTTATCTGCTGTAATAAAAAACCAGAGAGGCTTTACTTAAAGCTTGCTGGCTAAGATAAAAACCTACTAATGCAGGAGTTGCATTCTTGTCTAACCCAAGCTTATCTGTCTTTAACGCATACACCGTTATTTTGTACTCATGTGGGCCATGACCTTCCGGTGGACATGGGCCGCCATATCCAGGCGTTCCAAAATCGGTATTACTTTGAATGCACGCTTTTGGCGCCAATCCTTTGGAAATATTTCCCGCATCTGTTTTTAACTCCGTAACCGAAGCTGGAATATCAAACACAACCCAATGCCAAAAGCCGCTTCCGGTAGGCGCGTCTTTATCGTACATAGTAACGGCAAAACTCTTTGTGCCTTGCGGTGCGTTTTCCCAATAAAGTTGTGGAGACATGTTACTTCCTGTGCAGCCAAAGCTGTTGAATACTTGCTCTTTGGTTGCCTGTCCCTGGAGTTCTTTACTCTTTAAAGTAAAGGTTTGAGCATTCAGTTTGGCGAAAAACATTGCACTTGCAAAAACAATCAAACTTAACTTTTTCATACTCGATCTATTTAAGTTTAAAATTAGCAGCGCAGGTTATATTGTGATAGCTGTATCAGTTCAAAAAGCATTGCAAACAGCTCAGCCTTCCAGCTTAACATATTCCCCGGGTGTTTTGCCAAACTCTTTCTTGAAAGCCTGGATAAAGCCGGACAAATTTTCGTAGCCGTATTCAAAGTAGATATCGCTTGGTCTTACTCTTTCATGTTTTAATTTAAAGGCTGCCTGCTGCATCCGCTGTTCCTGGATCCATTTGCTGGGAGCAATGCCATAGATCTTTTCAAATTGCCTTTTAAAGGTTGACAGACTTGTGTTGCACAAAAATGCAAGCTCTTGCAACGATAGATTGTTGTTGATATTTGTTTCAACAACTTCCCGCAATAAAACATCGTTCCTGTTAGTAAGGCTGCCTATAAAAATATCAACAAAAGCCGCAGAATTCATTTCCAGAATGCACAGCATTATTTCTTCAAATTTCAACTGAAGCATAGCACCGGACAGTTGTTGCTTTGAAAGAAGTATTTGCTCAAGCTGTCGCACACAATCAGTAAGCAAGACATTCTTCTCAAAAGGAAATACCGGGCATGCAACCTTTACTCCGGTGTCCTGTGGAATAAGATGTTTGTACCTCACGATAAAGTCGTGCACTTTTTTATCTGTAAAAAACAGCAGCACACTCCGGTATTTATTGTTAACAGAAACGTGCTCAGTCATGAGGCAATTGCCGGACCGGATAAGAATGCCCTGTGTATTTCCAATAGTAACAGCCCCACCAGGATAGAATGAAATTTTTTCGCCTTCCAGTAAAAAGCTGAAGAGGTTTGTATTAAAAGTTACTTTGTTCTTTTGCTCATCCCTGCCGCTTTCATAATAGTGCAGGAATAGGTCTTCACCCTGGTTGGAGAAATCATCCGGAAGTTGATAGATTTTCATGCATTAAAATTCGTACACAAATATAACACGGCGCATCCTTTGTATTAGTCATGTTACAGAACACGAATGGTTTTAGCAAGTGCATAAAACCGGCACCGTTGGTGTTAATGGTAATTTTTTGTTGAACTCCGACCGCTAAAAAAAACAGCTTCCCTTCAATAACTTATAGCATTTTTAATGATCGCCACCCATAATTGTGTTAACTTAAAGGATATAAATAACTTTTGTTGGCCACTGAAACTCCCCATATTTTAGTAATTACGGGTACACTGTTATTTGATCTGTTTGTGCTGGCAGCGCTGATCTGTTTCATTTCTTACCTGCTTTGGCGTATAACTGCAGAGACAAAACTCAATGAAGCGAAGCAAAAAGAGATTGAGCAGTTAAAAGCGGTCAACTATCAATACCACCTGGAAATTGCCCAGGTAATCAATTATTTCGTCACATCCATTTCGCAGCAACAAACAATTGATAACATGTTATGGGACATTGCGCGTAACTGTATCTCCAAATTGCATTTTGAAGATTGTGTGATTTATTTATACGATGATGAACGCAAGACATTTGTTCAAAAAGCTGCATGGGGACCAAAGACTGCGGAGGATAATAACATTATCAACCCAATTGAAATACCGATTGGTTTCGGCATAGTAGGAAGCGTGGGCAGAAACCAGATTGCAGAAATAATTAATGACACCAGCCTTGACAGAAGATATATTATTGACGACCAGAAAAGGAGTTCCGAAATAACGGTGCCGATTATTCATAAGGGAAAAGTGATCGGCATTATTGACAGCGAAAACTCAGCAAAAAACTTTTATACAGAAAGGCACCTGCAAATACTTACAACCATTGCAACTTTCTGCGCAGACAAGATCGATAAAATACAGGTGGAGCAACAGACAAAAGAAAGAGAAGACATGCTCAATAAGCTGAATAAAGATTTAGCAACCTCACAACTCACATCGCTCCGGAGTCAGATGAACCCACATTTTATATTTAATGCCCTTAATTCCATTCAGCAGTTTATTCTTATGGGAGAAGTAAAGGAAGCAATAAAATACCTGTCCAAGTTCTCGAAACTACAACGGGAGGTTTTAAACAACTGCGAACAGAACTTTATTACCCTTGAAGCTGAAATTGAAATGATCACGCTTTACCTGCAACTTGAACAATTGCGGTTTGACAAAAACTTCAGCTATAACATTACGTTAGGCGAGACAATTTCTCCTTCGGAAATAAAAATACCCTCAATGATGTTGCAACCTTTTGTAGAAAATGCCATATGGCACGGACTAATTCCGAAAGAGGGTCCAAAACAAATCAATATCAATTTCGCCCTGGTACCGGAAGATCTTATCTGCTGCACAATTGAAGACAATGGAATCGGAAGAGAAGCTTCAGCAAAACGCAAATCATTATCGGGCTATAATAATCATACTTCCAAGGGATTTTCTCTTGTTACAGAACGACTTTACATTCTTCGCAAACACTATCAGCAAACCTTTGATCTTGAAGTAGGAGATATTCGTGATCCGGAAGGAAATGTCTCTGGCACTTCTGTAAAACTCAAGCTGCATGTAAACGTTTAACTACATTAAATTTTAATTAATAACCCTTTGCCGTTTCACTTTACCTTAACAAACGAAGGCGATTTAGTAATTTAGAATATGATTAAGGCGTTGGTTATTGACGACGAATCATCAGCTACAAACACGATGAAGTTGATGCTGCAGCGGTATTCTCCGGAAATTTCGTTGCTTCAAACAACAACAGACATCCCAAATGCATTATCACTGATTACAAGTTTTAAACCTAACCTGCTTTTTCTTGACATACAGATGCCGGGCACTAACGGTTTCGACTTGCTGAAGCAAATCCCATTAATAGATTTTGATGTAATTTTTACCACCGCGCATGACAAATATGCCATCCAGGCGATCAGGTTTAGTGCATTGGATTACCTGTTAAAACCTATTGATCCCGATGAATTGCAGGCTGCGATACAAAAGTTTATTCTGAAGCACCAGTTAAACTACAACAACAAGCCTTTATACAATAATTTTCTGCATAACATACAATCTCCCAAAAAGGACTTTAAGCTTGCTATTTCTACAACAGAAGGAACTTACTTTCTATCACCTTACGACATTATACGGCTTGAAGGAGAAGGGAATTACACCAACTTTTTCTTTATCAACAGAAGGCCGTTGCTAACCTCAAAAACACTCAAGGAATACGAGGAGATTTTGTGCGAGCACGGATTTATCCGCATTCACAAATCTCACATGGTTAATTGCAGCCATGTAGTGAGTTATAAGAACGAAGGTGAATTGATTATGAAGGACAATTCTGTTGTAGAAATTTCCAGGAGAAGAAAAGAGGAAGTGTTGAATGTGCTGAAACAGCTATGAGCTGTCAGCTATCAGCTATCAGCTGTCAGCTTTTATTTTGACACACAATCATGATTGATTTTCCAAATGGATGTTGGCGGGTAGCAGGCACCTTTAATTTTTGCTGCACAACCATGTCTTTTCATAATATTCTGCGAGTATTCTTTGTCGATACTACTAATCCGCTGCTCCGTTGCGACCGCCGCGTGAACCCTACAGATCCCCCAGTTGTGGTCTCAAAATAATATCTTCCACACATGCCGTTGGCGAGAGGTAGGCAGAAGTATGTACAACGTCCGCAATATCTTTTGCTTCCATGATTCGTTTGGGATCCACGCCGCTTCCGCTCCAGCTATCGGTGTAAGCTGCACCGGGATATACGGACGTCACCTTTATGTTGTAAGGTTTTAATTCTTCCCTTAGATTTTTGCTGAAGCCTGCCAATGCAAACTTACTTATACTGTATGCACCGCCATTTGCATAAGCTTTTAGAGAAGCAATAGAACACATGTTAAAAATATGCCCTCGTCGCTGCTCCATCATAGCAGGTAACAAAGCTCTTGTTAAATGATAGGCGCTAAACAGGTTTACGTTCATCATCTCTTCCAGTGCGCCCTCTGGCTCGTTGTAAACACTTCCGGGAATAAAACTACCAGCGTTATTAATGAGTATATCAGGAGTTCCGTGATCACTCACAAAAGATGCAAATGCCAGCACTTCTTCTTTCAGGCTCATATCACATTGTTTAACAACAACTTCCTGATGCGAAAAATTTTGCGAAAGAGAACTACGCAATTCGTCAAGATACTGTGTGTTTCTTGCATTTAAAATAATGGTGTGCTGTTCTTCATCCGCTGCAAA
Organism: Danxiaibacter flavus; assembly: GCF_041060425.1. Taxonomy (NCBI): domain Bacteria; kingdom Pseudomonadati; phylum Bacteroidota; class Chitinophagia; order Chitinophagales; family Chitinophagaceae; genus Danxiaibacter; species Danxiaibacter flavus. The sequence continues at coordinate 362,586 of NZ_JAULBC010000004.1, forward strand.
CTTTTCTGCTATTGCTTTTCCTAACCCCTTAGAAGCTCCTGTTATAACGATAATCATTGCGTGTTAATTTTTAATTGTGTTCGCCGCCCATCCCGACCAAACATCGGCTTGCAAACTTACATTTTGTAACTTGCAACATATTTTTTTATTTGAATTGAATGATGAAAGAAGCTAAGAACATTCCTCTCTCAAAATATCAGCATTTGTTTTTTGATCTGGATCACACACTGTGGGACTTTGAAACCAATGCAAAAAATACGTTGTCGGACCTGTACCAAAAGAATGATTTGTTTACACGCGGTATTAAAGATTTCGACGCGTTTTTTGCGCGTTACAGCTTTCACAATGAAAGACTTTGGGACCGCTACACAAAGGGCTTTATAAAACAGGAAGAACTGCGTTGGAAAAGATTATGGCTGAGCATGCTTGACTTTAAGATTGCAGACGAGCCACTTGCAAAATCTCTATCGGTTGAGTTTTTGGAACTCCTTCCTCAAAAAACGACGCTTTTTCCATATACCATAGAAATACTGGATTACCTGCTGAATAAAGGCTACCGAATGCACCTGATCACCAACGGATTTGACGCAGTGCAGCATAGCAAAATACAAAACAGCAAGATCCATCATTATTTTGAGGAAGTTATTACTTCAGAAAGAAGCAATAGCTTAAAGCCGAACAAAGAAATTTTTGAGTTTGCGTTGCAGTTAACCAAAGCGGAAAAAGAACACAGCATTATGATTGGAGATAATCTTGATGCCGATATTCAGGGAGCCATCAACGCCGGTCTTGAAACCGTTTTCGTAAACCACATAAATGCTACACCACATATTCAGCCCACATATATTGTGCATCATTTGAAGGAGCTGGAGGAAATTTTTTAATGTGTGAATATGCAAATGTGTAAATGGGGTTGCGATCTTCGTTCATTCGCACATTCGCACATTTGCACATTTGCACATTAAACCGGTTTCGCCCGCTCGTATTGCGAAGGCCACGCAACATCTACCCCAAGTGCTTTTGCTGCGTGTAACGGAAAATATGGATCGCGGAGTATTTCTCTTGCCATTATGATAACATCAGCCTGTTGCTTCTGCAAAATTTCTTCAGCCTGTTCCGCACTGGTGATCATTCCAACCGCGCCTGTTGATATGCCTGCATCTCTTTTTATTCTTTCAGCAAAGGGAACCTGGTAACCGGGGCCAACAGGAACTTTAGCATGAGGAACCATTCCGCCGGAGGAACAATCCACCAGGTCTACACCGTGTTGCTTTAGCAAATGTGCCAGCTGTACAGACTCTTCTATGTTCCATCCCCCCTCAACCCAATCAGTAGCCGAGATCCTTACAAACAACGGATAACGTTCTGGCCAGATAGCCTTGATCGCATCAACTATTTCCAGCAACAATCTTGTTCTGTTTTCGAAGCTTCCGCCATATTCATCGGTACGAATGTTACTTAGCGGCGATAAAAACTCGTGAATCAAATATCCATGTGCACCATGAAGTTCTATCACTCTGAAACCGGCTTGCAGTGCTCGTTGAGCGCCAGCTACGAAATCTGCCACCAACTGTTTAATATCGCTTAGTGATAATCCACGCGGCGCTCTCTCCGTTTCACGGAAAGGTATATTGCTGGGCGAAAGCGTTTGCCATCCGCCTTCTTCAAGACTGATTTGTCCGCCACCCTCCCATGGTCTTCTTGCACTTGCTTTTCTTCCTGCATGCGCCAGTTGCATGCCGGCAATTGCTTTATGCTCATGAATAAATGAAGCGATTGACTGAAGCTTTTCAATATGTTCATCTTTCCAAATGCCAAGATCATGCGAAGAGATCCGGCCTTCAGGCGAAACGGCAGTTGCTTCTGTTATGATCAATCCGGCGCCTCCGACGGCCCGGCTTCCCAGGTGCACCAGGTGCCAGTCATTCGCAAAACCATCTGTTGAAGAATACTCGCACATCGGCGATACCATTATCCTGTTTCTTAACGTAACATCCTTTATGCTGAACGGTTCAAAAAGCTTAGCCATGATTTAAATTTTTACGATCTGCTTATCTTTACATTATGGCAGAAGATCTATCAATACTACAAGGTACCAAAGAAGAGCAATATACATCACTCATCCCTCAAATTAAAGGATTGCTCGAAGGTGAGCCCGACCTTGTTGCAAATCTTGCTAATGTTGCAGCGGCGCTGAAAGAACAGTTTGGCTGGTTTTGGGTGGGATTTTATCTTGTTAAAAATAATGAACTGGTACTCGGACCCTTCCAGGGACCGGTAGCATGCACACGTATTCAGAAAGGCAGAGGTGTTTGCGGATCGAGCTGGCAGCAGGCTGCAACGCTGATAGTACCTGACGTAGAGAAATTTCCGGGACACATTGCCTGCAGCAGTTTATCAAAATCTGAAATTGTAGTTCCGGTCATCCGTAATAATGAAGTTGTTGGGGTGCTGGATGTAGACAGCAGCGAGTTAAATGAATTTGATGAAACAGATAAAAAGTTTCTTGAGGAAATCATCAACCTGGTTGTTTTTTAAACATCTTAATTTCAACACAGTACTAAGTACTTCTTTAGATGCTTATTTAAAGTAACAATGTTGCCCGGACGGATATGTTAACGCTGCTTTTCCATCGATGACAAGTTTTTCTTAATCTTAATTTAATCACAGGAAATAAGTTGGATTATTAAGGACAATCCAACTTTCCGGCAAGCTTAACCGCTCACTAAATCAACGGTTTTGGAGTAATAACATGTGTAAACATGCCTTTCATCTTTAAGTAAAAAATTGCTGACAAAATCCGTTTTCAATTGCTACTGTTAAAAATCACATTTGCCGGGCTCAAAACTTTTTCTACTTTTGCCCTCCATGTTGATCGCTTCATGCATATCGAAAAAGCGACATTACTTATCAAATAACTTTTTATGAAGACCTGCTAACAGGCTTCTGCTCTAACAAGAAGCCGCTCTCATTCGAACTTATCTGATACAGCGAACTGCTGTAAGTTTTCATTTATTTTATTCAACCTTATTTAAATTAATCATGACTTCTTATTCGATCAATAAGCGTATAAGTAATGGTATCGCTTTCATAAAACAAGCATTGTACGGGCCACCTCAGGATTTCACACAAGGCAGCATCAGGAGAGCCGTTTTTCTACTGGCCATCCCAATGATCCTTGAAATGATGATGGAATCTGTTTTTGCACTGGTTGACATTTACTTTGTAGGACGACTGGGTAACGGAGCTGTTGCAACAGTTGCCTTAACTGAATCTGTAGTAACAAGTGTTTACTCCATAGCCATTGGATTAAGTATGGCTGCGACTGCAACAGTAGCAAGACGCATCGGAGAAAAAGATCCCGACGCTGCAGCAAAATCGGGCGTGCAGGCAATTTTGATTTCAATGGCTTTTTCTCTTATCATAAGTATTGCAGGATTGTTTTTTGCGGGTGACATTTTGCGCTTAATGGGCGCCGATCCCAACGTTGTTCACGAAGGCACTATTTATACACGTATTCTTTTTGGCGGTAGCACTGTTATCATGTTGCTCTTCCTTATCAATGGTATTTTCCGTGGCGCGGGTGATGCGGCTATGGCTATGAAAAGCTTATGGCTGGCCAATCTTGGCAACATAATCCTGTGTCCGTTATTGATCAATGGCCTGGGACCAATTCCGGCGCTTGGCTTAAAAGGTGCGGCTATTGCTACAACTGTTGGCCGTGGTATGGGTGTAGTGTACCAATGTTATCACCTGTTTAAGGGCAAAGGCATCTTGCACATTCTCAAGAGGCATTTTCTACCGGATATGCAACTTATCAAATCCTTACTTACCATCGCATGGACCGGTACATTGCAATTCCTGATCGGCTCCGCAAGCTGGATCGTGCTTGCAAGAATTGTGGCCAAATTTGGAACCGATGTAGTTGCCGGTTACCAGGTTGCGATAAGGATAGTAATGTTCTTCTTACTGCCGGCATGGGGTTTAAGCAATGCTGCAGCAACCTTGGTCGGGCAAAATCTTGGCGCACAACAACCACAACGTGCAGAAAAAAGCGTTTGGCAAACAGCTAAATATAATGCTTTGTTTATGCTGGCAGTAACTGCCTTGTTCTTTCTATGCGGCACTTACATTGTTCGGTTCATAAACAAAGACATTAATGCAGAAGCCATTGCTATCAAGGCGTTGGCTATCGTTAGCATCGGCTATGTATTTTACGGTGTGGGCATGGTTATGATCAGTGCTTTCAATGGCGCCGGCGATACAAAAACACCAACCTACATTAACCTGTTTGGCTTTTGGATGCTGCAGGTTCCGGTAGCCTATATTTTATCCATCGTCGTCAATCTTGGCCCCGAAGGCGTATTCATTGCCATTCCCGTAGCTGAAAGTGCCATCACCATTATTGCCACAATTCTCTTTACAAGAGGCAAGTGGAAGACGGTGAAAGTTTAGTGAATGTGCGAATGTGCAAATGCGTGAATGTGCGAATGTGCGAATGTGTAAATATGCGAATGCTGGTCGACATGCCAGTTTGCGCATTTGCATATTTTGCACATTCCGTTTATTTACCTGTTTGTCTATTGGCGCACGAACACATTTGCACATTTGCATATTTTCGCATTCGCACATTTTCACATTTTCGCATTCGCACATTGTCAATTATCAATTCCTTTCCCTTACTTTGCCTTGAATGAAAAAAAGTGGGAACATAATCCTGGGAATAGACCCTGGTACTATTGTAATGGGTTTTGCAGTAATTGAAGTGACTGGAAACAATCCCACGCTTACCACTATGGATGTGTTGAAGCTAGCCGGCAAAAAGGATATTTATGAAAGGCTGGAAACCATTCACACAACCGTTTGTCAGATCATTAAAGAATACAAGCCGCACACATTTGCTATTGAAGCGCCATTCTTCGGCAAAAACGTTCAGAGCATGTTGAAGCTGGGCAGGGCCCAGGGTGTGGCTATTGCTGCTGCAATGCAGTACAAGCTGAACGTTACAGAGTATTCGCCCAAAAAAGTAAAGCAATCCATCACCGGTAACGGAAATGCAGATAAAGAACAGGTGTGGAAAATGCTGCAACGCATCCTGAACATTCAGGAACAACCCGAACACTTTGATGCCACCGATGCGCTTGCCGTAGCATTATGTCACCACTACCAATCATCTTCTGCTATCGGCGCGCTTCCTAAAGGACTAAAAGGATGGGAAGACTTTATTGCAAAAAATCCCGGAAGAATCAAAATATAATGTACGATGTACGGTGTACGATGTACGGTGTACGATGTACGATGTTAGATGTTAGATGTACGATGTTAGATGTTAGATGTAGAAAATGGCTGATGGCTGATTTTTTGATGTCTGATTTTGGAAGACAATGCTCTCTCGACCTCTTTTACTTTTTACTTTTGAATTTTGACTTCCTCACACCCCAAGCCTCAGGCCTCACACCTCACACCTGATACCTGATAGCTGATTGCTGAAAGCTGATAGCTCACAGCTCACAGCTCCCTCACGAATGTATCTTATCTCCATAAAAAAGAATACCCACAATCAGCGCTATACCAAACCCCATAAATATGAGTCCGGAAAGCCTGTTAATGATGTGGATATTTTTTGAAGTGAGCCGCGGACGGATTTTATTGGCGAGAAGTACTTTCAGAATATCCGCACCCAGATTAAATAAAAGACAAGTTAGAAAGACTGTCATCCGGTATTCCGTAGGATGGACGGTAGTTTTTGAATCCGCCATAATGGTACCGGATACGAGGAACCAAAACAGGAAGACGCTTGGGTTAAGCATATTCATCAAAAATCCCGACGAAAAAATAGCGAGATAATCTCTTTTCCGGAACGTTCGGATTACCGCTTTTCCTTCCTGATCGATATGCACTTTCTTAAAAAAGAAAAAATAAATGCCCATGCCAACCAAAAACAAGCTGCCCACAACGCCAATCAGTTTTTCGCTGTTCATTACAGACTGAAAAAATGTTGTAAAGAAATTGCAGACCAACACCAGGGCAACATCACTCGCAGAAACGCCCGCTATAAAGGCATAGCCACCTTTGTGGCCATTATTAATACTTTGCTTGATGATGGAAAATATCACCGGGCCAACCGAAATACTCAGCAGCACACCCAACGTTAATCCTTTTGCTATAGCAGAAATCATTAGTCTTCAAACATTTTGAACAAACGGAAAGATAAACGAAATTAAGTGGTTTAATGCAGCCTGAGGCTGTCAGAAATCAGCTATTCTATAAAAAGAGGAACGCATCTTCTAAAAAAATCTTGCATGTAAGGCCTGAATTTATATCGATGCATAACTCTTTCTTCTTTATTTAAAGGAATGAAAGACGCTTATACGGCGATGCTTTTATAAAAATTAAAAACGCAAAAAGTAGTTAATTTTTTGCGTTTTATATTCATTACGGCGTTGGCTTTATGCCTTCCGCACAATTTTAATTTTGCACTTTCAACTCACCTTTTAAAAATTTTTGCCAGTCTTCCAATATTTTCCCTTTAAGCACACGTGGAAATTTATGCTGACCTCCTACTTTTCCTTTTGCAGTCATAAAGTCCATAAACTTCTCTTCACTCAGCACATCAAGAAAAACTTCCTTCAAAGCACTACCACGTTCAACGGCATAATCATCGTTCAGCTCTTTAAGCTTCTCATCTATCTTCAATCTCAACTGTTCGGCATTTACGCGATCGTTGCAAGCCACATACCAATGGTGTGCAAAGAAATTTCCATAAGGGATGCCTGCAACCGTAAATTCAGGAATACAAACATTCAGTTCCTCACCGGCCAGCTTCACTGCCTTGTTCATGTTTTCAACACTCAGGTGCTCGCCAACAAGACTTAAGAAATGCTTGGTTCTTCCCGTGATCACAATCTCGCATCTTTCCTTGTCAACAAAACGAACTGTATCTCCAATCAGGTAACGCCATGTGCCGGCACTCGTGCTGATCAACAACGCATAATCTTTTCCTTCCTCCACTTCGTGGATCATCAACGCTTCCGGATTTTGTACAAGATCTCCGTTGGCATCAAAATTCTTATCATTAAATGGAACAAATTCGAAGAAGATATGCTCATTGGTCACCAGTCGCATCCCTTTTCCATGTTGCCTGTCCTGGTAAGCGAGAAATCCCTCGCTTGCGAGATAAGTTTCAATATAAGAGATCGGTTTGCCTAATAATTTTTCAAATCCTTTCTTGTAGGGTTCAAAGCTCACGCCACCATGCACAAAAAATGCAAGATTGGGCCACATATCATGTATGCTTTCCAATTTGTATTTTTCAATGATCATTTCCATACACATCTGAATCCATGCGGGAACACCGACAATAAATCCGATATCCCATTCCGGCGCCTTCTCAACAATTTCATTCAGCTTCTTGTTCCAGTCTTTTTCCTTGGCAATTTTTTTACCCGGCTTATAAAATGGCTGGAACCAGAATGGTTGCTTTTTCGCTGTTATACCACTCAGATCGCCGGCGTAATAACCAGTACCTTTTTGCAGCTGGGTGCTACCTCCTAACATTAGCCAACCTTTACCAATAGATTTTACAGGAATATCTGTGTATGTGCGTAAGCTTAAAAGCTGTTTGATCATTACAACTTTATTGCCTTTCAGTAAATCGTTTGTAATGGGAATATATTTACTGGCAGCTTCGCTTGTACCGCTACTGAGGGCGTAGAATTTAATTTTACCGGGCCAACATACATCTGGTTTGCCCTCAAGTGTTCTGTGCCACCACTCATTATATATTTTATTATAGTTATATACGGGAACAAGCTCCTGGTATTTCTTTCCAACATGCTTACTCATCAGTATCTCATCAAAGCCGTACTTCTGTCCAAATTCAGTAAACCGGGCTTTGCGAATCAGCTTCTTGAGCACCTTTAATTGCTGGCGTCGCGGATTATTCTGGGGCAGCCGCAAAGTCTTCAGTATGGAATTGGGTAGTTTTATATCGAATATTGCCATAAAGCAGCAATGTTATTTATTACTTATCAGATTAAAGACGAAACTAAGGGAAATTAAGCCAAAACTAATCACTGTTTGTGAAATATCGGGGACTTCATAACTCATACACACTAATCTGAAATGTTGTTTATAAAAGGTGTTTTAAAAGAAATCATTGCAAAAATACTTAATAACTTCCATACAAAAGTCACAAAGCACTGTTAGCTATCGCCATGCCGGTTGTATGCCTTTAAACTAATCATATTTTAAACCGGAAACAAGCCATTGTACACAAATTAGTTTGAGCTTTACGGTTGATATTCAATATTGTCCGGCAAAACAAGCTTAAATTCAATATAAATAAACGGAACTGCCAACGTTTTGGATACACTTGTTACGATATACGCGTCGCATCAACTAAAACTGAGATCATGAAAATCAAACCACTGGGATCACAAGGCGTTACAGCTTCTCAATTAGGATTAGGCTGCATGGGCATGAGCGAGTTTTATGGAAGCCTGAACGATGAAGAATCAACTAAAACCATTCATCGTGCGCTTGAGTTAGGCATTAATTTTCTGGACACGGCAGATATGTACGGGCCTTTTACCAACGAGATTCTTGTCGGGAAAGCTATACAACACAAACGCAGCTCCGTAACGCTCGCAACAAAATTCGGAATAGTGCGGGATCCGAATAATCCGATGAAAAGAGGCGTTAACGGCAAGCCGGACTACGTTAAGCAGTCCTGCGAAGGGAGCCTCAAACGATTGAATACAGACTATATAGACGTGTATTATCTGCATAGAAAAGATCCCGATACACCGATTGAGGAAACGGTTAGCGCCATGGCAGAGCTGGTAAAGGAGGGAAAAGTGCGCGGCATTGGCCTGTCCGAGGTATCAGCAGAAACCTTACGAAAGGCCCATGCAGTATACCCTTTGACCGCTTTACAAACTGAATATTCCCTCTGGAGCAGGGATCCGGAAGACGGATTGCTGCAAACCTGTGCCGAATTGGGCATTGCATTTGTCGCATATAGCCCGCTTGGCAGAGGCTTTCTCACCGGCCAGATAAAGAAATTTGAAGATCTCGCAGAAGATGATTACAGGCGCCACTCACCAAGATTCCAGGGAGAAAATTTTGACCGCAACATTCAGCTGGTACATAAACTGCAAAGTCTTGCAGAGAAAAAAGGCTGCACAGCATCCCAGCTGGCTCTCGCATGGGTAATTGCACAAGGTGATCACATATTTCCCATTCCCGGTACCAAACGCATTAAGTACCTGGAAGAAAACGCCGGAGCACCTGGTGTTACTTTCGGCAAAGAAGAGCTTGATGAAATTGATCATATCGCACCAAAAGGAGTTGCTGCGGGAGAACGCTATCCGTCGGCAGCAATGGGCAGTGTTAATAAATAGGGACATAAAGCCGGGAGCGTTAAACCGCCTGCCCGTAAAAAGATCTGAAATATCAAAAGCCCAACGAGTAGTAAACACAGGTTGACAGACAAGAACTAATCGATTGCATCTTATTTAATAATTTTAAATCAGAGGCAACCTTGCAAAATTGGGTTACGTATTACTACAACAAAAACACCACATTATACAGTTTTGGAAGACCTGGTACATATAGTTAACGGTTGTATTAATAATGAGCACAAATATCAAAAATTGCTCTATGAGCGGTTTTATGGCTATGCGCTTAAAGTTGTATTCCGTTACATTTACAGGTACGAAAAAGCTGTGGATACCGCAAACGACGGTTTTGTAAAAATATTCAGGAACTTCAACCATTTTGAATATTCCAACAATGGCGACCTGGAAAGAATGCTGATGGGATGGATGAAAAAGATAATGATCAATACTGCTATTGATGAATTGCGCAAAACGAACCTTGTGCCTGAAATAAGGGGATTGGAAGATCACGCATGGGATGTTCAGGATAGCACACCTTCAGCAGAACAACAATTATTATACAAAGAGCTTATAAGCCAGTTGAGGAATCTTTCGCCTGCGTATAGAGTAGTATTCAATATGGCAGTTATAGATGGCTATTCTCACCAGGAAATTGCAGATGCGCTGGGCATATCGGCCGGCACGTCCAAGAGCAATTTGTTTAAAGCTAAAGCTCAATTACAAAAAATTTTAAATAAACAAAACACTGATATGAAAGGATTGATTTATGCAATCTCTAAATGACGATATGGACGATCTGTTCCGCAAGGCTGCAGAAAATTACCCATTGAAAACAAACAATGCAGACTGGGACAAGGTATTAGAGCGCCTGAACGCTCCTAATGCGCCATTGCCCGAACCTGTTGCAAAAAAGAATGATGGTTATAAAAGATTATTGTGGCTGCTATTGCTGATACCGTTGGCTTTTGGTGTGAAATTAATTACTGACAGCTCATCAAAACACGGAACACAACGGCTTACACAATCAGCTAACAAAACAAATACAGGCAACAACCATAGTGGCGGCAACAAAGGCGAAATTGTAACGGAAGAAAAAAGCAATACAAATAACGCAATAGCAGTGACTGCTGAAAAAAATGCTGCGGCACAATCCGGCAATCAATCAAAAACATCAGCAGATAACAATGCTGGAAAGAAAGACGCGAACGTATACACTTTGCAAAAACTGCCGGAAATAAAACGTTCTGTAGAAAACAACAATAATGCGGAAGGTATTTCAAATGACGGACAACAAAAGAGTACTGATAAAGGAAATAGTAAAACGCAGCCAGAAGCAAACAATAACCCGGATAACACAAATGTTACGAACGGAACAAATACAACGTCCGGTGTAAATAATTTACCGAACCCAGTAAGTACAGTTCCTGCCGCTGCGGCGGCAAGTGCCGGCAGTGCTGTTCAAACGCAACAAACTACACCGGCAGAAAACATTGCCGGCAACAAGGATACAGGCAGTAAGGCTAATATTGAAGATCAGCAAAAACAAGTGGCATCCGCAAAGAATGTAAAAAAGAAAGAAACTTATTCGTTACAAAAAGGTGTTTATCTAAGCATTATCGGAGGACCGGATTTTAGTACAATTAAGGGACAAAATGTTGATGTGGGTTATAGCATAGGCTTATTGGTTGGCTACAGGTTCGCCAAAAAATTCAGCGCTGAAGCAGGGCTTTTATGGGATAAGAAAAGTTATTACTCAGACGGGAAATATTTCAAAACAAACAAAATTAATCTTCCCGATTATGTAACCATTCTAAATGTGGATGGCAATTGTAAGATGATAGAGATCCCTGTTAATGTACGGTACGATTTTGCTACACGGAAAAAAGGTAGCTGGTATGTTACGGCAGGATCATCCACTTATCTGATGAAGAAAGAAGATTACAACTATGACTATAAGCGGTACAATACGGCGTACACGGGTTACAAAGAATACTCAAATTCAGCAAACAACTGGTTTTCGATAATTAATATAAGTGCCGGCTATGAAAAGAAGATTGGTAAAACCAGCGCTATAAGACTTGAACCTTATATCAAAATTCCGGCATCTGGTGTTGGCATTGGCAGTATGCCCATTACAAGCTTTGGTATATACGCAGGTTTTACAAAGCAATTCAAATAATACAGAACATTATTAATTAGAATAGTATGCGAAAAAGAACAATTTTTTTCGTAGGTATAATCCTTTGTCTTTTGGCGACTGGTATAGCATACTATCTGTACCAGAAACCAAGAACAAACCTTGCGCATGTTTCAGCCGATTACGCCATTCAGGCTCCCGAGTTGTTTAATAAATTTCAGCAAAATGAACCGGAAGCTAACAAGCAGTTTCTGAATAAAATCATTAGTGTAAAAGGCGCCGTGCAAAGCGTTCAGCAGTCAGGAGGAAATACAGTTATTGTACTTGATGCAGGCCCTACTACAGGCGGTATTAATTGTAGCATGGCAAGTGCTCCTGCGGACGTAGGCTCATTAAAAGAAGGAGACTCAATACAGTTGAAAGGAAGATGTACCGGCTTTTTGATGGATGTGAATATTACTGATGCAGTAATAGAAAAATAAACTGGCTGATAGCAACACACATTACACACGCCGGTTGACTACCGGAATAACAATCTTTAAGAATGGTATTTGTAAAAACAGCTCCAGACGCTGAAGGGGATTTTTTGCGCTGTTTCAAACAAAAACGAACCATCCCATAAATATAACATACACCATGCGAATGAAACATGCAGGAGCAACAATTGTGATAGTAGCGGCAATATTTTGGTTGTCGTGCTCCAAATCCAACGAGACGGAATTCAACAACAACAATAATCAGTGCGACACTGTGAATATGAAATACGCTGTGAATGTGCAACCTATTCTGCAAAGCAATTGCTATAGTTGCCATTCTACTGCAATTGCGACTCACGGTGTTATCCTGGATACATACAGCGGAGTTAAACAACAAGCGGATAATGGTAACCTGCTTAATGTTATTAACCATGCGCCTGGCTATCCGGCAATGCCTTACGGTTTACCCAAGCTGTCTGAATGTAACATTAACATTATTACTGACTGGGTTAGAAGAGGTGCTCCAAATAACTAGCAGAAGAAAGACACAGCGACATGTTCGCCTAATTTATTCAAAAGAAAATTTAAACTCATGAAAAAAATATTATTTGTAATGCTGGTGGCCATTGGGTTCAGCCAGTTTGCACATGCCCAGATATATATCACAAGAACAGGTTATATAGGCTTTTTCTCCAAAACGCCGATGGAAGATATTAAAGCAGAAAACAGCCAGGTATATGCCGTTATAGATGTGGCAAAAAAGAACATCGCATTTGCGGCGTTATTGAAAGGATTTCTTTTCAGAAAGCAATTAATGCAGGAACATTTTAATGAGAACTACGTTGAAAGCGACAAATATCCAAAGGCTACATTCTCCGGAACTTTTAAAAGCAATGAGGATGTTACACAGAATGGTGTACATAATGTTGATGTTTCAGGAAAGATCTCGTTACATGGTGTAGAAAACCCGGTAACAACAACAGCTACGCTTGAAATGAAAGATGGCAAGCTCACCGGAAAAGCACATTTATTGATGGTTCCGGGCGACTACAACATTCAGATACCGTCGTTAGTAAGGGAAAAAATCGAGAAAGAAATTAAAGTAGAGATTCTTATTGAATGCTCAGCAACAAAGTAAACAACAATACTCATCGCTTATAATACAACATGTTTGCATGAAGTACGATTTACGAAGCCTGCCCGTATGAAACATTCAGGCGGGTACGAAGTACCTGATCCTGAGACGCTATATCTTCTTAACATCTTACCTGTGCAGCATTGATAACGAATAATATTCCCCGGCAATGTCAGCCGGAACAATTATAAACAGAACAACCATGCGCAAGAAAATATGCTATATCCTTCTATCCTCGTTGTTTTTATCAACTGCGGTTTTCAGCCAAGACTCTACATTGCTGAATATGCTTACTGATTCAATGACTAACCAGGGTGATAAGGGAATTGTTACGCAAACATTCAAAGCAACGCAAATTATTAACCTTCCAACGGTAGAAGCACCAAAGAGGAACAATATGCAGTTCTTAATCATGCACCGTTTTGGAAAGATCAATGACGGAGCTTATGAATTTTTTGGATTAGACAATGCCGATATACGGCTGGCTCTTGACTATGGAATAACCGACAGGTTTGCCATTGGTATAGGTAGAAGCTCTCTTGATAAAACCTTTGACGGATCGTTTAAATGGAAGATCCTGCAGCAAAGCAAACGTATGCCCGTTACAGTGAGTCTGTATGAACTGATCACCAATACAACGCTCAAGTATGAGGACAAACCTTATCTTGATGCTAAACTGAGAACGGCTTATACATCACAACTATTGATCGCAAGAAAATTCTCACGCAATCTTTCTTTGCAATTTTCTCCTGCGTGGACACACTATAATCTTGTGCCGACACCTGAAGACAAGAACGATGTAATTACTTTAAGCATGGGAGGAAGAATGAAAATCACCAAACGGATGAGCATTAATGCAGAGTACAACTATATATTGCCAGACCAAATTGTAAGCACTACAGCCTACAACTCGCTTTCTTTAGGACTTGACATTGAAACGGGTGGCCACGTATTTCAACTGGTATTCAGCAACACACAGGGGATGATTGGCCCGTGGTATTTAACCAAGACCAGCGGAACCTGGGGCAACGGTGATATCTATTTTGGTTTCAACATCTCCAGGTCTTTCAATTTTAATAAAGAGAAAGAGGCGAAGAAATGGTAAGGAATACAGTGAATAGTCAATGGTGAATAGTGAAAGGTGAATCCTTTTTATTATTTGCGAGTTGAAAAAAAAGGAAAAACTTTCTAAAAAATACAATTACACAGAGGAATACAGGAGAAGACACTGAGAACACAGAGACTGACAAAAACTCAGTGCAACTCTGCGAAAAAACTCCGTGTCCTCTGCGGTTAATTTTCTCTCATTACAAAAGCGAACTGCCATCGATAATTGTGCGGCAAGGTTTAATGTTAAAGGCAGTTCGTTTTTTTCAAATTCGCTACCTATTCTTATCTTTCCATTCGCACATCTGCACATTCTCACATTTGCACATTCGCACATCTGCACATTTACCTACTCATTCAGTGCAGAAAGTGCATCAAACTCATCAGCCAGCTTTACACTAAGCCTTTCAAATATCGGGAAGTACTTCATGTACACGGCATGATCTGATTTTCTGGGTTTATAAGGTTCCGGGAGATCTACTGTTTTTGCTGCATCCTCCAGTTTGGCATATGCGCCAATTGAAGTTGCTGCGATAAGAAAAGCACCAAGTCCAATACTATTGGAATTGTCTTTTACACTCACCGGTTTGTTAAACATATCTGCCATCATTTGCGCCCAAAATGGCATAGAGGCGAAGCTTCCGTTAACGGACAGGCTATTTATTGACCGATGTTCTTCAAGCGTCTTACCAATGCTGTATATCTCATACATAATACCCTCGATTGTTGCCCGCACAAAATGCTGCTGCTCATGTTTAAAGTTGATGCCAAAATATACGCCACGCGCGTTTGCATTCCAGATGGGCGCACGCTCGCCCAACAAATAAGGTAGAAAAAGCAATCCATCTGACCCTGCTGCTACCTCGTGCACATCCTGCATAAGATGCGCAATACAATCATCAAGATCATATGCATTTTTAAAATCACCGAACTGCCTCGCGAACCACTCGAAAATTACACCACCGTTATTGGTGGGGCCTCCGGATACGTAATAATTTTCATCCAGCAGGTAATTAAAAAAACGCTGCTTCTCATCTTTAAGTACTTCTTTGCCAACAACCCTTACAGCTCCACTTTGCTCGATGGTCACCGTAGCCTTTCCTTCACCCCAAACACCAGCACCGAGTGTTGCAAGGCATCCATCACTCGCACCTGTAATAATCTTTGTTGTTGCCGGCAGGCCAAGCAAATTCTGAAATTCCTTTCTCAGCCTTGCACTGTTATAATATACAGGCACTGCATCAGGCAAATTATCTGTACGTATGCCTGCGTAGCGCAACGCATCTTCTTCCCACTTTAAAGAATGAATATTAAATAAGCCAGTGGCAGATGCGAGACTAAAATCAATATTTAATTCACCGGTTAATTGTTGAATGATATAACTCTTTACAGAAAGAAATTTGCTCGTCTGCCGAAAACGATCAGCATCATTATTCTTCATCCATGTGATCTTGATCAATGGCGACATGGGATGGATAGGTGTTCCCGTGGCATCATAAATCTTTTTACTTTCAGCAGACTGTTTAAGCAATGCTGCTTCTTTCTTCCCTCTGTTATCAGACCAGGTAATGGCGTTACCTAACGGAACACCATTTTTGTCAACAGGCAATACACTGTGCATGGCGGCACTAAAACAAATTGCAGTAACAGCATATTTAGCCGGATGAATTTTTTCGTTGAGAAAATTCTTCAGCACAAATAATACTGTAATAAATATCTGCTCCGGATCCTGTTCACTATAATCCGGCTGTGTATGAAAAGTGGGATAAGAGCCTTTGGCGGTGCCGATAACTTTTTTATCCATATCAAAAGCAAATATTCTAACGGCGCTTGTCCCCAGGTCTATAGTAATGATGCACTCCATAAATTAAAAATTAGTTATTAAGCTTTGATATTGTTTTTTCTGAACTGGCTCGGGGTGTAACCCGTCAATTTCTTAAAGGTGGTTGAAAAATGTTGGGATGAATAAAATCCTGTATCCAGCGCAATGTCAGTCATGTTTACATCCGCGCGCTTCAACAACCGGATGGCTTCTGAAATACGGATGTTGATCAAATAGTTTAACGGAGAGAACCCTGTATAACTTTTTACTTTCTCTGTAAAAGCCGTATTACCGAGACCAACAATGGCGGCCATTTCAGCAACCGTCCACTGATGAGCAAGATTCTCACGCAAGAGTTGTTCGAGTTTCATAAATGTTTGCGGAAAGTTTCTGTACGGATTATGTTGTCTTGATAGTTGCCTTGCAATTGTAATAAACAATTCTTCCACGAGTTGTTTAACACGCACAGCGTATCCAATCTCCTGGTTAAAAATTTCGCTTTCAAGTAGCTTTAATATCTCTCCGGTTTGATTTAATCTTGGTAGCACGGGCTCCTTATTCCGAAGTAAAACTTTTTCAATTGTCCGTTTCTCTTCATCGTCAAAACCATGATCATACAATACATTCAAATGGATATCCAGCCATGCAACTATTCCAATATCCAGTGCATCGTTGGCACCTCCTATAGAACTGCCGGGAAGTATCATTGCTGTATCTCCCGGGTATAACACATAGTGCTGTCCGTTAATCACCCAATCAAATTTTCCTTCGATAATATAATACACACAAAAGCTGTCCTGCTGTTGCAACTGAGTAAACGATCCAAGCTGAATGGTTTGATTCTTTTTTAAAACGAACTCGACGATATATGGAAAATGCACAAGTTCCTGCGATTGGTTATGTTGCAAATGGAACTGGTTCATATAGCCGTAATCTTTTGGTTATCCTGCTTATTAAAAGTAAGTCAACACCATTTCCTTATGATCAAAAGAAGGCATCATAAAGGAAATTGCATTGAAAGCAATCTGTTAGTGGTTGTACAAATTAGCACAAAAAACAAATCACCGGCGCATGCACAAATTAAATATGAATAAAAATATTTTTGTGCAAACGGCGTCACTACGCATTAACGTTAAACATACATTTATCCTTTATAAAATTCACCGCCGTATTTTATTGGAAGTTTTTAAGCTATAAGTTATTCTATTTTACAGCAACGGTTGCTCCGTTTTTTCATTAACTGCCATACCCATTACATCATCCAAAACGATTGTATTATGTGGAATCTCTTTAAAACAGGGGCCACCCCCACTGTAAAACAAACGCTCTTATTGCTGGTATTTGCCTGTTGCGGATTGTTTGCAGCAGCACAAACTATCCGCGGAAATATTACCGATCCCGGTGGAAAGCCGTTAGCCGGAGCTACGGTACAGGTAAAAGGAGGTAACAAAGCAGTTACCGCCGATTCATTGGGTCAATATGTAATTGAAGCTTCCAATTACGCAACATTGATATTTACACATGTAGGTTACAATATGCAGGAAGTAGCTGTTTCAGGAAGAGATGTTGTAAATGTAAACCTCGCGAGCAACACGCGTAATCTTGATGAAGTTGTGGTAACGGCCCTGGGTATCCGCAAGGAGACCAAACGCCTGGGATATTCTACCGCCACAGTAAATACTGAACAACTGACGACAACCCGAACAGTTAACCTCGGTAATAGTCTCCAGGGTAAAGTGGCAGGATTGAACGTGTCGCCACCAACCGGAGGACCGGGTGCGTCTTCTAAAATACGCATCCGCGGGCAGTCTTCTTTCGGAGGCAACAACTCCCCGCTCATCATAGTGAACGGCATACCTATTAATAACAGCGCCATATCTGCTGGGGGCTCTGCAGGCAATGGAACCGGCAACCCAACGGGTGGCTCTTCCGATCAGGGAGACGGTCTGCAAAGCATCAACCAGGATGATATCGAATCAATGACTGTGCTTAAAGGTGCTGCAGCAGCCGCACTGTATGGGTTTCGTGCAAAAGACGGTGCCATTATCATCACAACGAAAAGTGGCCGCGTGGGTAGCGGCATAGGCATAGAAGTCAACTCCAACTTCCAGGCAGAACAAGCACTTGATTATACTGACTTTCAGTATCAATACGGGCAAGGTGAATACGGCAAACGCCCAACAACTGTTGCTGAGGCTCAAAGCTCCGGTGTACACAGCTTTGGCGAAAAATTTGACGGCAAGCCAACACCGCAGTTTGATGGTTCTACACAACCTTATTCGCCCAATAAAAACCGTATAAAAGATTTTTATGAGACGGGTACCAATTGGACAAATTCTATTGCTTTAACGGGTGCTAATGACAAAGGACATTTTCGCATTTCATTCGCTAATACAGACGCAAACGCCATCATACCTAACTCAGCGTATCATAAGAAAATATTCAATGTAGGTATCGGCTATCGTTTTACTGAAAAATTATCGGCCCAGTTAAATGCTAACTACTCAAACGAGAATAACCAAAATCCACCGCAGATAGGCATCCAGGACATGAATGCCAACACAACCATTTATACAATGGCCAACAGCATTAATGTAGCATGGTTAAAAAATTATACAGATGCTAACGGCAATGAAATGCCGCTGGCAAGATTTACCAACAGAAACAATCCTTACTGGGTTGCATTGCATCGTTTTGAGAATGTAAAAAGAGACAGGATTTTTGGAAATGTATCGCTACGTTACCAATTCACAAAATGGTTATATGCGCAAGGACGCATAGGACAGGATTATTTTACAAGACCCTACAACTATGATCGCCCAACAGGCACCAGATCTATAGCGCCCGCGCCATCAGGCTTCAACGGTTATTACTACCAGGATGTTACCACATTCAGGGAAAGGAATATGGACCTGTTGATCGGCGCCAACAAAACTTTTGGAGACTTCGGCGTTGACGTTACCGTTGGCGGTAACCAAATGCAACAGATCTACGATAATATGAGTACAGCAGTTACCAATTTCTATGTACGGGACCTGTACACTATTGGTAATGGCCAGATCAAAAATCCCAACTACTCATACGCAAAAAAGAAAGTAAACTCGATTTATGGATCGGCAGAATTTTCTTACAAAAACTTTCTCTATGTGAATGTTACTGCACGTAATGACTGGTTTTCAACCCTGAATCCCAACTCAAACAACTATCTCTATCCTTCAGTTAGCGGAAGCTTTGTATTTAGCGAAGCACTGCATACGCCAGCATGGATCAACTTTGGAAAACTTCGTGTAGCGTATGCGGAAGTTGGGGGCGATACGGATCCTTATTCAAACAATCTTTACTACGCAATCAATGCGAATCCTTTTAACGGCACAGCATTGGGTAACATTAATGGAACAGTTAGTCCTAATGCAAATCTGCGTCCGTTAAAAGTAAAAGAAGCGGAGGCCGGGATTGAACTCAGAATGTTTGACAACAGGGTAAATCTTGATTTTGCAGCTTATAGAAAAAATACAGTTGATGAAATTTTGAACGTTGATATATCAGCAGCATCAGGCTTTAATCAAACCAAAGTAAATATCGGCGAGCTTCGCAACGAAGGTTTTGAAATGCTCTTAAACCTTGTTCCAGTTAAAACAAAAACATTTAGCTGGGAAACAGGCATCAACGGAAGTTACAACGTAAGCAAAGTGCTTGAACTTGCAGGTGGCCAGCAAAGATTTGATGTCGGCACCGGCGAATTCTTTGGCTTTGTATCTCATGAAGTAGGCAAACCACTGGCTTCATTAAGAGGATTTGATTATAAACGTGATGCGCAGGGAAACATCATAACGTCCGCCGGCTTGCCGATACAAGGTAACCTGGTGACTTACGGAAGTGCCATTCCAAAATGGGTGGGCGGTTGGTTGAATACTTTCAACTATAAAGGTTTCAGAATTTTTGCACAGATTGACTTTAAAGCCGGTTACAAAATTCTTTCCAACTCCAACCTCAACTTCCTGAGAGAAGGTTTGTCGCAGCAATCATTGGTTGGCAGGGAAGGTGGAGTAACATTCAACTCAGTTAACGCAGATGGTTCAAAAAATACAACCAGTGTAGAAGCAGAAACTTTCTATACAGCTTACAGAAGCACAGCCATAGCAACACCGTTTGTGTACGACGGAAGCTTTGTAAGATGGAGAACACTTTCTGTTGGTTATGACTTTACACGATTTATGAAGAAAACACCATTTAAAGGACTGACCGTTTCACTACTTGTACGCAATGTGCTGATGATTAAAAAATACATCGACAACCTGGATCCTGAAGCGCAGGTATCATCATCAGACAATTTACAAGGAATAGAAACCCATACGCTGCCAACAACACGTGGCTATGGCATTAACCTCAATTTCAGGCTGTAAAAGTTTAACATGATCGTCCCACATCATAAACTAATTATTATGAAAAATAGCATCATCATATTTTTTCTCACTGCTCTTGTATTTGGCATTGGCGGATGCGATAAAGATTTTGAAAAGGTAAACACCAATCCCGTTCTGGCAACGTCGCTGGATCCGGGATACCTTTTCTCCAACGCAGAATTCAGCACCGCCATACAAACCACCAACTATCAAAGCCAGATAGTACAACAAATTGTCACACCATATACAGGCGTGCTTGAAGGCGGTAATCATAATATTGTTTACGATCCCAACAGTAATACATTATTTAACTCTTATTATGTAAACAATGGTAGCGGTCCGATAGTATTATTAACTACGGTATTGGATCAAACAAAAGACAACGCCAACAGAAGCAACCTGTATAATATGGCAAGGATCTGGCGCGCAATGGTCTTCCAAATATTAACCGATACTTACGGAGACGTTCCTTATTCAGAAGCAGGACAGGCTTATCTGAAAAGCATTAACCTTCCCAGGTACGATGATCAAAACGCTATTTATGACGACTTGCTGAAAGAAGTAAGCGAAGCAACAAAAGCGCTGGATGCGTCGAAGCCAACTGAATCAGGAGACTTATTTTACAAGGGTGATATTGGTCAATGGAAAAAGCTCGGCAACTCATTGCTTCTGAGGATAGCCATGCGTTTCACCAAAGTTGATGCAAACAAGGCTAAGCAATACGCCGCAATGGCAGCAGATCCGGCAAACGGCGGGTTGATGGAACTCAACAAAGACAATGCTTACATTGCTTTCAACAGTACATTCAACAATCCCTCCGGGAATTACTTCCAGGGAACTGAACGCGGAAATATTTATCTCGGGAAACCATTTGTAGATTATCTTAAATCCACTAACGATCCCCGGCTTACCGTGATTTCAGTTAAATATGAAACGCCGTCAAATCCACTTGGAACAACAGGCGCAGAAAATACCAACCCGGCAGATCAGAATGGTATGCCTTTCGGTTATAATGAATCAACAATAAGCACCGAGCCAAATTATCCCGGCAAAACAGGTGCCGCATTTAACTATGCGCAATTGAACAGACGTACACTCACCAAGATAGACGCGCCCGAGTTCTTTATCACAAGCGCTCAAACACAATTATTACTCGCAGAAGCAGTTACACGTGGGTTTGTTTCTGGTAATGCTGCGGACAATTTTTCAAAGGCAATTGCACTGCACATGCAACAGTTGGCAACATATGATGCACTCGCAACCATCGATCCCAATGCCATTGCGGCTTACGTTGCAGCAAATCCATTGAACAATGCAACAGCCCTGCAGCAGATCAATACGCAATACTGGATCGCATCTTTTCTTAACGGATCTGAGGCATGGGCCAATTTCAGAAGAAGCGGTTTTCCTGCATTAACGCCCAACCCATACCCCAATGCTGATCCTGCCGTAAAAGGAGGCTTTATTCACCGTCTTACTTACCCTGTGCGCGAATTATCCGTAAATTCAGATAATTATAACGCGGCGGTGGCAAGAATGGGAGCGGATAATATGGCCACCAGGTTATTCTGGGATAAATAAACAAGCCATCATACCCCGCTGTTATTAGAATAGCTAAAATAACCATATGATAAAAAAACTGCTTTCATTTCTAACATTTTGCAGCGTGTGTGCTTGCATAAATGCGCAGAACGTTACACTATCGGCCGACCAGATAAAACAACTTACACCAGACTGGAAAGGCGAAAGAACACCCGATGGACGTCCTAAAGTTGCTGACAAATATTTGGACCGCCTGAAGAATATTGCGCTTGAAGAAGCCTGGGGCATTCTTCGCAACAAAGGTTTTCAAAATCAGTTTGAAGGTGAGTGGATGGTGATACGGCCTGACTCCGCAATGGTGGGTCGTGTTGTTACCGCACAGTACATGCCCTCCCGACCGGATGTAGACAAGGTAATTAAAGACAAAGGCAAAAGTGAAGGACGTATCGGAGCTCCCAACTCCTGGCCAATTGACGTGCTCAAAAACGGAGACGTATATGTTGCAGACAGCTATGGAAAAATAGTTGACGGCACGCTGATAGGCGACAATCTCGGCAATGCCATCTTCGCAAAATCAGGCAAGGGTGTAATTTTTTATGGTTCTGTCCGCGACATTGAAGGCCTTGAAGAAATCAAAGGATTCAATGGCTGGATAAAAGGATATGACCCATCTTACATACAACAAATGATGCTTACAGGCATCAATATACCCATACGCATAGGACGGGCAACCGTATTGCCAGGCGATGTCGTACTCGCGAAGAAAGGCGGCATCATATTCGTGCCGGCATACCTTGTTGAAGAAGTTGTGTTGAATGCAGAATTTATTCAGCTGCGCGACCAGTTCGGACATCAGCGTTTGCGCGAAGGAAAATATACGCCCGGCCAGATAGACGCACAATGGACCGATGAGATAAAGAAAGACTTCCTGAAATGGATAGACGAAAACTCGGGAAAGATTCCCATGTCAAGGCAAGAGCTCGATCAGTTTATGAAAGACAGAACGTGGTAGGTAGCTGTCAGCTATGAGCTATGAGCTTTCAGCGATTGTCGCGGAGATTTGAAATTTGAAATTGAGATTGCTTGATTACCACTTTGCTGTTACGCTTTTGGCTTTGAGCTTTAGGCTTTGGGCTTTGAGCTTTGAGCCTTAAACTTACGCTCTACCACCTTTCACTATTCACCATTCACTATTGACTTTTAAAACCATTCACCACCAAATCACCACATCATGACTCCCTCACAAAAATTTCTTGAAAAGATCGGGTTGAAGGAAGAAGCTGAAAACAGTGCGCCACCTGTGGAAGCTGCCATCGCTCATGAAAATAGCAGGCGCTCCTTCCTGAAAAAATCAACATTGGGTGGCATTGCACTTGGCGCCTTTATGTTTGCGCCGCTGGAAGATACCCTGGCGCAGGCTACACAAAAGGTGAACCGTAATTCCAGTGCATCTGATCTGAAAATAACGGACATGCGTTATGCAACCATTATGAACAGCACGGGAAGATGCACGATCATTCGTATAGATACCAATCAGGGCATTTCGGGTTATGGAGAAGTAAGAGATGGTGCAGACTGGCGTTATGCTATGTTTTTGAAAAGTAGAATTATGGGTATGAACCCATGCAGTGTTGAACAGATCTTTAAACGCATCAAACAATTCGGATTTCATGGCAGACAGGGCGGCGGTGTGTGCGCGGTTGAAATGGCGCTCTGGGATCTTGCCGGCAAAGCATATGGCGTACCGGCGTATCAATTACTTGGCGGCAAATACAGAGATAAAATAAGGCTTTATGCAGATACACCTGAAGAGGAAGATCCGGACAAATTTGTTGCAAAACTGAAAGAGCGCCTCGAAGACAAAGGATTCACTTTTCTTAAAATGGACCTGGGAATTGAAATGGTAAGCAAAATTCCCGGTACAATTGTAAATGGTAAAGTATGGGACAATGTTCAGCGTCAATGGAGCATGGCACCGATGAGCTACGGAGCAACGGAACACCCCTTTACGCAGGTGCAGGTTACAGACAAGGGTCTGGATGAAATGACCAAATACATTGCCCGCGTAAGGGACGTGATAGGATACGAGGTTCCGCTTGCATCCGATCACTACGGACACTTTGATATGAACAATGCGATCAGGTTGGGCAAAGCCGTAGAAAAATACAGGCTTGCATGGCTGGAGGATATGATACCATGGCATTTTATGGATCAGTGGAAAGAAATTACGCGCGCCATTGAAACACCTACCAATACAGGCGAGGATATTTACCTGAAAGAAGATTTTATCAAGCTGATAGATATCCATGCCACTGATCTTGTGCACCCAGACCTGGCGACTTCAGGAGGTTTGCTTGAAACGAAAAAGATTGGTGATTACGCAGAAGAAAAAGGTGTTGCCATGGCGATGCACTTTGCAGGAACGCCGGTCAGCTTTATGGCCAATGTTCATTGCGCTGCTGCCACGCAAAATTTCGTGGCGCTGGAACATCATTCGCTCGATCTGCCATACTGGGTTAACCTTATGAAAAAAGTAAATGGGAAACCATTCTTTGAAAAAGGCTTTGCAGATGTTCCCGACTCACCAGGACTTGGTATAGAATTGAATGAAGATGAAATGAAGAAACATCTCGATCCCGATAACAAAACCTGGTTTGCACCAACGCCGGAATGGGATACGGTGAGATCGTGGGACCGATTGTGGAGTTAGTTTTTTAACCATGGAGACAGTTACGACACGATGAGTCACAGCGATTTTTGCCCCGTCCGATCCGGCACGGGCGGGCACAAAGACGTAAAGACAAAAAGAGGCACAAAGAGGTAGGCATAGAGTTTTTAAGAAGCGCTAATGCGCCGGGAAGATGATGATTTTTTGAAACACGGAGACACGAGTGACACAGCGATACACAGACTTTATTGTCACAAAGACACAAAGCCTCGTTGAAGGACAAAAGGCTGTTTCTTTGCGTCGCTGCTTCTTCGCGAGCTTTGCGTGAAACCGGCTTATATGCAAATATTAATTGGGCACAAAACCACTTTTCGTTAAATTACTTATCGTTTATGATCCGTTAACTAAGCTGGAGCGGTTAAAAAGGACGTAGACAAAACGAATGAAGTTAATGGTTCGGTCCTGGCCGGGCCATTGCTTCATTCAAATGTACGATGGTAGATGTACGATGTCGGATGTACGGTGTAAGATGTAAGATGTACGGTGTAAGATGTAAGATGTTTGATGTGAGGCAAAGGGTACAAGGTTAAAGATCAAGATTTGCCAACACCTGATACCTGATACCTGACACCTCAAAGCTCAAAGCTAACCGCTGACTGCTAAAACCTAGATTGCATGCAATTTTCCAAACATTTTTACAGCACAATATTTTACGCATTGGCGGCTATGTTTCTCATTGCGTATGGTATTATTTTTTTTACCGGTTACGCTAATGCAGGCGGTTGGCTGCTCATGTTATTTTTTGTAAGTCTTGCCATTGCCTTTCGCGGTCATCATCTGTTGAGAGGCTTTTCATATACAGTTGTAATTCTGGCAGCTGTTAGTATGGCCATGTATTACCCCCAACATTTTCTAAAGGTTGGCGACTTCAAATTATCTCTGCTGATCGTTCCGCTGCTGCAGGTTATTATGTTTGGAATGGGAACAGAATTGAGTCTGCAGGATTTTGTGCGGGTTGTAAAAATGCCCAGAGGGATTATTGTCGGCGTGATATGTCACTATACCATTATGCCATTGATCGGATTTGCACTGGCCAATATTTTTAGCTTTCCACCAGAAATCGCTGCAGGCATTATTCTCGTTGGTTGTTGCCCGAGCGGTCTTGCATCAAATGTTATGAGTTATATGGCGAGAGCAAACCTTGCATTGTCTGTTTCTGTAACAACTGTATCAACACTGCTCGCGCCTTTTCTTACTCCGCTGTTAATGAAAATTTTAGCAGGAAGTTTTATTGAAGTTCATTTCTGGACAATGCTATGGGACATCACCAAAATTGTCATCTTCCCTATTTCTGCAGGGCTTATTTTTAACCACTTCCTGCATGGAAAATTCAAATGGATTGATGCGGCAATGCCTTTACTTTCAATGGCCGGTATTGCGCTGATTATAGTAGTTATTACTGCCGCAGGAAGGGATAGTCTTCTCAAAGTAGGCGCACTGCTAATACTTGCTACGCTGTTACATAATGTTGCAGGATTTTTCCTTGGCTACTGGTCCGGCCGGTTGATGAAGTTCTCTGAAAAAGATTGCAGGACAATTGCCCTGGAAGTCGGTATGCAGAATGCAGGCCTTGCATCAGGCATTGCATTAACCATGGGCAAGCTTGCAACGGTTGGACTTGCACCCGGAATTTTTGGACCTATGATGAATGTAAACGGATCACTACTTGCAAGCTGGTGGCACAACCGGCTGCCAGGCGAGGATGTAGCATCTGAAGAACAAGCTTTAAAAACCACCGAGAGCTCGATTTAATTGACAACTCCTGCCCGACAGACGTCATTCAGGCGGGGAAAATTGAAAATTGACAATGATGTCCCTTCGGGCTGATATCGCTTTTTATCGTAAATCAAACCACAGATTGCACAGAGTTTTTTTCACAGTGTTGCACTGAGTTTTAATGGGATATTATATAGCGCATTTAGTACACTGTAATAAACACCTGCATTTTCTGTGCTTCAGTGCCTCAGTGGCTAAAAAAAATCTCCTGTGCAACTCCGTGACCAAACTCCTTTAACTCTGTGGTTAAATACTCGCCGTTATTCATTTGCATATTTGCACATTCACCCATTCAATTAATCTTCCTTCTTTTCCTCCGTCTCTTCCAGCTTACCGGATTCTTTGCTTCTCTTCAACTTTACAACCGGATTTTCCTGGGTGCCTGAAACCGTAAACGGTATGCCGAATATACCAAACGGTGGTAACCCTATTCTTCCGCTCAGGTTCAATCTTCCATCAAAGCTTACCTGCCCTTCAAATCTTGGGCGGAAGCCAAATACGCGCATTTTTGTCCGCTCTATGGTGATAATATTATTCGAGATCGTCGACTTGATATCCACTTTTGAAAGATCAGGATTGCTTAAACTATCCCTGTTCGTTTCCTTACTAACAGCGCTAAATAACTTAAGTCCTTTTACTTTTACTTTTTGCAAAGACAAGGTACCGCCGCCTTTTAATGAAGGATAAACCGGCATCATGTTTTCGTCCAACTTTCCGCTTAGCGTATAATTTAGAGAAACAATTCCCTCTGCATTAGCCGCGGAGCTCGCCATATCATGAAACAATTGTATTTCATTATACGCTTTCTTAACATCAAAATTCTGCGCATCAATATGGTAGTCGAACACTGCTTTTTTCGGAGACAACGTCTGGTACGTTGCATTCATCGAAACAGGAGCATCAATCAACGTAAAACCCGTTTTATTCAATTTCAGTTTGCCACTATCGACCAGAACGCCACCTTTAAAATTCTTTAGCTCGATGCCACTATACATAACACGGTCCGCATTTGCTGTAAGCTGTAATGACAAGTTAGCAGGAATAATAACAACGCCAGAAGGCTGCGTGGAAGTTTGTTTTGAAGTGGTTGTTGATGAATTATCCGCAAAAGCCATAAACTCATCCACCAAAAAGTATTTCGTATTAACATCAAAGGTACCTTTTAACGGCGCGTCTGTTTTCGTAGCGTAATTAAGAATATTTTCAAGATATCCTTGCAACACAACAGCTGTTTTGCCGTAGCTGGCATTAAAATTATTCATCCATATTTTATCCTGGTCAAAACGGAAATTGCCGGACGAAATAACAAAAGGCATTGGGAACAAGTCAGATGTAAATGCAATCTTTCGCACATCGATTGTGCCATGATTATTCAACTGATCGTAACGTCCCGCAGTTGCGTCTGCCTGCGTACCTGCCAGGGAAACATTGGTTTTAACATAGCCATCAACATTGTATCCATTTATAGCAAATACCTTGTATATCTTGCCGAGATCAATAATACCACGGGATGTTACAACATACCGCAGGTTATCAAAATTACTGAGGTCTGCTCTTAGCCTGAACGGCTGTCCTTCAAAAGAAAATGAGATGGGCTTAATGTTTACATTAAGATCCTGCATTGTACCTTTTGTTGTTTTCACCATCGCGTCTACCTGGATCTGATCTATTGGAGCTGGATAGTATTTCGTTTTCACAGCGCCATCATTTAAAACAATTTTTGCACTTGTGACAGGTAATAATTTTTTCGAAGGATTATAATATCCCTTCGTTACCAAGTCGATGTTCAGTGCACCTTTCAGATCAATACTGTCAACAGGATAAAACTGCTTAATACTCGCAAGATCGATCACTGATTGCAGTTGGGCATTCACCGGGTAATCTTTCGCACCGCTCACATGCACAAAACCTTTTAAGAAATTATCAATAGCCTTTACCTGGATATCGGCGATATCAACAGATGCATGATGAATGTTGTTGTCAGGACATGATGCATTAATATCAAAACTTATTTTATCTATGGCATGAGGAAGTGATGCATATTTAAAGTAGCCGTCAGTTAGAGATGACGTCAATTTAAAAACGGGAACACTTGTAATAACGGTGTCCACTTGACGAAGACCGCTTTTTACCACACCCCTGGCATATTTTCCGTCGGCAGTACAATTTAGCCTGTACTTTCCCTTTATTGCAAAGGACTTGACACCAAAGGCCCTGTTCCATTTTTCAAGATCCATATCAGCCCTGATGGCGGCCTTTATGTAAGGTTCATTTAACCCTTTTAGTTGTATAATGGAACTGAAATAATCTTTATCAATATTAAAAAATATAGAATCAATATTTACCGATAAGCTATCGGGACTTAACGATGGCAGCTTTGTGTCGAAGTTCAGGAAAAGATTCGTGACAGGTGAAGGCGCATGATTGTTTGCGATATAGCCGTCACGTATTTTAAGATTAAATCCAAGATCAGGCATTTTGTTTTCTTCAACAATATATTTCCCAGTCAGGTATGCATCCATTTCCGTTTTACCTCTTACATCAGTGCTATCCAGCCATCCGGCGTATTGGGGAGGCAATGCGGTAAATACATCATGAAGATTTGTTGTACGCGAGATCAACCTGAAATCCATATTATATCCCTTCTCCAGGAAGTCGAACTGTCCTTTAAATGCAACCGGAAGCGTATTAATGAGCAAGTCATTTTTTTCAAAGCGAAGCTCTAGTGAATGTGTGTTAATTTTAGTGACCAGATCTGCGGATACTTTCTTCGAAATGATGTATGGAGTATAATCATACACCAGGTCAAATGATCCAATCTCCATTTTTGAATAAAGATCAAATACAGATTTTGACAGATCGCCTTTACCGGTGTAATTGAAATTGTCTGCGCTGATCAATATAGGTATCGACTGATCGTCGTAAAAAAGTTTACTTTTTTCTATCTGGATCTTTTCAATTTTCAAAGAAGCGCTGCTGCTGTCATTTGGATTGACAGATGCCGTTGTATCCGACTTATACACATTGTAATTTGCCTGTCCCTTATCATTCACTAAGATCCGAATAGCAGCATTTGAAAGATAAATTTCATTTATATTGATGCTGGACTTAAACACGGTAGAAAGATCTACGCCAAACGCAACTTCTTTTGCTGCGATCAGTGTATCCTGGCTGTAAGGAGCAGATCCTTTCAGCGTAAAATCATACAAAGTGAGTGTAAGCGAAGGAAAGTGTTTAAAGAATGAAAGCCTCGCTTTTGAAAAATTGAGTTCACTTGTAATAGCATTGTTCGCCCACGATTTTATTTTTTTGGAAACAAAGCCCGGGAAGATCATGGGCAGAAGAAACATTAGCAACACAATACTGCCTATTACAATGCCTGAAGTCTTAAGTGTCTTTCGTAAAATTTTTCTACCTGAAATTTTCATAACCTGTAAACTGCCTTGAAAAAACTGTATTGAACAATTTAAATGGACGGGTTATCATAGGGAAGATCAATCGTTTTTATGTGCTACGGATGATTGAATTTAAGTTTTTGCTTCCTTTTATGCAATAGCAAATTTAAAGACAACAACCGCTAGCTCATTTCTTTTCAAACAACCACCAAAAACGCCTGCGCTGCCCTACTTTAAAATTACCGGAGATGTACTTGCTTATGTGGTTAATTGCATCATCCATATCATCCGTAATTAACACAAGTTTCATATCCTGAGCCGATATTGTTCCCTTTTCTATAAGGCTGTTCATGTACGCCACCAGCTCAGTATGGTATTCCGTTCCATAAACCACAATAGGAAAGTCTTGTATAACCTGCGTTTGCACGAGCGTTAATGTTTCAAAAAACTCATCCATCGTACCAAACCCGCCGGGCATAATAATAAAAGCATAAGAATATTTTACCAGCAACACTTTTCTTACAAAAAAGAAATCGATATTGAGCGATTTATGTAAATACGGGTTTGCATGCTGCTCGTGAGGCAACACTATATTAACACCGACAGACATACCATTGTTCTCGAAAGCACCTTTATTTGCCGCCTCCATTATTCCTGGTCCACCTCCTGTCATTGTTGTCATTCCCATCGCAGCTATGCGTTTTCCAAACTCGACCGCAGCTTCATAGTATTGATGTCCCGGCTTAAACCGTGCGGAACCAAATACGGTAATACATGGTCCTACAAAATGCAATGTTCTGAACCCCTTAACAAACTGTTTTACAACACGCCACATAAAAGTAAGCTCATACATCCTGGGTTTCGGCCCTTCGAGGGATACATCCGTTCTGGCAGGGATAATTCTGGTAGGAACACTTTTCACTTTTTCCATATCTGCAAAATCAATACAAATTATGTTAATGATGAAATAATTTTTTTTGAAAACCACGGAGGCACGGGCGACACCGAGAAACACGGCGATCTTTTGCCACCAAGACAGAAAGAACACGAAGGGACACTAAGTAAGCTTCTTTGTGCTGCTTAGTGACCTTAGTGCCCTGAAGGTTGGCAATAATGTGGAAAACGTATAACGTATAACTTACAACGTATGACCAGTTCTAAGCTTTACGCTTTAGGCTTTAAGCTAACTTACCACTTTGCCCTTACTCCATTAAGCTTTATTTTGCACCCGCTAAAACATTAACCATGCGTGTTATTTCATACAACGTAAACGGATTACGTGCTGCTATTACCAAGGGTTTTATTGATTGGCTGGCTACAGATCCGGCTGACGTGATATGTCTGCAGGAAACAAAAGCGCATAAAGACAATGTGGATTATGCAAGAATTGAGGCCCTTGGGTATGAGACTTACTGGTTCTCAGCTGAAAAAAAAGGATATAGTGGCGTAGCCATTTTCACAAAAATAAAGCCTGACAATGTGCAGTTTGGGAATGGCATTATGCAGAGCGATGCCGAAGGTCGTGTAATCAGGGCCGATTATGGAGATATTACGCTTATTAATGCTTATTTCCCTTCCGGAACAAGCGGTGATGAAAGACAAACTTATAAATACCAATGGCTGGATGAATTCCTGGAATATTTAAGTGTACTTAGAAAAACAAGGCCCAAACTGATCGTAACCGGTGATTACAACATTGCACACAAGGAAGTTGATATACATGATCCGAAAGGAAATAAAAAGTCATCAGGTTTCTTACCGGAAGAAAGAGAATGGCTGGACAAAATGCTGGCCAACGGATTTGTTGATACGTTCCGCTGTGTGAGGCCGGATGAGCTACACCGCTACAGTTGGTGGAGCCAGCGTTTTCCGTCTGTTCGCCTGCAAAATAAAGGATGGCGTATTGATTATATAACCGTAACCGAAAATCTGAAAAAGCAGATTGTTGACGCTGAGATCTATCCGGATATTAAGCACAGTGATCATTGCCCGGTATTTTTAGAGCTGAAAGCATAGTTTTAAGCTTAAAGCCCAAAGCCTAAAGCTTAAAACCATGCGAAGAATTAAAGCAACCAGACTGTGCGCAAACTAAGAAGTAAGCTTTAGAATTACTTATATGGCTTTACATTTTGAACTGGAGAAGTGACTAGCTTTAGGCTTTAAGCTTTACGCTTTGAGCTTCTAAAATTCATCTTATGTTAATCTACAACGTTACCGTAAAGGTTGATTTATCTATACACGAACTGTGGCTACAATGGCTGCAGGATATTTATATTCCCGAAATATTGGGTACCGGCTGCTTTGTAAAGCATCAGTTATTGCACTTGCTGGAGTTGGATGACCGGGAAGGAATTACCTATGCTATACAATATTATGCAGAAAGCAAGGCCAATTATAACCGGTATATAAGTCTGTACAACCAGGGGTTTTTACAGCAGGAAAAGGCCGCCTGGGGCAATAAAACCGTGCATTTTGCCACTATTATGGAGGTTGTGAATTGATTGTGGAAATCTATTTTTATTGTTGTTGGCCAATGCAAAAACTGTTGTATATTTCTTTTAAACCCGCGACAGCACTGCATTTTAATATATAATCTTCTGAAATCCTTTACAGCAAAGGGTTTCAGAAGATTTAAGATTTTTTCTTGCAATTGCACAATATGTTCATTTACGCTGAATCCCTTGCACTGTGCGAGGTACAGCAAATGCCCAATATAAAAACTTAACAAAATTTATTTTGTTGATATGTAAAACCTAATACATTTGTTATGATTTACTAACAACAAAAAATCATAACTATGAACAAAGCTGAATTGGTTGCCAAAATTGCAGAAGATGCAGGCATCACAAAAACCCAGGCCAACGCTACATTAGATTCTTTTACAACTGCTGTAGCAAAATCTTTGAAAAAAGGTGATTCTGTTACTTTAGTAGGTTTTGGTACTTTTTCTGTTACCAAAAGAGCTGCACGTACAGGACGTAACCCACAAACAGGCGCAACTATTAAAATTGCGGCAAAAAAAGTAGCGAAATTTAAAGCTGGCGCAGATCTTGCAAAGACTGTAAACAAATAGTTTTTAATTATTTTAAATAGAACAATCATGAACAAAGCTGAATTGGTAGCTAAACTTGCGGATGATGCTGGTGTAACTAAAACACAGGCTAACGCTGCATTAGATTCTTTTGTAGAAGCTGTTACTAAAACTTTAAAAGGTGGTGGTAAAGTAACGCTGGTAGGTTTCGGTACTTTCTCTGTATCTAAACGTGCTGCACGCACTGGCCGTAATCCTCAGACCGGCGAAACAATCAAAATTAAAGCGAAAAAAGTTGCTCGCTTTAAAGCTGGTAAAGAACTGTCTGAAAAAATCTAACTAGTTTGGATTATATCAAAAAAGCAGAAGTGTTGCATAACGCTTCTGCTTTTTTATTTCTCTCCCACTTACATTATTTTTTTGGTTACACAGAGAAACAGCCGGAGAAGACACAGAGTGCCACAGAGCTTTTGCAAGTATGATCTATCATTTTCTTTGCGCTTGTCTACTTCACACGATTTAGTCGATATGGCGCTCAATACTCATCAGTTCTACTGAATATAATCAACCCACAGCACATCAATCTCTCTTACCTATCTTATAATCTTACACGTCTTACGGTCTTACTATCTTACTCTCTTACTGTCTTAACTCAAGCTTCTCCCCCTCCGCATCATAATAAAACTCATCATCCGCCCCACAGTTATATGGCATTAAAAATTCCCTGTCAAGGTTATTATTCTCCACATCTTTTAGCGGAACAAGAAACAATGTCTCGGGATCAGAAGCTTTTCCACCCACACCTATAACAAGATAGACAGGTTTATTTTCATCTTCAGCATATTGTTTATAATTGTTAAGCAGAGAAGATTCGAGTTCAATTTTATCGTTAAAAAAATAGTGCCGCCACTTGCACTCAAGTCCGAACGCACGATTTATTTTTTCGCCATTTTTAGTGCCGCTAAACATGATCTCAAAATCTGGATGCTTGTTTGACTGAGCAAATATTCCTTCCACATACTTATCCGATCGCCAGCGTTTGATTGATAAAGATGGATTCTTACTTAATTTCTTAATGATAAATTGTTCAAACGCGTCGCCCTTGTCTTCACCCTCTGCAAGAGGAATATAATCCGGCATATGTTCTTCGACAGCATTCACCACCGGTGGCACAGGGTCGTTCTCACTCACAATTGTCTCCGTTGGAATACGCTCCGTTTGCATTGGAACAGTTGCTACCGTTTTTTTAACCGGTGGAGTTGGCTTATCGAGTTTTGCCCGGATCCATTTATACAGGAAGTAAAGAACAATTATGATCAGCAACCATTTAAACAGCTTGCCAATAAAGCTCCAAAAACCGCCACTACCAGGTCTGTCCTTTACATCTATTTTCTCGATCATTTGTGCAGCCACAAAACCCCTTGTATTGTTTTTAATGGCTACCACTTCCATCCATCCTTTTAAATCATGAATGGCTTCAAGGGTATCTCCTTTTAGTGCAACTGTGATGGTATTGTAATTCTTGCCGGGACCACTCCTGATATTTAATCCATCTACTGTCACGCGGTAATACTGTTGTGCAATCGCAGAAGAACCGGTTGCGAAAACAAGACCGGTAATCAATAAAATGCTTAAATATTTTAAACAATGCTTCATAACACAGGTTAAGGACGATCATTTTTCGACGCCGTGCCTCAGCCATAACGAATATATACCAAATTCATAAAATATTTAGAAACAAAGAAACCAGCCGATTTACTTTAAAAAGATGACAAAAAATGGCATTTATAATCATCGAAGTAGCCTAAAAACCATTCTTACTTTTTTAAGTAAATAGTTTTTTGCATTTTTGCAGCTACCAAATTATTCATTTATTAAAAAAATACGTCATGGGAAGAGGTGATAAAAAAACCAAAAAAGGTAAAATATTTAAAGGTTCTTTTGGCAAAAGCCGTTTAGCAAGACCTTCAAAAGCTAAAAAAGCTGCTGCAGAAAAAAAAGAAGCTTAATTAATTATACAAAAGCTTGACGTACGGATCAGTTCTTAGGAATGATCCGTATTTCTTTTTATAAAAGGATTATTTCTACTCAATCCTGATAACTATCTTCCGTACTCCTCCGTCATCTATAAAATATCTTCGTTTAGTATCAGGCATTACTTTTAATGCAACACAGTCTGCATTGGCCAAAGATTTGTATCTTATCCATAAGCTCCTTTTTGTCCAACACATAAAACGGATTAACATGAGGTTTCGTTCTATTCTGCTTGCAATGCTTTACTTCTCTTTTTTATCATGTCGCCAACAGTTGCAACCCAACCCGGTTTCGCAACAACATCTTGTAACCGTTGATTCAATGGCTGATATACCTCAACCATTAAAGATCATCGACTGGCATAGCATGGCAACATCTTTTGACAGCATTGCGTATAACGTTAATGAAACAGGACAATACTGGCCGTTGATTTGGTGGGACAGCAGCCGCAAGAACTTTGATCAGCCGGTAATGGCATTATATACAGCAATGGGTGATGCAAGGCAGGGCCCTAAAAATAACAAAGGCATGTTTCATGAATCCGTAGCGGCAATGGGTGGAGCACTTGGGGCTTCTTTGGTGGGTATTAACAAAACAGATCAACATGGTTTGAACTATGTCGCCATGCTGAAAAATTATTTTAACAGGGAAACGAAATGGAACATTATGATGAACAATACCAACCCCCAGGTTGCCTTGCTTGGCGGCGGCTATGGAAGGGACTGGTGGTATGATGTTTATCCAAACGTATTGTTTTATGGCGTGTACAATCAATATCCCAACGAAAAAGATTTTGATTACATCGCGAGAAGTATCGCCGACAAATTTTACCAGGCCGATTCAGTTTTAAACGGAAATTATGATTATACATTCTTCGACTATGATAGCCTGAAGCCGAA
This sequence comes from Danxiaibacter flavus, assembly GCF_041060425.1. Lineage (NCBI taxonomy): Bacteria > Pseudomonadati > Bacteroidota > Chitinophagia > Chitinophagales > Chitinophagaceae > Danxiaibacter > Danxiaibacter flavus. The sequence goes on from NZ_JAULBC010000004.1 coordinate 398,472, forward strand.
AGTTAACTGGATCTGCAAACAGCCGGATGCAGCAGCGGGTCATGCGTACGTGTTATATAATGCTTACAAAAAATGGGGCGACGAAAAATATCTGAAAGCAGCCAATAACGCACTTACTGCTTTGCTAAAAGAAAAGGACAATACTTTTTATGAAATACTGATGCCATTTGGCGCGTATACTGCAGCAAGACTTAACGCAGAAAAAAATGACAGTCTTAATGTAAAAAAGTTGCTCGACTGGACATTTGATGGCACAGCAAAATGCAGGGAAGGATGGGGCGTACTCGTTGGCAGATGGAATGCAATGGATATTTCCGGCATTGTTGGCAGCACGGTAGATCATGGCGGTTATGGCTTTCTAATGAACACGTTTGATCTTGCGTGGCCGCTGGTTCCGCTGGTAAGGTATGATCAATCTTATGCCAACGCTATCGGAAAATGGATGTTAAATGCAGCCAATGCTGCAAAATTGTTTTATCCGCAATACATGCCTGATGATCATCAAACGCTTCCACAACTAAAGTCGATCACTAAAGGAGTCATAGGATATGAAGGCATTGTGAAGCAATCAACATTTGACGAGTATAAAAATATCGCAGCGCCCGTAGCGCAAGGAGATGGCCCCAAATGGGTTCCGGGCAAAAATCCGGATGTTACGCAATTCAGTGTGTACGGCAGTGCGCATGCAGGCATATTTGGCGGAATTATCCGCAATACCAATGTTGAAGGCATCTTACAACTAAACTTACTTGCTACTGATTTTTTCAGGGATAAAGCTTACCCTACTTACCTTTATTACAATCCATATAATGAAGAAAAAACTATTGCGATTACAACCAGCAGCGACGATGCTGTTGATCTGTACAACACAATAACCCGCTCTTTTACTGTTACAAATGTAAAGGGTAGTGCAGAAATCAAACTGCCTGCAAAGGGATCAGCAGTAATTGTTATAGCGCCAGCTGGTGGCAAGGGAGCGTATAAGGATAAGAAATATTTGATTAATGATGTAGTGGTTGATTATCATGCGAGGTGATACGTGCCTGTAACCACCTAAACGCCGTGTAAAGTCTCCAGTCTTCGTGGTTTTACTCTGTGGTTTCTAATGATGCTTATTCATAACAAATCGCCAGATGCGATAGAATAAGACTGCAGAGCCCGGAAGCTCAGTACAGCGGAATGCAGCCAGGTAATTAACCCTCCGCTAAGCCTCCTCGCTTCGCGGTCTTACTTTATCATTTGCAGCAATGCATAAATTCACACTATTATTAAATTCAACAAAAACAGCCGACACATCTACATGCCGGCTGCTTCTTTAACTATGAACCTTTACGCTAACACCATTAATTTTTCAAGGATCGTTTTTGCGCAAACCGGAATTCTTGAGCCGGGTCCAAATACTGCTATAACTCCTTTTGAAAACAAATAGTCATAATCCTGTTGCGGAATTACGCCGCCGGCAAACACAATAATATCTCCGCGGCCAATCTTTTTAAGTTCCTTCACAAGCTGCGGAATCAACGTTTTATGACCGCCTGCAAGTGACGATGCGCCCACAAAGTCAACATCGTTCTCTGCGGCCTGCCTGGCAACTTCTTCCGGTGTCTGGAATAACGGCCCCATGTCCACATCAAAGCCCATATCTGCAAAAGATGTAGCAACTACTTTGGCACCTCTGTCATGTCCATCCTGCCCCATTTTAGCGATCATGATCCGGGGACGCCTGCCTATCTCTTCCGCAAACTTGTTGGTAAGTTTCAAAACATCGGCAAATTCTTTATTACCGGCCGTTTCAGATGAATATACGCCAGCTATTGTGCGAATGGCAGCTTTATGTCTGCCAAATACTTCTTCCATGGCATTTGATATTTCGCCCAGTGTTGCGCGCGCTCTCGCCGCGTTTACTGCAAGCTCCAGTAAATTTCCATCGCCTGACCTTGCACATTCGGTCAAAGCCGTTAGCGCATTGTTGGCTGCATTACAATCACGCTCCGCCTTAAGTGTATTCAATCTGTCAATCTGTTCTTTACGTACCGCTGCATTGTCCACTTCCAATACCTCAATATCCGTCTTCTCATCCACCTTATATTTGTTTACTCCAACCAGAACATCCTTGCCGGAATCTATCCGGCCCTGCTTTCTGGCCGCAGCTTCTTCAATACGCATTTTAGGAATGCCTGTTTCAATAGCTTTCGTCATACCTCCCAAATCTTCTACCTCTTCAATAAGTTTCCACGCTTTTTCAACAAGCTGTTGTGTCAGATACTCCACATAATAAGATCCTCCCCATGGATCAACCACTTTGCAAATATTGGTTTCGTGTTGCAGATACAATTGTGTATTACGCGCGATACGTGCAGAAAAATCAGTTGGCAGCGCAATGGCTTCATCCAACGCATTGGTGTGTAGCGACTGTGTATGACCACAAGCCGCAGCCATTGCTTCAATACAAGTACGGGCCACATTGTTATAAGGATCCTGTTCGCTAAGACTCCAACCAGAGGTTTGCGAGTGCGTTCTCAGCGCCATTGATTTTGGATTCTTTGGATTGAACTGCTTCACCAGTTTGGCCCATAAAACTCTTCCGGCGCGCATCTTTGCAATCTCCATAAAATGATTCATGCCTACTGCCCAAAAGAATGACAGCCGTGGCGCAAATTCATCTATCGACAATCCCGCCTTAATTCCGGTTCTTAAATATTCCAGTCCGTCAGCCAATGTATATGCCAGTTCAATATCAGCAGTAGCTCCAGCTTCCTGCATGTGATAGCCGGATATGGAGATAGAATTAAACTTCGGCATGTTCTTGCTTGTAAAACGGAATATATCACTGATGATCTTCATTGAAGGTGCCGGAGGATAGATATATGTGTTGCGCACCATAAATTCCTTCAATATATCATTCTGGATCGTTCCACTGAGCTTTTCCATTGACACGCCCTGCTCTTCTGCAGCAACAATATAAAATGCCATGATCGGAATAACAGCTCCATTCATCGTCATGGATACGGACATCTTATCCAACGGAATCTGGTCAAACAAGATCTTCATATCCAAAACAGAATCTATTGCAACACCAGCTTTACCCACATCGCCCACAACGCGCGGATGATCTGAATCGTAACCTCTGTGTGTTGCAAGGTCGAACGCAACAGACAAGCCTTTTTGACCTGCAGCCAGGTTTCTCCGGTAAAATGCATTGGATTCTGTAGCTGTAGAAAATCCAGCGTACTGCCTGATCGTCCATGGCTGCATTACATACATGGTTGAGTATGGACCACGCAGATAGGGCGGTATTCCGGCAGCGAAACCAATATGTTCCGCGTGGCACAGATCTGTTTTATTAAATGCCTGCTTCACTGCTATATGTTCAGCAGTCTGCCACTCTTCTTTCGAATTTTGATCTGCGTGCTTTGTCGATGCATAATGATGTAAATCTACTTTTGAAAAATCTGGCTTCATATACATTCTGTTTTACTGAGAATTACTAATTATCACTTCGATGGCATTTAGCCAAGAGTTGTCAATATCAAATGCCCACAGAATATCACAATAAGACCAATATTCGGGAGACCTCTCCTGTCGTGCCAATGACAGAGTTTATAACAGTCACAATTTTTCCCGTAGGGAATTAAGCTCAATAGAAATGATCGAATCGAGAACCTCATAGCCCGTTAGGGCTTTAACCAATTTTAACGGGGTTAATGTCCTACGGACAATAAGGACCTTGTATGTTAGGACTTCTATTAAGCTATAAGCCCTACGGGCTATCGACACCGGGTATACTGTCATTATTTTTTTGATTGTGGCAAACCAAATCTCCCAGTCGAGGTGACGATGCGGTTGCTGACTTGCACATTATTATGTACTTGCTATTAATACTCTTTCAATTACTGTTTCTGGCTGGCCAGGATCATCATGTTGACGAAAGGAGACATCTCCCAAAGTTGACGATGTCTGCTTAATTAAACGACACTGAATTGCCACTTATAGAATGCCCCTTATGGACACATCTTCATAAATGATTCAATACCTATATGGGCTACAGCAAACTCATTTAAAACAATAATCTGCAATAGATTCTCACGTAATTCCCAATCTACATTGAAAGGCGCCAAGAACCTCAATGGCATTTGACCGCAGATGAATGAATTCATCAACCCCTGCATTTTTTAACTGTTCTACAACCGTTTCCGGATAACCCGCCACAACAAGTAATTTATGTTTAGAGGCACTTCTAAATTTCTTTGCAAACCTTGTCCCTTCTGCAACATAAGCTTCATCTGAAGAACACATCACTACAATATCAGCTTCGCTTTTTGTGCTTTCTTCAACAGCTTTATCAATGCTGTCAAAGAAGACCTCATCAAGCACTTTAAACCCAGCCACGCCAAAGAATTCGCCGGCAAAAGTTGACCGTGTTTTTCGCATGGCAAGGTCACCGAAACAAGCCATATAAACTGCCGGAATAGATCCTGCCTTTTGCCAATGCATTAATGTTCTGTTTTTCAACTCTTCAAACTGATATGCTGCATGCTGCTGCGGCAATGTTAATTTCCCAGGTTTACTACTGTGTCTGCCGCGCAGGTTTAGCGGCGCTGTCTCCGCCGGATCAGGAAATTTATTGCTGCCTACATATACCCGCTTCCGGGAGCTTATATCTTTTTGCTTTTGATTTCTTATCTCACAAATTTTCTCTTGAATGATCCCACTATTGTAACAAGCAATAAACCCACCTTTGTCTTCAATTTTCTGCAAAAGATCAAGTGCACTTTCCGCCAACTGTGTCGTAAGATTTTCGATGTAATAAGAACCTGAAGTTGGATCTGTTACCTTATCGAAATAGGATTCTTCTTTTAACAGATTGGAGATATTTAATGCGATCCGCTGACTGAATTTATTGCCGGTCCGGCAATGTTTGTCGTGAGGTTGAACCAACAATGCATCGCAACCGCCGAGTACAGCAGACATTGCCTCGGATGTATTCCTGAGCAAATTCACATTGGGATCGAGCGCAGATTTCGACCACATTGAATTTGAACTCATAATCCTCATGCAGGATGTATTACCAGCATACAACGGCGCTATCCTGGCCAATAACAATTTCAGGGCACGAAGCTTTGCAATCTCAAAAAAGTAATCACCACCAATAGCCATGTGAAAAAGTATTTTATCAAGCAGTTCTTTTGGCACAAGCCATTTGTCTAACAAAAGATCTATATAGTCAATCAACTTGTTTAAAGTAAAGGCGATCTCCTGTGTGCTATTGCAACCTGCATTTGCAAATGCATGCGATTTAATAACAACTGTCTTAAATCCGGGATATTTGAGGGAAAGCCGAACCACCTCCGCAAGCTCACAAATTTCTGCTCTTGTATTATCCAACGATGCCCATCCGAGAATATCGGATTCAATAAATCCTTTGAGGGCTGACGCAGCAACTCCTTTTTTCCGTACATAATCGAAGTAAGCCTTTGTGAATGTAACAGAAGGAACGGGCAACGAAAAAGACACTTCGTTTTCTGCCAGATCAAGATTGTTTAACAACAGATCAAACTCAATATGCTCAGTGTCTTTCAGACGAAACAAGAAACCATTTGCACCAAATTCCAGCATTTCATGCGCTTCTTCATTCGCCTTTATCATGTCAGTTACGTTAACTTCTACGTACCTCGTCCATGCGCCGGCTGAAGCTTTACAGAAATCCTGCCGGCTAAGTATTTTTGTTTCATCTAAATCTTCCGGCGTGTAAAAAGGCTGAACGTCAAATCCTTCATCTGTTTTCCAGACAAGTTTTTTATTAAAGTCACTACCTTTTAAATCCCCGGTAGCTTTAGCCTTCCATTCTTCTTTTGGTATTTTCGGAAAGTCCGAAAATAGTTTATGCAGATTCATATGCTGATGTGTTTCTCGGTGAAAAATATTTACTCTCGGTTTGGGTTAACAGTTGAAAGAAAAGTATCCGCTGCCAAACCTTTCAAACGCAGCTTTTTCCAATTCTTCACGAACAGAAGGATGAGCTACATTGATAATCGCCTTTGCTCTTTGTGCCAGGTTCTTACCTTTAAGCTCAGCCACTCCATATTCTGTAACGATATACTGCGCATGTGCTCTTGTTGTAACTACGCCGGCTCCCGGCTTTAGCATCGGAACAATTTTGGAAACGCCTTTCTGTGTCATAGAGGACAATGCAGATATCGCCTTGCCACCGCAGGAGAGCGCTGCACCACGCATAAAGTCCATTTGACCACCAACACCTGAATACATTGCAATGCCAATGCTATCTGCACAGATCTGGCCGGTTATATCAACTTCCAACGCCGAATTAATTCCAACTACTTTTGGATTTCTTCTGATGACGGATGTATCGTTCACGAATGAGATATCCATCATTTGCACGTTGGCATTATCATCCAGAAAATCGTATAACTTTCTTGACCCCATAGCGAAGCCGGAGACGATCTTATTCGGACAAACGATTTTTCTCGATCCGTTTACAACACCTTTTTCTATCAACGGCAATAAACCATCTGAGAACATTTCAGTATGAATACCCAGGTCTTTATGATTATCCAAATAGGATAATACAGCATTGGGAATACCACCGATTCCCATCTGCAAAGTGGACCCATCTTCTATCATAGCCGCTATATGTTGTCCCATCATGCCTTCTTCCATGCTCGGTGTGCTCATAGACATTTCGTGCAATGGAACGTTCACATCAACGCAGGCAGCAAACCGGCTGATATGTATAATGCCGTCTCCAAGTGTTCTTGGCATTTGCGGGTTTACCTGGGCAATGATCGTTTTTGCAGTTTCCACACCACCGGCAACAATATCGACCGATGTACCCAGGGTACAAAAGCCATGTTTATCAGGTGGTGATACATGTACCAATACTACATCCAATGGCAATGAACCGTTTCTGAAAAGCACTGGTATGTCACTTAAAAACACAGGCATATACTGCGCACTTCCTGCCTGAACATATTTTCTGATGTTTGCGCCGATAAAAAAACAATTGGTCTTGAAGCTTTCGCTATATTCAGGTTTTGCGTAATCACAATAGCCATCTGTATGTAAATGGAAGATCTGCACATTCCTTAATTCAGACGCTCTTTCTACCATTGCCTTCAGCAATATTTCAGGCGTGGCGCATGCGGCCTGTACAAGCACCCTGTCATTTGACTTGATTAATTTAACAGCATCTGCTGCGGACATATACTTTGACATAGCATAGATGTTTTAATTAATGAATCTTTACCTATTACTGTTAAGCGCCGCATTCTTATTTAACCCAAAAAGCTTAATAAAATACCGGCCGCAACAGCGCTGCCTATAACACCGGCAACATTTGGCGCCATTGCGTGCATTAAAAGGTGATTGTTTTTATCGTACTGCAATCCGACCATTTGCGATACGCGGGCGCTGTCTGGCACTGCAGATACGCCTGCGGAGCCAATTAACGGATTGATCTTGTTGCCATCTTTCAAAAAGAGATTCATAAACTTCGCAAAGAGAACACCGCCTGCACTGGCAACTACAAAAGAAGCTGCACCCAGGATGAAGATCTTCATGGAACCCCAGGTAAGAAATACATCGGCCTGCGTTGAAGCACCAACCGTTAGACCAATTAAAATAGTGACTACATCAATCAGCTTTGTTCTTGCCGTCTCTGCAAGTCGCTCAGTACGTCCTGATTCTTTAAGGATGTTGCCAAAGAATAACATTCCAAGCAGCGGTAATGCTGATGGAGAAATAAAACAGGTAAGTAATAAGCCAATAATCGGAAAAAGAATTTTCTGCTGTTTCGATACTGCGCGCGGAGGCTTCATTTTAATCCGTTTCTCTTTTGCAGTTGTTAGCGCTTTCATCACAGGCGGCTGAATAATAGGCACCAGCGCCATATATGAGTAAGCAGCTATTGCAATTGGCCCAATGAATGAGGGCGCCAGTTTCGAAGAAAGAAAAATAGCGGTCGGGCCGTCTGCGCCGCCTATGATACCAATTGCACCGGATTCCTTTAGTGTAAACCCGAGCAAGATAGCACCGGCAAATGTTGCAAACACACCTAATTGTGCGGCGGCGCCTAATAAGATCAATTTAGGATTGGAGATGAGTGTGGAGAAATCTGTCATTGATCCTATTCCAAGAAAGATGAGCGGCGGATAAATACCCTTTATTACACCGAAGTACAGGTAGTTGAGTACAGAGCCTTGTTCATATACACCAACCTGGTAACCGGCAACAAATGGAATATTGCCGATAAGAATACCCACTCCTATCGGGATCAGCAACAAAGGTTCATAATCATACTTTATGGCAAGCCAGATAAACACGAGTCCCACTATTATCATCACTACATGTCCTATTGTAACATTTGCAAAACCGGTGAACTGCAAAAATTTGGTAAGTCCGCTCAATGTTTCCCTAAGCAACCCTTCATGACTATTTACCGATTCGGGCGTAGTACCAATCACCTGGGCCATACAGTATCCGCCAACAACAAACAACAAAAGGATTATTGCAAAGTATTTAAAGATTGATTTCATAATTTGATAGTTATACAATTTCCAACAACAAGTCGCCCTGCAATACGCTTGCGCCCTGTGTAACTTTAATAGAATGAACTGTACCTGATGATTCAGCCAGGATACTATTTTCCATTTTCATTGCCTCAAGAATCATTAGCGTGTCTCCACTTTTTACGGTATCACCCTCTTTCACTTTTATAGCGTGAATAAGCCCGGGAAGTGGTGACAATACTTTTTTTACAGAACTTCCGGCGCTTAGCGGCTCGATCTTTTGTGAGGGCCTGGGTTCGTAGCGAACAAGGGTCGGCGTTTTTGTTGTCTTGACCTCCGTTTCCATTTCCACCTGGAACGGAGATCCATTTACTTCTAATTGAATTGTGCTACCTGAGGCTTCCTTTATATCTACCTCATAGCTATTGCCGTTTATTTTAAGCTTGTATTTTTTCATGATACCATTGCGTTTGTTTTCAATGAACAGACCTCAAAATTTATGGCGACAGAAGAACCCTGATCTTTTCTTACTGTCACTTAAATGCTTATTTATCTCCTGATAAAATTGTGGCTGCCATAAATTTTGGAACTCCAGGGTGAATAGTTTTTAACTGATTGATTGATTGTGAGAATAGCATTTTCTTCATCGTGCATTTCATCTAAAAACATATGGACCGCTGCAGATATGGCTGTTATTTCCTCTGCACTGTTATATTGTTGCTTAATACCAGCGCTTGTATTGTCGTTAGAGGCCGTTGTCCTGCTTATTTTTATTGAAAGGATCGCTGGCAGAATATTTTGAAACACCTGCTGCAGAACAATAAGTGCAAGGAACACAATGCCCATACCGATGATCAGAATGATAATACCTTCTTGAATGTCGTTATTCATTATACAATTGTTATAGGGGAAGATTACAATGTTTCTTTGGGGGATTTAATTGCTTTTTGTTGGCCAGGGCTTCGAGTGAACGGATTATCCTGAACCGGGTATTGCGTGGTTCAATAATGTCGTCGATAAATCCATACTTTGCAGCCTGGTAAGGGTTAGCAAATTTTTCCAGGTATTCTGTTTCTTTTTCCTGCAGATACTTTACGCGCTCCTCCTCGTTGGTAATCTTGGAAATGTTCCGGCTTTCCAATACTTCTATAGCGCCGCGTGCGCCCATAACAGCAATTTCTGCAGAAGGCCACGCGTAATTAACATCGCCGCGCAACTGTTTACAGCTCATTACATCATGCGCGCCACCATAAGACTTCCTTAGTGTGATCGTAATCTTAGGAACCGTTGCTTCTCCGAAAGCATACAATAATTTGGCGCCATGGATGATAATGCCGCCGTATTCCTGGGCACTGCCGGGAAGGAAGCCAGGCACATCTACAAACGTTACTATAGGAATATTAAATGCATCGCAGAACCGGACGAAGCGCGCCGCCTTTCGTGAAGCATTTATGTCTAACACACCTGCAAGAAACATCGGCTGATTGGCAACGACGCCAACGGGCCTGCCGTTGTATCTTGCAAAACCGATAACGATATTCTTGGCATAACTGGCCTGCACCTCAAGGAAGTCGGCACTATCCACGGTGTACCGGATGACATCCTTTACATCATAAGGTTTGTTAGGACTGTCCGGAATTATTTCGTTTAGTTTGTCTTCGAGTCTGTCAATCGGATCATCATTACGTATGATGGGAGGTTCTTCAAGGTTGTTTTGTGGAAGATAGTCAATCAGTTTGCGGATAAGCAAGATACCTTCTTCTTCTGAGTCGGTAAGAAAATGCGATACACCTGATTTGGATGCATGAACTTCCGGACCACCAAGATCCTCCGTTGAAATTACTTCCCCCGTAACTGTTTGTACTACTTTCGGACCTGTAACAAACATGTAAGAGTTCTTCTGTGTCATCAAAATAAAATCAGTAAGTGCAGGAGAATAAACCGCACCACCTGCGCATGGTCCGAAAATGGCACTGATCTGTGGAACAACTCCGGAAGCCATAATATTACGCTGAAATATTTCTGCATAGCCGGCTAATGACCTAACGCCTTCCTGTATCCTTGCACCACCTGAGTCGTTGAGGCCGATCACAGGTGCGCCCACTTTAGTTGCTTCATCAATGATCTTACAGATCTTTTGCGCAAAGGTTTCCGAAAGCGAGCCGCCAAATACAGTAAAATCCTGCGAAAACACATATATCATTCGACCGTCAATAGTTCCACGGCCCGTTACCACACCATCCGAGTAATACTTTTCATTTTCCAGGCCGAAGGATTTGGTACGGTGTGTAACAAACATGTCATATTCTTCAAAACTACCTTCATCCAAAAGCAGTTCTATACGTTCACGGGCTGTAAGTTTCCCTTTTTGATGCTGCGCTTCTATGCGCTTGATCCCACCGCCAAGCCGGGCCTCCTGGCGCTTCGCAATGAGTTCTTTAATCTTATCGACATTTGATGCCATAATCTATCGGGGTTTTAGTGACTATTGTTTGACTTAACAACGTTTCATGATCCTTGTAAGCCTGACCGAAATGTGTGTGTGTGTGAAGAAATGCGGGCAAGGAAATAAAACGTCATTTTGAAATGTTATTGCTCACTTGTCAATGCTGACGCTTGTTTTCGCAGAGCTCTGTTAATACGCCCATTGTGGACCTGGGGTGAAGAAAGGCAATATCCAGTCCTTCTGCTCCTTTACGAGGCTTGGTGTCAATTAGCTGAACGCCCTTCGAAGAAGCATCGGAAAGTTGACCTTCAATATTTTTAACCGCAAAAGCAATGTGATGAATACCTTCTCCTTTCTTTTCAATGAATTTGCTGATTGGCCCATCCGGAGCAGTACTTTCCAGCAGCTCTATTTTAGTTTGGCCTATTCTGAAAAATGCGGTTTTAACTTTTTGATCTGTTACTTCTTCTATCGAATAACAGGTGAGACCAAGCACGTCTTCATAATACCTGATTGCAGCGCAAAGATCCTGTACCGCTATGCCTATGTGTTCAATATATCGTAACTCCATCCTATAGTTTTTTAAGTTAGGAATATGATTATAGTGGAATGCCGTCTATTGTTTTTCCCGGACAGGGTACCTGGATTGATCTTTTCCGGCCAGGGCTCTTTTTTAACCTTTGTGCGGTTAAAAATTCATCTGATTAATGCAACACATGGAATTTGTTTAAGTACACGTCCGAAAGCTTTATTAAGAAGTGTGTAAAAGTATAGCCACTTGCTTGCGCAAACGCTGACTCTTATCACATTTGCAAATAACTTTTATCAATTTCAGTTCGTGAATTGTCAGGCAAGAAATATAAAGTCCAGATACCATACTGCTACTGCGGCGAAAAAGCCTGACAATGCCGGTAAAAAAGCAATTCTAAAATATCTGCCAAATGTTAACTCTTTTACCATGCCCATAGCTACAACCCCGGCAGCCGAACCCACTACCAGCAGAGATCCTCCGGTTCCTACTGTGAGTGCAAGTAATATCCATATATTGCTATCGGTAGTCTGAGCCATTTTTATAGCAATATCCGTTAGTGGCACATTATCCAATACAGAGGATATAATACCAAGCGCAACATTCCCAATGATCAACGCATTTTCATTTGGCTCATAGCCATAAATAAGATGAGCAAGTTTCTCCAAAAGCCCTCCCGCATGCAAAGCAGCAACAGCAATAAGAATACCTACAAAAAATTTAAGAGAAGCTATATCCGTTTTTCTAATCAGGTCCTCAATAGAAGCTGACAGGTGTGTGGCAGTACTACTAAAACGTTTCATCAGATCAATAGTGATCCATACAATACCTAACCCCAACAGCAAGCCGAAATATGGAGCAAGTCCGATAAGGTTAGCAAAAAGCGGCAGCAGGAACGACATAAATACGACTGTGACAACCGTCTTTTCCGACCTGTCTAATTGTGTTATAATTTCTTCTTCATCATCATCTTTAGGCACAGGTTTTAACTGTCTCACAAGTAGCGCTATCGCAACTGCACCCAGCACTACAGAAGGCAGGATTCCTTTTACAATAATTTCACCTGTTCCGAATTTTTTGGCAAACCATAACATAATGGTTGTAATATCACCAATAGGAGAAAAAGCTCCCCCTGCATTAGCGACAATCACAATGCCCGCGGCTACAACCAGCAAATTTTTTCCCTTGAAAAACTTTCTCGAGATCTGTATCATGATGACTGTAGTGGTAAGATTATCAATAACCGCAGACAGAAAAAACGCAATAACGGCAACTAAAACAAACTGCTTTCGATCTGTAAAGTTTAAAGAATACAGCTTACCCCTGACCAGATCAAAAAAACGATAATGGACAAGTATCTCTACAAGGCTTAATGCACAAAGAAGAAATATAATTATGCCAAATACGCCTGCTCCCGTTTCAGTTAAATGGTGTGCGATATCTTCCGAACCCAGTTGAGTGGCAATAAGAATCCAAAGTAATGCACCGGTAACCATTGCCGTGGCGGATTTGTTAATTCGTATCGTGTGTTCCAGAACAATCATTGCAAAACCGGTAATAAAGATCGCTGCGGCAAGAATTGAAATAACAGGGTTCATATGCTACATATTTAGTTAAATAGCGGGCTTGTCATTTTTTGAAAGGAATAAGATGTGTGCCGATGTGACTTCACTGAATCTACACGATAAATTTATTATGGCGCTCCTTTTTTAAAAATGGATTGAGGCAAAATAGTCGCTGGTCATTGCTCAAAAAATGATAATTATCAAGACTACAAAAGCCAGCAGCTGACTTTAGCATCGCAAGTATCGTGAAATGCAATACAGGCAATAGTTTGGAAGTGTAGTCGCCCCGTTAATCTTTAATTGCAGGATAATAATCAAGTGTAAATAGTGAAAGATGAATCATCCCAATTTCTTAAGAACATATATGTGTTGTTACAATAACAGCACTGCCTGCTCAACTTATTTAGTTAAAACAACATCTGCATACCTGCTTCTTCAAAACATGCAACAAATCAGTTTTTATCTTTTACACCTATACTACTTTAGCCTCTTCTATTTTTATTCAATTTTCTATTTAACTCCTATGAAGAAGCTTTTTAAGAAGAGAAAATATTCAGCTGATGAATATGCACAGGGTATTCTGCAAGGTGATCGCATAATATTGAGCAGGGCGATCACATTGATCGAAAGCAAATTACACTCCGATAACGAACTTGCAGAAACTGTTTTGCAAAAGATCCTGCCGTTCACAGGAAATACACTACGCATAGGAATCACAGGTATTCCCGGGGCGGGCAAAAGCACTTTTATTGAAGCTTTTGGAAAATATCTTACTTCTATTGGGAAGCAGGTAGCGGTGCTGACTATTGACCCTACCAGCCGGAAAACGAAGGGTAGTATTTTGGGTGATAAAACGCGGATGGAGGAATTGGCGAATGATGTGAATGCATATGTCCGCCCTTCTGCGTCGGGCGATACATTGGGCGGTGTTCATTCTAAAACCAGGGAGACAATGCTGTTGTGTGAGGCCGCCGGATTTGATGTCATTATAATTGAAACAGTAGGTGTAGGACAGAGCGAAGTGAGTGTTAAAGGCATCGTTGATTTCTTTCTTTTGATTATGCTGGCGGGTGCCGGTGATGAATTACAGGGCATTAAGCGTGGCATTATGGAAATGGCTGATGCCATTCTTATCAATAAAGCTGATGGAGATAATATCACTGCTTGCAAACGTGCAAAGCAGGAGTATGCAAATGCATTACACATGTTTGCTCCGCAGGAAAATAGATGGAACCCCCAGGTACTGTTGTGCTCTGCTATACAGAAAATGGGTATCGCTGAAACCTGGCAGCTGATCAGGCAGTTTGAAATACATGCAAAAGAAAACGGATCATTTAACCGGAACAGACAAACCCAAAACAGGCAATGGATGCATGATGTCATCAGCTATTATCTTCAACACAATTTTTATAATAATGGCAGCATAAAAGATGTGCTGCCGAACCAGGAACAACGGGTTGAAACCGGCAAAACACCAGCAGTAGTGGCCGCAAAAAAATTATTGAAAATGGCAGAGGTTGCAGGTGATAAAAAAACGTGTGAAATTTATTAATGGTAGAGGCGGGAGGCATCGCGCCTCTTTAAATTAGATACCGACATTATTCTTCAACCCAGGCGCCATATGTGGCGGGTTATTAATAAAACGACGATTATTATCATCAAGAGGCGCGATGCCTCCCGCCTCTTGATAATTAAATGCCGACAATCATGATCGAGGCGCGATGCCTCGCGCCTCTACCCGATTACGGCGCTAATCGTTCAATGCGCCAATCGTTGCTGTTTACGCGAGTGTACAAAAATCTGTCGTGCATGCGGCTGCTTCTGCCCTGCCAGAATTCAATGCAACGCGGAATTAAACAATAACCACCCCAATGTGCGGGACGTGGAATGTTGTCGCCAAATTCATCAAGGTATTTCTGGGTATTTTTATCCAGCACATCCCTGGACTGTATGATGCTGCTTTGTGGACTTGCCCAGGCACTAATACGGCTGCCTGCTGGTCTTGAATGGAAATATTCTTCACTTTCGCTTTCTGCTATTTTTTCTATCAGGCCTTCTATGCGTACCTGTCTTTCCAGCTCTTTCCAGAAAAACAATATGGCGGCTTTATGGTTTTCAGCTATCTCAATTGCTTTGTGAGAATTATAGTTGGAGAAAAACACAAATCCGTTCTCATCAAAATCCTTCAGTAAAACGATGCGCGCATGTGGAGTTAAATTTTTGTCGCAGGTTGCCAGTGTCATGGCATTCACCTCATCTATATCGCATTTTACTGCTTCGTTCCACCATTTGTTAAATTGATCGATTGCATCCGGCGCCAGGTCCGCTTTGCTGAGTGACTGAAGTTTGTAGTCTTTACGTATATCCGCTATTTTTTTGTTCATAATCACGAAGGTTAGTTTTAACAAATTTAATATACCTGCCAGGACCAATAAATGATGAATATCATTTTGGATAATGATTAAAACAAAGATAAAACGTAAATAGTTGAAAAAAATACAGCGTCCGGGGGACGCTGCAGCGATAGTTTTTAACCACAGAGTGAATAGAGTTGATTCACTGAGCTGCAAGGAATAAAGAGCCTGATTGTCTGCAGAGTCAGTGAAACTCTGTGCCTTAACCCTTTTACCTCTGTGGTTAGGCTTTTTTATTAGACTACCTGCAGATACAGGAATCTCTGTGCCTTAACTCATTTACCTCTGTGGTTAATTTCTTACCAGGATCACTTTTTCTTCTTCGGTCTTGCAGACATTGAAGGCGGCGCATCTTCATCCTTGCTTCCCCATTGCATATTGGGCTCGGGGCCCATTTCAAGAACCAGGCTTCCTCCTTTCACCAGGTCAGCATGATAAAACCATGGTTTTGTTAACGGCTGACCGTTCAGCGTTGCAGACTGGATATACCTGTTCACGTCTGAAGTATTGTGCGCCTCAATGGTGAACGTTTGTCCGGGATAATATTCCGGATCAAGATTGATGGTGACTTTCTCAAACAACGGACTTCCTATTTCGTAAAAAGGTTTTGTTGAAGCGCCGCCATCAGTCTGGAACAATCCCATCGCGGCCATTACATACCATGCGCCCATTTGTCCCTCGTCCTCGTCACCCAGCCAACCGTGATAAGCGGTAGCCCCATAATATTTGCTCATGATCTCCCTTGTCCATTTTTGAGTCAACCATGGCTTGCCGGAATAGTTGAACAACCAGGAAGCCTGCATGTTTGGCTGGTTACCATGGTTGATCGGAACACGGTCGTACAGATCACCTTCAGCATTGAAATTAAAGCGTGCTGACTTTTCAAAACCTTCATCAAGACGATTGTTGAATTCATCTTTTCCCATCAGGTTCAGAATGCCTTGCACATCATGCGGGTTAAAGAAACTATATTGCCATGCATTGCCTTCAAGGTAACCCGGTCCGCTAAACGACGTGCAGCAGTATGGGTTCCATTCTTTAACCCATGTACTGTCCTTGTGCTTCATGCGGATATATTTCACAGATGTATCAAACACATTTTTATAGTTACCTGCGCGCTTAATAAACATGTCATACTCTTTCTTTTTACCCAACGCTTTTGCCATCTGCGAAACGCACCAGTCGTCATACGCATATTCCAGTGTATTAGAAACCTGCCCCTCTTCTGTTGGCACGAAACCCAACTTCATGTACGACTCAAAGAATTTATTACCCGCATATCCACCTTCCGGCGTTACTACTCCTGGTGTGGTTTGTTGATGAAGCATAGCTTCAAATGCCTTATTTACATCAAAGTCACGAATGCCTTTTTGGTAAGCACCAACTATTAAAGGAATTTCATGCGAAGCTTCCATAATGCCCGAATATTCAATACCAGCGGGTCCTTTAGGAAGCCATCCGCCTGTCTTGTAAATTTCCAGTAGCGACCTCACCCAATTACTTGTGAGATCCGGATTAACAAGCGCCCACAACTGGTTAAGGTTCCAGAATGTATTCCAAAGCGCGTCACTTCCGTAAACTGGCGAATTTTTATCGACCTGCCGTACTATTTCATTCACATCTACATACTTGCCGTTTACATCGCTCCATGTTGTGCGGGCAACGTATGATCTGTAGAGATTTGTATAAAATTTCTTTCTGTCAACATCAGATCCGCCCTCAATTTGAATTTTGCCAAGCAGGGCGTTCCATGTGTTTTTTGCATTGTCCCTTACGCCGTCAAAATTCCAGTTGAAAGGATTCATCTCTGTTTCAAGGTTCAACCTCGCCTGTTCTATGCTTACAAGCGATATTGCTGTTTGCATTAAAATAACATCGCCCTTTTTGGTTTTGAAGTCGGCATACGCCCCCATCTTTCCTTTACCTGCAATTGCAGTTGTATCTTTGGTCACTTTATTCCCTACCCAACCGCCAAAACTTTCAATGGGTCTGTTGAAGCGAACTACAAAATGCACCGTGTAATCATTCCAGCTCCACTTTTGTTTGGAGTAACCTTCAATTTCCTTGTCGCTTACTTTTGTAATTTTTGCGTCCAGTATTTCCGCAGTATTTTCAAACGGAATATCAAGATCTAACAATATATGCGCATCCTCTTCATCTGAATAAGAAAAGCGGAAGAAGCCTGCGCGCGTGGTGCTTGTAAGTTCGGTGGTGATGTCGCCATTCATGAGTTTTACCGCGTAGTAGCCCGGGCTTGCCTGTTCTGTTTCTTTATAAATCCTTGAACGGTAACCGGTCGTCCAGCCTGTAGTTGGTCCATCTGCCGGTCCACGACGGGTGTTCAGCGCACCTACAGTCGGCATTACAGAAAGACCCGCCATCGTCCATGAATGAATATGACTAAAGCCGCCAATATTATTAAGAGAATATTCGTAGCCTGATTTCCATACGCCTCCCTGGTTGTCAGGACTCAACTGCACCATTCCAAATGGCATAGTCGCACCCGGATTTAACATCCAGCGGGACTCGGATGTGCCGAGTAAAGGATCGGCGTAATCAACGGGTTGCTTTTGAGCAGTAGCACTCACTAAAGCAACAAAAAAAAGTGCAAAGAAGAATATCTTTTTCATGGTCATGTTAAGGTTTGAGATAAACAGAAGGTCTTTTTATTTTGAAATGTTTTAGGATACAAGTTACAGAATGTTCTAATGTCCATACATATGAATCTCCTTTTTTCATTCATCCGAAAGACTTTAATAAATTTCGTCTTTGTATTATCTTCACCTACGAATAAAAAAGCGACAGCAGCCAGCAAGGCAGAATGCTGTTTTCCTGCCTGCATAAGCCCAAC
Source organism: Danxiaibacter flavus (assembly GCF_041060425.1). Classification (NCBI taxonomy): domain Bacteria; kingdom Pseudomonadati; phylum Bacteroidota; class Chitinophagia; order Chitinophagales; family Chitinophagaceae; genus Danxiaibacter; species Danxiaibacter flavus. The sequence continues at coordinate 416,802 of NZ_JAULBC010000004.1, forward strand.
CTTGTTAGCAGCTACATTATTAAAAATTCAGCAATGAAAAAGCTTTTGAATTTTGTGACACTTATGCTTCTGCTTTTAGTTACCGGAGTCTTTTGGGGAACATGGTTCACTTTAACAAGATCCATTGAGGAATTTTCCATTTCGGAATTCATCCACATTGGCAAAGTGATAATAGCAAATGTGGCGTGGCCCATGAGAATTTTAATGCCTTCGTGTATCCTGTTCCTATTCCTGGCCACAATGTCTCATCACCAAAAGAAAAGCCCCGGATTCTATCTGTCACTTTTTTCCTTATTATTGATGATTGCTACTCTACTGATCACTTTGATCGTTTTAGTTCCCATTGACAATCAAATAAAGAGCTGGATAGCAGACAATCCACCGGCTGATTGGCAAAACATAAGAAATCGCTGGCAATTCTATCATCAGGTAAGAACTATAACTTCTGTTGCAAGCTTTGGATTTTTCACGGTCTCTTTTCTAAGTGCTTCAAAAAAAAGCATTTAAAAGTTTAGACTTTCCCCCACTGTTTGTTTTGAAAGTGATCGAAGGAACATATTCTCCGCTCCATTTTCAGATGCAGATAGAATTCGAATATTAAATTGATACAGAATAACAGATGCCTCCAGCAGCAAAACAGCATGGATCGTATTCCGAAAAAAGGGGAAAATTACGTGCATATATTGACTCCCTTTTTTTAAAAAAAATTTGAACATTCTTTAAAGTAAAAAATCCCTTCTTCGTACTGAAGAAAGGATTTAAAATTTATCTGAACAGATGGATTATCTATTTCCCAGGAGAAGATGCCAACTCGTACTCCAGCTTGCCGCCCTTTACAATATCTTTAAACAAAACAGATGACTTTGACATCGCGGGTGGACAAACTTTGTTACTTCTCCACTCTTAACATAACCACTTCCAGTGCATCAATTGTTATTTCATCAGCAACCTTGTTCAGGATATGTTCCCCCGTATTACTATATACGATGCTTTTAACCGGATATTTCCACTTCAATGCTGTTTGTTGTTTCATATCGGTTGGGTTAAACAACGTCACTATAAATGCATTTCCCTCATCAGCAGGTTTTAACGCTGTTACAATAATATTTGGCGAGCTTAATTGTAATAAAGATTCCGCCTGCTCATTACCGGTTGCATCAGCAACAACCAACGGCTGCAATAATGCTGTAGCAAACCTTGTCGCCTCCGCAGGATCATATTGTGAATGCGGCCGCATAGCATACCGGAATGTTATGATGCCATCCTGATAAGCTCTGTAATTTGTTTCCCAATGATTATTTAACGCCCATGAATAGAGTGTTTGTGTCTGATCAATTTTCTTTCGCCACACATCAGGATTTGTCTGTCCACCTAATAAATTTGCAGTAACGCCCCCAACCTGAATAAGTGGTGCATCCAGGCTAGACCATGTGATACCGAAGTTATCGTTACTTACATCAACCCACCGGTTTGTTTCCAGCCAGTTTTTACACGAGCCGGGTATCTGATCTTTTTCCGGTTGCATAACACCAAAAGGTATGTCGATATTCATTACACCGCGGGATACATTAAACGGAAATCCAAAATTTAAACTCTCTTTTCCACCCACATTTGCCCAGGCATAATCACCGGGTACGGGATTGAGCTCCGCCGGTTTTTTGTCTACAATATTTGCCACTTCAACATAATCAGCACCTGCTACCAGCCTTATTTCACGCGTTAATTTGTTAGCACCGGGAGCTTCGCTTTGCACAGATAACACAGCCATTACCGGCCCGGATTCTTTGACTTTTATTGTTACAGGTCCGTTGCGTTTAATAGTTGCTACATCATTACCGCGTAGAAACAGGAAATCGTTTAAATAATTGCCATTTGCAGAATCAGCAAAATTATTATCAATGGCCATACATCTAAGGCTTGTTATAGCGCCGCTTGTTTTATCTACCACTACACGTATTAAGCCGTTATCTAAAATATTATCAGTGGCAAGCACCTTCGTTGCGTCAAAGCCTACTCCGTTATTTATGGTAAAACGCTTAGCTGCAAACGGCGCTATATCTTTTGCTACAAAAGCCAGTTCGCCGGTTGACAAACGTTGTGAAGGAAATACATTTCCAGCTGCATCTTTAACAACATCTCCATTTGCTGACTGTTGTGCAGATACAATTACCAGCCCGGTTTTCGCCCATGAGTTGGTATTCAATACATCAATGGTATTTTGTGCGCCTCTGCCGCTATAGGCCCTGTGCAAAAGAACTTTAGAAATACTATCGGCTGCCGTTGCGTAAGATTTTTTTATCTCCCACTGTTCTATTGTTTTCTGGCTCAACGGTGTGCTTACGCTTATATCAGCTCCCCATGTATGTTCAGAATATAGTGATACATGTTTCCATCCATTTTCAAAATCTGCTGTTGGATATTTACTACTGTTAGCCATCGACCAGACAGTTTCAGCCTGTGTTAACCTTTCGGAACTTGCCCTGTTTTGTGCAGTTTCAAAAGAAGAAGATCCTGCACCGTCCTCCCAGTAACCTGTCCAGTCACCTTTTTCAACAGGTAATGTACTTCCGTATTTATCTTCAAAGGTTTTAAATGCTTTGCTGGTAGATGTGATAATAAATTTTGGCCAGGTATATTTACTGCTCCAGTCTTTTACAAAATCGCTTATTTCTATATCCGGCACAGCATTGTCACCATGGCCTGCCCAGCGTATATAGCTTATATCGTAAGGAAAATTAATTTCTTTAAGCTTGCCTACATAGTTGGAAACAAAGTCGGCATTAAGTGCACTTACACCATGTGATAACGCATACCCACGATAAGGAATCCATACAAGCACTTTTTCTTTGCCCGAAGGAGATACCCAGTAGAAAGGTTTATTCTCCCACTTTACGAGGATATCGCCAATGCGGTCAAAGTTATTGGGCGCATTGGAAAAATATTTTATACCCGCGCGGGCCATGGCAGCCACGGTTCCCCATGTATTACCCGGCACATCGCTTAGCATGGCGGCATCAATTGTAACATTGCATTTATTGCCTAACTCTGTTGAATACTTAAACAGGTTTATTAATTCTTCTGGTCTGCATAAGCCTGTTAGTGTATTTACATACATGCCGTTCAACGCAACACTTCCATTTTTAACTGCATTGTAAAACGCTGCTTTCTTATCCTCACTCATGCGTTGCAGGAACAAGTCCGCAACATACGTGCCTTCTACATTCCAGACAAACCTGGCTCCCTCAGGATAGTTTTTTGTTTTTTCTGCATACTCAATTCCTGTCAATAAATTGTTGATTTGCTTTTCTTCAACGGCTGATTGAATTTCCGTATAACCAATATCTGTATGAGAATGTGGCAATACATAAATCGTCATTTTGGTAACAGGCTTTACGGTAACCTTTTGCGTTAACAATACCTTACCGCCTTTTTTTAGTGTTATACTTATAACCGAGTCTTTGGTAACTTCCGGAGCTAAAATATCCGCTTGCTGATACCCTGTTGGCACAACAATATTTTGCGATAATCTCCTGCTCAGTTTTGCAGTAAGATTAGCCTGATCGCCGGTATTGGTCAGCATTAATTTTACCGGCTGGTAACTGCGGTTATTCTTTGTCTGTATAAAAGGCAGGCCTGTTGCTTCTGCCACCGTTATATTTGGAGTAACAGCCTGTGCAGTAATTTCTGCCGGCGCCGTAAGTCTTAAATTATCATATACCATCCAGCTTCCGCTTTCTGTTGTAAGCGAAATAATATTGTTGCCCGCAATAAATTCTGTTGAAGGTATTGTTACTGTGAAAGTATATTTTTTACCACCTGTTGTATCGCCACTAATTGCTTTAGATGCGCCCCGCGGTACTGTTACCGTATGCTTGTTATTATTGACTGTTACGAGTAATTTTATTGAACGGCGACCAACATCTGCCAGTTGAACCGTAAAAACTGCATCACTTTTACTACTTGCATTTTTTAAACCAAACACCACAGTAAATGTATGTTTGCGGTTACCTGCCCATCCGTCATCCGGACCGGGATGACAATAAGGCCAGTCCATTTGTTCCGATGATTTGCCTACAATAAAAAATCCGTCCTTAGAAAATTTACTGTATTGATCCGGTGCCAGTGCAAACTTGTTTTGCTTTCCACCTATCTGCCACAACAGGTTTTGTTGAGCACTTGCAGTGCCGCTATATGATCCTATTGCAACTATTACTATCAGTACAATAGTTTTTAATGTTGCAGTGGCCTTTTGTTTAAACATAATATATTGTTGCTTTTATTAGTTAGTATAATAACGCAAAGTGTTGAAGCTTTTCTCTTTTTGGCCGATATTAATAATTCCGTTTTTTTGTTATGACCCGGGCAACAGAACTTCTATGAATCGTTCCTTGCGTCGCACACTTGCACTTTTGTTCTTTATTGAGCTATGCGAAGAAATGGAACACGAATTTGAAAGGTCAAGAACGAATTTATTATAAATCGTTCAAACCGGTCCAATTCGTTTCAAATCCGTGTTCCGAAAAGTTTCGCAAAAAATTTTACTCCCCTATGCCTCGACCGTCTTTACCCGGTTGTAAAAAACATTCCGTACTTCGTCAATTTTTCTGTAGCAAAATAACTCATCCTTATTCATACATTGGATTTTGCGGTTGTAGATTCGGATTACGCTGCATTTCTGTTGGCGGTAACGGCAACAATAAATCTTTTGTCGTATAAAACTGCCCCCTGCCGTTTGAATGGCCTATCAACGCAGAAAATGTTGGATTAGTACCTGACACGTCCGGGTAAAGCCTTGTACGTAACATATCAAACCAGAAATGCCCTTCCATAGCAAGCTCCCTGCAACGTTCGGCTAAAATAAAATTTTTTCGGCCTGCCGCATCACCGGGTATAGCTGGCATATTTATGTATGCCCTGTGTATAATCGGTTGCAGGTACGGTGTTGGATCTTCACCTAATTCGTTGGCTGCTTCTGCTGCTATTAAATATGCATCTGCCATCCGGTAAATGGCAGTGTATTTACCTGAAGCTCCCGTCATAAATAATGCTGCACTATCATACCACCTGTAAGGCATGGCGGAAAAACTTATAGCAGTATCGTCACTACTGGCTGTGCTTTTATATACAAACGAGGTGCTATAGAACTGCTTTTCATGCCTGCGGATATCATTGGCGCTGTCATACATTTTTAATAACTGGGTAGAAGGTGTCCATGTTGATAGAACCAGCGAGTATTGTATTTTTAAATTAGTGGAAGGTATCGGACTTGGAAATGTATTAGGGAATGAATATTGGGGGAAAGGTGATTGTTGTATAGAAGGATCGTATTCTATAAAGAAAAGATATTCACTACCCTTATCATAGTCTGACAGACGAAGTTTGTCAAAAGGTGTTAATCTACCAGAACTTGTAAAGAGTGCATAGCCACCGCCACTGTTCAATAGCTCCTTAGCAGTGTTTAACGCTTTCTTGTAATATTCTACGCCTTTTTGCAATGGATAACCCGCCATTGTTAAGTATACTTCTGACAACATTACCTGCACCGTTCCTCTTGATATATTATTACCGTTGAAGCCCATTGGCACATCTGCCAGCATTCCGTTTGTAAGAGCCCAGTTTAAATCCTCCGTAATGGAATTGTATACAGAATCAACTGATGTGCGTGGCATATAAATATTGTCCAGCGACGTGTACGGTTTTAATATAAGCGGCACTGCGCCAAACAACCTTATGAGATAATAGTAATTTGCGGCGCGAAAAAATTTCGCTGTTGCCAGTATTTTCTTCTGGGCCTCAGCATTAATATTCCCATTATTCTCCACGTTAGCTATAATTGAATTCGCATCTGCTATAGAGCTATAGAAATTCCTCCAAATACCGCCGAGGTAGTTCGCGCAATTATCCGGCCCTTGTGTTAGAGAAGCAAAGTTTCTTATGCTGGTATTTTGTGCCACTACATTATTTGCAAGACCCGACATGTTATCAAATGTAAAACTGTTTGATGCATCGTACAAGCCTCCTCTTACACTATAAAAGGATGGTATACCCGTACCTTTATCATATAAATAATTTAGCGCGCTTAATGCCTGTTCGGTTGTTTGATAATATTCTGATGCCGGCATGTTGCTTTTGGGTGTTTCCTGCAAAAACTTGGTACAGGAAGTTGAGGTAAATATTGCAGCAACAATGAATACCTGTATTATTATTATTGAGTGTTTCATTTTAAAATCTTTACTATTTTATAAAATCGATCTTAAGTACGAAGTGCTTTAATTCGGGCATTGCTTATTACTCATGCACAACGCTCCGGAATCCATTACTTGCTAATTAATGTTGTTGTTGTAGATTGTTGTATTTTATCTTTTTCATTAGTAATGCTATAGTTGAAGAGTGCGACGCAAGAAATGCTTAATAGCATTCCTTTGGTGGGTTCATAATAAAATTCTCGCACCATATCCATATCCTATCTCTATTAAAATATAACATTTAAAGACTTACGTTCAAACCAGCTGTAAATGTGCGTGCTTTGGGATATTGATAAAACTCAATATTCTGTCCAAATGGTGGTGCTCCTGCAGTGCTCCATGAAATACTTTGAGGATCATAGCCCTTATAGTCACCGGATTTAATGAGGAACAGGTTTTGAGCACTTATATACAATTTGGCCCGTTTTATTTTTAATAACTCCGTAAAATGCGTGCTGAAATTATAACTGATTGCAACGTTTCTTCCTCTTATGAAAGATCCGTTTGACACCCAATGACTATCGAAGCAGGCTGTTTGTCCCGCATCCGGTGCAAAACGCAATTGCTGTATGTTAGTATTCTGATTTGCCGGAGTCCATCCGTTTAACACTGTAGATAAAGAATTGCTATAGCCAGTTCTGTCTTCTGATGAAAACAGGAACGCCTGGGCCAGACTGGCACCCTGCGAAAATTGAAGATCAATTAACAGATCAAAATTCTTATAGCCAAATGTGTTTACAAAACTGCCTGTCCAGGTGGGCGCACCTTTACCTAAAATTGTTTTATTGGCAGATTCTTTTTCTTCGCCTGCATGATAAGGATAGTTGGGATCCTTTGCTTTGCCTTCAGCAACTTCTTCGATGCTGTATGTACCTAACCTTTGATAGCCCCAGAAAGAACCTGCGGCTTCACCTACCCGCAAAATGGTAAAACCATCTGAAACCGGTCCCCAATATGGACCGGGAAATATATCTTCATTATTGTTACCCAATTTTTCTATGCGGTTTTTATTATAGTTGGCCACAATACCCATTTTCCAGTAAGAGTTCTTTTGCTGAATATTCATAGTGTTTAATGCTATATCCAGCCCTTGATTACTCATGGATCCTATGTTGGATAAAACACCGTCAAAACCTGTACTGTTTGGTATGGGTTTGTTTAACAGCAAATCGGTAGTTAATTTGTAATAATAATCGGCTTCTAAAGAAATCCGGGTTCTAAACAGCTGCAATTCAAAACCTACATCCGTTTGTGCTGTTTTCTCCCAGCGCAAATCAGGATTGGCCAGGTTTCTTACGTAAGATGAGCCTACCCTACTACCATTAATTAAACTTGTCTGACTGTTAATGGTGGCAATACTTTGATAAGAACCTATTTCGGTATTGCCGGTAAGGCCATAACTTGCCCTTACTTTTAAATAATTTATCGCAGGTATTTTTTCCATAAACTTTTCTTTACTTACTATATAACCTGCGCCGGCTGATGGAAAGAATGCATACTTATTGGATGATCCAAAACGTGATGAGCCGTCATCGCGGCCGGTTAATGTAAGCAAAAACCTGTCGGCAAAAGTGTAACCTATTCTCGCAAAAAAAGAATTGATACTCCACTGATCATAACCGCTTCCCGGTGCGTTGGGCTTGCCGCCTGCGCCCAGGTTATACATCTGAAAATAATCGTCCGAGAAATATTGTGTTGAGCCGTTTAATGTTCTGTCTATCCTTTGCTGCCAGCTTGCACCAGCCATAGCATTAATGCTGTGTTTTTTATACTTTTTTCTATACGTTAAAAAGTTTTCCCATTGCCAGTAATTATACCTTTCACTTTGCACGCTGGCCACTCCTTTTTGGTCAGCAGACCAGTTCATTATTGTTGACGGTGAATAAGAATCGTATAACATACTCTGCATATCAACTCCTAACTGCGTTTTAAATTCAAGATCCTTTGCCAGCTTAAAATTGAAGAATAGATTGCCAAACAATTGGGTGCGTGTATTCCGGTTGACTTGTTCCTCCAAAAACTTTACGGGATTTTCTGCGGGATCTAAAAACGAAAACGTTGATGACATCATATTATTCGCCCATTCACCATCCGGTAATTTTACAGGGAATATGGACGGCATTTCTATCATAGTTCTTGTTGGGTTATTACCGCCGGTACTTGGATATACAACATTCTCCACAGTGTTGTTAATCATGAGGTTGGCGCCGAAATCCAACCAGTTATTTATTTTGTTATCATGTGCCAGTCTTGCATTTAACCTGCGCAAATCTGAATTAAGCATAATGCCCTGGTTGTAGCTATAATTCAGGAAAACACCTGTTGAGGAGTTTTCCCCACGTTGCTGGATAGATATTTGATGATTGTTAGATACTGCAGTCCTTGTTACTTCATCCTGCCAGTCTGTATTATAAATGGGTGTTCCGTCAGTTTTAAACAAGCGCGTATCAGATAAGTCCAGTGTACGGGGTCCTGCTCCCCATAGTGGATTGTTAGCCATGCCTTGTTTTAATACATCCAAAAACTGTCGGGAGTTTAATACAGAGATTTTATTGGCCATTTTACCTATACTTAAAGAAGCATCATATGTTATAATGGTACCTTTAGCTGAGTTGCCTCTCTTGGTTGTTATTAGTATTACTCCATTTGATCCTCTGGCTCCATAAATACTTGTTGCCGATCCATCTTTTAATACTTCTACATTTTGTATATCATAAGGTTCAAGTATTGTATGTTTGTCATTGCTACCCCATCTACTACATATAACGGGTCTGTTGAGGAATTGATGGAACCTATACCTCGAATAATAACAGAGGGAGAACCGGTAGGTGACCCAGAGTTTAAAGCTATGTCCACGCCGGCAACGCGGCCCTGTAAACCCTCGAGCGCATTAGTTACAGGTCGTGCCAGCAAATCAGTGGCTTTAACTGAACTTACGGAACCGGTAACATCTTTCTTACGCATAGATCCATAGCCAACAACCACAACAGAATCAAGGTTATTTTTAATGGCTGGTAGTATTACATCCTTTGCCATGTCAGCAGGCTTTTCAACTTCCGCATAGCCTACCAAAGTAAAAATAAGCTTGCTGCCTGCGGCCTCGATGGCAAGCGTATAATTACCATTGTCATCAGTAATGGTTCCGGCAGTAGTTCCTTTAACCAATACTGATACATTTGACAGCGGCTTACCAGTTTCATCCGCAACACGTCCTTTAATTATAGTACTTTGAGCAGTTGCTGACATCGTGCATATTAAGAGTAAATATGTTGCACGTAAAAGGCTTAAGAATCTCTTATACGAAGATTTGTTCTTTTTCATATTTGAATGGAGTTAAGGTTTTACTTTGATTAATTTTTCAAACAATCGTATTCCCTGACTATATAAGGTGGATTTTCAACATTATCCTTAAAACACAAATTGGCATGACTTCATAAAAAACAAAACAATTTCCGGAACCATTGATTACCAAAAGACTGTTATATAGAATTGGACACAGCAGTATCCACAAATATTTATATAGTTATTACATTGTCACGGTGGTAATTCTGATAGTATAGCATGACAAGCTGATTGTGTATTTTTTTTCATGCCAGGTTATATTAAAAGTGAAAAAATTGCTTGCACAGGGCTTCGTGAAAGCCGTAATAGAAATCTAATTATTGGTAATGTTTGTACTAAAAGCTTATCAATTGCATAACACGCTGATTAGTTCCATTGATTTATCCTGTTGCTAATATTGTTATACTTCGGTGGAGCGGCCAAACAAGAATAGCTACAACATAAATTTGCATCATCAAAAAAGGATATGCAAGCATCGGCTTTGGCGCCCTAACTCATCTCACATTCAGACAGCTCATGTCATAAACAGCAAAAAAGAAACTGCTGACTGATTCACGGGTTTAAGTAATAATTAAAAACATGTTCAAATGTATGAACATATAAATACACATTTATTGAGATAAATCATGTTTTGAAAAAAATTTAAACATTTTTTAAAGCAAAAAATCCCTTCTTCGTACTGAAGAAAGGATTTAAAATTTATCTGAACAGATTGATTATCTATTTCTCTGGAGAAGATGTCAACTCGTACTCCAGCTTACCACCTTTTACAATATCCTCGAACAATACTGAAGGCTTTGACAATGAAACACCATTAAGCTTAGGTTGTTTTATATAAATGTTTGAGGCGCTGTTGTTGCGCGTTATGATTTCAAACTTATTTCCACTATAATATTTCTTGTTTAGTTGTATTGTCACTTTATCAAATAAAGATGACGACACCTGCATTTCGGGTTTGCTTAAGCCACCGCCCTGCACATCAAACAATCCGATTGCGCCAAGTACATACCAGGCACCCAGTTGCCCCTGATCCTCATCCTGCCCGTAACCATAACCGTGTATTCCGTCTGTTCCATAGAACTCGTTACAAATAGCGCGCACCCATTTTTGTGTGAGCCATGGCATACCGGAATAGTTAAACAACCACGGCATATGTAAACAAGGTTGATTTCCCTGGTTGTAAAATCCTTCCAAACCGGAAAAAGCATCGATCGTTTTACCACCACTGAAAATATCTTTTTGTGACATTAAGAAGATACTATCCAGCCGTGAATTGAATTCTTCGCGTCCCATTTTATTGATCAATGAAGCAGGATCGTGCGGCACATAGAAAGAGTATTGCCAGGCATTCCCTTCCTGGAAACCTCTCCAGGGTTGTCTTGGATTGAACTTATCAATAAATTTTCCATCAGCATAACGTGGGCGGACAAACTTTGTGGTAGTATCAAATATTTTCTCCCAGCCTTTTGACAGACGCATCAGCTCATTATAGTCATCTTGTTTATTTAATGCTTTAGCCCATTGTGCTACAGCAAAACCACTGAAAGAATATTCAAGTGTATGTGACGCAGAAAAACAGGATTCTTCAAAGCAGGAATCCAGGTGATCAACATATCCGTATTTGCGAAAGCGTTCAACATCTGCCTTACCAGAACCCTTTGGCCGATCGGTATAACCGAGCTCATTTTTTAAGGCTGCAGCATATCCTTCCTTTACGTCAAAATCACGAATGCCGTACATGTAAGCACCGGCCAATACCAGGCTCACAAAATTGGTTCCTACACCGGAGACATACTTGCTTGTTGCAATGCCATCACCCAGCCAACCAGCATCTTTATATACCAACAATTGGCTCTTTACAAAATCGGAATAATACTCAGGATAAGCCATGGCCCATAATGGGGTTAAATTCCAGAATGCCCCCCATATAGCATCTGTATTGTAATGCTGATGCAATGGTTTGCCGTTCGCATTCAGAGCGATTTGACCAACAGTTCCATCATTTTTAGGATAGGCTCCGTTAACATCACTTGCCAGGCCACGACCCAGCAGTGCATGATACAGGCCGGTATAAAACTTCTCTCTGTCTTGTGCTGCACCTCCTTCCACTTTAATTCTTCCGAGATAATTATTCCAGCTCGTCAAAGCATTGGTCTTAGCCTGGTCAAATGTTAAGGTAGCTGCTTCTTCTTTTAAATTCAGTCGTGCATTTTCAACTGATGTGTAAGACAATCCGGCTTTTACCGTTATCTTTTCATTTTCCTTGGTTGAGAAAGTAAGATACAATCCCGAACCTGCACCCTGCATCTCTTTTACGCCTGCAGTTTGTGCATCACCTTTAAATACACCAAAGGAGGTTGGCTTTTTATCGACAACAGCAGAAAAGTACATAGCAACTTCAGCCCCGTGCTGGTATTTCTGCACATAAACCGGCAACGTGATTACATACCCTTCTATACGGCCATCATCTGTCATATACACTTTTGCATCTTTTACTTCGCCGCTTTCACCTTGCTTGTTTCCTATATCGAACAAAATGTGCGCATCCTCACTTGCCGGAAATGTGTACCGCTGAAATGCCACACGTGGTGTGGATGTAAGTTCAGCTTTAATACCATAGTCTTTTAACAACACGGAGTAATAGCCAGCTGTTGCTTTTTCATCTTTATGATCAAAGCGTGAACGATAGCCTTTTTTTCCGGCATCTTCCATCAATCCCGGTGTTGTTCTCAGTTCTCCTGTGGTTGGCATAAATACCACGCCACCTACCTGGAACTCATGAAAATTGGGAAAGCCTTCTATTGATTCATGCCTGTAGTCATAACCAACCGCTTCCCATCCGCTTTTGTTACCATAATGCCCGTTTGTTGACGGTGCAGGCTTAGCCATCGCAAATGGAACTGCGCCAGGCGTAAAGTGAAACCAGCGGCAATGCGCTGTGCCTATGTAAGGATTTACGTAGTCTGATATTTTTTTTGATGATTGAGCCTGTGCTTTCGCAATTAATAGAAGCACAAGAAACGAGACTATAAATTTACGGCTTGTCATAAACCTTTTTTTAGGAGTTATTTATGAGATACTCATCCGGTGCAATTGTGCCAGTTGAGCGACTAATTCGTTGAGATGATTCTATTCAACCTTAACCCGAATAAATCTTGGCCGGTAAAGATCCGGGTACTTTTGTATGTCATTAAAAAAGTCGAAAGAATTTACATTATAGCTTATCAGCAATTCATTAGGGGTTGAAAAGTTGGAATGCGCCTTGGCATTATAAGTAAAAATATTTTTACCCAATTTTATTTCTGGACATTCCCAAATTTTTATCACGGGACCAAATGGCCCTACGGGAGACGAACCAAGTCGTAAGCCAACTGCAGAGCCTATTCCGTCAACCTGAAACACCAATGCATAGCGGCCGTCTTGCAACCTTGTTACACTTAGCTCGTTAGACAGATGATCTGTAATGTTTGCGATCGTGTGCATATCGGCGTTCCATTTTCTTCCATCCCAATATCGCCATTCTGCTACATTCCCAATGTCTTTCGGCTTTACCCTGGCCGCCACCAAATGTTTTGCTTTCCCGCGCACGCCATACACATACACAAAGCCATCTCCGTTAGCTATGCCGGTCTTTTTTGTGTTCACGAAAACACCTGCACCAAATGAAGCAAATTGTTCTTCATCACCGTCATTCAAAAATGGTAAATCTATCTGCTGTAAATTCTTAAAAGGTGGCCGGCTGTAAGCAGGAATGGTAATTAAAGTAGTACCGACTTCTTTGAACCCAAATACACTGTCTTTGGTATTGCGGATAGTGTGGCCAAAAAGATTTATTTCGTTATTTCTTTCGGTATTCACAAATCCATCACCCAGCCAGTAATAATCGCCTTCTTTTGTTGCCGGAGTACGAGGCTCAAACACAGACAGCGGCTGACCAATTGATGTACTATCCCATTTGAATTGAATCTTGTCCTTTTCAGAAATTGTACCCTTTACGTAAGCTACACTGTTATGGATCATTACATAACCCGGCTGCAGCTTGCCATTGATGATGTCGCCGATCATGCTGTCACTAAACACAAGCATTGTCGTATCATCATCAGCACTTTTTGTATCCTTACCGTTTAGCGGAATGGCATAAATACCATCTGCTCCAAACCAGCCATGTTGCCTGTTGAAAAGCGCTGTCCATTGCGAATCCGGTTTTGCAGTAAACTTAATTGTAGTATTGTCTGTGCTTTTTGCGACAGCCATTTTATTGCTGCTTTTACAAGCAACCAATGACACAGACAGCATTAGTATGCATGCCGCAGTATGTTTTATACTTCTGCAAGCCTGGCTATTCATGAACTAAGTTTAATAAGTTATCCGGTAAACAACTTTCAGTAGTTTTTTTACTACTATTTCACAAAGGCTTTTACAATTTTAATTATTCCGGAAGATCCGTTTGTCAACTTGTATGATCCTGCAGCAGCGGGTATAACAAAGGTTTCGGCATAACTGAATTCCTGTTTCTCACCACCTGCAGTTTCTACAATTACAGATGCTCCTTCTACAACCATCAGCACATGCGCTTTATTTTCTGTTTGTACCTCAATAGAGCCATCAAACTCCATCCTGTGAACATCATAAAAATGTTCGGGATGCGTAGGTACATGAACCAATGTATAGGCATCTTTCTTTTCAAGGATTTCAGGCTTTGAGATCAATTCTTTGCAAACCTTGTCACCGTTTCTTTCAAAGTTCAAATTATTAAATGCATGTTCAATGTTGATTGGTCTCGGTTTGCCGTCAAGTCCCGGCCTTACCCAATCATACATTTTAAAAGTAAAGATGTACGGCGTGGCACTAATTTCCAGTACCATATTGTTCGCGCCTGAGCTATGTATGGTACCGTTCGGGATAAGGAAAAGATCGTGTTTTTTTGCGGGAAATTTCTGAACGTACTGCTCTATTTCGATTGCCTCGCCGCTGGCTACACTGTTATTAAGCGCTTCACGGAATTCTTCTTTATTAATATTTTCCTGAAAACCAAGATATACTTGCGCATCATCTTTACAGTCGAGGATATAATAAGTTTCATCCTGCGTTATGGTCTCGCCGAAATTTTCCTGTATGTACTTTAGGGAAGGATGGCATTGTATTGAAAGATTACCTCCGTCAAATGTGTCCAGAAAATCAAAGCGGATGGGGAACTCTGTTCCAAATCTTTCAGCATCTGCACCCAGGATAGATTTATTCTCCAGTAACATCAGCCAGTCAAAAGCAATCTCCAGTAACCATCCATCACTCTTGAAAACAAGGCCATTTTCCGGAACGATCAATTCAAATGACCATGCATAGTTGATCTCATCTTTATTGAGTCCTTTTATCTTTTCTTTCATCCACTGACCGCCCCATGCACCTGCTGCGAACCATGGCCTTGCACGCAACACATTTTTCGCCAGGTGATGAACGCCATCCCTGATATCCTGCGCCAGTGACCAGTTAATCGTAGAAACCTGCTGACCATCAGCTATGATTGCAATTTTATCAAGTATTGATTGTTTGTGATTAAACAATACCACCCAGTCAACAAAATAAAACCGTTTATACATCTCTTCATTTGTATCAGTAGTAGATGCACCAAGGTTGCGGATGCTTTTTGCCTGCATCCTGTACTGGATCTCATCTTTGGGAAGATCGATGTATATCACAGGTGCGTTCCAGTTACTCAGCGCAGCACCTTCTCCTATCAGTATCACAATATCAAATTTATCAGAAACAGACAGGGATTGTAGTTTCTCAATATCATAATAATCAGCAAGCTGAATGGTTGCACGTTTGCCCCAAACGGTACCGGGCGTGCCAATAAAAGGCTGTACCAGCTGAGTTATTTTTTCCTCGCTTTGCCTGAATGCCGACATTTCATACCAGAGCACACGCTTACCAATTAACTGCAACTGACTGCTTAATGCATTGCGAATTGAGTTCCAGTCATTGCCACCAAAACCATCTATCAGCACTGTCTTATGGGTAGCAATCCATGTAGCCAATGTGTCATATCCCGATTTAATTTTGCCGGCTCCTAGGGTTGCAGCAGGGTAAATATCATAATCAGCGTGTCCTAATCCATTCGTATTATGTTTAACCGGTAACAGTGGCTGCGTGGTTTTTCTCAAGCTCATTATATCATTATTTTTTAAAGAGTTATTGCGCTTTACAACAAGTGCAGCGCCGGCAATAGCCTGTTGTTCAGTATTGTTTGATAAGGTGCAGGGAATGGAAATATTTAAACGATCTAAAACATGTTGAAAATGCGGCATAAAACTGCCCGCAGCCTGTGTGATATTGCCTCCGATCACCACGCAGTCTGCTTTAAAAGACTGGATCCATGGAGCGATGCATTCCGCAAGGGTTTCACCGAATTCTTTAAACACGGCTATTGCATGCGCATCTTTTTCTTCTACTTTTTGCTGAATTTCCCGCGCATCTTTTGCATCATTGCCAGAGCGGCTGTTGTATTCTTTTACTAACCAGCGGGTGGAAATATAATCCTCTGCCATACCCTCTCTAAATGGCCAATTGTACAAATATCCGCCATCAGGCACACCCGAACCGTTATGTATTACCTTTCCGTCCGTCATGAAAGTGGAGCCGAAGCCGGTGCCAAGCGTTAAAGCAATTACATTGCTGTATGCAGAAGCGCTCCCACTCCATGCTTCGCCAAGCGCAAAGCAGGAGGCATCGTTTTCAAAACATACTGAGAGCTCTCCATTAACACCAAATGCATCCACAAAACATTGTCTGACGTTAACACCATACAGGGAATGATATTTACAAACACCTTCAATCAGTGAAATGCCATTTGTGTAATCAAAGGGACCGGGCATAGCAAAGCCTATACCTCCCAATTTGACATTATCAACGGAAGCCTGTACCTTTTTCAATGCATCTATCCATTGCTTTAATATTACATGGGCCTGTGCCTGTGCATCTACGCGCGCTCTGACCATTGATTCTTTAATAAGAGAGCCGTTTTCTGCATCAACCAACGCGGCCGTAATGTGCGATCCGCCAATATCCGCCGCCAAAAAACATTTTCTGTTCATCATAATTTTCCGGATAAATATTCTATTGGGATGATTTCAATTCAAGTTCTGGCTGTGTTTCTTCCTTCATACTAATTCCACAAACAAGCATATATAATATTCCTGCAATTAATACTGCGATGGCACCATTCTGTCCGCCAACTACATCTGCCACATAACCCGCAATAAAGGGCAACAATGCACCACCTGCCACACCCATGATCAGCAATCCGGAAACCTCGTTCGTTTTTTCCGGTTCCCTTTGCAATGCCTGGGCAAAGATGATGGAAAAGACATTGGCGATGCAAAGACCAATAGTAAAAATCAATACATGCAACACCTGGATTTGTGAAACAAACATCAATGCCAGTGTACATATAATTGCGAGCACCATAGTAATGATCATAAATCTCCTGCCTGATATCCTTGCAAGCAAAAAGCTGCCACACAAAGAGCCGACGGTACGGGCAGCAAAATAAGTACTCGTTGCGAGGCCTGCTTCTGCAAGTTCTACGCCACATCTTTCCATAAGAATTTTCGGCAAAGTGATGTTTAGCCCCACATCAACCCCAACCAGAAAAAGTATACCAAGGAATAACATGAGAATTTGTTTGTTGGCCAGCAATCTAAAACAACTGTTGAATGTAGTTGTTGCAACGGGCGCCGATTCTCTTTTAACAGAAGTAGCAAACAGCCAGATTGCGGACAACAATGTCACTGACCCAAATAATGGAAAGATCAGCTTCCAGTTACCCCATTTACTTACTGCAAAAGCGGTGATAATCGGACCCAGAAAAGATGCTATCGCTTTGATAAACTGACCAAGCGTTAACGAGCTTGCCAGACGGCTGCCGTCCACCATACCTGCCAACAATGGATTCAATGACACCTGCAGTACGGTATTACCAATACCCAGCAGGCAAAATGCAAACAGAATGACCGGGAAAGAATAGCTTAAAAGGGGAAGAATGAGTGATACTGCACTGATAACAAAGCTTAACAAGACAGTGTTCTTTCTACCGATCTTGTTCATTAGCATGCTGGTAGGAATGGAAAAAACAGCAAACCAAAGAAACACCATGAACGGCAGGGTGTTGGTAACGGTATCGGAAAGCGAAAAGTCCCGTTTTATATAATTTGCGGAAATGCCAACCACATCCGCAAACCCCATTATGAAAAATCCAAAGAAAACAGGCAGCAATTGTATCAAAAATGGCAAGCGCTTTGACATATTTTAAGTATCTTTTGGAAATGAAAGGTACGTATTAGTTTAATATGTTCATACATATGAACATAGTTTTTATTGACAACTGATAAGAATCATGTTTTTGGGAACCACGGAGACGTTGAACCACGGAGACAGGGCGGCACGGAGAAACACATCGTTTTTTGCCACGAAGAAGCAAAGACAGGAAGAAGCACAAAGATTGAACCACGAAGACACGATGGGCGCAAAGGAGCACAATGAAAAAAAGCAATATTGTTTAACGTTGATGCTGAATTTGCTAAACACGAAAAATACAAATCAGTGCTTCAGTGCCTCAATGGCAAACGCTTCGCTTCGATAAACGTATAACGTATAACTTACAACTCAACTACTTCTTAATATCTATCGAGTAGGTAAATCTTTCAGAATGATAATAGCCCAGATTGTATTCGATGGGGCGATCGCCGAGGTCGTAGACAAATCTTTCCCTGAAAAGGATTGGCGCCTGGGATTCTACCTGCAGTCTTTTGGCGATCTTGCCGGCGGCACGGGCACTGATGTTTTCGCTGGAGCGTTCAGCAACGATGCCGAATTTCTCTTCCAGTAAAGTGTACAGCGGTTTATTCAGGTCGTCTTTTTTGTCGATAACAATTCGTGGATGAAAGTAGCTTTCAAAATAAACGATCGGCTTGTCTCCTACACCTTTAAGCTTGGACAGCTTGATAACAGGTGTTCCCGGTTTTATATTAAAGAAAGTAGCCATTTTTTCATTGGCTTTCACGGTTTCCAATTTCAGCAGCAGGTTGGAAACGTCGATGCCACGGCTTTGCATCTCCTTGGTGAAACTATACCAGTTGTTAAGTCCCGTAGATAATTTTTCCTGCGGGGCTACCTTGGTACCCACGCCTTTTTTACGGGTAAGCAGGCCTTCATATTCCAGCTTGTTGGTTGCCTGGCGAATGGTATTGCGGGACACACCAAGGCGGTTGGCCAATTCAACTTCCTTTGGTAAAAAAGCACCGTTTTGGTATTCTTTTAGTGCAATAAGCTTTCTTAATAACTCCTCAACCTGAATGTGTAAAGGCAGTTTGCTTTTATGACTTATTTTAAGATCCACTTGGTATAATTTAATCGGAATGTTCAAACATACATAATAATTGCGATGTAGAGAACATAATCCTGCAGAGATAATTGATAGTTGAAAGTTGAAAATTGAAAAGGTGGAATAGCTTTCGCTTACCTTTTTAAAGCAAGGTTCGTTAAGCGGTTCCTTTTCACAATTTATCTAAATTCTTTGTGTGACGCAAACTAAAAAAGCAGCTGTTACGCTGCTTTTGTTAACTTACTAATGTTCCCACTTTTTCTCCTTTTACTACTTTCATCAGGTTGCCGGGCTTGTTCATGTCGAACACAATAATTGGCAACTTGTTTTCCATGCAAAGTGTAAAGGCCGTCATGTCCATTACTTTAAGGCCTTTCAATATGCACTCCTGGAAAGTAATGTTTTCATATTTGGTAGCGGTAGGATCTTTTTCGGGATCTGCCGTGTAAATGCCATCGACCCTAGTTCCTTTCAGTATCACATCAGCTTGAATTTCAATCGCGCGTAAAGAGCCAGCAGTATCGGTGGTAAAATAAGGATTACCTGTGCCGGCCCCGAAAATCACCACGCGGCCTTTCTCAAGGTGGCGCATTGCTCTTCTGCGGATATAGGGCTCAGCTATCTGCTCCATTTTAATGGCGCTCTGCAACCGGGTGTACACGCCGATCTTTTCCAGCATTGCCTGCATGGCCATACCATTGATCATTGTCGCCAGCATGCCCATATAATCCCCATGAGCTCTTTCTATGCCACTTTCTTTTTCATTCAAACCGCGATAGATGTTTCCGCCGCCGATAACTATTGCAACCTGCGCTCCCGTATTCACAATTTCTTTAATATCATTTGCATACTGTTCAATGATCGCCGCGTTAAAAGGATCAAATCCGTGGGACTGGTTACCCATCAATGCCTCTCCGGAAAGTTTTAAAAGAATACGCTTGTATTTAGGCTGCATATGGTTGTAGATTACAGTTTACTTAAATAAGTGGTTGCAAAGAACCTGAATTTTATTGAGAATGGGAAATTTTAGCAGCTATCAGCTTTCAGCTTTCAGCTATCAGCCCTGCTGTCACTCAATTGAAACACTTTCTCTTATTATGTTCAGATAAAATATGCTGCACCGGAACCAGCCGATCAGAACACATTCTTTGGATTTAGCTGTTAGCTTTCAGCTTTTTACCAGCACACAATGGAATTAGTTGCCGTAATTGCGATTGAAAAAGACTGTTCCAATATCATGAGAGTACACTAAAGCTGTTCACAAGCTCGCGGAATAACTACTACACGCGAATTATCCTGTAGACTGATAACTCTATTATACGGGAGTAACTCCCAAGTATCGTGGCCAGGCTCACAGCTGATAGCTGATAGCTCACAGCTACAAAAAAACCCGGCACTTTCGCACCGGGCTCGTATCTTAAACGTGTACGTCTCCTAACTACTAATCTTCGCTACAATAAACGTACAACGTATAACTTAAAACGTACAACTTAAAACTAGCCTAAAGCTACGCGTTTGAATTCGATCACTTTCAGATCGCTGTCAACGCTCTTCAGGTAGTCAGCAACGCTCTTGCTTCCGTCTTTAACGAAAGGCTGAGCCAATAAAGTCTGTTCTTTGAAGAAGGCGTTCAGTTTACCTTCAGCGATCTTAGCGATCATTTCGTCAGGTTTACCAGCCATTTTAGGATCAGCTTTCATAGTTTCTACTACGATAGCTCTTTCTCTTTCTACTGTTTCAGCAGGAACGCTGTCAGCATCTACCGCAACAGGGTTCATAGCAGCAATCTGCATAGCTACGTCTTTACCTGCTTCAGCAGCTTCTTTGGTAAGAGCAACCAATACACCCATTCTGTTAGCGCCATGGATATAAGAAGCAACATAAGGTGCATCCACTCTTTCAAATCTGGCAACACCGATTTTTTCACCGATAGAAGCTAATTTATCATTGATAAGATCTGCAACTTTAGCACCGTTGATAGAAACTTCATTCAGTTCTTCAGCAGTTTTTACGTTGTTTTCAACAGCAGCATCAGCAATGCTCTGAGCGAAAGCAACGAAATCAGCATTCTTACTTACGAAGTCAGTCTCACAGCTGATCAACACTACGAAACCGGTTTTGTTATCTGCAGTTGTTTTAGCAATAACAACACCTTCTTTAGCTTCACGGTCGCTACGTTTAGCAGCAACTTTTTGTCCTTGTTTACGCAACCAGTCAATAGCAGCTTCAAAATCACCGTTTGTTTCAGTTAAAGCTTTACGGCAATCCATCATACCGGCGCCTGTTGCCTGGCGCAACTTGTTAATATCAGCGGCTGTAATTGTTACAGTTGACATATTATATAATTTGAATGTTGAATGAATAAATGTCGGTGAAATATTGAAGTATTTGTTGACTTCATGTTTATTTAACCGATAGGCAGATTATATATAAAAGTTGGGTCAATAATCACTGAAGGATTAATGACCCAATTATCATTTATACAAGTGATTATCTTCTTGGACCACCACCCTGACCGCCACCACCAGTTCTGCGGCTAGCGCCACCTGGTACACGACGTTTAGGTTGTCCTGCACCAGCTCCGCCGGGTGCGTTGTTGCCGCCACGGGAGCGACCACCACGTCCACCTTCAGCTTCTGCCTCAGCAAGTAAACGAGCAGCTTTCTTTTCAGCTTCGTTGTCAACTTCTTCTACGTCATCTTCTTTAGCAGCCTGGCGTTCAGCCAAACCTTCAGCTATAGCAGCAGTGATGTAGTTGGTAACGATAGCGATAGATTTAGTAGCATCGTCGTTTGAAGGAATAGCGAAATCAACTTTGTTAGGATCACAGTTGGTATCAACCATACCAAAAGTAGTGATGCCTAAACGTTTAGCTTCAGCCAAAGCGATGTGCTCGTGCCCGATGTCAATCAGGAACAATGCTGCTGGTAAACGGCCAAGCTGAGCGATACCGCCCAATACTTTTTCCATTTTTTCTCTGTCGCGGCTCAGCATCAAACGCTCTTTCTTTGTGATGTTCTCAGCGCTACCGTCAGCAAGCATTTTTTCGATGCTCTGCATTTTCTTAACGCTTTTACGAACAGTGTTGAAGTTAGTTAACATACCACCCAACCAACGTTCAGTGGCGAAAGGCATATTTACTTTTTTAGCGCACTCGCTAACGATTTCTTTTGCTTGTTTTTTAGTGGCAACAAACATGATCTTTTTGCCACTTTTAGCTATCTGTTTCAAAGCAGCAGCAGCTTCCTGCAGGCCATCAACAGTTTTATTTAAATCTATGATGTGAATACCTTTCTTTTCAGCAAAGATGTAAGGTAACATCTTAGGATTCCACTTCTTACGCAAGTGACCAAAATGCACACCTGCTTCGAGCAATTGTTGTTGTAATGAAGTGTTATTTTCCATTGTTATAGTTTGAATAATTTGAAATTTGAGATTTGAGATTTGAAATTCGAGATTGATTGATTTAGCAACTTGATCTCTCTTATCAGATTTAAAATTGAACATTTCAAATTTTCAATCTCAAATCTCAAATAAATAATATTAACGTTTACTGAACTGGTAGCTTCTACGAGCTTTCTTGTGACCGAATTTCTTACGTTCAACACCACGAGGGTCACGAGTTAAGCAACCAGCAGCTTTTAACGTAGGACGGTATTCAGGATTAATTTCAAGCAAAGCACGGGAGATACCCAGTTTAGCTGCTTCTGCCTGACCTTTTAAACCACCACCTGTTGCATTGATCTTAACATCAAATTTGTCAGCAGATTCGATAGCTTTCAAAGGAACTTCCACCTGGTTCTGTAAGTAAACCAGCGGAAAATATTCTGTATAGTTTTTGCCGTTAACAGTAATGTTACCTTCACCCTTGCTGATGAAAACGCGGGTTACGGCTTCTTTACGACGACCAACTGCATTTTTTTGCTTTTCCATTTATGATAATTAGGAATGAGTTAATTAGAATTTTAATTCTTTAGGTTGCTGTGCGAAGTGAGGATGCTGAGCACCTGCATACACAAATAATTTTTTGATCATTTTGCGGCCCAGACGGTTTTTAGGTAACATACCTTTTACTGCTCTTTCCATCACAACTTCAGGGCGACGCTTCAACAGATCTTTTGCAACCTCTTCTTTTTTACCACCTGGGTAACCAGAGAAGTTAATATAAGTTTTGTCATCCAGTTTGCTGCCTGTGAAAGTAACTTTGTCAGCATTAATTACAATTACGAAATCGCCACAATCAACATGAGGTGTGTAATAAGCCTTATTCTTACCACGTAAAATAGCGGCAATTTTAGAGCTTATGCGACCTACGGTTTGATTGGTACCGTCTACAACGTACCAGGTACGCTGTACTGTAGCCTCGTTCGCATGTTTGGTAGTGAAATGAAGATTACTCATAGTTTTTAATTTGTGTCATTGCCATCCCAATGACTTTTTTAATGGAGCGCAAAGTTGCGTTTAGTAATTGGATTTACCAACGAATTGGAAATTTATTTTGATACACACTTCTGCAACACATTGATTTACAATAAAAAAAATGATTGCCTTTTTAAATTACAGGTGCAAATGTGCGGTAATTAAGGATTTTTTAGGAGAAATGAAGCTGGGACCGCGATTTAAAAGATTGAGGAGATTTTTTGGATTGAGCGATAATTAATTTAAAAGTTCTTCTATTTGGAGTCATCGATTTGCAGATATGAAGGTGCTGTTTCGTCCGGGCATTTGTATGGGAGCAGCAAATTGCCGTTAAAAATTGCAGTATATTTTTCTTTTTCCGGGAAAAGGGAAAACAGATAATCGATAAAAGCCACAAGCCCCATCATACTTTACCTTTTTGCACTCTTTAAGTGAAAATTTCAATTCAAATATTTTCCTTAAAAATAATATCATAAAAAAATGTGAAAAAAATTTGGAGGATTGAAAAATTAATCCAAATCTTTGCAACGTAAAAAATTATTAACCATATATGCCACGCATACAATTACATATAAAATCAAATAATGAGTTTAGCCAGGAATTCGGCTATATCATTTTTGAGGCATATACTGCTGTTGATGAGTGAACCCCACAAAATCACTGAAGGATATGCCTCGCAAAAAGCGGGGCTTTTTTATGTCCACAATGTCAGGCTCACAAAAAATGCGTTTCCTGGATCTGGCTAAATAATGATCAAAATGAACAAAGAATTACAACATACCCGATTTAACAAATACCGCATGAATCTCATGTTCTTATATACTGTGTGCTATAAGCTTAATCAGCCTGTGCAACATATACAGCATACAGGCAATGAGAGTAAAAGCGAATTTCCAGGACCGGCTAACGTCCATACATAAGTTAATACATACTTATTTAGGGCCCGGTCACAAAATGACCGGGCTTTTTTATTGGCCCAAACGAAAGCAGCAACAAAGATGTTAAACGCTGATCCTTTTTAAACTGGGGCCTGTTCGTCTAACGGTTCAGGATATCACACTTTCGATGTGATGATATGGGTTCAACTCCCATACAGGCTACTATTGGGTGGTGCAAATGGTTAGCATTTCAGATTTTGACTCTGAAGATGCGGGTTCAAATCCGGCCCCAATAACAAACATGTTGGCTTTAGCTTAACTGGCAAAGCGCCACACTGTGGATGTGGAGAACAGGGTTCGAGTCCCGGAGTCAACCAAAACTGACCTGTAGCTCAATGGTAAGAGCGGTTGCCTTATACGCAAAAGGTTACCGGTTCAAGTCCGGTCAGGTCAACAGTATACAAATACACATAAGATCTCGTGGCTCAACTGGCAGAGTAATCGGCTTTTAACCGATAGGTTCCGGGTTCAAATCCCGGCGGGATCACGAAGGATGAATAGCTCAATGGCAGAGCTGCGGCTTGTTAAGCCGATGGTTGAAAGTTCGAATCTTTCTTCATCCGCAATGAGTGAGTGCGACGAAGCTGGAGAGCCGTGGCGGTCTGTAAAACCGTTGCCTTCGGGATAAATAAGTTCGAATCTTATCACTCACACTTGGAGAGCGTCCGGTTGGTCGAGGACACTGTCTTGAAAACAGTCAGCCTTTTAGGGTCCGGGGGTTCGAATCCCTCTCTCTCCGCCTTTAAATATAAGAAGCAACAGGTGTCTTGGCAGAGTTGGTCTATGCACCGGACTGAAAATCCGGCTAAGAAGGTTCGATTCCTTTGGACACCACTTATGAAGAAAATGTAAAAAAGCATGCTATGGAACAGAATCAACGATGGCGGAAACTGAGTGGGCAAAGGGTTTACATTCCTATTACTGAAGAAGTAGCAAACACTTTGTCAAAGGAAATATCCGCAGGCAATGAAATGAAAGTTTGTATTGGCACAGACAGCCAGGTGAAGGGCGATGAAACAGAATTTGCTACGGTAATTGTTTTCATTCGTAAAGGCAAAGGAGGTTTTATGTACTTACGCAATGAGATTACCAGTCAGAAAATGCATATCAAACAAAGGATGTTAACAGAAGCCAGCAAAAGCATTGAAGTTGCCTACGCACTATGCGGCATTTTTTCAAAATATGGCGTGGATCTGGAAGTTCATGCTGATATCAATACCAACCCTACATTCAAAAGCAATGGTGCATTGAAAGATGCTATGAGCTTCATTACAGGAATGGGATTTGTTTTTAAAGCAAAACCTGAAGCGTTTGCAAGTTCAAGCTGCGCGAATAAAGTTGTTCAATAAGATTTTTAAAATAATTGTTCATCAACTCTACATTGGGTAATGAACATAAAGGCTTGCTTAACGGCAAGAAGGGAATTGGCATGTTTCAGCAAACCGGATGTGTGTTTTATTACACCATAGTGCAGCGGTAGTAACCTGCTGTATGCTGTTGCGTTAATATGCAATTTCCTCCAATAACACTGTGTGTCCGGGGTTCAAGTCCCCGCGGGGCAATTGCCTTGTAGCTCAGTTGGTAGAGCAACAGCTTCCATGCAGGTTCGAATCCTGCTCCGCTGAAAACGGGTAGCCTAATGGCAGGTAAAGCAGGGAAGTCCGCTGCTTCCAAAAAAATGGCGATTTACTTAAAGTATGGACCGTTCTGTGTCGTTTGCTTTAACGCGTGTGTGCACGCAAAGCAATGGCAACAGGTGTCTGGCCAGCGTATCAGGCTAAAGTATTAAGCAGCAAAGCTCTTTTATCTTGCTCAAATGGAATTGACAAGAGACTCGGAAAACTGCTTTGATCAATCATACGGCAGCTGATATCCGCCATGTACAGGTTAAGAACGGTCGTGCTTTAATATCAGGAAAAATTATTCAGAAGATATATAAAAACACAGACATGAAAAATGTAAGAGTGAATGCCTACCAGGTTGGTTTGGTATTCAAACGTGGCGTATATCAACGCCTGTTGAAAGAAGGGAGCTACTGGTTTTGGGGTTTGGAAAATATCGTATTGTTTGATTTAACAAAACCATTTATCGCTCCTGTTGAGTTAAATATTCTGTTACAAGATGCTTATATCGCAGAGATGCTGGAGATTGTAATCGTCGGTGATAATGAAATCGCGTTGCAGTATGAAGATGGATTGCTGAAACAAGTGCTGACCACTGGTAGATATGCTTATTGGAAAAATGCTATTCAACGCACTTTTGTTCGCGCTGATATTAGCAAGGTAGAAATAACCGAACCAATTGAAAGATCGGTTCTGCAAAATAAATTGCTGGCTAACTATGTACGCAGCTTAACTGTAGAAGGTTATGAGCAGGCAATTCTTTTCGTTGACGGAAAATATGTACAAACCATTTCTGGTGGCGTATATTATTGGTGGAAGAATGCAATCTCTGTATCTATTGGTAAAGTGGATAAGCGTCAGGCACAATTGGAAATAAACGGCCAGGAAATAATAACCAGGGATAAGGCAACATTGCGAATCAACGCATGGGCGCAGTACAAAGTTATCGACATAGAAAAAGCTCTTCTGCAAAATAAGGAGTACGATAAGCAATTGTACATTTCTTTCCAGTTGGCATTGCGGGAATACATTGCAGGCTATGGATTTGACGAACTGCTTGAAAAGAAAGAAAGCATTGCTCCTTTTGTATTGGAACGTGTAAAAGAAAACGCGATAGTGCTGGGAGTAGAAGTTACAGGCTTTGGCATCAGGGATATTATATTGCCCGGCGATATAAAAGAGATAATGAACCATGTGCTGGTTGCAGAGAAAAAAGCACAGGCAAATACCATTATGCGAAGAGAAGAAACAGCGAGCACAAGAAGCCTGTTGAATACTGCTAAACTAATGGAAGAAAATAAAATGTTATGGAAGCTGAAAGAAATGGAGTATGTTGAAAAAATTTCAGAAAAAATCAATAACATCAGCGTAAATGGTAACGGCGCTTTAATAGAACAATTGAAATCCATCTTTATAGCTAAGAATTAAAAATAACATCCGGCTCTGGCCGGATGTTTGAGTTTCTCCGCAAGGTTTCACAGCTGACCAAAGCGGTATGCCGGATCAGCCTGATTTTTGTTCCCTTTTTTTCAGCTCATGTAACTGCCGGTCGTTTTCTATCAGCTTTTTGAGTTCCGCCTCTTCCGGCAAATACAACAGGTATTTACTGGCAAAGAGCTGCCGGTTTTCAGCTAACATAGAATACTTAACGATAGTTTCATCTTTTTCAGAACATAGCAAAAGTCCAATTGTGGGATTGTCTCCGTCAGTCGTTTTCAGGTCATCATACATACGTCTGTACATGTCCATCTGGCCAATGTCCTGGTGACTCAGTTTACCTCTTTTTAAATCAATCAAAACAAAGCATTTCAGATAATAATTATAAAATACCAGGTCAATAAAATAATCCGAACTGTCGGTCACGATATGCTGTTGACGAGCCACAAAAGCAAATCCTTTACCCAGCTCCATCAAAAATTGCTGCAAATGAGTTGTCACAGCATCTTCTAAATCTTTCTCTAAAGGCAGATTTTGACCCGAGAGTCCCGCAAACTCAAGTATATATGGATCTTTGATCAGGTCATTGACTGAAAAGGACTCTGCTAAAGACTGTTTTTGGGCTTGTTTTACATTTCGCTCAAAATATAAGCTTTGAATATTCCGGTCTAGTGTACGGCTGTTCCAATTACCTTGAATAGCTTCGTTTATATAATATGATCTTTTTTCGGACGTTTCCTGCCTGCTTATAATACGATAATGAGTCCAACTCAATTCGGTACGCACTGCGTTCCAAATTGGAAACGAGCTGTAAAAAGCCCGCATATTATTCAAATTACGTTCATCAAATCCTTTTCCAAATTCCAGTGTAAGCTGTACGCTCAGATTTTTCAGAATAGCCTTGCCATATTCCGCACGGGCATTGCCATTTTGTTCGTCCTGAACAATCAGTTTCCCAATCTGCCAATATGTGCTTAACAGTACGCTGTTAATTGATTTGAGTGTTTGTCTGCGGGATTCAACAATAATGCTCTTAATCTCATCGAATAAAGACTGTGACATTTTTAAGGTTTTGGGGTTCATTAATAATCATGCGTTGAGCATTCAGGCAAATATATTATCAATTTTTATCATGATGAGGATTATTTAATTCTTCAAATTCGCCGTTCATCAAATTTTATCACCGTTCATCCTAAGTGAAAAAATTTCAAACAAATTTAATTACTTCAAAATCAAATAGTTATTACATTATAGAATACTGCCTCATACCCATTACTGAAAAAAAACTGGTACTATGTGTTGCATAGTACTAAAATTTACCCCATCTTTGTGTTGTCAATGAAACAAAACACCGCGAAAGCGGAGAAACAATAAAAAAATAAAAACCCCGGATATGGATATTCAAAACACACAAAGCCAAATGAGGAAAGGGGTATTGGAGTTTTGCATTCTATCAATTATTAGAAAAGGAGAAGTTTATCCGAGTGATATTGTTGATAGCATGAAAGCGGCCAACCTTCAAATCCTGGAAGGAACCCTCTATCCGCTCTTAACCAGGTTAAAAAATGCGGGGCTTCTCACCTACAGATGGGTTGAAAGCAGCTCCGGACCCCCACGCAAATATTTCAGCATGACTGACAAAGGACTTGAGTTTTACAATGAACTGGAAAGAACCTGGCAGGAACTGGCTGACGCGGTAGATGCAATCACAACCCAAACCAACGGACAACTAACAGAAACTCCCAACACTAACCAATAACTTTTATACCATGAAAAAGGTAATCAATATAAACTTTCAAGGCCGGGTGATTCCGATAGAAGAGGCCGCCTACGACATATTGAAACAGTATGTTGAAAGCCTTCGGAATTTCTTTGCCAACGAGGAAGGACGTGACGAAATAATCAATGACATTGAGGGTCGTATAGCCGAACTGTTTAGCGAATCCTTAAAAAAAGGTAGTACATGCATTACTGAGGATGATGTAAACGCCATAATCGCCAGCATGGGCCGCCCTGAAGATTTTGATGATGATGAAACCAAAGTGAAATCTCAGCTTGGCAGCGAGGCAAACAGTCATTCTGCTAACAGTGGCTCATACAGTGGCAGCAAACAACAATCTGAAACTTATACATCTACAGGGCGTGGACGCTTGTATCGTGACGAAGATGATAAAATTTTAGGTGGTGTTTGTGCCGGCCTGGCAAACTACCTTAGAATTGATCCGGCTATTGTCCGTATTCTTTTCGCGGTAATAACCATCGGCGGGTTTGGAGCAGGCTTCCTTATCTATATATTAATGTGGATCATCCTCCCAAAGCGTACGCTGCAAAGGGAGGAAATAAGAAAGCGTCTTTTTCGTAACCCGGAGGATAAGGTAATTGCGGGTGTTGCGAGCGGTATCGCTGCTTATTTTGACATTGCCGTTTGGATCCCCCGGTTAATATTCGCTTTCCCGCTGTTGTTGGGTATTATCACCTCTATTTTCAGAAATATCTTCTGGCATTTTGATCCTTTCCCCGGTGTGATATTCGGATCATTCGGAAGTACGCTGTTTATTATATATGTAATTCTATGGGCTTTAATTCCTGAAGCAAATACAGCTTCTGAAAAACTGGAAATGCGTGGCGAAAAAGTAGACCTTAATACCATAAAAAACACCATCCAGGAAGACCTTTCAGGTTTTAAGACCCGCGCTGAAAAATGGGGAACTGAATTTAAGGATAAAGCCCAGCAAATGGGTTCTGAAATAGGCGCGACAGCAAAAAAAAATGGCAGCAGAATTGGGCACGTAATAGGCATCATTTTTAAAGCTTTCTTTCTCTTCATCGCTGGTGTTATTGCCTTCGCGTTACTCGTGGCTTTAATTGGTATGATCATAGGTGGTGTAAGTGTAATGCCTCTGAAAACCTTCTTCCTTGATGGTTTTAATCAAACCTCACTTGCCTGGGCCACTGTACTGCTGTTCTTAGGTGTACCTATCTTAGGCTTCTTCACCTGGCTGGTAAGAAGAATTCTGAGAGTGAGATCTAAAAACCCTTACCTGGGTTATATATTCAGCGGTTTGTGGGTGATTGGTTTGATCTGCGCTATTTGTCTTGCTGCTTCTATAGCCCGCAGCTACAGAACAAAGAGTGGAGTTGAAGAAAAAGTAAGTCTTGTGCAGCCCACCAGCAACAAACTGTTCGTGACCACTCCAAGGATCTCTTACAACTTTGAAGGTAGCGACTGGTACGGCATTCACTGGGATGATGATGGTCTCTTTTACGGAATTAATGAAGACAGCCTGATCATGCGCACCGTTAGAGTGAGTGTTGTAAAAAGCAACGATAAAGACTATCACCTGCAAATGGTAAAATTCAGTCACGGTATCAATCCTGCAATCGCCAGAAACAATGCACAAAAAATAGATTTCAGGATAAACCAGGCAGACAGCATACTTACCTTACCCAATGGATTTGCTATCACAAAAAATAACAAATTTCACAACCAACAGGTATTGGTGATCATAGAAGTACCGGTAGGAAAGAAAATAGAACTGGACGAAAGTATCAATGGCTATAAATGGTTCAATGTAAACTTTAACTACAATCGCAGAAGAGGCTGGAATGTTGAATGGGAAGACAATTGGAACGAAGGCTATAGCTGGCGCGAAAACACAGAATATGTGATGACTGCTGAAGGACTAAAAAGTACCAAACCTTCTAAGGATGAATTGGATGAAAAGCAACGTGACAGCGAAATTCACAAGGACGAACTGGACGAAATTCAACGCCAACGCAAAGAGCTGGATGAAAAACAAAAAGAGCTGGAAAACAAATTAAAAGATGATAGCACACGCTACCATTATCAACCCGAAAAACCTGCAGCTCCACAAGAACAGCCAGCTGCACCAAAAGCAAAAGCAGTAAAAACAGCTTCAATATTTTGGGGAAATCCCTCACAGTATTTAATAGCAAGATTCGCTATATAAGTCGGTTAAAGTTGGGACAACCAGAAGGACCTTGTTCTCGTTTGAGGGCAGGGTCTTTTCTTTTGGCTGTGAGCTGTCAGCTATTAGCTCTGAGCTTGGGTATCAGGTTTCAGGCGTCAGGTATCAGGCATAAGATATGAGCTATAAGGCTTGAGGTATAAGAACGATAGGATGTCTATCAGGTTTAAACTAACATCAGACATTTCCACTACATCGTACACCGTACCCGCCCGAACGTGCCGTCGGTATGGGCGGGCATCTAACCTCCTACATCAAAAGCCGCCTGCTGCGCCTAAGTACTTCGTAACTCGTACTTCGTACTTAAAATCCCACGCTGTCGCATTTAATCACATCAGACATCTAACATCGTACACCGTACATCCAACACCGAACATCGTACATATGCCTTACTTTTGTACGATGCAGTACACACTAAAAAAATCACTTGGACAGCACTTTTTGAGAGATGAGAACATTTGCCGTAAGATTGTTGCTGCGCTGGAGAAGAGTTTAGAAGATACTGCAATTACGCAATTATTGGAAGTTGGCCCCGGTGGAGGTGCGCTTACCAAACACCTTATTCAGCTTGCTAATATTGACTTCAAAGCGGTTGAGCTGGATGACGAGAAAGTAACTTACCTGGAACACACTTACCCCGGATTAAAAGATAAGATCATCCATAAAAGCTTCCTGGATATTGATGCCCCTTTTGACAACAATTTTATAGTCGTAGGCAACTTTCCTTATAACATTTCTTCACAAATACTTTTTAAAGTTCTTGATTGGAAAGATCAGGTGCCTGTGTGTATCGGTATGTTCCAGAAAGAAGTAGCCCAGCGTGTTGCTGCTAAACCCAACAGCAAGGTGTACGGCATTATTAGTGTGTTAATACAAGCGTTTTATGATGTGGAATACCTGTTTGATGTGCCGCAGGGCTGCTTTAATCCTCCACCCAAAGTAATGAGCGGCGTTATAAGACTTGTAAGAAAAACGAATGCTTACGAAATGAGGTCTGTAAAAGATTTTTTCACAGTAGTAAAAACCTCTTTTAACCAACGCAGAAAAACGTTGCGAAATGCATCCCGCAGCCTGTTCTCAGAAGATGTATTAAAAGATGAAATCTTTAATAAACGCGCCGAACAACTTTCAATAGACGATTTTGCCGCACTAACGTTTAGAATGAAATAAAAGAAAGCTTAAAGCGCAAAGCTTAAAGCTCAAAACCATTTCCTGAGCGAATATTGTCTCCTGAAAGATGGGAATTCTCCGTGTCTCAGCTATTGTCAATTGTCAACTGTCAATTTTCAATTAAATAAATTTTAGTGTTTCGCCCGTGGCGCCATGTCTCTGTGGTTCAAAAATTGTTACTTTGCTGCTCAAAAAAATTTCAGCAGTGCAACCGAAAGTTTTAATTACCGCCAAAACACACGAGTATTTAAGGACAAGATTAGAGAGCAGTGGTTACGAGATCATTTATCTTCCGGCTATTACTTACGATGAGCTGAAGAATGGCGCGCTTGCTGAAGTGTCTGGTTTGATCGTTACTACCAGGTTAAAAATTGACAAAGACATTCTCGATAGCGCTCCCATGCTGAAATGGATCGGCAGACTCGGCAGCGGAATGGAACTGATCGACGTTCCTTATGCAGAGAGCAAAGGCATACTTTGTGTAAGCAGTCCTGAAGGGAACCGTAATGCTGTTGCTGAACATTCAATGGGTTTCATTCTAAACATGATGAACAAGATCGGCAGCAGCTTCAATGAAGTAAAAGAAGGCAAATGGATCCGCGACGCGAACAGAGGAACCGAACTATTCGGCAAAACTGTCGGCATCATAGGCTTTGGTAATACCGGCGGCGCTCTTGCAAAATTGCTTGGCTCTTTTGGAGTAACTGTGCTTGCTCACGATAAATATAAATTTGATTTCGCCAAAGATCATGTGCACGAAGCCAATGTGGAGCAGATAGCCAGGTATGCAGATGTGATCAGCCTAAATCTCCCCTTAACGGACGAAACCTTTCACTACGCAAATGATGCATTTTTCAATAGCCTTGAAAAAAAGCCTTATTTCATTACCGCTTGCCGTGGTAAGGTAACAGATGCTTCGGCGATTATCCGTGCATTAGATAATGGGAAAATTGCAGGCGCCGCACTGGATGTTTTAGAAAACGAAAAGCTGGAAACTTACACAGAAGAACAAAAATTACAGCTGGAAAATCTTTGCAATCGCCCCAATGTTATTATAACTCCGCATATTGCAGGTTACAGTCATGAAGCATATTATTTGATGGCGAAAATTGTGTTGGATAAGATAGGGATATAGCTGTCAGCTTTGAGCTATCAGCTTTCAGCAACCGATGCGAATGCAAGATATTTTGTTTTATTGGCGAGGACCTGAGAGGTAAGTAACCCCTCGGCATTAGTTATAGATAAAATTATCTCACCATTTTCTTTCACCCGGTTTTAAGCTTTAGGCTTTTAGCTTTAAGCCTGGATACATCTTTACCATGCCGCATCATCTCCAGCCAGGTTTTAAGCTTTGGGCTTTAGGCTTTCAGCTTTTACCTCCCCTCTATCGTTGCCAGGAAAGTAAGATCATGGTTACGGTAAAATGAACCGGAGGCATTTTCTGAAGAACCCGTCCATTCCTCGCCGTCCGGGTAAGGGTCTTTTTCCGTCCAGCTGCCTTCCCCAATGGCAATCATTCCGCCGTTATTACAACTAATTTTAAAGCCATACTGCCTGTGAGCATCCAACACAATTCCATCCATATTAAACTCGAGCCATTGGCCATCAGTTGAGTGATCTACTTTCACATGTTTTTCGAGCAACGGCTTCTGCCACACGTGATTTCTTTCATCAAACTCAAACAGCGTAATGCTTGCATCAGTATGTGCAGTCACCATTTCGGAAAACAATTTGATCGCCCGTAAACGCCCCGGCTGTTTAATATTGAACGTTTGTCCGGCTGAATAATGAATGCCGTTTGAACAATGGCCAACCCAATAAAAATGACCATTTATTTCATTGCCAACATCATAATGATGTAAGGAAGTTGTGGAAGAAACGTTTTTTTTCATCGCCATTCTATTTAAGGTTCCTATCGGGGGAATGAGTTGAGAGAATGCAGCGAGTATTTAAATTTCCTGAAGTCTACCAGTCGTTTTAATAACTAATTAATATCCGGCCCCATATTATCACAAACGGAAAAAAAACAGGTTTAGTATGCCGTTTTTTGTTAAAATTCTCTGATAGAATAGCGGGTAAGAATTTGTTTGTTTTGAAAAAGGTTTTTTAAATTTGTATTTACTGCAACGCTACGCATTGGATGTGGCGTTGTATTTTTTTTACCCCCTTCAAAACCAGAAGACTATGAGTGATGTAATGTACGTGTCTAAAGAAGCATTTGAAAAAATGAGGGAAGAGCTTCATCATATGAAAACCGTGGAGCGTCCTGCCGCATCAAGAGCCATTGCTGAAGCGAGGGAAAAGGGTGATCTGCGTGAAAACGCCGAATATGATGCTGCCAAAGAGGCTCAGGGAATATTGGAAGCTAAAATGGCGCTGT
Source organism: Danxiaibacter flavus (assembly GCF_041060425.1). Classification (NCBI taxonomy): domain Bacteria; kingdom Pseudomonadati; phylum Bacteroidota; class Chitinophagia; order Chitinophagales; family Chitinophagaceae; genus Danxiaibacter; species Danxiaibacter flavus. The sequence continues at coordinate 451,723 of NZ_JAULBC010000004.1, forward strand.
TGGAATCGCAGATTGCAAGCTCCAGGATTGTTGAAGCAAGTGAAATTGATACCAGCAAAGTTTCAATATTAACGAAGGTCACAATAACGAATGTTGCCACTAAAAAGACTTTTACCTATCAGATTGTCGGTGAAAAAGAAGCTGATCTGAAAAGCGGGAAAGTTTCGGTTTCATCTCCTATTGGCCAGGGCTTGCTTGGCAAAACCATCGGCGACATTGCGGAGGTTAAAGCGCCCACCGGTGTATTGAAATTTAAGGTGGACAATATAACGATCTAAGGCCTTATCATGATATTTGAAAGAGGCGCAGCAATTACTGCGCCTCTTTTATGTCTGAAGAAGACGTGCGACAATGCCGAAGCGTTAAGGGCTGCAAATACTAAAACCTGCCGCATATAACGTACAACTTAAAAATATTGCTTACAATTGCCGTATAAAACAACTGTATGACAATCTTCTCAAAAATTATAGCAGGCGAAATCCCTTCTTATAAAGTTGCAGAGAACGATCAATTCATCGCGTTTCTGGATATTTTTCCGCTTGTTCGCGGTCATGTTTTGGTGGTTCCGAAAATTGAAGTGGACAATTTCTTTGATCTGCCGCAGGAGTACATCAGCCAGTTGTTCATATTTGCACAACCAATTGCCAAAGCCATCGAAAAATCTTTTCATTGTAACCGTTGCGGCGTCGAAGTAATTGGCCTTGATGTGCCTCATGCACATGTGCACCTGATTCCTATTAATTCTGCCGATGATCTCAACTTCACCCGTCATAAATTAAAGCTCAGTCCGGATGAGTTTAAAGATGTGCAACAAAAAATACTGACTGCACTAAACAATTAACCGGTTGATGGGGTTGTAAGTTAATGGACTTTAACATTGCGTTTAAAGCACCGTTTGCTAGTTTTAACAATCAACCATCAGCATGATCAAAATTCTGGTACTGGCTACAATCCTGTTTTCGGCATTCCACGTTCAGGCACAAGAAGATTATGTAGTATTAAGGAAAGGAAACAAAACAATACAGCGTTTTACAAGCGGATCGTATATAGACTGCAGGTTAGATAACTATCAATGGATGTCGGGCTATATAACAGCCATAAGACACGATTCATTATTTATCCGCCAGTTCCAGGTAAGAACTATAGGGAGCATATCAGACACTAGCACATTCGGAATTTTTCCCATCCATATTAATGATATTAAGGCCTTTCCCAAACAACCCGAATCTTTTGAATTTATCAAGAATGGCACCTTGTTTATGATTGGCGGAGGTGGTTATGCCGTGTTGAACATCGCGAACGGACTTATCAATAATGAAGAAGTGTTCAGCGGTGATAATCTTACCAAGCTGGGCATCGCGTTAGGTGTTGCCGGAATCGGGGTAATAATGAATGTAACACACTCCGACGTAATCAAGGTTGGAAAGAAATACAGGCTGCAGTATGTGAAGCTGAATCCGTAGAGCTGTCAGCTAACTGCTCAGTTTGCAGCTCTTCGCAAATTGATGAACCTGTTTCAACTGAGTGCTTCGTACTTCGTACTTTCTCCTTCATCAACATCGTACACCTAACATCCTACATCTAATCATCGTTACATTTAAATGAACCTGTTTCACTTATGTACTTCGTACTTCGTAACTCATACTTTCTCCATCTTCCACATCGTACACCGTACATCTTACATCTATTACCGCACATTTAAATGAACCTGTTTCACCTACGTACTTCGTACTTCGTAATTCGTACTTTCTCCTTCTTTCACATTGTACATCGTACCCTTAACATCCTACATCTATCGTCATACATTTAAATGAACCTGTTTCACCCACGTACTTCGTACTTCGTAATTCGTACTTTCTCCTTCTTTCACATTGTACATCGTACCCTTAACATCCTACATCTATCGTCATACATTTAAATGAACCT
>NZ_JAULBC010000004.1:453748-559765 GCF_041060425.1 Danxiaibacter flavus
GTTTCACCCACGTACTTCGTACTTCGTAATTCGTACTTTCCCCTTCTTTCACATCGTACCCTTAACATCCTACATCTATCGTCATACATTTAAATGAACCTGTTTCACTTACGTACTTCGTACTTCGTAATTCGTACTTTCCCCTTCTTTCACATCGTACATCGTACACCTAACATCGTACATAACGTCATCCATCGTACACCAACACCGTACATTTAATAACATTCCTCTTTTAGTTTTCCCTTTTGACTTATATTGCCGCCGCAATGGCAAAGCAATCTAAGTCTTCTAAGTTCGGGCGTTTTTGCAGAAAGCTTTTACGCATTTTTATAATACTCTTCATTCTATCCAATATTTACCTGGTGGTATGTAAGTGGGTTATGCCTCCAATTACCATAACGCAATTCACCAACTTTTTCGGTTATGGTTTAAAACGAGATTATGTAAAATGGGATGAGATCTCTCCCAATCTCAAGCTAGCGGTGATGGCCAGCGAGGATCAGCTTTTCCCGGATCACGATGGTTTTGACTGGAAGGCATTGGAAAAAAGTCTGTCGACCAATTCAAAAAAGAAAAACAAGATCAGGGGTACGGGTGCCAGCACGCTCAGCCAGCAAACAGCCAAGAATGTTTTTTTGTGGCAGGGTAATGGCGTATTCAGATATATAAGAAAAGCGCCTGAATTCTATTACACCAAAATGATTGAATGGGTTTGGGGTAAGAAAAGAATACTGGACGTTTATTTGAATACTGTGGAAATGGGCCCCGGCATTTTTGGTGTTGAAGCTGCTGCGCAGGCATATTTCCATAAATCGGCCAAAAATGTCAGCCGGAGCGAAGCTGCGATGATCATTGCCTGCCTGCCCAATCCCAAAGTATTTACTGTAAAACCTATGAGCAGGTTTGTTCAATGGAAGTATCAATGGATACTAAAACAAATGAACAATATTTCTGATGATCCGGATATAATGGCACTGACGAAATAATGGCAAATACAAAATGTGGTTCGGTTAAATCGGCATTGTCAATTCGAAAGTCGTGTATTGCTAAATAACGTCTTGTAAAAAAGAAAAACTCAAGCTCGATTATTATTGCGTTCGCCTCTGCTGAGAAACTGATACACGCAATTCATAAGACAAACAAATGTCTTCGGCATTTTCGTTGCGCCTTAGCTCCTCTGCGTTCGTTGCGTGAAACCTTTTGAAAGATTAAGATGACCTTTGCCTGAAACTATTCTTAACTATACCGTAAATTGCTTTGCTGTTATTCGATTTTTATAAGCAAAACCAGCAAGGATGAACGTTCAGGAACTGCTAACTTCAAAACTACCTAATGTAGGCACCACAGTTTTTACTACAATGAGCCAACTGGCGCTTGAACACAATGCTATCAATCTCGGACAGGGCTTTCCCGATTTTCCTATGAGTGAAGAACTGACTGCATTGGTTTGCAAGGCTATGAGGGATGGTTTTAACCAATATTCACACATGAATGGAGTACCCTCGTTGCGGGATGGTATTGCCGAAAAAGTTTCCGCTTTATATAAGACAAATATTCATCCCAATGAACAGATAACTGTAACGCCGGGGGGAACCTATGCCATATATACTGCGCTTACAACTATTTTGCAACCCGGTGATGAGGTGATTGTATTTGAACCGGCATACGATAGCTATATACCTAATATAGAAGTAAACGGTGCGGTCCCTGTCCGCATTTCATTGCAATATCCTGACTACGCAATTCCCTGGCAAACCGTGAAGGAACGTTTAACAGCAAAAACAAAAGCTATCATCATCAATTCGCCACATAACCCAACTGGTGTTGTGCTTAGCGCAAATGATATACAGCAACTGAAGAACCTGGTAGAAGGAACCGGCATATTTATTATTAGCGATGAAGTATATGAGCACCTGGTTTTTGATGGTCTTCAACACGAAAGCATACTGCGTTATCCGGAGCTTTTGGCTAGAAGTTTTGTTTGTTTTTCATTCGGCAAAACCTATCATTGTACAGGATGGAAAATAGGTTATTGCATTGCACCTTCTGCATTAATGAAAGAGTTTAGAAAAGTGCACCAGTTCAATTGCTTTTCAACAGATACACCCAAGCAAATTGCATTAGCCACATATATCCATAACAAAGACGCCTATCTTTCATTAGCGGCTTTTATACAAAAGAAAAGAGATTATTTTAAAGAGCTAATGTCCGGTACGTTATTCAGACCGTTAACATCACACGGAAGTTATTTTCAATGCTATGATTACTCCGCTGTCAGCAATGAAAAAGATATTGACTTTGCTACACGCATTACCAAAGAATATGGCGTTACTGCTATTCCCGTATCCGTTTTTTATAAAGATGGAGAGGATAATAAGGTTGTGCGTTTCTGCTTTGCCAAGCAGGAAGAAACATTGCGCCTTGCAGCAGAGAGACTAAGAAACATTAAACCGGTATTGTAAATAAAAAAGCCGCTTATAAATAAGCGGCCCTATCAATACCCAATTTATAGAAGCTAATTAACCGAATATTCCAGCTTTCTTCAAAGTCTTTACACCTTCGCCAATTTTGTAACCATTCTGGTAGATCTGAATTTTGTAATCACCAGTCTGATAGTGGCTATCTTGTTTCCAGTCGAAGCTGATCGGAGTGCGTTTGCCCTGTTCGTAGTTAACATTTACTTTGTTAGTGAAAACTTTCTCACCTTCATCGCGAGTCTGGAAAGTTCCGCTTGTTGAAGGAACAGAAATTACTTTTCCATCAGGACCAGTAACTACAACATACAGATCTTTACTTCCGCTTGGAGCAATTCTGTTTTCATCCAGATCAAAAGATACCCGTAACAGATCTGCGCGCTTTGCTTTTGTAGTAGATACTTCTTTACCACTGCCTTTTACATTGATCGCAGCGATGTTAATATTGGAAGCGTGCAGTGTAGAACCAACATCTTCAATATGTGCTTTTTCAGTCTGAGTAGTAGTAAGTGTTTGCTCAACTACTTTCTTCTGAGAAGCAAGTGTATCTCTTTCTGTTGTTAATTGCTGATTAGAAGTAGTAAGCTGTGCATTTTCGGCTTTCAACTGTTCTACTTGTGCAAGCAAATCGTTGATCTTGCCATTCAGCTCAGCGATCATCGCTTTTGCTTTACCAAGATCAGAATTTTTCTTGCGCAGTTCATCTTTAATGTTTTGTTTCAGTTTGTCAATCTCAGCTTTACGTTCGCCAAGCTGGCCCTGAAGCTGTGTATTGCTACCTGTTAAAGAATCCATTCTGGCTAAAGCAATGTTATATTCTTCCTGAACAGCATTGCGGGCAGAGTCAACATTTGAAAATTGTGTTTGAAGCTGGTCAATCTTTTCAGATGACTTATTTTTGTCATAAATGATGTAACCCCAGGTTACCAACAAAGCTGCTATAAGAACACCATAAATAACTTTGCGGTTATCCTTCGGGGTCTGTTGGGGTTGATCTCCGCCTGTTGAAGGATAATTTGTGTAAGCCATGTTTCTAGTTTTTGTTTTAAATTATTTTATAAATATTTTAAATGAACAACGGTATATCCCTTTTTGATTTATTGGTACTGGACATTGAAACCGTGCCTCAATTTGAAGGTTTTTCTCACTTAAATATACAATGGAAATCCCTCTGGATCGACAAAAATTCCAAAATCGTGCCAGAAAATATTACACCCGACGAAAGCTATGAACAACGGGCTGGAATACTTGCTGAGTTTGGTAAAATCATATGCATCTCAACCGGTTATTTTTTTGAAGATGAGCAAAAAAACATATGTTTTAAGATCAAAAGTTTTTACGGAGATGACGAGAAAGAATTACTCAATTCTTTTGTTGCAATATGTAATAAATTTTATCAGCGTAACAGAAACTTTCAGTTTTCAGGCCATAACATTAAGGAATTTGATATTCCCTATATATGCAGAAGAATGCTTATTAACCAGATTCCTTTACCGGAATATTTACAGATTCACGGAGCCAAACCATGGGAAATAAAAATGCTGGATACATTACAGTGGTGGCGTTTTGGCGACTATAAGAATTATATCTCTCTCAATCTTTTGGCAAGCGTATTGGATGTACCTACTTCTAAAACAGACATTGACGGAAGTATGGTGCAGCATGTATATTATAAAGAGAAAAACCTGCAGCGTATTGTTGAGTATTGCCAGAAAGATATAATTGTAGTGGCGAATGTTATACTAAGGTTTAAGAACTTACCGATTCTTAAAGATGAACTTATAGGCGTTGTATAAGTAAGGTGTCGGCGGCGTCAATATTTCGTTATAAACAACAGGCCTAAAGCCTAAAGCTTAAAGCCAAAAGCTAACCGAAGCGAAGTTTTTTAAACCGTATAAGGCATATAAGAGCAAATAGTATTTTGCCTACAATAATAATTGCACTTAAACGAATTTATATTTACTTAGCCAGACCGGACTTTCACCATTGACTACTGACTATTCACTAGTTGTATAGAAGAATATGAAGGCGTTTAATTCATTAGCGCGTTATCCATCAGATGTCGCGCTATATCTTTCAGATGAACGGGAACGTACAATTCTATTTATAGGTGCTGCTTTGTTTGTTGAGCAAAACAACTTCTATACTGTTTTCTTCAAGCCGGCCCTTTATAATATTGGCTTCAGCATAATTACGGGTAGTATAAAGTAAAAACCAATCCATCGTTTAATTGAGAATTGAAAGTTGAAAATGGAAAATGATTTTAATACAATACTTTAGTTTGAGTCTAATGCATTGTCAATTGTCCCCGCCTGAATGAATTCTGTCGGGCAGAAATTGTCCATTGTCAATTATTCTATCGCTTTCGCGTTTAAATAATATCATTACGAATATAACAGTTAATGCGCCGGCAATACCAAGGTACCAGGGAAAATGATCATCCATAGATTCCGTGTTCATCTTACCGGCTTTGCTCAAGGCATACATTTGAACTACCACAATTGCGTTGTTGAAGAAATGAGCGAAAATATTCAGCCAGGCATTTTTACTGAAGTAATAAATATAACCAAGCAATAAACCGAGAAACATGCGTGCTAAAAAACCGTAAAAAGAAAAATGTATAGCGCTGAACAAAATGCTTGTTATCAAAATTCCGACAAAAACATTTCTTGTAAGGTTGATCATTACAGGCTGCAGACACGACCGGAATAATAATTCCTCAACAACCGCCGGAATAAGTGCTATGGTAATAAGTGTTAATATTAAATCCCGGTAGTTTTTCATAGTCGCAATAACCACTACCTGGTCTTTATATTCATCTTCCATTCTTTTAAATTTTTCCATAAGGGACTTTCCCACCGGAATCATCTGATTCAGTTCTCCCAAAGCGGCACTCACAAATATGGCTGTAAACATCGCAATAATGACATAGGTCAATTGTTTGGCGGTTGCATTTTTGTTAAAACCGAGATAATTGAAAGGCTTTCCTCCTACTATAACAGCAAAAATCACCGCGGGAATACCAAAACTAACAAGTGCTCCAACACATTGCGCCATCCGTGCCGCGTCAACATATTTAGGGTCTTTTATAGCATTAATTGCCTCAGTCATAGGCAAATGCGTCATTCCTATAACCGTAGCAAGCACCGCAAATCCTCCTAAAATCAGCCCCGCTCCCGTAACTCCTAATAAAATAGCCACCTGCGACCATGGCGCAATTGTTTGCCTGGAATACATAACATTCATAAATAAGAGTGTAAATTTGCGATTCTTTTAGATTAGTTATAAAAATATTGTATTCCTTCCGGCAAGATTAGAAAATATATAACCTCTTTTTATTTGGCGGAGGAGCATTTAAGCACATGATTAAGATCGGCGATATACAACTACCGGATTTTCCTTTATTATTAGCTCCAATGGAGGATGTAAGTGATCCCCCGTTCCGCGCAGTTTGCAAGGATAACGGTGCAGATCTTATGTATACTGAATTTATTTCCAGTGAAGGGTTAATAAGAGATGCTATCAAAAGCCGCCAGAAGCTGGACATCTTTGAATATGAAAGGCCGGTTGGCATACAAATATTCGGGGGTGATGAAGAAGCAATGGCACTGAGCGCTAAAATTGTAGCTGCAGTAAACCCTGACCTGGTTGATATTAACTTTGGTTGTCCCGTTAAAAAAGTTGTGTGTAAAGGTGCCGGTGCGGGCGTGTTAAAAGATATTGACCTGATGGTTCGCCTTACGAAAGCCGTGGTAAACTCAACAGATAAACCCGTTACGGTGAAAACCCGCCTTGGTTGGGACGAAGCTTCCATTAACATTGAGGAAGTGGCTGAAAGATTGCAGGATGTAGGAATAAAAGCGTTGAGTATCCATGGACGTACCCGTTCCCAAATGTACAAGGGCGAAGCTGACTGGAGACTGATCGCTAAGGTTAAGAATAATCCAAGAATACAAATTCCCATATTTGGTAACGGAGATATAGACAGTCCGCAAAAAGCACTGGAATATAAAAACCGTTATGATGTCGACGGTATTATGATAGGCCGTGCTGCCATTGGTTACCCATGGATCTTTAATGAGGTAAAACATTTCATTAAAACCGGCGAAACGTTGCCTTCCCCTACTATTCAACAGCGCACGCAGGTAATTCGCAAACATCTACAGCGCAGCATTGAATGGAAAGGTGCAACACTAGGCATCCTGGAAATGAGACGGCACTACACTAATTACCTGAAGGGATTTCCACACATAAAAGAGTACAGGAACAAACTTGTAACATTTAAGACTTTTGAAGAAATTGACGAAGTGTTGAATGAAATTGCTGTTCGTTATGACGGCTTTGTTCCGGAGAGAATTGTTGCAGCGTTCTCTGCTTCACAAACCGAAGAGTGCGCAGTCATGTAGAACATGCCAGCCTGGTCGTCTGTACTATTTAATTTTTACCAATCATACAATGCATTATGACAGTAGCACTCCAAAAAGAATAAGTGTGGTAAACAATAATTTTTCCCTGCTGTTCTACTTCTTTACTACACCACGCAATACACTACAATGAATGTAATTACCCGGGTAAGAAATTATATTAAAAAACGCTTTGATCACATCAGAAATGAACGGGTTAAATTAAGCATACTACAGGCCATTCCTTTCTGGATCGCGTCTTTACTTACCGGACTAATTGCGGTACTATATGCCAAACTTTTTGCCTGGACAGAAAGTGTTTCCGCATCTGTCTATGGACCGCACCGCTGGATGCTGTTTATCCAGGCTCCGGTGTTTATGTTGTTAGGCTGGTGGCTGGTAAAACTGTTTGCACCGGGATCAAGAGGCAGTGGGATTCCACAGGTAATGGCAGCAATTGATATGGCGGCCGCACCAAAATATAAAAAAAGCATAAGCAGCCTTTTAAGTATTCGTATAGCCATTACCAAAATTGCATCCAGTTTATCTTTAGTGATGGGCGGCGCCGCTATTGGCCGCGAAGGACCAACAATACAAATCGCAGGTTCCGTGTTTGACTTTATATACAAATACATCCCTTCGAGCTGGCCAAAACTTGCCAGGCCGAATATGATTGTTGCCGGCGCAGCGGCAGGGCTGGCGGCAGCTTTCAACACCCCGCTTGGTGGTGTTGTGTTTGCCGTTGAAGAATTATCAAGAACACATATCAGTTTTTACAGAACAGCATTGTTTTCTGCAGTTATCATCGCCGGTTTAACAGCCCAGGGAATACTCGGGCCTTATCTCTATCTCGGTTATCCCGAAGTAGCAGGCACTTCCTGGTTCATGTTCCTTTTAATCTTCCTGGTTGCCGTTCTGGCCGGTATAGCCGGAAGTTATTTGTGCCACCTTATACTCCGCGTTCTGCGGTGGAAAGCTGCCACGTTTACAAAAACATTTCAGCACATTTTGTTTATAACCATCTGTGCACTGCTTCTTGCATCATTTGCATTTTTTGTGAATACGGCCATCCTTGGATCGGGCAAAGAGATTATGCAGGAAGTCCTCTTTACTGCTGAAAAAACACAGGCATGGTACATAACACCACTAAGGCTTATCGGTCCGCTGTTCAGCTTTACAACCGGAGGAGCAGGCGGCGTATTTGCACCTGGTTTAACGGCAGGCGCTTGCATGGGCGCATCGGTTGCCGATTGGTTTCATCTTTCTGCAACAGATACCAACTTGTTAATACTTGCAGGAATGGTTAGTTTTCTAACCGGCATTACAAGAACCCCTTTTACATCGGCAATATTGGTATTGGAAATGACGGACAGGCATTCTGTGATCTTCTATCTTATGCTGGCTGCGCTTGTAGCAAACATAGCATCGTTGGTGATTGATAAGAAATCATTCTATGATTACCTGAAACACGATTTCATTCATGAATTTGGAAAGACGGATCAATTGAAAATTGAAAGTTGAGAATTGAAAATGATGTGCGAATGGGCAAATATGCGAATGTGCAAATTCGTGTAGTTGGTAGCTCCTGTTTTATAAAAATGAAACAAAAGAGAAAGGATTGTATTCAATTAACAATTCCGCACAGAACAAATCAGACATCTTCAAATCAGCTATCAGCGATCTCCCTCATTGTCAATTCTCAACTTTCAATTTTCAATTAACGAAGCATGTGCGAATGTGTAAATATGAGGATGTGCAAATGTACCAGGATTAGGACTTAATGGGTTTGATCTTTCTATTTTGCTATCGCCCTTTCAGGGCTTGTTTGCATCTTGATTTGGTTCACAGGGCGGTGACTTGTGCTAGTGCCATCGCCCTTTCAGATACTTATTGAAGCGAGTAAACCACATGCGAATTTGCAAATATGCGAATGCAGGAATGTCCGAATGTGTACACCTACATGCTGCAATCAAGCTCTAATCAAATGAAATAGATCGAAAGAAAAAAGATTGAATTCGATTAACAATGTCGCCGAGAACAACGGACATCCCAACTCAGCAATCAGACATCTCCCTTCATTCTCAATTCATCATTTTCAGTTAATTTCAGCAATTTTGCCGAAAACATATCAGACATCTTCAAATCAGCCATCAGCCGTCTCTCTTCATTGCCAATTCTCCATTTTCAATTAATATCAACAATTTCGCAGAAAACAAATCAGACATCTTCAAATCAGCCATCAGCGATTTCCCTTCATTGTCAACTCTCAACTTTCAATTTTCAATTAACTAAAAGAATTCAGCGGTCCATTCACGCGCAAACGTCTCTCCCGCTGCCAACGAATTAATGCCTTCTTTTTCTTCCAGCTTGCCGGAGGCATTTACACTATCTGCAATACCGCACCAGGGTTCGATGCAAACAAAATCTGCATTCTTAGCGCTCCAGATTCCCATGTATGGAAATCCATCGAACTGCAACACCAGGCCATGGCTGGTTTTGTTGCTTAATAAAGAAATCCGGTTAGATTGAAGATTTTTAAAGACCAGCGCGTCTTCGTAAAACAATTCTTTTTGTAAAGCCAATTCATCGGTATTCTCCAAAAAAGGCACCGGCTTTTCCTCTATCAGGCCATCACCGGAAAGCGGCCATTTACCCGCATTTTCAACCGAACTGAACTGTAAATAATAATCCTCAAATGTAGTATTGATAACAAGCGGCACTGCAAAAGCAGGATGACCTCCAACAGAAAAATAAATTTTCTCATTACCCGTATTATGCACCGAATAAGCTACTCTGAGCATACTGCCCTGCAATGTGTAGGTAATAAAAAAACGGAAATCAAACGGGTATCTGATATGTGTTTCTTCGCCGCTTTGGATGCCGAACGTAACTGATGTTTCGTCCTGGGCCGTTACAACAAAGGTCATATCTCTTGCAAATCCATGACGTCCCAACTCAAAAGTCTTGCCGTTAAATGAGTATTTATTTTCTTTCAGACCACCAACAACAGGAAATAATACAGGACTTTTCTTTCCCCAGAATTTACTGTCTCCACTCCACATATACTCAATGCCAAAATCTTTGTTGATTATGCTTTGAATTTCTGCGCCTTTCGCACTAATCACTACCTGCAAGATATCGTTTTCGATCGTGTAAAAAGGAATACTCATAGATAATTGAAAATGGATAATTCCTGCCCGACGAAGGTCGTTCAGGCGGGGAAAATTGAAAATGTCAATCAACACTCACTTAACATCAGATTATTCATCACTTTCTTTGATCACTTCATCTTGCGCATTGGCAACAAGCACGGCGCTCATTTTACGCAACGGGTTCTTGTTATTTTCAGCGTATTCAGAACGCTTCCTTATAATGTCTACCGCTACAAATATGGCCTCAAGAAAAGAACTTTGATCCGCCTTTCCTTTTCCCGCAATATCAAAAGCTGTTCCGTGGTCAGGGCTTGTTCTAATTGCAGGCAATCCTGCAGTATAATTTACGCCCTCACCAATTGCCAGCGATTTAAAAGGAATCAATCCCTGATCGTGATACATGGCTAAAACCGCATCAAATTTTTCATAGCTGCCGCGTGCAAAAAAAGCATCGGCACTATAGGGCCCAAAAGCCATTATATTTTGATTCTTTGCTTCTTTGATAGCAGGCTTGATAATGGTTTCTTCTTCGGTGCCGATCAAACCTTCGTCTCCGGCATGCGGGTTAAGTCCTAACACGGCAATTTTGGGTTTGCTGATACCAAAATCTTTCTGCAGACTGCTATTCAATATTCTCAGCTTACTCAGAATATTCTCCTTTGTAACAAAGCCTGTGATCTCTTTTACAGGCACGTGCTCGGTTAGCAGACCAACACGAATGTTTTCAGCTGTCATCAGCATTACAACATCCTGGGCACCGAATACATCCTTGAAATAAGGTGTATGACCACTATACCTGAAATCCTCGCTTTGAATATTTTTTTTATGAATAGGCGCAGTAACGATGGCATCTATCGAACCGTCCTTTAGTGCGGCAGTTGCCTGCTGCAATGACGAAAGCGCATATTTTCCACCGGTTTCATTAAGTTGCCCCGGATTGATCTGAACCTCTTCTTCCCAACAACTAAAAAGATTGATCTGTTTATTGTTCAATCTGCTGAAATCTTTTACAGGCTGATAGCTCAAATTGATGTCTGGCAACGATTTTCTGTAGAAATTGATGCTTTTATTGCTTGCAAATACTACAGGAATACAGATATCAAGAAGGCGGGCATCGCCCAACGCTTTGATGATCAGTTCCAAACCTATGCCGTTCAGGTCGCCACAAGTGAATCCAACAACCGGCTTTTTCAACTCGTTACTCATCTTGTAAAAAATTTGAAGTGTAAATGTAAGGGTAAAAGGCCAAAGCTTAAAGTCTGGTTCCGCCGGCCGATAACCAATATTATTTAGCTAAGTCATAGATGCCAAAGGCATTTTCGCTGCGTCACAGCTTCTTTGAGCTCCCGCATGAACCCATTTAAATTCAGATGATTTATTTAGAAACTAGTCTGGCCCGGTGCCATTGCCTTCTGCAGAAAGCCTGTAGTTAATTCAATGCTCAATTAACTTATTTTTGCGGCCAATAAAAAGTTATACATGAAAAGTACTCCTTTTACACAAAAACACATTGCACTAGGTGCAAAAATGGCGGAATTTGCAGGCTACAACATGCCCATCAGTTATTCGGGCATTAACGATGAACATGCAGCAGTAAGAAAAAATGCAGGTGTTTTTGATGTAAGCCACATGGGAGAATTCATTTTAAAAGGTGAAAATGCACTCGATCTTATTCAGAGAGTAACCACAAACGATGCTTCCAAATTAACAGCCGGAAAAGCGCAATACAGCTCGCTGCCCAACGAAAAAGGCGGCCTGGTTGATGACCTGCTGGTATATTGTATTGAGGAAAACAAGGTTTACATGCTTGTTGTAAATGCATCCAACATTGAAAAAGACTGGAACTGGATAAGCCAACACAATAACAAAAATGTTGAAATGCACAATGTAAGCGATAAGACCGGGCTGCTGGCAATACAGGGACCTAATGCCTGCAAAATACTGCAACCACTTACTGATCTTGATATCCTTAATCTTAAATATTACACTTTTGTTAAGGGCAAATTTGCTGGTGTTGATAATGTTTTGATCAGTGCAACGGGTTATACCGGCGCCGGGGGTGTGGAGATCTATTTTGAAGACAAAGATGGTAATGCTGAAAAAATATGGAACGCCATTTTTGAGATCGGTGCGGCATCTGGCATTAAACCGATAGGTCTGGGTGCAAGAGATACGCTTCGTTTAGAGATGGGCTTTAGTCTTTATGGAAACGACATTGATGATACTACATCTCCATTAGAAGCTGGCCTGGGCTGGATCACCAAACTGAATAAGCCATCTGATTTTGTAGCAAAAGATATTTTTGCAAAACAAAAAGAAGAAGGTGCAAAAAGAAAGCTTGTGGGTTTTGAGATGATTGAAAGAGGCATTCCAAGACACCATTATCAAATTAAAGATGCACAGGGAAATGTTATTGGTTATGTTACGAGCGGCACGCAAGCTCCATCATTGAACAAAGCAATTGGACTTGGATATGTTACAGTAGAAAATTCAGCGCTTGATTCGGAGATCTTTATTGATATTCGTAACAATCCTGTTAAAGCAAAAGTGGTTAAGTTTCCTTTTGCATAACCAGTTAAAAGGCAAATGAGTTTAACCGGATCATTTGCCTTTTCTTATCTCAATATTCCATGCCACTAATCCATCTTACAACAGTAATACATGCGCCCGCGCAGCGCGTGTTCCATCTTTCCCGCAGCATAAAGCTTCATGAAATATCTATGAGGCAAACCAATGAAAAAGCCATATCGGCGACGGCAACCAATCTAATGCAGCCCGGAGATGTAGTTACGTGGCAGGCTCGTCATCTGTTTAAGAAACGATTGCTAAAGGTTACAATAACAGAAATGCAACAGCCGGATTACTTTAAAGATGAAATGATAGAAGGTGACTTCTTAAGCATGAACCATGAACATCACTTTAAGGCGATTGTCAACGGAACTATAATGATTGATCTTTTCAAATTTGAATCGCCATTCGGAATTGCCGGAAAAATATTTAACAGCGTTTATCTCACCAACTATATACGCAAGCTTCTTACCCAACGAAACATGGTTATAAAACAGTATGCAGAGTCTGACAATTGGCAAACTGTTTTACACGCTGAAGTAACAGCTGTATAGTTACAAGTTGCCTTCACCGTGCTCCTGCACATACTTATGCTATGTCTCTTTTTAAAAAATGAAACGAAGTGTTGTGCACAAATAGAGCCTGCAACCCGCATTAATTGACGAGATTAATTGTTACATTCGATCATTCTATTATGAAGAAGTACCTTTCAGTTCTTATCATTTTTGTGACGCTTACATCATGTAGCAGACGCGTAACTGAATCTGGTGTTGCCTCATTTTATTCTGACAACCTTGAAGGAAGAAAGACTGCAAGTGGCGAAACATTCCATCAATCAGATTATGTAGCGGCACACAAAACACTTCCATTCGGTACAAAAGTGAAAGTGAAAAATCTTTCTAACGGAAAGACAGTGAAGGTTCGCATCAATGACCGCGGGCCTTATGTTAAGGGACGCATTATCGATCTCTCTAAGATTGCTGCAAAAAAGATTGACATGGAAAATAAAGGTATAACCAAGGTCACGATACAGTACAAACGAAAGAAAAATAAATGATCGCGAGTAGGTGAGTTGAAGTAAATGCAGAAACATCTCAAAACTTTTTTATAACAACGGTTGTTATTATTGCAACACATTGGAATAATTTCAGGACTCCGGCAACGATACGCGGAAAAGGTTGGTGTATCTGAATTTTAATTGCCTGTTTCTGAGTTTTGTCTCACATTTCTTTATTCTTTTGCTTTTTAATCTGTTTCCACTAAACTGATGCTCTTGGAGAAGCACCTACATATCATTGTGCCACGGATTCCACATCCGGTGGATAATAGTAATCATTATGATGTGTACCAGATGATTGCCGCACTACACAAAAATGGTGTAAAAATCCATCTTCATTGTTACAACAGCAGCCATGATGATATTCAGAATATTGTGCGACAACTTTGTGAATCTATAGATTTTTACCATTCAGAAAACAGTCCAAAAATATTTTCAAAACCCCTGCCATATATTGTTGAACACAAGAAAAATGAATTACTGATTGAAAAACTTGTGTTAGATGATCACCCAATATTAATATTTGGTATTGCTTGTAGTTATGTAGCAACTTCTCCCCGCCTACAACAAAGAAAGAAATTTGTGCGGCTTTATCATATAGAATTTCAAACCTACAAAACCAGGTGCTTTTATTCGTACAATCCGTTCAGAAGAATTTATTACTGGAACGAAAGCAGGTTGCTTCATGCATATGAAAAAGCATTAATTGCCAATATTGATGGTTACGCAGCAACATGCAAACGGGATATGCGGATGTACCACAAAGAGTTTGATTGTACATCTGTAAGATTTATTCCGCCTTTTTATTCGCGTGTTGCAGAAGCGCCGGAAGGTGTTGGCGCATACAGTCTTTATTTTGGGGACCTTAGCGACGTAATGCATGAAAAAACAGTGCTGACACTTTTAAAAGAAGTGTATAAGTTTATTCATATTCCTCTTGTTATTGCAGCAAGCAATCCTTCGCAAAAAGTGTTAGATGCTGTAGCAAAACATCCTCATGTTCATCTTGTTATCAACCCTGATGAAGCTTCATTGCAAGATATACTTTCCAAAGCCCATATTATCTTACTGCCATCGAGATATGAAACAGGTATTCAGCCCGGATTATTGCAGGCCTTATATAACGGAAGACATTGCCTGGCGAATTCAAAGGTTGTTATGAATACGGGTCTTGAAAGTATTTGCCATATTGCAGATTCGCCCGAGGCATTCCGCCAACGTATATCACAACTATATCATCAGCCATTTACAAAACAGGAAGGATTAGACAGGAAAGTTTTACTGGACAATTTATATCCCAACAAAACAGCAGCAATGCTTATGGATTGGATATGGGGACATTCATTTGAGATTTGAAATTTCAGATTTAAGATTATCAGGCTTACTAACGCGAACGGTCCTACATATTGTCATCATTGATTAGCTCTGGCATCAAAGCAACGGAACTGCCTTATTCAATTTCAAATCTCAAATCTGCTATATTTCTACCGCTGCAGCACTATCAACAACCCGGTTTCTTTCAGTTTTAAGCATACGTGAAGGATAGCGATTGATCACAATAAAATCGTGCGTTGCCATAATGATTGCGGTGCCGTAATCTTTACAGATATTGAACAACAACTGCATTATCTCGTCACTGGTTTCAGGGTCAAGGTTACCGGTAGGTTCATCGGCCAGCATTACCTTAGGAGAGTTTAGCAGCGCTCTGGCAATATCTACACGTTGCTGCTCTCCGCCACTCATTTCAAAAGGCATTTTAAATCCCTTACTTTTCAAACCAACTTTATCCAGCACATCGTTTATCTTTTCTTCCATCAGTTTTTCATCCTTCCAACCGGTGGCTCTCAACACAAACTTCAGGTTCTCATAAACATTTCTATCCGTAAGCAATTGAAAGTCCTGGAACACAACACCAAGGTTTCTACGCAAAAAAGGCACTTTTTTCCAGGTCATCTCTTTTAAGTTGAAGCCCGCAACGGTTGCCTCGCCTTCTTTTAAAGGAAGTTCACCATAAAGCGTTTTTAATAAACTACTTTTTCCTGTTCCTGTTTTTCCTACCAGGTAAACAAATTCTCCCCTGTTTACATTAAAATTCACATCCTGCAACACAAGATTACTTCCCTGATATATATTGGCGTTTTGTACTGATAGAACGACTTCCGGCATAGTGATTAAAATTCTTGTCCAAAAAGATAACTGTAAAGTTAGCAGTCTATGCTTATATATAGAAATCAATCATCATCCAACTAAAAAAATAGTTTTAAAACTAAATTATTAGTTATACCTTTAGACTGGTTTAGTTTAGCTAACCACAATAATAAAGCCATGAAACCGAGAGAACAGATAAAACAACTTACGAAGGCCGAAGAACAGGTGATGCAGGTTCTTTGGAAAATCGAGAAAGGTTTTCTCAAAGATATACTGGATGAAATGCCGTTGCCCAAACCACATTCCAATACAGTTGCTACTATTCTAAAAATATTGATAGATAAAAAATTTGTATCCACAGTAACCTTTGGAAGAATGCACGAATACCATCCCCTTGTTACCAAAGAGGCGTATTCTAAAAACAGTTTCAGTGGTCTTGTAAAAAATTATTTTGGCGGGTCTTACAGCAAGGCCGTTTCATTTTTGGTGGAAGAAAACAAGGTAAGTGTTGAAGACCTTGAGTTACTATTAAACCAGATTAAAAAGAAATAACATGCATACATTGCTGCTATACGTATTAAAGATGACAGTTTGCGCTGCACTTTTTCACGCATACTATTTTTTCTTTTTAAGAAATGAGCGGTTTCATTATTACAACCGGTTCTATTTATTGGCGGGATGTATATTATCGTTGTTGATTCCATTGCCCGAGTTGAACTGGTTCACCGTTGAAAGTGACAGCACCAGCACAATTGCATGGATGAACATTTTGCATCAGGCAAAAAATACCACACCAACAGAGCCTGCAGCAAGCGTTTCATGGCAATCAATAACCCTGTATATCAGCCTGTCTGTGTCTGCCATTCTATTAATCACCCTTATTTATCGTATCATAAAAATTTTTCGTCTCAAGCACCAGAACAACTACGTACGACTGGACGATTTTGACCTGATAAACACTGAGGCACGCGAAGCGCCCTTCTCATTCATGAGGAATCTGTTCTGGCGGAATGATATAGACTTAGATGATGCTGCCGGCAAACAGATCATGCAGCATGAAATAACGCACATCAGGCAAAAACACACCTGGGACAAGTTGTTTGTTGAAACGCTTTTATGTGTGTGCTGGTTTAATCCTTTCTTTTGGCTGATGCGAAAGGAACTGTGGATGATTCACGAGTTTATTGCAGACCAGGAGTCCGTAAAGGACCGGGATGCCTCGGCATTTGCCGCCATGTTACTTCAATCTCAGTTTGGCAAAAGTATTTTTGCACCGGCACAATCATTTAGTTATTCGCCTGTGAAAAGAAGACTGCTAATGCTTACTATTTCCAAACAAGCCAAATATTCATACACAAGAAAGATGATGATCCTGCCGGTGTTTGGCGCAATTGTATTGCTTTTTGCCTGTAAACTTCAACAAAAAGAACGATTGGTGAAAGACGAAGTTGCCAGGACAAATGATACACTTCAACCAGCTGCTAAAGACACATTAAACATCCGACCGTCGCTTGAGGATCTGGTCGCAAAAACAGTGACAAAATCGCAAGCGGATACACACAAAACGGCGCAAATTCAAAATAGTGCAAAGGAGAAGGCTGCTCAACAACAAAAGCTGGCGATAAAAACCAGTATCGATAAAACTTTGGCAACTACAAATAATAGAGAAATCCATGAAGCTAAAACAATACCTGGCCAAAACATGCTTTCCCAGCAAAAGGGAGCAATAATATGGGGATTTTCTGATAGTGATACAGCAAAGGTTTCAGCCGTTACAATCAAAAGCGCGCAGCAGCCGTTATTTATTATAGACGGATATGAAAAAGGGAGCGCTGATGTGGCACAACTTGATCCTGCAAATATTGAATCTCTAACGGTATTGAAAGATGAATCTGCAAGATCGCTGTATGGCAGCAAAGGCGACAATGGCATCATTATCATAAAAACGAAGAAATTATCAAACAAAGGAGAAGCGCCTTTACACATACCACAAACCAGCAACCGTGTGCTTGATGTAAAAACTTCTGCGACCAATTAATTATTGTTCGCAGAAGTTTTCAATCTTTATTTACCGCCCTTTATAAATCTGCGCGTTAAAGAGATTTTACCAATATAAACATCAACAAAGTAAACTCCGGAAGCATAATTGGCTACATCGATTGTTTGTTGCCAATTAACCGTTTGTTTATCATAGTTTTTCAGGAAGACAATCTTGCCGTTAAAATCTGTCACACGAACTGTCAGCTTACCTTTTTCATCGTTAGACAACCGCACATTTAATGTGCTTATTGCAGGAACAGGAGCAAGCACAAACATATCCGGCACTTCGGTGTGAGACATTCTATCTTTTACTTTAAAGCTAAATGTTGATGTTGCTGATTGTCCTTTATTATCTGTCACGCGCAATTCAAGTTTGTAGGATCCGGCAGCCAATCCGGATACATGGATTTCAGAGCTGGAGCTATTATACAGCGCTACCCCGGACGGAGCGTTTAACAGGCGCCAGCTATACGCCCTGATGGTACCATCAGGATCATATGAAGCACCTCCATTTAATCCTATCACAGAAAGCGGTAAAGTATATACAGAATCGCCCTCTATGATTGCTATGGGCGCAATATTTACGGTTTGCTGTTTCACAATAAAGTTGACAACAGTATCAGCAATGCTGCCGGCGTTATCTGTTACTGAGAATCTGAATTTGTAATTGCCCTCCGTAAGGTTATTTATCGTGAGCTCAGGTTTATCCAACCCTTTAGCAGAATAGCCTGATGGACCCGAAATATACAACCACTGATACGTATGTATACTTCCGTCCGGATCATAAGATGCAGAGCCATCCAGTTCTATTGAGTTGTCGGGCAACGTTATAACGGAGGGCGCCTTGACGATAGCGAAAGGCGATGCATTACCCAGTGCAGGTTTCACCACAAAACTAAAAAGAGCTGAATCGGTATTGTTCTTGTCATCTGTTACAATCAGCATGAATGAATATTCTCCATCAACAAGATCACTTATACTTATTTCAGCCTGGGTTGTCCCCTGCATTTTAAACTCCGGAGGTCCCGAAACAAATCTCCAGACATAAGACTTGATATGACCATCCGGATCATAAGAGGAAGTTCCGTCAAGATTAATAGAATTATCCGGCAACATTACTTCTGATGCTGCTTTGATGACTGCAACAGGCCCTCGGTTTGCTACCGGTGCGGCACTAACCTGCAAAGTATCAGTAGCTGTTGCAACTCCTCCCTGGTCATCCTTCACTGTTAATCTGAAAACGTACAAGCCTTCGGATAGATTACTCAAGGACCACGCAGGACTAGAATTGTCATCCGCATTAAATCGCGCCGGCCCGGAAACATATTGCCATAGATACGATTCTATTTTTCCGTCTTCATCAAATGAAGCCGAGCCATCAAGCGTTACCGTTTGCTGCGGAAGCGTAATAACGGATGGTGCCCTTATGATGGCAACAGGAAGAATATTTGCTCCTTCATTTTTAACAACAAAGTTTGTGATGGCTGTATCTTTCAACCCTATGCTGTTCCGCACAATTACACCAAACCTGTATGAACCCACCGATAATTTCTTTAACGTTAGTGTCTGGCGATCAACACTGGCAGTAAAACCCTGAGGACCGAATACGTACCGCCAATCATAGCCGGCGATACTTCCTGAACTGTCATAAGAAAAGCCGGCATCGAGTACAATTGAATCTTTCGGCAAAACAATCACTGATTCATTCTTTATAATGGCGACCGGTGGTGTTGGACGTTTAGGCCCATTCTTTACAACAAAGTTAGTTATGGCTGTATCTTTTAACCCCGTATTGTCCGTTACAATTACACCAAAACGATATGAACCGACGCTTAGGCCATCGATGGACAATGTTGGCTGACTACTATCTGAAACAGTAAAACCTTTTGGTCCAAAAACATAGCGCCATTCATAGGACTTTATCGTTCCGGTAGAATCATATGATGAGCTTGCATCCAGGGTAATATAGTTTTTAGGCAGTATAACAAGTGCCTCATTATTTATAACGGCAACCGGAGGCGTTTTTTCCTGCTGTGGATTTTTTACAGAGAACCTTGCGAAGCCTGTATCCTTTAGGCCTGCACCATTGGTTATAATTACACCAAAGCGGTAAAAACCTTCAGTGAGATTTTTAATTTCAATGACAGGTAGCCTGTCATTGACAATTGTAAAGCCCGTTGGACCGGAGATATAACGCCATTCAAAACTGCTTATCCTGCCTGCCTTATCATAAGAAGCACTGGCGTCCAATATTGTCGAATCCTTCGGTAAAAGAACGATCAGGTCATTGGTTACAACAGCTATGGGCGGCGTAGTTTCCTGGGGAGCTTCTTTCACCACAAAGCCGGAAACAGCGGTATCTTTTAAACCCAAATTGTTCGTTACAATCACGCTGAATTTATAGCTTCCCGCAACAAGATTGTCAATCATCAGAGATGGCAATTTATTGTTGCTCATGGTATATCCTGACGGACCTGAAATATATTTCCATTCATAAGTGCTGATCTTTCCTGAACTATCATAGGAGGCACTTGCATCAAGTTTAATAGAATCCTGAGGCAGAACGATCACTCCTTCATTTTTAATTATCGCAACAGGAGGTTTCCTAATTTCCGGAGCCGGCTTCACGATAAAGCTTGTTATCGCTGTGTCCTTCAGTCCCACATCATTGGCTACGATCACTCCAAACCGGTAGCTTCCGGCGGAAAGATGACTAATCATTACGGAAGACTGTTTGTTATTGCTCATCGTAAAGCCCCAGGGCCCTGAAACGTATCGCCATTCATAAGAACTGATCTTTCCGGCACTATCATAAGAACTGCTTGCATCCAGCAGTATTGAATCTTTGGGCAAAACGATCACCGCATCGTTTTTCACAACAGCAACAGGTGGCTTCTTAACCGGTGGAGCGCTTCTGACGATAAAGCTTGCAATGGCGGTATCTTTCAGGCCGGCATCATTGGTAACTGCGACACCAAACCGGTAGGATCCCGGAACCAATTCTTTAACCATAACGGAAGGCGCCTTGTTGTTCGTCAGTATAAATCCGGACGGACCTGATACATACCACCATTGAAATAAATTGATTTTCCCCGTCTTGTCGTGTGATGCGCTGGCATCCAGCAATATGGAATCTTTAGGAAGAACAACAACCGCATCATTTTTTACAACAGCCACAGGAGGCGTTCTTGTTGGTGGTGTATTTACAACCCTGAACGAAGTAATTGCGGTATCTTTTAAGCCGGCATCATTGGTTACAACAACCGCGAATTGGTACGTTCCTGCAGAGAGCTTTTCCAACGTTAAAGAAGACTGCTTTCTATTGGAAGCTGAAAATCCCTGAGGGCCTGAAATATATTGCCAATTGAAGGCAACTATTTTTCCAAAGCGGTCATACGAAGAGCTGGCGTCCAAAACAATTGAGTTATCCGGCAATTCAATTACCGGATCATTCTTAATTATTGCAACAGGTTGTACTCTCTCAATAACAGTTAACGTTTTTGTCAGGGAAGCTGAAATGCCCCGGTTATTGTAAACTGTTAACTTCACCACATATTGCCCTGCTTGCCTTACATAGAAATAAGTTTTGTCATCATTTGGATTGGTAATATTAAACCCGCCCGGTCCGGATACATATTCCCATTTATAAAACAGCCGTGACTGATCATCCGAATATGACCCTGAGCCATCCAACAGTATAGGATCTTTACGATTGAGAATTACAGTATCCGGGGCTTTGATTACAGGATGCACTTTTACATCTGAGGGTGGCGGCCGCTCGCCGCCTCTTGTATATTGCAACATCCATTCATAAACGTTCAGGCCGTTTGGACGCCAATCAGGATTAAATGTTGTGGACCATGCATCGTGCCCGGACTGTTCAAAAATATTCATAATGGGCTGAGGATCCATCGCCGGCTTATAAGAAGTGAGATAGTCGTACCAACCAAGCGTATATTTTACAGAAATTTTGCGATCGTATCTGTTATGTGTCATCCATAATGGCAGATTGGTTGAAGCCACATTCTGGCCGCCATTACCTGTAACATTCTGATTTTGAGAAGCTGTTACCATCGCTGCTACTCTCCCGGCATAAGTACGTGAACTTCCTGCGTAATACATGCACGTACCTCCGCCAAGGCTAATGCCTGTGAGATATATGCGGGATTCATCTACCCGGTATTTACGAACCATGTAATCAATGAGCTCGTCAATTTCAACAGCACTCCGGCCAATCACGGTGAGCTGAGGACAAATAACAATAAATGAAAATTTTTTACCACCAACAGTAATGGTTTCCGGAAATTTTTTTTCCTTGATTAATTTAGGTATCGCATTTTTCGGCACTTTTTTAAGGGCATGCTGCGAGCCATCGCCTACCTCATCAATTCCATGGAAGAATATAATCAGTGGATATTTTTCAGCGGAAGAATGATAACCTGCAGGTAGATATTCCCAATAACCGTTTATATGTTTTGTTACGGGTGTGGTTATGGGTGTGTTGGTCTGCGCAAATAGCATTCCGCTCCAAGCCAACAACAGCATTAGAACAATTCCGGCCTTATTAAAATGAGACGTGTACATGCAGCATTTTTTAGCATTCTGCGATCACCATTCAAAGCCTTTAGGGCTATTCCTTAATTAAGCTGCCTGAAAAATACATTGTTCTCCTGATTTTGGCGGTATATCCTTCCCGGATTCTTATATGCCTTTTTCACTAATACTTAATTAAATGGGTTTCTTTCAGAGGTTGATGCTGAGCTTTCTACTTAATAAATCTTCCTCTAAAAAACTCTTTTCCTACTATCACTTCCACAAAATAAGAACCAGTAGCAAGGTTTGCAACATTCATAATCGTTTTCCAGCTGGCAGTTGCTTTAGTCTCATTTTCTTTACGCACAACAATCCTGCCATTCATATCTACTATACGGATGCTTAGTTTACCGGTCGTGCTATCATTGAGGTATACGCCAAGGTATGAATTAGCCGGTACAGGTGCAAGCGTTAAACCTGGCTTTGTTACAATTTGCAAAGAGGGCATACCGGGGTCGCCACCACCCTGCTTTCGGAGTACCAAAAAGTTAATGCTGTCCGCAGCGGAAACACCATGGGAATTGTATACAATCAGTTTGAAAACATATGCACCTTCACTAAGATTCTGAATGGTTAAATCAGGAAGTGTAGTATCGGAAACGGAAAAACCTTGTGGACCAGAAACATATTGCCATTTGTAAGATGTGATACTGTCGCCGGAGGAATATGAATATCTTCCATCCAAAGACAGTGAATTAACCGGCAGCACAATTGTAGAACTACCAAAAATTACAGCGACCGGTGGATTTGTTTGGTAGGAGCGGGAAACGTCAAACCTGAATGTATCTTGTGCTATCTTTCCGAGATCGTTCGTCACCGTTAAGCTAATCGTATAAATGCCCGTACTAAGATTATGAAGTGTGATGGATGGGCTAAGTGAATCTACAATACTTAGTTCCGTTGGTCCGGAAATAAACTTCCACAAGTACTTACGGATATTGCCGCTCAGATCATAAGAAGACAAACCGGTAAGCCTCACGGAATCAGCAGGCAAGTTAACAAGCGTATCTCCCTGGATGATTGCAACTGGTTTCTTTTGTGCTGGCAGACTATCTGGTCTAACCAAAAAACTGAAAGTGTCAGTTGAAGATCCGCCCTGGGAATTCATGACAGTTAGCGAAATAACATACATGCCCACAACAAGACGATTGATATTTACCGATGATTTGGAAGAATCGCTTATGCCAAAGCTTTGAGGACCTGCAACATATTGCCATTTATAAGATGTAATGGCTGCAACGGTATCGAACGACGCATTGCCACTCAACACAATTGAATCCACAGGCAACGTAACAAGTGTATCGCCTTTGATAATTGCAACCGGTTTAACTGGCGGTTTTGGCGGATGCACGACAAATCTAAATGTATCGGAAGCAAAGCCTCCTCCTGAGTTTCCCACTGTTAATGTAAAGGTGTAACTACCCTCCACCAAATGATGCAGTTTTAATTGCTCATTCGTCCCGCCGCCAAATGTATAACTGAATGGCCCCGATATGTATTGCCAGTTATATGAAGTAATATTACCGACTGTGTTGAAAGATGACGTTCCGCTAAGTGTTAATGAATCAACAGGTAAAGTAATTGCTGTATCCCCTGTAATAACAGGTATTGGCTTCACAGGCGGCAGCACTTTAAAACTAAAAGTATCAGAAGCAGTTTCTTTCCGGTTATCTGTTACCGTAAGTGCAAAACTATACGAGCCTTCAACCAGACGCTGCAGATGCAGAACGGGCCCTGAGACATCTTTTACATTGTCATACGCTTTAGGTCCGGAAACCTGTTGCCATGCATACGAAACAATATATCCATCACTATCATGCGATGAAGTTCCGTTAAGACTAACCGAATCAACAGGTAAAGTGATTAACGAGTCAGCAGAGACAACTGCAACGGGCAGCATATTTCTCACCACAACCACACGTTTGTTTGTACTGAACATTGTGCCCGAACTGTTTTTAACTGTCAGTCTAAAAGTATATAAACCAGGAAGCAGATTTTGCACAGATGTTATTGGCGTTGCCTGGCTTTGAAATGATGGGTGGCCCGGGCCATTAACATATTGCCATTCATAAGAAGCTATTGGCATAATGCGCCCCCCGGTTGACGAGCTTCCGTTAAGCACAATCGAGTTGACAGGAAGATAAACTGTATCAGGTGCAGTTATACTGGGATGTAAAGAGTCAATCTGCCGCCGATACTGCAGCATCCATTCATAAATATTCAGTCCCCGGGGTCGAAATTTCGGACTAAACATATGTGACCATGCATCGTGACCGCTTGTATCAAATATATCAAGCAACGGTTGTGGCTGATAAGCTGTTTTTTTAATGCGGTCTACCCAATCAGTTGTGGTACTTGGAAGAACTACGTGGTCTCCTTTATTTACTGCAAACCAGATCGGCAATTCGGTTTGCATGAGATTTTTTAAAGGAACATCCCTTACTACCAGGTTTTGCGAAGCAGTGGCAAATGCGGCAAACCGGTTGCTTCCCATAGTAGAATCGGTGCAATAAAACATTGCAGTGCCCCCTCCATAACTGAGCCCCATGATGTACATTCTGCTTTGGTCTATGTTATAGCGCGAAACAACACTATCAACAAAATCATCAATTTCTGTCCATGTTCTCCCGGAAACAGAAAGTTGCGGGCAAATGATCACAAATTGAAAAGTGTCTTTATTTACAATGAATGAATCAGGAAATTTTTTGTATGCAATCAGCCTGGGAATATCATTTTTCAACAACTTTTTCAAATCGTAAAAATCGCCATTGCCTATTTCTCCTATTCCATGAAAGTAAAGCAGCAGCGGATATTTTTTGGGAGATGACGAATCATATCCATGCGGTAAATATTCCCAATAGCCACCGATATGCTTGGTAATGCGTGCGGTTACAGGAGTAAAAGTCTGTGCTGCTGTTCTTATGGAAAAAGCAGCTATCAATATGAGAAAAAATGGCATATGAACTTTGCTGACGTAAAGTTTCTTCATTAGACTTTATCATTTTAAAAATGATTCAGGCAAAATGCAATCGGGGACATTTTTTTCTCAATTAAATATTGGATCAGAATTTCTCAGAGGGAGGAATAAATAAGTGGAGATTGAGTATTAAAAATAACATTTCTTTTATAACATATACATTAAAATGCCGTTATTACACAAAAAATGCCGGCGTTTGGCCAGCATTTTTATATTGAAGAAATAAAATTATTTAGTACTCTATTATATTGCTATTTACAGTAAGCTGTAATTTTTTTTCAGTTGATGTTTCAACACGTCCGATTATTTTAGCCTCGATTTTAAATGATGAAGCAATTTCAATCATTTTTTCCGCAGCTTTTTCATTGGTGAAAATTTCGAGTCTGTGCCCCATGTTAAACACCTGGTACATCTCCTTGTCATCAGCTCCAGAATTTGCCTGTATAAGTTTAAACACAGGAGGAGCCTCAAACAAATTATCCTTAACAACTTTCAGAGAAGCGGGGAGATATTTCATGCATTTTGTCTGGCCACCTCCACTGCAATGGATTACGCCATCTATGTCATCAAAATAATTATCCAGCAAGGCTTTCATTAAAGGTGCATATGTACGTGTTGGGCTCAGAATTAATTTGCCAATATTAATATCAGCAAAACCCGGAACACCGGCGGCATCGGTCATCCTGTTTTTGCCAATGTAAACTACATTCTTATTTAAAGAGGGTTCGAATGTTTCAGGGAAATTATCGCCATAATATTTATTCAGCACATCATGACGAGCGCTGGTTAAGCCGTTGCTTCCAATCCCGCTGTTGTAAGCAGTTTCATACGTTGTTTGTCCGGCACTTGCGAAACCCACAATAACGTTGCCTGCTTTTATATTGTTATTGGTGATCACTTTGCTTTTGGGCCAGCGTGCCATCATGGTTCCATTTACAGCAATTGTTCTTACCACATCTCCCACATCTGCTGTTTCGCCGCCGAGATACTGAATGTTTACACCGTATTTTTTCAATTCATCAAAAAACTCCTGTGTACCGTTAATCACTTGTTCCAATACTTCACCGGGAATGATCGTTTTATTTCTATCAATAGTTGAAGAAAAAAGCAGATTATCACACACGCCCACACACAGCAGATCATCAAGGTTCATGGCCACAGCATCCTGGGCAATTCCTTTCCATACGGAAATATCGCCTGTTTCTTTCCAGTACAAATAAGCAAGAATGCTTTTGGTGCCTGCACCGTCGGCATGCATAATATTTACAAAATCATTGTCCTGCCCTATGAAATCCGGATACATCTTACAAAATGCATGTTCATATAAACCCTGGTCCAGCTTTTTAATAGCCGCATGAACTTCTTCTTTTTGTGCAGAAACACCTCGTTGTGCGTATAATGACATCTATTTTTTAGTTGAATTGGTGCAAATGTACAATTCAAATATTAATCGGCTGTAAGGTCACGGTACGGATTTACACTTACATGGCTAAAGGTTATCTAGTGACTATTGCCTACTCATATAATCAGTTATTACTATTTGTTGCAAAATTCGCTGGCATTTTTAGAAATTATTCCGCATAACCCGGTAATCAATCGTTTGCGTAAATATTAAAAATAGCTTTAAAAAAAGTTAAAACCAGATAAATTTGAAGTTGCCACTGGTACGCTAACTACTAACGAATTATGAGGTTGCTATTCCTTTCAATTCGGGTACAACGTACCGTTTTTTTAACCGCTAGATTAAAGTCAAATTATGAGAAAATTGAACCTCCACAAACACTTGTTTGTGTGGCTGATTGCATGTTTTAGCGTTTCCCTTTTACATGCCCAGCAAACTACTGTTCGGGGAAAAGTGACCAACTCAAAAGGAGAACCGGTTTCATGGGCCAATGTTATTGTCAAAGAAACTAAAAAAGGAACTTTTACCGCACAGGATGGTACTTATTCAGTCACCCTGTCGACTAACTCGTCAGATCAGACATTAGTATTTTCTTCAACGGGATTTGTTGAAAAAGAAGAGCTGATAAATGGCCGCGCTGTAATAGACGTTGTTCTGCAGGACCAAACCAATAAATTGGACGAGGTGCTGGTTGTTGCATATGGTACAGCGAAAAAATCTACTTATACCGGTTCTGCCGTTACCATTAATTCAGAAAAAATAAGTAAGATCTCCGGCTCTGGATTAGCCGAAACGTTACAGGGTATGAGCGCCGGCGTAAACGTGGTAAATAATGAAGGGAATCCTGGTGGGGACACTCGTATTCAAATACGTGGAATTGGTTCTATGAGCGCATCATCTAACCCGCTGTATGTAGTTGATGGTATGCCGTATGATGGTAAGCTGACTTCCATATCGCCCAGCGACATTGAGTCTATGACAGTTTTAAAAGATGCTGCTGCAGCTTCTTTATATGGGTCACGTGCGGCTAACGGCGTAATTGTAATCACCACTAAAAAGGGTAAAGCTGGTCAGCCCAGAATTAATTTTAGAAGTGCTTTAGGTACATCTGATCTTGCTGTAAAAAATCCTACAAAAGCCAATCCCTACCAGCAATTAACCAATACCTGGGAGGGCCTGTATAATGATCAGTTCTATAAATATGGTCAGACGGATGCGTTTGCCAGGCAATTCGCAACTGACAATGTATTGCCAAGACTATTAAAGAAAACATTTGATTCCAACGGAAAAGCCATTTATGTGTCGCCTTTTAAATACATAGACGAAGATTATGTTTTAACAACAGGTGAAATTAATCCGGATTTGAAGATGGCGTGGAACCCGTCAGACTATGATGCTTATGGCGCTGTATATAGCCGTAAACTTCGCCAGGATTATAGCATGGATGTAAGCGGTGCCAGTAAAGATGGTAAAACCAATTACTTTTTTTCAAGCTCTTATTTAGACGATAAAGGCTACGGACTTTCGCAGTATTACAAACGTTATGGCTTTCGCGCCAATATTTCTACCCAGGTAAACAACTGGCTGGAAGTTGGTGGTAATATGGCATACAGCAATTCCCGCCAAAACACGTCCGGCTTTATCCGTGCACTGGTATTTTCATCCACGATGGCTTCTCCGTGGTTAAGAAACCAGGACAATACTGATTGGGTTTATTCAGAAAAAACAGGCATCAGAATGCTTGATTACGGATCTTATATAAATAATTTCTTCGGCGCGCAACCATTGTCGGGATCTGGGGATTATTGGAATAACCCAAATGATTTTGACTTCAATAACGTTGTAGGAAGTATGCTTTCTTCACGCTTTTATGCCAGCGCAAAATTGCCGTTCGATATTAAATTCAAAACCAACATCAGCATTGATGATAACCTGTTGCAAAATATAAGTTACGGCTCAGCTGTGCACGGCGGCGATCAGCTGGCGCCTTATGGTGTTACTGTTAAAACCAACGGCGGAACTGCTTCACGTGACAATGACCGAATCACTTCCCTTACGTGGAATAACTTGTTAACGTATGACAAAAGATTCGGCAACAATTCACTAAGTGTATTGGCCGGTCAGGAATTATATTCTTACAGGGACTTATATAATTCCGCTTACGGGGAAGGCATTATGCAGTTAGGCCAGTATGAGCTTGCAGCAACCACCAAAAACTGGTCAAACACTTCTTATAGAAACGTGTATGGCCTGTTAAGCTTTTTAGGTAAAGTAGACTATGGATTTATGGATAAATACTTTGTATCCGCCAGCGTTAGAAGCGATGGCTCTTCCAAGTTTTCAAAAACAAACCGTTGGGGTAATTTCTTCTCTGCTGGTGCTTCATGGAAATTATCACAGGAAGCTTTCATGAAAAATACCAGGTGGATAGATTATATGTCACTAAGAGCCAGCTACGGTACATCCGGTAACGATAAACTCCTGAGTCCACAAGGCGACATGATGTACTATGCTTACCAGGGCACTTATGAGAATGACAACATGTACAACATGCCGGGTTTAAAACCTGCAACTGTTCCTACGCCTAATCTTAAATGGGAAAAAAATGCGCAGTTTAACGCTGCAGTAGATTTCAAATTATTCCATTTCCTGAATGGTACTGTTGAATACTATGAACGTAAATCAAAAGATCTATTATATTATCAGCGAGCTCCATTGTCCAGCCAGGTCGGTTCAGCAATCGGCTTTAATACGAACCTGGGCGATATCTCGAACCGTGGTTTTGAAATTACACTTGGAGCAACAGCTATCAATACATCTGATTTCAGATGGAGTATTGACGCCAACTGGTCTTCTTTAACCAACAAGATAACCTACCTGCCCGGAGATCCATTTCTTTACACTGAAAGAGTTGCTTCCTACAGAATGGAAAAAGGTCATTCCCGTTATGAATTCTATATGCCCAGCTCAGCAGGTGTAGATCCCCAAACAGGCAGCGCTCTTTATTGGATTACTGATGCGTCCGGCAAAAAAGTAACAACTGACAACTTCAGCAAGGTAACTGCCAATGATTATACATGGCAGGGCTCAGCACTTCCAAAAGGTTACGGATCAATTACCAACAGCTTTCAGTACAAGGGATTTGATGGTTCGTTCATGTTCTACTATTCTTATGGATCAAAAATGTTTGACTATACCTATATGGAGCGCGTAACCTTACGTGGTGGCGTTGGCGTAATACAGGATTTAGTTGGAGACAGATGGAGAAAACCAGGTGATAACGCGTTACTGCCACGATGGTCTGATGATGATTATTCAAGCACGCGCAAACCAACCAACTTCTGGATATTCAATAATGATTACATAAGATTAAGAAACCTTAGCATTGGTTATACATTCCCCAAACAATGGTTACAAAGAGCAGGCATCTCCAAATTGAGAATATATGTATCAGGCGATAACCTGCTAACTTTTGGAAGCGCCAAACAACGTTACTCTGATCCGGAAACAGGTGTTACTGGTAATAACTATAATGGCAATAGCGTAACGGATAACGGCTATCCTGGTTCAAGGAGAGTATATATGGGCGGAGTACAAATTTCGTTATAACCAATTAAAGCGAATTCAAGATGCAAAAGAATATAAGATCATTTCGATTTATAGCCATGCTTATTACAGCCATTTCTTTTACGGCTTGTACTAAAGTAATGGATACAAATTCATCAACGGCAATTTCTGATGAAATGGCGGAGGCGAGTGCCACCAATTTAAATATGGTTCTCACTTCTACATACCGGGAGTTATTTTTTAACATACAAGGCAGTGAAAATGCTGGTCCACAAAATTTACCTGGTGGCGATGGTGTTTATGCAGGCTTAACTGGTTTACAGATGTATGTTGACATTGGAGGCGCAGATATATTGAGCCATACGAACATGGGTTACAACCCCGTAACAACTTACAAATACGATCCGGTTAAAACACAGTTTACCGGTAATGCAAGCGCTATCTGGCAGTCAATGTATCTTTCAATTAACCAGGCAAATATCATACTGGATAATATTGATGCGGCTACGGGTGAAGCTGATTTTAAAGATCAAATTAAAGGACAGGCGCTCGCTATTCGTGGCTTGTGTTACTTTCACTTAATTCAAAATTACCAGCAGACCTACATGCTGGCTAAAAACAAGCCAGGTGTTATTTTGCGTACATCTTCAACACAGGACAATAGTTTGCCGCGCGCTACGGTTGAAGAATGCTATCAACAAATTCTAAGCGATTTAAAAGGAGCTAAAGAGAGCCTGGCCAAATTTACACGCAGCAACAAATGGACAATTGATAAAACAATTGTATCAGGTATTCTTGCCCGCGTTTACCTTGTAATGAATGACTGGACAAATGCATTGGCCGAAGCCACAACCGTTTATAGCCAATACAACCAGCTAATGACACGTGACCAGTTCAGAAGCGGTTTTGATGATGCCATTACCAATAACTATGCAGAAGTAGCATGGGCCGTACCATTTACCAGCACGGATAATTTAGGCGGCGAAACTCAGTTTAACTTTTGGTACAACCAGGATGCTTCTTATGGTGAAGGATATTCAGATGGGCCTATCTACAGCTTTCTTAATCTGTTCGCAGATGGTGAATTTGAACAGCTTTTTGAAAAAACAGATGACAGGTACCAGTTCTGGAAACGCACCAACAATGCAAGCGCCGAAATCAATACCAAATGGGCTTATGATAAGTATAAACATTATGGTGACGGCGGCGGTGCAGTACAAAGCAATACGCGTCCCGAGGTGACATTAATGCGCGGTGCAGAGATGTTGTTGATTATGGCAGAAGCTTCTGCACAATTAAACAATGGAAATGGGTTGACTTATTTGAACAATCTGCAAAAAGCACGCAACGTTAAAAATTTGACCAACGCCAGCGGTAAAGACCTGCTGGAAGCCATTTATGTTGAAAGACGCAAAGAGCTTTTATGTGAGGGCGTTACCGGCATATATGATTTGTTGCGCTTACAAAAACCATTGATCCGCAAATGCCAGACGCCTTCATATGTAGAAGGTCACTATACCTGGGGTGTATCGTTCCTTGATGGTTATAACGCATCTTCTGCAAACCCGGTTGGTACAATTCCTTCAAACGATTACCGCTTTATATGCCAGATTCCCCAAATGGAGTTTGCCAATAATAAAGCACTGACTGCTGCCGATCAAAACCCCTTCCAGGGACAATAATCCAGTCTTTACTAATAAAAACGCCGTTAGTTTTTGCTAACGGCGTTTTTTTATACCAAAATAAATCCTGCGTTTTCAGGAAGCCGCGCAAAATGAGGATGCTTTAAATTAAGTACTTCGTACATCGTAATTCGTACTTTTTAATGAACCCAACCGACTGGCTAAAGCTAATATTCAAATTTTCATCCACGATTGCAACAGTTTCTCTTAGTTTTGCGCCACAATTATGCAGGTACATCGCGATTTGGATCTTTTGCCTAAGTTTAAGAATGCTGTTGTCACCATCGGTACTTTCGATGGCGTGCATCTTGGCCATCAGCAAATTATAGCACAATTAAAGACTGAAGCCGCAGCCATAAAGGGCGAAACGGTGATCATCACTTTCCATCCGCATCCCCGCATGATTGTTGGAACGCATCACAATATTCACATTCTCACTACCTTAAACGAAAAAATCGCGCTTCTTGAGGCGCATGGTATCGACCATCTGGTTGTTGTTCCTTTTACAGAAGCCTTTGCCGCACAAACGCCCAAAGAATACATCCGTGACTTCCTGGTGGCAAAATTCCAACCTCATACGGTGATCATAGGCTACGACCACCGGTTTGGCAAAGGACGTAAAGGAGATTATCACCTTTTGGAGAACAATGGAAAAGTATTTGGTTTTGAAGTAAAAGAGATTCCGGAACATGTATTAAACAATGTTACCATAAGCTCCACACGCATACGCACAGCGCTGCTTCACAACGATATTACGACTGCTGACAGTTATCTCGGCTATGATTATTTTTTTGAAGGGACAGTAATAAAAGGCAACCAGTTAGGAAGAACAATCGGCTATCCTACAGCCAACCTGATGATTGAAAATGAAGAAAAACTGGTACCCGGTAATGGTGTATATGCAGTAGAAGTAACGCTGATACCCAATGACGCTGCACCCGTTTACAGATCCGGCACTATTTACCAGGCCATGATGAATATTGGCAACCGTCCGACTGTTGACGGAAAGAAACGCACAATCGAGGTAAACATTTTTGATTTCGACAAGGACATTTACGGGCAGATGCTTCGCGTCTATGTAAAAAAATATTTACGTGGCGAGGTTAAATTCAACGGACTGGATGCATTAAAAGAACAACTGGCCAAAGATAAAATACACGCGCTCGGGGAACTAAGTGGAAAATAAAGCCACAAGCGCTACGTCATAATCTTTACAATCAACTCTTTCATCAGATCAGCATCTTCCGTTCCTGCGTCGCCAATACCAATACTTCTCAGGTTATATTGATGAAGTAACAGCAATATTCTTTCAACTCCGCTGTATCCATAAGTCTGCATTGCCTGCATACCTGTTCTTGCGGCAAAGGGGTTTCTGTTGAATACAGGAATCAACGCCTGCTCGCTTTTGTTGTCCATCCCGAAAGCAGCATATACTTTACTAAAAAATCCGTAGATGGTAGGTAATATCAGCTGAATCGGCGCGGCTTTAGGGTTGGCTTTAAAGTATTGAATAATCCTGATTGCCTTAGCCATGTCTTTTTTTGCCACAGCATCCTGCAATTCAAACACATTAAACTCTTTACTAAAGCCAATGTATTCTTCAATATCATCCTCGTTTATATCTTTTCTTGCCCCAAGGTTAACGGCCAGTTTTTCTACCTCATTCTGCAAGCGGCTTAAATCGTTGCCGATATGGTCAACCAACAGAGCCAGTGCTTTCTGATTGATGGAAAGGCCGTGTTGTTGAACCATTTGGTTCGTCCAATCAGGCAACTGATTATCGTATAATTTTTTTGTTGTAAGCATTTCGCCATGCTTTTGAACCTGCTTGGCAAATTTGGTGCGGGCATCCAGCTTTTTCTCTTTATAACTTACAACGAAAACTGTTGATGGCTGCGGATTTTCAATATAAGGTTCCAGTTTTTCAATATCACGCATTTGCTGCGCTTCTTTGAGCAGAACAACCTGGCGCTCGGCAAACATCGGGTAACGGCGGCACGCATTTACCACAGAAGCCCAGTCTGCATCGCGTCCGTAAAAAACAGTAAGATTAAACCCCGCTTCGCTCTCTGATAAAATATGATGTTCGGCGTAGTCAACAACGCGGTCAATAAAATAGGACTCCTCTCCTTCCAACCAGTAAACCGGCTTAAACGATTGCTTCTTCCAATCAGCTAAAATTTTTTCCGCAGACATGCGGCAAATATAGTTGTTATGTGCGATGTAAGGTGTGAGGCATGAGGTATCAGGTGTGAGGTTTGAGGTTTGTGTCCTTACGCCTTACACCTCATGCCTCATGCCTCCACCTGACGGCTGATAGCTAATAGCTGACAGCTGGATTTGCTTTTCCTTAAAATAACACTAATTATTACATTCGGATTTTATTTTATCTATGCGCGTGCGTTTTTATTATATATTTAAAGTAAAAGGCTTTTTTAATTAACGAATGCTGACAATGACACCATACAGATTATTTGATGCGATTGAATACCAGTTGAACAAGTTTCCTAAAAGTGATATGCTGACTTCTAAAGTAAACGGAGAATGGAAACCTAACAGCACTCAACAGGTAAAAGAGATTGTGAATAGATTTAGTGCTGGTCTTCTGCGATTGGGAGTGGCTGCAAACGATTTTTCGGCAGAAAACTCAGATAAGATAGCCATTATTAGCGGCAACAGGCCGGAATGGTTACTTACAGATATGGCAGTACAGCAAACCGGGGCGATCCTTGTTCCTATTTATCCTACAACCAATCCTATTGAGCTGCAATTTATTTTGAATGATGCCTCTGTCAAATACATTTTTGTAAGCAACAAAGATCTGCTGGACAAAGTAAAAAGCATCAGTAGCGGCGTTCCCTCACTTAAAAACATCTATACTTTCGATGAAATTGATGGCTCTGATAATTATAAAACAATTCTCGATCTGGCCGATGAAACTGCTCTAAACGAGGTGGAACAAATAAAGCAAAAAATTGACTGGGAACATCTTGCAACCATCATCTACACATCGGGAACAACCGGTACGCCAAAAGGCGTTATGCTCACACACAAAAATATTGTGAGCAATGCTTTTCTGTCAAAAGAAAGCTTTCCGTTTGAAGATGCACCGCAACAAAAAATATTGAGTTTTCTTCCACTGAATCACATTTTTGAAAAGATGGTAAGCTATATCTACATCTTTAGCGGTATAAGCATTTACTACGCAGAAGGAATGGAAACGATAGCGGAAAATCTCAAGGAAATTAAACCGGACGGGTTCTGCACTGTTCCAAGATTGCTTGAAAAAGTTTTTGAAAAAGTAATGGAAAAGGGCCGCGAATTAACTGGCATTAAGAAAAAGCTATTCTTCTGGTCGGTAAGGCTGGGAGAAAAATATGATAACAATATCGACGGCGGCTTTTGGTATAACGTTCAGTTGCAACTGGCTAACAAAATTGTTTTTAGCAAGTGGCGGGAAGCACTGGGGGGTAATATCAGCTTTATTGTAACCGGAGGCGCAGCCTGCCAGGAAAAATTATTACGCATATTTAATGCAGCGCAAATACCTGTGTACGAAGGCTATGGACCTACTGAAAACAGTCCGGTTATAAGCGTAAACCGCAAGCTGCCAGCCGGGAACACTATGTACGGCACTACGGGACCTCCAATTGATGG
This sequence comes from Danxiaibacter flavus, assembly GCF_041060425.1. Classification (NCBI taxonomy): domain Bacteria; kingdom Pseudomonadati; phylum Bacteroidota; class Chitinophagia; order Chitinophagales; family Chitinophagaceae; genus Danxiaibacter; species Danxiaibacter flavus. The sequence goes on from NZ_JAULBC010000004.1 coordinate 489,469, forward strand.
CATTGAAGTTAGACTTGCCGAAGATGGCGAGATTTGCGTAAAGGGCCCTTCCGTAATGAAGGGTTATTATAAACGCCCTGATCTTACTGAAGAAGTGTTAATAGACGGGTGGTTACATACCGGGGACATTGGCGTTTGGGTAAACAATAAATTCCTGAAAATCACCGACAGAAAAAAAGAGTTGTTCAAAACCAGCGGAGGAAAATATGTAGCTCCGCAACCAGTAGAAAACAAGCTAAAAGAAAGCCCGTATATTGAACAGGTTATCGTAGTAGGTGCAGAGAAGAAGTTTGTAGGTGCACTGATTGTCCCTTCGTTTTCTATGATAAAAAAATGGTATGTAGAAAATAGCCTCCCTTATACCAGCAACGAAGACGCGATTAAAAACCCAAAAGTAATTCAGTTATTTAGAGACATTGTTAACAGTTACAATGGCTTTTTCAACCATGTAGAACAAGTTAAGAAATTTGAATTGCTACCAAAAGAATGGGGCATTGACACCGGGGAAATGACGCCTAAACTGAGCATCAAACGCAAAGTAATAATGGAAAAGTTCAGGAATGAAATCGATAAAATTTATTCCTGAACCGGCAGTCTAAAATAAATGAAATGCGCGCCTTAAACTCATGCGACTTTTGTAATAAAAGCCTATGCCGGGAATTACCTTAAGCATAGGTAATAATTTATTGTAGAAGGATGGTTTCGGCTCCCGTTCAACAAGCGGAGAATAGTGAAGCTTTGTAATGGTAAACTTTATACACATTGAATCAAAGCATTTAATTTCCGCCACTCCTTCTGCAATAATATTATAGGATTCACCTTTTTTATAAAAAAATAGTTCTCCCGCAAAAAAGTCGTAGTCAATATCAGTAACTGGTAAACGGTCAAGATTGAACCATATTACCTTATCCTTTTCAATAGAAAAAGGTTCAACTATACTTACAGGCAATTTTGCATGTAAGCCGCTGCAATTGTAAAACATTGCCTTCTGCAACCGCAGGATTTTTTCAGATAGATAGATGTTGGGCGGGGTCGTCTCCATATAAAAAGTATTTAATTCTGGCTTCGTCGGCTCCACAGGACGAACAAAATCTTTCACAGGAGGGGCGTGTTATAAATATAAGACAATTAAGACAGATTTTTGTTGCATGGGTTCTGAAAAATTATTCACAACATAAATGCCAGTCCGTTAAAAAAGATAACACGGATAATCAGCAGAAACCCTTATATTTTATATAAGCAACCACATTTTTTAAAATGCAGTCCCAATCGCTTGTTTTGAGACTCAAAGGTTGTTTAGCCGGGGTAAATAAATACAGCGAAAAATCACAGTACTTCATAAAATTTTTCACAAAGCACACTATCTTCTCCAACAAATCGTGTTATAGTTTGTCCGTCCGGGAGTTACGCATTTTTATTAATAATTTTCCATTCACTACTTTTATGCAAACTGTACTATGCATATTTTAATTATTGAAGATGATCAGCGTGTGGCAGATTTGATTAAACGCGGACTGGACGAACAAGGTTATTCGACCACTGTGGCATATGATGGTGAAATGGGCAGGAAACTTGCGCTAAATAACGATTACGATCTCATTATAACAGATATCATTCTTCCCAAAATAAACGGCATTGATTTGTGCAAGGAAATAAGACAGGCGCTGCCGGATATTCCTATTATCATGCTTACTGCATTGGGAACTACTGATGACAAGATAGAAGGGTTTGATGCCGGAGCAAATGACTACCTGGTAAAACCGTTTGATTTTCGTGAATTGCATGTACGTATAAGAGAATTACTCAAGCGAAAAGGTAGCCAGGCACAGGGAAAAGGTTTTGTATTGAAAGTTGCCGACCTGGAAATGAACATTCAAACAAAAACGGTAAAACGTGGTAACACACCAATAGACCTGACCCCAAAAGAATTTCGCCTGCTTGAATATATGATGCAAAACAGCGGGCGCGTACTTTCACGCGTTGAAATTGCAGAGCAGGTTTGGGAAACAACTTTCGATACGGGAACCAACTTTATAGATGTATATATTAATTATCTGAGGAAAAAAATTGATAAAGATTTTGATGATAAATTGATCCATACAAAAACGGGCATGGGATTTATTTTTCAAAGCAGCAAGCAAATGACATAGTCAGGAAACACCTGGCATTGCTATATTTCCAAAGTAATGAATTCTATTAATGAACGCCAACACCGGCAATGAAAATAAGAAATAAACTTACACTACTCTTTACCGCAATGATTGCGGCACTCATGATTGCATTCGCATTATTTGTTTACTACACTTATGACCAATACAGAAAAGACGAATATTACAGGCGTATTCATCAGCAGGCCATTACAAAAGCAAACTTATTGTTTGATACAAAAGTTGACTCATCCACATTACAGGTAATTTACAAAAGCTCAAATGACGTTTTGTTCCAGGATGAGATGGCGATTTATGATACTGACTTTAACCTCATTTATCACGATGCTGCGGAGATTGATAAGGTAAAGGAAACGCGTTCTATGATTGATGAAATCCTCAAAAAAAAAGAAATAATGTTTGAGGCTAATAACCTTCAAATAGTTGGCTTTTTATATACACACGGAGGAAAGAATTATATTATTACAGCCGCAGCCAAAGACAAGCCGGGACTGGCAAAACTTGCAAACCTGAGATTCACCTTGATAACAGCTTTGATATCTGCCATTGTGATCATTTTTATTGCAGGCAGATTTTTTTCAAAGCAGGCACTACAACCCGTGTCGAACCTTGTTGACAATGTTAACGAGATAACGGTCACCAACCTTGACCTGCGTGTTAATGAAGGCAATGGCAAAGACGAAATTGCCGAACTGGCTGTTACCTTTAACCAAATGCTTAACAGGCTTGAAAGATCTTTTAATGCACAAAAAGATTTTGTGTCCAACATATCGCACGAATTGAGAACGCCATTGGCCGCAATGATAGGAGAGCTTGATCTTGCTGCAGCAAAAGACAGAAGCGAAGAGGAATACAAGCATGTGATCAATCTGCTAAGAAACGATGCGCAAAAACTTGTGCGATTGATAAATGGGCTTCTAAACCTCGCCAAGGCAAATTATGATGAAATAAATATTACGTTGAGAGATGTGCGTCTTGACGAAATTCTGCTTGATGCACGGCACGATATCATTACTTCAAATAAAGATTACAAAATAAACCTTTCCTTTGAAAAGGAAATAGAGAACGATGACTTCATCTCTATCCATGGCAATGAATACTTACTAAAAGTTGCCTTTATGAACCTAATGGAAAACGGGTGCAAATTTTCCGGAGACAAATCCTGCAATGTTATCATCAACTATTATAAAGACAAAACTGTAGTCCGTATTTCAGACAACGGAATAGGCATTGCCGAAGAAGATATTTCGAAAATATTCACTCCTTTCTATCGTGGCAAAAACAAAAAATATGCAGAAGGCTATGGCATCGGCATGTCCCTTTGCAACAGGATCATCCATTTACATAAGGGAGAGATCTACGTGAGCTCTGAAGTGAATAAGGGTACGACGTTTACGATTGAGTTGCCGCATGTGTGATGTCGAGTTGTAGGTTATAAGTTGTACGTTGTACGTCTATGGTAGCGAAGGTATGGTCGCGGCCCCTCACGAAGATTCATCCAAATACATTTAACTGACAATCGTGATGATCTAAAATGGTCTTAAACGTACAACGTATAACCTACAACTTCTCACTTCTCTAATAACTTTCTAATAACATTCTAAAACATTTCTAACGGCTCTCCCAGGCATATCAAAGTACTTTTGTTATTGTTTTAATGCTCGTGCGACTTATATGCAGAATTAAACAATTAAGCAATGCAGATTAAAATACTTTTTACCCTTATTGCCGGCATTTGCGTCAATACAATGTATGCGCAAACAAGCTACAGCCTGCAAAAAGCCCTGCAAACGGCAAGGGAAAACAATCCAACATTAAAATCAGCGGAATTAAATATCAACATAGCACAGAGTGATGTTATTACTGCGAAGCTTCGTCCCAACCCGGTACTTAATAATCAGTCGCTGCAACTTGTTAACTCCTCTAAGTTCCCTGCTGACACCAAATGGTACAATGGCGAGAACCGACAGATCTGGTGGCAGCTAACCAAGCCATTTCAGTTACCTCCTGTCCGCAAAAACAAAATTGAAGTTGCCAACCAAAGTGTAAAACTTTCCGAAAAACTATTCACCGAAACCCAAAGAAACCTGTTCCAGGACGTTGCATTAAAGTGGCTTGATGTGTGGACCGCACGTAAGCAGTGGGATATGATCATCATTGCCAAAGCCAATGTGGACAGCCTTGTTAGCACCAACCAATTGCGCCTTAAAAACCAGGTAATTTCCGAAACAGAGTTAATGAGAACGCAGCTTTTAGCCAATCAATATGAGTTGCAAATAAAAAATGCTGAGCAAAACTATAAGAATGAGCTGGCTAATTTGAAGCTGATCATGGGCGTGCAGGAAGATATAGGTGTGGATACTTCCATCAAGTTTATAACAAGTATACCTGAAGATGCCGATAGTCTTCTGCAGCAGGCACTTGCCAACAGAAGTGATGTACAATCATTGAAGTCAACAATTGATGTCGCAAATGCCAACATTAAATTACAAAAATCGCTTGCTACACCTGTGCCGGAACTTGGTGTGATCTATAACCCCCAAAACACCATTCCATACGTCGGATTTTTCGGGACAATTGAAATTCCGATTTTCAGCCGTAACCAGGGAGAAAGAAAAAAATCAGGCATTATTAAAGATCAGGCACAGCAGAATCTCGCATTGCTGCAAAAGCAGATCAACACTGAGCTGGGCACCTCCTACAGCAGTTATGTGTTGCAAAAGATGAACCTGGAAAAATTCAAGGCAATTCAACAAAAAGCTGAACAAATTTTATCCAACGTTAAATACGCTTACCTGCATGGAGGCACAACAATCGTCGATTTTCTTGAAGCACAAAGGTCATGGCTGGACACACAACACGACTATTATAATAACATGCAGCAGTTTAGAGAAAGCTATATAAAACTTCTGTATGCAACCGGATTGATTAACCAGTTAGCGCAATAACATCAACCAACTACGAATAAAAAATAAACGCATGAAACGTATTCTTTTATACAGTTGTTCACTTATCGTCATACTTTCTTCTTGCAGCAGCAAAGAGCAAAAACCTGTGGCGATAGAAAATACTACTCCGAAAGTTTCTGCGGACGGATCAAGTATTGCTTTCCCAACGGCATCGCAGGCAGATTTTTTTGCAACAGAAACCATTGGCAGCTCTTCTCTTACGTCCGGAATGATAGCGCCGGCAAAGGTATCAGCAACTGTAACAACATCACAGGAAGGCGCAGCGCAAAACATTGTGCTGTTTGAAAATCCGGACCTGTCAACTTCATATACAGCATTGCTGCAAAGCCTTGTAAGCATTCAGCAAAAGAACGCGGTTATTCAGCAAAAGAAAGCCATCATAGAAAAGAAAAAAATTGAAGTGGATCGTTTTAAAGATCTGGCTGCACATGGCGCGGGAACCGGTAAGGACGTTGCAGATGCACAAGTTGATCTGATGAGTGCAGAAACGGATCTTACCGTAACACAAAGCGAAATTGTTAACGCAAAAACAGCGATTACTGAATACGAATCAAAACTGAAAACGGGTGGCTTCAATCCGCTTGAATTGCGCAGAGCAGCTCCCGGCACCGCATACATCGTTTGTGACATTCCCGAAAGTGAGTTAAGCAGGATTAAAGAAGGAAGTGAATGTTCTATTGTATTTACCTCATTCCCGAACGAAAAATTTACAGGAAAGATTGATGATATAGCAGACATGATTGATGCAACCACACGCATGGTAAAGCTGCGCATTATATTAAATAATGCAACCGGTAAATTTAAAGCCGGCATGTTCGCAACTGTTTATTTCGGTATTAGTGAAGGCACGCAGATAAGTGTAAGTAAAAACTCTCTTGTTACAGTGCAGGCAAAGAATTATGTGTTTGTAAAGAAATCTCCAACAGAATTTATTAGGAAGGAAGTAAATGCGGGATCCCAGGTGGGCGAAAGGTTCATCGTTTACAATGGTGTTCAGAACGGTGATAGCGTTGCGATAAAAGGTGTTATGCAATTGAAAGGATTAAGCTTCGGTTATTAATACATAACAGCGGCAAAAAATATGCATCCGAAAAACTTCAAAGAAAAAATTATCAAAGGCAATTTCAGCGCCTTAACCAACTATGTGGAAAACGCACGTTATGTGCATGCCACAGAGCTGGCGCAATTGCTTGCTTCATTGCCGGAGCAAAAAGCCTTCGATACTTTTCATGTACTGCCGGTTTTTCACCAGGTAAAAACGTTTCCTCTGCTTAGCTTTCTGTTGCAGCAAAAAATAATACAGCGTGTTACTCCAACAAAAGCAGCACACCTGCTCAATGAAATAAATGCAGACGATCGCATCATTTTTTTCTCGCGGCTGCAACAAACAGAATTGCAGGAAAACATCGATCTCTTAAACACAAAAAACAAAGCTTCTGTTATTGCTTTGTTGGCTTACCCACAAAACAGCATTGCAAGATGCACAAATACCTCCTGTATAACAATTACCAAAAACATCACCATCGGAGAAGCCAATGAACTTATCAGGAATAATTATAAAGATGACAGGACGGCCGATATAGTTTATGTGGTTGATGCAAAAGGCAGGTTTCTCGGAGATATCCCCGCGAGAAGAATATTAATGACCGATCCGTCAAAACATGTAGAAGAGGTAATTGATGATTCAGTTGTGGTGCTTCATGTAACATACACTAAAACAACGGCCCTCGCTTTGTTCAGGGAATACAACTGCACCATGTTACCTGTGGTTGATGAAAAACAGGTACTGATAGGCGCCGTAGCCCTGGATAACGTAGAGCGTGCGGAGGAGGAAGCGGCAGCGACAAAGCTTCAATGTTTTGGCGGAGTTGCACCGTTGTCACTTTCCCATGCTCAAACAACCATCACAACATTGGTAAGAAAGAAAGTACTATGGTTGCTTGCCCTTTTTATTCTCGAAGCGTGCTCGCTTATATTGTTTTCGTTAAGCAAAAGTGTGTTGAACCGGTCTTTGTTATTCCTGCTTTTTATTCCGATAATACTGGCCGGCGGAGGTAATGCAGGCACACAATCTGCTTCACTCGTCAGCGGAACATTTTCGTCAGCTGGGTATAATAATTCAAGCAGGTGGCGGTTCTTCCGGAAAGAATTTGCAACCGCCGTTATTTGTGCTTTAATACTTGGCGCAATCTGCTTTGCATTCATTACGATCTGTAATCAACTGGGTGTATTGTACGACGCAGGTCATTGGAGCACTGTTGCATTTGGCATATCTGCATCGCTCGCATCTGTAGTTCTTGCCGGTTCTGTTATCGGCACAATGCTTCCGCTGCTCGCAAACAAATTCAAACTCCGGTATCCGCTGGTGTCTGCACCACTGGTTAATGTGGCTACCGACATAGCCGGAATAGCGCTATATTTTTTTATAACAAACAATCTGATTGATCAATCATTTCCATAAATCTCCCCATATGTTACAAGCGCAGATTTATATTGACAAGGACGACCTGAAAGGATCCAAACCTTTGTACGAGTACATCATGCAATTTCTTATCGAACACAAAATTGCAGGAGCTACGGCGTTCAAGGGTCAAATAGGATACGGACCGAGTCAGCACCTTAACAGACCACATGCTTTGTTCAGCTTTGATGAAATTCCTATCGTAATAATTTTTATTGATGAAGAAGAAAAAGTGAAGAATGCGCTTACAGCTTTGCGTAAGGAAGTAAAAAACGGGCTGATTATTACTCATCATGTTGAGAAATGGCAATAAATGATAAAGAACTTACTCTTATTCTCGTTAAGAAACCGCTGGGCGGTTATCGCCATAAGTATTGTACTGATGGCCACAGGCTATTGGTGCTTCAGACAGTTAAAGATCGAAGCTTATCCTGATATTGCGGATACCAATGTAATTGTTGTTGCGGAATATCCCGGGCGTGCTGCAGAAGAAGTGGAGCAACAGGTTACCGTTCCTATTGAGCGTGCCTTACAGAATACACCAAATGTGCTGGACAGAAGAAGCAGAACCATCTTTGGCCTCTCTGTTGTTCAGCTGACTTTTAAAGATGGCACTGATGATTACTTTGCGCGGCAGCAGGTAATTGAGCGTTTAAAAGACGCACAGTTGCCGGATGGTGTATCTACAGATCTTGCTCCGTTAACAACTGCGGTTGGAGAAATATTGCGTTATGTGGTTGAAGCTCCGCCAACATATAGCCCGACACAGCTGCGCGATTTGCAGGACTGGGTGATTAAGCCTGCTATACTGCAGGTTCCCGGCATTGCAGACGTAACAACATTCGGAGGACCGCTGAAACAATTTCATATCCTTACCTCTCCGGATAAGCTGCGCAAGTATAACCTGAAATTGCAGGATGTGATTGATGCCGTAAACTCCAACAACCAGAATACAGGCGGTAACGTAATTGAACGTGGAGGACAGGGCTTTGCGATCCGTGGTTTAGGTGCTATCAAAAATGAGCAGGACATCCAAAACATCGTACTTAAATCTGATGCCGGCGTACCGGTGTTTGTTCGCGATGTGGCCACCGTTGAAATTGGCCCGCCGCCACCAAACGGTGTATTGGGTTACACAGTTACCAAAGACAGCGTGAATGTGAACAGTGGTGTTGAAGGAATTATATTGCTGCGCAGGTACGAGAATCCGAGCGAAGTATTGAAATTACTGAAGGACAAAATGGACGAGATACAACAGACTGAATTACCCGATGGTGTTAAATTCAGGGTGTTATACGATCGTAGCTTCCTCATCGACCATTCACTTGAAACAGTGGCCCATACGTTAATGGAGGGTATATCGATCGTAATCATTTTGCTGGTACTGTTTCTTGGAAGTATTCGCAGTGCATTGGTCGTTGCCCTTACTATTCCATTTTCGCTTCTGTTTGCATTTATCCTGATGCGCTTTGTAGGCATACCGGCCAACCTGCTTTCATTGGGTGCCATTGACTTTGGTATTATCGTAGACGGCGCTTGTGTGATGGCAGAACACCTGATACGCAAATACAGGACCGTTACTCCGGAAGAGAGATCGCAGGGGATTGTCCGCATTACATTGCTGGCAGCCCAGGAAGTTGGCAGGGAAATTTTCTTCTCTGTAACTATTATCATCCTGGCTTACATGCCGATCTTGATGATGACAAGGGTTGAAGGAAAATTATTTTCTCCGATGGCGCTTACACTTGCGTTTGCAGTAATAGGCTCAATGCTTGCAGCGTTAACATTCATACCGGTTCTTATTTCCTTCTTCTATAAAAAGGCAATATCGGACGTTGACAAACCTTTGAAAGAACACAGGAATCCGGTGCTTGATTTCCTGGAAAAACAATATGGCAAGTTTTTGAATAGGCTTTTGAACAATACAAAGAAGACGGTGATTATTGGATTTGGTATTGTTTTAATCATCATTCTTTTTGGATTAAAACTCGGTACCGAATTCTTACCTACACTTGATGAAGGATCTATTTTTCTTAGAGGTAATTTTCCTGCAGGTATAACCATCCAGGAAAACGCTAAGTATGCACCTACCATCAGAAGTACAATCGCCAAGTATCCGCAGATTGCTTTTGTGATCACACAATCTGGCCGTAATGACGATGGAACCGATCCGTTCCCTGCAAACAGAAATGAAATACTTGTAGGCCTGAAAGATTACAAACTTTGGAGTGACACTATTTCGAAAAAGCAACTGGTTCAGGACATTAAGAGTGATCTGCAAAAGCAGTTGCCTTCGGTGCAATTCTCATCTGGTCAGCCGATCATTGACCAGGTGATGGAAATTGTAACAGGTAGTGCTGCCGACCTTGCTATATCAATTGTTGGTGATGATCTTCAGTTTATGCGTAAGAAGGCGGATAGCATTGTGAACATTGTCAAGAATACGCAGGGAGCAGACAATGTAAACATCGAGCAGGAAGGTCCGCAGGAACAGCTCGCCATCAATATCAATCGTGAACAGGCTGCACGTTTCGGCATTAACGTTGCCGATATACAGAACATGATTGAAGCGGCCATTGGAGGTAAGGCAATTTCAATCTTGTATGATGGCACCAAGAGATACGACATTGTTGTACGTTATCTTCCGCAAGACAGAAATAACCTGGAAGCTATTAAAAATTTGCAGGTACCTTCTGTGGGCGGCGCGCTGATCCCGATGAGCCAGTTGGCTGATATAAAATTTGTAGAAGGCCAGACAAACATTTACAGATACAGCAGCAAGAGAATGGTAACCGTTCGTACAAACATCCGCGGCCGGGACCAGGGAGGATTTGTAAAAGAATTACAGGCCAAGATTGATGCACAGATACATGTGCCGAAAGGCTATAATGTTATTTATGGTGGTCAGTATGAAAACCTGGAAAGAGCGGGCAAACAATTGTCTTTAACCATTCCGCTTACAATTATTATTGTATTGCTCTTCTTGTTTATGTTATACAAAAACATTGCACATACACTTGTTACAATGAGCTGTATCTTATTTGCGCTGGCTGGAGGAATATTCGCGTTACTAATGCGTGGATATTACTTTAACGTGTCTGCAGGTGTGGGATTTGTGAGCATCTTCGGGATCTCTGTAATGGCCGGTGTGTTATTGGTTTCGGCAATTAACAGAAGGCGCGAGCTGGATGACAGTAAATTAAAAACTGTTGTACTGCATACTTCCAGAGAACAATTAAGAGCATTGCTTTCAATTCTGATAGTGGCGATTGTAGGCCTGGTGCCTGCAGCCAAATCATCCGGCATCGGATCTGACGTACAACGTCCGCTGGCTACTGTTATTATCGGAGGATTGACAAGCACATTAATATTTGCCCCTATGATTATACCCCCATTGTATCTATGGGTATCTAAGAGTAAAAAGAAGGTAACCCCCATGAAAAAAGAGGAAGAGTTAGTTTAAAAAACTTAAGCGTACAATTCCTCCGACTTTTTACTTCCAGACCGCCGGGACTTATCTAGTATAGGTTCCGGCTTTTTTTTGAACCACGGAGGCACGAAAGACACGGCGAAACACGACGGTTTTGCCACGAAGACACAAATACTCAAAGATGCACGAAGATTTTTAACCCACAGCAACACTGAAGCACAGAAGAAAGAACTCTAACCACAGAACTAAAGAAGTTTATTAAGGAGTTTCACATAAAAATATTCTGTGCTTCAGTGCCTCTGTGGCAAAACCTTCGCTTCGATAAACGTATTACGTATAACTTACAACTTATAACCTCCCTTGGACTGTCATTTTCAATTTTCAAATTTCCCCGCCTGAATGACATCTGTCGGGCAGGAATTGTCCATTAAACAACGAGCAGATTCTCACAAACCGTTTGACTGAAAATTGTCTTGCTCTTGTTGTTTAGCAGAACGGACATAGAGCGGTCAAAGTCCTGGATGTCTTTAATAACAATCACTGAACCGATGCTTAACCCTACCGAATCAAGGAATTTAAGAAATGCAGTTTCATGATTCAGGACACCAGTAAGTTTATATTTTTTATTGATTACACCTTCGGATAGTTGTGTTGCTTTAAAAACAGGAAGCTTACCATTTGCGTCTGGAATGGGTTCGCCATGCGGATCGAATTTTGGATGCCCCAGCATTTCATCAATCCTGTCGAAAAACAGGTCTGACTGAATATGTTCTATTTGTTCGGCAATGTCATGTACTTCCTCCCAGCCAAGGCCCATCACCTTACTCAGGAAAAGCTCTGTCAGCCGGTGTTTTCTGAGTATGTGCAAAGCCATCTTCTTTCCTTTTTCGGTCAGCTCAATGGCCTTATATTTTTCGTATCGCAATAGTTTTTTTTCAGCAAGTCTTTTGATCATGCTGTTAACGGTAGACATCTTTATGTCCAAACTATCGGCAATATCCTTTACAGAAATTTCTTCAGTTTCAAGGGATAGGCGATATAGTGCCTTTAGATAATTTTCCTCGGTTAAAGTTATCATACCCGTAAAAATATCATCTTTTAGCATCAAAAGATCGTGGTTTAAACAAAATTTAAATTGTTAGATTAGTCTAACTTTTTAGTTTTGTACATCAAATTATAAAATATGAAGTCTCTGCTGCTCATCTTTCTCTCCACCTTAGTATTAAAATCGAATGGCCAAAACAAATTAGTTAGTATAATAGTAAAAGACAACATCAAAGCCTCAACATTAAACAAATGTTCTATATTTTCTCTCAATTCTGCCGTTTCAGGTGTTACAGATGATTTTGGAGTTTTTTCATTTCCGGCTGCAAAAGTAAAATCCGGCGACAAAATCGTCGTTTCATTCACCGGTTTTAAAAATGACACCATTTTAATTTCCGGAGAAAAAAGTATTTACCGTGTTTTTTTGCAACCCGCTCAGCAACTTTTGGAAGAAGTGGTTGTTACCGGCGTTTCCAAGGCCACACATATAAAAGAGAATCCGGTTGCGGTGATCAGCGTTTCTTCCAGAACGATTGAAAAAACGATTGAGAGCAACATTATTGATGTTCTCACTAAAAACGTCCCCGGTCTTACCGCTGTTAAAACCGGCCCGAATATTTCAAAACCGTTTATTCGCGGTCTTGGCTACAACAGGGTGTTGACGCTCTATGACGGAATTCGCCAGGAGGGTCAGCAATGGGGCGACGAGCATGGCATTGAAGTGGATGGATATAATTTGGAGAGAGCTGAAGTAATAAAAGGCCCCGCAAGTCTGATGTTCGGCTCTGATGCTTTAGCGGGTGTAGTAAGCCTTATCCCGCGTTTGCCAAAAGAAAAAGATGGCAAACTTCATGGCAAATTCACTTCTGAATACCAAAGCAACAATGGTCTTATCGGTAACGGGATCCGCCTTGATTATAGCAGCGAGCATTGGATGTTCGTGGGCCGCGGCTCATACAGGCTTGCTAAAAATTATACCAACAAAGCCGATGGACGTGTTTACAACACTGGTTTTAAAGAAACCAATCTTGCCTTTACTGCGGGCTACAATTCGCCCAAAGGCTTTACAACGCTGAATGCAACACTCTATGATAATCTGCAGGGAATACCCGACGGTAGCCGCGATTCATTGACGAGGCAGTTCACCAAACAGGTATTGGAAATGCCGCTGGATGATATTAAAAAGAGACCGGTTGTAACGGATGATGAACTGAATGGCTATGCACTCAGCCCGTTGCATCAGCATATTCAGCATTACAGAATTTATACAAACAACCAGTACAGAATTGCAACAGGAATGCTTGATGCCAACGTGGCTTTCCAGCAAAATATCAGAAGAGAATACAATCATCCTACCGAAACAAACCAGGCTGGACTTTTCGTAAGATTAAACACGATTAACTACAGCATGGCCTACACGGAGTCAGGAATTACCAATATGGATATTTCCGTTGGCGTTAATGGAATGTATCAATCTAATGTCAACCGGAACGGCACTGATTTCCCTATACCAGACTACCGTCTTTTCGACGCAGGCATTTTTGGTCACGCGAAGTGGAAATACAATAAGTGGACAATAAGCGGGGGAGTACGTTACGACACAAGGCAGTTAAAAGGCAATGATTTTTATGTAGCTAAAAATCCGGCAACCGGGTTTGAGCACCAGGTGTTTCCGCCCGATACAGCCAATGCAAGGCCGCAATTTCCAGCCCTGCGGCAGTCGTTCCAGGGTACATCTCTCAGCTTCGGAATAACCTATCAACTTAATAACCATATCAACCTGAAAGCTAATATTGCCCGTGGTTATCGCGCACCCAATATCACAGAAATTGCCTCCAATGGATTGGATCCCGGAGCGCATATCGTTTATATTGGCAACAGGAACTTTTTACCTGAATTCAGTTTGCAGGAAGACATCGGAGTTGGCCTTGAATACCCGGATCTTTCGGCATCACTAAGTTTGTTCAACAATTCTGTGCAGCAGTACATTTACCTGGCCCAGGTAGTTGATGCACAAGGTAATCCGGTAATTGTAGAAGGTAATAAAACCTTTCAATATCAGCAGGCTTCGGCGCATTTATACGGGCTGGAGGCAATATTAAATCTGCATCCAAAGAACCTTACAGGTTTTTCATTCAATAACGCTTTCTCCGCCATTCGGGGAATTAATACCAAACCTGATTTCAAAAATACAGGAGTACAGGGCGAATACCTGCCGTTTATTCCGCCGCTCAAACTTCTAAGCAGCGTTAATCAGCAAATAAAGACTTCTTCAAAAGTCCTCCGCCAGATCAGCCTCACTGCGGAAGCGGATGTTAATGCTGCCCAAAACAGGTTTATGGCGCTTTACCAAACTGAAACTGCAACGCCCGGCTATACATTGGTCAATTTCTCAACCGGAGCAGATATTTATTACGGTAAGAACAATTGCGTTCAGCTCCAACTACAGGTCAATAACCTTTTCAACGCAGTATATCAATCCAACCTGAGCAGGCTTAAATATTTTGAATACTACACCGCCTCGCCAAACGGAAGATCCGGCATTTATGGTATGGGAAGAAATGTGTGTGTGAAGGTGGTGGTGGGACTGTAATAGCTGTCAGCTTTTAGCTATCAGCTATTAGCCCCGTGCAAAAGCGTAACTGTAACCAACATTTCTTCTTTATAAAAACAAAAAAGACCGTAGTAACAGCGGTCTTTTTTTATAGAGATTTATTCATTAATTATCCATATCTCGCCAAAGCTAAAAGCTGATAGCTGACAGCTCACAGCTAATAAAGATCGTCCAGCTTCATCTTCAAATACTTAATCACACTTCTATGAGTGCTGAACACTGAAATGCCTACACCCATCAATACCAACCCTCCGAAAAGAACAAGCGTTAGTGAATTGTCGCGAATTGCTTTTAATTGAGGGAACTGGCTTTCGGCCCATTGCATCAACGAAAAAAGAATGGCGATTGCAATACCGGAACTGATCAAGCCATTCACAATAGCACGTAAAGCCATTGGACGGGCAATAAAGTTGCGGGTTGCTCCTACCATTTGCATGGTCTTGATCAAAAAACGGTTACTAAACATGGCAAGTCTTATAGTATTGTCTATACTAACAATAACGATCAGGCATAACACAATGGCTACCACCAGGAATATCAGGCCTATTTTAGAAGTCTTCTCATTAAGATTGTTCACCAGCAACTGCGGATATTGTAAATCAGTGATTTGATTACCGTAAGCATTCAGGATGGAGGATTGCATTTTGGCCAGGCTATCTTTATTAACGTAGGCCGCCTTTGCGTAAAAATCTATACTTTCCGGAAACGGATTGTCTTCCAGTATTTTGCCCCAGTCTTCATTATTTTCCTTGTTCCAGATCTCTTTGGCTTTTTCCTTGTTTACGTAGGTAACATCTTTCGCAAAGGGCTGGGCCGTTATGAACTGCTGAATCTGCGCGATGGTGTCTTTATTCATGGTGCGCAGGTAAGCACTGATGCGGATATCTTCCTTAAACGTGTTACCAACCTGTCTGAAATTCAAAAAAATCCATCCCATCACACCCAGGATGAGCAACACAATCGCCACGCCAACAATGCTATAGATGTAACTGGGTTTGCTCCGCCTCAATGAAGATTTACCTGTTTCTGCCATGCCAATATATTATAGGATTAGTGAAGAAAGCAAATTTAGGGGATTCGCTTACATTTGCACACACTCTTAACGATTGTTTCTTGGCCTTAGTATGGTCTCATGTGAAAAAAAATGCGAATATTTATTTCAATGTTAACGGCAACACATTTGCCCGCGGCTAAATTGAAACCATAAGCGCTATTCCGGGATTTTTATTATACCATGAATGGCAACTGCTTTTTCTTTAAGATCCAAAGCGGCATTTGAGTAATTTTCGCAATACAAATAGTAAACGAACAAACGACATATAGTACAATGGAATACAACTTTCGGGAGATAGAAAAAAAATGGCAGAACAACTGGAAAAGCACCAATGCCTACCAGGTGAGCAACGATTCTTCCAAACCTAAATATTACGTGCTGGACATGTTCCCCTATCCGAGTGGAGCAGGCCTTCACGTGGGACATCCGCTTGGTTACATCGCCAGCGATATTTTCGCCCGTTTCAAAAGATTAAAAGGGTTTAACGTACTTCACCCAATGGGTTACGACGCATTCGGCCTTCCGGCAGAACAATATGCCATTGATCATGGCGTTCATCCGGCAACCAGTACTGCGCAGAACATCAGCAACTTCCGCGGACAGTTAGATAACCTGGGATTTTGTTACGATTGGTCAAGAGAAGTACGCACCAGTGATCCATCTTACTATAAATGGACACAATGGATCTTCCTTCAATTATTTAACAGCTACTATAACAGGCAGACCAACAAAGCTGAAAGCATTGAATCACTTGTTGCCCTGTTTGAAAAAGAAGGTAATGCAAACCATATTTGTCCCGGCGATGCTTCACTAAGTTTTTCTGCTGATGAATGGAAAAGCTATTCTGAAAAAGAACAACAGGATATTCTGATGTTGTATCGCCTCTCCTATTGCGGTTATGGAGAAGTAAACTGGTGCGAAGCATTGGGAACCGTTTTAGCCAATGATGAAGTGATCAATGGCGTTAGCGAAAGAGGTGGCTATCCTGTTGTTAAAAAGAAGCTTCGTCAATGGTACCTCCGTATCACTGAGTATGCAGACCGTTTGTTGCAGGGACTTGAGACAGTTGACTTCAGCGATGCGATGAAAGAAATGCAGGGCAACTGGATTGGCAAGAGCTATGGAGCTGAAATAGATTTCGCCGTTAAAAGTGAGCAGGGAAAAGTAAGGCAGATGCGTGTTTATACCACACGCCCTGATACAATTTTTGGTGTGGACTTTATGGTTGTTGCTCCCGAACTCGATTGGATTGATGAGGTGAAAGGCTCAGCGCAGGCTCAGTCTGTTGATGAATATATTGCATATGTAAAAAGCCGCAGTGAAAGAGAACGCATGGCTGAGAAGAAAATCTCCGGCTGTTTTACAGGCGCTTATGCCATCAATCCTTTTGATGGTCGTGAAATTCCTATCTGGATCAGCGAATATGTGTTGGCGGGCTACGGTACCGGCGCTATCATGGCCGTGCCTTGCGGCGACGAACGTGACTTCAAATTTGCGCAGCATTTTGGTATTCCGATCACTAATATCATCGGTGAACATTATAATGGCGAAGAAGCCAATCCTACCAAAGATGCTATCCTGGAAAACAGCGGATTCTTAAATGGCCTGGTAATGCGCGAGGCAATGACCGTAGCAATTGACAAGATTGAAGAGATGGGTATTGGTAAACGCAAGGTCAATTTTAAAATGCGCGATGCCGCATTCAGCCGCCAGCGTTATTGGGGAGAACCGTTCCCTATCAAATGGATCAATGGTATCGCCTATCCGTTGAGCGAAGATCAACTGCCACTTGAATTGCCTTACGTAGAGAAATATGGACCGGGACCAGAAGGTGAAGGACCTTTGGCCAATATTGAAGCATGGACGTCGGAGCATCTGGAAACAAACACAATGCCCGGATATGCAGGATCTTCCTGGTATTTTCTCCGCTACATGGACCCTGACAACAATGAAATTTTCTGCAGCCGCAAAGCAAGTGACTACTGGGGCCAGGTAGATCTTTATATCGGAGGAACTGAACATGCTGTTGGGCATTTGCTGTACAGCCGCATGTGGACGAAGTTTTTATTCGACCTCGGATTGATAGGTCATGATGAACCTTATAAAAAACTGGTTAACCAGGGGATGATACAGGGTTCGTCAAGGTTTGTATATAGAGTTCATGGTGCCAACAAATTTGTTTCTGCAGGATTAGCTGATCAATACCAGACAGACAGATTACATGTAGATGTAAACATGGTGGATGGTGTTGAACTCGATACCGAAGCTTTCAAAAAATGGAAAGCTGAATATGCTGATGCAGAATTTATCCTGGAAGACGGAAAATATATCTGCAGCTCAGAAGTTGAAAAAATGAGCAAGAGCAAATTCAATACTGTTAATCCTGATGACCTGGTTAACAGATACGGCGCAGATACTTTCCGCATGTATGAAATGTTCCTTGGACCTGTTGAACAAAGCAAGCCATGGGATACAAAAGGTATTGAAGGGGTGCACCGTTTCCTCCGTAAACTGTGGCGCCTGTTCTTTGATGAATTGAAAGGCAAGATTTGGAACGAGGAAAAAGCAACAGATGCCGAATTGAAAATATTACACAAAGCGATCAAAAAGATTGAAGAAGATACAGAACGCTTCTCTTTTAATACCGGGGTTAGTGCTTTCATGGTTTGTGTGAATGACCTCTCTGATGCTAAATGCCACAAACGCGAAGTGTTGGAATCTTTACTGATCATGCTTACGCCTTACGCACCGCACGTTTGTGAAGAGTTGTGGAGCCAATTGGGCAATCAATCATCTATACTCGATGCTTCTTATCCTGCGTTTGAAGAAAAATATCTTGTTGAATCAACCAAAGAATATCCTATCAGTGTAAACGGAAAATTAAGAACAACCATGAATATTGCATTGGATGCCACGCAGGAACAGGTTGAACAGCTGGTACTACAGAATGAGGTTGTGATAAAATGGCTGGATGGCAAACAACCCAAGAAGATCATTTATGTAAAAGGACGCATGGTTAACCTGGTGATCTAATTGCACGATCATTTGGTTTTTGAATACCTGAAATTACTTTTTAATGAGCTGCCGCATGGCAGCTCATTCTTTTTGTTATATTAGCATTGTGTTGCATGCATTAACAAACATGAAAGTGTGGAAATATAATCTTGTATTAACATCATTCATTATGAGAAACCTTTTATCAATTTGCCTCATCGCATTGCTCTTTGCCTGCAATAACAATGCATCCAAACACGCTGCAAAAGATTCCACGATTACAAAAGAAGATGACAATAGCAAGGCTGATGATATAACCATGCAGGAAGTTGAAGGTGTTTACCAGGGTACTTTACCTTGTGCCGATTGTCCGGGTATTGCTACTACCATTCAGCTGAATGAGGATAGTACTTTCCTGATAGAACAGGTATACAAGGACAGGAATAAAGGCAGTGCATTTTACAGCCTGGGAACATGGTCACTAAGCGATAGCATTGTTTCCCTAAAGGGTATTAAAGACGGCCCTTCCATGTACAAAGCAACACTCAATGGTCTGCAACAATTGGATATGCAAGGCAAGGAAATAGTGAGCACAGGCAACCTGAATTTTAATCTGCCTCGTGTGGCAAACAAAAGCTTCAACACAAAATCAAATATTCCGCTTGAAGGCATGTTTGTTTATTACGCTGATAGCCATTTACTCACAGTTTGCGCAACAGGTAAAACGTATCCTGTGGAATTGACAAAGGAAACCGTTAACATGGAAAAAGATTACAGCGCACTTAAAAAGAAAGATAAAGAAGCTTTACTGGTGAATGTAGAAGGCACGTTTGAATTCCGGCCGTCGATGGAGGGTGATAAACAGGTGCTGACTTTTGTAGTTAGGAAGTTTATTAAGTTTCTGCCGGGGGAAAAATGCAAATGATTTTTTGAACCACGGAGGCAGTGCGGCACGGAGAAACACGACGATCATTTTCTTCCACAAACTTTGCGCTAAAGATATCGTCGTGCTGCTTTTCGCCGTGATTCTTTGTGCCGTTGTGCCTCCGTGGTTTACTCGCTGCGTAGCAGCGTTTCAACGTATCGTTTAATGTAGTCTTGTTTTTGCTTGAGTTTGTATTGCATGATGAACCGCGGATGCGGGACAGCTTTAATGTTTTTAAACCACTGATATTTCTGGTTTAGCTGGTTGAGATAAGTAAGATTTTCCCCTTCTCCGATACAAAAACAAACATCGGTATTTAATCCCCACGATAACTGCTTATTGATACAATCAACAACGAACGGTTCGATTAATTGTTTCAATAATTTATCGTCATAATAATTCAGATTCTTACCTTTTTTCACAAAGCCAAGCGGACTTATTGCAGTGATATAGACCTTACCGTAAAATGCATTCGTGCCACCAAATGCCTCGATCATATCATAGATGAAAACGGATGATAATTCCTGTTTCTTCTGAAAGTCATTTGCAATACCACAATCCCGTTCAAGACGAATTGGATCAGTAAAGGGAATACCCGTTATGCCGCCACCGAAGCGACCGGGATTTATACCCATCATGATATGTCGCGGCTTATTATCGTTGTAAAATTTTTTATAGAATGCAGAACAAGCTTCCCGCACTTCTTCATCTTTATGTGAATCTAATACTCCCACACCTTCGGGAAGATCGAACGGCATTTTGAGATGAAACAAAAAGTCAAGTATTTTTTTGGAGAGGGACATGTACAAAAGTAGGAGGATTGGAGATTGGAATCATTATTGTCAGACTAAATTTCAACAGATTGAGTCACGATCCTTGTTAGCTAATAGTGACAGATGAACTTTCATCCAGCTAATCCCTCTTAATAAATTAAACCTCGTCGATGCAATCATTATCAGGCAACCTATCTTTTCACACTTTTAGTCGAACAATAATGATCTTAATGTTTGAGAGGAACATACGTTCATTGGAACTATCAGCTCAGTCCAGTATGAAAGCCACCCTAACTATTTCTACCTTTGCATCAAACGATCTGCTATGCAAGACTATAACTGGAGCACCTTTACAAAACGTGTCCCTATAAAAGCAAGCAAAGAAGCAATTTACAACGCGTGGACCACGCAAGCCGGACTTGAAAGCTGGTTTCTGCGTGAAGCCCATTTTACAACAAAGGATGGCGTTGCTAGAACTCCTTCAGAACAAGTTAAACCAGGTGACAAATACAAGTGGCTATGGCATGGTTATGATGACTCAGCTGTTGAACAAAATGAAATATTGGAGGCTAACGGCACCGACTTGTTGAAATTCATTTTTAGCGGAAACTGTATTGTCACCGTCAGCATCAAGGAAGAAGCCGGAGAAACACTCTGCGAACTGACGCAACAAATGCCAATGAATGACGAAAAGGAACAACGTTATTTCTATATTGAATGCGGAAAAGGATGGTCGCTCTATCTGCTCAATTTAAAATCAATACTGGAAGGAGGTCTGGATCTTCGCAACAAGAATATAAACTTACCGAATGTTGTTAATGCTTAATGCTCATTAAGTCATAATGTAAAGTCCGATAAATTTCATCTATCGCACATTCAGATTATCGATGTTCAGGAATGATGGCAACGAATCAATTTTGAGATTCATTAAATCACTTCAAAAACACGCATTATGGTATTGGAATTAACTGATCACAATTTTGCATCACAAGTGGCGAATGATAATAAGCTAACTGTTGTGGATTTTTGGGCCGAGTGGTGCGGTCCCTGTCGAGCGCTCAGCAATGTTATTGATGAACTTTCCGAAGCCTATAGTGGGCAGGCTAATATGGCCAAAGTAAATGTGGCTTACAACCCGGAATTATCCATTCAGTATAATGTTAGTGCAACTCCTACACTTCTGTTTATCAAAGATGGTGCAGTAGTGGATAAACAGGTTGGCACACTTTCAAAGATCGCGTTGGAAAAACGCATCCGCGAGAACCTTTGAGTGGTAAGTGATAAGTTATACGTTGTACGTTTAAGCCCTTCGCTTAGAAAAACGTATAACGTATAACTTACAACGTATAACTTACTCCATATTTTGTCTCAGCCACTTCTCTGCTTCTTCTGCAGTCCAGCCTTTACGTTGGGAGTAATCATTCAACTGGTCCTGCGAAATTTTACCTACGCCAAAGTACTGGCTTTTTGGGTTGCTGAAGTACCACCCGCAAACACTTGCTGCCGGATACATAGCCAACGATTCAGTCAGCTCAATACCAGTATTTTCAGTTGCATTTAAAAGATCGAACAATTTGTATTTCTCAGTATGATCCGGACAAGCGGGATAACCGGGGGCAGGTCTTATTCCGGTATATATTTCCTTGATCAGTTCTTCGTTGGTAAGATGTTCATCCTTAGCGTAGCCCCAGTAATCTTTACGCACACGTTCGTGTAACACTTCAGCAAAGCCTTCTGCAAATCTGTCCGCCAGGGCCTGTAACATAATCTTGTTGTAGTCATCGTACTGGTCGGCAAATTTTTTCAGGTGAGGTTCAATACCGTGAATAGTAACGGCGAATGCACCTATATAATCTTCTATGCCTGTCCCCTCCGGCGCTATAAAATCAGCAAGTGATAGATTTGGCTGATCCGCAGCTTTCTTCACCTGCTGGCGAAGGAACTCCAATTTTACCGGCTCTCCATTATGATTTACGCGCACACTGTCCGCGCCCGTTTTTGTTGCCTCATAAAAACCGATAACACCTTTTGCCGTCAGCCATTTTTCAGTAACAATTTTGTCCAACAACGCGTTGGCATCGTTGTACAGTTTCGTTGCTTCTTTTCCAATTACAGCATCTTCCAGCAACTGAGGAAATCTTCCACCCATTTCCCACGCAATAAAGAACGGACCCCAGTCTATGTATTTACGGATCTCGGCAAGATCGAACTCTTCAAAAACTTTTGTCCCAAGGAATGAAGGTTTCACAGGTTTATACTCGCTCCAATCAACTTTTACAGCATTGTTTTGTGCATCTGCAAAAGAAATATATTGTTTGAACGACTGGCGCTTGCCAAAGTCATCTCTTAATTTCTGATACTCAGCTGCTACACCTTGTAAAAACGCGGGCTTGTTTTCATTGCTAAGTAATGATCCGGCTACTGTAACACTTCTTGATGCATCCAACACATGCACAACTCCGTTACCATACTCAGGTTCTATTTTAACGGCTGTATGTGTTCTTGATGTAGTAGCGCCACCAATCAACAGTGGTTGTTTCATGCCGCGGCGTTTCATTTCCCGCGCAACATGCACCATTTCATCAAGCGAGGGTGTTATCAATCCGCTCAGACCAATAATGTCGGCCTTTTCTTTTTCCGCTGCATCTAAAATTTTATCAGCCGGCACCATCACGCCCATATCAATGATATCATAGCCATTACAGCCTAATACTACGCCTACAATATTCTTACCAATATCGTGTACATCACCTTTAACAGTCGCCATTAAAATACGGGGTGCGTTAGATGTGTTACCTTGTTTCTCTGCTTCAATAAAAGGCGTTAACCAGGCCACGCTTTTCTTCATTACCCTCGCGCTCTTCACCACCTGTGGCAGGAACATTTTACCTGCACCAAACAGATCACCCACCACATTCATGCCGTCCATTAAAGGACCTTCAATTACATCCAGTGGTCGGGGATATGTCTGCCTTGCTTCCTCTGTATCTTCATCAATGTATTCAGTAATACCGTTTACCAGTGCATGTTTTAAACGCTCTTCAACAGATGTTTGTCTCCACGCATCATCTTTCTTTTCCTCTTTACCTGTTGCTTTTACTGTTTCGGCAAAAGCAATCAATTTATCTGTAGCCTCGTTATTATCATTGTTCCTGTTAAAAATTACATCCTCACATAATTTTTTCAGCTCAGGTTCAATCTGGTCATACACCACTAACTGACCTGCATTGACGATGCCCATGTCCATGCCCGCCTGGATTGCATAAAAAAGAAACACGGAATGCATTGCCTCACGCACATGATCATTTCCTCTGAAAGAGAACGAAAGGTTACTAACACCACCGCTGATCTTTACGAGAGGAAACTTTTGTTTGATAATGCGGGTCGCTTCAATAAAGTCCACCGCATAGTTATTATGCTCTTCAAGACCGGTAGCTATCGCGAATATGTTAAGATCGAAGATGATATCCTGCGGATCAAAACCTACTACTTCAGTTAAGATCCTGTATGCTCTTTCACTGATGTTTACTCTTTTCTCCAGAGTATCAGCCTGGCCATTTTCATCAAAGGCCATTACAATAACTGCAGCACCGAAGCTTAAGCAGATTTGTGCCTGGTGGATAAATTTCTCTTCGCCTTCTTTTAATGAGATAGAGTTAACAATACACTTACCCTGCACACATTTTAATCCCGCCTCTATCACTTCAAATTTGGAAGAATCGATCATCACCGGAACCTTGGCGATATCCGGTTCACTCTGCAGGTAGTTCAAAAAAGTGGTCATCGCCTGCACACCGTCAAGCAATGCATCGTCCATGTTCACATCGACGATCTGAGCGCCGCCTTCTACCTGCTGACGCGCAACACCAAGGGCCTCCTCAAATTTATTTTCTTTGATAAGCCTGGCAAATTTTTTAGACCCGGTAACGTTGGTACGCTCACCAACATTCACAAAATTTGTCTCCGGCCTAACAATCAAAGGCTCTAATCCTGATAAACGTAAATATGGTTTAATGATCATGATAAATTGTTTTGCCACTAAGACGCTGAAGCGAAAAGGTTAGCCACCAAGACGCTAAGACGCAAAGAAGCACAAAGTTTAAAACTGAGATCCCAAGTATGCAATGAAAAAAATTGCATCAAAGGACCATTCTTTTAATTCCATCCTTTATAAGTGGGACCGTAAAATTTATTATATATCCCAATCGTTTATTGCTCAAACGCAAATAACTCAGCAACTGAGCCTCCCAAACCGGATGATAGATTTCCTGCGCCTTCAACTCAACTACCACTAAATCACCTACTAATAAATCCAGTCGCAATCCCTCTTCAAACATTACCCCATCATACATGATCGGAACTTTTAACTGCACACTATGAGGAATATCCCTTTTATTCAATTCATAGCAAAAGCACGACTCGTAAACTTTCTCCAACAAACCAGGCCCCAATTTTTTATGCAAATGAAATGCAATATCAACAACCTGTTTACCGATCCATTCTTCTTCGCCACTTAATACTCTTACCATGGCATGTTTTTTAAGTTTAGGGATTTCTTCGGGTTTTAGGCACTACGCCAATTCCAAAATTTGAAGCTTTGTGTTCTTTTTTGGCTTTAGCTAACCTTTCCTTTGAGCTTCTTTTTGTCTTAGCGTCTTCGTGGCCAGGCTTTTTTAATAAACTTCCTCCACTACAGGTAACTGCCTTGGCACAAATTTCTTCACTTGTTCTGCTATATGCTTAATATGATCGGGGGTAGTGCCGCAGCACCCACCAACGATGTTCACAAAACCCTCCTTGGCCCACTCTTCAATAAAATGCGCTGTCTGGTGGGGTTGCTCATCATACTCACCCATCGCATTGGGTAAACCCGCGTTGGGGTACGCAGATGTATAGCAGGAAGCAATCTGAGAAAGCTCCTCAATATGCCCGCGCATTTCCTGTGCACCCAAAGCACAGTTAAGGCCAATGCTCAGCGGTTTCGCATGCTTAACGGAGATATAGAAAGCCTCGAGCGTTTGACCGCTCAGCGTTCTTCCGCTTGCATCAGTGATGGTACCACTGATCATTATCGGTAACTCCTTACCGGTTTCTCTAAAATATTTTTTAGCAGCATAAATAGCAGCTTTGGCGTTCAGTGTGTCGAAGATCGTTTCGATCAACAATGCATCAACACCGCCATCAGCCAACCCTTTGATCTGTTCATAATAGCCATCAGCAGCTTCGTCAAAAGTTAATCCCCTTGAACCCGGGTTATTTACATCCGGTGAAAGGCTCAGCGTTTTGTTCAATGGTCCGATAGCGCCAGCGACAAATCTGGGTCTGCCGTCTTTCTTCACATATTTCTCTACCGCTTTTCTTGCACACGCAGCAGCGGCTACGTTCAGTTCGTAAGCCAGCGACTGCATGTCATAATCAGCCTGGGCTATGTTGGTGCTGCTGAAAGTATTTGTTTCAATGATATCCGCACCGGCTTCAAGGTACTCTTCGTGAATACCGGTAATTATGTCCGGCTGCGTAAGGCAAAGCAGGTCATTATTGCCTTTAACATCAGTATGCCAGTCTTTAAACCGCTCGCCACGATAATCGGCTTCCGTTAATTTATGACGCTGGATCATAGTACCCATGGCACCGTCAATAATTAAAATACGCTCCTGCAAACATTCCTGTATTGTCTTCATCCTCTTAAGTTTTAATCCGGCGCATATAAATGCAGGGGCATTTATACCGATCCGGTCCGTTCAGGTAAAAAACTTTTACCGCAACAAATGCGTAATTGAAAATGCTAATAAAACGTGTGGGAAACGAAGTGAGGTTTCTTTGCGTTTATTAGTTCAATTTTTTTTAGCAGGCCGAACAATAAACAAATCCGCCTGAGTATGCAAAAATAAATGAAATGTATTAGAATCCGAAAATTTAAGGTTTTTCACGTGGTGAAGGGTTTCACGCAGCGTGCGCGGAGAAGCAACGGCGCGGCGGATAATGCTGCGTCTTTGCCCCGTTGCGCCCGCTGCGAGAAAGTGAATGTTTCACGCAGCGAACGCGGAGAAGCAGCGGCGCGGCGGATAGGGTTGTAGCTCAGTTTTGTTTTCAGCGAGAAATTTTGGGAAATCCAGTATTTCGCTGCGTCTCTGCCCCGTTGCGCCCGCTGCGAGAAATGAAATTGTTTCACGCAGCGAACGCGGAGAAGCAGCGGCGCGGCGGAAGGTGCATCTTTAGCTCAGCTTTGCTTTTGGCGACAAATCTTGGGCTGCAATATGTCGCTGCGTCTTTGCCCCGTTGCGCCCGCTGCGAGAAAAGGAAATGTTTCACGCAGCGAACGCGGAGAAGCAGCGGCGCGGCGGAAGGTGCATCTTTAGCTCAGCTTTGCTTTTGGCGATAAATCTTGGGCTGCAATATGTCGCTGCGTCTTTGCCCCGTTGCGCCCGTTGCGAGAGAAAGAAATGTTTCACGCAGCGAACGCGGAGAAGCAACGGCGCGACGCGGCAGTTCGCTGCGCCGCCTTTTCGTTGCGACCGCTGCGAGAAAGAAATGTTTCACGCAGCGAACGCGGAGTAGCAGCGGCGCGGCGGACATCGCTGCGTCTCTGCCCCGTTGCGCCCGCTGCGAGAAATAGCTGTTCAAATGCGCCCATTGCGAGAAAAGAAAGCTCTTTTAAAGAGATTTTGCCGTACGTTTGACCCCAATTTATGCAATTAAGCCGCCGAAATAAGATCATTCTCAATTATATAATAGGCCCATTGCTTTTTGTTGGATTATCATTTTCCATCTATCAAAAAGTCAGAAATCAAACAAATCTTCATGGTTCATGGCAACTCATGAAAGATTCTTACAAGGGTCCGCATGGCTGGTATTTGTTTGCTGTTGGCGTCTTTAGCATCGTAAACTGGGGAATTGAAGCCCGTAAATGGCAGGTTTTAGTGAGGCATGTGCAAAAAGTCGGCTTCTTTACGGCATTCAAGGCGGTGTTGTCCGGGTTATCCTTCTCTCTTTTTATACCCAACCGTGTAGGGGAATATGTAGGAAGGATTGTTTACATGGAAGAAGGAAATCGTTTAAGATCTATTTCCCTTACCATTGTCGGTAGCATGAGCCAGGTAATTATTACCCTTGTTGCCGGTATTGCCGGATTGTTCTACCTGCGTTACAATATTCTTACCCCTGGTCATCCCCTGCAGGGATTATCGACACTTTGGCTAAATGGATTAATTTACATAATAATAATAGGCACGATACTTATGATTATTGCATATTACAGGGTGTCGTGGATAGCAGCCATTGTGGAAAAACTACCTTTTGTTTCGAAATATAAATACCTGATTGATAAGGTAGAAGAGTTTCACTGGAAAGAATTAACAAGAATTTTGGTGCTGTCAACCGCAAGGTATATTGTCTTTATCGTTCAGTACCTGCTTATGTTCCGGGTGTTTGATGTATATGTAAGTGTGGCAGACGGCGCAAATATGGTATGCGTATTGTTTTTAGTATTGGCAATCCTTCCAACAATTCCAATGGCAGAGTTGGGCGTTAGGGGCGAAGTGAGTACACAGTTGTTTGGATTACTTAGCGCGAATACGATCGGCATTTTATACGCCGCTGCGGGTATATGGCTTATAAACCTTATTATACCCGCATTGGCAGGAAGTTTGTTCATTTTGACAGTAAAATTATTTAGAAAATAGCGTGAAGAAATTAATTGCAATCATCTGTGGACTTATTAGTTCTATTTCGTTAACTGCGGGAGATGATTTCTGCGGTATCCGTAACACTGCTTTTCAGTCTGGCGAACAATTAACCTACAATGTATTTTACTCTGTTGTGGGCATTTATGTAAATGCAGGAACCGCAACATTTACAACAGGTCTTGAGCACGTTGGCAACAGGCCGGTTTATCATGTAGTGGCCGCCGGCACTTCTAACTCCAATTATGACTGGATTTTTAAAGTGCGCGACCGTTACGAAACTTATATTGATACAGCCACGCTTCAGCCCCTAAAATTTATCCGCAATATTGATGAGGGAGGCTACAAAAAGTATGAGAACATTACTTTCAACGCTCAGACAAATACAGCGATTACCAATACGGGCGTATTTAAAATACCTACGTGCATACAGGATGTAATAAGTGCCATATACTACGCGAGAAACATTAATTTCAACGCTTACAAACCGGGCGACAAAGTTCCTTTCGATATGTTTCTGGATAATGAGATCTACCACTTGTATGTGCGCTATATGGGCAAAGAAGTGGTTAAAACCAAATACGGAAAGTTTAATGCCATCAAGTTTAAACCGCTTTTATTGAAAGGAACCATTTTTGAAGGTGGCGAAAAAATGACCGTTTGGGTAAGCGATGATGCCAATCACATCCCTTTACGAGTGGAAAGCCCTATTGCTGTAGGAAGTGTAAAAGTAGACATGATGCGCTACACCGGCCTGAGACATCCGTTGAGTTCACTGTTGAGGTGGAAATGAGACGATGTACGATGTTAGATGTACGGTGTACGATGTGATTAGGTGCGACAGCATGATATCTTAAGTACGAAGTACGATTTACGAAGTACTTAGGTGCAAAAGGCTTTTTTTAGATGTAAGGTGTTAGATGTACGGTGTACGATGTGATTGGGTGCGACAGCGTGATATTTTAAGTACGAAGTACGATTTACGAAGTACTTAGGTGCAACGGGCTTTCTTTGATGTACGATGTTAGATGTACGGTGTACGATGTGATTAGGTGCGACAGCGTGATATTTTAAGTACGAAGTACGATTTACGAAGTACTTAGGTGTGACGGGCTTTCTTTGATGTACGATGTTAGATGTACGGTGTACGATGTGATTAGGTGCGACAGCGTGATATTTTAAGTACGAAGTACGATTTACGAAGTACTTAGGTGTAATGAGCTTTCTTTGATGTACGATGTTAGATGTACGGTGTACGATGTGATTAGGTGGGACAGCGTGATATTTTAAGTACGAAGTACGGTTTACGAAGTACTTAGGTGTAACAGGCTTTTTTTGATGTACGATGTTAGATGCACGCCCGCACCGATGGCACGTTCGTACGGGTATATTGTACGATGTATTCAAACCTGATACCTCACACCTCAAACCTCACACCTGAAACCTGATACCTGATACTCTCCCCTCTCCCCTCCCCCCTTTTTCCTTATCTTCCATAAAAATTTGTCATATGCCTACCCAGGAGCAATTTCTTGAAGCTGTAAAACAGGGATATACTTTTAAAGGAGAACATGTTAAAATAGGTTGTGCAATATTGGACGGACAGGTTGTAACCGGTGCGGATGTGCTTCTTCCTTTGAAAACCATGAACAGGCACGGGCTTATTGCCGGTGCAACCGGTACTGGTAAAACCAAGACTTTGCAGATGATGAGTGAATACCTGAGTGATGCAAGTGTTCCTGTTGTATTGATGGATATAAAAGGTGACCTGAGTGGCCTGGCAGCTCCGGGGTCCGCAAATGATAAACTGAATGAACGTTATAAACTGTTGAACTTAACATACGAACCCACAGGTTTTCCGGTGGAATTACTTACGTTAAGCAATGAGAAGGGCGTAAAGCTCCGTGCAACTGTTTCTGAATTTGGTCCGATACTGCTAAGTAAGATATTGGGATTGAATGATACGCAGGGTGGACTGGTAGCCATGATCTTCAAGTATTGCGATGATAACAAGCTACCACTGCTTGATCTGAAAGACTTTATTAAAGTATTACAATACATCGGTGATGAAGGCAAGGCCGAAATGGAAAAGCAATATGGTAAGATCTCTACAACTTCTACCGGAACGATTTTAAGAAAAGTAGTTGAACTGCAACAGCAGGGCGCCGACCAGTTTTTTGGTGAGCCCAGTTTTGAAGTGGATGATCTGATGCGCATTAGCGATGATGGCCGTGGCATGATCAATATTCTGCGCGTTACCGATATGCAGAACAGGCCAAAACTGTTTTCCTCCTTTATGCTGCAGCTTCTTGCTGAACTGTATGCGGTTTCTCCGGAAGAAGGCGACCTGGATAAACCCAAACTGGTAATGTTCATTGATGAAGCTCACCTCATCTTTAATGAAGCTACGGATGCACTATTGGAGCATATTGAAACCATTATAAAACTGATCCGTTCCAAAGGCATTGGCATTTTCTTCTGTACGCAAAATCCACAGGACGTACCGGCATCCATTTTAGGACAACTTGGTTTAAAAGTGCAGCACGCATTAAGGGCTTTTACCGCCGCGGACCGGAAGACAATTAAACAAGCAGCAGAAAACTTTCCCGAATCACCTTACTATAAAACAGATGAATTGCTCACGCAGATGGGAATTGGCGAAGCACTGGTAACTTTATTGAATGAAAAAGGTATCCCAACTCCGTTAGTGCATACTATGCTCTGCTCGCCCAGAAGCAGGATGGATATTTTGAGTGATGTGGAAATTGATGCATTGGTAAACAAAAGCAAGCTGGCCACTAAATACAATAAAGAAATTGACAGCGAAAGCGCATATGAGATCCTGAATCAAAAATTGGAGGACGCCGCAAATAAAACCAAAGAAACCACAACCACTACTAACAGCAAAACTCAAAAAGAAGAAAGCATTTTTGATAACCCTATCTTAAAACAAGTAGGCCGAACAGCCGCAAATGTTATTACCCGAAGTTTATTGGGTGCCCTGGGATTGGGAGGAAGAAGCAGCACCAAAAGGAAAAGTCTGTTCTAAGGAGCTATCAGCAATCAGCTGTTTTGACCTGAAATGGCCCTTATCTGCTAAATAGGGCAGGTATCATTTATCAACATTATTAACTAACACATCAGACATCCACCACATCGTACACCGTACATCTAACACCGTACATCTAACACCGTACATCTAACATCGTACATTAAACGTTGCATTCCTTGCAAACGCCGCTCATTACAATATCAGTTTGCTTTGCTTTGAAGCCGATTGGTAGTTGAATGGCTGGGATATCTACATGATCCAGGCAATAAGTTGTGCCGCAATCATCGCAAATAAAGTGAACGTGATTGTCATGGTGATGGCCTGCGGAACATTCATCTTTACACAAGGCGTAAAGAACACTATTATCGGCAGTAGGAATGGTATGAATAATGCCTTTTTCTACAAATGTCTGCAGCGTTCGGTAAATAGTTACACGATCAAAATGTTCGCCGCTTTGCTTCTCAATGTCGGCATGCGCCAAAGCACCATTGGCACTTTGAAACAGCTCCAATATTTTCTTCCTGCTCTCTGTTATGCTTAATTGATTTTTCTTCAACAATTCAGCAATTCTCTTCTGCATAAAATACTTTTTATTGAGGATTATTGGTAAAGATACTGGTTGAAAATCCGTTAGCTCCGGCCTTTTCCTTCAATAACTTTTTGATATCTTCTTTCATTGATGCCAGTTCGTCTTTCTTAAGTCCGTCATATACATGTCCGCGTACCTGGCCATTTTTGTCAACAACTGCAAAAAACTGGGTATGTAAAAACTGGTCCTTAATATCTACCAGGTTATTATTGGGGTCATCCAGCAAATAGCTGTTCCTCGCTGTCTGGTACAGGCTGTCCTTACGTCCGGTTAAAAATACCCATTTATGTGTGTCCACTTTCAAGGAATCAGAATAGCGTTTTAACACAGGAACGGAATCTGTTTCAGGATCGCAGGTATGGGAAACGATCATAAAATCCGGTTCATCTTTAAAAGTCTCGTAAACATCTTTCATGTTGGTGTTCAACCTTGGACAAATGCCTTTACAGGTTGTGAAAAAATACTCTACTACAGTAACCTT
Source organism: Danxiaibacter flavus (assembly GCF_041060425.1). Lineage (NCBI taxonomy): Bacteria > Pseudomonadati > Bacteroidota > Chitinophagia > Chitinophagales > Chitinophagaceae > Danxiaibacter > Danxiaibacter flavus. The sequence goes on from NZ_JAULBC010000004.1 coordinate 521,705, forward strand.
TCCCGCCATATCTTTTTCTGTAAACCGCTGTCCATCCTGGGTTGTAAAAGCAAATGGTTTAACATAGTTAATAACCGGGCTCTTTGCCTTCCAGTTATCCGTGCCCCAAAAAGAGAATACTAAAAACAATGCAGCCAGCACAATAAAAAATATAGAATACCCTATGAACTTTTTCATTTTGCAAAGGTACGTCAGGAAATGATAATTTTGTTTTGCAACTAGGTTGCAAATGCCTACTTTTGCACTACTCTTAACGTGAAAGAATGAATGTAAAGATTAATTGGGATGCTTTAGGAATTACCGCTTCGGTAGCGTGCGCTATACATTGTGCTGTTTTACCACTGTTTTTAACCACGATGCCGATATTTGGGTTCGAGGTGATCAATAACCTTGCTTTTGAAGTTTTTATGATCATTTTGGCTTTTGGTATAGGTTCTTACTCACTTTATCATGGCCGGAAGAAACATCATCATAGTTATCTTCCCTTGATTATCTTCTCCTTCGGGATCAGTTTTCTGCTGGCCAAACAGATCTGGCACCACTATGAGGTGTTGCTCCTAATGCCTGCAGTTTTACTGGTTGTTTCCGCTCACTATTACAATTACCGTCTTTGCCGCAGAGCAAATCACTGCCACGAGCATGATTGCAATCACTAGCTGTGAGCTATCAGCTGCCAGCTTTGAGCCGATCTGAGCGTAGTGAAGTGGAAATAGAAGCGCTTGCAATAGCTATTTTGCCTTTTGACTTTTTATTCCTGGTAGCTAACCGCAGAAAGCTTCCCCGCGAGATGTTCTTTTTTGTCGTGAATCATTTGCAGAATTGCCTGCATTTTTATGTCAACCCCTTGCTGAATAGCCAGAGATGACGGCGGAATCAGCACATCGGGTATAATACCCCTGCCTGCTTTTTCTTTGGAATGATCTATTACCACGCGATAGAGCGGGAAAGTTACCCTCAGTTTACTGTTGGGCAGTACAAGGGTAGGTAAGTATACTGCAGAGTTTCCATAGCTTCCCCCACCAGTTTCCTCTCCTACCACGGTTATATTATTTTGTCCCTTTAAACTATTCACAAACATCGTTGCCGCGGAGAAAGTAAAACCGCCCTGCAACAGGTAAACCTGCCCTGTAAAATGATTTTTCTTTTTGGGTTTGAATAGATTGTTTTCGTAATAAGTATAATGTGCCCGGCCATCATCTTTTTTGTGTGTGGTAAACTGCATCGCGAACCAATAGGCAATTCCAGGCGAAATGTACTTTTTATATGCAATGTTTTTTGACACTGCAGCAACAGTGTCTGCGACTTTAAAAGGTTTATCGATAAGGTATTTAGTCAGCCGGATACTGTTGGAAATGTTCCCTCCACCATTCTCCCTCAAATCTATCACCAGGCTGTTGATGCCATGTTTTCTCAGCTTTTTGAAACTCTTTTTATAAAATGATTTCAGGTTGGCATTGTTTGAAAAAGTTGCCAGCCGCATGTATGCGATGCCGTTGGCTGTATCAAACTGGATGTTCTTTTTTGCATTGATGTATTGCGGAAATGTTTTTCTTGGCGGCGACGGAGGAAGGATCTTAACATTATTGCTATTCTTCTTTGTTGAAGTATCCCGTTTGCGTTCGTAAGCATTTACAACTGTAGTTTTCTCCAGTCCGGTGGAATCAATATAGCCTATTGTAAACTTGTCCGATTTACCAAATGCATTGTAGTAAAAAGCCGGAAAATTAAAACTGCACAACTGGCTTTTGAAGTTTTCGCTATAGCCGTCGGTGCTGATAAAACTGAATATGGAATCGAGCAGGACTTTGTTTGTATAACCGTTGATGGAGGTTATTACGGTGCCCCTTTTCAGCACGGAGTCCCTGGGGAATGCATTCGCGACAACCACGATGCTGTCATTCCATGTTTTTACATACAAAGGAAGAAAGGGCAGCTTTGAGTGCCGGAAGTATTTGTTGTAAGACCTGGGATAATGCACCGAAGTATGCCCGCATTTTATCTTACTCACCAACCATGCCACACGGTTTTTAAATTCGAATTCAGTAAGTGAATCGTTCAGATTATAAAGCGCCGTATTGAAATACAGATCAAGGCTATCTTTTGATGTGTACCAGTAAAGACTCGGATGGTCAGCCTCAAGCACTTTTTTGAGCAGCACCACATCTGACTGCATTTTGTCTGGCGCAATTTTGTAGCTGCTGTCGAAAGACGCGTTTTTTGCACTACTACAAGAAGCCGTTATCAGCCATCCCGCAATCACCAATAAAAAGAAACCTGTAGATCTGCTCATTTCCGCATAGGTTATACGTTGCAAGTCTTCCGCTTATACGCTTAAACTTATGGAATAAATTCAAAAGCACAGGTACCAACTTAAGCATATTTTGCAAACATTGTTACGCAAAACGCTTATTTAACAAATGCATTCCATCCCTGCGCAGTTATATCAAATGTGTTGCCGCCTTTGGTAATCAGTTTGCGCCCCTCTTCTTCATCGAGCATATAGCCTATAACACTGATCTCTTCATTTAGCAAGATCTTCTCGTGATCTTCCTGCCTGATGGTAAAGATCAGTTCATAATCTTCTCCGCCATTAAGTGCACAAACCGTAGGATCCAGACCAAATTTGAAAGCCGCCTGCCTCGCTTTTTCGTCAATTGGTATCTTTTCTTCATAAAGGCGGCAGCCAAGGTTACTTTGTCTTGAAATATGCAATATTTCGCTGCTCAGTCCATCGCTTATATCCATCATAGAAGTAGGCACCAGGTTGTTCTGCTCAAAGAAAGCTATGATGTCTTTCCTTGCTTCAGGTTTAAGCAGTCTGCCCACTATATAATCTTCACCTTCCAGATCCGGCTGAATTTTAGGATTCTCCAAGTAAATTTTCTTCTCCCTTTCCAGTAAAGTCAGTCCGAGAAAAGCACCACCCAGGTCGCCACTTACACAGACCAGGTCGCCACTGTTTGCGGTACTTCTTTTTACAAATGCTCCGGGGGCTACTTCTCCCACAGCTGTAACAGAAATTACAAAGCCTTTTTGAGACGAAGCAGTGTCACCACCGACAAGATCAACCCCATATTTCTCACAGGCCGCATAAACGCCTTCGTAAAATTCATCCAGCGCCTCCATGCTGAACCTGTTGCTGATGCCAATACTCATGGTGATCTGCGTAGGCTGTGCATTCATGGCATATACGTCACTCAGATTTACTATAACACTTTTATAACCAAGATGTTTGAGCGGCGTGTACATCAAATCAAAATGCACACCCTCCAGCAAAAGATCCGTGGTAACCACCGTCTGTTTTCCAAAGTGGTCAATCACTGCCGCATCATCTCCCACACTCACAACTGTTGATGCATTCTGTATTTCAAAGTTCCTCGTCAGGTGATCGATAAGACCAAATTCGCCGAGGGAAGAGATTTCTGTTCGAGACATATGATGTACGATTTACGATGTACGGTGTACGATGTGATCTACATTATACACCTTTTTATGTACGATTTACGATGTTAGATGTACGATGTTATTGGCATTATACACCTTTTATGTACGATGCTAGATGTACTGTGTACGATGCGACCTACATTATACACCCTGTTATATACGACGTACGATTTTAGATTTAAGATGTTGGCCATATTGTACATCTGGTTTTGTACGAAATGCAATTTTAGAGATAAAACATGTTTACTGATACATCGTACATCTAAAATCGTAAATCGTACATCACCTCATTTTCTTGCTGAATTAATTGTGGCTACAAATATCCTTAATAAAGTTTCTCCTTCAGCCATAATTGCATCAATTTCAGTTTTGAAATGAGCATTAAACTCATTTAACAAATCAAGGAAGAACAATGTTTCATCAAGTTCCTCTTCTACTATTTTCAGTTTGTTGATAAAATCAGGGCGGGATTTGGCGCGTCTGGCTGCCCTGTAATTTGCGGCCACTGAACTGCTGCATCTAATAATCTGGTTACTATAACTCCTGTTAATCAGATTGTTTTCGAGTTTCAATATAAGGTGTGCGACATCCACTGCCAGTTTCCTGGTACGTTTTTTAAGCTCTTCGGCATCCATGAGGGTTTAGTTTTTTGCAAAGTAAATGCTTAATCCTCTGCGAAAAATTTCTCCCCGTAAATGAACCAATAGGATTTTGTAACGTGAACCCTTTCTACATCGTACACCGTACATCCAACATCGTACATAAACTACCTGCTACACTACAACGCTTCCATCAATCCACTTCAGCAGCTCATCATGTATCAATCCATTCGTTGCCACGATACCCGGTTGGTAAGGATTATAGTAGCTGCCCGAAAGATCGGTTACTTTTCCACCTGCTTCCTCAACTATCAGGAAGCCGGCGGCGCTGTCCCAGGCATTGAGCTTGTGCTCGTAGAAGCCGTCGAAACGGCCTGCGGCAACCCAGCAAAGATCGATGGCAGCACTGCCTAACCGGCGAACGGGGATGCCTTGACGAATAAGCCTGTCGAATACTTCGAGCGGACCGTTTGGCTGATTGATGTATGTATAGGGAAAGCCGGTCACCAGGCAACTGGTTCCGACATCTTTTTTTGAACTCACGGAGATCTTGTCGGTATTTAACGTTGCTCCGAAGCCTCTTTGCGCAAAAAACAATTCACCAATAAAGGGATTATACACGGCGCCCATCTCCATCCTGCCATCGACTTCCACGCCGATGCTTACACAGCAAATGGGAATACCATTAGCATAGTTGATGGTACCATCAATCGGATCAATGATCCATTTGTAGATGGAATCCTGCGCCAGGATGCCGCTTTCCTCAGTAAGAATATAATGATCAGGGTAGTCTGCTTTAATGATATCGATAATTACCTGTTCACTCTTATGATCAACCTCCGTTACCAGGTTGTTAACACCTTCCTTGTTGCTAATCGTAAACGATTTGTTGAAATATTCTTTCAGTACTTGTGCCGCTGCATCTGTTGCCTTTAGTAGTGTTTGTTTTAGCATCCGCAAAGATTAATAGAATTGTTTAATTCTGTTTGGTTTTAACGTTACAAAAAACCCGGGACTACTTAGCCCGGGCATGTTGGTTGATTTTGGTTAAGAGAAACTAATTTATACTTACCCTGTCGGGATGTAAGATTTAATTACTTCTTTGCATCAATTTCTTTACAAAGCGCATCGAATATTTCATCGATAGAACCCTCGCCGTGCACATTTACAACCTTGTTAAACTGACTGTAATATGCTGAAACCGGCAATGTCTCATTCTTGTAAACATCCTGTCTTTTCTTTTGAATTTCAGGATCTGCATCATCCAATCTGCCGCTTGTTTTTGCACGGTTTACCAGGCGTTTGATCAGTTCCTCTTCATTTACCTGTAAAGCGAGAACGATATTTATAGCTGTTTTCTTTAACTCGAGGAGTTTATCCAGTGCTTCGGCCTGTGCTACTGTGCGGGGAAAGCCGTCAAATAAAAAGCCCCTGGCGTGTGGATTGGCGTCTAAGGCGCTGCTAATCATTCCGATTACAACTTCATCGGGTACCAACTGACCTTTTTCAATAAAGTTTTTAGCTTCAATTCCCAAAGGCGTACTTTCTTTCATTTCTTTACGGAGGAGGTCACCTGTGCTGAGATGGATGAGTCCGTATTTTTCAATCAATTTCTCACTCTGTGTACCTTTACCGCTACCCGGAGGGCCAAATAGAATAGTATTAAACATTGCTAACTTACCTTAAATGAGCAACAAATATAACGGTTAGCGTTTAAAATTCGTTTAACAAAATTTGCAGTTCGTTAGAGGAGCTTAAAGCCAAGGGCCTAAAGCGTAAAAATGAACAAATGTGATAAATTTTAATAAGTTGGGATTGGAAGCGCTTAAAGCTTAAAGCCCAAAACTGAATAAAATGTATGAATGATAATAAAACACGAATTCTAACCTTTGAATGGCGAACAAATTCTCTCACCAGACCGAAACTACCTGAAAGCTGACAGCTGATCGCTGATAGCTTATTGCTGTCATTGTGTCCCGCGTTTTCTGCGGCATGAACTTTGGACGATTATTTAAGATTTCTTTGCAATCCGGCAGTATCTTCTCACCGTTTATTATTGAAAAAAGCATGAAAACAATTTTATCACTGACCTTTGTGTTACTGGTGACGATTTTTACCGGATGCTATTCACAAAGCACTAAAAAGGAGAATAAAATGGACAGCACTAACAATAACGAAAAGAGCAAAGTGTACTCGAGAACCGACACTTCAAAAGTGGTGATGAGTGAAGACGAATGGAAAAAAGTATTATCGCCTGAAGTGTATTATATAGCAAGGCAGAAAGGTACCGAGCGCCCTTTCACAAGCAAGTATGAAACTTCTAACGAAGTGGGCACTTATTACTGCGCAGCATGCGGCAACCCGCTTTTTAAAAGTGATACAAAATTTGAAAGTGGCTGCGGCTGGCCAAGCTTTTACGAGCCCATAAGCAAAAGTTCGATTATCTATACGCCGGACAATAGCCATGGAATGACCCGCACAGAAGTACAATGCGGACGTTGTAAGGCACACCTGGGCCATGTATTTGAAGATGGACCTCCGCCAACCGGCCTGCGCTATTGCATTAACGGTGTAGTGCTGGACTTTGAAAAAGCAAAAGAAGCAGAGAAGGGTTATAATGAGAAGAAACAACAATGAGGCAAAGTCAAAATTCAAAAGTAAAAATTCAAAACTTCAGCTCGTAGTTGCTAATTGAACACAAGCAGCGTCAGATTTTGAGATATAAAAGAAAAGATCGTTGAAATAAATCAACGATCTTTTCCTTTTGAGACAATTATTTCGCTTCGATTTTTTGAATTTTTACTTTTTACTTTTGACTTTCTTAAATTTTCACCAATCCATTCCGTATCGCATAAAGCACCAATCCAACTCTTGAAGTAGTACCCAATTTTTCAAAAAGATTGCTACGGTACATTTCTGCCGTGCGGGGGGAAACATCCATAGAATCTGCAATTTCCTTGTAAGACTTCTCGGTGCAACAGAGTTTAAGGAAATCAATTTCTTTGTCGTTTAAGCTTACAGCGTGCACTTCTTTGTTTTCTTTTTCGCTTTGATTGATAAAATGAACAAGCTTTCCGGTAACAAGCTCATTCAGGAAAAAACCTTTGGTTAAAATATCGTGGAGCGCAGTCTTTAAAATATCGGGTTTGCTGTCTTTTAAAATATAACCTTTTGCTCCATGCTTCAACATGCGTATAATAGCGGCATCATTATCCATCATAGATAAAACGAGCACTTTAATATCCGGCTTATTTTCTTTTATCCATTTGGCCGTTTCAAAACCATCCATTTCGGGCATGGTTATATCCAGCAACACAACTTCAGGTTCCTCATTCTTGGCCAGTTTTTCAATAAACTGCTTACCGTTGTCGGCTTCAAATACAACCGAATAATCCCCAAAAGAATTAATTACAGAAGCGAGGCCACCTCTTAACAACGCGTGATCATCTACTAATGCAACTCTTGTCATACTTCCGTTTTTTGATCTTGTAATATACTTAATTTGATAACTGTTCCTTCCTGTGGCCGTGAGTTAATCTCTAAATTTCCGCCGATAAGTTCTGCTCTTTGTTTCATGCTTTTAAGCCCGATACCGGTTTCGTGGGAATTGAGCTTTTCTATGTCAAATCCAATACCATTGTCCTTTATCGCGATACACAAAGTGTCATTTTCTGCATCAATCTTTACACAAAGCATGGTTGCTTTTGCGTGCTTTAAAATATTATTAAAGCTTTCCTGCATAATGCGGAAAACCACAATAGTTTGTTCGGGAGTTAACCGCACATCTTTTGTGGTGCATTCCAGCCTGGTATCCAGGTGAACGGCTTTCTTAATAATATTCAACTCGTGCGCTATCGCATCTACCAACCCTATATCGGTGATCTTTTCGCTATTAAGGCTTTTGCTAAGGTCGCGAAGGTCCGTAATGGCCTTGCTCAGCAATTCTTCAGTAATAGCTACTTTTTCATCCGAAGCACCATTGTTGAAAGTGTTTAGGTTTAATTTGGCAAGACTCAATACCTGGCCAATATTATCATGAATTTCCTGGCTAATGTTTCTAAAAGTTTGCTCCTGTATTTCCAACTGAGCCTGCAAAATTGTTTGCTCATACTGCACCTTCAAATCAAGCATTTCTTTTTTATGTAACATTCTTCTCTTATGCATTTGTGTGATCAACAAATAAAAAAATACCAGAAAGAACAGTACCAAAACCGTTCCTATAATAACAAAAGTTGTTGTGATGATTGGCGCTTGTAACATAATAATCCAACTGACAGCATTATAAATTTAGTAACAATGGCCAGATGTATAATTCTATACACACTTTTTGCTTCTTCCAGCATGTTTAAAGAGATGTAATATCTATAAACCGCAAAAACTAAAACGCTTGCAGCGGAAAAAACAAAGAAAGCGCTTACAATCCAAAATGACGGTTGTTTTTGAAAACTTAGTATTTTATCACTCTTTGCCAATTGAAGCATATAATACATGCAGCAGGCAACAACTATCAAATAAGATAGACAAGAAGTGTTACTGTTATAGACATTTAGCGGTTCCCACATGAAAATATTCACCAGCCAAAAAACAAAAAATACACCTACACCCAGTATATACCATCGCAAATTAACCTTATTGGCCGTTTGCTTTATAATATAATAAGAAAGAAACGCAGTTTCAAACAAAGTGTAAAAATGATACAACGCCAGGTTATTCATTTTATAAAATGACATGACATTGGTAACTGCTGTAAAAACAATACTTATTACAAGATAAATAAGCAACATCATTTCCTGCCTGTTGATATCGCTCCATAAAATCAAATAAATAATGAGCGATATTAATGGCATGTAAGTGTCGTCCGACCTGATTATCTGTGCCAATACTGAGTTATTCATGAAAAAGATTACATGTTTAGAACATTCTTCGTGCTACATTCTGCAGGACAAGGATGTAACCCTGCTACAAGGCTGAGGCTTCCAGTGCCGTTGGCAATAAGAGATTTAGCTGCTTTTGGAGCTTCACCATTGCCATTCTTCTGGTTTTCTCTCAAAGTCTTCAAACTATCCGGTACCTGAAAATCATTGTATTTACCATTTTCATCTTTTTCACAACCGACAACTACAAGGGTGGGGACCATAAAGTCCTCAACTATTTCACCACCAAAATAGATCCTGATGCCATCCAGTTTACCCTGTTTTTGTTTTAAAATCTTTTCAATTTCCTCACGGGTAATCAAGTAGCCTTTTTTCTGAGAAACGGACTTTGGCGCATTTTTCATGTATTTTTTAAATACACCGATCTTTTTTCTTGCGTCATCCCAATTGGTTGTCATAAATTTTCTTTTTAATTAGATTGATTAATAGGGTAAAAGAATCTTCAGTTTATGCAAAGAAAAGCACAATCAAAAATGTGGAAATTGTAATTATTCACAAGTCAAATTGTGATTTTTCACACCAGTTCAAAATGCTTTTTCCTTTGTCTGTTTTATATGTAAAATTTACTTGTTAAAGGTCAAAAATCATAGGGTATGCCATCTTGGTTTTTCAACATTGGTTTTATCAGTTACCTTCGCTTACCAATTTAATCTTATATGAGCATCAGGTTAAGTCATCTCGCGGAAAATCTTATAGGTTCTGAAATCGTTAGATTAGGCAATGAAATCAATGACCGCATACGCAAAGGTGAGAAGATTTTTAATTATACCATAGGAGATTTTGACCCTGCCATTTTTCCCATTCCGAAGGAACTGGAAGACCTGATTGTAGATGCATACAAGCACCATTATACCAATTATCCGCCGGGCGACGGACTATTGGAGCTGCGTACTGCAGTTGCCGCTTTTATCAGGGAATTTTCCGGGTTGGATTATGCAACCAATGAAATTCAGATTGCTTCAGGCGGGCGTCCTCTTATCTATACAATATTTAAAACGATAGTTGACAGGGGTGACAAGGTTATTTATGCGGTTCCATCCTGGAACAATAACCACTACACAAATATGAACGATGCGGAGCATTGTGTAATTGAAACCTCACTCGAAAATAACTTTATGCCGACCGCAGCTGATATTGCCCCTCACATAAAGGGTGCTGCGTTAGTTTGTCTTTGTACGCCTCAAAATCCCACGGGAACCACACTTCCTAAAGAGGAGCTGGAGAAAATCTGCGATCTGATCCTGGAGGAAAATGACAAAAGAGGTCCGGACGAAAAAAAGCTTTACCTGATGTTTGATCAGATGTATGGTATACTCACATTTGGTGATACCCGCCATTACAACCCGGTTTCTGTGAGGCCAGCGATGAAAGCGTATACCATTTTTGTTGATGGCATATCAAAGGCATTCGCTGCTACCGGCGTGCGCGTGGGTTGGTCCATGGGCCCTGCAGAAGTCATCAGTAAAATGAAAGCATTATTGAGCCACATTGGCGCCTGGGCACCGATGGCTGAGCAAAAAGCAGTCGCGGGATATCTGACACAGACAGAAAATATACAGCGATACCTGGACCACTATAAAAAAGAACTTGAAAAAAGGTTGCAGCATATACATGAGGGTTTTATAAGTCTGAAAAACAAGGGTTATAAAGTAGACGCAGTTGCTCCCCAGGCGGCTATTTATCTTACCATTAAAATTGATCTGGCCGGTCAAACACTCGGCGGACAAAAACTCAACAACCAGGGAGATGTAACAAGTTATATCCTTAGTGAAGCCAAACTTGCCGTTGTTCCTTTTTATGCTTTTGGAGCAGATAAAGATTCTCCATGGTACAGATTAAGCGTGGGAACCAGTAAAATAGAAGATATTGATGAGATGTTTAGAAAGCTGGAAGCAAAGCTGAAAGCTTAAAGCCTAAAGCTTAAAACTGGTTATACTTCAGATGATGTTTGGTTGTCATAAATGTGAGAGACATTTGGCAAGGGCTGAGGCGTAAGGTATGAGGCATAAAGCTTAAAGCCTAAAGCTTTGAACTGTATAAACGCCCAAGAGAGTGTTTTTCATTTGTGTAAAATGAGAGAATATAAACGGCGCCTTTCCGCTTTAACTTAAAGCCCGAGCCTAAACTTAGAACTGTATAAATGTCGGCGAAACTGTTTCGCAATTTTTATAAAGGAGAAAAAATTCATTTGCTGCGACAGCACTTTAGCTCAAAGCTGATAGCTAATAGCTGACAGCTAGTTTTTATTGCAAATAAAAACAAATGGCTTCAATTCCTTTGCCCGTGCGGTTCTCCAAATAACGTGAGGTTTGTGGATAATCTTGTAGCTGTTCACATTGATGACTTCATTGGCAATGCAAAATGCTTCTATACTTTCGGTGCGGAATAAGAGTTCATGCAAAAGCTCTATCTCACGATCCATTTGTTGGCGATTCATAGTAAAGCTTCTGGTTAGCACAAGCAAATCCCTGTTATTATAGGGGGAATTCATACGACTAAATTTAATGTTCACAGGTCACTACCCTACAATTCCCCTGTGCGAAGGGCAGCCGCAATTCTTTCTGCTGCTCTTTCCATATCCGTTGGAATTGCATGATGAAATAATTACAAACAATGCCGAAATCAACAAAACTACGCCCAGGTTTACTTTTCTATTCATAATATTGCCTCCTAAAGTAATATTTTTTTTAAAAACGGTTACATTTTTTTGAGCACAGCAACTTCAAATAAACGGGTTCTTGTTGCACCTTTAGATTGGGGGCTGGGACACGCTACCCGGTGCATTCCGATCATTAAGAAATTGCTTGAAGCGGGCTGCTCAGTTTTCATAGCTTCTGACGGGCCTCAACTTGCTTTATTGAAAGCAGAATTCGACGAAGCCGTTCGCTATCTGCAACTTCCCGGTTACAGAATCAGCTATTCTGTAAGCAAACGTTTTTTAGCACTGAAAATTTTACAGCAGACACCTAAAATTCTGCAAAAGATAAACCGTGAGCACGAGTGGCTGCAATCTGTTATAGACCAACATAAAATTGACCTGGTTATTTCCGACAACCGGTATGGCTTATACTCATCCAAAGTGCCTTGTATTTTTATTACGCATCAGCTAAATATAGCCGCGCCGTTTAACCGGCTGCGGAATTTGATCAGAAAGATCAATTACCGCTTCGTCAATAAATACACTGTTTGTTGGGTGCCGGACACCGCGGCTATCAAAAATATTTCGGGAGAATTGTCTCATCCATGCGAGCTTCCGCGGACCCCGGTCAAATACATCGGACTGCTGAACCGGCTAAACCCACGTGCAGCACAGCATACACAATATCAGTGGTTAATAGTGCTGTCCGGACCAGAACCACAACGCACTGTTCTGGAAAAAAAGCTAATTCAATTAATTTCAAAACTTGAGGGAAAAGTGCTGTTGGCAAGAGGAAAACCTGGCTCGACTGAGAGGTTGGATATGCCAGGCAATTGCGTTGTAGCAAATCACCTGACAGGAAATGAAATGGAAGAAGCTTTTGCCAGTAGTGAGTTTGTTGTAAGCCGGTGTGGCTATACGACCGTAATGGAACTTGTTGCCTTCAGAAAAAAATCGGTACTCATTCCAACTCCCGGTCAAACTGAACAGGAATATCTTGCAACACATTTAATGGGCCAGCACTGGGCCTACTGCTGCTCTCAGGATGACGATCTGTTATTGCATTTTAATAACGCGCAATCTTTCGAATATAATTTTCCATCTTTTAATGAGTCGGGGCTTGACGAAGCCATTCAGGAGTTAATCGACAATTGAAGAGGGACAATTGACAATGCTTATTTGCTCGAAAAGGGTTGTGTCAAATAAAAAAAATACAGCTACACAGATATCCACGGAGCGGTACTGAGTTGCACAGAGAATACGGCGAGGTCTTTTCTGTATCTCAATGACGTTAGGCGGACAGCTGCTATCAACCAGTCCATCCATTCGCATATTCGCACATTCTCTCATTCGCACATTCTCTCATTCGCACATTGCATATTCGCACATTCTCCCATTCGCACATTCATTGTCAATTTTCAACTTTCAATTATCCATTACCCTACGCTTTCGGGTAATCAAAAAACTGAAACGTTTTTTCAGCATCTGCAAAATTGGCCCATGAAGTAATATCGGCATCTATTGCAAAGATGGCGCAGGTAGGCATTTCATCTATCCGTGTGCTTGTGAGTGTGTTGACAAAATCGGTAATCCCGGGATTGTGAGAGAAAATGGCTACTACATTAACATCATTATCTATTTTCCGGATAACATCATAAAAATTGCGTGCATCAGCAAGGTATAACTGCTGAACCTGCTCAATTTCTTTCTTTTTTAAACCGTATTCTTCTGCAAAATATGCGGCAGTAGCAAGGGCTCGTTTTGCAGGACTTGAAATAAAAGCATCAATTTTCGGCACTTTTTTCTTAAGACGGGAAGCCATTTCCGGAGCGTCTTTTTCGCCACGATGATTTAATGGTCTTTCAAAATCCGGCAAATCATTATTGGACCAACTGCTTTTAGCATGACGTACGATGATGATCGATTTCACAGCAAACTCTTTTAAGTGTTAAAACAAACGGATTAAATCGCAATGCAAAACGCAAAAATAAAACAGCTGCAGGTCTTTTAAACACCGCAGCTGCTGTTATTATTTGAATGGTATCACAACGTGACTACCAGTTATATCTTATTATTAGTAGCCCCTTACATCCTTTCCTTCCATATAGTTAATGAAAGCTTTATTCACCACACGGTTTCCACCCGGCGTAGGGTAGTTTCCGGTGAAGTACCAGTCACCTGTGTTCGTAGGACAGCTTTCATGCAAGTCTTCAATAGTCTGGTAAATTACCTGAACCGGAATATCCAGTTCAACAGGTGTAATTAATTCAGCAATCTTATTCGAAATCTCTTCGGGAGTAAATGGCTTGTAAACCAGTCTTACCAGGTTTTCAGTATGTAGCTGGTTGGTACGTTGCAATTCTTTAACCTGCTGGTAAATACAATCTAACTCAGCTTCCTGTCCTCTTTCTTTCCACAATGCAATTGCAGCTCTGAAAGCAATAAAATCTCCCAGCTTACTCATGTCAATACCGTAACAGTCAGGGTAACGGATCTGAGGTGCAGAAGAAACCACAATTATCTTTACAGGATGTAACCTGGCCAGCATTCTTACAATGCTTTCTTTTAGGGTAGTGCCACGAACAATTGAGTCATCTATCACCACCAATGTATCTTCATTCTTGCGAACTGTTCCGTATGTTACGTCGTACACGTGCTGCACCATCTCGTTACGGCTGCTGTCTTCAGTAATAAACGTGCGCAGCTTAACATCTTTGATGGCAATTTTTTCCTGGCGGATCTTACGATTCACCATTTCCTGCAGCTTCTCTTCAGTTACATCATTGCCCCAGCTTAAAATACGTTGTACTTTAATCTGGTTCAGATAAGTCTCCATGCCTTTCACCAGGCCGAAGTAAGCAACTTCAGCTGTGTTAGGTATGTATGAGAAGATGGTATTTTTCAAATCGTAGTTAACAGCTTCCAGTACAGGTTTGCTCAGGTGGTTACCCAATGCAATTCTCTCCCTGTAAATTTTTTCATCGCTACCGCGGCTAAAGTAGATCCTTTCAAAGCTACATGCTCTTCTTTCTTTTGCTGGAAGCACCTGTTCAACTTTGTAGTTGCCTTTATCATCCACAATGAGGGCATTACCGGGCATCAGCTCCAGTACTTCATTTTCACCTACATTAAAGGTAGTCCGTATAGAAGCCCTTTCACTTGCTGCAACAATTACTTCGTCACTGATATAGTAATAGGCAGGACGGATACCGTGCCCGTCTCTCATCACAAAGCTGCTACCGTTACCAACAAGCCCGCTTATAGTATAACCACCATCAAACAAAGGAGTAGCTTTTTTCAGAACGTTAGCCAGGTCTGCATGGTTAGGATTCAACGCATCTTCTTTTGCAAGAAAATGATGAACCACTTCCATCATTGCAGCCAGATCACTCTGTTTCTGAAAATCTCCCGGATTTATATTTACGAGGTCAAAAAGTTCTTCTGTATTTACAAGATTGAAGTTTCCTGCAAGCGCAAGGTTTTTACCTGGTACCAGGTCTCGCTTGATAAAAGGATGGCAAAACTCAACGTTGTTTTTGCCCTGGGTGCCATAACGAAGATGGCCCAAAAGCAATTCGCCCAGGAAAGGCACATGGCCTTTCATTAGGCCCGGATGCTTTTTAATATCCGGTTGGTATTTTTCCAGTTCCTGGATCTCAACACCTATTTTATGAAAAATGTCTGCTATTGGTTGCTGTACGTTGCTTCGCGTGCGGTATAAAAACGGATGTCCTGGCTCAATATTCAACTTTACTGTAGCAATACCGGCGCCATCCTGGCCACGGTTATGCTGCTTTTCCATAAGGAGGTACAGCTTATTCAGGCCATACATCACGGTACCATACTTCTGTAAATAATATGAAAAAGGCTTTCTGAGGCGAATGTAGGCCAGGCCACATTCATGTTTTATTGCATCACTCATGACGGAATTTGAAAAGAAGCCGCAAATTTACGACTGTCTTTTTATAGATGGACGTAAATCTTTCTAAATTATGGTTTCTGCAACATGCCGGCGTGGCATGCTTCCCTAAAAATTACAAATTTCAGCGATTTCACTGTTTAGACAAGCTCCTGCATTTCAACGGATAAGCTTTCCGCCAACCACAAGAACTCAGCTACAAAAACATCAATACTATTCTGGAAAGACGGATCAAGTAAATTGCCGTCAGCATCAAATTTCTTATCTACAAACGGGGTAATCAGCATATGAGGAGAACCAATTCCAAATAAGGCATTGATCAACAACTGTATTTGCTGACTTGCGCGCATGCCGCCCAAAGCTCCAGGGGAAGCTGTCACAATCCCAAATGTTTTGTGAAGTTGTTTGGGAAAATGGTCAAATAAATTCTTCATGGCAGGTGTATAGCTGCCGTTGTATTCCGGTGTAACAAGAATAAAAGCATTTGCAGAAAACATGCGTTTTGCAAGCGGTTTTAATTCATCCGGCGCTTTTTCTACACTCGAAAAAACTTCCTGCTGTAATAAAGGAAATTGCCAGTCGCGTACATCAATAATGTTTACTGTGTGTTCAGTTTTTTCTGTGAGATATTTTTGAAGAAAAAGAGCCACCCTGTAACTAACGCTTTGATTCCTCGGACTCCCTGACACTATTTCTATATTCATATATTTTATTTTGAGACGGTTATTCCTGATGCAAATTTCCGCACAATGGCCATAACCGGTTTGTCATTTACGAAAAAATATAAAGAGAACGCAGACCAATATTCAAAATTATCCATATATATTATACCAATCAAAAAATGAATGCCAGCCGGAAAAACGCACAGGAGAAGATATGGATG
This sequence comes from Danxiaibacter flavus, assembly GCF_041060425.1. Taxonomy (NCBI): domain Bacteria; kingdom Pseudomonadati; phylum Bacteroidota; class Chitinophagia; order Chitinophagales; family Chitinophagaceae; genus Danxiaibacter; species Danxiaibacter flavus. The sequence continues at coordinate 538,122 of NZ_JAULBC010000004.1, forward strand.
AAATTTTCTTAGGCCACTAATACATTATTGACCATATCCCCTCCTTTCACACACACATATATTGCCGCTATTAATCTGCGCTCTTTATTATTTAGGCCTGCTTAACCATCTGAGCCTGGATATTCAGTTTTACCTCATCACTTACCACTATACTACCTGTTTCTGTTAAACCGTTCCACAGCAGGCCAAATTCTTTACGATTTATTTTTCCTTCCACTTCGAAACCTGCTTTTGCTTGTCCGTAAGGATCTACCATTGTACCTCCATATGTAACTTTTAAAGAAATTGGCTTGGTTACATCACGAATAGTAAGATCACCGTTCAAAATGTAATCCTCATCGTTTTTCTTTTGGATAGAAGTTGAAACGAATTTCATTGTAGGAAACTTAGCGGCAGAGAAGAAATCATCAGATTTCAGGTGGCCATCCCTTTGCTCGTTGTTGGTTGAGATACTGTTTACATCAGCTTCAAAAGTTACTTTCGCATCAGTAAAATCCTCCGTATCACTATCCAGTGTAGCGTCAAACTTGCTGAAATTTCCTGTTACATTGGTAATCATCAGGTGTCTTACTTTAAAAGTAATTTCTGAGTGTACCGGGTCAATTTTGTACGTAGCCATTGTTTTTAATTTTTAAATTTTATAAGAAATTGTGTTTTTAAGATCAATTGTTTTCTTCAATTAGTATACCCATTTTACCCATCTGGTAATCTCTGAAGGCTTCCAGGATCTGGGTTTCATTATTCATTACAAACGGACCGTGGGAAGCAACGGGTTCCTCCAGTGGTTTTCCCGTGCCAATCAATATTCTTGTATCCTTTAATGCTTCCAGCAAAAAACCTTCACCATCATTGTTGAAAATAACTGCGTGTTTTCCATCAACATTCCGGGCGCCATTTATGTTCAGTTGGCCATCCAACAAATACACGAATGCATTGTGGTCCTCAGGTATCGGAAAGAAATACTTTCCACCAGCTTTCATTTCTGCCGTAAAAGCGTTAATAGGAGAAAGCGTTGGGACCGGACCTTTAATTTGTTGCAGATCACCGGCAATGACGTTGATATTAACCAGCCCGTCATCTGTTGAAAAGTGTGGTGTTTGTTCAGCTGTCAACGGAAAATAGGAAGGCTGATCCATTTTATTCTTAGCGGGCATGTTGATCCAAAGTTGGATGATCTCCTGCCTCCCACCCCTGTCATGAATGTCTGCCGGAGGTCTTTCACTATGGATAATTCCCATACCTGCATGCATCCATTGAGTTCCGCCTTCATATATTGTGCTGTTGTTTCCCCTGCTATCGCGATGATGAACACCACCTTTGAACACGAATGTAACGGGAGCAAATCCCCGGTGCGGATGTGGGCCAACTCCTGCCTGATGCGGCGGCACCAACGTAGGAGCCTTTATGTCAGCATGATGCAGCAGTAAAAAAGGATCCACCTGTTCTATTCCCGGAGACGGTATGGGTTGTCTTACCGGAAGACCGCCCATATCGTATAAACCGGCATATATTACGTGCTGAATTGATCTGTTCTTCATAAATTAGTTCTCCCCAATATTCATTGGCACTTCAATAAACAGTACTTCTGCGTTTGAGTTGGCTTTAACGGTAACAGTATTTGTTTCTGAAATACCTAAAGCATCTCTTTTAGCCAGTTGCTGGCCATCTACAGCTACATCGCCATCAATTACAAACACATAAACACCGTTTGAATCTTTTTTCACGTCGTATGTGATGGTTGTTTCATTTTCCAGTTTGCTCAATGAAAACCACGCATCCTGGTTAATATGAACAGCCTTGTCATCGTCAGGTGCAACCACTGTCTGAATGATGTTTATCCTGTCCTCAGGTTTGAAAGTTTTTTGTTCGTACCTGGGTTCAATATTGTATTCTTTAGGAAATACCCAGATCTGCAGGAATTTAACTTCCTTGTCTTTATTAGCGTTCATTTCGCTATGAAGGATCCCGCTGCCGGCACTCATTATCTGCACGTCATTTTGTTTAATGATCTCATGACGGCCGGTGCTGTCTTTATGCTCAAGATCACCAAAAAGAGGAATGGACACTATTTCCATATTCTCATGTGGGTGCTTACCGAAACCGTAGCCGGGATGCACGGTGTCGTCGTTTAATACGCGCAAAGCTCCAAAGTGAACTTTTTTGGGATCATAATAGCTTGCAAAACTGAAAGAATGATAACTATCCAGCCAGCCGTGATTTGCGTGGCCTCTTTCTGAAGATTTGTACAAGATAGTTTTCATAACTTTTTTCTCCTTTTTTGTAAATTACATGTATGTACATGTATATGATTAAAAAAAATTTATTGTTCGGTTGACCTTAGTTTATCCAACATCTCATTGAGACATTGTGCCGCAGTTTCATCAATCACGATCATTTCCTCTGTGATCTTGTTTACGCGTTCGGTACTAAGCCCAAGTATATTAATGCCGGCCGAAGTAAGTGTAACAACAGTTTCTCTTTTGTCTGATGCAGAGGTATTACGCTTAACCAGCTTCTTTAACTCGAGTCTGTCAATGATTCTGGGCACATTTGAGTTTTTCTCAATCATCCTGCAGGCAATATCTTTAACGCACATTTGCTCAGGATGTTTCCCTTTAAGGATGCGTAACACATTGTATTGTTCATGTGTCAATCCAAAATCTTTTAACTCTTTGCTCATCATGGTCTTTAACCACCAGGCCGTATACAGTATGTTCAATCCCGCTTTATGCACTTCGCTCTTAAATTTTGTACTTTTTATGGCCTCTTCCAATTTCATAATGCAAATATATGTACATACATCTAATTTACAAAATTTATTTTGGCTAGGGGCTGTCAGCTGTCAGTTATGAGCTTTTGGGTGTCAGGTTTCAGGTATCAGGTGTCAGGTTTTGGGAGTTTGCGGCTAGCGTGCTTAATTGAAAATGAAAGTCGCTAAACTCCATATCGTTATTAATGCTAACCTGAAAAATGAAAAAGCCCCCGCTAGCGGAGGCTTAATTATTTATTAGTTCTGCTGAACCAAACAATCTCAAATTTCAAATCTCAAATCCCTAGTTCGCATCCCTTTGTGCTGCAACTGCTTTCCATTCAGCAATATTTGAACAGGCGTTGAACTCTTTATCGATACTAATGAAGTAAGTCGGAATATGTTCAGAGAACCAAACTCTTAATGCTTTATTCTTCTTTTCTTCAAGCGCCCTGTTGGCTATCTTATTATAGTCATCTTTCATGTTTTCACGGTGAGGTTCGCTCCTGCTTTTCAGATAGATGAGCCTGGCGCCTTTCTTTCCGTTTAAAGTAAATGCAACTGCTTTAGAGATGTCACCCACTTTCAGATCTTTCAAAGAAACCACCATGTCTTTATCCAGCTCATCGATGGTCACGTAGGTAGAGCCATCCTGGGCCATTACGTTACCACCTGTGGTTTTGGTGCTTTCGTCGTCACTGAACTTTGCAACTGCAATATTAAATGGAATGGTTCCATCAACAATTTTAGTTCTAACGCTATCCAATTTAGCTTTAGCACCAGTTATTTCATCATCCGTTACGGGCGGGATTTTCAGGATATGCCTTACGATCGCATCGTCCCCGGAACGGCTAACCATTTGAATAATATGAAATCCGAATTTTGACCTGATAACCGGTGAGATCTGTCCCTCTTTTAAACGGAACACTGTAGACTGGAAAGTGGGATCCCACATTTTATCGCTGCGGTTAAGGCTTAACTGGCCACCATTCTCTTTTGTACCCGGATCATCAGAATAGAGCTTTGCAAGGGCGTCAAATTTTTTCTGACCGCTTTCCACCTGCTGTTTCATGCTGGTCAATTCCCTTATTACATAGTCATCAATGTCTTTGCTGGCCTTGGGATAGATCACAAGCTGACTTATTTCCAGTTCACTCTCATAAAACTGCAAGCTGTCTGCGGGAATCTTGCTAAAGTACTCTTTAACTTCTGTAGGCGTTATTTTGATGCTTTCAACAATCTTTTTACGCATAGCATCAGAAAGCATCTGCTCCTTAATACTCGGTCTGTAATCTTCTTTCAGCTGATATACTGTTTTACCGGCTATTTCTTCCAGTATTTCTTTTGAACCGTACATGCTGATAAAGTAGCGGATACGATTGTCCAGCGCAGCATCCAGCTCATCATCACTGACTGGCAACGAGTCTCTTTGCGCTTGTAATACCAGGGCCTTTTGAATCAGCTGGCCCTCCAGGAAGGTACATTCAGGATCGGGCGGTAACTGAGCTTGCTGCCCCTGACGTATATAGTCAGATATTACGTTGGTAATATCTGAACGGAGTATGATCTTATCACCAACCTGAGCCGCAATTTTATCTGCTACAACCTTTTGACTCTGTGCCGAAACATTACCTGTAACAGCACAAAAAAAAGCAGCAGCGATAACCAGAAATATTTTGTTCATAAAGTAATACTGAAATGCTTTCAAAAATAGGCTTTTGCGCATACCTCCGGACATTTGATTAACAGTTTTTAACAAAGAATTGGAAGGGGAGACAGTGTTAGATGTATGGTGTACGATGTACGATGTTGGCATCGGAAATCGCTGATGTCTGATTTGAGGATGTCTGATTTAGTAGATGCAACAGCGATATGCCGATAGAGGTCGCTTTGAAGGCGCCTGTTTGGCTGGCCCTCCCTTACACCTACTTAGACTTATGCCTTACGCCTGGCATCTTAACACTGAAACCTTTGCCTTATACCCAAGCCTCACACCTGATACCTGACACCTGATACCTCACATAAATAAAATAACACCGGCTACAACCGGTGTTATTAGTATGATTTTTAAGTATTTACAGTAACTAGAGTGTACGTTTAACTTCTTCCTGTTCGTAAGCAACCAATGTGTCGCCAACGTTGATGTCGGAATAGTTTTTCAGAGTTAAACCGCACTCATAATTTGTTGCTACTTCTTTTACATCATCTTTAAAGCGTTTTAAGCTGCCGAGTTCTGCAAAAGCACCTTCCTGTCTTGGATAGATAAGGATACCATCGCGGAACAGACGGATCTTGCTGTCACGTTTAATCTTACCCTCTGTAACATAACAACCTGCAACTGTTGCTTTATCAAATTTGTAAACTTCACGTATTTCAACAGAAGCAACTTCTTTTTCTTCCACTTTCGGCTCAAGCATACCTTCCATCGCGCTCTTCACTTCTTCTATCGCGTTGTAGATGATAGAGTATGTTTTGATCTGAACGCCTTCGTTTTCTGCAAGTTTGTTTGCCTGTGAAGAAGGACGAACGTTAAAGCCGATTACAATAGCATCAGAAGCTGTTGCCAGCAGAACGTCACTTTCAGAGATCTGACCAACTGCTTTATGAACCACTCTTACAGCAACTTCTTCAGTCGATAATTTCTGTAATGAGTCACTCAACGCTTCTACAGAACCATCCACGTCACCTTTGATGATAACATTAAGCTCTTTAAAGTTTCCGAGTGCAAGACGACGGCCGATTTCATCCAGTGTAATGTGTTTCCTTGCACGCAAGCCTTGCTCACGCAGGATCTGTGCACGTTTGGTAGCCACATCTTTTGCTTCGCCTTCGTCGTGGAATACTTTGAATTTCTCACCCGCCTGCGGAGCGCCGTTCAAGCCGAGGATCACTACCGGCGTTGAAGGGGGTGCCTCGTCCACACGCTGGTTACGTTCGTTAAACATGGCTTTGATGCGGCCAAAATGCTGACCACTCACCATCAGGTCGCCCTGACGCAATGTTCCGTTCTGAACAAGAACAGTTGCAACGTAACCACGACCTTTATCAAGAGAGGCTTCAATGATGGTACCTGTTGCTTCCCTGTCAGGGTTAGCTTTCAGATCCAGCAATTCAGCTTCCAGCAATATTTTTTCCAACAACAGGTCCACATTAAGTCCTTGTTTGGCAGAAAGTTGCTGGCTTTGGTATTTACCACCCCACTCTTCTACCAGTAAGTTCATCTGGGAAAGCTGTTCGTAAATCTTTGTAGGATTTGCGCCTTCTTTATCAATCTTGTTGATCGCAAAGATCATTGGAACACCTGCTGCCTGAGCGTGGCTGATGGCCTCTTTGGTTTGAGGCATCACCGCATCATCCGCAGCGATCACAATAACTGCAATATCTGTTGCCTTGGCACCACGTGCACGCATCGCGGTAAACGCTTCGTGACCCGGTGTATCAAGGAATGTAATGTGTTTTTCGTTCGGTAATGTTACCTCGTACGCACCAATGTGCTGGGTGATACCACCCGCCTCACCGGCAACAACGCTGGCATTTCTGATATAATCCAGCAAAGATGTTTTACCGTGGTCAACGTGACCCATGATTGTAACGATCGGAGAACGTGTCTTCAGATCTTCTTCGCTGTCAACTTCTTCTTCTTCCTCTTCTTCAAGATCATCCAATCCGATGAATTCAACTTCATAACCAAACTCGCCCGCAACCAGTTCAATAACTTCCGCATCCAGGCGCTGGTTGATGGATACCATTATACCAAGGCCCATACACTTGCTGATCACTTCAGCAAAGCTTACATCCATCAGGTTTGCCAACTCACTAACGGTAACAAATTCCGTTACCTGTAGTTTGTTATCTTCTCCTGTTTCGCCCATTGCTTCGGCCATTTCCTGGCGTTTTTCACGACGGTATTTTGCTTTTAAGCTCTTACCGCGACCACCGGAACCGGCTAGTTTAGCCTGAGTTTCACGTATTTTTTCCTGAATTTCTTTCTGATCGATTTCTCTGTCCTGGTGTGCTATGCGCGGAGCATTTCTATTGCCGCCTCTTCTATCGTTACTTCCGCCACGTGCGCCTCCACCTTGCTGGCCGCCGCGGTTAAATCCACCACCGCCTTGCTGACCACCACGGTTGAAACCACCGCCTTGCTGACCCTGACCGCCACGGTTAAATCCGCCGCCGCCTTGCTGCTGACCACCACGGTTATAGCCACCGCCCTGCTGACCGCCGCCTTGCTGGCCTTGCTGACCGCCGCGGTTGTAACCACCGCCGCCTTGTTGTCCGCCACCTTGTTGTCCACCGCGGTTAAATCCGCCGCCCTGCTGGCCACCTTGTTGACCAGGATGACGCTGGAAGTTTCCTCCGCCGCCACCTTGCTGACCCTGACCTTGAGAATCACCACCTTTTTTATCAACCGGAATGCGTTTGCGTTTGCGCTTTTCATCCCTGTTGTGAGAAGGCTTCGGCCTTGTATCACTGTCAACGGGCAATTCAATTTTGCCTAAGATCTTCGGACCTTCAATTTTTTCAGCCCTGATATTTTCGATTACTGGAGAAGAGCTATCTCCTTCGCCTGCTTCAGCAGGAGCATTAAATTCCGGTTTAACCACTTCTGGTTCTTTTACTGTTTTTTCAACTTTAGTGCTCTCTGGTTGCTGCTGTTTAACAGGCTGTTCAATTTTTTCTGCTGCAGGTTTTGTTTCTTCTGCAGTTATCGGACTTTCTTTTTTCTCTTCAGCAACAGGCTGTGGGGCCTGTGGAGCAGTTTGCTTTGGTTCTTCCTTCACAGGTGCTGATTCTTCGGCCCTGTTTTCTTCCTCTTCTTCTTTCTTCTTTACAATCTTTTTAGGTCTTGTTGAAGAATCGATTGTGGAAAGATCAATTTTATTGATGATTTTCGGTCCCTCTATTTCAGGAGCCTCAATCTTGATGACTTCTTGTTCGCCGTTTTGCGAAGTTTTAGCTTCAACCTGTGGTTGTGGCTGAGGCTGAGGTTCGGCTACCTCTTTCACCGGTTCTTTTTCCTGCGCAACAACTGGTTGCGGCGCTGGTTCCGGTTTAACTTCTTCTTTTTCTTTAACCGGTGGCGGAGCCACTTCCTCTTTTGCTTTTACCTCTGGTACCTCGGTTGCTACTTCAACTACTCTTTCTTCTTCCTGTTCTGCTTTAGTTTCTTCTTTTGTTGCAGGCTTCTTCTCTTCCTTCTTGAAAACAACCTCATCCTCTTCCCTGCGCTTTCTTCCCTCACCCTGAATTCCTTTAGGAATTTCAATAAGGTCTGCTTTATTTTTAGCAACCTTATCACTTTGAAATTCCTGCTGCAGGGCACGGTACATGTTTTCCGACAACTTAGCTGTAGGCTTCAGCTCGTCGCGGTTAAACCCTTTACCGGAAAGAAATTCTACCAGGGTATCCTGGCCAATGTTAAATTCCTTCGCTGCGGCTAATAATCTTGGTAATTTAAGTTCTGACATTCAGTTTTTTTTATTTCACCGATCCAACCCGCTCCGGGCGATCTGTTGTTTTATTCTTAAAAGCCTTAATAGTAACCCTTCCCACGCTAAAGTACTACCGAAACAGAAATCTTATTATCAACTGTTTGTAGCAAAACCAACTGTACTTTTGCTAAGCCGGTCTGTAGAAGGCTTTTACTCTCTTTCAAATTCTTCTTCCAATACTCTTCTTACATCTTCTATAGTTTCTTTTTCCAGGTCTGTTCTTCTTTCAAGTTCCTCGGTGGTTAGATCCAGTACGCTGCGCGCTGTATCACAACCAACGCGTTTCAGTTCTTCAATAACCCATGGTTCAATTTCATCGCTGAATTCTTCCAGGTCAATATCAAATTCTTCAACTTCTCCTTCATTTTCGCGGTATACATCAATATCATAACCGGTCAATTCACATGCCAGTTTAATGTTTACACCACGGCGTCCGATAGCCAGTGAAACCTGGTCGGCTTTCAGATACACGTCCGCATGTTTTCTATCGTTATCCAGCTCCATATAACTGATTTTAGCCGGCGTTAACGAACGCTGAATAAGCAATTGGATATTGGTAGTGAAGTTAATTACGTCGATGTTTTCGTTCTTTAATTCGCGAACGATACCGTGGATACGGCTACCTTTCATACCAACGCAGGCACCAACGGGATCAATTCTGTCGTCAAAGCTTTCCACAGCAACTTTTGCTCTCTCACCTGGCTCGCGAACAATTTTGCGGATGCTGATAAGGCCGTCAAAAATTTCAGGAACTTCAATTTCGAGCAATTTAGCAAGAAAATCCGGGCTTGTTCTAGAAAGAATAATTACAGGTGTGTTATTTTTCATATCAACCCTGCGAACTACAGCCCTGATGTTTTCACCTTTTTTGAAATAATCCTGAGGAATCTGCTCACTTTTGGGCAGGATTAACTCACTTCCTTCTTCGTCAAGCAACAAAACCTCTTTTTTCCAAACCTGGTATACTTCTGCGCTGACAATTTCACCTATTCTTTCACTGTATTTCTTAACGAGCACATTCTTTTTAAGATCGCTGATACGGCTTGCCAGCGTTTGTTTTGCGGCAAGGATAGCGCGGCGACCGAAATCGAAGATATTTACTTCTTCGTACAATTCTTCACCCACTTCAAAATCCGGCTCAATCTTCACTGCTTCATTATATTCAACTTCAGCCAAAGGATCCTGCACTTCCCCATCTTCTACGATCATACGCCTGCGGATAATTTCCAGGTCACCTTTTTCGGCATTAACAATTACGTCGAAATTGTCATCACTGCCGTATTTCTTGCGAAGCAAAGTTTTGAAAACATCTTCAACCACCTTCATCATGGTAGGACGGTCAATATTTTCTGCATCTTTAAATTCCTGGAATGCCTCAATTAAGTTGATACTTGCCATTGCCTTATTTTTAAAAGCTTTAAGCCGATACGCCGTTTGCCTGTTAGCAAAACGGGCGGCGGATTAAAATTGTATTTGAACTGTTGTTGATTTTATATTAGTAAATGGAATTACAATTTGCTGTGTTACAGCCTTTTTTCCCTTGCCTTCGGTATGTTCGATAATGATATCGCTTTCCGCTACCTCCAGCAGCTTCCCTTCCTTAACTGCACCATCATTGAAAACCACTTCGACCAACCTGCCCACGTTTTTGACATATTGCCTGTTATTTTTCAGCGGCTCTCCAACGCCTGGCGAAGAAACTTCCAGGGAGAACTCTCCTTCCGGATACATGCCTGTTTCTTCAATTAACTTGTACAGCTTCCTGTTGAATTGTACACATTTATCAACTGCTATACCTTTATCGCCATCTATAAAAACCTTGATGTTATTCGTCGGTTTTATTTTAACATTCACTTTAAAATATTCAGGTTCTTCTGCCAGCAGTTTGTCAACCAACTGTTCAATAACCTCTAACTGTGTATCTGTTGCCATAGTAAAACCCGGAATTGAAATTTATTCTATATAATCTTCGAAAGAACAGTTTTATGTTCTTTCCCAATATCTTTAAAACGCTGTAAATAAAGGGTTAAACTGTCCCGGAGACGTCAGGTAAAAAGAGAAGGGAACGATGTCGTTCCCTTCTTTACTTCTTTTCCGTTTGCAAATGTAGGAGAAAAGATCGAGCCAGCAAAAAAAAGCTGTCAGCTATTAGCTATCAGGTATCAGCTTTTTTCCTCGCTCTTTGAGTTTCTGATTCTAATTGATGATAATCTTCCCAGTTCTCCAATAATAAATGATCCCGTTAATCCTTTAATCTCTTAAATCAGGTCTGCATCAGCTTTTAGCTACCAGCAGAAAGCTATCAGGTGTCAGCTATCAGGCATCAGCTTTTTCCGCGCACCTTGAGGTTCTTATTCTTTTTCGCGATAGTCGTTCGAAGATTAAATCCCATTAATCCTCTAATCTGTTAAATCCCGGTCCGGACTGGTTTTTAGCTGTCAGCTATCAGGTATCAGCTTTTTTCCGCGCACCTTGAGGTTCTTATTCTTTTTCGCGATAGTCGTTCGAAGATTAGAATCCCATTAATCCTCAATCTGTTAAATCCCGGTCCAGACTGGTTTTTAGCTGTCAGCTATTAGCTACCAGCTTTTTCTTCGCACTTTGAGTTTCTGGCACTTATTGGTGATGATCGTCACAGTTCTCTGGTAAATATGAATCCCGTTAATCCACTAATCCTCGAAATCCCGGCCACGACAAAAATCCCGGTCCCAACAAAAATTCCAGCCCCAATCATAATCCCGCTAATCCACTAATCCTCTAAATCCCGGCCCCGACAAAAATCCCAGCCAGTTTTAACACCTTTTCCCAATCGTACCCTTTAACTTTGCCCCATGATCAAGATTATACTTTCCATTCTGCTTTTCTATTTTCTGTATAAACTGGTGTTCGATTTTATTGTGCCGGTTTCCAAAGCAACCTCACAGGTAAGGAATAATATTGAACAAATGCAGAAAATGCAACAAGAGCAGTACAGGCAACAACAGCAACAGCAGCAAGCCCAGGCGCAAGCTCAGGCTGCACAACAGCGGGCAAGTGCTGCACCAAAGTCAAAAAGCGACGACTACATTGATTTTGAGGAAGTTAAGAACTAAAAAATAGCCAGGGAAGACGAGAATCTTCCCTTTTTTATGCCCGCTTCAGTCTATTTAAGTACGAGTTACGAAGTACGAAGTACCTATGTTCAGCAGCCCAATTTCCCTTCATCCTTTCTTAGGTTTACGCCTCAAACCTCAATCCTTACACCTACCTTACGCCTTACACCTGATACCTTACGCCATTGCACCTTCATTTTCAATTTTCAATTGTCAACTTTCAATTAAACATTATAGCCCCAGATCCAGCACTGTCTTAGGATGCACCAAATGAATTGTTTGCAAGCCAGCTTTTTGCGCGCCTTCTATATTTGAAAAAGTATCATCAATAAATACAGTTTCTTCCGCCAGCAGGTTTTCTTCGGTTAAAATATGGGTGAAAGATTCCGGATATGGCTTTCTAAGGCCAAGCTCGTGAGAATAGTAGGCCTTTTTAAAATAATGATTAAAATCGGGGAAGCCCGTTTGCTCTGTAAAGCTTACTATAAAGGCATCGTAGTGGATCTTATTGGTATTTGAGTAGAGGTAGACATTGTATTTTGTCCTGATCTCATCCAGCCAGACAATTCTATCTTTTGGAAAATCAAGTAATAAAGCGTTCCATGCATCCCTGATCTGTTCGTTGGTGATGGGTTCGTAGACTTCTTTTCTGAAGCTGTCGTAAAACTCTTCTGGACTTATTTTACCGGTTTCCAGCAACTCAAACATGGGAGTAGCATGATGTTGCGTAAAATGCTCTTTGAAATTTGTAAGACCTGCAGCGGCGAATGCTTCATTGGTTTTAGCAAAGTCAATATTCATAAAAACTCCGCCCAGGTCGAAGATGATGTTTTTAATGTTCTGCATGCAACAAAACTAACTGAATGATTTTTACAAAATATCTTGGATTGTATTATGTTTTTTCTATTTTTGCGCTCCCTTAGCGTTAGCGAATTGTTATGCATTTTGCTAACTCAGGGCCTATAGCTCAGCTGGTTAGAGCACCTGACTCATAATCAGGGGGTCCCTGGTTCAAGCCCAGGTGGGCCCACAAAAGTTGAAAAACTTAAAATTTATAAGAGCCGCGTAAGAGATTGCGCGGCTTTTTGTTTGGGGAACCACTGAGGCAGGGAACCACGGAGACACGAGGGCACGACGGTACACGACGTTTTTTGCGATCGTGATTGAATCGGTAAACATGATCCTGCTGAACACGCGCGCCGGGAGGAGTTTAATTTGGACCTCCGGATATTCCTCTTCGAAATGCAGAACTATTAAAAAAATTTCCTGACCGAATTCTCAAACATCAAAGGCCGGAAAGGAAGATGTTATCAGTATCGGACAATGCTCGATTTGATTATGCAAAAGCCAATTAAAAGTTTGTTAAGTCAATAAAGGATAAATTAGCGTTGCCTTCTTGCCTCCTTATTCGCCAGACCTGTATGCTACGTAGATTATCGGCATTTATTAAGACGCTTATTACATATTGTAGCAAAATCAAAACGTGACATTTTATTTGTAACATGACAGTAGTTCTAATTTTACTTTTTTTTTACTTAACACGACTCTTGTTTTTTCATCTTTTCTTTCATTAGTGCTATTTGTTGCGCCATGTCTTTGTTCTGAGCATGCAGCCTGGATACAACAACACTTAAGTGAAGCAGGTAAATCAGGATAGCAAATATGGCACCCGTAAATACCAGGTTGGGCGCTTCATACACACCAAACAGCCTGGCCATAATGCCCAATCCATCTCTCCAAAAGGAAAATGTAATTAAGATAGTTGTGCAAACAATCCAAACGATCGAATACTCTTCGCGCAGTTTTCCTTTTAATATCAGGCGAGTGATGTAGCTTAAGAAGAGTAGACTTGCAATGATAGTGATGACCTGGATCTTTGCCATTTGAATTGAGTTTTAAGACGCATAAAAGTATAAAAAATTCCAAGCGTAACCTTGCACATATAGTAAACCGCAGAGAATGCGCTGATGGATGAAACACCACCTTGTCGCTCATTCATTTCAACCGGAATTTCTTTAATGGTTAATCCGTTCAAAGCAAAAACGATAATGGACTCAGGCTCGGGATATTTGTCCGGGTAGTATTGTACAGACAATTCCAGTGCGCGTTTGTTAAACAATCGAAAACCTGAAGTATTATCCGTAACTGTGATACCGGTCAGTGCTCTGTTTAATTGTTTGAAATAACGAATGCCCGCCCTTCTTGCAGTAGATGATTGAAAACCTTTTTTTTCCAGGAATCTGGAGCCGATCACAATATCACAATTGCCTTTTTCTGCTTCACTCAATAAGTCGGGAATAACAGATACCGGATGTTGTCCGTCTCCGTCTGCCTGGATCGCATAGTCAAAACCGTTTTCGTATGCGTATTTAAAACCGGTTTGCATAGCACCGCCGATGCCCAGGTTTACGGGCAAATCCAATAAAACTGCATCTGAAAACCTTCTTACAACATCGGCTGTATTGTCTGTAGAGCAATCATTTATTACGGCAGCTTTCAATTCAAAATTTTCATCTATCGTAAGCGAATAAAGTTCTCTCAGTAATGGACCGATTGAAGCAGCTTCATTGTAGCACGGAATGATAATTAATACTTTTTTAGGTTGAGACATAGGCTATTGGTTGTCGATACCGGTTACAAAGCTAAAGTATAAAACAATTGCAAATGAAGCGGTACAGAAAACCTTAAGTGAACCCGGTTTCAATAATGCTAAAATTTAAAGTCAATTTGAAACACATATAAACACGTGATCGTATAAAATAATGGGTAATTGTTATCGTATTGTATGAAAGTGTTGTAGATTTGAAAAAATCCAATTAAAAAAGTCCTCTACCACTGCTTATGATACGCTTTGCCAAAATTGACATGAATATTGATATTCAGGCAATCCAAAAAGAAGTGATGCAATTATCTTCCGATTGGCAACTGCATTTAAATATCAAAGATTACGCAGGCAGTTGGTCAGCGTTATCATTAAGATCTCCCGGAGGTAAAGCAAATAATATCATCCCGCAACTTCTTTCCGATACGCAGGTTTTTGAGGACACACCTTTAATGACGCAATGCCCGGCAATACAAAAGGTCATAGCCGGACTTGAGTGCCCGGTGTGTTCGGTACGGTTGTTAAATTTAACAAGCGGCTCTGTTATCAAACCCCACAAAGACGCTGATTTAGCATTTGAAAAAGGTGAAGCCAGATTGCATATTCCCATTTTTACAAACGAAAAGGTATTATTTTATTCGGAAGATGAACTGGTGCCGATGAGAGAAGGCGAATGTTGGTACTTGAATGCAAATCTTATACACAGCGTTGAAAACAATAGCAATTCAGATCGTATTCATCTTGTAATAGATTGTATGGTGAATGATTGGTTGAAAGATATTTTTGACAACGCAGAAAAAAGTGAAAAAGAAGATGTAGAAAATATAGAAGAAACATTATTGGTTATAGATGAGTTGAAAAGATCCAATACACCGGCAACGCTGGCCTGGGCCGCTTCACTGGAAAGCCGACTGAAGCAAAACGTTTTAAATTAACAGAGCAAAATCTAATAGTCCTTATGCATACCTCCGGTGTATCCGATTTGTATAATTATATTCCTTATAGTTTAAAGGAGGGCAAAACCGTACAATGGTTGAAGACCGGCAATATCCCTTATACCGATCCTTTTTTCGATACAACGCTGTTCAAGATCAAATATTTGCCGGAAAATCAAAAAAAGTTTAAAAGCAGTAGTTCTGTTGATATGTTGAGTGTATGGTCCAAAGAACAGGCGTCCATAAAACCTTCTGCTATTATATTTCATGTGTCAAGATGCGGTTCTACTTTATTATCTCAGCTGTTGAGTTTAAATGAAAAGCATATTGTATTATCGGAGGTGCCTTTTTTTGATGATCTTTTGCGATCAAAGTATAAAGAGAACGGAAAAGATTACAGTCATCTATTAAAAGATGCAGTTGCATTCTATGGACAAAAAAGAAAAGGAAATGAAGAACAACTTTTTATAAAGGCAGATAGTTGGCATCTGTTCTTTTATGAAGAATGGCGGGCTATCTATCCGCAAATACCTTTTATTCTATTGTTCAGAAGGCCGGACGAAGTTGTGCGGTCCCAAATGAAAAATAAAGGGCTTCATGCAGTTCCGGGAATGATAGAGAAAGAAATATTTCAATTGGGAGAATTACCGGAAGTTGGAGGGGCCTATGAAATACACGTAGCAGCGGTGCTGGAACAGTATTACAAAAAAATGCAACAAATAGCAGTCATCGATAATAATGTGCATTTGTTCAATTATAAAGACGGTATAGAAAATATTGCTTTGAAAGTGTTGCATTCCTCAGGAATACAATTCGGCAAAGGCTCAGAAGATTTATACAATGAAAGAATGCACTTTGATGCTAAAGACCCCTATAAAGTGTTTGATGAAAAACCTTTATCAGGTTTAAATACAGACGAGCATTTGCAAAATGCATTTATGGCATACAAGGCATTAGATGCAATCAGAAAAAGTTCTTTACAACAAGTGTAGCATAAAATCGGTTAATTGTTGTGAGGCCTCTCCGGATGAAAGCAATGACGTATTGACGATGAGATGCGGATGGACGGGAGATTCATAAGGATCATTAATTGTTCTTTAACCAAAGCGGCAATAGTACTTTTCCGGCACCAGATAAACCGGTAAGTTGAATTAAGGGCAGAAAGATAAATTTATAAACAATAATAGTATTTAGATGGAAAGTATTTCAGTAGGAGTGTTGCTGCCTTCGTCCACTATTTTGCCTATCAGCAAAGATTTTGAGAAAGGGTTGAAGGATGGATTAAAGCTTTCGCCGGAGATCAACGCAGAAATTGTCAAAGAGTTTATAGGACAAGGCAGTTTGAAACAAACAGAAGAAGCGTGCAACAAGTTTTTTAATTATCATGATGTAGATATTATAACAGGAATTGTCTCAAGCAAGGTAATGGAAGACTTGTCTGAAAGTTTTAAAACAAGAAAAAAATCCATTATCATAAATAACCTTGGCGGCCATATTCCGAATGTAAAAAAAATAAACGAGTACATATTCGTAAACTCAATGCACTTGTGGCAACATGCCTTTACAATGGGAAAATGGGGCGTACAAACTTTGGGTAAAAAAGGGATGTTCGTAAGTTCTATATATGATGCGGGTTACAGCTTTTCGCAAATGTTTAATATGGGCATGACAGCAGGTGACCCGGAAAGCAAATGGTCATTTTCGGTAACGCCAATGCCTGCTGCCGGGGAGTTGGCTGACATCAGCGTTCTTTTTCCTTTTATTGAAAAGTATGAACCTGATTTTATTTTCGCAACATTCTGCGGTAAGGAAACGACATTGTTCTTAAACGAATTTATAAACAGAGGCTGGCATCATAAAATCAAGGTAACAGGCCTGCCGTTTTTAACGGCACCGTTTGAGCCTTTGCAAGAACACTTAACGGTCTACTCAACATTGCCGGTAACCAACAAGCCTGAGTATCTGGCAGAGAAAGCATTCTATGATTTGGGTTATACAACAGGAGTAAATATTGCTAAAGCTGCATTGGCTTCTGACGGCACCGATTTGCAAAAGCAACTTGAAAACTTACATAACATGTTTTCTGTTGCCAATAACAGTTCAGGAGATGAATTGACGATTGTTAAATATGATTTGCCGGCTAACGGAAGTAAACCGGCGCCTTCAATCGTAACATCGTTCGACACTTTTGATAAAAAAAATCAAGCCATGCAAACATTACATGGTGACATGAATTTTGGATGGGCTAACCCTTATCTCTGTATATAGTATGAGAATATTACTGCTTTGTAATTCAGATTTACTTGCTATGCCTGCGGCTATAGCATTGCGTAACAGAGGTGAATTGGTTGCTGTGGGAATAACCGAAAAGTCGAGTAAAATATTGATGCCGGCTTTAGCAAGTATCGGTATTGAAGGAGATTCTATCCATGTTCTTACAAGAAAAAATATTGAATCGGACCTTACACGGATTATTACCGAAAATGAAATTGATGTTGTTTTCGTAATGACGTTTTCATGGAAAATTCCAGCATCGGTATTAACGCTTCCCAAGAAAGGATGTATCAATTTTCATTTTGGTTTGTTGCCGGAATATAAAGGGACTGATCCCGTGTTTTGGCAGTTGAAAAACATGGAGCAAAAGGGCGGTATCAGTATACATGTGATGACGGATGAAATTGATGCAGGCCCGGTTGTATTGATTGATGAACTACCTGTGATACCGGGTGAGACTTACGGTATCCATTGTCAGCGATTGGGTGCACTGAACGTTAATACAACTCGTAAGGTGCTAACTCTATTGGAAAAAGATGAAGTGTTGCCTGTAATTGAAAGTGATCAATCCGGAACTTATTGTAAAGCTCCAACCGAGCAAGAGCTTACCATTCATTGGAAAACACAAACGGCCGATGATATAGAATGGTTGATAAATGCAACGAATCCCAGGTATGGCGGCGCTACAACAAACATTCGTCAAATGCAAGTGCGAATATTGGAAGTTTCACCCGCAACAGTAAACATAGATCCGAACAATACACAAGAAATAATACCGGGAACTATAGTGTATGCAGATCAGGTGTATGGATTGATTGTGGCATGCCGCGATAAACAATTTTTGAAGGTGAATATTGTGAGTATGCAAGAAGGGTATTTGTCGGGAATAAAATTGTTCAGCTTAGGGTTTAAACCCGGAGAAGTGTTTTATTAATTATTCTCCCGGACTATTTGAAAGGGAGCGCCGGCGCTTCTTTTATTCAAAAACTGGCATTAGACTTAAATGATATTAAACAATTATCCTTAAAACAAAAAACTATGGACGGAACAGTAGGCGAAATCCGCATTTTTGCAGGAAACTTCGCACCGCGTAATTGGGCGTTTTGTCAAGCGCAGCTTATTGCCATAAGACAAAATCCCGCCTTGTTCTCTATATTAGGGACATACTATGGCGGAGATGGAACTACAACTTTCGGGCTGCCGGATTTTAGAGGCAGGGCACCGATAGGCGCAGGCCAATCTCCGGGAAATTCTCTTTACACCATTGGTGAAGTTGGTGGAGAAACTGCACATACATTGAACCTCACTGAAATGGCAGCACACACTCATGCATCTTCGGTAACACAAACAGGTGGCTCAGCTACGGCTACATTAAATGCCAGTTCTACTGCTGGTACCTTGGCAAGTCCGGGTGGTAACCTGATTGCAGGCGACGGCAACTTGACAGTGTTTGCACCGGGTAACAGCACACCGGTTGCAATGGCAGCCAGTGCGGTATCGCTTACCAATGTTACTATTCCGTTGCCTACTGCTGTTGATGCTGTTGCGGGTGGCAACCAACCACATAACAACATGCAACCGTATATTGCTATGAGCTTTATAGTTTGTACAACGGGGACATACCCTGCCAGAAATTAATAAACCTAATTAAAAAAATATTTTATGGAAGGAACAATGGCTGAAATTCGCTGCTTTGCAGCAAACTTCGCTCCTAAAACCTGGGCGCTTTGCAATGGACAAACATTGGCAATAGCACAAAATCAAGCATTGTTTGCGCTTTTAGGAACAGTGTATGGCGGCGATGGTATTCAAACCTTCAGTTTGCCGGATTTTAGAAGCAGGATACCGGTGGGTACAGGAACAGGCCCAGTGGGTACTTTTGTTTTAGGACAAAAAGCAGGCGAAGAGTTTCACACTTTGCTGGCTACAGAAATGCCTGCACACAATCACCCTATCGCCATAACTGCAGGTACAGGGCAGGCAACGGCTAATATTACTTTAAATGGTACAGATACTGCCGGTACTTTGGCAGTACCCGGCGGAAACTTATTGGGCGCGGATGACGGGAACGGCAATGTTACTATATATGCTTCGGGAACGAGCACTGTTGCTGCAATGGCCGCCGGTTCCGTTACTATAAGTAATATTACTGCGCCTACCGTTGGTATTACGTTAGCCAATGCAGGCGGTAACTTACCTCACAGTAATATTCAACCGGTATTGGGAATGAACTATATTATATGTATGCAGGGATTATTCCCTTCAAGAAACTAATTTTTTTACTCAGTAAAATAAAAAATTATGGAAGGTTATTTAGCAGAAGTACGCATGTTTGGTGGCACTTTTGCGCCAAGGGCCTGGATGTTTTGTGCCGGACAGCAATTGCCCATCAGTAATTATACAGCGCTTTATGCGTTGATCGGTACCGTTTACGGAGGCGATGGCGTTAGTACTTTCAATTTGCCCGATCTCAGAAGCAGGGTACCGGTGGGTACAGGTCAAGGCCTCGGATTGGCAAACTATAGTCTGGGTATGGTAACAGGTACAGAAAATGTTACGTTGCTTCAAACCCAATTGCCCGTACACACACACGAAACAACTGTTACGCCAGGTACTGCAGCTGCAACTGCGACAGCTACTTTAAATGGAAGTGCACCAGGAGGAGGAGGCGTTACTCCTGCAGGTTCTTTATTGGGCGCTGATGGTAATGGTTCCACAGTTTACGCTCCTGCAGGAAGTGCTACCACTCCTATGGCAAGTGCTTCAATTGCTATTACAAATTTTTCAGGGCCTGCACCTAATGTTACTGTTGCTGCCGTTGGAAGCAGCTTACCTCATAATAATTTGCAGCCTTATCAAGTGATTAATTATATCATTTGTACGGAAGGTATTTTCCCTACGAGGAATTAATTTTGTTGTACAATAACTGATATAAAACAAAAGCTCCCGTCATGGGAGCTTTTATTTTATATACACACTTTAAAAAAATGAAATACATAGTAAAGAAATGCAGTTGCGGTAAAATGAAAAGAGCATCTGTAAGATGCTCTTTTCATTGAATCTATAAACTTACAATTACATTTTTGTAATAGTAAAAGTTGAAGGACCATTGGCAGGTAGAGTTACGCCAAGTGCTGCGAGGTTGAGATTTGTTAAACCAATTTTCACAACATCTCCCGCAGTCAATTTCTTTACTGTTGATATTGTGCCGCGTGCCTGAATTATATTGCCTCCTATTGAAGTACCGTTTGCATTATTAGAACCGACTCCCACGTCTGTTGCGGTACCGTTAACATAGATATTCGGGTAAATGAGAGCGTTTCCTGTAGCTGCAAGATTAACGGTTATCAAATAAAATCCTGTGGTTCCAACCGTATAACTATAAGTGGAGGTATTAAATGAACCGTAAGTTGGCGTAACTGAGGTAGTGTTAAAATTCACATCAGCAGTAAGAGTACTTCCGCTTGGTGGTGTGATTGTTTGGGAAGTACTCATTGTTGCCAGTAGTTCCACCGTACTTCCTCCACCACTCGGTGTACTGAATGCACCTGTACCGTCTAAGTATTTAGTAGACGAGCCTGAACCCGTTCCCAATCTCGCGGCCGGTATAGTACCTGAATTGGCTTGTCCCAATGCCGTTACTATATTATTACCCGTAGTTGGGCTATTGGTTGTAATGCTTAATGCCAGCGAACCTGCGGTATTTGTAACGTCGCCGGTATGAGCAGGTTCAGCACTTGCAGGCAATGTAGTTACCGGGTTAGTGGGTGCAAAAGGACTGCTTCCTGTTATATAAATCTGATTGGCTGCTGTACCAATACTAAATCCTGCACCTGTTGCACCCGGCGCACCGGTAACCCCGGTAGCTCCCGTAGCGCCTGTTGCACCGGTAGCTCCTGTGACGCCTGCTGCACCCGTAACACCTGTTGCTCCGGTTACGCCTTGAACGCCTTGTACACCTTGTATTCCTTGTGGGCCAATAGCACCTGTTGCACCAACTGAACCAGTAGCACCTGTATAACCTGTAGCGCCTTGAGCCCCTGTAATACCAGTTGCTCCGGTAACGCCTTGAACACCTTGTATTCCTTGTGGACCAGTATCACCTGTAGCACCTGCCACGCCCTGGATACCTTGTGCGCCAGTTGCACCAGTTGCTCCGGTAACGCCTTGAACACCTTGTAACCCTTGTGGACCAGTATTACCTGTAGCACCTGCCGCACCCTGGATACCTTGTGCGCCAGTTGCACCTGTTGCTCCGGTAACACCTTGTACACCTTGTAGTCCTTGTGGACCAGTATTACCTGTAGCACCTGCCACGCCCTGGATACCTTGTGCGCCAGTTGCACCAGTTGCTCCGGTAACACCTTGTACACCTTGTAATCCTTGTGGACCAGTATCACCTGTAGCACCTGCCACGCCCTGGATACCTTGTGCGCCAGTTGCACCAGTTGCTCCGGTAACACCTTGTACACCTTGTAATCCTTGTGGACCAGTATC
>NZ_JAULBC010000004.1:559865-588062 GCF_041060425.1 Danxiaibacter flavus
ACCGGTAGCTCCTGCCAAGCCTTGAATACCTTGCATACCTTGTGCGCCTGTTGCACCTGTACTACCCGTAGCACCTTGTAAGCCTTGAATACCCTGAGCTCCGGTAACACCTTGAATACCTTGTATACCCTGTGCGCCCGTTGCACCCGTACTACCTGTAGCACCTTGTAAGCCTTGAATACCCTGAGCACCGGTAGGGCCTGCAGGTCCTGTAATACCTTGTACGCCTTGTATACCTTGAGATCCTTGTGGTCCGGTAGCGCCTGTTGCACCTCTGGCACCCGCTGCACCCTGAGGTCCGGTAGCACCTGTCGGGCCTGTCGGACCCGTAGCGCCTTTAGGGCCCCCGTTTAAAGAATATAAGGCGAATGGTACACTTAATAGTTTTGCGGCACCCATATCTATGTAACCGCTACCCAAATCAACTTCTGTTTGGATATACTTTTGCGCACCGCTGCCCCAGGGGATGGCGCTGAATGTACCTGAAGTAGCATGACCATTACCTACTTCAATAGAAAACAAGCCATATTGGTTTGTGGCTGTTGATTGGGTTTCCTGGTATTCTACACTGCCCGTAGCAGAACCTGCATGGATCGTAATACGAATATTTACATTCGTATTGATCAGCAACGCTCCGTTCGAGCCTCTTGCCACGGCCTGGTACTTAAATGCCTGAGGTTGTGCCCAGGCACTTGTGCAGACTGCCGCAAGCAGTAGAAATAGGATATAGATTTTCTTTTGCATCCAACGAAAATTGAGAATTGAATTATAAAAAGGATTATCGTTTTAAAAGCTTTACCTGGCCCTTGAAGTCTTTATCGCTTCGTACACGTACCACATACATACCGGATGCATATTGTGCTACATTCATTTCTACATACAGATAATTATTGTTCGAGAAATTGATGTTGATGGTTTGCAGTATCCTGCCCATCATATCCACCAGATCAATGGAATAATTGGCGTCGGGTACATTGTTCAATGCAATCTTTACAATGCTGGAGGCCGGATTGGGAAAGAGCGTGACTTTATTGCTGATGTCTGCATTTAAGATTTCTTTCAACTCTATATCGGGTTGAGCAAAGCCCACGGTTAAATATTTATGCACCTGGGGAACTGCAAGAAGGTCTGCTACAGGCTCGCCTATAACATAAGTGAGTGACAACTGCGGCTTGATAACGGTTTCGCCGGCAGGGCAAATAACACTCCTGCTGATTGTTTGAGCATTTGAATGTGTTACAAATGAGCAAATGACGATCCCGAAGTAAATGGAGTTTCTCATAGCTTTATTCATAGTCCCGGTTGGCTTGGGGTGAATTATAGCACAATATACGCTTCCTTACGCATATAAAAAAACGTATAACTATCCGGTTGCCGGGTTGATAATAAAACGTTCCTGGTAATATTACCGAATAGCAAGTTGTTAGCTATACGCCCGTCCCGGTAATGCAGTCATTTCACGAAATCTATTATATGATATGTTGGGCAGGAGTATACCCTACGCCAAATTAAACACCTGAATATTTTTGATGTATAAAAAACAGGCAGGTGCTAAAACAAAATTGACAGTTATGCCGGTATCAAAACATGCCGGGATTTTTTTATGTAGTTAACTTCTATACAACCAGTGAATAGTGAATGGTCAATAGTGAAATGCACAAACCGGTTGAGTAAATGTATGCTGCTTAGTTACTTCTATCTCGCGCCTAGCCTCTTATACGCCCTTATGTGCCTTCTATACAACTAGTGAATAGTGAATTGTCAATGGTGAAGGGCACAAACTGGCTGAGTAAATATATGCAGCTCTAGCCATGATGGACCTCAGGCGTAACTTCATATATGCCCTTATGTGCCTTATATGGTTTAAAAAAAATTCGCTTCAGCTTTAGGCTTTAGGCTTTGGGCTTTAAGCTTTATCAGTTGTTTACAACGAAACGTTAATGCGGCCAACTCCTTACTTATATGAGGGTATGAAGCAGGATATACAATGGTGCAATAGAGGTAACAAAATAACAACTATAAATAACAAGCACTTTTAAGGCTGTTAACTGCAAATAATAATATCCGGCTAAACTAAATGATGCCAATATAGCATGTCAAAGAATAAGATTGAAAAAGGGTGTCTTCTTACTGTTTGTTTACACAAACATTAAGAAAAACACCCTTTTTTGCTATACGAAGCTGAGAAAACCAGAACTATCTTTTTTCTCTTTCGAAATAATCCTTATAAATTAATTACCCAGGTACTGCCGGTATATGTACATATTGCCTCCATAAACCAATCTACATTACTTACCAAGTTAGTGCCCGATGGCCAAGTTGCACCATAATATAAAAAAGCGGCACTGGCTTGTGCAGATAAGTGTATAGTGCAGTTTGAAATACTTGTACCGGAAAGCATAATTGTTATTGTAGAGCCTACAGCCGGAGATGAAGGCAAGTTAACTGTAACATTATTAGCACTTATTATATAATTACCACCTGCCACCGCACTTAAAGTACTGCTGCTTACAGAATAGGTTGTCCAGGTTGGGGCGCTATACTGTGGTATATTCAAAACACCACTTGAAAATGTTGCGGCACCACCTGTACCTGTTGTAGTTAAAGTAAACGGAGCTGCAAACGCGCCTGAACCATTAAGGAAACTCGTAGACGTGCCTGAATTCGTTCCCAATCTCGCGGCCGGTATAGTACCTGAATTGGCTTGTCCCAATGCCGTTACTATATTATTACCCGTAGTTGAGCTATTAGTTGTAATGCTTAATGCCAGCGAACCTGCGGTGTTTGTAACGTCGCCGGTATGAGCAGGCTCGGCACTTGCCGGCAATGTAGTTACCGGATTAGTGGGTGCAAAAGGGCTGCTTCCTGTTATATAAATTTGATTGGCTGCTGTACCACTACTAAATCCTGCGCCTGTTGCACCCGTAGCACCGGTAACCCCCGTAGCACCTGTTGCTCCGGTCACGCCTTGAACGCCTTGTACACCTTGTATTCCTTGTGGGCCAATGGCACCTGTTGCACCAACTGCACCTGTAGCTCCGGTAACACCTTGAATACCTTGTATGCCTTGTGCGCCCGTTGCACCTGTACTACCTGTTGCTCCTGTCAGGCCTTGTACACCCTGTACTCCTTGCGGACCAGTATCACCCGTTGCACCAACTGCACCTGTCACGCCCTGTATACCTTGTGCGCCTGTTGCACCCGTACTACCTGTAGCGCCTTGGGCACCTGTAACACCTGTTGCTCCAGTAACGCCTTGAACACCTTGTATGCCTTGTGGACCAGTATCACCGGTAGCTCCTGCCAAGCCTTGAATACCTTGCATACCTTGTGCGCCTGTTGCACCGGTTGCTCCGGTAACGCCTTGAATACCTTGTATACCTTGTGGACCGGTATCGCCGGTCGCACCTGTCATGCCCTGAATACCTTGTATGCCTTGTGCGCCCGTTGCACCCGTACTACCTGTGGCGCCTTGTAAGCCTTGAATACCCTGAGCTCCGGTAACACCTTGAGTACCTTGTATGCCTTGTGCACCAGTTGCACCAGTTGCACCTGTTGCTCCGGTAATACCTTGAATACCTTGTATACCTTGCGGACCAGTATTACCTGTAGCACCTGCCATGCCCTGGATACCTTGCATACCTTGTGCGCCCGTTGCACCTGTTGCTCCGGTAACGCCTTGAATACCTTGTATACCTTGTGGACCAGTATCACCGGTCGCACCTGTCACGCCCTGAATACCTTGTATGCCTTGTGCGCCCGTTGCACCCGTACTACCTGTAGCACCTTGTAAGCCTTGAATACCCTGAGCTCCGGTAACACCTTGAGTACCTTGTATGCCTTGTGCACCAGTTGCACCTGTTGCTCCGGTAACACCTTGTACACCTTGTAATCCTTGTGGACCAGTATCACCTGTAGCACCTGCCACGCCTTGAATACCTTGCATACCTTGTGCGCCCATTGCGCCTGTAGCACCTGTAGCGCCTTGTAAGCCTTGAGATCCTTGTGGTCCGGTAGCGCCTGTTGCACCTCTGGCACCCGCTGCACCCTGAGGTCCGGTAGCACCTGTCGGGCCTGTCGCACCCGTAGCGCCTTTAGGGCCCGGGTTTAAAGAATATAAAGCGAATGGTACACTTAATAGTTTTGCGGCACCCATATCTATGTAACCGCTACCCAAATCAACTTCTGTTTGGATATACTTTTGCGCACCGCTGCCCCAGGGGATGGCGCTGAATGTACCTGAAGTAGCATGACCATTACCTACTTCAATAGAAAACAAGCCATATTGGTTTGTGGCTGTTGATTGGGTTTCCTGGTATTCTACACTGCCCGTAGCAGAACCTGCATGGATGGTAATACGAATATTTACATTCGTATTGATCAGCAACGCTCCGTTCGAGCCTCTTGCCACGGCCTGGTACTTAAATGCCTGAGGTTGTGCCCAGGCACTTGTGCAGACTGCCGCAAGCAGTAGAAATAGGATATAGATTTTCTTTTGCATCCAACGAAAATTGAGAATTGAATTATAAAAAGGATTATCGTTTTAAAAGCTTTACCTGGCCCTTGAAGTCTTTATCGCTTCGTACACGTACCACATACATACCGGATGCATATTGTGCTACATTCATTTCTACATACAGATAATTATTGTTCGAGAAATTGATGTTGATGGTTTGCAGTATCCTGCCCATCATGTCCACCAAATCAATGGAATAATTGGCGTCGGGTACATTGTTCAATGCAATCTTTACAATGCTGGAGGCCGGATTGGGAAAGAGGGTGACTTTATTGCTGATGTCTGCATTTAAGATCTCTTTCAACTCTATATCGGGTTGAGCAAAGCCCACGGTTAAATATTTATGCACCTGGGGAACTGCAAGAAGGTCCGCTACAGGCTCGCCTATAACATAAGTGAGTGACAACTGCGGCTTGATAACGGTTTCACCGGCAGGGCAAATAACACTCCTGCTGATTGTTTGAGCATTTGAATGTGTTACAAATGAGCAAATGACGATCCCGAAGTAAATGGAGTTTCTCATAGCTTTATTCATAGTCCCGGTTGGCCTGGGTAAATTGCGGCGCAATATAACACATATAACTATCCGATTGCCGGGTGGCACTAAAACGTTCCTGGGTATATTACCAAATAGCAGCTCGTTATGGTGGCGTGAAAGCGCGAAAAATGGTTAAGGAATAAGCTCCGCCCCTTATATTCGCTTGTTTTTACATAAGAAGTGATAATAAAAAAATTAGTGAACATGAGGCTTGCATATGCCGATAAAAAAGCATTTTTCTGACAAACGCTTGCTTCTTATTCAATAAATTTTATTGCCATGAGTATTTCTACCAACCGCTGTGAACCCTTCAGGGTAATGTTTTTTGGAGTTTGGTGCACACTTCATTTTTTGTCGGACAGCAATGATTTGTAATCCGCTTTCAAAATAATTTGATGAATATCTATTCTTGCTTATCATTGTGCTCCACAAAGATTGGATGCAGGTAAAGTATCATATCCTTTATGGCTTCGAAGACAAAACTTCTTTGTTATTCCATGTTACAATGAAGAGGTTTCATTTTCGTATATGTTGAAGGGAATAAGTTTTACCGGTGTAAATGTTGGAACCGGAGGCTTTTTCCATACTTATTCAACTGCTGCATTTTAGCATTGTGGTATAAAAGGTGCGAACTAAAACCATTAAAGATCATATCCTTGCTTAAGGAGGATCTCTAAAATATTAAAGAAGAAATCAAGAATAAAGATGGATCAACCGTCAGCTAATCCAATTTCAAAAATGTCAACTACAAACAGAAACATCTTAATCGGCGGCTTAGTATTGCTTATCTCTCTAATAATGGCGTACTCAAATCATTTCCATAACGGCTTCCATTTTGATGACTCGCATGCTGTTGTAGATAACGTTCATATCCGGAACATTAAAAACATTCCCTCGTTTTATACCGATCCCAAAATGTTCAGTGCAGATCCCGCACACTGGGGACTGCGGGCACTGGTTACCACTACGTTGGCTATTGATTACAAGCTCGGAGGCAGCTTAAACCCTTTTTATTTTCAGCTCTCCACTTTTATCTGGTATATCTTTTTATGCCTGATGATGTTTTTTATGTATAAAAATTTATTGCAACGATCGATAAAACATAACACGGCAGCTTACATTGCATTGATTGCTACCGCATGGTTTGCACTGCATACCGCCAACGCAGAAACTGTTAACTACATCATTGCCCGGTCGGATATACAGTCAACGTTATGTATTGTGGCTTCATTCCTGATATACATTACATACCCGGCAAAGCGAAAATGGCACCTGTATATTATACCTGCATTTATCGGGGTCTTTGCTAAAGAAACCATGTTGGTACTTATCATCCTGTTGTTTTTTTATATCCTGTTGTTCGAAGACGACCTTTCCGTTGTTGATTTGCTTAAACCTAAAAATTTTCGGTTTGCGTTCAAAACCATCCTAAAACTATTGCCGCTAATAATAGTAATAGTGGTTGCACAGATATATACGCTGACAAGAGTAACTTCTATACCGGGCATTTCTAATCCCGCTTCTTATTACATATTAACTCAGACTTATGTATGGCTTCACTACTTTATAGCGTTCTTTTTGCCAATGAACTTAAGCGCTGATTCTGATTGGTCGGTTATACTAAACATTTTTGATGAAAGAATAATTATAGGAATTGTTTTCGTTATCGGTTTAATAATAACGATCATCAAAACATCAGCAAAAAAAGAGACCAAACCTATCGCATTTGGATTAATCTGGTTTGCAGCCTCATTGCTTCCGACCTCGTTGGCCCCCTTTGCCGAGGTTACAAACGACCATCGCATGCTGTTTGCTTTTGTAGGTTTGGCCCTGAGTGTAGTAACTTATATAGGTTTATTGCTCATTAAATTTGAAAAACAAATTAAAGCTAATAAAGAGTACCGGGCACTTATTGCTTTAAGCCTTTTGTTAGTTCTTGGATTAAATGCTTATGGCGTTTATCAACGCAATAAAATATGGCACGATGAAGAATCGTTATGGCACGATGTGACTATTAAAAGCCCTTTAAACGGACGCGGCTTGATGAATTATGGCCTTACGCAAATGGAGAAAGGAAACTACTCTGTTGCCGATATTTATTTTCAAAGGGCCTCTCAATACCTCCCTTACTATAATACGCTTTTTATTAATACAGCAATATTAAAAGGAGCCATGGGTAACCCGCAAGAAGCCGAAGCTAATTTTATTAAGGCCAGGAACATGAGTCCGAACACTTTTGATTCATACGTTTTTTATGCCCGCTGGTTAAAGCAGGTTAATCGCGTAGATGAAGCAGTTCAAATGAGCGAAAAGGCTTTACAACTGAACCCTTATTCATTAATGGCGCTTAATATACTGATGAGTAGCTACAACACATTAGGCATGTGGGACAAATTGGTGGAAACCTCTAATAAATACCTCGCTTTGGCCCCCGGAGATACTACAGCACTTACATTTCAGCAGGCAGGCAAAACCCATGCTGCCATTGCCGAAAGAGAGGCTCCTGTTACCGGCAACACTGCAACAACCTTAACTGCGGCTAATTATCTTGACCAGAGCTTAGCTTATTACAACCAACAAAATTATTTGAAATGCATAGAGGCCTGTGAAGCCGCCTTAAAACTAAAACCGGATTATGCCGATGCTTACAGCAATATGGGAGCCGCTTATAATCAGCTAAAACAGTGGAATAAAGGCATTGAAGCCTGTCAAAAAGCCTTAAAGATCGACCCTAACCATAAACTTGCAAAAGGCAATTTGGCCTGGGCCGAAAGCGAATCAAAAAAATAGCCTTTAACAAACAACTTTATTGGAAAATGGCTGACTTGCATTATACACCAACTGAAAAATTAACTGTCAAACGCCCGGTTGACCGTATCAAGTATTTAAGAGATGCGTGTATTAATAAAAAAGTGCTCGACCTGGGATGTTACGACGAAACAGCTTTGGTAAAAGAAGATACAGGTAATTATTTATTCGGCGAGATTTCGAAAGTGTCGGCATTACATGTGGGGGTTGACAACTCCAAACTATTGATCAACGGAGGTATAACCTATAGCGATACTGTGAGGATAATGTATGGAGATATTTACAACCTGGATAAGTTAGATCTACATCATATCGACTTTGATGTAATTATTGCCGGAGAATTGATAGAACATCTTCCAAACACGCTTGTTTTTTTTGAGAACTTAAAAAAACAATTCGCTGGCAAAAGGCTTATTTGCTCAACACCCAATGCAACAAGCTTACACAACATGATTCTTTCACTAATAAAACGGGAATCGGCACATATTGATCATGTTCAGGTATATTCTTATAAAACACTTAATACTTTATGCAAACTTGCCGGATTCAGCAGTTGGCAAATTATTCCGTACCATGTTAAATTCAGTGAGAT
Source organism: Danxiaibacter flavus (assembly GCF_041060425.1). NCBI lineage: Bacteria > Pseudomonadati > Bacteroidota > Chitinophagia > Chitinophagales > Chitinophagaceae > Danxiaibacter > Danxiaibacter flavus. Next base: position 568,320 of record NZ_JAULBC010000004.1, read on the forward strand.
GATATTGAATGCTAAAGGAGGAAAGAAACAGGTAGTCAAAATCTGTGAAAGAATAGTCAATGGCTTTGAGCGTATTTTTCCAATGACAGGTGGCGGCTATATTATAGACATAACAATATAAGCCACACTCGTTCTATTGTTATTGCAAATTCTCTTTATGCCCCAGGGCATAAACACGTGCAATAAGTTTAGCAATGCGCTTGCCCCACATTAATTCAAACAACTCAAGTTCTTCTTTTTGACGTAAGCCCTTTGCTAATTGATTGGTGGTTTCCGATCCCGGATGTATACGATGGGTGATAAGCCTTTTATTAATATACATAAACGCTCCGGGCCGCAGCGCCAGCTCATACCAGGCATACCAGTCCAGCGCGCAAGTATATTTCGGTTGAAATTTAAAATCATCGCCTAACTCCGGCATATTAAATGTTACAGAAGGACAGCATATCGGATCGCCAAACAGCAATATCATTTTTTTTAATAAGCTGCTTCTTATAACACTGCTAACTATAAAAGGCAACAACAAACTGCGTTTAATAAACGCATTTAACGAGAATGACCTTAGCTCATTATTAACCAAATCACTATAATTTGTGAAAGCGATTTGTATTTTTTGAGCACTATTATGTTTTATAGCATTCGTCACAACTTCTGTATAACGGCTATCATAAACATCATCCTGGTGAGCAATAGTAACCAATTCTGTATCAGCTTTTAATAAAGCAAAATTCCAGTCATTTGCTATACCTCTCACCTGACTGTCGTTAATATAGTATGGTATATTATACTGGTCAGCGATGCTCTGTGAATAAGTCGTTGGCGTTGATGTAGCGATAATAATTTTACTTTTTGCCGTCTGACCAATAAGGCTTTGAATACAAGCCTCCAGGTAAGGCGATTCCTGATATACCGATAATACGAATGTATGTTCCATAATACTCCCGAAAAATAAATATTGTCCTTACCTGTAGTTGCATTTTGATCAAATAATTCAAAAGGATCTGCGTCTACTATTTCTCAATTATTTTCTTCCGTTACCGGTGAAAATTTTGGGTCTAAAGATGGATCTGCTCCAGGCTAACCAATCGGGTAAAAATAAACATTAAATCCATTCGGAATACTGGTATCGTTTTCAGTAGTTAAACTATTTGGAGTACGTTCATATAAGTTTTTCTACCATAAGGGACCTGGTATTTACGGAGATTTATTACTGCAATATTGTGCAAAATTTCTCCCATTTCGTTTTTGTGAATTGGGGCATAGACGCTCATTCTCTAATAAAATTCTTAAGAATTGTATATAAACAATCGGATACCACGCATTATGATACGTCTTTATAAGTTCCCTGGTATATTAGCTCTCTGTGCATTGCAAAGACTAAAAATTTGATTTTCGCACATTTATTTTCTCTCATCACATCGATGAAACCCATATCCGCTTGAACTAACTAAAACTGCTTGAATTGGAACAGCCTTACCCGTAGGGCATTAAGCTCAATAGAAAACCCGTCCATATGGTCTTCCACTGTCCGTAGGACATTAACCAGCAAATTCGTTCTATCAATTAAAATTTGATTTTCGCACATTTATTTTCTCTCATCACATTGATGAAACCCATATCCGCTTGAACTAACTAAAACTGCTTGAATTAGAACAGCCTTGCCCGTAGGGCATTAAGCTCAATAAAAAACCCGTCCATATGGTCTTCCATTGTCCGTAGGACATTAACCAGCAAATTCGTTCTATCAATTAAAATTTGATTTTCGCACATTTATTTTCTCTCATCACATTGATGAAACCCATATCCGCTTGAACTAACTAAAACTGCTTGAATTAGAACAGCCTTGCCCGTAGGGCATTAAGCTCAATAGAAAACCCGTCCATATGGCCTTCCATTGTCCGTAGGACATTAACCAGCAAATTCGTTCTATCAATTAAAAAATGAATTATTTAAAATAAGTCGTGATGCATGCCCTTACCACGGTAAGCAGGTTAATGCCCTACGGGCAAAAATTGCAGTTGCCGGATTTTTCTATTGAGCTTGAAGTCCTACGGACTAAATTCGAATTCCCGATAATTCTTCAGCAGATCTGAATACACACGATTGCGGGATCAGAAAAAATCTATTGGTGTATATGTGATAATAAAAATACCCGAATGAGACAAGGAACTACCAACCACTGAGACGCGGCGGCACGATGATTCACTTAGTTTTTGTGATCACGATTGAATTGGCAGGCACGAGGATTTAATGCGCTGCGTCAAAATCAAAACTTCGCCGCGTCGCCGCTTCGTTGCGCACGCCGCGAGAAACCCGCACTCCTTAGATTGGGACAAGCGAAACTTTTTGGTACATTCGTTATCTGTTACCAATCGCCATCTTCAACGGCAACTTCAATAAATAACAACTGGCAAACAATGGATAATACAAGAGTCTACAAAATGTCTTTTGCGAGTGTTTATCCGCATTACATTACAAAAGCCGAACGCAAAGGCCGCACAAAGGAAGAAGTGCATGAAATTATTTATTGGCTGACAGGATATGATAGCCAACAATTACAGCAGATCATCAACGATAAAACGGACTTTGAAAATTTCTTCGCCAAAGCTCCGCAATTGAATCCGAATGCTTCAAAAATTACAGGCGTTATTTGTGGCTATCGTATTGAAGAGATTGAAGACCCGCTGATGAAAAAAGTTCGATACCTGGATAAGTTGATTGATGAGTTGGCGAAAGGGAAAACAATGGAGAAGATTTTAAGGAAGTAAGGTAAGCAGAAGGCTCAAAGCACAAAGCCTAAAGCTGACCGAAGCGAAGTTTTTTAAACCATATAAGTAAAGTGTCGGCCACGCCAACGTTTCTTTGTAAACAACTGATAAAGCTTAAAGCCCAAAGCCTAAAGCCTAAAGCTGATCGAAGCGAAGTTTTTTAAACCATATAAGGCATATAAGAAAATATAAGAACTTTTGCCCGGGATAATAACAATACTTAAACGACAATATATTTACTTAGCCAGCCCGGACCTTCACTATTGACCATTGACTATTCACTAGTTGTATAGAAGTAAGGTGTCGGCCGCGACAACGTTTCTTTGTTAACAACTGATAAAGCTTAAAGCCCAAAGTCTAAAGCCTAAAGCTGATCGAAGCGAAGTTTTTTAAACCATGTAAGGCATATAAGAAAATATAAGAACTACAAACAGGATGCTCCTACGGAGCAAAACCTCCAAAGCTTCCTTAACTAAACGACATTGGCCTAAAGCTGACCGAAGCGAAGTTTTTTAAACCATATAAGGCATATAAGAAAATATAAGAACTTTTGCCCGGGATAATAACAACACTTAAACGACAATATATTTACTTAACCAGCCCGGACCTTCACTATTGACCATTCACTATTCACTAGTTGAATAGAAGGCATATAAGAGAATATAAGAACTTTTGCTTAGGATGATAATAACACTTAAACGATAACACATTTACTTAGCCAGACCGGACCTTCACCATTGACTATTGACTATTCGCCAGTTGCATCTATTACAACCATTTCTTAAGGTTAAAAAAACAGGGAAGTAGTCATTTCCAAAATTTGAAATGACTACTTCCCTTTATGGAGTTTTGTGTTTTTTCGTTCTTATTGAGTCTTATGAAAGGTACAAGCTATTTCAGTGTGAACACGGTGTGGAATTTTCTCCAGTTAGCAGGGTTTCCGCCGCTGTAATAATAGTAATACAGGTTGAACTTTTTGCTCAGCGGATCGTACGTTGAAGCCTGTGCAGGATCCTGCTGAATTGACACCACCGCATCAGGATCGGCCGAGATGGTAACAGAATTGTCCGGGTTGATTGTTATAAAATATGTTATGCCGGGGTTGCTGAAATACCAGTAACCAGCCGTTGCCTTTATGGAGTTTGCGCTTGCTGTTATCAGCTCCTGGGTATAATTGGCGGGACAGGTTTGAAGACCGGCGGATGCATGGTTCAATGTACCACTTTCCGCATACATACCCTCCCACTGGTTTACAACCGGCAATGGTGAAACAGAAATAACCCATCGAGTTTTGTTGCCATTTGCAGCAGTTACTTCGTAGGAAACAGGTGCGGAAAAGTCGCCCGGCGTTCCCAGTTTAGGAGCACCATCAACAGGATGTACAATGGCAGCGTCGGGAACATTTACAACTCCCCAAATGTTAGTCAGTTTTACTTTCACTTTTTCTTTTTGAGGAAAGCCTGCGGGGAACACAGGCGTTACATAAACTGTATCATGCGATATGGAAATCTTCCTGTCCAGTTTAACAGTTTGTACAACGGTACGCTCATTTTCATTGGTTGTACCTTTATTGTCAACAATTGTGTCTGCGTATTTATAAACGAGGTAAAAATCTGTAATGTTATTCAAGGATGAATTATTTGCCGCCGGAAGATCTTTCTTTAAACATGAAGTAAAAAGAACCGGCAAGGCAAACAATAAACCCAGCATTAATATATTTTTCATAATTGATCAGTTATTTGATTTCAATAATAATTTACCAGCCTTCATTTTGTGTAAGGGTGGGCAATGCAGTTATTTTACCTTGCGGAACCGGGAACAGGTATCGCTTCGGTGTAAATTTCAGGGGCTGCCCGTTGTTGTCAGCCACTTCATACAACTGGTAAGCAGTTCCATCAGAATTAATTGCAATTCCGTGTGGCATTCCATTTAGCTCAGGTATGGCGAGGGCTGAATTTGCATAACCTGGTTTTAAACCACCGGACAGCTGCATTCCCCATCTTAGTAATGACCAATACCTGTCGCCTGTTTCAAGAATCAGTTCTACATGACGCTCTCTTCTGTAATCGCTCAACAGATCTTCTCCGGACGAAGTAATAGCATTTGTAAAGCCTCCATGCTTCTGATATGTTTTGGTAATGTATGTTTTTGCTGTTGCTTCGTCGCCCAGTTTTATGCATGCCTCTGCATAGTTAAGATAGGCCTCACCAAGACGCAATACGCTGTAACAATAATCTGTAGGATCTGAATACCACAGTTTCTTTGCCTGGTAAACATACTTGTTGAACAAATAGCCTGTTTGTGACGCACCGCCATTTATATTTCCCCCGTTAAGTGGTGAAATATTCGATGACACATTTCCGTTGGCTCTCAGGTATGCCCAGTTCTTAAAATACTTTGAGCTGTCGTAAATAATTGTTGAATAAAACCTTTTATCCCTGCGCTGATACATTTTCTCATATACACTTTTCCCGGTCGCGATAAAACTGGTTGCATCCCATTTACGTTCTCTTCCATCAGCATCAGTTACCAGGTAATCATCCACAAGATCTTGTGAAGGAACGTAGTTCATCCATCCTTCAAGAGACTCCTGCAATGGAAATTTCTGCATGGCTGTTGCAGTGAGCTTAGAAGCTAACATATCTGAATTAGCAACCAAAGATTGCATCGGCGTACCGTCGAAACTTGTGTTGGTACTTCTGCGTTCATATATCAATATGTTTTCCGGTGAGGTGATCGCAGAACTGTATTCGTTGAACAGATGCTCATAATCATCCAGCGAATATTGGTTAAGCGCAAAAAGTGCATTGCCGGCAGTCTTTACAGCTGTGTAATAATTGTTGTCGTTTAAGTACGCACCTGCCTGCAGGGCCACTCTCATCTTCAAGGCATAAGCCGCTCCTTTTGTTGCACGGCCTCTTTCATTTGTAGCAGGTAGTAAAATGGCCGCGCTGTCAAGGTCACTTAATACAAAATCGTACGTTTCCTTAATGCTTGAACGGGGGATGTTAAAATCACTATCTACAGTCAGCACATCCTTCACCAATTGAACGCCACCAAACCGGTTTGCAAGGAAGGAGTAAATTGAAGCTCTCAAAAAATATGCCTCACCCAAAAATGTATTTTTCTGCAGTTCAGTCAAAGGTGATTTTGGGATATTCTGAAGGATCAGGTTTACACTTCTGATGTTGCCAAACTGTGACCAGCCTTCATCTGCATACCTGTCAATCTGTTCTGTTTTTTCGCCAACATGTCCACCGCCCCATGGTTGCGTTTTCACACTTTTTGTTATTGCATCGTAATCCCATGAAAATATGTAGCCCATGCAATTAGCGTAACAGTTATACACGTAGCCCTGGGCGAGACTGAAATTGCTCCACACATCATCCCCGGTATATGAGTTAAGTGGCTTGGTGTCCATCACTCTATTACAGGATATATATCCGAGGGACAAAAAAGTTATAATATATAGAATGTACTTCATAGTCAAATTGTTTAAACTTTCCAATGATTAAAAACCGACCCTGATACCAACAGAGTAAGTACGGTTTACCGGATAAAAGAAATTGTTGTTGTTTGCCAGCTCCGGATCGAAATACTTTTTAACAGATGAAAAAGTGAGCAGGTTTGTTCCGCTGATATGGGCAGACAGGTCACTGAATATTTTTGTTTTCACCCATTTTTTGAAGTTGTAGGAAAGGGTCAAACTTTTCAGTCTTACAAAACCTGCATCCTTTAACCAGAAGCTGCTGCTGGTATAGTTATTAGATGAGTTCATGGTGCTGTTACCAGCTCTTGGGAAAGTGGCTGAAGTGTTGCTGCTTGTCCAGAAATCTTTCTGAAAGTCAAAATTGATGCGGCCTAGTCCTTCACCACCCTGTAAGTAATTTCCGAGGTAAACATCACGCTTGCCTGTTCCCTGAATTAAGGCGTCCAAGCGAATGCCTTTGTATTCTATACCGAACGGTATACCAAATGTAAACCTGGGAGATTGAGACAGCCCCAGTCGGCGAAAATCCTGCGCATCAATCTTGCCATCTCCGTTGGTATCCTCAAGCCATACGTCACCTACACTTAATGCTGTTGAAGTCAACCGGCTCGGGTTATTCAATATATCAGCATAATTCTGGTACAGACCATTGGCGCTATACATTGCACTGTAATAATTCTGATTAACACCCCATGCTCTTGTATAAGGATTGGTTAATGTAGCACTGTCTTCATTGGTACGTTCCCATAAATAATTAAAGTACGTGCCATTAATTCCAACGTAACCCTTCAGGTCTTTGCTGGCACTCCAATTATAATTTAACGAGAAATCTATGCCTTCTTTACGTGTTGCAGCATCCGTAAGTACCTGGGGCAGACTTTGGCCCAATGGGTCGGTATATCTGAATGCAGGGCTGCCTAAAATGTTTTGGGTCCTGGTATAAAAATAATCAACGCTTCCTGTCAGTTTTTTATTCAGCGTTTCAAATTCCAAACCAAAATCGCGTGAACCGGTTTTGAACCATGTAATATTCTGGTTAGAGATTGTAAGACCTCCTTCATAATAGCCATTCTGCAGATTTCCATTCGCAACATATGCCTGGCTGGTAACGCCATATTGCGGAATGTAAGCGTATTTGGTACCACCAATGGAACCAACCTCACCGTACGAAGCTTTAAATTTCAGGTAAGAAAATACATCTGTCAATCGTAATTTCTGGTAAAATTCTTCAGATGAAATAATCCATCCGGCGCTTATTGAAGGGAAGAATCCAAAACGTTTTGAAGGGGGAAAGTAGTCAGAACCATCATAACGTCCGTTAAGTTCTAAAAGATATCTTCCCGCATAGTCGTACTTAATTCTTCCTACATAACCAACTTCGCCCCATTCGCTGGCCGATCCGTCATTTGTTTGTGTTGATGCGTCACCCGCAAACATTTGATCTATAGCAGTAGAAGGAAAGTTTGTTCTTGATGCACTGAACCATTTGTTATTGCCGCCACGTACTATTGAAACAAATGTGGCGCCAATATTGTGTTTGCCAAAGCCTCTGAAATAGTCTGCCTGGAACTCTGCATTATAAGCTTTTGTATCACTACTTGTCTGTGACAAAGATGGTTTAGGTGTAGGATATATTGTTCCGTCGGTATTATACTGTGTGGCCAATACGTTAAATACTTTGGATGGATTGGATGCAATGGAATAATCACCCAATACTCTAAAACTTAGCCCTTTCACCCTGGGCACATTCCAGGTAAAAGCAAGGTTTGCATCATTGAAGAACGTTTCAGATCTCGCATACCCCGGCGAGTAGATTTCCGCGAGCGGATGATCCACCAATCCTGCCAGTGTACCATCCTTGTTATATGCCGCCTCAAATGGGCTTTTAGCAACTATATGGCTGAATATGGAGGCTGAACCTGCAGGTGGTTGTGTAGAATAATTGTAATAGCCATTTAAAGCAAAAGCAACATTTAATCCTATCTCATCAAAGTTTGAAACGATCTTGCTGTTGTAAGAGAACCGGTTTACTTTAAATGAATTGTTTACGTAATTGCTTCCCTGGCTGAAATATCCCAACCCTACATAATATTTTGTCTGACTGCTTCCTCCGCTTACTGATAAATTATGAGATTGTTGAAGCGCAGTCTTTTTAAAGGCCAGTCCATACCAATCAGTATTGGGATACAGCGCAGGATCCAGGCCGTTCTTGATCGTATCCAACTGACCAGGAGTGTAGGCTGAATACTTGCCATTGCCAACGGATTCACCAATTGCATTTGCCACAAGCGCTTTGTCGTAAGCGTTAATTAATTTCGGGAAATAGCTTGGCGTATTGAAAGCAATATTGTTGGAGTAGACAACTGCAGGTTTACCTGAAACCCCTGTTTTTGTTTTTACCAGAACGATGCCTGCACTTGACTTAGAACCATATACAGCCGTTGCAGCAGCGTCCTTTAAAAAACTGATATTTTCAATATCGTTAATATTCAGGTTAATAAACGTTGCCTGGTCACGGATTATACCATCAATAACATACAACGGAGCCGTTTGGCCGATTAAGGGCTCACCACCTCTGATCGTCATAGAAGGAACACTGCCAGGCTCGCCTCCGCTGAAATTTACAACAACGCCCGCAGAGCGGCCAGCCACAGCTGATTGAATATCTGTATAAGGAGCATCTTTAAACTGGTCGGTTTTTAAAGTACTAACTGCACTTGTTACTTTTTGTTTCGACTGTGTACCATAGCCCACAATAACGACTTCAGAAAGATTAGCAGACACTTCCTTCAACGTAACATTGATCGTACTTTTTTTATCTACTTTTATTTCCTGCGTCGCGTATCCTATGATGGTAAAAGTGAGTGTTGCATTTTCGTTGACTTTAATCACATAGTTACCTTTTTCATCACTTATCACACCAGCACCTGAGCCTGTAGAAACACTCACATTTGCAACAGGCTCGCCCTTACTGTTGGTAATTGTACCACTTACCTCTATAGTGGTATAATAACTGTTCAGCGCCTTCAACACAATCAGGTTGTTACCCATAACAGTATATGTAAGGCCTGTGTTTTGCAATAACTTATTCAACACCTCTTCAATATTCTGGTCTTTCGCATCAACAGTTACCTTTACATCCTCCGGTAACAATAAATTGCTGAAAACGAACCGGTAGTTAGATTTTTTTTCAACTTCTTTTAAAGCATCTTCAAGTTTAACCTGGTTTAAATCAACCGTCACTTTTTGCTGGGAGTAAGTTTTAGCAGAAACCTGGAGGGCCGTAAGAAGGATAATGAAGGCAGTCATTTTCATAATCATAAGCACTTTTAGAGCGCCACAAAAACGCGGCGGCCTGATGAAGGGGCCATTTTTTTTCATAATTTAGTTTTGATTAGTTTAAAAATGCGCAAAGGGTTAACCTTTGCGTTCAGGGAGTAGTGGCTGCAACCACTGCTCCTTTTTGTTTTCCGGGGCTTAGGGTTAAAATTATTTCGTCATAATATTGTTCAAATGTTTTGACATGTAGATAAAATGCATTCGATTTGACTAACAGTAAGTTACCGGTGCCTTTACTTTGAAATAGTTATTTCACGTCCGTTGATTTTGTAATTGAAGTGATACGATAGCTGAAGGGATTTCAACACTTCATCTATTGACTCTCTCTCGAATATTGCTGTAAACGGATATTGGGCTACAACTGCATCAGCAAAAATGATTTTTACTTTATACCAGCGTTCCATTCTGCCCGCAAACCGGGAGAAGGTTTCATTAGTGATCTCGAATTTATTTTCCGTCCACGCGGTTTCAACAATCACATTCTTCTTGTCATAAGACAATGAGTCCAGCGATAGGTGGTTTTGAACAGGGTGCTGATCGTTGAATACCGGAATTACGATCTTTTGATTGGGCTTAAGAATAATCTTTTCTCCATTCCGTTTCACGGTGAGTTCAATCTGTCCTCTAACCAGTGTAGCTTCGGATTGCTCACCCGGATAAGCTCTCACATTAAACATTGTTCCCAGCACCTTTATGTCGTAGTCATTAACATGTACAACAAACGGAAGCGCCGCATTATGCGTAACGTCAAACATTGCTTCCCCTTCCAGCACTACAGACCTGTTATCAGTACCAAAACCCTTTGCCAGCAACAATTTTGATCCGGCATTTAAATACAACCTGGTGTTGTCCGGAAGAAGCACATACTTGCGTTCTCCCTCAACGGAAACTATTTCCCGCGAACTATCAAGCGGCTGTTGCTGTGCAAGCTCAGGGCCTGAATTTGTTTTTGTACTGCTGCTATAGCTGACTGCAGACCATACCATTACCGCGAGTGCAAGAACCGCAGCAGCATATCCTAATACGCGCCGGTAGTTAAAAGAACTTTTGTGATTACCGATCTGAAGTTCATTGTCAATCGCAACGTTTTCATTTTCATCTTTTACCTGGAATGCATATTCTTCGGTAAGCATCAATCGCAATCCTATTACCAACTTGCGGGCTTCATCAATGATTGGCAGGTCATTGGGGTGCATTTCAATATACTGCTCCCAATAGACGATGTCTTCATCGTTCTTTGCAAGACAATAATTGATAAATGAATCGTCAATCGTTAATTCTTCTATCCGGAGCTGTTGAGGCATGCAGTCGTTTTTATGATAGACGAAAGAAGCAGAAGTTTTTACCAGTTTTTTTGCAGAATATTTTTATTTTTTTTGAGAAAGGCAAAAATGTGAAAGTCAATACTATACTATTCCATTTACAAGGCATAAGCCTAGCAAGCTGATGATCACACCAAATTCCATTTTCGGGGAAACAGCCTGCAAATCGGCACGCAACAGCTTAACGCCTTCAAAAAGATTATTGTATACGGATCTTTTGCTGAGACCTGTGCGCTCTGCGATCTGTTCTGTGGTGAGGCCTTCGAAGAATTTGAGATAAATAACATTGCGGCACCTTGCCGGCAGATTGAAGTAGGCTTTGCGGATATTGGCAATCAACTCGGTGCTGGCCTGGATCTGTTCAATTGTTTCCTGTACAGAAGGGGAAGTCTGAAAATCGGGCAGATCACTGTAATTGATCATTTTTTGCCTGGATGCACTTCTATGTAAATCTATCAGCTTTCGTTTAAAAGCTACAGAAAGGTAAGCTTGCGGATTGTCGATAGATGCAGGATCCACTTTTTTCTCCAGCAGGTCCAGGAAAAACTGGTGAATCGCATCTTTCGTTTCTTCCCTGCCATAGCCCAATCGCATGCCAATGTTAGCGAGATGAAGGTGGTAAGTACTGTACCAGTTATTAACATGCACGGAAATTTCCTGGGCCTCATTCATGGGAGCAAACGTTCAATAAATTGTCAACTAAATTTGTCTTTTTTGTTACATCGGCCAAACACAAACGTTTGCATAAGTTTTTTAGTGCATGTTTATCGGCAGTTTAAATCGTTGGCTGGGCCGTGAAGAAAAACGTCTAAGTGCACGTCGCCGCGCCGCAGCTTCTCCGCGCCCGCCGCGTGAAACTCACCTACAGGCTTCTCCGCAACCGCCGCGAGAAATCCATCTACTTATTCGAAGCAACACCCAGCTTCTTAAAAGCCTTAATCACTTTTTCAGCGATAATTTCATTGCCCTTATCAGATGGATGCAATCCATCATAGGTAACGTTTATTGCCGCCGGCGGATAAGGATATTCGTCAGTTGCGGGATTAAAAGGTATTTTGGTGGATTCGGGATAAGTGTAGTTTACATAGTTGCCTGTCTTCGGATCTTTCAGACGCTTAAAATTGACGAGCCGTGTGATATCAAGCTTCTTATCATGGTAAAGATCAACAACAGGAATGTGTTCTGCTTTTCCGATGGCAATCACAGCTGCTGCAAATGATTCCAGCGATTGACCATTCTTGTCTTTATAAGAACCATACGCATTGTTGGTGGCATCGGCCAAATACACAAAATCGTTGCGCTGCATAGGTGTGATCAAGACTATCTTGGCTTGCGGATTTAACTGGCGAATCTTATCAATAATAATTTTGAATGAGCCATATGCAGTATTCGTACCTGTACCGTTTTTGTAATCATCCATACTGCCGACAGGACGCCCTCCCCACCAGTCATTCGTGCCCAGGAATACAGAATAAACATCAGCTTTTACCAGACCGAGCTCTTCGATATGTGTAGCGATGTCAGTTGACTTCCAACCATTGTGCCCCTGGTTGATATAATGTACATCGGGCATGCCCGCAGTAACGCGACTTAAGTATCCTCTGGTTACACGATTGCCGGTTTCATCAGCATGATCATTCAGGTAAGTGATGGAGTCGCCGATGGCTACCCAAACTGTTTCTTTTTGTTTGAAGGAATAAAGTGCAATCAGCGTGACTATAAACAACAAGTATTTTTTCATGGCTTCAATCTGTAGTGTTAGATTTCGAATGTACAAAAATTAGAACTCTGAAACCCGGTAAAAAAGACTGCTTTTCCCGTGGCTGAATTCTTTGCTTCTTTCTTTAATTTCTGTGCTTCAGTGCATCAGTGGCAATAACAGTTTCTTGTGCCTTGCGGCACTGGCTAACCATATTTTTTACCACAGAGGGAAAGGAGTTTTTTCACGGAGTAGCACTGTTTTTTTTGCCACAGAGGCACTGAAGCACAGAGGCAAGCAAGGCAACTCTTGTAGTTTTTTTGTTGCAGAAAGATTATTGATCAGCAAGCTTCAACTCAATGCTTCCACCTTGTGGTTTGATGCGATACAAGCCTCCATTTGTCGATTTCTCAATACTGCCTTGCATTGCAGTTAACTTGTATGCGTGACCATCAAATTGATAATTGGCGCTTTTATCGCTGATGTTTTGCAACGGCGTCTTTGCATCTGGTGCAACATACAGATCTAAAAACCAGTCAGCAGTTTTGCCCTTTCCAGTGATCGTCATTTTATTTTCTTTCAAATCTATTTCAAACGAGCCATCACCTGCGGGCCATGAAACATGTGCCGTTGTGTTGTCTGTATTGGTAAACGCAGGATCGCCGCCATGAACGGCCACTTCCTTGCCATTCTCATTCATCATTAAGCGAAAGCCTTCAAGGTTGTTTGCTTTACCCCATTGAAAACCATCCACAACAGGCAACGTATAGAAGAAGCTTTGATTAACTTTTGTTACTGCGTTCAGGTATTTATCAGGAACTGTTTCATTGAACAGGTGAATATCTGCAATGCGCAGGTTGCCATTCTTCCAAAGCATATTCAGGCGATAGAACCTGCTGTTATACCAGATCGTTTTTTGGTCGCTATCACCCAGATCTTTGGTCACGGTAAAAGTAGTTGCAGGCGTTACCTTGTAGGTGTTACTAAACCATCGGCCAGACTCACTCATCGTCTCCACACGCACTTTACCTTCCTGCTTCATCCGCGCAATAATCGGCATCTGCATCTCCAGTCCCTTTTGCATGCCGGCCCATGTAAAAGAATTTTCCTGGCCAGCCTGTGTATAGTTAAAGCCCAGTGCCGGATCTGTAGAGAAAACCTGGAAGAACCAGTTGATCCATTGTTCATTACCGCCCCCATGCTTGTACACCGGCTCCAGCGTGGTTACCTTTCTGCCATCTGCATATTGCCTGATCGGATCGCTGCCCAGCATTCTGAATACCGGCACCGGCAACTGCTTTTCCACATGTTGCGCGGGCATGTATGCATTAACGCGGCTGGGGTAGTATGCCTGGTTCCAATAGCCGCCCCAAAGCGTAAAGCCATCTGTACCCACCTGGTCCTTACAGTTTGCAGAGGCAACAATTTTATACTTGTCATACATGTAATTGAGCGAGTGCGCATCAATAACCCAGGATGCTACGGACTTTGGATAGTAACCGAAGATCTTCTTGAAATCTGCGAAATACACATCAATGATCTTTTCGCGCTCTGCAGGTGTATAGCCCACAGAAAAACCAACATCCGAGTGCCAGTCCCACGCAAACTCACCTCTCCATTTAATACCGGCTTTTTCAATCAACGGTTGTGGAAGCTCCCACCAGGCGCCGATCTCAAATTTATCTTTCGGAAGGCTTTTTAGCAGTTGTTGATAATGGCTGTCGATTAATGCATCATATTGTAATAGAAAAGTACCACCAAGCTGGTATTTGTTCATAAGTTCTATTTGCTTAACAACTGTTTGGTACAATACATCTTTGGTGATGGCTGAATCACGAGGTTCTATTTGGCGAATGAAATTGACGATGTTGATGATGCGAGGTGAAGGAGATGCATTGCTGGTGTTTGATTGGGCATGAAGTGAGATTGTTCCTATGAACAAGGAAAAAAGAACTACGGCAAGCAGACGATGTAAGACCATGATAGAATGTGGTTAAAAGTTTGAGGGATAAAAATAGTGGGTTGTGGGGAATAAATCGTGAAGGGTGAACTTTTTAAAAAGAAGGCAAAGAAAATTCTTTTTCAATTTGCTTGCATTTTTCACAAAACCAAAATATTTTAGTAGTAAACTTTTTTGATCCAAACCTGGTAGAAGCTAGCCTTTACCCGAAAGAGTGTCAAAATGAATCTTAGACCTTCTCCTATCAGATGTTGCAATTCGGATTTTGTTTGCTGTTTCATATCATCAGCAGCAGTACTAAGTATGCCCTAAGAATGGCTTATAGCCTTTGTGAAAATTTGTCGGCCGATCTACAAACTATAATGCATTCTTTAAAGTAAAAATTGAAGATGCCAGATGTATTTGACAAACTAGCAACACATTTCTTTAGGCCTTCGATTAGATATCATATTGAAGTTTATTGCTTGGAAAAACTGCCGCAAGTTGCAAATTTGAATCGATTTAGCCTGCTTATGGGTTATAGTCAAATTTTAGGACAACAGACAATAACAGAGCTATGTCGAAAATATCTAAGTTTTCGAAGCCATTTCTTCAACAGATGGAAACTTGGCGTTACAGAACCTTATTGAGATATACTGTCCCTATAACTAATGATTAGGGCCGTTGTATGTTTTTCGAACTACGCGATTAGGTTTAAATTTTCTTGATAATGTTAAATAATACATACCCATGCTTAAAGTTAATTCATCATTCATTGCTTATGTTCTGAAAACAGCACTTATATTGATACCATTCACCTACTCATCATTGATTCAAGCCCAATCCCAGACACCTATAGTGCATTATGAAACCTATGACTATCTAAATGATGCAGACAAGGTGTCATTAAAAAAGGAGAAGTTCGACTCTCGTGTAGGCCTGAAGATCATCAATGTAAATAAAAAGTTAGTAGACATTAATAAGGATATTAATAAGACATCATTTAATGAAGAAACACCTGCACTCTTCGAAACCTTTGCAAAATCCACTGCACCTGCACCTGCAGCTGGTGGTAACGGCCTAGCGCCTGCGGCCCTTGCCGTTTTTAATAACAACGATATCTTACAGTCTAATATACCAGAACCATTACGTACAAAAATATCGTCATTTCAGCAAGACTATACTCGACTTGGCACGACGCTAATACAAAACGATGGTCTATTAAAAAAGTTTGGAGAAGAATACACGCATGGCAAAGCGATACTGCAATATCACAGCGACCTTATTTCCTTGCAGAACATATGCAACCGCGCGTTCAACGACATACTTAACGATGTTAACAACCTAACTTTGCAAACGTTCACTAATGCAGCGTTGGTACCTATACCAGCCGACAAAGCACTACTTTTAATTGGCTCAAATTATACTCAAAACCGAGGCATTGTGAATCGCTATATTACTAAGACCATAGACAATGCTAAATCCTTTTATGACCAAATCAACGCAGCATTTTTACCAAGTAATCTTGATAAACTGTCTATTGAAGAGAAAGCTTTGAAGGACACTTTGAATTCGATAGAAACGTCGCTTAAGCGAATTAAAAATCCAAATACGCAAACACGAAACCTAATTGATGCAGCACACAGGACTAAATTATCCAACGATTTAGGTAACTCATTAAAAGACTTGGAAGAACTCTTTGACAAAGCAGACATCAACAAATTGTATAAAGACTTGGAAGCGCTTGGCTCTGCAGGTCGAACCGCTTTATTTGACACATATGATTGGTTCAATGTCAGCAACTATACTTACTATGTGTCCCCACAAACAATTGACAAAGACCTAACAGTAATTTCTGTGGCAATTGAACCCAAAGAAAATGTACCATGCGGCCCACTGGCCAAATCGTTCGAACTGCGGGTGCGTGCTAAAGGAGGAATCAAGATTGATTTCAGTACCGGCCTGTTTGCAAATTTTGGCGGCAACAATTTCCTTGATCAAACCTACCGATACGATTCTGTAAGTGGACAACCGGACAAAAACGTTATTGTCCAAAACAAAACAAAGAATATTATCTTTCCCTCTGTAGGCGCGCTGATGCACATATACAAAAGAAATGGTAAGGATGCCCATTTCTCTGGCACTTTCGGTATCAGCACGAAAGATTTGGAAACGATAAATTATCACTTGGGGGGCTCGCTAATCTTCGGCTATTCACAAAGATTTATTTTATCGGCGGGTGCGACACTTACCAAAGCTACTCTTATCAGTGATAGCTATGAAGTAGGCCAAGTGGTGAATAAACCAACTGAAGGGGCTGTAGTACCTACCGATACCTTTAACAGACTGGGATTTTTCGTTGCTTTCTCGTATAATTTAACTGCTAAATAGCAAGTATTATGTATAAATCTAGCAGAATCGTGCCGCTTTGGATTCTCCTTGGGTTCCTGTATCCAAAATCACTAATAGCTCAACCAAGCACGGATAGTTTGGTTACTCTTTGTCTTGCCCAGTGCAGCAATAGCACAAATAATGTCGTTGCTAATTGTTTTCAATCAACCACTTCATTGGTCCGAACATCTCCAATTCGGGAATATGATGCAAACCCGTATGCAGAATTTGACTTAGTGATCGCAACCCTTAAGAAAGACATCAATAATCCCTATCCTCTTACTTATACTTTCCGCTCTTGCGAGCAGGTTTGTAATGCAGCCTCGGTCATGATAGATACCAGCCGCTTTATTTTTTACAACCAATTTTTTCTAAATAACCTACATTCTACTTCTGCAGAACTTAAATGGATTGTACGCTGTATCATAGCGCATGAAATTGGGCACCACATTCTTGAGCATACTCTTCCTGGTTCCGGAAATTTGTATCCCGAACAAAGAAGGAAGCAGGAATTATTGGCTGATTATTTCAGCGCGTTTGTAATCAAACAATTTCCAGGTTCTACACTTAATAATGCATTAGCTGGCATCAATGCCCTCGACCCATCGCAATATATACCCCAAAACGATCTACAGGAGACGAGTGCAGAATACCCAACGTTGGCCAACCGTAGAAAAGCTATTATTGAGGGATTTACGCAGGATTCTACTAACCCATTGCGGATTGCAATGTTCAAGAAACTGGATAGCATAGGTGTGCGTAACCTGCAAAGGCTTGGAAGCACGATCATCTTGCGTGAGATTGACAAACAAATTTCCTTTAATAACATCAAGGAAGCACGGGAAAAACTAGCTCAGTTGGAAAAGCAAAAATCTTTGAGTCCCGCGGAAAAAACCGCTATAGGCAATCTAAAATCGCAGATAGATAAACTTAACAACCGGCCAGGCCAATCTTCCATTGATAATATACAGTTGAACGAAACGGATATTGAAAACCTCAAAAATCTATACGATAATATAAAAAATAGCACACAACAGGATGATAAAAAGAAAGCTGAAAGTCTGAAGAAAACAATCCAGGAACTAGAAAAAAAGAAGCAGGAATGAAGACTGTGACTTTGGCGAAGAAATCCTATCATGTTTGAAATGACAAAAGCCCTCTCTGCTCCAAATATTAGAATAGTCATGCAATACCCCAAGTATGCAGGGAGGTTCATGCGCGAGGCATACTTGTGCGAAGTAAAATAAGCGTTTAATCTTAGGCACAAGTACGCCCACGCCTAGATGCCACTATATAAAATTGCGCCAGGAATGTGAATGGCTTTTATTTAGAATGTTAATAAAATCCTTAGTATGTATCGAATTAATGTGTTAACAATTTGGTTAAAAAAACAAATTAAAAAAGAGCAAGACAGTTCTTACAAAGCGATCTATTCTATAATATTAGGATTAGCTGTTGGGCTATTTGCCGGATTTCTATCACAAGATGTTGCTTTCAGCTCTGTCATCACTAAAATTGGCGGATTGGGAATTTCAATAACTACAATTGTCAGTGTTTTTTACTATTTGCATAAATATGATGAAATAGAAACGAGAAAAAGTGATTTTCTAACACATATTAGTGACGTAATAGACAACCAAGAGGATGCAGAAAACCATGAAGACAAAGCTTTATATCTTTCCGAAATTAAGCCTGAGATTTTGCAAGACATTATTATAGACATTTTAAAAAATAAAATCACCGAAACTACGTCATCGCCTCAATGAAAAGAAAATGGAAAAAAAAACGGTTAAATTGCTATTACTGCTGACAGCGTCTGCTGCAATTTCTTTTATTTTTTATTTACAAGGGGCTAAATTAGAACTGAAAGAAGCTGACATTTCTAAAGCCAAAACAGATAGCTTTAGAATTGCTCTTAATTATAAAGATTCACTAATTCATTTTCTTAGAGATAGTTTTCATTCAAATAAAAATACTGCCAGTGCAACTACACCTCAAAATCCACCAGTCATTATAAATAATATTCCTTCACAACAGCCGGGGAATAAATCTCAAATTCCTATTGCGTTTTATGATAGTATTGCAGGCTTGACTGAATCAATTGGCAAATATCTATCCAGTTTACCTTCCCCGAATATCAGCCGCGTTTTACCGACAAAAAATATTGACACATTGTGGTTACTAAAGCTAAAAAAGATTTATAACGACAGTTTAAATACAAAGCTAAATGTGCTCTGCAACAATGCTATTGGTATCGCATTAACACGTTCACGTAAAGACACATCACAAACATTAGGTATAATTAAATCTCTGGTCACCGAAATTAATAATGATCTTATAAAAAATGAACATTTTATAAGTGACGCAACAAATATTGTCATAGATGAAAATAAATCAATAACAGACAAAACAAATAGTAATACAATTTCAATTTTTTACAAAATTTATATGGACGACCCTCTACGTCAAAAGCTTGAAAGTCTAAATCAATTTTTGCTAATTACGGACTCAAGAATCGATATTACATCTTTGATTGTCAAATTAAAAGACCTTTGCTCAATTAAAAACGGATACTATACTTACTTCAAATAGACTACCTACAACTGCAGGACTGGACGGAAAGCAATTGAGTTTCACAAAATCTAAATCTTATATTTGTCCCCACACATTCTTACAACTATGGCGGAACATACCACACACCTCGGAGAAAAAATAAAGCATTTGCGCGAAATGCTCGGTGCGACCGTAAAGGCAATTTGATAAATATTCTTTAGCAAGAATCAGGTCAGATCCAC
>NZ_JAULBC010000005.1:0-576366 GCF_041060425.1 Danxiaibacter flavus
AGCTATGTTATCAATGTTGCTAAACGGTGATTGCCTAAACCAGAAAGCCTTCCTGGCTATGGAGCAGAGGCTCCTGAATATCTGGCATGGCAACGGAGTACTGCTTTCTTTGTATTTAGCTAATAGGGATCAATATAACAGCGTTTCAGCCCATGAAGGTCAAACTGCCGCCATAGCAGGAGTAGCGCTCACTTTACCAGAAGCCGTATTCTTTGCTGCCTTGTATTCGCTGGCAATTTTTTACAGGCATAGACCTGAATTGCACATGCGCTTTATGTGCAGTACCGCTTTTTTGTTGATCAACCCTGCTTTGGGCAGAATGTTCAGAACCTATTTCGGTTTTACGCCTGGATTCGCAATAAGTAGCCTTATTGTGCTGGCGCTTGTTGGAGTAATAATGATTGTGGATTCATCGCGCACAAAACGCATCAGTCCGTTCACCCTGGTATTTAGCCTGCTGTTGCTGCACAGGATAATTTGGCAACTGAGAGACACTCCTTTTTGGCAGGCAATAGGAAGTGTGATAGCGAAGATATTTTGATGACAGACAAGGCTATTTCCCTTTCGACAAGTGTTCGGAATAGGAATTCGAAGGCGGTGAGATAAATACAGTTACGCGGAGGGGCACGGAGAAGACACAGAGGTGCACAGAGAGAAGTTCCGGGCGATGTTTCGTGAGACACGAACCATGGCGGTGAGAATAGTTCAGATCTTGCAAACAAGTTACGATCTGGCAATAATTTTACATACAAACCAACTCATAACTAAATGAGGCCAGCCTTACAACAATTTTGCATTAACAGAACTACTTACTTCCCGGATTAATTTCCTTGCAGGCATACGTAATATACGCCGGTTCTCCGTTAGGCGCAAAGCCCAAAAGAGGTTGAACGCCGGCATCTAAATACCAGCTTGTAGGATACCCCTGCTCATTAACAGCGCCTGTTTCAATGGCCAATGGATTTTCACTATAGTTCAAATCGAGAAACTGCCAGACCTTATTTGTCTTGCGTATGTTCTTAACGCCGAGTAAATAAGGATAAGTGGGTGGATAGCCGGATGGTTGATTCCCCGCCAGATTATATTCATACTGCTGTGTGGTGAATGTTCCGTCGGGCTTATAATCTTTTTTAGCAACAACACGGCCCTTGTTGTCCAATTGATACTCTATCAGGTTAACACTTCCATAAGTTGTTGGCCTATCGCCTGGCCATCCGGTGCCGTAATTAAAAACACTGTCTACAATTAATGAATCTGACACATAAACGTATTTGTGCCAGGTAATAAAAGATGTGGAGTCTGCATAGTTACTAGTCCGTTCGTACCCTATCAATCGCTGCTTATCATCGTATTTAAAGAACCGGCTATAATCCAGGTTGTCAACATATTTGACACTCACAGGATTATTATGGCCGTTATACTGAAAATTGGCAATCAGGTAATCATCTTCATCACCTCGCCCGCTGATCTGTTCAATTCTACAGGTAGCAGCAGAATCAACGGGCGGTTTACCAGGTGTAGTTGGTTCACAATCTTCCATATTCTTTTTGCAAGCAGTGAAAGCGAGTACAACTATAATTATCAGGATGTATATTATCGCGGTATCTTTTTTCATACATAAGGTTTGAATAATTCAGGAAACATAAAACAACAAGAGATCATTTGCATGAATAAGTAACGGTAGCAGAATCTTCTAAATCCCATCCTAAAAAGGGAGAGATGTTATACTCAACGGTGCCCGGATAGCCGGACGGTATATAATCATATCCTTCATGCTGGGACATGTTAACGCTATAATCAAGATCTAAAAATTGCCATACTTTATTTGTTGCACGGATATTTTTGGTGGTGAGATCGTATGTTTCTCTGTCACTGCGCCTCAGGTTCCCATCGGCATTGTAAAAGAAGGTTTTGACATAATGATACTCATATTCAATATATGAATGCCGGATTACCCGGCCCTTATTATCCAGGTTAAAAGTGTCAATGTTATTGGTTGTAACGATCAGGGAGTCATTAACATACCTGTACATGGTATCTATATCACCGGTGTATGTTGTGTCAAAGGTTTTGTGATAACCGAGAAGACGGTTTTGACTGTCATACTTAAAAAACATGTTGGAAATTGCAAACTTGTCGCCGTTCTCTACCACTATGCTCAGCGGATCATTGTTGACGTTATAAGAAAAGTTTGCTGTGAGGGGAATGTCAAAGATGATAAACTTATACGTTTCAATTCTGCAGTTGGATGCGACGGGCGTACATCCACAATCATCCATTGATTTTTTGCAGGCTGAAAAAGACATGCATGCTGTGAGGAACAGCAGCAAACGCAGCAGGGTGTTTTTCATATTAAAGATTTACAGGTTATGGTTTAATAGTCTAAATGAACAAAAACAATGTAACTCGTTTGGAAATGTCCTTTCTTAATTAGCGAACAAGCAGTTGAATTAGAGAGTGAATTATCTGTATGCAATTTATAAGGGGTGGCGTAAAGCTACAACTGGGAAATGGGAATGTCAATAGGGAGGTATTTAGTTCAAAAAATCGGTGTGTTGACGCAGATCGGTGCATAATGTATTACACAGAGAAAACAGCCGGAGAAAAAACCGAGGACCACAGAGCTTTGATTGGCAGCAGATTTATGATCAACAACTTAGGACAGAATGGATGCAAGTTAGTAATCGACTCTCTGTGCAACTCTGTGTCTCCTCCGGCTGCTCCTCTGTGTAACCATTACACCAAAAAACAGCAGGTGGCGACACCGAGTTAACCAGCAAATTATTTGACGCTAACCACCACCTTCTTTTGCGGATCGACACTCACATCTGTATAAGATACCATCTTACCTGAAGCATCTTTACCCACAACTGCCTTTTGCGTTCTTCCATTAGCTACCAGATTGTTGTGTGAACCATAAAACTGCGCACGCCATATTACTTTGCGCTCGCCGTTATTGGTAAATTCAGATGAGCCGGGCTGATGTTTTACAGAAATATTTGTGCCGAGCAACGGAACATTTTCGATGAAACAGGATTCATTATTATTTGCCTTGTAAATCGTTTCCACCCTGTTATATCGCGCATCCGGTTGTATGCCCATTAACCCGTTAACAAAACCGAGTATTACACCATAAGAAACTTCAGGATACTCACGCCTTTCCGTTTTAGGATCTGTAAGCAATAGCATGTATTTAGCAGCCTCATCCCAATAACCGTTTTGATAAAAAATATACGGGAAGTAGGACATGTTTTCGACGTTCCACGTATTGTTCAACAAATGTTCAATTGTATGACGTTTTCTGGCACTATCGCTTAGTGCGCTAAACCAAAACAGGAAGGTTTCTCCTTCATTCTTGCCGAAAGCTCCTTTGTTGCTGTAAAAAGTATTGTAGAGATTTTCCTTCTCATCCCACCAGTGTTTGTCGATGTGTGTTTGATATAGCGCGGCCTCTTGTTCGATTTTTTTGGACTCTGCTGTCTTACCATTTTCTTTAAGGATTGCTGCGTAAGATAAAAGCCCGCGATAAATAGCGGCGACCAAATCAATCCCCATCTTCATATTGGGAACACCTTCAGAATAAGAAGGCAATCCTCTTGCGCGGTGAAATGCATCTTCATCATTGTAGGCTGCGCCAGCGTTTGGATGAGCTGGTCTTGTCAGCAAAGAATCCGGCTGTAGTACCCAACGATTAATATAATCGCTGGCTGACTTGTCATGAAAATATTTGAATGTAGGATGACTGATGTAATCCTTATCGCCGGTCCATAAATATAGTTTCCAACAGGCGTTCATGATATCGAAGTTGGCATTGAGGTTGTACCAGAACGCAGTATCATTTCGGTAGTCTTCAGGTGCGGGTTTACCATACCTGTTGATCTCCCAATAGCTGCACCAGTCTTTGGACTCAGAGATATTCTTTGCAAACAGCGTGAACATGTTTTTATTCGCATCAGTCAGCCCCAGCGCTTCTGCGGGAATAGCCTGGTGGGCTACATCCCGCATGCAAAATGCATAGCGTGGTGGCAAAGCGGATTCGTACCACGGACCGACAGGATCTTCCGGTTTGCCTTTGTAGTGCAGCGCCATTTCTTTGGCGCGAGAAAATGCGGTTTGCAGATCTGGGTTGGAAGAAGTGAAAGTAATACTGTTCTGCTGGGCGTCAGCAGGAGTGATGATGCTTGCAAACAAACTAATGAAAGCTAATATCATTAAACGTGAAACCATTTTGAATCTTTTAATTATTAATGTCGCAATATGTTCGGAAAAACATGTCAGGCAGGATTAGCAAATTTGTTCAAGTCTGGCATTTATTTCTCTGTGAACCTCTGTGTCTTCTTTGGCTGTTTCTCAGTGTAACAAAAAGTTACGCAGAGAGCACAGAGCAGACACAGTGTTTCACAGAGAATACATCAGGCTTAGCAACACCAGTTTTAGGCTTTAGGCTTTGGGCTTTAATCTTATTTCCAGCGGCTCCATTCCATTCCAATTAAACTTTTGCACCGAGCCATCAGAGTGGCGGATATTAATCTGGTATTGGCCACCGGATCTTGCTACATCTATATCAAAATCTGATTGAAAGAGATGAAGCTTTTTAAGCGACATGTGCTGCCATCCTTTTGGCATTACGGGCTGACAAAGAAATTTATTAAATCCTGTGACGCGAATACCGAACAATCCTTCGGTAATAACGCGACAATAGAGCCCGCTTTCTGCTGCGAGGTGACGTTGATTCCCTTCTGGCCAGGCTTCTATTGCATAAGGCACATGTTCACCCAACAATCGCTTTCTTGAATATTCGGATAAATACTTTGCAGCACTGTCTGTAGAACCTGCATAAAAGGTGCCCCGTAATGCATACAACAAAGCACGATCCCAGTAAGTGTCAGAACCGGCTTCGGTCAGCATGCCACTCTTTGTCCATAAATAAGGAGAATAGAGTGCTTTTAGTGTGCCTTCTTTTCTATCAAAAATTCCCATGGTTAAAGGCATGCCAATCCATGAGCGTAGCTTATCATTGCCATCATAATAACGGTAGGTTGTATAACCCTGCACAGTACTCCCAAAATATTGCTCAATGTTCTTTCTTAGCGTTGTTGCTTCATTGCGTAACTGGGTGGCCTTTGTGTTATCGTTCAATGAAACAGCAAGATCTGCACCACTGATCAACGCACCATAAGCCAATGTGTTGGTTGAGAGATTAATTTTTCCCGCAGGAAAACGACCTTCGAGTTCATCAGCATCAGACTGAATGACGCCTTGGCTGGTTTTCTTCTTTCTCAAAAATTCCAGGCACCAGTCAATTAATGGCCATAACTTTTTTGCTTCATCTTTATCCCCGTAAGCCAGGGCAAACCTTGCAGCTCCATAGGCGATCATTGCCTGGTCTCCCCTATCGCCGGCCCCATTCCAGACATCAACGCCTTCAGCAATAATAGAGCTGGGAATTGGTTTGTAATCATCATTCATGAACTTAGCAAACCATCTGAAACTGTTGATTGCCGATTCATTGCCTTCTGCATTGCCGAGAAAAGGAAAAAAAGGATCCACATATTCCGCCTGATCATTTGCCCAGATGGCCGCATAGTACGATCCGCCACCGGGACCATGCATCAGTCCGCCTTTGGTATCATAAATGCTTTCCGTTACCCTGATCTTCGCAAAACCGAACATTTTGTTGACAATGCTATCCGGTGTTTGCAGCACAAGATTCTGCTGCATGTCCTGCACAAACTGCATGCGCTTGATGTATTCATAACTTGCTGAATAATCATACGGCTGATCGCAGGTTTTGCGTGCAGAATAAACAACTGCATAACTGATATCCTCGCCCGGCTTTAGTGCAAAACCGCCAAATCCATAGGTAGTAGTTGATAACACATAACTTCCATACACGCCTTTTTTCGGATCTGTTGTATCGGCAGATTGCCTTGCAGGGACTTGCAGCGTGATGGATGCATTTCCATTATTCGTTATCCTGCATTGTTCAATAACAGCGGCTTTCGTGGTGGATGGAAAAACGCGGCGTTCTAATGTCACGTTTTTTGCGAGGGCGCTTTGAATGGTCAATATGCCATTGATGCTAAATGAAACAACTTTTTCATTAGCAGGAACGCCATCAATCACTAGGGGCGGCATATTCTTCCCGGATGTGTTCCAGTTCAGGCTGCCTCTTGTTTCATTAGGAATCGTGCGCAGCATAGGGAAGTAAAGCTTTTTATCCAACACAAGTCCCTGTCCGTTACTTGTGCCGAATGTGACGATTGCTGAAACCTGCTTGCCGCTCATTTCCATGTGATCGGTATGTGGCGTATCATTCGCCTGAACGCTCCATTTTATACCCTCATTTCCTTTCATGTGCCACCTGGGTGACTGCCCGTAGCCTACCTGGCAAACACTACACGCGAACAATACAATAAACAATCTAATCATTATCTATATTTAGTTTTTATCAGACGCAATTGACCAGTCAAAAGTAAAAATTCAAAAGTCAAAAATGGTCAACGCGAAGCTTATCTTAATTCATTGCCGTTCGCTTTAGCGAACGGATTAATGCCAATAATGAACATGGCTTTAGCCAAACTTTTCGATTTTTGGGGCTAAAGCCCTGTAAATAGTTATCCTCGCGTCCGTTCGCTAAAGCGAACGGCAATGAAAAATGCAACCATCTAATTTGATCCATCAACTTCCAAACTGAACACGTCACCTAAGTCTGTCTACCACGCTCGAATTTTCATTTTCTTCCGATAACATCGCGGCGACTTTTTTACTTTTTACTTTTGAATTTTTAATTATACCCCTGATTCTGTTTTATCGCAGGATTTGCCTGGATCTCACTACGTGGAATAGGGTAAAAATAAAAGTTTGGCACCCATGTTCTCTTTTCTACGGTATTTATTTTATAAGTAAATGATGTATTTGAAGGATCGGTGGGCGTTATGATGATCCCTAATGCATCCCCTGCGCCGCTTTCTGCAACACCCCATCTTCTTAAATCAAAAAAGCGATGGCCTTCAAAACAGAGTTCAACCTGGCGCTCTTTCTGAATTTTCTGGATCAGATTTGTGCCACTTATATCCGGCATACCAACTCTTTGCCTGATCAGGTTAACGTACTTCAGCGCTTCCACACTGTTACCAAGATTAGCCTGCGCTTCAGCATAATTTAAATATATTTCGGACAGGCGGAAAACGATCCACTGCGCAGGCGCATAAGGCACTGAAGAAAAAATAAAACTGTGATCAACCATTTTCAAAACGGTATAACCTGTTTTTGATGCGTTCCATGGCGCATAGATACTTTCTTTTGAGTCAAGCCCGCCTTCAAAAAATTCTGCCGGGCGGCCATGAAATTCTGCACCATTATGCAGGATGTCAGCATAAAAACGCGGATCCCTGTTGTCATAAGGATGACTGGCTTTTATTGGATCGCTCCAGCTAAAATCAGTGCCGTCTTTCATCTGGAAAGCATCAACCATTTGTTGTGTGGGATTGTAGGCACTGTAGCCATTACCACCATCATAACCATTGGGACTAAGATCACGGTTGATGGTATTATACCTGTCATCAAAAACGTTTCCAAACACCCTTCCAAAAATTACTTCAGAATTAAAGAAGTCGGTGAAGATGGTTCCATAATTTGATGCATTTGCGTACAATGCATACAGCGGCATATCAATAACCGCCTTTGCAGCATCGGCGGCAGCCTGCCATTTTGCTTTATCATTAGAGGTATTGAAATATGGACTTGCTGCATACAACAGCAATCTTGATTTTAATGCGAGCGCCGCACCAACAGTTGCTTTTCCATTATCTGCACTTGACACAGTAGTTGGCAATGCCGGTACCGCCTGATCAATATCTTTCAAAATAAAATCTTTCGTTTCATCCCAACTCGCCCTTGTTTCGTTAAATACCGTATCAGTAATTGAATACGGCTTATCCACCAATACAACTCCGCCGAAACGCTTCAACAATTCGAAATAACAAAGCGCACGTAAAAAATGCACCTGTCCTGTGGCGTTGGTAATAAATGCTTCGTTACCTGTAGGATTGAGTCTGCTTATGTTTGTGAAAAAGGTATTGGCCTTGTTGATGGTATTGTACAATGTTGACCAATAGTTAAGCGTACTGCTGTAGTTTAATGGAAATGAGCTGTTCTGGTTATCCGGCGTTGCTTGTCCCAGCACATATTGTTTTTCATTGCACCAGTTAAAGTTGCTGTAGAGCTCATCTGTTTGAGCGCCCCAACCGAAGCCGGCATCCTTATAAACAAAAACTGATTCGCTATAGATCTGGTTTATGTAAACCTGCACCAGATCCGGACTTGACCAAACGGTCTGATCGTTGTATGAACTTGTAGGCGTTACGTCAAGTACACTTTTACAGCTGGCAAAGCTGATAAGTAAAAGTATAATGACAGGTATGAATATATTTTTCATTGCTAATTTTTTGATGCACTAAAAGGAAAGATTTAAACCAACATTGATCACCCTTTGTACAGGATATCCTAAGCCAGAACTGCTGGCAGGTGCTGACTCAGGGTCATATGAAGGGCCAAATTTATCAATAGAGAAAAGATTGTTTCCGCTCACATAAATCCGCAGCGCCTGTATTTTGGCTTTGGCAAGTAATTGCGTTGGTATGTTATAACCGATCTGAACATTCTTCAATCGTAAGAAAGCATTGTTTCTTAGCCAGAATGTAGATGACCACGCATTAGAACCAAACCTTGCATTTGTAGGACCGTTGAAGTTAACAGGGTATTTATTGTCGCCTTCTTTCTGCCATCTGCCTGTAAAAAACTCTTCAGCCATATTTAATCCGTTTGGCATTAAGATCGCCTTGGCTGCGGCCTGTCCGCTAAAAAATACCGTTACATCAAAGTTCTTATAAGTAGCCCCCATTGTTGCGCCGTATACAATTTGCGGCACGGGAGATTGTGTTATTCTTATTTGGTCAAGTCCATCAATCTTACCATCTCCGTTGATATCCTTATACTGAATATCGCCTGGTTTTGCACCGACAGGATGCGGTGTTTTTTCTATCTGATCCTGGTTTTGATAAAGTCCGATAGCATCATATAGCAAATAGGCTGAACTGGGATAACCGGTGCTTTTTTGATAAGCCGGAACAGAAGACGCTTCAGCAATATTGATGATCTTATTGGCCACATAAGTAAAGTTGCCGGATACATAATAAGAGAACGATTTGTTCACCGGCTTGCGATATTCCATCGCGACTTCGATGCCGCGATTCAGTACTTTACCAAAGTTTACATCAGGCAACACGAGACCGGAGTATGCGGGAACCACTGCAGTATTCGGCCTTAGGATATCCGAACGCATGGAGCGGAAAACATCTACCGTTACACTAAGGCGATGCCACAACTGCATATCTACTCCAATATTTGCATTCGCTGCTCTTTCCCATGTGATATAAGGGTTTGGACTCGGGCCGAGATTAAAGCCTGCATATTGTGTATAATCAGAACCATAGAAATATCCGTTGGCGAGATAAGTTCCGTTTTGGCCTGCCTGCAGTGTATACGTTTGCAGATATTGATATGGCGCAACCCTGTCGTTACCCAAAGTACCGTATGAACCTCTCAATTTCAGATCTGTGATAACACCTGATTTAAAGAATGCTTCTCTTGACACACGCCATGCTGCAGAAAAACCGGGAAAGAAACCAAATCTTCTGCCGGGTGCAAATATGGAAGAACCATCATAACGCAGGTTTACATCAATCAGGTATTTATCGTCATAACCATAAGAAACCCTGCCGATATAATTCTGGCGGGAGAAAACATCTGTACCTGAATTATTGGTAGCGCCGATAGTGCTTCCTGCATTTAACTCCTGTACAGTATTACCGATAAAACCTGTGCGGTATGCAGATAATGTAGTAGATGTTTGTTTCATCTGCTCATAAGCAGCAAACACATCCAACGCGTGCAAGCCGAACCTTTTTGTATAGCCAATTTTGATATTGTACAACTCGTTCGGCTGGCGTTGCTGATTTAATGTAAGATTGGGCGTTCTCGTTGAATTGACCTGTTTAAGCGAATCGCCACTCTGATCATACGCATAAGCCGGCGGCGGCGTTGCATTAAACGTTTTGTTGTTGTAGTTGTACAGGTCATAAGCATAATAACCTTCCAGTCTCAAGCCTTTGGTAATAGAAGAAAGATCCCAGCTAAAGCCGGTTTTTGTCTGCAGGAAGTCGTATGAATTGTTTACATAACCCAATGCGCCGTTTACCGTATAGAGTAATGCATTATCCGGTGTACCAGAAATACCAACGCCCACTTTGCCATCAGGATACTGACTTACGAGATAAGGATATGCGGTCCACAATTCATGAAAGATACCGCCCGTTCCATAAGAGTTTCCCTGCTTGAATTCATGGCGGTACAAAACATCTACATTAATCTTAAAACTGTTGGTGGCCTGAATATCAAGGTTCGCCCTGCCGTTCTTATTTTCATAATAGTCTGCACCGCCTTTGTACATGCTATTCTGGCGCAGGTATTGGCCTGATACAAAATAATTCACCTTGCCTGATCCGCCACTTATTGAAATGTTGTTATTGGTTTGAAATGCCCAGTTGCGCATCACATCATTCCACCAGTCGGTGTTAGGGTGGCCGAGCGGATCTGACCCATCTTTAAATTTCTGGATATCATCATCCGTAAAAAATGGCTGCTGCCCTATGTAATTATAATATTCGTTGGTAGCTATCGCATACTCATAAGAATTGAGCAACTTAGGTACACGCGTTGGTTGCGTGAAAGATTCGTTGGTACTGAATGTCAGCGAAGTTTTACCCGCTGCACCTCTTTTTGTGGTGATCAAAATAACACCATTGGCGGCCCTTGCGCCGTAGATGGCGGCAGAAGCATCTTTCAAAACAGTGAGCGTAGCAATATCGTTTGGATTGATCCTGTCAAGCCCTCCCTGTCGATCCGGAATACCATCAATAACAATCAGCGGAGAATTATCTCCCAATGTACCTATGCCACGTATGTTGATCGTTCCCTGATCTGCACCAGGTTCACCACTTCTTGTGTTTACAACCAGACCAGGCAATGAACCAGCCAGGCTGTTAGACAAAGCAGCCACAGGGGACTTGGACATTTCGGCTCCGGAGATAGTTGCCACAGAACCTGTAAGACTTGATTTCTTCTTGGTGCCATAACCAATCACTACAATTTCATTCAGGCCGCCTTCTGCGCGGGTTGACATTGCAATGTGAAGATCACCTGAACTATCTGAAAGATTTATCTCCTGGCTTTGATAGCCCACATAAGAAAACACCAGCACCTGGTTGTGAGCATTTAACTGGATGGAAAAATTTCCTGAAACGTCAGTAATGGCGCCTTCTGATTTGCCCTTAACAGCGACCGACACATCGGGCATTGGTTGTCCTTTCTCATTTACTACATTCCCTTGAACGGTTCGCGTTTGTGCCCAAAGCAGTGCAGGACACTGAGCGACGAGGAATAGTAGCATAATAGTCACCAACAGGTGCCTATTACGGCAGTGTTTCGTTTTCATTTTGTTTATTTTGATTTTTAGCAAGCACAATAATGTAGCAGGCACCGTTTTAACGGCACATCATCTCTTCAGCTAGATCCAGTCTTATTTCCGGATTATCTGACTCGCAATCTTTTGTTTCGGTCTATTCTGTTCTACTCAAAATTAGAAATTTATTTTATTAACCAAAAAAATTTGAAAATATTTTTAGAAAGGATTTTTTTTAGTCTATAATAGACCAGAACAAACCTATCTTTGGAGAGAACCGACGTGGATATAGTCACAGTAAAGCAACCTATAATTTTGAACCATGTTAATGCAACCGATTTTTGAGAAAATACAGGAACTGAAATCCATACCTTCTTACTCTAAGCACGATCAGTTAGTTCAGGGCATTATCAATGCCATTGATGAAAAAATAATAACCACCGGCAGCCGCCTGCCTACCATTAATGAAGCCATCAATGAATTGCGTTTTGCAAGGGAAACGGTTGTTAAGGGTTACAAGGATCTTATAAGACGTGGCATTGTAGAATCAAAGGGCAGGAAAGGATATTTTGTGGCGAACGGCAATACCGGCCAGATCGCAAAGGTTGCATTGCTGATGTATTTGATGGATTCTTTCCAGGAACAATTTTACCGCACTTTCAGAGACGAGTTAGGCAACAAGGTGCATATAGATATTTTTTTTCATCACGGCAATATCGAAATTTTTGAAACGATCCTTAACATGATCAAAGGCAAATATTCGATGTATGTGATTTCGCCCATTCCCCACCCCAGAACCAAAGAATTATTGAATGAGATACCACGCGCCAGGTTTATCATGTTCGACCGTTTTGAACCGATCGGCGGGGAATTCAGTTATGTGTGCCAGGAATTTGAAAAGGCAAGTTTCGATGCTTTTTCTGCGCTTGCAGACAATATCAAAAAGTTTGACGAGATGATCTTCTTTCACACAAAAGATTCGCTTGATCCGGTTGAGATCATTAAATCCTACAAAAAATTCGCAAAAAAATATGGCATTAATGCAACGATCAAACCGCATTATGTGCCGGGCACGATTACTAAAGGCAAGGTCTATTTCTCATTGAACAACGCTGAACTTTGGGAGATATTGAATGATTGCAAAGCCGCTAAACTAAGCCCCGGAAAAGACATCGGCATTCTTTCGCATAATGATGAGCCTGTAAAAAAACTTGTTGCAGACGGCATTACTACTTTTTCAACTGATTTTGGACTGATGGGCAAAAGGGCCGCACAGGCCATCATCAAAAAGGAGTCAGTACAGGAAATTATACCAAGCGTTTTAATAAAGAGAAAATCACTTTGATCCTGAAAGATGAATGCCACTGCATTAATAAGCTTCGCGATTGCACTTATTGCCATTGTCTCCATTTCATGGTATAAAAGGCAGACGCCTGTAAATGCCCTCGGCTTTTTCTTTGCCAATAAACAGCTGGGCTATTTATCCGTAGGTTGTGCACTTTACTTTACAAATGTCAGTGCGACTGAGTTTATCGGCGGCAGTCAAACCGCGTATATCAACAATATGTCGGTAATGGCATGGGGCGTAAGTTCAGTGCTGGCAATGCTGATCGTGTCTGAATATATTATACCGATCTATTTGAAAGGCAAGATGCTGACCACTCCTGATTTTCTGGAGAAACGCTT
The DNA here is from genome assembly GCF_041060425.1 of Danxiaibacter flavus. NCBI lineage: Bacteria > Pseudomonadati > Bacteroidota > Chitinophagia > Chitinophagales > Chitinophagaceae > Danxiaibacter > Danxiaibacter flavus. The sequence goes on from NZ_JAULBC010000005.1 coordinate 13,211, forward strand.
TGACAGTACAACAAAAAAAATTGCGTCCTTAATGTTCCTTGTGAGCTACTTCGCCAACATCTTACCGATTATATTGTATGGTGGTGCAGTTGCAGTAAATGGACTTTTTCATTTCACAGATCATTGGCCGTATGGATATTTCAGTATGATTGCGCTTCTTGTAGTTTGCGTGGGGCTGCTTGGTTTAATGTATTCGACTATCGGCCTGAAAGCAATTGTTGTATCGGACGTGTTGTTAGCAATTTGCCTTACGCTTAGCGGCATCCTGTTTTTATACTTCGCATTCAGCCATCTTGGAAATGGCAGTATAGTAAAAGGTATCCGGTTGGTCACCTCATCTCACCAGGAACACCTTAACGCGATAGGAACCAAAAACGATGCCGTCCCATTCTATACGATGTTCACTGGCATGTTTATCATCAATTTATTTTATTGGGGCACAGAGCAGGTAATGCTTCAGCAGGCGCTTGCAGGCAAAAGTCTTATCGACATACAGAAAGGTATAGCCATGGCGAGCTTTGGTAAATTATTGGGACCATTTTTATTTATCCTTCCTGGCGTACTGGCTGTTCATGCAATACCGGGCATACAAAACTCAGTTGAGGCATTTCCGCGAATGGTAAGCCTTGTAACCCCATCCGTAATTACCGGAATCATAGGAACGGTAATGTTTGGTTCAATTATCACATCTTTTTCGGCTACACTAAATAGCGCCAGCACCCTGTTTGTACTTAATTTTTATCAGCCGGCGAAAGAGCGCAAAACGGGAGTAAAAATGAAAGGCGAGCATGTGATTAAAACTGCTAAACGTTTCGAGGTAATTGTTTGTGTGGTTGCTATATTAGTGGCGCCATTTATTTATTTTGTTAAGGGGAGTTTTTATACCTACATTCAAAAAGTGAGTGCTTGCTTCAGTATTCCAATTTTTACAATTGTTCTTGCTGGATTTGCTACAAAATGGATTACATCATTTGCGGCAAAGATTGGGTTGATTGTGTGCATAGCGGGTTATATCATAACGCAGTTTTTATTGGACACTTCTATTCATTTCCTGCACATGATCTTTATTCTCTTTTTATCTACTATGGCCATCATGGCAGTTATAAGCAAATTGTATCCATCAAAAACTTTAGCTGAACCTATCCGGTTTTCGCAATCCGAAACAGCACTGCATTACTGGAAGCACCGGCATATCGTAAGCATTGTATTATTGGTACTGATGCTAGCTGTGTTTGTCTTGTTTTCGAGGTGGGGAGTGGCAAAGTGATGGAATTATTTTAAGAATTCAGCCAGCTTATTAATCACCTCATTTCGTCTCAAATTCTTTGCTATAATCTTTCCTTCAGGATCTAGAAAAAAATTGCGGGGTATCGCCGTAATTGCATAAAGTTTCGCTACCTGATTATCCCAACCATTTAAATCGCTTAAATGCGTCCACGTCAATTGATCCTGTCGGATCGCTTGCAGCCACTTTCCTTTATCTGTATCGCAGGAAACAGACACAATTGCGAACTTTTCTTTGTCGAATATCTTTTGAGCCTTTACTAAAAATGAGCTTTCTTCCCTGCACGGCCCACACCAGCTTGCCCAAAAGTCTAACAGAACATATTTGCCCCGAAAAGAAGACAGACTTATTGTCTTTGTGAATGAGGTATCTTGTTGTATAAAATCCGGGGCAATCGCTCCGATGGATAATGTTTTAAGCAAATCAATTTCCTTTCTGAAATACTTCACCTGCTTGTAATGATTAACTTCTGAAACTTCATAAAACCTGATCAACGAATCGGCCTTCTCTAAATTTGAATTGGCAAAGCCTCCAGCCGAATTGATACTCGAATATGCAAAAGGATATTTTTTAATAAGCGCCTCAATCACTGAGTCGGTGCTTCTGTTCGCATCTTTTAGGCGTGAGCCAACGGCGGCTATCATTGCGGTGTCTTTATTCTTTTCAGCCTCCGCCTGAAGCTTGAACAAATTCTCAAAAACAGCCCTTAAGCTATCCGATGTACTAAATGCCATATATATCTTGCGTATATCATTTTCCCTGGAACCATTGACAGAAGAAGCATACAACTTATTGGCATCTCCAGTAATCTTAATAGCTACATTCTCCAGGATGAATTCAAAAACACTATTTACTCCTTCTATTTCCAGTCGACAAAAAGCCGGCTCTACGACTTTTCCAGAAAAAATAAAGTTTCCTCTAGCATCTGCAATTGCCGAATCTTTAAAATTAGCATCCTTGAAGAAATCCTGTTCTGTTAAATAGATCATCTTCCCCTGTGAATCTTCCAGATGGCCATTTATTAGATAACTTGGATTTGACTTTCTGCTATCAGTGGTGTTGGCGCTTTGCGAATAGAGTATTGAACAAGAACTGAAAAAGACAAAGAATAGCAAAAAGATTTTCATAAGCGTTTTAAAGTTGAGGAAGAAAAATAGCCATCAATTTAAATAAAAGATTTGTAGAAAATCACAAATAGAAAAATAATCCTCATTCATACCAGCCAAAGTGTACAACCAATATTAATTTAAACTAGATGAGACAGTTCGTTACCCAGCAAAAAAAAAGTCAGAACTTGTTAATATAGCAATAGCCTAATAACAAATTGACGCATACTTTTATTTATAAAATTATAGTGTCAGGGTAAAAGATTGCGGCATGACTTTAAACATCAATAAATTCCACTGGCTTAAACATTCTTAATTATTGAACTATATGAAATTAACACGGCATCTGTTTGTTTTTACAATCGCTTTAATCTCCTTTCATCTCCATGCGCAAACAATTTCTGCAGAGAAAATAATTAAGCAATACAGGAATGTATTTTCAACACCGCCGGCAAAAACGCCAGGAACTGTTGCCGTTGATGCACCTTTACTTGGAAATGGTTTTACGGCCGTTGCTATTTCCGGCAAACCCGAACAACAGAACTATTACCTTGCCCGGAATGATTTTTGGCGATTGAAATCCGGCTTTAATGAATCTTATCCCGCAGTATTAGGCAAGATCCAAATTAGTGTTCCGTCATTAACAGATGCGTCATATCATATTGAGCAGGATCTATACGACGCAACAACTATAGCTGATTTTCACAACACGTCTTCATCTGTCCGGATCATCTCGAAAATGATGGCAATGCAGGACATACTGACGATCGAAATCATTAATAACGGAAAAGACGTGATCACCGGCAATGCATTACTGACGCTGCCAGAAGACGATCAGTTTCACGTCAACCCACCGCTTGAAAATAAATTCACAGACACATCCGTTTCAGGAAATGATAATGGCACGCAGTGGATCGCAAGAGGCTTTACGAAGGATGTCACCATAAAAACTTTTGCATCTGCGGCTTTAAAAATAGTAGGTGATCAATCACATATTTTCACCATTTCTCCATCCCAAAAGGCCATGATTGTGTGCTCGTTCTCGGGCAACAACACATTAAGTAACTGCATTCAACTGGTAAAACAGAATACTAAGCGCATAAATTCAGAATACCTGAATCAAGCAAATACGCAACACCAAAACTGGTGGCATCATTTCTGGAACGAGAGCTGGATAAATATTGAAGATTCTGTAATTGCGCATCAATACTACGCTTCGCAATATACGATGGCATCGTGCAGCAGGGATGCGAAATTTCCTCCGGGCATATTCGGCAGCTGGGTAACCCGTGAAATTCCGGCATGGAACGGAGATTATCATCTTAATTATAATTACACAGCTCCGTTCTACGCTTTATACTCATCCAACCATTTGCAACAGGCATTGCCCTATGAAGCACCATTGCTTGACTTCATGCAACGGGGCAAATACTATTCTCAGAAGATCGCACAGATCCCGGACGGAATTTTATACCCGGTTGGCATTGGCCCGTTGGGCATAGAGACAACACGGGAAAATGACCTGATGCGCAAATACATGAATGGTTATATTTCCGAAAAGCAGGTAGAAGATGAGGGACTGTTCTTCGGTCAAAAAAGCAATGCAGCTTACTGTGCTGTAAACTTCTCCATGCAATTCTACAAAACATATGATATTGCATTTACCAAACGTGTTTATCCTTTCGTCAAAGCTGTAGCTGTTTTCTGGCAACACTATTTAAAGAAAGAAAATGACAGATACATTATTTTGAACGATGCAATACACGAAGGTACCATTGGCACTAAAAATCCGATTCTTTCCCTGGGCCTGGTGCCGTCAATTTTGAAAACAGCGATTGACATGAGTAGTTTGCTACATGTTGACGAGAGCGTGCGAAAAGACTGGCAAAACAAGCATGATTCAATTGCCCCATTTCCGCTCCAGGAAAAAAACGGAAGAACAGTATTCAGATATAGCGAAAAAGGCACTGCATGGTGGGATGGAAATACCCTTGGCATTCAACACATATACCCCGGCGGACAGATAGGATTAAATAGCGACAGCAGCCTTTTGCAAACTGCACGCAACACTATTGATGAAATGCAACGCTGGCTGGACATGAATGGCTCTAACAGCTTTTTTCCGGCAGCTGTAAGGGTTGGCTATAATGCAGATACGATACTGCAAAAATTACGTGAATATAGTTTGCATACCTATCCAAACGGTTTTCAGCTGAACAACCCACACGGAATCGAAAATTGCAGCACGGTGCCGAACACCATTAATGAGATGCTGTGTATGTCCCACCAGAATACAATTCGCGTTTTTGAAGTGTGGCCCAAAACAAAGGATGCAGCTTTTGAGAAAATCAGATGTGATGGCGCTTTCTTAGTTTCCTCAGCGCTAAAAGACCAATCAGTTCAATACATAAAAATTATGAGTGAAAAAGGAAAGGACTGTGTGCTAAAGAATCCATGGCCTAATAAACAGGTGATCGTAAAAAGTAATAAAAGAAAAGAAATGCATGTTAGCGGCGCGATCATCTCATTCAACACTGCTGCCGGAGAAGAGTTAATGCTGCTTCCCGGTTAACGCAAATCCTAACATAATACGCCAATCAGCTTGAACAACTCTCTAGGTTAATATCATTAACTAACGACACTGTAAGCTCCAGCGGAGCTTCCTGTTTAAAATCCGGATTTTTTAGTTTTCTAAATTATATTTTACATAGATACATTGATCTGGACATTGATATTGCCGCGGGTTGTTTTGGAATAAGGACATGTTTCATGTGCGGCTTCAACCAATGCTAATGCCTGTTCCGGTGATAGCCCGGGTAAACTTACATTCAACCTTGCCTGTAAACAGAATCCATCGTAATTGGTTGCCAGATCCACTTCAGCGTCAATGGCAACGTCGTTAGGAATTATGATTGACAACCTTGGAGCGTTGTGCCGCATGGCGCCAATGAAACATGCGGACCAACCTGCGGCAAATAACTGCTCAGGATTGGTTCCGGCTCCTGTTCCACCGGGTGTTGAAAGGTTAATTTCCAAACGGTCATCGCTGCTTTTGGCTTTGCCTTCACGACCTCCTGTAATGCGTACCGTGCCTGTGTATAACACTTTCTCTATTTCTACCTGAAAATCGTTCTTAACATCGATTAGTTGTTGCTCAGTCATGATATTCAATTTATGATTTGAAAATTATTTTGCATATCCTGCTGCTTCTGCAATTGCGTCAGCAAATGCTTGCGGAGTTTCCTGTGGCAGATTGTGTCCTGCTCCTTTTATGATGTGGTGCACATGCTTAGCTGTAAACATATTTGCATAGGCTGAGCCATCACTGGCAGGAACAACACCGTCTGAATCACCATCGAGCGTTACTGACGGCACTGTAATTTTCGGTGCCGTGGCTAGCTTTTCCTCAATAGCATCATATTGTTTTTCTCCCGGCTCCAGGCTCAGTCGCCAGCGGTAATTGTGAATCACGACAGCTGCATAATCGGAATTTTTAAATGATGCTGCAGAACGGTCATATGTAGCATCATCAAAATGCCAGTTTGGAGAAATGTTTTTCCATATCAATTTGTTGAAGTCATACCAGTTTGCAGTATACCCCACTTTACCGCGCTCTGTTGCAAAATAATATTGATACCACCAACCCCATTCAGCTTTTGGAGACAAAGGCTTTTTGTTTCTTTCGAGATTGTTAATCAGATAGCCATTTACACTTACCATTGCTATGCAACGCTCAGGCCATAGTGCAGCAATGATATTTGCAGTTCTTGCTCCCCAGTCAAAGCCGCCGATAACTGCTTTTTTAATATGGAGCGCATCCATCAGATCCAGAATATCCTGTGCAACTGCGGCCTGCTCACCGTTCCTGAAAGTGTCTTTATTAAGGAACAGCGTTGTACCATGCCCTCTTAAGTGAGGAACGATCACCCTGTAACCTTTGGCGGTCAGTAAACCCGCAACTTCGGTATAGCTATGTATGTCATATGGCCAGCCATGCAATAATATTACGGGCACGCCGTCTGCAGGACCCACATCAACATATCCCACATTCAAAACACCTGCATTGATTTGTTTAACGGAGTCAAAAGATGCCGCTACGTTATATTTTACATTGTTATCTGCGGAAGACGCAACAGCATCTATTGAACTGATGATTACTGTCACCACTAGAAATATCGCAACCGCCCATACACGAGAAAAAGCGTGCCTTGTATTATTTTTCATATCAGCGAAAAATTAAGAAGTGAGTAGATGATTGTTTTGCAATAATGCAGTGTAAAACTACCCGGCTACCCGTGCACTGAAAGGTTGCTTGTTGGTGAAGCGGACAAAATGATGGTTGAAATAGACAAAGCGTTTATTGATTAATTTTAGAAGGAGCTATACCAAATTGTTTTTTGAATGTGTAGGAAAAATGAGACAGATCTTCAAAGCCGAGATCGATATAAATATCTGACGGCGCTTTTCTTTTTGTGGTGATCAAATAATATGCTTCCTGCAGCCGTTTTTGAAGCAGCCAGCGACCGGGAGTTGTGTTGAATTGCTTTTCGAAATCGCGCTTGAAAGACGCTAGGCTTCTTCCGGTTAGATATGCAAACCTATCCAGGTGAACATTAAAGTGAAAGTTCTTGTTCATAAAAGCTTCCAGATCTATTTTGTACGGATCCGCAAAATCAAACAAAATATCCTTCAGCCTCGGATCCGCGTGCAATAGAAGCAATATGCCTTCTCTCAGCTTTAATTTCACCAGGCGCTCATCGTGAAAATTATCCGCCTGCTGATAATCCAGCATGGACTGGATATAGTTGTTAAAAAAAGCATTGCTGTTGATATCTATAACCGGATTGTCCATTGGCTTTTTATCTGCTGTTATTCCGTACTCGAGGCTAAAATCTTTCAACACCTCCTGAGTAAAATAAATGGACAGCGATTTGAAACTTTCCTTTTCCGAAGGTTGCTTAACAAATTTGAGCAATTGATTCCTTCGCACCAGGCGCAACGCACCAACTTTAGATGGATAGCTTTTTGATCCGTCGTTCAACGTTAACGTTCCGGAGATCTGATAGCTCAATGTATGGTCAGGCACAAAGTTCTCACCGTCCCGGCTAACATTGTAGTAGCAGGAATACAGAATAGCAGACTGTGTTTTACTTTCCATCTTCATCAAGATAAAATTGCTTTGGGCTCAAGTTGCTCTTTTATGCCGTAAATGCCACCTTCCCTGCCGATACCCGATTGCCTGAAGCCACCAAACGGCGCCAAAGGATCGTGGTGCATGGTGTTGATCAACACCCTTCCTGCGTTAATTTTCCTGGCAATATTATTTGCTCTTTCCACATCAGAGGAACTAATATACGCCTGCAATCCATAAATTGTATCGTTGGCCATACGGATTGCCTCTTCTTCTGTACGGTAAGTTAATATACTTAATACCGGGCCAAAGATCTCTTCGCGGGCAATTGTCATATCAGGCGTAACATTTGCAAATACTGTTGGTTTTACAAAATAACCTTCAGAAAATCCTTCAGGTTTCCCTTCCCCACCAATTAGCAATTCGGCACCTTCTTCAATACCGGATCGGATGTAGTGCTGAATGCGGTCATATTGTTTCTGATTGATCAATGGACCGATATCTGTTTTTTCATCTGAAGGCAATCCCACTTTTAAACCACGAACAAATTCCACAATACGTTCCTTTATTTCAGGAAGCAGTTTTTCTGGAACGATGAGTCTTGAAGCCGCAACACAGGCCTGACCATTGTTTTGAAAACAGGTATTAACGGCTAACGGAACCGCAGTTGCCAGATCAGCATCATCCAGGATAATATTTGGTGATTTACCGCTCATTTCAAGTGTTAGCCTTTTCATTGATTCGAGCGCATTGCGCGCTATTATTTTACCTACCGCAGTAGATCCTGTAAAGGTAACTTTCGCAATGTCAGGATGTGTTGACAACACCGGGCCAAGTGTTTCGCCACGCCCATTAATTACGTTGATCACGCCTGCTGGCAATCCTGCCTTATCAAAACATTCCATCAACACCCGGGTTTGCAAAATACTCAGCTCGCTCGGCTTAATAACTGTTGTACAACCCGCGGCAACAGCTGCAGCCAGCTTCACACAAACAGAACCTGCGTTGGAATTCCATGCTGTTAAAATAGCTGTTACGCCAATGGGAGTTGATACAACCTTTGATTTCCCAACCCGCTCTTCGAAATTAAAGTCCGCCAATACATCTTTGAAGTAAAGAAAAGTTTCTGCCGCGTAACGATTGGACCATAAGGCGCGCTGCGGTGTAGCACCATATTCTTCAATCGTGGCCTCTTTCAGATCTTCTACCCGATCCATAACGGCGTCATGCAAGCGCTGAAGATATTGCAGCCGTTCTTCTTTTGTAGATGTTGAGAACGATTCGAATGCTTTTTTTGCACTTTCGATAGCGCGTATGGTATCTTGTTCATCAGCAAGAACGGCTCTGCCTATGACCTGTTGATTAGCGGGGTTAATGATGTCGATGACTTCCGTACCATGCGGAGTGTAAAATTCTCCGTTGATGTACATTTTACTGATTTGCTTCATTGTGTTATAATTTGATAACGCAAATCTCGAACATCATCGCACGGTTGACTTTGGTAAAAAGCTCAATGTTGGTTTGTTGAAAAGCTCAGGGAGAATTTTTCGTTAAGAAAGAAACGTGTCCTACATCTTGAAGATGCAGGACACGTTTCTGCCGCTTGCTCACTTATGCACTTCTTAACATATCTGCATATTCATTTGGTAAAGGACTTTCTTCAACAGCTTTTGCAGCTTTTTCAATGTCATAGTTGAACCTGATAAATTCAACTTTTATCGAATCAGTTTTTTCGATGGAACCCTCTTCATTAATATGCAACATAACATATCCTCCGCGCGGGTCACCATCTTTTGGCTTTCCAACTGAGCCGATATTTACGGCATGCCTGAAATGATCTTTGCCGTCTGTACCGGAATTCAATATTCTGTGATAAGGTTTATGCGTGTGGCCGAAGCACATAATGTCTGCATCTGCATCCTGCATAATTCGCAGCAAACTTTTTTCGTCTCTGTCTTCGAATAAGTATTCGTTTATCTTTCGTGGACTGCCATGAACGAGCAGCAAGTTTAGCTTGTCGTTATTCAATTGAAATTCCACTTTTATGTGGGCAGGCAACGTTCTTAAATAAGCTCTTTGTTCGTTTTTAATAATTTCATTGGTAAAAGATATAGAAACACTTCCATTGGCTTTCTCTTGTTCTGTTTTGTATGCGCAGCCACATTCATTACTCATTCTTCCAATGCCAAAGTCATAATTACCTGCAATTGTAGGGATGCGACGGCTACGTATTTCATCAATCACTTCGTTAGGCCAAACATTATAGCCAACAAGATCGCCAAGACAGTATATGGCATCCGGATTTCTGGAATCAACATCTTTAAAAAAAGCTTCTAATGCCGGCAGATTTGCATGGATATCTGAGAAGAGTGCAATTTTCATCTTTGATTTATTAGTGGTTTTATGTGGTTAATGTACCGTAGTATTTTTTCCTTAGCCGGGATGCGACGTTAACTAAAGCGATCAGAGCCGGTACCTCAACCAATGGCCCTATAACTCCGGCAAAAGCCTGACCGCTATTAATTCCGAATATACCTATCGATACTGCAATCGCTAATTCAAAGTTGTTTCCGGCAGCCGTGAACGATAGCGCAGCATTTTGTGAATAGTCTGCACCAAGCGATTTTCCAAAGAAAAAAGTAACGAGAAACATGATCGAAAAATATGCTACCAGCGGAACGGCAATTCTAATAACGTCAAAAGGAATAGCAACAATTAATTTGCCTTTTAAACTGAACATGGCTACAATAGTAAACAGCAGCGCAATCAGCGTGGCCGGACTAATAAGCGGAATGAATTTCTTCTCGTACCAATGCTGCCCCTTAATTCGTATAAGAATAAATCTGCTTATCAATCCGGCTGCGAAGGGAATGCCTAAATAGATCAATACACTTTGTGCAATTTGATGAATGCTAATGTTAATATCAAGCCCTTTAAGCCCAAAATACGGAGGAAGGATGGTGATATAGAGCCAGGCGAAAAAGCTGTAAAAAAGCACCTGAAAAATACTGTTTAACGCAACTAAGCCTGCAGCATATTCCCGGTTGCCTTCGGCCAGTTCATTCCAAACTATAACCATTGCAATGCACCGGGCAATCCCTATCATAATAAGCCCGACCATATATTCGGGTTTATCGTGCAGAAATAAAACGGCTAAAAAAAACATTAACAGGGGCCCGATTATCCAATTCATCAGGAGCGAAAGAGAAAGAATCTTTGTGTTACGGAACACTTTTCCCAGTTGCTCGTATTTAACCTTGGCCAATGGTGGATACATCATCAATATCAATCCTGCTGCTATCGGAATGTTTGTTGTTCCGGATTGAAAGGAGTTAATGTAATCTGCTGTTTTCGGAATAAAGTATCCAATTGCTACCCCAACGACCATTGCCGTAAATATCCAAAGCGTCAAATAGCGATCTAAAAAAGTGAGCCGCTTTCTATTGGTAACAGGCGCACAAGTGCTGACGGACATATGTAGTAAAGATTATAGTTTGTAAAGATTAACAACAGCCGCTTCCCGGAGCACAACAACCAGGCTTACGAGCAAAAACAGTTATGCTGTAAATTCCTGTGTCGATCTTCCGGAACGCGTCAATTTCTTCCGCTTGTAAATATTTCGACAGAATATCGTCGGGAATATAAATGGCTTTCTCTTTTTGTATGGTTATCGACTCAAAGCCGGCATCTTTAATTAAAGCCAGGTATTCTGTTTTTTGAATAGCACCGCTAATACAACCAGCGTACATTTCTGCAGCTTCTTTTAAATTACCGGGCAATTCTCCCACCAAAACAATATCAGAAATACTGAAGTGTCCGCCAGGTTTAAGCACACGGAATATTTCACTGAAAACCCCTGCCTTGTTGGGAACCAAATTCAATACACAGTTGCTTACAATAACATCTGCAACGTTTGCCGATACGGGTATTTTTTCAATGTCGCCCTGCCTGAATTCCACATTGTTGAAATTGCGTCTTTCCGCGTTTTGCCTTGCTTTCTCTATCATCGCAGGAGTAAAATCGATTCCAATTACTTTGCCTGTTTCGCCTGTTTGCGACCTGGCGACAAAACAATCATTACCCGCACCGCTTCCCAAATCAATAACAACGTCTCCCGGCTTAATTTGCGCAAATTGAGTGGGCAGTCCACAGCCAAGCCCTAAGTCTGCGTCGGCATTATAACCTTCCAGTTTTGTATAATCGTCACTCATTATGTTGTATACCTCAGTAGAACATCCACCGGAACCACAGCATGAGGATTGATTTGTTTCTTTATCCTGTAAAGCTATTTCGCTATACTTCTGCCTTACAAGATCTTTCAGTTGTTGATCGGATGACATAAGTTTAATTTTTAAATCACTATCGCAATATTGCGATGATATTAGGCAAAAAAATCAGCAACACTTACCGGTAAGCGTTACTTCTTTAAAGAATGAGTTGAATAGTTCCTTGTATTTGATCCAGATCTTTGGTTCAATGCAGTAACAAACACTTGCGCCTTCAATATTTCCCTGAATAATGCCGGCTGTTTTGAGCTCTTTTAAATGTTGAGAGGTTGTAGCCTGGGCCAAACCCAGCTCCTCCACCAAATCTCCGCAAACACAGGCATTCTTTTTAACCAGGTACTGCAAAATGGCAATGCGGGCGGGATGGGCCAAAGCCTTTGCCATGGTTGCAATTTCATTTTGTTCTTTGGTAAATAAGTCTGCTTTTGTAGCTCCCATATCGCAATATTACGATGAATATTTATGGCGGCAAATTTTTTTTATAAGAGAAGAAGTAATCATCAATGTCAGTAGAAGCAAAAAGGTGTCCTACATTTTTGAAATGTAGGACACCTTTTTGCTATTTATTGTTATAATTTTTTTTAGAGCTAAAACTTCATCAATACCGGTAACGCCCTGAGAAAAAAATGTGTCCTACATTTTAAAAATGCAGGACACATTTTTTTCTAACTGTCAACAGCATACGCACTAATAGTAGCGTCCTGTCTTGATCAAATATGCTTTTAATAATGCCGGCTGATCAGTTTGAATAATATTAGCTCCATACTTTAATACTTCTTCATAAGCCGATGCATTTGAGGCTAAGGCTTTTTTATCAACATCTCCCAAAGCATTGATCCAGATTCTTGCATGGTTGTTTTTAATCGTACTAACAACATGCGCAGTATAGTGAGACGGATCGATATGCACTGCTTCCACTTTCATTTTAGGCATAAGTGTATCAACCATAATTGCATTCTCCGTTCTCATAAGATAGCGAAACGAAGGATCCGTAGCTCTCAGTGCATTTACCTGCTCCGGCTCATATGCCAGGAAAAAACAATTATTTTCAGAGTGTGTGCTTTTAACTGTCGCAACAATCTGGTCGATGGCTTCATCAGCCTTTATATCCAGATCCACCAGTATTTTTCCTTTAGCAACCATCAATGCTTCCTCCAGTGTAGGCACTTTCTCTTCAGTCGGTTGCCCGTTATGCATTAATCGCAGATTCCGGATTTCTGCAAAGGTTAGACTATCAACGCGTCCGGTTCCGTTTGTTGTTCTGTTTACCGTTTTATCATGCATAAGAACCAGCTTGCCATCTTTTGTTCTGCGAACATCCAGCTCAACAATGTCTATACCTAATTCAATGGCTTTTTTGAAAGATGCCAAAGAGTTTTCAGGTGCCTCAAGATGTGCGCCCCTATGCGCTGCGATCATTACAACAGAGGATTGAGGGTTCAGAAATGTTTCGTTTATCTTCTTAAAGCGCGCAGTTACGTCCTGGGCTATTGAAACGGTGCAAGAAATAACGCTTAAGACTAAAAAAGAAATGATTGACTTTTTCATTGGTTTTGCTTTATGGCTGATCTGCAAATAATTGTAACTTGTTTAATGTATGACATTAAATGAAAATAAACACGCAATTTGTTAGCGTTTGTCGATTTGGGGCAAAAGTAATTTTCATCGGGTTGTCATGGGTTTAACTTTGTGTTATCATCAAATATAAAGGCCCCCAACTAAAAAGAAAAGGGCGTAATTATGAGAAAATACTACTCACTTACTACTTGAACTTAAGGCTCTTTTATCTATAATTTATTTAGCTGCATTTTAATCTTGTCTCTTCCGGAATTTGCCTGAAAACTGCTTCATTCAAAAGAAAACAAAAGCCTCCGACTAAAAAGAAAGAGGCGTGTTGAATTAGACCTATTTTTAAAAAACTGTTCGAAAAATATTTGACCTGCGCATATGTTCATCCATCCACATTTTCCATTTTCTCCTCCTGCAAAAAAAACACTGCGCATATCGTGATAAAAAGCTCCCCCTAGAAAGAAAGGAGCGTACTATTCATATGTACTAAAGTGCAAACAAATTTACCGGTCGTTTAATTATAATCGTCTCCCAAAGCACAATTGTTTTGTAGACGTTTGTCGAATTATTCTATACAGGAAGCCTTAAACAATGGGTATTACACAATCACAGAAAAGTAAAAGCCCCTTCCTAAAAAGAAAGGGGCTAACTAATTATATTTATTTATTTCAGTTGGATAACTCGTAGTTTAATATGCTTACTCCAGTGTATTTTTCCATTTAGCAGTGCGGCCTGTTATCCATACAGGAAGATCCGGATTGTTAGTGGGGCTAATGATTGCCCAACCATCAGGATCAGAAGCCTGAACACCACTTGGATAAGTCATTTTTTCTTTCCACTTGAATCTTTCATATTGAGCAGCCGGATTTGTACCCAGGTATTTAATTAACCTGCGGGCAGCAGTATATGGCACTTCAAAGTTCAACATGTTGTAATGCAGCTGAAGCTGATTAAAAATTGCCTGAACTTTTTGAGTACTTGACATTGCATCAAATTTCTGAGCTGCAAATTCAGCATAGGCACTTGCATTATATTCCATTGCAGGCTTGGTATTGATCCTGGAATCATCCATAGTTGACGGCATGGCCGGCAAAGTTGACTTAGAATATTGATTTGATACATTCAGGTCGTACCAATACTTACATGATAACTCAATCGCTTTTTTGTAGTGATCGCGAGCAGCACCGTTCAATTGACCAAAACCTCTTACTGCTGCTTCAGCTAAGGAAAGCTCAGTTTCAACAGCATGAATAGTAGGATATTTCAACGCAAAGTTGAATTGCGGGCGCACATTGTATTCTGCAACAAGAATGTTCTCAGTACCTACGTTCCAGTTATTGTCTTCGTAGTTAGCACATTTGCTGCGAAGTGTTTTTAACAGGAATGCTTCACGTTTAGACAAATCTTTCTGTGATGCGTCATCCAAAGTGATTGACTGGCTGTTGTTTTTTCCGTAATAGAAAGTTGTTTTTGTTATATCAGTTAAGATAGGATCGTTGATATAATAACCACGCATAATCTGGTTAAAATAACTGTTTGCATCGGTTCCGCCATCCCATTTTGTATCAACGCCAAGGTATCTGCCGCTCCAGTCAGGAGAGAAGATGTAAGAAACGCGTGGGTCAACAGTACCATTTACCAGGCCTGTTGTTGAATTATCGCCGGCAAAATAGTATAATGTCTGTCCGTTCACCACTTTGCTTCCTACAGTCGGTTGACAATTCATTACATCCTGCAGGAATTTCTTGCCTGCACGGCAATCATCCGCTCTTTCTCTGTAAGCACGGGTAATACCCAGCTCATTACAAATACGGGAAGGTGCAATAACCGCGATGTCTGCTACACCAGCTACATCGTTATAATCAGACAGCAAAGGTTTGCCTGCCAGGTCAGCAAGCACCTGGCTTGTCAGGCTGGGTAGCTGCTCGCTCACATTCATTGCACAACGCAACCTTAATGAGTTAATGTATTTACGCCATTGCAAAAAGTTTCCATTAAAAAGAATGTCCTGCTGGGCAAATGACGCCTGCTCCGTTGCAGAAAGTGTCAGGTTGGTCAATACATCATCAGCAGCTTTAAAATCACTGATGATTTTAGGATAAATATCTGATTGCCCCAGGTATTTTGCTTTAACGCCATCAAGGCCACCAGCTGAACCTGTTTCAATGTAAGGAACCTTATCATACATATCAGTAGCTCTCTGATATGCATAACCCTTTAAAACATGCATCAGGGTTATGTACAGGCTATCCAGATTGCTTCGTTTTCCGGCAGGAATGTTGTTGTATTCACGTTGAGCCCAAAGTATTGGAGTGATCCATTGGGTATTAACAAAGTTAAATACAGACTCGTTAAAACCGCCGGTGCCCCAGTCGTGCTCAACATCCGCAAGGGAATAAGCGCTTCCTTCCGCAGTTGTGTGATAGATCTGAATCGCATTCCCCATGATCCTGTCTCCGCTTCTCACCTGGTGGTAAACAGAACCGTAATCGCCACTGAGGAAGAATCCCTGTGTTAATTGGGAAGTGAAAAATCCTGAGATAACGCTTACTCCGGACTTATCGGCCATTTCTTTCGAATACCCGTCGGGATTTTGGTATAAGTCTTCTAACTTCTTTTTACACGCTACCGAAGACAGTAACAGCGTAAACAAGAAAAATGATTTTATTTTTATGAATTTCATCTTAGTTGTTTTTAAAATTTAGCTTTAATAGAAAATCCTATTGAACGCTGTGTAGGTAACGCAGTTGTTCCGTAAGAACCCACGCCCCAACCTGTTCCGTTGGTTGATTCAGGTATTGAATTTGGTGCAGCTTTGTATAGATAAGCCACATTGTTTGCAAAAACTGAAATCACCAGGTTGCTCATGAACACTTTTTGAGCGAACCTTGGGTTCAAAGTGTAGTCAAGAGCCACGTTACGCAGCGCTATATAATCGCTTTTGTAGATCCTGTCTTCGGGGAAGAAGCCATTTGAGAAATAAGAATCATAATAATAATTCTCTGCAGAAACAACTTTTGTATTCTTTGTACCATCTTTGGCAACGCCATCCAATATCACACCATCGTGGAAGGTTGCGCCACCGTTGGGGTTTACGCCCGCAACTTTAGCAGAAGACGCATCCAGGTAGTAATCAGCTCCACCATGTGCAGCATCTCTGTATTTCAAAGACTCTTTTAAAACACCTGCAGCCATCATATAAGTTTCAGATCCTGACAGGAAGGTTGCACCAAACTGGTAGTCCATATTGGCAAGAACCCGGAAGTTTTTATAAGAGAAAGATGTAAAGAATCCGCCTGTTACATCAGGAATTGTTTTGCCAATCAACTTTGCAGTGCTCTGATAGTCATAGCTTGATCCCGCAGAGTTAACTACTTTTTTACCATTGTTTGGATCTTTAGGATCGTTTGGATTGTTGTAAGTGTAGTTTGATTTGGTCAGGTAAAGCATGCCATATTGTTGGCCAACATTTGCCACAGCATTTACTGAGTTGAACGCGTTCCACAATGTGAGTGACTGCAGTTTGCCATCCAGTTTCTCAACATAAGTTTTACCACTTGCAAACATCAAATTCACATCCCATTTGAAATCTTTCGTATAAATTGGTTTTGTTTTAATAGCCAGTTCCCATCCTCTGTTGGTAACCTCACCAGCGTTCATACGAATGTTCTTAACGCCCATACCGGGAGGTGCAGCTACAGCCATAATCTGGTCGTAGATATTAGATCTGTAATAAGAAAAGTCTACGCCAAGTCTTCTGTTCTTGAACAGGTAAGTTTCCAGGCCAAGCTCATATTCACGTTTACGCTCAGGTTTCAGATTAGGAATGCCATTCGCATCCATTGGAGGAAGATCAGATGGAGGAGTAAGTACATAACCGCCGCCGGTTTGTGATGTAGCATAGTTCACATTACTGAAATAGCGAGGGCCCGGACGACCTACATCAGCCCATGAAGCTCTTACTTTAGCATAATCTACCACCGCTGGCAGTTTCAGGCTCTGACTTAAAATCCAGCTTGCGCTTAAACCAGGGTAGAAATAACTGTTGTTGTTCGGAGGCAAAATGGATGACCAGTCTTGTCTGGCCTGTGCTTCTATAAAAAGCTGGTTTCTCCAGGCCATCTGTGCTGATGCCAGCAAGCTGTATAACATGTCCTCTCCGTTATTAAACTGGTATTGAGGTTGTACACCCAACGGCAGGTTGTTAAATGAGAAGTAGTTAGGAATAACCAGTTGTCCGTAACCATTAACAGAGGCGCCTTTTCCTTCTGTATAATTTCGTCTGATCGCACCACCTACAAAACCAGACAGATCAAAATCAGCATTTATTTTGGTATTGAAGTTCAGCATACCCTGGCCGTATGTATTTTTGTAAATGTTGGTCACATCACTGTACATAAAACCACTGTTAGGTCCTGTCAACTGAGGATCCAACAATTTACCTTTATATACATTTCTTTCGGTGCTGTAATCCATACCACCCATTACTGTAGCACTGAAGATCTTCGTCAGCTTAATGTCAGCTGTTAAAGACTGAATGTTGTGCGTTCTTGTGAAAGTGGACTGATTTTCCAGCTGATCCCATAGAAAACCTACAACAGCCTGCCTTCCGTTTGAAATCAGATTTCTACGTTGGGGGCTGGCGAAGTAGTTATAGCCATCAGGCGTTACCATGTGCGACTTTAACAAGCCTACATTAATATCTGCACTATACGCTCCAATGTTTGCCTGCTGGCCTTCACCGTTCATGGTGTTCAGGTTGGCTGCATTCACATTTTTGGAACTATAAAAGTTGCCTGTATATTTAAGCGTAATGTTATCGTTTAGTTTGTAAGATGTATTAAGACTGAAAGTATTTTTGGCATACTCAGAACCTGGCCTGATCGGAGTCATGTTCATATTAGTATATGAAAAACGGATCTGGCCCTGATCGTTACCACCACTTACAGCCACATTTGCAGTGTTCTGATGTCCTGTCTGGTACAGATCGTTGTAGATATTTTTGGTTTGAGCCTCCCATGGTCTTTCAACACCATCCCACCATACAAGCTTCACGCTTGGGTCGAAATGAGGTCCGAAAGCCGCAGCACCATATCCATCTCCTAAAGAAGTAGCGAGTGCTCTTTTTCCGTTTGCATCAATATAATATCCCTGGGCATCGTTCCTGGCGTTACTGGGGCTGGATCCTGTTCCATATTCATTTTGTAATTTAGGAAGGAACGCAGCACGATCCCATGTAGTGGTAAAAGAGCCTGCTACGCCTAAACCTTTACCTTTAGCACCGCTTTTGGTTGTAATAAGCACAACACCATTCGCACCTTCACTACCATATAATACAGATGCTTTAGCACCTTTCAGAATTTCGAAGGATGCAATGTCATCAGGGTTGATGTCGTTGATACCGGTACCGTTATCACGGTCTGTAGCACCATAACCCATTTGTGTATTTTGGTCGTGAATGGGAACGCCATCAACAACAATCAAAGGACGAGTTGATGAATTCTGGTCAAAAGACACCGCGTTACGAATGTTGATCTTCATACCACCTGATGGACCTGCGGCTGTAGCAGCAACCTGTACACCTGGTGCAGCACCATAGAGTGCCTGTAAAGCATTGGATGGGGTACCGCTGGCCATGATCCTGTCATTGTCAATTTTTGACACAGCATAACCCAAGGCTTTAGCTTCTTTTTTAATACCCAACGCGGTAACAACCACTTCCGCGCCAGCATCCTGTGCGCCAGTTAAAAGCGTTATCTGCATGGAAGAAGTTGCAGGGATCTCTTTGTTTGAATATCCCACATAGGATACAACCAAAACCGCACCCGGCTTTACTTTCAGCGTAAAGCTGCCGCTTTTGTCGGTAGCAACCCTGTTGGATGTTCCTTTTTCATTAATGGTTGCGCTTTCAAGACCGTTGCCGGCAGAGTCCCTGACCGTTCCTGCAACCGTCATTTTTTCTTGCCCATAGGCAAACATGCTTCCTATGCAGAGCAGCATAAAAAGCAAAAGACGTGTAGTTTTTGTCTTCATCGTTGTTTGTTGTTTAATTGAATAGTACAGATTTGAAGTACTCTTATGAAAGGGGTACATGTGTTAATTGTTAATTTTTCATTTTTCAGCAGGGTTACACTTTTTCATAGTTTTCCATTACTAAAGCGGCCGCTCCTATTAATTCAGCCTGGTGTCCTAAAGAAGATATTTCGATAGAAGTTTTCTCAGCTAATCTTGGAATGCAATGTTCATTTATAGCCTGTTGAATGGGCGCTTGCCATAATTTACCGGCAGAAGCACCCCTGCCACTTAAAATGATGACTTCAGGATTCAACACGTGAATAAGAATAGCAGCTGCACGTCCGATATTATAACCAGATTCAGAAAGCAATTCGATGGAGAACTTATCACCTTTGGCAGCAGCATTTATTATGGTATCACTCGCCTGTTCATAGTTTTCCGGAATACGTTCCAATACTGAGATCTTTCCATTATTCAGCCCGGCTTGTGCCTTTTCTGAAACTACCGCAAGTGATGCTTCTGTTTCAAGGCAACCGGATTTACCACAACTGCAGATCTTACCATTTGAAAAAAGCGGCATATGACTGAATTCACCGGCAAAGCCATTATTACCCCTGAATAATCCCGCATTCAGGATCAACCCTAAACCTATACCCCACCCAATGTTTATCACCATTGCGTTACGTTTCTTTTTGGCTGCGCCAAAACGCAGTTCGGCCAGGGCTATCAAACTGCTGTCATTATCAATAAATACAGGTATACCTACCCGCCCTTCCATAAACTCTACAATGCTTTGCTGTCTCGTTTCGAAGAAGGAATAATTAAGACCTTTCTGGATATCAACAAATCCCGGCATTCCTATACCAACGCCTGCTATAACAGTCTTTTCAATTCCGGAAGCCCCCACCAATTCATTGATCTTTTGAGAAACCAGATCCAATGCGTCGTAAGCATCTGCCAGCGGCAGATCGAATTTCACCACCGGAGTAACAAACCTGTTATGCATATCCATGATAGCAATCCGGCTAACAAACTGATCCATTGCCACTGCTACTACATAAATAATATCAGGCTTAATCGCGTAGGTTTGCGGCCGGCGCCCTCCTGTTGAGGGTGCATAACCCGTTTCCAATACCGCCCCGGCACCGATGAGTTCGGCCAACATTTTGGTTGTAACAGGAATGCTTCTATCAATTCTCTCGCTTATGTCTGAACAAGACAATATGTTTTCGAAATACAGCTGACGCAGTATTTTTCTACGGTACAGAAGATTTTTGCCTGGCATAAGCAATGGTAATTGTAAATAAGGCGGCATAATTAGAACTAAACCTGCAATTAGTTTGTAGACGTTTGTTTAATAGAAATAAAATTAGGTAAGTATTTTGCTTTTTTAATTAGACCATGATGCTTTTGATAAAATTTAAAATGTATTGGATAATTTTGAGAAAGAAATTGGATGTTAGAGTAAACCATTATGAATCAAAATATAATTCGATCTAAAGAATGTTCGTTTGTTCATACAAACTTTTGCCGTCGAAGCGTTCGGAAAAGCGTCCATTATGGTCTGAAATTGCTGTATGTGTGCCAATGACAGATTTGTAAAAAGTTGATTTTGATTAGTGCCGCAAGTTGCATTGTGGGGAAGGAGCGATCGCCCGTCCGAACGGAGTCATCCGGGCGGAGGTTTGCCTTGAATTTTCTTTCCTGCCCGACTAGTCATTCAGGCGGGGGTTACTTTCTTTTTTTCAAGAACGAGAAAGTAACAAGCGCAAAAAATGAAAAGGCCTGATTCGTGAAACGTCTGACCCGCTAATTTGTTGTTGGTAGGCTTAAGCACATTGCTATGCCTCATACCAACAACGGCGGTCAGCGTGATTGTGCAAGTCCTGTCATTTTGTTTTTGATTGTGGCAAACCAAATTCCCAAGACAAGGGAGCTTAAAATTGGATTTAGGATTATAGAACAGATATTTTAAAACGTTATTTGAAGCAACAGACTTTTTCTTGCTTCTGCCGGAAAAATCGATTTCTCCTGAAATAATACAATTCTTTCAAGTAAATTTAGATAACAAGACTGTGATTGTTGCGCTGGCACATTTCCTGTGGCTTAAAAATGCCAGGAGAATAAAACCAATTGAAGATTAAAGACCAACTGCCAATAATTTCCAATTAATGCTGTAAACAAATCAACCACCTATGACACCGGTTTCCAGGAGAGCTTTTATCAGAAATACAGGAGGTGCCAGCATTGCACTCTGGCTGGGCGTTTCATACGATAGTTATGGTGGAAAAACGCCTGATGCATCCCTGGCAAAAAATTTCACACCGTATATTCTTGTAGAGTCAAACGGTAATATCACCATTTACAATACAAAACCTGAAATGGGCCAGGGAACTTTTCAATCCATCCCTGCATTGATAGCGGAGGAATTTGAAGTGTCCCTCGACCAGGTTATCATTAAACAATCCAACGGGGAAAAAGAATTGGGGAATGCCCAAAGAGCAGGAGGCAGTTCATCCATAAGAAACAATTACACAGATCTCAGAAAGATTGGCGCTTCCGCCAGGGAAGTATTCATTACGGCAGCCAGTACTAAATGGGGCGTTGACGTTGCAAGTTGTTACGCTGAGAACGGGAAAGTGATTCACAAACAAAGCAATCGAAAACTTGCTTATGCGGACCTGCTGGAAGAAGCTTCCAAACTCGAGCTGCCAAAAGAACCAAAATTAAAAGATCCAAAAGATTTTAAAATATTAGGCAAACGCATCAAACGGCCGGACGTCGCGCTAAAAACAAACGGAAAAGCCGAATTCGGTATCGATGCACAAGTGCCGGGCATGTTGTATGCCAGTGTAGAAAGGTGCCCGGTGATAGGTGGTACCCTAAAAAGTTTTGACGCCGGTGAAGCGCTGAAAATTCCCGGCGTTGAGAAAGTTGTTGAGACCGAGAAAATAATGGGGCGGCATCATTCAGTCGGCGTTGCCGTTATTGCCAATTCTTACTGGACCGCACTGCAGGCCCGGAAGAAACTAAAAATTGAATGGGATACAAAAGGGTTTGAAACATTTAATTCCGTTGATTTTGAAAATCGTTTGCGTGAGCTTGCAAAGGAAGAAGGCATAATTGATAAAAATACGGGCGCGATTGAAACACTGAATTTGCCAAAGGAAAACATAGTTGATGCTTTCTATGAAACACCGATGGCAGCGCATCACACATTGGAACCGATGAACTGCATTGCCCAGGTAAAAGGTGACCAGGTTGAGATCTGGACATCCACGCAAGTGCCCAGCTCAGTTACCGGCAACGGCGCGAATGATCTTCATAAACAAATCGGTTTTTCTCCCGATAACATTAAGCTGCACGCAAAATTTATTGGTGGCGGTTTGGGCAGAAGATTGTATATCGATTTTATTATTGAAGCTGTAAACATTGCCAAACAAACAGACAAACCTGTAAAGGTTATCTGGTCAAGAGAAGACACTACCGAATTCGGACCATTCAGGCCGATGACGTTCTCTCAACTGAAAGGTGGCTTTTCTGACGATGGCAAGCTGGTTGCATTTGAGCACAAAGTGATCAGTCCCTCCTACCAGGAATCTATGCGAACAGATTTCGACAAAACCAAAGTTGACAAAACAATGGTTGAAGGCATTGGCGAACAGGCGTACGAAATTCCAAATATCAAAACATCCTTTGTAAGAGCTGACTTTCATATACCTGTTGCCGCCTGGCGATCTGTAACAAGTTCTACCATCTCTTTTCCGCATGAATGTTTTATTGATGAACTGGCCTACAAGGCAAAAAAAGATCCGATGGACTTCAGAATGGAACTTCTTTCCAAACCATCAGATACAAAAAGAGTCCTGCAGAAATTAAGAGAAGTTTCCAGCTGGGATAAGCCGCTGCCCAAAAATAAAGGCCGTGGTGTAGCCCAGTGGGAATTCTTTGCAGGCTTATGTGCACAGGCGGTTGAAGTAACTTACAACGAAGACAGATCCATTAAGGTTGATAAAGTTTATGCAGTTATTGATCTTGGTGAAGTGGTAAGCCCTGACAACGTGAAAAACCAGGTAGAAGGGGCGATTGTGATGGCTTTGGGTGCCGCAATAAAACCAGGCATAACATTCGACAAGGGCGTGACCATGCAACATAACTTTTACGACAACCCGCTGATCCGCATTAATGAGGTACCCGAAATTGAAGTGCATATACTGGCAGAAGGCGGCAAAGTTAAAGGTGTGGGAGAACCCGGATTACCGCCATTTGCACCAGCATTGGCCAATGCAATTTTCGCAGCCACAGGAAAGCGTATCCGAAAAATGCCGTTCGACATTAAAAGCGTTTAGATTATCCGGCTTTAGTTTGAATTTCGTAACGAAATGTTTGAAATTTATAAAGCGCTACTAAAAAGATTGAAATATTTTTATAATACACGTTTTGCTTAAACACTTGTAAATCCATCAACCTGCAATAACAGAAATAAATTGCCAGCTTATGATCACACTAAATGTTAATCAGAAATCCTATAAAGTAGATGTTGATCCCAACATGCCCCTTCTATGGGTAATAAGAGATGTGATTGGCCTTACAGGAACAAAATACGGTTGCGGCGTGGCGCAGTGCGGCGCATGTGTTGTTCACCTGGATGGTGAAGCCGTTCGTTCCTGCGTTACAAAAGTCAGCCGTGCCGAGGGGAAAAAAATTGTAACAATAGAAGGCTTGTCACAGCACAACGACCATCCGCTGCAGCGTGCATGGCAGGAGATTGACGTGCCACAATGCGGTTATTGCCACTCAGGCCAGCTAATGTCGGCTGCAGTATTGCTTCGCGAAAATCCCAATCCAACGGATAAGGATATTGACGCTGCCATGGCTGGAAATATTTGCCGTTGCGGTACCTATCTGCGCATTCGCAAAGCAATTCACTTAGCAGCGGAAATGCAGCGCAAGGGAAAATAAACTACATCATCACGCATAGCTAAATCCACGCGAGGTTATGAAACAACACTCAGCAATGAAACCGACAAATTTTCCTTTAAAAACAATAACGGTAATGGCCATTATTCTTTCTGTAATAGGAATAATGACCACCGCATTTAAAGCCAGGGTTTCGCCGGGCGGTAATCCAGAGTCCAGTAAAATGAAAAGGGACTCACTGGCATCCGTACAGGCATTTATGGATGTGTACAAGGTATTGATGAGCCCGAGATGTATGAATTGTCATCCTGCCGGAGAAGCACCGCTGCAGGGCGATGACAGCCATATACACATTATGAATGTACAACGCGGCAAAGATGGAACCGGCCTTTACTCAGCCAAATGTTCCAATTGTCATCAGCCAACAAATGTTCCGGGAGAACATACACCTCCTGGCAATCCGAAATGGCAATTACCTCCGGGCGATATGAAAATGGTTTTCCAGGGTAAAACAGCCAGGCAGTTGGCCATGCAAATAATGGATTACAATCAGAATGGCCATAAGAACAAAGAACAACTGCTCGAGCATGCACACGATACACTGGTAAAAGCAGCATGGAACATGGGTGAAGGACGCACGCCGCCACCATTAACTCACGAAGAATTTGTTGCGGCCTGGAACAAATGGATTGAAACAGGGGGCTACGCACCCGCTGAATAGCAAAAGTTTCTCGCGGCGCTCGCAAAGAGGCGGCGACGCGGCGATAGATATTTCACGCGGCGAACGCAAAGGAGCGGCGGCGCGGCGATAAATACAATATATTAATTAACGTAGCGTCGTTGCTTCGCCGCGCCCGTTGCGTGAAACAAATAAAATAACACACGTAGCGCCGCTGCTTCTTAGCGTCCGCTGCGTGAAATAAAAAACAAACTGAAATGTCACAGACAACAGATGTAAAACAGATCTCCAGGAGAAATTTTCTGAGAGTATCCGGACTTACCGGAACTGCACTGTTCCTGGGATTCTACTTTCCTGCAAGCGGCAAAGAAGGAAAAGTGGTTGCTGGCGCTGATGCCAACGAGCTGGGCATAGAAATGAATTCGTGGATCCTTATAGATACAAACGGTAAAGTGACCATTGTTGATCACAGGGCAGAAATGGGACAAGGTTCATTCCAGTCTGTGCCGCAGATTGTTGCTGAAGAACTTGAAGTTGATCTGAAGGATGTCAACGTAATCTTTGCACAAGGCAACCAGGCAAAATATGGCAGCCAGATCACCGGCGGCAGTTCAACCATTCGCGGCTCTTACAAAAATCTGTTGAACTTAAGTGCATCCGCAAGAGAAATGTTGATTGCCGCAGCAGCGGCAAAATGGGGTGTACCCAAATCAGAATGCTATGCACGATCAGGACAGGTTTTTCATAAATCATCCAAAAAGAAATTTCATTACGGGGAGCTGGTTGTAGCAGCCTCCAAACTTGAAGCACCTAAGGATATCGTACTTAAAAAACCTTCGGACTACAAGCTGATCCGGAAACCGCTTCATCGCAGGGATTCACCTTTGAAAACAAATGGAGAAGCCGTATTTGGCCTGGACAAACGCCTTCCGGGAATGGTGTTTGCAGCAGTAGAGCGAAATCCGAGATTACGTGGCACCATAAAAAGCTATGATGATACCGAAGCGAGAAAAGTGCCCGGCGTTAAGCAGGTGATCAAAGTGAAGATGAAGGTGTTTCAATCTTATCGTGAGGGTGTTGCTGTAATTGCCAACTCAACCTGGGCCGCCATGCAGGGAAAAAAAGCGTTGAAGGTAGAATGGGATGACAGCAGCTTTGAACACCTGAGCTCAGATGAGATCTACAGCCGGATGAAAGAGGCGCTCAATACCAAAGAAGGATTGTCATTTAAGTCGCAGGGTGATGTAAACAGCGTTATTCAGCAGGCACAAAATAAAATCGACGTTATTTATGAAACGCCTTACCAGGCGCACTATTGCATGGAGCCTTTGAACTGCGTTGCCAACTATCAAAAAGACAAACTGGAAGTGTGGGGCCCCATTCAGGCACCAGACTGGGTACAGGATTTTTTAAGTAAAGAAATGGGACTCGCGAAAGAGAATGTAATCATCAACATGACTTTCCTGGGTGGCGGTTTTGGCAGAAAAGCCTTCCTGGACTATCCACATGAAGCAGCGGTGATCTCCAAAGAAATCGGAGCACCCGTTCAGGTCGTATGGACAAGAGAAGATGATGCTACACAGGGACCTTTCAGGCCTGGCGTAAGTTACCGCTGCGAAGGTGTAATTGAAAACGGTGAGATCAGTGCCTTCAAGGTAAAACTTGCAGGGCAGAATATAGGCCATATGGACGGCGGTGGTAAAGACAAGCCAAACGACAGCGCCTCTGAAGGATTTGTAAAACATTATTTCGATAGCATTAAAAATCTAAGCATCCAGGATGTTCCTTTTGAAACACCCATACCTATTATGTGGTGGCGATCTGTGTATGCATCAACCAATGGCTTTGCTTTTGAAAGTTTTGTAGATGAGTTGGCAATACAGGCTGGAAAGGACCCGCTTGAATTTAGAAGGCAATACCTGAAAGACGAAAGATGCCAATTGCTTATCGATAAAATGGAAGAAATTTCCGGCTGGAAAAACAGGAAGAAAAACGAAGGGTTTGGTGTGGCTATTACAGAATGTTTTGCATCAACTGTTGGCCAGGTGGTAAAAGTGTCAAAGGATGTTGATGGGAAAGTAAAAATTGACCAGGTGTGGGCAGTAATGGATTGCGGCTGGTACGTTAACCCCGACATTATCAGGGCACAGGTGGAAGGCAGCATTATTATGGCTTTGGGCGCAGCAACAATTCATGAAGTAACTTTTAAAGACGGTCTTGCGGAGCAAAAGAATTTCTATGCGTATCAAATGCCACGTATTACTGATGCGCCGCCGATAGAAATACATATAATGGAGAACAGTGCGGATGCAGGTGGCGTTGGAGAACCCGGGCTACCACCTTTCACACCGGCTCTTACAAATGCAATATTTGATCTGACAGGAAAACGAATAAGAAAACTGCCGTTTAATTTAGCGAGTGTTTAGGCGATGGAATGTTTTAATGGAACGGAGGGTTTTGAACCATATGAGGCATATAAGGGAGTATAAGAGCTTATGCCAGAGGATCATAACAACCGGAGCAGCCTTACATTTAATCAACTAGTTTATGCCTTTCCCCATTGACCATTCACTATTCACGGGCTGTATAGAGGCACATAAGGGTGTGTAAGAAGTTGCGCCCACGGATGATTATGACTAGAGCCGTATGCATTTACTCAACCAGTTTGTGTCCTTCACCATTGACCATTCACTATTCACTGGTTATAATTTAAATCTTAAACAATGATCTCTTTCTATGAAAGAACTGAACGATATAGTGGCCGCTTATGACAGGGCTGTTCTGCAAAAAAAGCAAACAGCGCTTGTTAGTGTGGTAAAAGTAGATGGCTCATCGTACCGCAGACCCGGCGCGAGAATGCTGGTTACTGAAGACGGAGAGATTACCGGTGCCATTAGTGGAGGATGTCTTGAAGGTGATGCTTTACGCAAAGCTCAACTCGCCATGTTTGAAAAAAGAAACAAACTGGAAATTTACGATACCACTGACGACGAAGACAACAAACTTGGCATTCAGCTGGGATGCAACGGCATCGTTTATATCCTGTTTGAACCTTTGCAGATCCATGATCCGCATAATCCGTTAAACTTATTAAAGAGGGTTGCTCATAGCAGAAAGGATGCAGTAATAGCAACGATTTTCAATGAAGATAAAAGATTACACCAGCAGGGGACTGTTTGCCTTGTGAATGAAAATGAAACGATAGCCTTGTATGCTGATGCGGATCTGCAGGCAGATGCAAGTGTGGTACTTGGCTCAAAAAATTCTTCTGTAAAAAACTATGGCGATCACACAGCTTTGTTTCAGTTTGTTCCACCATCTATTCAATTAGTTGTTGCAGGCGCGGGAAATGATACGCAACCGCTTACAGAAATGGCGTATATACTTGGCTGGAATATTGTGATTGTTGATGGAAGACCAGCACATGCAACGCAACAGCGGTTTCCGAAAGCGGGTAAAGTATGCGTTGCGAAACCACAAGAAATTTTGAGCGCGGTAAATGTGGATGAAGAGTCGGCTTTTGTTTTAATGACGCATAACTACAATTACGACCTGGCCGTTTTGGAACAGATCATGCGGACCAACTGCAGTTACATCGGTGTTCTTGGACCGAAGAAAAAATTGCAAAAGATGTTTGATGAGCTGGTTGAAAAAGGCACTACAATAAGCGAAGATGCATTACAAAAAATATACGGCCCGGTTGGGTTAGATATCGGCGCTGAAACTTCCGAAGAAATTGCATTATCTGTTATTGCAGAAATTAAAGCAGTGTTCTCCGGAAGAAACGGCACTTCATTAAGAGAAAGAAAGGTTGAAATTCACGCACGTCCAATTATGTAAGATGCATAAAACCGCAACCGTTATCCTGGCAGCAGGCAGTTCTACCCGTCTTGGGCTTCCCAAACAATTACTCGCTTACAATGGAAAAACATTATTGCAGCATGCAATTGACGAAGCTGCCAAAGCAGGTGCAGATCCCATTGTAGTTGTATTGGGATTTAAGGCTGAAGAGATTTCTGAGACAATTAAACGCAATAATGTCGAGCTCTTTATCAACGCCGGTTGGGAGCAAGGTATGGCATCCGGAATTTCCGGCGGAGTTGGCAAGGCATTGCAGCTCGATGAGAAGCTGGAACAACTCATCATCACCGTTTGCGATCAGCCTTTTGTTACGGCATCCCTTTTTAATGAATTGAAAAAAGTTCAACGGGAAACTCAACAGCATATTGTAGCCTGTGCGTATGCAGATACAATAGGCACACCTGTTCTCTTCACAAAAAAATACTTTTCTCATCTACAGGCACTTACCGGCGAAGAAGGCGCAAAAAAAATTGTAAAAACGAATATGGATGATGTTGCAGCTGTTGAATTTTCACCAGGCGAAATAGATATAGATACTGTGGACGATTATGATGGCCTGGTGCAAACCGAATAGCCGGATGTTTGCTCCGCAAAGGCCGTGTTCCACGGCCGTGATTTTAAAACCATATAAGGCATATAAGGGAATTGAAGGCTTACAATGAAACAGACCAAAGACGGTGCAGCAGCTTAGAACAAGAACTTTTATTCTCTTATATTTCTTATATGGTTTAAAAAAATACTACAGATTTTCTTGTTAACTCAATTCTATTAATTTGACTGAATTGTTAATGGCTGCTATTAACGCTTATATTATCTTATATGCCTTATATGGTTTAAAAAAACCTCCATTGTTAAAAATTAGAAGAAGTATTGTGGCGGGTTCTCGGCGCAGTAAATTGATTATATGGCATCATAGGATAACTACTTCTTTCAATGCCAATACTTCCGGAAATGGAAAAAGTCTTGTCATCATTTACATACATTAATCCAAGTTCGGCCCTTGTGTAAACACCCAGGCTTCCCGGTTTCATGTAGCTATTTGTTTGAAAACCTTTCGGCATATTGCCGGTAATAAATGCCTGGTTGAAGTTAACGTAACCGGGCGCTACTGACACGCCTGCAAATGCATATAAATTATTATTGAGCTTGCGGTTTAATTGCAGACCAATGGGTGCAGAGATATAGGTGGCCGTATTGCCACCGGCGAAAACAACACCGGTGGAAATTCCAACATATTTGCTGACAAACCATTTTTTATTGGAAAGGTCATTATTCTTCAATCTGTCATGCGCAGAAAGGCTCTCGCTCCGCCGGTAGTCGGCATAGCTTGATGGAAATAAGTCCTGCGCGTTTAAAGACGACGCAGCACACATTAATAATCCTAAAAATAACAACCCGCGCATTCTGTATCAGCTTATGTGGTAAAAGTACGGCTTGTTAACTTAACCTGCAACGCAACCGAACCAATTTTAAGCAATATTATGCAGAATTGATGACGAACATATCAACTTAAAAATCAGATTCTCCCGGTTTATGCAATCGTTAACGGGAACGGTTCCGTAAATATTTTCAACAGGGTTCAACCAAAAACCGCCCATTGTTTTTTAAATTTATTAACAATTACTGTTTGCCAGTTTTCGAACCTCCCGCGAAGACACCATAAGATTGCTAAGTTTAAATTTTTGCGTATGACAAGACGCTGCCTGTTTCCTATCATATAATCATTGTGATAAGACGAACTATTTGCGGAATATTAAAACATATTAATATCCGGTTATAAGCAGTTTTTGTTATGCAACCGATTGAATAAGCACTCTCCACTGGTCTGCCTTCTGCAATTTGAATAGCAAGCAATTAGTAAATAACAATCTACAAATCAGCCCCATGAAGTATAAGCTGTGGTTCCAAACAGTCCTTTTCAACAAGATGTTGTTGGGATGTCTTATTCTGTCTTTCAGTTTTACCCTGACTTTAGCCCAAACTTCAACAGTTACGGGTAAGGTATTGTCCAAAGATGCAGACACTGCCTTAGCTGATGTAAGCATAAAGGTAAAGGGTACCAATGTAGGCACCACAACCAAAGCTGATGGCTCGTTCTCCATACAGGCACCGGCGAATGGAACATTGGAAGTTGGCTATGTAGGTTTCTTTTCCCAGGAAGTGGCCATTAGTGGCAGTAAGAATCTAACAATACGCCTTGTAGCAGATGTACAGTCACTGCAGCAGGTAGTTGTAATTGGTTATGGTACACAAAAGAAACGTGACCTTACTGGCGCTGTTAGTTCCGTCAATGCAGCCACAATTGCCAAGATGCCTGTGACGACTGTAGATCAGGCGTTACAGGGGCGGGCAGCAGGCGTTCAGGTAGTTAATAACGATGGTGCTCCCGGAGGCAATATGAGTGTACTGATCAGAGGTATAGGAAGCCTTGCAACAGGTGGTAACACACCGTTGTATGTTGTAGACGGATATCCGACAACGGGCAACATGAACAATCTTAATCCAAATGATATTGCTTCCATAGATGTGTTGAAAGATGCTTCAGCTACCGCAGTGTATGGTATTCGCGCTGCAAACGGTGTTATCATCATTACTACAAAAAAAGGTGCACAAGGTAAGCTACAGGTATCACTTGACATCTTTGAATCCATCCAGAGCAAACCCAAAATGTATCATATTCTCAACGCGCAGCAATTCGCCACTTTAGCCAATGAAGTTGCAGCAGCTGATCCCCAACAAAACTTCCAGGTGTTTGCGCCGTGGAAAAACCCGGAATCACTGCATAGCGTAGATTGGCAAAATGCAATGTACCGCACAGGGCTTACACAAAACTATACGCTGGCGATCCGTGGTGGTAATGATAAGATCCAGTCATCAGCTTCAGTCGGCTATTATGATCAAAAAGGCATAGTGCAGGGATCATTCTTTAAAAGATATACTTTGGGCGTTAACCTGGACTATACGCCGGTAAAATGGCTCAGGTCTTCTACCAGCGCTAAATACACCTATCAAAATTCTAACAACCCCTTCCCCACCGGAAATCTTGTACAGTTGACAGAATTGCCGCCCACACTTGACAGTGGCAACAAGTTCACTTACCAGATAAAAGATGATAAAGGCAATTATGGCTTTTATAATCCTATCTACACGTATGTTGCGAAATATGGCAATCCACTTTACAGTATAGAAACCAATCAATATTCAAACGTAAACAACTTTCTTCTAGCCACTTCTTCATTGGAAGCGGCTGTTTGGAACGGCATTAAAATAAAAACCAATGCGGGCGTAAATACCAATAACTATTCCGGTTCATATTTTCAACCGGAAGATAACCGGTTGATCAATCAATATGGAGGGCAGGCGGGATCATCTGCAAATGCATTATACTCGCAACACCTCAATCAAACTTTTGAGTGGTTATGGGAAAACACTATTTCTTACGATAAAACATTTGGTCAACATGCCATACACTTTGTTGGAGGTATATCTGCACAGGAAAATACTTATACGGCAATGGGAGGCAGTGGAATTCCACCAAACAGTGTGATAAGAGATCTTGCACAAGTAACTAATCTTAGACTTGATCAAAATGGTAATGGCCAGGTTAAAAGTTCTCTGGCATCGGAGTTTGCCAGACTGAGCTATGGGTTTGGAGATAAATACCTGATCACAGGTACTATCAGAAGAGATGGTTCTTCCAAGTTTGACACCGGTCACCAATATGGCGTATTCCCTTCTGGCGCAGTTGCGTGGAGGGCTAAAGAAGAATCTTTTCTTAAAGATGCCAGCTGGCTTACAGACCTTAAGTTCCGTGGCAGTTATGGCGTTGTGGGCAACCAGGGAGCCATACAGCCGTTCCAGTACCAGGCATTATACTCCACCGGGTATGGCCCGAACTTCGCTCCAGGCGGTGGACAGAGTAATCTTGGCTATCCCTTCGACAAAATATATCAAAGAGGTTACGCGCAAACACAACCAGCCAATCCCGACCTGAAATGGGAGACAGATTACATGACTGATATTGGTCTTGACGCCGCTTTCTTAAAAGGTGAATTGACCATTACCGGCGACTGGTTCCACCGAAAATCAAAGGACTTTTTGCTTACACTTGCTGCTCCCGCACAAACAGGATACAATTACCTGACACGTAATGTAGGTAGCATGGAAAATAAAGGCGTTGAACTGGCTGTTAACTATAACCATGGCGTAAACAAAGATTTTCACTATGGCATCGGCGCCACTTTCACATCAATTAAAAACACACTTACCAGTATTGCATCAGGCACCAACTTTATCACCAATTTTGGAGGCGTAATTCCAGCTGGTAACGGATGGAGCACTTTCACAGAAACATTTGTAGGGGGACCTGTGGGCGAGTTCTATGGATATAAATCACTTGGCGTATTCCAAACACAGGCACAGGTAGATGCACTGAATGCGGCCTCTGCAGCAAAAGATCCCAACTATCCTTTCTATCAAAAAACCGTCACTATGGCCGGTGATCGTTACTTTGCTGATGTAAATGGTGATGGCCATGTTGATGCTACTGATCAGACAAGTCTTGGCAGTCCACAACCTAAATTCTATGGCAGCCTTAACCTGGATGTTACTTATAAGGGATGGGATTTCAACGCTTACTTCTACGGTGTAAATGGCAACAAAATACTCAACTATCAAAAGAGTGCATTGGAAAGTTTCCAGAACAGAAGTTTTGTGGGCGTGCAGAATGTGAGCTATGAATACTATGTAAATCACTGGACACCAAACAATCCCTCCAACGTATATTCCCGGGCCAGCTACAATGATGATGCTACGGGCAGTAACGTTCCTTCAAGTGCCTGGATTGAAAACGGCAGTTACATAAAACTGAAAAGCCTTACAGTTGGCTATACTTTACCAGACGATTTGCTAAGAAAGATGACACTTACTAAAGTGCGCGTTTACATATCATCACAAAATCTGTTCACCATAACCAAGTACAGCGGTCTTGATCCTGAGATCGGTATTCAGGGTAATAACGCCACACAAAACGGCGTGGATAATGGAACTTATCCGTCATCACGGTTTTTCACTTTTGGCTTAAACGTAACATTCTAATAAACCAACGAAAACTATTGAGACTATGAAACTGAACAAGAAATATTTAATTGCACTGGCTCTCTTTGTTGCGTTTATTCCCGTGGCAATCATTCCTATTGCATGTAAAAAGAGCTTCCTGGTGCAAACAAATACGTTCCAGTCAACGGAAGAAGCCACCTTTCAAAAAGCTTCAGATGTTGTATCGCTTGTCAACAGCATTTACGACACCTACCAGAATAGTAACCTGCTTAAAAAATCCATATGGTATTACGCCAACTTCCAGACACATGACTGGTTCAACTATGGAAACGATATTATCTGGAACTATTACGCGATACCTGCGGATTTCTATGCACTGCCTGACTTCTGGAACAATGCATACATCGGTATAGCAAGAGCCAATTCTTCCTTTGGTGTGATTCAAAAAGCACTGGACAAAGGAATTCTTACCGCAGATCTGGCGCAACGGTTAACAGGCGAAGCCTATTTTCTGCGCGGCATGACCTATTACTACCTGGCAGGATCATTTGGAGGTGTGCCACTTGAATTAAGCGACAAAACAAACGGCCTTACGCCGCGTTCTGCCCAGGACTCTGTATTTATGCAAGTTGTTGCCGACATGGATAAGGCCGCAGAACTGCTACCATGGAAAGAAAACCTTCCTCCCGCTGAACTTGGCAGGGCAACAAAAGGTGCAGCATTAGGTTATGCGGGTTCTGCAAGAATGTGGTTGAAAGATTATGCCGGCGCCATCCAGAATTTCAATGCGCTGGAAGGGAAATATCACCTGCTTACCAACTTCATCGACGTACATGAATACAGCAATCAGAATAACGACGAATCGCTGTTTGAAATACAATTTGAAGTACCGGACGGAGGCTCTCAAAGCTGGGATGGAAGCTGGCAACCGCCGGGAGGTGAAATTGCATGGATAGATGCATTTAGCTGGCCATGGGAAATAAGCGGTGAAGGCTACGACTATGGCAACCCGGGCCTCTGGCTTTCTTACCAGGCAGGCGACAAACGTAAACTGGGAACGATTTGCGGCCCTGGTGACTCAAGTATAAGCCCCGGCATTATTGCAAAAGGTGGAATTAGGAGTTACGCACCCGTTAAGTCCGGATTTGTAGCCGGAAACAAAACATATATTGGAGACGACGGAAAGATCATCAACACCTGCGGTTCGCTTGCGCGTCCATGGTACGGTGATGATGGCAAACGCACCGGCTACTATTGCGCCAAGCACTGGAGAGACCCGACACTCAGTGGTAGTAACTCATTTGATACTACCGCAGGTTCTCCGCAAAAGATCTTTGGTGCACAAAACCAGATCATGTTACGCTATGCAGAGATCCTCTTAAGCAGGGCTGAATGCAAGATCCGCACCGGAGATGTTCCCGGTGGCTTGGCCGATATAAAACTGGTAAGAGACAGAGCCTGGGGTGGCACTGCTCCCGCTGTTATGCAGGATGGCGCCAACTACGACGGAAGTCCTTCAACACCAATTACCGATCCTCTGCAAATGGTTTTAAGTGAATACAGGCACGAACTTACCGGCGAATATTCATTGTTTTATGATCTGCGCAGAGCCGGTAATGATGTGGCTGCAGCTTTTATCAAGAAAGCTTATGGCACTGTTGACAATCAAAATAATCCAATACCTAACCCGGCGCCGGGCCCAACACATGATGGCAAACCACATGGTTTGTTCAATGCTTCACTTCCGCCAACACGTGCGGTATTACCCATTCCGCAGGTAGCGATAGGATTGAATCCTAATCTTACACAAAATCCGGGATATTAAGCAACAACTAATTAACTTTAAAAAGGGGTTTCCAAAGAACCCCTTTTTTGCTGACCACATTAACATTCGCTGCTTACTTAAGATGATTGCTATGAGGCTATTAAAAATCTTTGCGCTCTGCTTTTTTCTGTTTTGCTTTTTAGCCTGCAACAACAAAAAAACTTTATTTGAAGAGGTTCCGTCGTCACACTCCGGCATAACGTTCAATAACAGGATCACAGAAAGTGATTCCCTGAATCCGATTGACGTGGTGAATATTTATAACGGAGGCGGAGTTGGTGTCGGCGATTTTAACAACGATGGCCTGCAGGATATTTTTCTTACAGGAAACATGGTTTCGAGCAAACTCTATCTTAATAAAGGCAGTTTTAAATTCACGGATGTGACTGATGATGCTGGTGTTGATGGAATGGGAAGATGGGCAAGAGGTGTTGCAGTTATTGACATAAACAATGATGGATTATTGGACGTTTATATCTGCAACACTATTTACAAAGACTCTTTAAAAAGACGAAATATTCTCTACGTTAATCAGGGCATAGACAAAAACGGCATTCCGCATTTTAAAGACCAGGCTGAAGCTTACGGACTGGACATTAATGTTCAGTCTACCATGGCAAGCTTTTTTGATTATGATAATGATGGAGACCTCGACATGTACCTCACCGTTAACGAAGCTTCCAATGGTTATGATGCATCGGTTTTTACCAAACGCAATAGCGGCACTCAAACCCCAAGCATGGGAAGACTGTATCGCAACGACATGGATGAGACATTGAAACATCCCGTATTTCACAATGTTTCCCAACAGGCCGGGATTGTATATGCAGGTTTCGGGCATGCTGCAACTATTTGCGACCTGAACAATGATGGCTGGAAGGATATTTATATTTCGGATGATTTTATCTCCAACAACCTGCTTTACATCAACAACCACAACGGCACTTTTACCGACCGTTCAAAGGAATATTTCAAACACACTTCTTTCAATGCAATGGGGCAGGATGTGATCGATATCAACAACGATGGACTGCCCGACGTGATAGAACTGGACATGAGCCCTGAAGACAATTACCGGAAGAAAACAATGACAGGTGCAAGTAACTACCTTGTGCAGCAAAATTTTGATCAGTACGGCTACCAGTATCAATATGTCCGCAACACATTGCAACTAAACCAGGGCATGGTATATGATGAGAACGACTCGATAGCGAGACCTGTATTTAGCGATATCGGCTTTATGAGTGGCATTTCTCAAACAGACTGGAGCTGGACGCCTTTGGTGACAGATTTTGACAATGATGGTTACAGGGATATTATTATCACAAACGGTTTTCCTAAAGATGTTTCCGACCGCGATTTTATAGTGTATCGCAAACAAAGCACAAAGTTGATCAGCAAACAGGATCTGATAAAACAGATCCCGGAAGTAAAGCTGCATAATTATGCTTACAGGAATAACGGCAACCTTACCTTCAACGATGTAACCAATAATTGGGGACTATCCGTTCCTACCTTTTCCAATGGCGCCGTTTATGCAGACCTGGATAATGACGGCGACATGGATGTAGTGATCAACAACGTTAACGACGAAACGCTTGTTTACAAAAACACAGTTCGGGATAAAAATGATTCAACGTCATCGTTCCTCAGCATAAAATTTGTTGGAAGCGCTGCCAACAGGAACGGCATAGGCGCTTCTGCAACCGTATTTTATGATCACGGCAAACAGCAGGTGTATGAGAACAATCCGTATCGTGGCTATTTGTCGACCATGCAGACTGCAGCTCATTTTGGTTTAGGTAATGTAACATCGATTGATTCAGTAATTATTCAGTGGAATGATCAGTTGCAACAAAAAATTGTTGGCGTAAAACCTAACCAGGTGCTTACAGTCAATATTAAAGATGCCCGACGGCTACCCAATCTATCAGCGAACGCGAAACCGGCTGCCTCTTTATTTAAGGACATTACCAAAAGTGCGGGTATAACTTATAAACATCAGGATCGCGACCTGATAGATTTTAATCAGCAAAGTGTATTGCCACATAAATTTTCAGAATATAACCCGGCGCTTGCAGTTGCCGATATGAATGGCGATGGACTTGATGACATTGTTTCAGGAGGTAATCTCAGCAGTCCTGCCCAGCTTTTCCTTCAACAAAAAAACGGTTCTTTCATTCAAAAGAATTTTCTCCCTGATATGGACAGAAACTACCGGGATGAAGGCATTCTTTTATTTGATGCAAATGGTGACGGCAAAACTGATGTATATATTGTAAGCGGTGGCTTCAGGGAAGCGGAAGGCGATTCCACTTACCTTGACCGGCTTTATGTAAATGATGGAAAAGGTCACTTCACTCAGGACTTGTCCGCATTACCAGCAAACACAACAAGCAAACTTTGTGTAAAAGCTTTTGATTATAACGGGGACGGGCTTGTTGATCTGTTTGTTTCAGGACGTGTAAAACCGGGACGATATCCCCAACCTGTTAGCAGTTTTATTTACAGGAATGACAGCCGCAATGGCAAAACAACATTTACCGATGTAACAGCCGACATTGCTCCTGCTTTAAAAAACATTGGCCTGGTGTGTGACGCCTTGTTTACTGATTTTAATAATGACGGCCAGCCTGATCTTATACTTGCAGGCGAATGGATGCCTGTTACATTTTTTCAGTTTAAGAACGGCAAATTTGAAGATGTTACGAAGCTTACGGGTATTGCGGACAAAACAGGTTGGTTTAACTCAATAGTGGCAGGAGATTTCAGGCACACAGGAAGAACTGATTATATTATCGGCAATGCCGGATTAAATACGTTCTACAAAGCCAGTGACGAATTCCCCGTTTATATAACTGCCAGTGATTTTGAAAAGAATGGAGGTTATCTGTCTATTCCATCATTGTATCTGCCGGATTCTTCAGGCGTTAAAAAAGAATTTCCGGCTAACGGAAGAGACGATATTATTGAACGCATGCCATCCATTAGAAAACGCTTTCCTGATTACAGATCTTTTGCGCGTGCAACCGTTACGGAAATATTTACGCCTGAAAAAATGAAAACTGCATTGCGATTGAAAGCCAATATGCTTCAATCATGTTTTGTAAGAAATGACGGCAATGGCAGGTTTACATTGATACCACTTCCTGTGCAGGCACAGATGTCTGTGCTGGACGGCATGGTGGCAGATGATTTTGATGGCGATGGCAATCTTGATGTATTGATGAATGGAAATGATTTTGGGACCGATGTAACCGTTGGAAGATATGATGCTTTAAATGGCCTGTTATTAAAAGGTGATGGCAAGGGGAATTTCCAGGCGTTATCAATTGCGCAAAGCGGCATTTTTATTCCCGGTGATGGAAAGTCGCTGGTGAAATTATTGGGAAGCAATGGCAATTATCTTGTAGCTGCGAGCCAGCATAAAGATTATTTAAAACTGTTCCGCTTAAATACAAAACCCAAAACAATAAGAATAAACAACGATGACATGTTTGCGATGATCACATACAAAAACGGCAGCACGCAAAAACAGGAATTCTATTATGGTGATTCATTTCTATCGCAATCCTCACGGTTTATAACAATAAATGAAAATGTTAGTAGCGTAACGGTTACAAACAATAAAGGAGCTAAACGAAATATTCCCCTTTAAGCAACCGTGCAAAAGCTTAAAGCCCAAAGCCTAAAGCTCAAAGCTGACCGAAGCGATGTTTTTTGAACCATATAAGGCACATAAGGGCGTATAAGAAGTTACACCGGAGGCCAATAATGGCTAAAGCAGTATAACATTTACTCAGCCGGTTTGTGCCCTTCACCATTGACCATTCAGTATTCACTAGTTGCATATAAGGCTTTCACACATAAACTTACATTTCTTATATGCCTTCTATACAACTAGTGAATAGTCAATAGTCAATGGTGAAAGTCCGGTCTGGCTAAGTAAATTTATTCTCGTTTAAGTACAATTATTATCGTAGACAAAATCCTTATTTGCTCTTATATGCCTTATATGGTTTAAAAAACTTCGCTTCGGTCTGCTTTAAGCTTTATAAGTTGTTTACTATGAAACGTTGGGGCGGCCAACTCCTTACTTATATGGTTTAGAAAAAAATTTAGCTTGCTAAACACCTTGCTTTGCTTGAATCGCCAATGATTAACTGTGCGGGCAGGCACTCATTTTCACAATCAATATCAGTTCTTTTTGTTTCTATTGCTTTTATTAAAAGCATGGCTGCACGTCTTCCCATTTCGAAAGCAGGCTGACGCAAAACAGTGAGAGAAGGCTGCATAAGATCGGTTATATCAAGATTGCTGAATCCTACAAGAGCAAAATCTTCCGGTATCTTCAGGCCTAGATTTTTGCAGCAACGCAGGAACGATGTTGTTAGTTTATCTGTAGATAAAAAAATGGCGTCTGGTCTATGTTGTTTGCTGAGTAAGCTTTTCAAAACTGATTCTACTTCTTCATAATATCGTCCGCCATGGGGACAATAGTTGATCATATTCTCATCATAAGGTACTCCATATTCCCTGAGCGCTTTAAGGTATCCTTCAAATCTTTTCGTAGTTATATATAAGTTAGGGGCGTTGGCGATGAAAGCTATCTTTCGATAATTATTTTTAAGCAGGTGCGCAGTTCCTTCATAAGCTGCCTGCACATTTTCAACAGTAACTGCATGGCTTTGCACACATTCTACAATCCTGTCAAAGAAAACAATCGGAAGCCCTTTTTTATGTAGATCACAAAAGTGGGAAAAATCATTTGTTTCTTCTGATACGGATGCCAGACAACCATCAACAGAACGCAACGCGAGAAAACTAATGTTATTAATCTCGCCTTCTTCCGTTTCCAGGCTTTGGGTAATCATCACCGTATAGCCTTTTTCATTTGCAACAGATTCAATTCCGTTGATGACCTGCGAAAAAAAACTATCCGCAATTTCAGGAACAACAACCCCGATCGATTTACTCTTTCTTGCCTTCAGACTTACCGCGATAGGATTGGGGGTATAATTAATAGTTTTTGCGTACCCAAGTACCAACTGTTTGGTCATGTCGCTTATCTCATAACTGTCTCGCAAAGCCCTGCTAACAGTGGATTTGGACAAACCCAGGGCATGGGCAATATCTTTTATGGTAGTTGCCTCAATTCGCATATAGCTCTAAGCAGTTAATATTGGTTAGTAATAAAGGCACAGCCGCAAAATCAATTATTTATCTTCTTCATTAATTCACGCATAGGCTCTTTTAAAATTACCCCGTTTATTGCGGAATACGATCAAAAGCCCTGGAACATTTAAATCTATTCAGCAAAATTTAATGTCAGAAGTGCTTACCTATTCAGGTGTTTACGATAAATATTATTTCCTCCCGGTAACATTCCCGTCTGTGCATTGTTATAATTAGAACCGTGCCTGCTCCGCATTTAAACTTACTGCTGCTGATTTTTTAAACAAATACTCATAACGTTTTAAATCACATTGCAATGAAAAAAATGTACTTTTTCTTGTTAATGGCAATGAGCCTTTTGCCAAATATTTCCATTTTAGCGCAAAACTGGCTTACATCAGGAAACACTGGCCTTACAAGCTCCAATTACCTGGGAGCTAAAGATGCGCATGATGTCATTTTCAAAACCAATGCATCGGAAAGGGGGCGAATCTTCAGTGCAGGAGGATGGCGATTTGGCACATCAACCAATTATGCAAAAATTGATACGGCAGGTGCACTCACTTTCACAGGAACGGGCACATATCGTGTCGGCGGAAATAAATATGTCTTTAGATATACCACCCAACCAAATATTGGATTGTATTATAACAGTACTAAATCGCAATACGAATTCCGGAACAGCAGCGCAATACCGCGGTTTACAGTAAGTTCTACAAGCGGCAATGGCGCATTCACCGGCACACTTAAAATCGGAGCATATACACTGCCCGCTACAGACGGCACCAACGGGCAGGTACTGAAAACCAATGGTGCAGGTACAGTTAGCTGGTCCACCGTTACCTCTTCCTCACCGGGCTATTGGGCAGCAAACGGCACAACAATTCACAACACAAACACCGGCAACGTTGGGCTTGGAACTTCTTCTCCCGGCGCACCACTTCATATTCTGAATGCCAATGCCTCAGAGTTACTGAGATTGCAATCAGCTTCGCCTTACATTTCGTTTTATGATAACAGCAATGTTTACCAGGGATTTTTATGGAAGAACGCCACCAACGATATGGTGCTTGGCACTTCCTGCAATAATGCAGCCGGGAAAGTTATAATACAACTCAATTGCGCAGACCATTACACTTTTGATCAGAATGGGATGCAGATAAACAGCGGAGCTTCACCCGGTATTAACTTCAGCCAGAACAATGTTACAGCCGGAAGTATTTTTACAAACGTCAATGATCTTAATATAGATGCTAAAGTTGTTAATCCCCTGATTTCCCCTGCAACAGCAACGCCGGGCAATCTTCTTTTACAGGTTAACAGAACCGGAGCCTTGAACTTAAAACTATTTACGGGCAATGTGGGCATAGGTACAGCAACGCCAACAACCAAGCTGCAGGTTGGCACAGGTGACGCAAGCTGGGGAATAACACATTCTAGCAGCACAGTAAAAGTTGGTACATATATCGGTTCATCAGGCGGCTGGCTTGCCACCAGCACTAACAGCAATCTGTATTTTGCAACCAACCTGCTTAACGGGAACAATTATGCACAGCTGACATTGTTAACCAACGGCAATTTTGGCGTAGGCACAATAAATCCGCAATTCAAACTTGATGTGTGCGGAACCATCAGAGCCAAAGAAGTGTTGGTTGAAACCGGCTGGTGCGACTATGTGTTTGACAAAGACTATATACTGAAACCGCTTGATGAAGTAAAAGATTTTATTGAAGAAAACAAACATTTGCCAGACGTACCTTCTGCAACAGATGTGGCTGCTAACGGTGTACGGGTTGCCGAAATGGATTCTATTATGATAAAAAAAATAGAGGAGCTTACACTTTACGTTATCCAGCAAAACAAGCAGATAAAAGATCAAAACAAGCAGATACAGGAACTGGAACAAAAGATTGTCTCCATGCAAAAACAATCCGGCGCAAGCACTTTGTATATTAAAGAAAACCAGTAAGGTTTACAGTTTCCATCCAAACATTCATCATTAAAAATTCTACGGATGAAACATCTACATTATAACAACGTGCATGGCGTCAAAAATAAAACCAGGAACATATTCTTTTCTCTATGGCTTGTATTGTGTGCATTTGTATCACATGCACAACAACCACTCCCATGCGGTGGTTACAAAATAGATATGCCCAAATTAAAAGCGGCCATTGAATTTGAGAAAAAGAATCTTCACGCATTAACGGTGGGTAACCAGCTGGTGCGCGTATACTTTCACATTGTAACCTGTGACAATGGCAGTAATGCCGCAGCTACGGAAGCGCAGATAAAAACAGAATTTGCTACCCTTGTGAGCGACTATGCGGGCGATGGGATCTGCTTCATTAATGCAGGGCTTGATTATGTTAACAGCACAAAGCTGGATACCTTATTCAATGCTACAAGCGATAATGCTAATCTGTTCGATCCATACCGTGTCCCCAACTGCATCAATGTTTTTTACATGAAGAAAATATTGGGAAGCAATGGAGCCTGCAGCAATAACTGCGGCATTGGAGGCACAAGTCTGAAAATACCAAATACGTTTTGCCTGATCTCGTCAGGAAATATTGGTGCAGGCCATACCGTTTCTCATGAGGTTGGCCATTGCTTTGGCTTGCTACATACATTTGAACCGGCAAACGGATTTGAAGATATTGATGGCTCCAATTCATCTTCAAGTGCAGACCTGATAACAGACACTCCGGCTGATCCTTATG
The DNA here is from genome assembly GCF_041060425.1 of Danxiaibacter flavus. Lineage (NCBI taxonomy): Bacteria > Pseudomonadati > Bacteroidota > Chitinophagia > Chitinophagales > Chitinophagaceae > Danxiaibacter > Danxiaibacter flavus. The sequence continues at coordinate 56,844 of NZ_JAULBC010000005.1, forward strand.
CGTACAACAATCAAAGTTGTTTTTCTACATCATCCAACGGTTGTACATATACAGGAAACTGCAAAGATCCCAAGGGCCAAACCGGTTTTAGTCCACCCTATACAAACATGATGGCTTATTGGTGGGCAAACAGTTGCTATGCAAATTTATTCTTCACCAACAACCAGTTTACAAGGGTCAACAGTTTCTTAAGCAGCAATAGTGATTTGATCAATTGTGCATCTCCTGCAGTTGCGGTTGTTGGTCCTTATATCTTCCCGGTATCTGGTGGTTATATTATAAACTCCGGCATCACCCAGCTCTCAACAATTGGCAATGTACCCATTACCGGTTCAACAATTGCGATTTTAGGTGGTGGCACAGTTTATCTTGAACCAGGATTTCACGCATACCCTACTACCGGTTTTGTGCGTGTACAAGGCGCTTATTGCTACAGCGCAACAAATTTGTCATTACGAAAAGCAATGGAAGATACATCGGCGACATTACTACCGCCAGTAGGCAAACTTCCTCTTGAAGAAAAAGATTTGTTGAAAGCTTATCCTAATCCGGTTGCATCTATACTGAATGTGTCTCTTAAACTACAAAACGATGAACCAACCGTTCGTCTCCAATTATACAGCAATAACGGCGCAAGGATCAAAGAGATAACCTTGCACAACATACAAAAAGGTGAACTAACAACACGGCTTACAGTAAGCGATTTACCAGCCGGGTTATACCACCTGATTGTATTGTACGGCAGCAAAAAACTCACAACCAAAATCATCGTAAGCAGATAAGGTGGATATATGGCGCCATGATGTACATGTTATGTCATGGCCCTTTTTTTTCAATTGACAATTGAAAAGGGATAATTGACAATGGTGGTTAATTAAGCAGGCATCATCAACTCTGGGAGAAGTATGCCCTCTGTGGATCTCTGTGTCTGCTCGGTGCTCTCTGTGTAACTTTTATTTTATTACTAAGAGAAGTAACGCCTCGTGAATTGATGTGATTATAATATTTTCTGAGTGTTTGATGTTGACTAAATTGTCAATTATCCCTTTTCAATTGTCAATTAATATATTTGTATCCTTGCATGAAAAACGAAGCGCATACAGATAACTTAGACAAAAACAACATTGATCCCGCGTTTGATTATGTAATAACGCCATTTGCTGTTTCGCAACTAAACAGCTCTTTTATCCTGCGTCATTGTTCGGAACTCGTGCCAACAGAAGCAAGAGGTTTCTTCGACATGCAGCCGGAAACAATTTCTGTAAATAAAGTTGTCTTCAATAATTCAACTGTCACGCCTTCTTCATCAACCGTTACAGTTGTTCAAACGGATGATCGCCTTATTCTTTCCTGCGCATGCAGCCAGGAAAAAAGAAAGCTCTGCAGCCACCAGGCAAGGGCTTTGTACAACATCATGGAGCGGGAAGAAATAAAAGCGTTTTTTGATGATGAACTCCGGGACCTGTTAATCCGGCACGCTGCAAAAGAATACGGATTAGAACAGGAAAAAGAGCTTGATAACTTTTTCACGATTGAATACGGCAATAAGCGGGTTAACGTACAACCTATCCGGAAAGAACTACTACCATTTACCAATGAAACAAAGAAAATATTTCAGCAGAGCTTGTTATCACGACAACATGGCGAACCTGTAAATATTCCCGATGGTTCCCTGCAGAAATTTGTGGTGCTAAAGCAGCACAAATATTATGGCCACCTGTATATAGAACTTTTCGAAGCAACTTTCAGTCAACAGGGAAAAGTAAAAAATCCTTTACAACTCGTTAACCCTTCAGATGAAACATGGCGTGCAAATAACAATGCCGCTATTAAATTTTTCGCAGCCATTACTAATTTTCAGCAGAACCACAGTGTACAAAAAAACGCACCGTCAATTGAAGCATTGAAAGCTGTCGTTACAAATCCTTTAGAATTAAATTTTTACTATCATAAGGCAGAAGTTTCAGAGAATGTAATTGCCAGCTCCATTAAGCCGGTTAAACTACAGCTTTTAAAACGCAACATACAACTGCATGTACAGTCAAAAAACCATTTTTATGAGGTAAGCTGTTACGTGCAATTGCGTAACAAATGGTTTGATCTGGCTGATGTTGAGCTTAAATATGATTACTTTATACTATCGGAAGATACGTTGTATCTTATAGATGATTATGAAATATTAAAGGTAATCGACTTCTTCAAACAACATCACTACAAGCTTCTTCTTTATGCATCCAAATACAAAGAGTTTCAACAGGATATATTGACGCAGCTTGAAAATAAGATCAAGATCTCTTATGAATACCTACATGCGGCTACCGCACAACAGATTGAAGATAATGGCTTCAATCAACCGCTGGAAAGAATATTGTATTTAACCAGCTCTCAAAATTATATTCGTTTCTCACCGGTGATAAAATATGGTGATGTTGAAATTCCAATTCTATCGAGAAGGCAGATCTATGCACTCGATAACAAAGGAAAAGCATTCACAATTGAAAGAAATGAGGAAGCCGAACTTGCTTTTACTGCATTATTGTTGAAGCAGCACGCTGATTTTTTCGAGCAGCTTGACTACGATTATCTCTATCTGCATAAGGACCGGTTTCTTGAAAACGATTGGTTTCTACATGCTTTCGAGCAATGGCGGGATGAAAACATCACTATTCTTGGATTTAACCAGCTACCCAATAACAGGTTGAATCAAAATAAAGCAAAGATCACCATTGAAGTAACCAGCGGCATTAACTGGTTCAACACATCCGTTTATGCTCGCTTTGGCAAGCAGAAAGCATCTATAAAAGAGCTTCATAAATCCAACAGAAACAAAAGCAGGTATGTACAACTGGATGACGGAACACTCGGCATTATTCCTGATGATTGGCTAACGAAATTTGCGCATTACTTCGAGGCGGGGGATATAGCTGGCGATATAATTCAAACGCCGAAGATCAATTTTTCCGGTATCACGGAAATGTATGAGTTGCAAATGCTATCACATGAAGTAAAAGAGGAAATTGATCTGTACAAGGCGAAGTTTGACAACTTTGATGAAATTGAAGATGTGGAATTGCCAGAAGAATTTACGGGAACACTCAGACATTATCAGCAACAGGGATTGAACTGGCTCAACTTTTTGGATGACTTTAATTTTGGCGGCTGTCTTGCAGATGATATGGGTCTTGGTAAATCAGCACAGATCATTGCATTCATTCTTACACAAAGAAAAAAGACCAATCGGAATACCAACCTGCTGATTGTACCTACTTCTCTCCTTTTCAACTGGCAACAGGAAATAGCCAAGTTTGCACCAACGCTGAAACTGTTTACACATTACGGCTCCAGGCGTGCCAGGAATTTAAAAGAGTTTGATCAATATGAAGTCATCTTAACAACATATGGAAGCATTTTAGCCGACGCACGTTCTTTAAAAGATTATACCTTCAATTATATTTTTCTTGATGAGTCACAACTAATCAAAAATCCGGGCTCACAACGTTACCAATCCGTTTGTCTGTTAAAGTCAAGAAACAAGATCATCATTACCGGCACACCGCTGGAAAACAACACATTTGATCTGTACGGACAATTGTCTTTCGCATGTCCCGGTTTGTTTGGCAGCAAGCAACATTTCAGGGATTTATATGCCATACCTATTGACAGGTTTAAGGATGATAAACGCGCTGCAGAGTTACAACAAAAAATAAATCCTTTTATTTTAAGACGTACCAAAAAACAGGTAGCAAAAGAACTTCCCGATAAAACGGAAATGGTGATCTACTGCGAAATGGACGGGGAGCAAAGGAAAATATATGACGTGCATGAAAAGGAGTTTCGCGAGTTTCTTTCCGCGCGTAGTGATGAAGACATTCCGAAAACTGCCTTACATGTATTAAAAGGATTGACAACACTCAGGCAAATATGCAATTCGCCTGCCCTGGTAAAAGATGCTGCATACATGCATACTTCAGCCAAAATGGAAGCGCTGATGGAGCAAATAGAAAATAAATCGCCACAGCATAAAATATTGGTATTCTCGCAGTTCGTTTCAATGCTGAATCTTATCAAAAAAGAATTGGAAAGAAGAAATATTTCATTTGCTTATCTTACAGGAAGCACCAGGAACAGAGAAGAAGTAGTTGACTCATTTCAAAACGACAGCAATGTTCGCGTTTTTTTGATAAGTCTGAAAGCCGGAGGTGTCGGCCTTAACCTGACGGAGGCAGATTACGTTTACTTAGTTGACCCATGGTGGAATCCGGCAGTAGAAAACCAGGCAATCGACCGTTGTTACCGTATCGGACAAAATAAAAAAGTAATTGCCGTCAGACTGATCTGTATGGACACTGTTGAGGAAAAAATAATGAAGATGCAACAAGCCAAAACATTGTTGGCAGATGATCTTGTAAGAACTGACAACAACATGCTTAAATCTTTCACGAAAGATGATCTGTTGCGTTTGCTGAAATGATCAAGCCCAAAGCTGATTGCTGATTGCTTTTACAACTTTCGTTACATGTCTGATAAAAGAAAAAATATTGAGACTGTAATTGGCCTGTACAACATGATTCCGAATGTTGTTTGGTCGGTGATAAATTTTACACCGGTTTATTTTTTCTATGCACTACCCGGAAACTTACATTATTTATGGATTGTGATAGCCATCAGCCTGGTTGGATTTTTTTTACCAAAATCCTTCTATAGCCGATTACAACTCAGCAATTCAATACGCACTTATAACAAACTGGGCATACGCATTGTAAGAAAATACGCGCAGGATGGGGATCTCATTAACAGACTCATCAGAAAAAAATACCCGGGCTATAAACCGCACATTCAGCCAAACTTTAGAAAGCATATCGGAAAAACATATTTCTATGAAAAATTCCATTTCGTTTGTCTGCTCTTTTTCTTGCTTACAACGGTGCTGGCATTTATGCAGGAGAAAATAATATTGGGGAGTCTGATCACCATTGCCAATATACTGTACAATGTGTATCCAATTCTCTTGCAGCAATATAACCGGCTTCGCATTATGCTGCTGCTCAAACATACGCGCCGGTTAGCTCCCGATGAATAACAGGATCTTAAGTACTTTTGTGCTCAATATGTTTTTTGTTTTATGAGCTCATCGTTGATTCTTTCCACATATAAAATTTTAACCCGCGACATCTCGCTTTATGTGCCTGAACCCGGAAAAATTGTTGAAGCATTTAAAGAAGATAAAAACAGGAACATTTTTGCCGCTGCTCCTTATTGGGCACGCGTATGGCCGGCTTCAATTGCAATGGCTACATATATTGAAAAGAACAAAGAATTTTTTGCCAACAAAAAAGTCCTGGAACTGGCCGCTGGCCTTGGCTTACCTTCACTAATAGCAGCAAGTTACGCATCTGAAGTTTGCTGCAGTGATTACCTCGAAGAAGCACTGTCTGTAATACAAAGCTCAATTGCACTTAATAGCATCACCAACATGTATTGCCGGTTAATAGACTGGAACAACGTTCCTGCCGATGCAGATGCCGACGTTCTATTATTGAGCGATATTAATTATGAGCCGGCAGCATTCGACACCTTGTTTCTCGTGTTGCAGAAATTTATTCAGCAAGGCACATCCGTTATTTTAACTACACCGCAAAGATTAATGGCAAAGCCGTTTATAACACGCTTATTTCCTTTTATAAGACACCAGGAAGAAATTAGTGCTATCATCGGTGAGCAGCAGTCATTTATTTCGCTTTATGTACTCGGCTGATTCGTTTCGGGGCTTGTCTTTTACCTTAAAATTTTAGGTCACACATTATTCTCATTTGTTTAATTCATAATATTGCACGTACCCAAATTTTTCGTACCTATGTTTTTACGCCTTAAGCCAATTCTGCTAACCGCATTGTTTTCAGCCATTTTTCTTTTAGCCTTTTCACGCGAGCCACTACCTAAAACGTTGCTTTGGCGCATTTCCGGTAACGGTTTGCAAAAGCCATCTTTCCTCTATGGAACTTTTCATCTGAATGACAAACGTCTATTTCAGTTTACAGATTCTGTATATCATTCAATTGAAACGAGCCAGGGTTTGGCGATTGAAGTGAATCCTGATGAAATGGCCGCATATTTCGTTAATAAGCTTTTTGATGAAATAGGGAAAGGAAAAAAATTAAAAGATCTTCTTTCCGAAAAAGACTATGAAAAGTACAGCGGTGTACTCTCAAAAAAACTAAAGAAGCCGGCCGACAAAATAACCAGCAACGATATTCTCAAGGAAAAGAATAAATGGATGTCTGACTATTTTGAAAAGGGAGAAATGCCCACTTTCATGGATGCCTACCTGTACAATATTGCGAGGCGCCAGGGAAAATGGCTTGGGGGAATTGAGGACCTGTCTGATCAAACCAGTCTCAGGGACGACCTTATCGATCAGTCGGATATTACTGCAATATTACATTCTGAAAAAGGCGAGGCGGACAAAGCAATGGAAGAAATGATTCGCCTGTATACTTCTCAAAATATAGAAGGCATTGATTCTTTCACAAACGAAACTTCTTCAGAGAAGCAAAAGGACCTAATCCTGATTCATAGAAATATTAAGATGGCGCGCCGCATGGATAGCCTGGCCAATGAAAGAAGCATGTTCTTTGCAGTAGGTGCGGCCCATCTTCCCGGAGATAGCGGTGTAATTCAATTGCTAAAAGACAGAGGGTTTAATGTAGAGCCCGTTATTTCTGCTAACAAAATAGCTCCGGATAAATACACATTCACAGAAGTGCCAATCCCCTGGCAAAAGGTAACAGACGATCAGAATTATTATAGCACCAGTATGCCGGGAAATCCTGCAGAAATTAAAATGTATGGTGTTGTTAAAATGAAATTCCTGCTTGACCTTTTCAACTTCAAAGGATACTGCACAATGGCCAGCGCCATTCCCGGCAATATCACCAACCATGATAGCCTGCTTGACCGCATGGGAAAGGGAATGTACAAAAACACAAAAAATGTGGAAGTAAACAAGCTTTCAAAAAATGGTATTCCGGGAAAGGAATTTATATATACAGTTGACAATTATACAAACCGTGTTCAAATATATTTTCAAAATAATATTGCATACATGGCCCTTATATCAGCCATGAAGAAATCCGGTGTAAGTGATGAAAGCGCAATAAGGTTTTTTGACTCGCTTAGTATCAGAAAAAATATCCCGGTCGTTGCAGCAGAACAAATGTTCTCATTTAATGATCCATTAATGGGTGTTAGCTTAAACGCGCCAGCAGAGTTAACCTTTAATAAAGAATTGAGCAAATCAAACGAGGGCTGGAAGGTTAGAACCTTTTCGGGTGTAGATGCACATACCGGTTCATACATATTTCTTATGAGCAAGGATGCAACCGACGGACTATACATAGTAGATCACCGGGCAATTTTTGAAGACCTTGCAAAAAAATATAGGGAGTTATACCCGAAGGTTACAGAAAAAGACAGAACTGTTAATGGTAGATTCTTTCGGGAATTAACATGTACAGGCAATAAGGATAACCCATCCATACACATGCGGATCATTATTGCGGTGGCCAATAATCGTAATATTATCTTTTCCATAGTTGGAGATAAAACCAGCATATACAATAAACAAGTTGAAGACATGTTTAGCAGCGTGAGGATTAATATTAAATCCACTGCTGCCTGGAACACACAACAAGCTCGGGACAGTTCATTCACGGTTTGGGCGCCACAGCCGTTAAAACGGATTGAGGCAACTGAAGATGCAAAAGCATACACCGTTACCTATGACAGCACCACTGCAATGTCTTTTATGATATTTGAAGACACATTGGGTAAGTACAACTGGTATGAAAGCGATAGCGCATTCTGGCATGAAAACATACATTTCAATACGGAGACAGACTCTGTCATTTACGACAAACGTGAGAAAATATTATCCGGTGAAACAAGGAGCGCCCTTTTAGAATCAAAAAATAAAAACGTTTTTACAAGAACGAAAATGCTTGTTAACGGAAACATCCTGTACAAATTATTTGGCTTTGGCGACAGAGAAATACTGCAGGAAGAGAATGCCGAAAAATTCTTCAATTCTATAAGTTTTAAAAATGCTGCAACGGGTAATTATATTACAATTTCGAAAGCATCTTTGATTTTACAGGATTTAACCAGTACCGACTCTGCCACAAGAGTGCAGGCATACACCGCTATTACTGACGCACCATTCTCTAAGAATGATCTTGTGAGTTTACGAGACGCACTTTTCAAAAATTATGAGTCTCCATGGCGTGATGAAGACCATTATAATTCAGTTGCTGTTAACAGGCGCATTAGTAATAAACTGCAAAAAATGCAGGATACGTCTGCAGTAAATTTTATAGAGAAAGAATATCCTGCATTAAAGAGTGAAATGCGCCCTCTTGCATTGGCAACGCTTGCAGGAATAAACACAACGGATAGTTATTCCGCGCTGGCAAGATTGCTGGATAAAACGGCGCCGATAGATCGTTTTGAATACAGCTTTTTCGGTAATCTTGAAGACAGTTTATCATTAACGGCCGAAATATATAAACATCTTTTGCCGTTTGCCAAAGATTCAGTGAATGCCCCTTCCATTGCGGAGCTCATGTTGACATTGGTTGATAGTGGCTTCATTAAAATAACAGACATTGCGGCGTCAGAGAATCAATTTATCGAAACAGCTAAATCACTGCTGCCGTTCTATAAAACAAACACGGCTGACAGCAGTAATTACAATTATGACATCTATTCCTTATTAAAATTAATCGGCAGATATAATTCTCCGGTAGGCATTCAGACGGTGAAAAGCTACCTTTCGGCTAAGGAACCTTATCTGCTCAAAGTTGCGGCGCTTATCCTTCTTGAGAAAAATGAAGAAGTAAATGCATCGGTATTTACAACGATCGCCGCCGACAGATCAATGCGTACCAGGCTCTATGACGACTTGAAAGAAAAGAACAAAACATCGCTGTTTCCGCGTAAATATTTAACCCAGTCATACTTTGCAGAAAGCCTTGTTTATAATGCTGCTTCTGATGAAGATCTACCTTCTTCTCTTAAGTTCTTAATGCAAAAGCAAGGCACATACAATGGAAAGACTTACAACTTCTTTTTGTATAAAGTGACTTACGGAGAAGGTGATGACATTTCATCCTATTTGGGTATTGCCGGTGGCTTTAGCTCAAATGCAAATAATATCGAGCCTCTTGATGATGTTTCCGGAGTTTATTGGGAAGAACAGTTTAGCCAGGATAATATTTCAAAATTCTTCAAGGCATATCTAAAGTCTTTAGAAGAAGAAAAGTAAGCATATAAATAAGGCTTCATGAACGGGGAAATTTGTGTTGAAATGGTTTTTCAACACAAATTTCCCCGATTTGCATTTGTCATTATCGCTGCAACATCTCATTTTGCTGACGAACGCTAATTGTCATTTCGACGCAGGAGAAATTTCTTAAAATTGAACAGATAGATCTAACCTTTTTATGCAAATTTTCAACAGCTCTAATGTCGGGAGAGTGTTAGAATTCATTTTTTGGCGGCAATTTTAAAGCTTGCTTTGGTTTCATCATATACCATACGAGAAAGATCTGCTATGAGTTTTATTATAGTTCTCCTTACCAAGTGTTCCGCTTCCTCCCTTTTCTCCGGAACCTCTTCGTTAAAATCATACCGTTCGTGTTCACAACGAAAATAAAGCTCTTGCCCAAAGCTCTTTTTAGGCTTAAAAGTTTTAAATAAAAGTATCCCCATACTTGAAAGAATAATATTAATTTAATTCAAAAGCCCTGGCTAGACAGCCAAGGGCTAATCACTTTAAATCGAGATTGCAAGTTACTAGTGTGATTCTAAAATGCCATGTCGTAAAGGGTTTAAAAATACTCCTGGAATTATTTTTTAGAGCTTGCTCATTGGCACAATTCCCGATTGCAATTGTCCAACTTATTAATTTTTTCCCAAAAGACAGACGTTTATTTTTGATGCCACTAAGATTCTTCGCCATCTTTCACTTTCCCTAACTAGGACGGGCGCTTAAATTTTTCTACAAACCTTATTAGTGTGTCTAACTGAGGGGTTGTAATGTCTGGATTTTTGATGCTGCTAATACTCGCATTTAACTTTCTTCCATCACAGTTGAGTTCAACATTAGCACGAGAATCGTCATATATTACAGGCATTAATCGACCCAATGTATCATAACTACCAAATTCTATGCTACTGAAAAAATCCTTTGTAAGAGCAAATAGAGTATCGCACAAGTTTTTTGAAAATGCAATTTCAAAAGTATCATTAGGAACAAATTTGTGAATACTGGGATTAACCTCGTCAACCTTGCTTCTATAAGAAATATTGTATAAAACTAAAGGTTTTGTTAATGGGTTAGTGAATCTTACGGAATCATAAGTATTAATAAACAAATTATTTAAAACGTACTTAGACTTCTGCTCACCCAATGCATTTGAAATATCAATTGCAATAAGATACTCATATTTTTTCACTACTTGATACTTACCGTTTATCGTTTTGTTATTTTCACTATTACAAGAAGCAAAAAACAAAGTGCAAATAAGCATAAATAAAAAAAAACGATTCATAATAATTTATTATTTGGATTAATTTAACTAGCTGCTTCTTCGATACTATTAATCATTACCAAAGCTGTTATTTGTATTATAAACCTTTCCGTTTTTATCTACTTGATAAGGATCATTCAAATTATGAATCAACATCTAAAACCCTTGTATTCTCATATCGATATCGAGTATTGAAAGTAGGTACAATAAGGGATGCAGGAACCGCAGCTATTTTTATTCCACTGGCTGTAATCTTTTAAAAAGTCACTTTATATAATACGCAATTGTTAGTAACAATCTGGGTATTGAGGTTATGGCCTGAATACTAGTGTATCGCTAAACCCCAAAGTTTCAATGTGAAGTTTATACACAAAACCTTTACTCAAACGTAACGTATCTCCATTAAAATGGTACCCCTCATTTTCTAAAAAAAAGTATATTTTACTTTTTCCATCACCATTAAGATTCTTATAAATATTTTTTTTCCCTATAAAATTATTAAGTGTGTCATATTGCTCAATCGCCACGGCCCTTATAGGAGAGTTATTTTTTTCTTCGACAAATTCATAATCTTTGCTAATCAAAAAAACGGGTTGCTTGGCATGGCAAGAATAAAACACAACTAAAATAGTTGGTAGGTAAAAAAATACTGCTATCTGAATTACTTTCATAATCTAATGCTCTTTTTTTTCAGATTGTAATCTATTAAAATTATCTACCAATTTCATAAGATCATTAAACGCTTGCGTGTAAGCCTTCTTATCGGTATTACCTTGAGCAGTCTGCATTTGTTGCAGTAGGTCTAGAATTTTATTGCCCGATTTTGTTACCCCATTTTCGGTAGTTGTGTAGTTTTGAGAGTCGTAAAAAGAATCGAAACGTGTTTCATATCGAATAGCGTCCTTTTCTATTTCAATTTTATCATGCAGCTTATTGGGGTCCGTTGTCTTATTTTCCGCCGCTTTTGATGCAGCATCTATTCCATATGAAAACAACCAAGCTGCCACAGCCTTTTGGTAATCTTTGTTAGAATTAAAATCTTTTCCAAACGCGTCAATAAACTGCTGAACATGGGCTATTTCATGTCCTGTTAGCTTTAACCAACTTTCTCCACTATTATTGGCTGCGTAGTTTCCTGTATAATTTATTTCAAAGCCTAATGTAACAGCACCGTTTTTATAACCAGTTAATCTGTCATGAAGTGGTTGATTTATAACAATATTGGCTTTAGCACCTGTAGTCCAAAAAGAATTACCGTATAACCTTGCATACATTGCCACAACTGGCAAATTAAGTTTCGTTTGCCCAGATTTATTTTTGCTGGCTATGTATGCTGGCTCTAATCCATCTAAATCTATTGCAACTGTCGGCTCGTTTCCTGCAAACTGATAAGGCGCATATTGGGCATAGTGATCTGCAAGCCTATCTTGTACAAAGAATCGTCCTATTTGATTATCATAAAACCGATGTTTATAATCATACCACTCAAGACCACTTCCATCACTAAATTCACTATGTTGTTGCTCATACCCATTGAAGCGATGTTTGTTCTCCGGCTTACCCGCCGCCTTAGAGCTGATGCCCGTCATTTGCAGGCCGAATGGATAATAGTGTGTTTCCTCCACCAACGGCCCTCGTTCATCACTTACCTGGAAGTTATCAAAGTACACCAGGTTGTTGCTTTCGTTACTAATATAAGCATACGCAAAACCATTCTTCGGTGCTTCTTTGGCAACTTTTACAATCGGCTGCCTACTTCCAACGGTGTTTACCTGCACTATTTCACTGTTCTGTGCTACAAATTTAAACTGTTCGTCAAAAAACAGGATATTTAAATAAGCTTTGGGTAACGTGCTGGTTGCAGCCGTTGTCTGAGGCCTTAGCAGGCTGGTAAAATCGGTGCTATTATTCAGGCCATTAGCAACAAGATTCCCGCTTCCTTTCAGTGCGGCTCCTGCAGCTCCATTGTTGATGGCTGCGGCCAGGCTCGTGATCACGCTGCTGATGCCATTGGCATTACTGTTATCAGTTGTTGCAGCCGGTATATAATAATCAACGGTTACATTTAGTTTGTCCGTAGCCATCACTTTGATAATCTTCCCCACACCGATACTTTGTGCGCTCTTCTGTAGCAACTGCACCTTGCCACCATTTAGACTTTCGTCACCAAAAGCACCAGGTCTTGTTGTGCGTGCTACATCCACATTGGAATAATACAGCTGTTCATTTGCCTGGGTGGCATCTTCAAAGCTCGCCAGCGGATAGTTGTCTTTTTGTTGGTCATCAGTGAGTACCATCCTTACGTTTCCTAAATGATCTTTTAAGAAATAATCATAGGCGTATCCTCCTTTAGAAAATGTACTTTTCCGCATCCTTCCTTCTTCACTCCCGATGTATTGAAGGATATTGTCTTCATAAACGTAATTGCCCAAATAAGTGGTGGTCCTTACCGGTTTACCTGTTTCTGCTATCCTTTTTTCCAACTTGTTACCCAGGGCGTCATAGATATAAGTGATCGTTCCCTTATTTTGTACTGTGATCTGCCAGGGCAGGTTTAGATGATTGTATACAATACCACCAGCCGCAGTAGTACCAATGTCTTTGTTTAAGTCCTTTACCATGTTGCCATTTCCGTCATAGCTATAGTCTACTTTAGTATAAACATTAGTCTCATTCTTATTGGGGCTATAGGCACTGGTTCTAAAATCTCCCAGTGCTGTCTGTGCATCATTGTTATTGTCTAATACACCTTGCAATCTGTTGCTCAAATTGGTATTGTAATAGGCATAAGTGAGATTATCGATTTGTGTGCTGCTTGTACCTTTCAGGCCCCATTGTTGCATCTGTTTGATGTTACCGTTTTCATCATAAGCGGTTCCATTATTGGTACCATCGGTTCCCATCTTTAGCGTGAAGTCAATACCTGCAGAATTATTCCAACCACTGGAGTTTTGCTTGAAGTCGGCAAAAAGCAGCCTATTTACCCGGTCATAACCCAAACCATAACTACGCTCAGCTTTATCCCCATTGCTCTGCCAACGCATACCCGCAATATTGCCATTGTATTGATTGGTTTGATATCCCCAATCATAGCTTAGATCCATGCCGAACCATCGGTTAGCTGTAGCCTTGGTTGTCGTACCTCCGTACCCCTCCCAGTTGATGCCTTTAAGCCAGCCGCGGATATTGTACCCATAGTCCTGGGTTTCCATTGCGGTTGCCATCAGGTTGCCTGATGCATCCTTTTGCTGGCCCACTTGTTTGGTTTTTAGTTTTCCAAGTGCATCGTAACTGTTGCGGGCAATTTTGCGCAATGTGTTGTTGTCGTCATTAAGCTTTTTTCTTACTTCTAATACCCTGCCTGCATGATCATAATCGGTTTCTGTTAAGATTGCCTGATTAGTGGCGCCTGCTGCGGGATTATTGTGCACCTGGTAGCTCGAGATCACTTTACCTGTAAAATCATAACGGCTGGTAACTATATCCAGACCGCCCTTGTAGTTATCCGACTGCGTCTGTACAGCTCGTCCTTTGTCATCATAAAAACTTGCTGTTTCCAGCCATTTGCCGGAACTAAGATTATTTACATCTTCAATTGCCCTTACCTTGCCTCCGGTAGCTAATCCTGTAGTTTGCGTATTTGTGACCGATGGCAGGTTATCACCATAGCCATTGCTACCAATTCCCAGCTTACTATTGTATACTGCATTGTATCTTTTGGCAGTAAAGCTATAGTCATCGTAATAAGTATTGGTCAACGCAGTATAACTGGCGCCTTGTGGCAAAGGATTAAGCGACACTGTGGCCGTGTTGTTATCAACAGAAGTTCCAGCACCCACAATTGCGGCTTCAAATGAAGCTCCGTCTTCACTGGTAAATCCAGGTAAAAACTCAATACTGTTGGTTGCGCTATACTTTTGTACACCCGCGGTACGCTGGCTAACCTGCAGATTTGCCGATAAATCTTTGATCAATGCGGGCAGATTGTTTTGATAAGTTTGAAGGTTATCGCGTGTGGAAGAAGAGTAAAGAATCCCCGTTTGAATAGGTCTGTTTAATTCATCATAGATTGTATATGCCCACTGGTTCTTGTTTTTCAAGTTTGCATCTTGCGTGAGCACCAGTCTGTCGACGGCGTCATAGACCAAGTATGTCCATCCTGCGCCTGGAGTTTTTTTTGCAATCATTCTTTCCCGGCTATCATATTCATAGCGAAAGCAAAGTTCGTTTACTATTGTTTGACTCAAAATCCAGCTTCCTGCCGTAATCATAGCAGCGACTGCTTTGGGTGGAATAACAAAGCGTAGTGATCCATAATCATCGTACACATAGTAGGTACACAAAAAGTTTTGATACCCTGAATAATCAATTGAAACACTCCCGTTCTGTATTTTTTTCAAAATCAATTTGCCCTCGGCATCTTTATACTCCACAACAGCATTGTTGTTTTCGTCAATCGTAACAATTTTGTATAAGGTGGCAGCAGCAAAAGCCGTTGCAACAGTTGGGATATTTTGGCCGTCTGTAACATTAAAAGCATAGTTATTGTCTATCTTCCATTTTTTTACATCGTCCCCACTAAGATTGAGAAGGTATTTTGTTTCGATTCCCTTGCTAGCTCCTATCCAGCTATTACCTGCAGCCATACTTTTTATAGGCCTGCTTAATAAAGACGCTTCAAACTCGGTCTTCCCATAATAAAGCTGCTCTCCGGACAATGAAGGTTGTTGAGAGAGGTAAGTGCTGCTGTAAAACGTTTTCTGATCACTAAAGGAATTAGGTTTATAGTTTCCATCAGTTCCGTTCGCATAAGGTAAAAACTGGTATGCCTCGCGACCATAATCATCATAAGCAACAGGAGCTACAACATCTTTAGCGTCTGGTGCGGCATGCCACAGGACCGTCTGTAGTGGCCTGCCAAGCCCATCAAAATACGATGTTGATCGTTGTACTTCGGTTTCGGACCTCGAGGTGCTAATCACATCTGTTTCCTGGCGGTACGGACGGTTGGGTTGCCAGCTACGCACAAAGTTGACCGGCGTAGTGGCAGGAACCCCTGGTAAAAAAGGCATAACGTTTGTTGTTGACGTTTTTGTTGTTTGGGTAGGTACATTTGTCTGCGCAATTACCTGCATTACACTCATCCATCCAATTAGCGATACAATACCATATATAGACTTACACATTGTTAATGATTTACATTTTAATATTGAATTCTAATATCTCCGTCGGTAGTAAAACTCATATCGTAGAGCGTTCCATTGTTTACTCCAATCAGGGATCGATAGGTAATGCCATATTGGTATAGCTTTACTTTGTCAGAGGACGAAAACGCTACATGGTATTTGCCAGCAGGTATGGTAAGTTTTACATTAGCTGAGTTGGGAGCAATGATAACCGGGCTTCTCGGTCCCGTTATTGTACTTACAAACAACACTGTAATTGTTTCATTCGTATTATTGGTTGCTAGAAAATTGATGTTATAGCTAGTGCATGTGCCGTTTGTATTGGCATAATTCTGTCCATTTACATTTGCATCTTGTTCTGCCTGCGCATCAGCGTCTGCCTGGCTGATGGTACTTGTGTATTTTCCCGCCGGAACCGTGTATGTTACAGCAGATCCGACCGCGGACCCGCTGCAGTTGTTACGTGTAAAGATGGTTGGCAATGCAGCGTTTTTGAAAGTTTTTTCTACGCAATCTGTTTGATTGCCCGCAAAATCATAACAAAATTTCTTCCGGATATTTTTTTGTGCATCCCTGATTAAACTAAGCCGGGAAAGAATATCGTAGTCATAATAGGCGATGCTGTTGCCGGCATCACACTCACTTGTTATGCCAACAAGCGGCGCATATGTATAGGATACTAGTTGTGCATTTTTGGGATACAAACGGACTTCATCAATTGTTGCTGCTCCGGATATCGAAATGGAAGTTGAGTTTTTGACAAGATGTTGATAATAAGTCCAGCCATCTACTGTATTTCCGGTTAGCGAAGAAACACTTCCGGAAACCGTACAGATCCCATTCTTGCTCCAATAAGAGACCACATATTCATTAACACTATTCAACCCGCTTTTAGTCATGGTTCCCGCAGTCAGGCTATAACACATTTTACCAGTAGGAGCAGTATTATCATTAACAGGTGTTCCGGCGAAGGTCCAGTTCCCTTTCGCTTCCGCTTCAAACGAAGTATAGGCTACATCACCATAAGTCGCATTGGTAATTTTTGCCACATTATACTGATTGTTGTAGTCCCAAAACAAACTTGTCGTTTGCCCATTTACGGTGTATTGCTGAAGATTTCCGTTTGATGCATCGTAGCGGTTGTAATTAATCTTCTGTGGATCATCTGCATAAGGAT
The DNA here is from genome assembly GCF_041060425.1 of Danxiaibacter flavus. NCBI lineage: Bacteria > Pseudomonadati > Bacteroidota > Chitinophagia > Chitinophagales > Chitinophagaceae > Danxiaibacter > Danxiaibacter flavus. The sequence goes on from NZ_JAULBC010000005.1 coordinate 73,793, forward strand.
GTTTTCGCTTGGAAACAAGCGCCGCATCTTCCAAAATTCTATCCCCTTCCTGGCGAAAGGTTTTCAAATACTTATACACTTCCGTGGCCGACCCGTTATCATATTTTTTAGATATACTCAGTGAAACAATATCTGACAAACGATTGGCAGTAACCATGCTATTCCACATAAGAATGCCTGCGCCATAGACAGGCCTTGATATGTTGGTTTCTGTTACATAGTCCGTGTTTAATGTCCGGACTGTACTCAAGGCCAACTGGTTGTAATTATCGTAAGAATTGGTGGTTTCCACTTTTAATGCCTGGCCATTAGCATAGCTGGTTGCGGTAGATTTGGATACCAGCGTTTCAAAATCGAAAATCGGATAATAGCCTATCATGTTTTGCTGAAAAGGAAAAACTCCTTTATCATTTAGAATAAACAAGGTTCTATAACCGAATAGCCGCGCCCCATAGTAATAATTTGAACCCTTATTGACATATTGATAATCCTCCTGTTTTAATAACGTGGTAGTATTATCATAATAACTGACCGTTTTAACCGACCCATTTTCTGGTAGTGCACTATTTTTGATGGCAGGCAAGGTTACATTGAGTTGGCAATATTGTAACGCAGCGCTGTTGACTTTATCAGGGTTATTATAGAACTGCATTGTCTTCTTCCCCAGCGCATTTCCTGAAGGATCAACATCCTGCATAGCCACTTGATCATATCCTATTCCATTGATGGATGAAAAAGGACTTGGAGCATAAAATCCTGCTGCACTCACTTCATTGATCGTTGACTGGCGCGCATAATATTGATCTCCTTGTTTTGGCATTAGCCATGTATAAGGGTAAGATTTAAAAACCTGTATTGGTAATATTGCTTTGCCCCCACTGTAGCTATAGACAGTTTTTTTAGACTGCGTTTGATCATCCCTCTTATGTATCACGGATTTTATCCTTAACCCATTCCCCGAAGAAATGGTATTAGTAGTTGCAGCATAATCCGGATACCATACATTATCGAACTGGTTTAATTCGTACTCAAATTCAACAGTTCCGCCTGTAGGATATTTGATTTTTTCCAGGATGCCAGCCTTGGCGTATTCAATATTGGCAGAGTGATTATTACCGTTATCACCTAAGTCAGTCTTTTTAAATCTTTTGGGATTGGGAATTAGAGAAGTATTGGTCAGATTCCCATTGTAAAATCCCCAGAAATCCTGGGCGAAGCAATTTTTAGGAGGCAGTGGCTTATTGTTGTAAGTAAACTCATATAAAGCCCCATCACTCTGACGCAGCGATTTGAGCCGAAGCCTTAAGTTTGCATAGGGCTTATAATCGTCTGAAAGATTATACCCATTTGTTGGTGCAGTTAAATAATCGAAGTAATCGTAGTTAAATTTAAACTCTTTCGTAACGCTTGCTGCAGAAACAGAAATTCTGTCGAGTTTATATTCATTATTAACATCATTGCGCGCAGATAGCGAAAAATCGATTTTGCCTTTTGGGAAAACAATAGATGTAATGATTAAGCGATCTTCGGTTGAAGTAGACAAGTCATAGGATAGAAGACCAGAACTGCCAAACGCATTGGATATGCCGCAAGCATCTGAGGGGTAGCCAAGGAGTTCCGATTGCGCTATCCCGGCTGTTCCTAACACACCCAATTTCCAATTTTGTGAAAAGTTGGGAAAAACCTTACCATTTGGTGTCCTTTGGTAATTAAAAGTGATTGTTCTTTTGTTGTTAGTCACAACACGTGTCAACATCCACATTTTTGACGAAGTGGTTAAGGAGCCACTCCCACATGCAGAGGCAATACTGCTGGTTTTAACTTCAGCCTTTTCTTCGAAAAAAAACTGTTCACCTGTAGGCACCTTAATAGCCCATGTGTCACCATTTTTGCTAACCTGATAACCCTTTTTATTCAGGACGATAAAAGTGTTGCCAGGCCCATCCCAATCTAAAATAAAGTTGATGGAATGGCCTGGAAAATTAGCCTGAAAAATATCAGGTTCAGCATCATATGATTCATGGTTTTGAAAAAAAGCCAACCGTTGCTGATCAAAATCTCCTTTAACAGGCATGTAGTAATCTGTGACAATTTTGTATGAAAGCTCCGGCAATGTCTGCGCTATAGGAAAAGGATTAGACCAACCAGGACCAGGTATCCAATGTCCTGCATCAGTCATTTTGGCGCTATAATCCCAACGTCGGGGTAATTCAGTGGGTAGTGGCCCATAGAAATAATCTGGTCTCATTTTAACCAGCGGCTTATTCATATAACTACCAAAATCATCTCCATCATTCACAGTTTGAATAATGCTTCCAAATTGCAGATTCCATCCCAAGCCAACCCAGCCGGCTTCTTCCGAAACGCGAATGCCGTTGGAGTGATACGATAGATTGACTGGAATTTTTACTCCGTCTTCCTGTATTTCGTACAAGGGTATTGAAATGCTCGGAATACCGGTATACTCGCTCACCGGCATTTCTGTATACTTTATAAATTGAAACTCGGCAGGAGTAACTGTTTTAAAATTATCAAACAGGGGTTTATAAGATTGCGCATGTAAGTGCTGAAAAACGAAAACTGCAAGCGCAACAAGTAATATTATTCTATGTCTCATTACGGTAAAAATTGTAATCGCGATTTGACAACCTTTGTAATTCTGTTTTATTTTTTTTCAAGGAGAGCTAGCTTCTTTTCCAACTCAATCACATACAGCGTCAACTCTTCCACTTTCTTCAACAACAACTTCTGCACCTCACCCAAATCATGACCATCCTTCTCAATAGTCAATGCAGATGGCATTTCAGGCAAATGCTTATTTTCTTTAACGAAAGATGAAACAGACACAAGTGAAGGCAGCTCATAAGACGAATCAAACACATAATCCGGCCAGTCGGCGGCAGCCTGTGATACGCGCACTTTTTTGGCCAGCACTGTACCATTGACTGAAAGTTTTTCGGTGGGAGAAGTCGTACCAATACCGACCTTTCCAACGGCAGGCGCTATGTTGACATTACCATTTTTGGCTACGACTAATCCCATTGAATTCGTCAGACTTGAATAGACATAGAAATCACCATTTTTTACCGGATAATTAGAACCGTCAAGATGTGCTACACCCAGCCTTATTACTTCGTCATCACCTGGAGTCTGAAAGCGTATCTCCGGCCATTCCCTGGACGAGATTTTTATATAATTGCGTTGAGCTGTTGTACCTGCATTGATGTTTCCTATAGTTGAAGTATTTCCGTTTACTGATAAATCATTACCCAGTGTAGCTCCTTTTGTATTGACATAATAATCAACAATTGTTTTATAGGTATGGGTTGGGCCATTTGTCTGTTGAAAAGGCAATGGGTTTTGTACGCCATCATATACCACCGGATTTACATTGGCATTGGCCTTGTAATAATAGGTGGTTGTGCCACCTCTTAACCAAATTATGATTTTGGCATCACCGTTCAGATAAGTTGCATCTGTCCATCCGGCTACGAACCTGTCAATAACAGCATTTGCCAAAAGACAGCTTCTTATATCAGCATCAATAAAGTTGGCAGCGTTGCCCCAGTTGTACGTATGATACCTGAACTTTGATATAAGGGCACCTCTCCAGGAGGCATCCGTATGAACAGCAGCCCTGCCAATTTCTAATTCTGTGGCAACATTTTGCCAGCAATTGCCATCCAAAAAAGTTACAGGGTAATATTTATCAATATCTCCCTTTACTTGAAAACTACCTGACTCCGCCTGCACTGAGATACAGATAAGAGTCATAATAACTGCAACCAATATCTTTTTCATGTTATTGTTTTTTAAAAGCTTAGTTATGATTAACTACCTGTTGTTCTATTTGCTCAATACGTTTTCTTAATGCTTCATTTTCCGATCTTAAGTCTTTAATGGAGCCGTTCTGATCAATGATATAGAGGGTCAACTCTTCCACTTTCTTCAATAACATTTTCTGCACATCGCCTAGATCATGCCCATCTTTTTCTATCGTAGATGCAGAAGGGATTTCAGGCAAGTGCCTGTTTTCTTTAACGAAGGATGAGACTGATTCTAATGATGGTAGGTTATACGCCGAATCAAATACATAATCCGGCCAGTTGGCATAATTCTTTACCACAGCTTTTGTGAAAACAGCAGCTCCATTCACTGCAAGCTTATAGCCTTTAGTATCAGTTGTTCCTATACCAAGAGAACCTTGGGTAACACGAAGGCCATTGCCCTGTACGTCCAAATAACTTTTGCCATACTGCGTGCCAGGATCAATGACAACACCAGTGGTCCAACCCAATCGTAGCTGTTGATAGTTGGGAGCAACCCAGTCACCTGCTGTTCTATGCACTCCATAAACAGTGGGATCACCGCTACCGCTATACCAGGTAATGCCATTAGGTAGGTTCGTTTTATCTACATCTGCAAAACTGAGCTTCCCTGCCGGGTTGGTGGTACCGATCCCTATGTTGCTGGGAGTAGTGATGGGGTCAAGATTTACAAAAGGCTGTACATTGCTGACGAACTCGTCCTTTACTATTGACAGCGTTTCATAATGTGCATAGCCGGTAAAGGAAAAATAATACAAGGCTGAACTATTGTTTATTTCTACGGCTAAATAATTCACATTATTATACGTAAGCGTTACCAGGCGGGCAGCTTCATTATAAGTGATCATACTCCCTCTGTTGGCATTATAGGCGCTGGATGTATTCACTTCTACCGTCCATTTACGGTTCCAGGAGCCAGTATTGCCGCGAATTGCGGTGAGTTTCCCCATTACATGCCGGTCATCGAGCAGTGTGCCGCTATAAATTTCATGAAGCAATAAATAGTTAGGCCCCTGGCTGTCTTCAGAAGATCCAGGGATCATCCTGTCTACATAATAATCCCTTGCGTTCTCAACTACATGAAGTTTTCCCCTGGGCATGGTTGTACCTATTCCAACACTGCCTGTTGCAGGAAAAGTATTCTGTGCCTGAAGGTTTTCCAAGGTTGTAATCAAACTAAAAAAAAGTAGTATTCTTTTCATGATGCCATCGGGTTTATATTAGTTCTTTCTAAAAATTCTAAAAGCCGTAACCAATTCTGAATTTGAGTATCTGGGCCCTTGGTACTTGTTGTGCAGCTATAAAATCATATAAAAGCTGCATACGCCCTTCTTTCTTCGTTCCAATCTTGTATTTCTTGGTAACACCTGCTAGCACACTACGCTGCCACAGATTGATGTTTTGTGCAGCTGGTGATGGCAATGCTCTCAAGCTGCTAAAAGCCCGCATGTAGTTGTACTCAAAACCTGCACTCAGCCATATACTGCCTTTGGCCTTTATGTCCATATAGCTGCGCAAACCAACGCCCTCATTGCTTAAGGCCAACTTTTCCCAACCTTTGCCCAAACCCAGCTTATAGCTTGCACCAATGCCCATCACCGCTTTATCGCTTAATTTGTAACCTAACTGAACTGCTATGTCCGCTATCGTTGGCAAATAATTGGTTACGCCACTTGTCTGTATTGTCAATCCATATTCAAGTCGCTTTAAAAAGCTTTTTGTCTTCTGTTTATTGGGCCTAAAATCGGGCATGGTCATATCGCTGCTGCCACCCGTTAACCGGTTCAGCTTGTTTTTTAGTTCATTCATTTGAGATTCGGCCTGCTGTACTTGCTGCTGCATAAAGGCTTCTGCGTTAGCACCACCACCCATTGGAGAATTAGTGTTTAATGGTAACCCTAATCGTTGGCTGATCATTCCTTCTACCTGGGCCCTTGTCTGCAATCCTTCCAGCGCCTGCGGTGTGCCATAGTTGGCTGGTATTCCAAACAACTGCGCCAGCATGCTGTTTTGCTGCATGAACTCCTTAAAGGCCGGCAATTCTCTTACTAAGGAAATAGCTTTATCCTCCAGCTTCCTGCGATTATTGAGCAGGTTTTTATATTCAGATAATTGCTGTTGATAGTAGACAACCTGTTTATTAATGCCCAGCAATTCTTTACCTAGACCAAACTGAGTGAGTTGTTGTTTTAGTTCCTGTTCTTTCTGACGAATGAAACTTTGGATTTCATTGGCTTGCTGTAGTTTGCCTTGCAGTTCCTGTAATTGTCCGCTGATCTGTTTTACTTTTTGCAATTGTTCCAATGGAAGCTTTGTTCCGTTTTGTTCCAGGAAACGCATGGCGGTCTGCAGGCTGTCCATACCTGGGATATACTCCTTTAATGGATTCGCTATTGATTTATCCAGTGGGGCTTTTAATTTGTTCCGGAGATCCTGGTAAGTACTTTCGGATCCGGCAAACAATTCCTTTGCTTTTGTACTGTCTTTTCCAGCCAGTTTGCGTTGCAGTTTTTCTTCCTTGCGCTGCATCTGTACCAGGCAATGCATGGTGTTTTCATTAATGGCATTGGTCAGGGATTGGTATTTCTGATCAATCTGACGGAGTGCTTTATCACCAATAAAGGACACGTTATTATCAGGCTTTGTAGAATCTTGTGAAGGCTGCCCATAGGCAAGCAGTAAGCAACATAAGCCCGGAAAAAACAGGGCGATCTTTTTTTTAAGAGTCAGTGGTTGTTGTACAGATATTTCCATAAAAGCTTAGCTTTTAAGTTTGGTTTTAAAAAAAATCAACTTAAAATCATTGAGGACGGATCAATAAAACATTAGCTCACAAAATCTCTTGTCTCAATTTTTATAAACCAGGAAAAACGGTCAATGCTTTTGGTATCTTTATTTTGGTATGTCCTGCACTTGTATCACACAGCAATAAACACAGGGAGTACAGTTGTATCAAAGCCCGACCACTAAATTCATGTTCAGACATAAAGCAAAATTAGACGGGGGGTAATTCCAAACACCATTGTATAGATCAAATAATCATCCCGAAAATTATTACTGTTAATACCATAAAGAGCGTCTTTTGCCGTGCATACATATGGTCCGAAGACTTAAAGGATTAAATGCATTAAAATCAGCAGGGAAATTTTTGTATGAATTCAAATAGAAAGTGTCAAATAGCGCGACGTAACAGCATTACAATTGCATCACTAGCTTTATTTGATGCTAAGTTTTATCCGGGATAGTTTTTTGATTTTTTTCAATTAATACGAAAGAATCAACAAAATAGTGATGTTTGTATGTGGATGTTATAGTCATTTTATTACCTATAACAACCAAAAAACAATCCTCAGAATGAAAGTTTTGTCCGCTACCTCAATCATCCTATCTATATCGACTCATCAAGAAAGGCATGGCTTATCAGCTCAAAGCAACTATTTTATATTGCAGGAGTTGCAGGGAGAACCTTACGATCTTTCAAAGATATTGTGATCTGGTTCCAAAATTGAGCAGCATTGCAGTCCTAAAAACGTTGCTTAAAAATTCAACACCACCGATTGCAAGAAAAGTTCTCTTTCGCAGAAATGATGATGTCAATCAAAGTTTCCGCATATTCGAAAACTTTGTTAACCATTTGTATTATATTCGTTACTAGCCTTCTCTTAAACATAACCCCTCTGTTGATTCATAAACCGGTTTTAAAACATGTAGGTCACATATGAAAAAATCAGGCGCTGCTATTCTCGAAACCAAACAACACTATGCTTTACTTGATGGACTAAGAGGCACTGCGGCTTTGACGATTGTTGTTTTTCATTTTCTTGAGATGGTTTACTCAGACTATAGCAAAAATTTTCTCGGTCATGGCTTTCTGGCTGTAGACTTCTTTTTTTGTTTATCGGGTTTTGTAATCGGATATGCTTATGATAACCGCATTCGCAATATCGGCGTTTGGGAATTCTTTAAATCAAGATTAATAAGACTGCATCCGCTGGTTATTTTAGGATCTATTTTGGGCTTGGTTGGATTTCTTTTTGATCCTTTCGGTGGTCATCCGGAGCTGTATAGCGCCGGTAAGATTCTGCTGATGTTTGTCTGTTCAATCTTCCTCATTCCTTTTCCTGCAATTGAGGAACGTGGCTTTGCCCTGTTTGGTTTTAATTCACCATCATGGTCATTATTTTATGAGTATATCGGCAATATCGTTTATGCATTTATTCTTTGCAGAGTTCGTAAAAGCATTTTAATAATACTTACGGCAGCATCAGCCATATGGCTTTGTGTGGTTGCTTTTAAGGCTGGCACTTTGATTGGGGGATGGGATGGTAAAAGTGCCTGGGATGGAATGGCCCGTTTATCATTTTCTTTTCTCGCAGGTCTGCTGGTTTATCGCTGTAGGCTGATCATTCAAAACAAGCTCGGCTTTATTGGTTTATCGTTGTTGCTGGTGTGCCCTTTTGTTATGCCTTATTTTAAATGGAACTGGCTGGCAGAATCTCTTGTTGTTATTTTTTACTTCCCGCTGATTATCTCGCTTGGAGCAGGTGCAAACATCGTCCACCAGGGAATGAATAAACTATGTGCCTTCTTCGGAAAAATATCCTATCCGCTTTACATGATGCATATTCCCGTGATCTGGTCCTTTGGTCATTATTACAGCACAAACAAACCAGACACAAGGCAGCTGTTTTATATCATAGGTATAAGCACCATCCTACTGGTTGCTATGGCTTACATAATAATGATTGTATTTGACATTCCCGTTCGAAAATATTTAACCAACAGGAGAAGAAAAGCACTAGCCCAAAATGAAGTGAGAGAAGGCAAAAAAGCGATAAGCAATGCATAAGCTCATTACTTACCTTTTTAAGGCAAGGCAATAATATGCCAACTACTGATTTTGTCAGTGGAAAAAATTTGCAAATGCAGGCGAAGCTACAACTGCTCGTGCTGCTGCACTACATAAAGATCTATCAGTTCGCCTATTTCCTCAGCTTCCGGTGTTGCCTGTTCGCTGTGTGAATCCATCCAGCGGTTAGCACCTTCAGTATCTTCCTTTACATGAATATGAAGATCTCCATCAACCAGGTGAACAATATAGCCTTTTTCATTAGCTCTTGAGTGCGGGTCTTGTTCTACAACAACCTGCCGTCCTTTGTACTCGATGGTAAATTCTTTTTTCATATCGTTAAAGAATCAATCTCAGTGCCAAGTTATAATTCTTTAGCTCAGGCTGCAAGAAAATCGCCTTCCATTTTACGTTTGCTGTCAAGGTATTTTTCGTAGATAACTGCACCCATCGGTTTTTCGTACACTTTGCTTTCCAGCCAGGAGATTACATCCAGGTATGCAAAAGATCTTGTTTCATACCTGTTTTTCTCAAGATGCTTGATCTTATGTAGAAACTTTTCCAATTCAGGTTTCAGCTTTCTTGGAGAAATAGCGAATGACGTACGCAGGAATCTGAACATCTCTTCCTCAACCACTGTAAGATTTTTCATCTTGGCCATAAACCTGTAGACAGACTTCATTAGTGATTCAATTATCTCGTAGTTACCCAGTTCGTAATGAGCCATCAAATGAAGCAAGCGCGCATAACATTGCAGGTCTATGCGCATATCGGTATTTCCATGTATAAGATTCTGGAGGTAATCTATTGAAGTAGAATAGTCGCCGTTGCCAAAATACAGGCTCGCTATCTTATAGTTTGAAACCATTATTCTATGCCTGTCTATATACAACGAATACTCCTTCATCTTTTCCACAATATGTGGTACCAGCTTTAAACCATCTGCAAAAGTACCCATCATCAAATGCTGATTCAGTTTGGCACTGCTGATGTAAATAAATATGTGAATGCGGAAGTTATCGTGCAGGTTGGCTACCGGTGTTTTAGCAAAATCCTCAAAATCCCGCAGTGTTATTTCAAATTGCTGATAGTTCCGGAGATCGAAGTGCGCATTCAGGAGGTTATGCATTCCTTTTATATAATGACCTATCTCCACGGTTTTCATCAGTTCCTGTTCTTCGTACAGGTCGATCCATTTACGGCTATAACGGTAATACATTAAGAAGTCCTGCCGTATAAATGCATACCAGCAATAACTCTGATACAGGTATAATTTCTCGTAAAAGTCTGTGACCTTGTGTGCATTGGCCGGAAGGTTACTGGAAAAAAAGTTTCTTACATCTTCTTCATCAGCAGGATTGCGCGCGTGGCCATTTTTAATGTACCAGCGATATAATTGAAGTGCCAGGTTAGACAATCTTACAACACTATCAATATGTTCACTGATTTCCAATGCTTCAGCAGCAAGAAGATCAGTCTTTTCTTGTGAGCTGCGGGTAATATGCAGCGTCTCTATTTTCTTTTCCAGGGAAATTACCTGCGCCAGGTAGTTGTATTTGTGATTGGCCTTGGCTAATTCCTTTGCCTTTTCAAGCATTTTCAGCGCCTGTGGCTTTAATCCTTTGTTATAAAGCACACGGGCGTAATCAAGATGCTCGCTTAATTGGAGATCAATGTTCTCGGTGCTTTTCAGAAGCCTGAGGCTCGCAAGAACCTGTTTATACAAGTGCGTTTTCAGATTGGCCAGTTGCGGTTTGGTAATGGGAGAAAGTCTTTTCATTAAAAACTTCTCGTCATATTCCGGCAATTTATCCAATGCATCAAATAACTGTATGATTTTCAAGTCTTCCTTAGCGGAACTCCGCTTTATATATAATTTAAAATGCCTTTTTTCAGATTTTTCCAACGATTGAACTAATTGAAATAAAGCATCTGTTAAACTGTTGGACGTCATAATGAAATTCTCCTCAAATTCAATATCAGTAAGGGTTTTAATATTTATTTATCATTTTTGGCGTAATAAAAACACGATTAAGTTGTCTTGTACGCCAAAAGAATGCGTATTACTTTTACATCAGAATAACAAGAGATCATACAGCAAGCAACCGAAAGAGCAGGCAACAATAGTTAAAGGACCGTGGTAAAAGCAGAAAAAACCTGCCTCTTTGAACAAAAAAAAATTTTCGAACTTTTTTTCATATGGCAAGCAATCGTTAGAGGCCATCTGTTTCTACAGTGTGGCTTTTTTCTTTTTGTATCAACGAAAATAAGCGTTATTTCCAATCCAAAAAATTTTTCTTCGCCATTTTAGCAGGTCGTTTACGCATTTTATCCAACTTTAATTTGGCCTGGTAATCTCAAATTAGCCATTCATAATCAATGTATTCGGAGATTTCGAAACCCGACGGATCTAGCTTTGGTATTATGGCTTGTCCAGAGGTTGGCGGTGAAACGTGATAAAAAGAAAGGTGCTTTTCAAGGGATAGGTAGAACCCACAGCTTAGACTTTTTTTCTAAGTATTTGTAAGGCTATTTGTTCCACTTGCTGGCCGGCATCTGGCTTATGAGAAAAATAAGTGCTTATTTTAAGAATTAATTCTACAGATGCCATTTGTTTGTTCAGGGCTCGGATAATAACGGGCTTGGATTTTCGCGTATAGGTAACCAGTTTTTTAACATCACCTCTTGTCTGCTTTTCCTTCCATATAGCGTAAACACTATCTGGTACAGCAATTACATTTGAGCCGAAATCTGCTTTACTTTGTATTTCTTTTTTGTTTACCAAATATTTACTATTTTATTGTTTGTTTAGACAACAAATCTAAGCATTAATTCTAAACTTTAAAAAACATATTAAATTTTTCTTTCAATGCATATTGGTGAATTTTTAAAGCGATTCAGGGATGCAAAAAACCTAAGCAGGAGCAAGATAGCTGCACAAATTGGTGTCAGCGAATTCCGGCTGCAAAAGTGGGAGGACAAAAATTTCAATCCCAAAAGCGCTGATAGTGAAAAAATTCGCAGCTATTTCAACCTGGTCAGCATTCAATATCTCTCAGAAGAAATTCTTGCAAAATGCATTGCTGCTGAAGATGGGCAATTGAACAATAAGATCAGTTTTGAAGATATTTTACAACAAAAGGATCTGTTATTACAAGAAAAAGACAAACGTATTGAGGAGTTGCAGAAGCTTGTATTAGCCCAGGAAGAAGTGATTAACAGGTATAAGGCAGGCAAAGCCGTACCCGGCGGACAATAGCCTATTCTACTTTTCGAGTACTTTATCCAGCAGATCTTCTAATGACTGCAATTTTTCGGCAGATTGTTCAAGTTTCACCCAATCCGCACCGGATTTATTTTTTTCAGTAGCCAGCCAGATAAGTACCATAGCAATATAGTCCTGCATGTCTTTACCGGAAAAATTGGTTTTAAACTCAAGGATCTTATCATTAATAAGCTTGATGCTTTTACGGACAGATTCCTCGTCCTTAGGCTCAATCTTCAGGCGGTAGGTGCGATCGCCAATGAGTATATTAACAGGTATTAATTCTTCCATACGTTAAGCGTTTAGCAATGCCAGGCAGCGTTCCACCTCTTTCAGATATTGATCAATTCTCTTCTCAAAGTCTTTTTTCGAACTTTCGTCCCAGCCATGTGCACCAACTTTAAGCGCATCAGCCTGCTGCTGCAGCAAGTCTATTTGTTGCTGTTTCGCCGTTGCATCTGCTCGTTGTTTTTCAAGCTCCCTGGAAAGCTGCAGGTTTTCTTTCTGCAGTTGCTGGTGCTGCTTTACAAGCTGTTGAAGCTTTTGCTGCAATCGTGTTATTTGCTCTTCCAGTTGAAACATGACAGTTTATGTACGATGTACGGTGTACGATGTTAGATGTACGATGTTAGATGGACGATGTTATTGATAAAGTACGATGTTAGAGCCGGAGCACACATCGTACACCGTACATCTAACATCGTACATTTGCTCATTTTCTTATTTCTGCGCTTAAGTCTTCCTCAAACGCTTTGATCAGCTTATTGGTGAAACCCTCAATCTCTTTATCTGTAAGTGTTTTTTCGTCATCAGCAAACGTGAAATTAACCGCCAGTGATTTTTTATTTGTTCCCAGCTTTTCACTTTCGAACACGTCAAACAATCTTACTGTTTGCAACTTTTGCAACTTTAATTTTTGAACTGCTTTTTCAATAGCATCAAACGAAACAGATCTGTCAACCACTAAAGCCAGGTCACGCTGAACGGACGGAAATTTCGAAACTTCAGTATACCTGATCTTTTTCTTTTCAAACAACTTCAACAACTGTGCAAAGTCAATATCGATAAAGTACACGGGCTGTTTAATATCAAATCCGCTTAACTGAGCTTTGCTCACTTCGCCAACCAGTCCCACATGTTGTTTACCAATAATAAAGTTCAGTGCGGTAGCATATTCCGGCAGTTCAGTTAATTCAAAAGTTACAGCTTCTAATCCGCACCAGTTAATCAACGCCTGAACAAGTCCCTTAGCCCTGTAAAAATCGTACCGTAAACTTTTGTTGCGCCAGCTATCTGCATGGTTTGCCCCGGTTATGTACAGGCAGAAATGTTCATCTTCCCTGTAAGAAGTAGATTTAGCACTATGGTGATATGTTTTTCCAAACTCAAATAATTGCAGGTCGTTGTTCTTGCGATTGATGTTGTATGCTATGGCTTCCAAACCGGTCTGCAACATTGAAGGACGCATTACATCAAGATCAGCACTCAGGTTGTTCAACATTTTTACTGTAGTGTTGAGCACCTCTTCGGAAAAATATTTGCTGTTCGTTACAGAGTTGGTCATGATCTCATGAAAGCCCTGTCCTACCAGGTAATTTGCAATCTTTTCCTTCAGAACATCTTTTAAACCGCCATCATCAACAGACGGAGTTATTGTGATGCTTGTTGGGATGGAGATATTATCAAGACCGTCGATGCGCACAATCTCTTCCACAATATCTGCCGGCAGAGTGATATCCGGCTTGCTAAAAGGCACTGCTACCCAAATCTCGTCCATACCTTCCTTGATCAGTTCAAAACCAAGACTGGTCAATATCTTCTTGATCGTATCCGGGTGATAGTTTTTACCGCTCAGTTTTTTCAGGTAGTGGTATTTGATCGCCACCTGCAGTTTGTCTTTTTGAACAGGATAAACATCAACCAGGTCGCTCGAAATTTCACCGCCGGCAATTTCCTTTATTAATAAGGCCGCTCTTTTCAATACCGTTACAGTAGCTGAAATATCCACACCTTTTTCAAAGCGGGATGCAGCATCTGTTCTCAGGCCGTGAAACAAGGATGTTTTACGAATATCAACCGGGTTAAACCAGGCACTTTCGAGGAATATGTTTTTAGTCGTATCCTTCACACCGCTATGCAGACCGCCAAATACACCGGCAATACACATGGGCTCACTTTCGTTGCAGATCATCAGGTCTTTTTCAGAAAGCTTGCGTTCTTTTTCATCCAATGTAGTGAATGGTGTGCCTTCCGGAAGATTCTTGACAATGATCTTATTTCCCTTTACTGCGTCTGCATCAAATGCATGTAGCGGCTGCCCTGTTTCATGCAGAATATAATTGGTAATATCTACGATGTTATTGATGGGTCGTAGTCCGATTGCCACCAATCTATCCTTTAGCCACTTTGGAGATTCTTTGATAGTAACTCCGGAGATTGAAATGCCCGCATATCTTCTGCAAGCTTCTTTATTTTCAATGGTAACGCTGATCGGTAAATTGTGGTTATCTGCTTTGAAAGCATTGATAAAAGGAGTCTTAACCTTCGCATCATTTTTTGTGTGATGTGTCAGGTAAGCACACACGTCACGTGCCACACCCAGATGGCTCATGGCATCCATGCGGTTAGGCGTAAGACCAATCTCAAAAATGTAATCATTATAAACCTGGAAGTAATCAGACGCAGGCGTACCAACTTTAACATCGTTTGGCAATACAAGAATGCCATCATGACTTTCACCCAGGCCTATTTCATCTTCAGCACAGATCATCCCAAAGCTTTCTACGCCACGGATCTTGGCTACTTTCATGGTCAGCGCATCACCTTTTACAGGATGAATTGTTGTTCCTACAGTAGCTACCACAACTTTCTGACCGGCTGCCACATTCGCAGCGCCGCACACAACCTGTAATGGTTCACCTTTACCCACACTTACTTTCGTAACTTTCAGTTTATCGGCATTCGGATGTTGTTCGCATTCCAATACTTCACCAATAACTAACCCAGCCAGCCCTTCTTTCACACTTTCATATTTATGCAGGCTTTCTACTTCCAGTCCTATTGATGTCAGAATCTTTGATAATTTCTCCGGTTCAATTCTTTCCGGCAAATAATCACATAACCAGTTATATGAGATTGTCATGTATCGCTCCTTTAATTCAATTGCCTGCAAATATAACGGATGTGGGTGAGGTGGCGGAGGATTTATGGGAAAGACCAGACAATGTACGATGTTAGGTGTACGATGTTAGATGTACCCCGTCGTTTAAGGTTCAGTGTACAACTAGATAAGGGTGTCAGCCGTTCGAAACGCTCTGGTCAATTTTTCTTAATTTTAATCGAGCCATGCCACATAAATCATTTTTTTAACTGACATTTTACCCTTATTTGCGTTGTTTTTATTTTATTATTGCATTGAAAGCGATTAAAAAAAGATAATATGATAACCGAAAAATTCCAATTAACCGGCGTCTTTGTTCAGGACCCTGAGACAAAGGGATTTACGGCTTTTTTCGCACAGTTGCCGAACATTATTGCGGAAGGAGATACTGAAGAAGAGGCTACACATAATTTAATTCATACTGTACAGGCAGTTTTCGAACATCAAAAAAATATCGAACTGCAGTCAGCATGCGCTTCTCAAAGCAATGTGATAACAAAGCCCTTTAACCTATCTTTTGCATAAGCAATGACACGAGCAGATTTTTACGATTGGCTTATAGCCAACGGCTGTACAATTGAGCCCTTACCCGAAGATTCCAGAGGAAACGTAATAAAGATCAAAAGCCCACGAAGCAGTAGCTATGTATTTTATAATACTCCAATAGATGACAGGCCCGTAAAATGTTATTCGGTTTGTACTATTTGTCATCAACTTTATGTAGATGTCCCGGACGAGTGTAAGGAGTTTGAACAGCTGGCTACTATGATAAAAAATAAGCACTATCCGAATAGATAGTGCTTAAAAAAAATCTTATCATGCCTGGAATAAATGCGAATACTATCCCGCAATCATCGTGTTCACAATCACCTTATCCTTCATTAAATCCCGCACAGTTTCAGCGATGGCAACGGCGTCGTAGCCACATTCACGCTGTAATTCTTTTGGCGTTCCGTGTTCTACAATTCTGTCTGGGATTCCCAATATTTTTACCTCTGCCTTGTAGTTGTATTTGGCCATAAATTCTAAAATGGCACTGCCAAAACCACCGGCAACAGTACCGTCTTCCACTGTTACTATTTTAGAATATCTTCCAAACGCTTCATGAAGCAGCTCTTCGTCAAGCGGTTTAACAAAGCGCAGGTCATAATGCGCGGGATTAATTCCTTCAGTTCGTAATTCACGAATGGCTTGCGTTGCAAAGTTTCCGGGGTGACCGAATGAAAGGATTGCCACATCCTGTCCGTCTTTGATCTTGCGCCCCTTGCCTATCTGCATTTCTTCAAACGGTGTTTTCCATTCCGGCATAACACCTTCGCCACGTGGATAACGGATCACGAATGGCAGGTTCATGGTTGGCAACTGTGAAGTATACATCATGTTGCGCAATTCCTGTTCATTCATCGGAGAAGCAATGATCATATTTGGGATGCACCTGAAATAAGCTATATCGTATGCCCCGTGGTGGGTTGGTCCGTCCTCCCCTACCAATCCCGCCCTGTCCAGGCAAAGCACAACCGGCAGCTTTTGAATGGCCACGTCATGCACAACCTGGTCAAACGCGCGTTGCATAAACGAAGAATAAATATTACAGAACACCCGCATTCCTTGCGTAGCGAGTCCTGCACTCAGCGTAACTGCGTGCTGTTCACAAATTCCAACGTCAAATGCGCGGTCCGGCATTTTTTCCATCATGAACTTTAAGGAAGAACCACTTGGCATGGCGGGCGTTACACCCATAATAGCCTCATTCTTTTCTGCCAGTTCGATTATTGTGTGTCCAAAAACATCCTGGTACTTAGGCGGTTGAGGAACATCCAGTTTCTTTTTATAGATCTCACCGGTTACTTTATCAAACAATCCGGGAGCGTGCCATTTTGTTTGATCTTTTTCTGCCAGTTCATATCCTTTCCCTTTTACAGTAATGATATGCAACAATTTAGGACCGGGAATACTTCTCAGATCTTTCAGCGTATCAACCAACTTAGTGATATTGTGGCCGTCAATCGGACCAAAATACCTGAAATTCAACGCCTCAAAAAGATTGCTGCTTTTGCTTACCATTCCTTTAAAACCTGCTTCCAGCTTGCTGGCCATATCGCGGGTAAAACGTTTGCCAACCGGCAGTTTGCCTAACAGGTTCCAAACGTCGTCTCTGAATTTATTGTAAGTATGTGAGGTTGTGATGTCAGTAAGGTATTCTTTTAATGCGCCAACATTGGGGTCGATGCTCATGCAGTTATCATTTAGAATAACCAGCATATCAGCATCTGCCACGCCAGCGTGGTTCAATGCTTCGAAAGCCATACCAGCCGTCATCGCACCATCGCCGATAACAGCGACAGATTTCCGGTTTTCACCTTTGTATTTTGCTGCCATCGCCATACCTAAAGCAGCAGAAATTGATGTGGAAGAGTGTCCTACGCCAAATGTATCATATTCACTTTCACTGCGTTTTGGAAAACCGCTAAGACCATTGTACTTACGGTTGGTGATAAATGTATCCCTGCGGCCGGTAAGGATCTTGTGGCCATAAGCCTGGTGACCCACGTCCCAAACCAGTTGATCGTAAGGAGTATTATATATGTAATGAAGGGCAACTGTAAGTTCTACTACGCCGAGACTTGCCGCAAAGTGACCGCCATGTACGCTTACTACATCAATAATATACTGACGCAATTCATCGCAAAACTGGTGTAATTGTTCTCTTGGAAGCTTTTTAAGATCATCCGGATTGTTCACCTGACTTAATAGCGGACCTGGCAGTATTTCCATTCAACTCAATTTAAGGTGTAAAAATACTATTTTAGCGGCTAAACCTTACATACCGAAAAAAACACCGGAGATATTTATTTTATAACGTTTATCCATTTATTTGGCCGCGTTAATTTATATACTGTAAATTAACAAAAATTTTATTTTTCGACACAACATTCAACCAAACAGCCTTTGCATTTTACCTTTAATCACTAAGAAGATATTATAGCGCGGGCAATAAATTAATTTTGAGTTCCCATGAAGTTTAGATTATCAGCATATTGGTTGTGCCAGATTGCCGGATGGGCATTTTATGGCCTTGTGTTCATGTTCCTGGCGTTAGTGTTCGAACAGAATATCTCTACCCTTTTTGTCCAACGACTTCTTTTGCAATTATTTATGGGTTTATTTTTTACCCATTTGCTCCGCGAATTCATCAATTACAAGAAATTACTACCTCCACTCAATAAAAGAGAATGGATGTTTTTGTTGGTGCTTGTGCTAACAACCTGCGTTTTGTGCAGTTTCGTATCGAGTGTAATAGTTGAAACGCTTTCACTGTACGATCCGCAGATGAAAGCATCTTTCGCCAAGCGCTTTTTGTCCGATATGTTCTATGATTCTCCCATTATTATTGTGTGGGCCTCTATATATTATGTTTGGCACTACGTTGAAGCAACCCGCAAAAGCCAGCTTGACCGTGTACAGCTGGAAAGCGTTGTAAAAGAACTGGAGCTCAAAACCATCAAATCCCACATCAACCCACATTTCATCTTTAACGCCCTGAACAGTATCCGCGCCCTTGTAGATGAAAACCCTGAACGTGCAAGAACCGCCATCACCGAACTTAGTAATATACTTCGCAGCAGCATGAAAGCTGATTCTCTCGAAACATCTCCGCTGGAAAGAGAATTGAGCATTGTAAAAGATTACCTGGCTTTGGAGCATATCCGTTTTGAAGACAGACTGCGAATTGAATATGATATTGACGAGGATACGCTTGACCAACAGGTTCCGCCGATGATGTTGCAAACCCTCGTGGAAAATGCGATCAAGCACGGCATCAGCAAACAGATAGATGGCGGCATCGTTAAGATCTCATCAGGTTTTAAACAAAATCAGCATGAGTTGATCGTTCTTAATACAGGAAAACTGAGCAGTGAAATTAACCCTGAAGGCTTTGGGATAATGAGTACCTTTAACAGGCTTAAGTTGTTATACGGAGCCAAAGCTTATTTTGAAATAAAGAACGTTAACGGAAACCTCGTGGAAGCAAAAGTTATCTTGCCTTTACAACCACTATAGTCACAAATAAATCTGAAGCATCAAAAAAATTTGAAGTCATGTCCATAAAAGCAATTATTGTTGACGACGAACGCTTAGCCAGAAATGAATTAAGGAAGTTATTGCAGGAGTTTAATGACATTGAAGTGATTGAAGAAGCAAGTAACGCCGATGAAGGAATTGAAAAGATAGAGACATTGAATCCTGACCTTATCTTTCTTGATATTCAGATGCCCGGTAAAACCGGTTTTGATATGCTGGCCGAATTGGAGAAAGCCCCCCATGTTGTTTTTACAACAGCCTATGACGATTATGCTTTAAAGGCTTTTGAAGTAAATGCACTGGATTATTTAATGAAGCCAATTGAGCCCCGCCGCATGGCAGACGCTATTCAAAAAGTAATGTTTGAAATAAGCAAGGAAAAGGCAGGCATAAACGGCAACATAAATCGTGGTCCGTTAACAGATAACGACCAGGTATTTGTGAAGGATGGAGAACGCTGCTGGTTTGTGAAACTGGGTGAAGTAAGATTGTTTGAGAGCGTTGGTAACTATGCACGTGTATTCTTCGGAACAAATAAGCCTCTTATCTTAAAATCACTCAACGCCTTGGAAGAAAGACTGGACGACAGGATCTTTTTCCGCGCCAACAGAAAGCACATCATCAATCTCCGCTGGATTGAAAAGATTGAACCATACTTTAACGGTGGCCTCCTTGTTGAACTGAAAGGCGGCGAAAAAATAGAAGTAAGCCGCAGGCAGACAGTGAAGTTTAAGGAAATGATGAGCCTGTAGGAAGACCGTAAGATGGTAAGACAGTAAGACCGTAAGATCGTAAGACAGTAAGAGAGTAAGACAGTAAGAGAGTAAGAATGGAAGTTGATTGATATAAATTAAGTTGCGGCAACTAAAGAAATCAGCGATCAAACAATCAGAGATCAGCGATTTGCTTCCGGCATTTTCAATTGTCCCCGCCTGAATGACATCAGTCGGGCAGGAATTTTCAACTTTCAATTAGCATAAATCGGAGATTCAAACATACAACCAACTATGATTAAAATTACTACTACAGCGTTGCTGACGCTTTTATCGGTATCCTATGTATCAGCGCAAAAAATCAATACCATCATTAATGCAGACGAAGTAAAAAGAATAGAAACTGTTCTTAGTTCGGATGACATGCTCGGCAGAAAAACTTTTAGCCCGGAGATTGACAAGGCCGCAGACTTTATTGCATCAGAGTTTAAAGCAACAGGATTAAAAACATTTCCCGGCTTATCTTCCTACAAACAACACTTTCAATTAATAAAACCAGTAGTACAATCTCAAAGCCTTACAGTAGATGGTGCCGCCGCTGATGAAAAAAACTTTGCAGTAGTTACTTTAAAGAATGAAATAAATATAACCGAGAAATCAGGACTGCCTTTTACTTCTATAAAAAAAGACGAAAATTTATATGAGGCCGCTTCAAAAATTGTTCACTCAAAAAAGAGCCAGGTTGTAATTGTAGATACCTCTTTTGCAAAATACTTTGGCCGCATTACGAATTACCTGAAAAGCAGATTGTTTGAAAACCAGCAGGATGTTCTTTTCATTTTGTCTGACAAGCAGCCAACTTCCTTCTCTTTAACTGCAAAACATACTTTCCAAAAATCAGATTTGAATAATGTTGTAGGCGTGTTGCCAGGTAAGTCAAAGAAAGATGAATTTGTTGTTTTCTCCGGACACTATGATCACCTTGGTATTGGTGAAGCCGTGAACGGCGATTCCATTTATAATGGTGCCAATGATGATGCTGCAGGAACTACAGCAGTTATTATGCTTGCTAAATATTTCAAGGCGTTAAAGAATAATGAACGCTCAATTATCTTTGTTGCTTTCACGGCAGAAGAAATCGGCGGATTTGGCTCTCAATATTTTTCAAGACAACTGGCTCCGGAAAAAGTAATGGCGATGTTCAATATTGAGATGATCGGAACAGAAAGCAAATGGGGCAAAAACTCCGCGTATATAACAGGATACGAGAAGACTGATATGGGAGACATTCTTGCTAAAAATTTAAAAGGATCTTCTTTTTCATTCTATCCTGATCCTTATACCTCGGAACAGTTGTTCTACCGCTCAGATAATGCAACGCTTGCGAGACTTGGCGTTCCGGCGCATACCATCTCTACATCCAAAATGGATAACGAACCCAATTACCACAAACCAAGTGACGAGATTGAAACATTGGATATGAACAATATGGCTGAGATCATTAAGTCTATTGCAATAAGTTCCACCAGTATTGTTAGTGGCAAGGATACACCTTCGAGAGTGAAGACGGAAGAACTTCGTTAATTGAAAATGGACAATTGAAAATTGAAAATGAAGTGTGCGCATAGATGGATGGCTATCGCTGATGTCTGATTTGAGGATGGCTGATTTCGCTTATCTATTCACACATTTTCTCATTTCCAGATTTACATATTGGCACATCTACTCATTTTGCGCATGTACTTATTCGCACATTTCGCCGCCGCCATCATTGTCAATTTTCAATTGTCAATTTTAAAATGAACCTTGACCTGTATGAACAGATATATACTGCTTACAATACTATTGATCTGTTTTTTAGTAAACTCCTACGCAACAAAATTGACGGGCATTGTGTACAATGAAACCGGCAAACCACTGGCATATGCGTCTATTACTGTGAAGGAGACAGGTAGGGGAACGACAACAAATGAGTCAGGAGCATACATCCTGGATCTTTCTTCCGGCAATTATACGATCAGCGTTCAATATATTGGCTACAAAAAGCAGGATAAAAAGATTCATATTAGCAACGATGCGGAAAAATTGGATTTCAAATTAGAACCGCAAACTTTTACACTGAATGAAGTTGTAGTTAAGTCCGGAGGAAAAGATCCTGCATACGAAATCATCCGCAATGCCATTAAGAAAAGGGAAGAATACCGTGCACCTTTGGATTCCTTTACCTGCCAGGCCTATATAAAAATGATGATCAAAACGCGCGGCCTGCCAAAGCGGATCTTTGGTCAGAAAATTGACAGCGCGGATCTGAAAGAAATGGGTGTTGACTCACTTGGGCGCGGTATTGTAGCATTGACTGAATCTGTAACTAAGGTCGCTTATAAAAAACCTGAGAAGCTTAAGCTTGAAGTGCTGTCAGGCAGGGAAAGCGGTTCCGGCGGATATGGATTTAACTTTCCCACTTTTATCAACTTCTATGACAATAATGTGGAAGTAATGAGCGACATCATTGCACCACGCGGATTTGTTTCTCCGATCGCTAATGATGCGCTTTCTTTTTACAATTACAAGTTTCTCGGATCATTTTTTGAAGATGGAAAAGAAGTCAACCGGATAAAAGTAATACCTAAAAGAAATTATGAGCCGCTATTCTCCGGAACAATAGAAATAACGGAGGGGGATTGGCGCATCTTCAGTCTCGATCTTCAGCTTACCAAACAATCACAGTTGCAGATGTTGGATACCATGCACATCCGGCAGATCCACCATGCTATCACACCTAAGGTTTGGCGCGTTAAAGACCAGGTTACTTACTTTACTTTTAACCTGTTTGGCATTAATGCCATCGGCAACCTGGTTAATATTTATAACGACTACGACCTCAAACCAAAGTTCCCCAAAAACTACTTCAATAATGTGATTGTGAAGTATGATACAGCTGTGAACAGAAAAACGCTGGCCTACTGGGATTCGATCCGCCCGGTTCCTTTACAACCGGAGGAAGCAAAAGATTTCAGAACCAAGGACAGTGTGTTTAAGGCGAAGAAAGATTCAGGTTATTCCAAAACATTTATTGATTCGCTTCGCGCAAAACAGGGAAAGGTTACTGTGATGAATATTTTGTGGAACGGTGTAAGGCGGAGCAACTACAACCCCGAAAAATGGACGACTTTTTATTGGAAGCCGTTACTCAAGCAGATACAATATAACACGGTGGAAGGGCTTGCAATGAATGCAGAAGCAACTATTAAAAGAGCTTATCCTGCAGCAAGCGGTGAACTTAGCTTTACGCCACATGTCCGGTACGGGTTTAGCAATGGCCATTTAAACGCATGGGGAACTTTTGAATGGAATAACAGAACGTTCAACAAAGACACTTCCGGCAAATATGATTTTGATGAGTTTGGGTTTGGCAACAATTCGCGCAATCGCTTTTCACTGAGTGGAGGTAAAAGAATAAACCAGTTTAATAAGGATAATCCAATATCGCCTTTATTCAACAGTATTGTGACGCTTTTCTTTAATCACAATTACATGAAGATCTATGAAAACATTTTTACAGAATTCAACTGGATTCATACGAACAACAATGGTTTGAAGTATGGGCTAAACCTGCTGTATGAAGATCGGATCCCTGTTGAAAACACGACTGATTTTTCCATCATTAAATATGACTCTCAAAAGTTCACACCGAATTATCCTTATGAAAAGATCTCGTCGCAGTTTCCGCGTCACCAGGCAGTAATTGCAAGCGCGTTTGTGGAATACCAACCGGGACAAAAATTCATTGAATTCCCCAATGGCAGAATGTTTATCGGCTCAAAATATCCAACGTTTACTTTGAATTATCAAAAGGGTATTGAAGGTATTTTGGGCAGCGATGTAAACTTTGACAAATGGTCATTCTCAGCCAGACAGGAGCTAAAATTAAAACTCTGGGGACAGTTTAACTACCGTGTTAACATTGGAGGTTTTCTCAATACCAGGAGTGTCTATATACAAGATTACAGGCACTTTAATGGTAACCAGATCATTCTTGCCAGTCAATACCTCAATAGTTTTCAGCTAGCGCCATATTACGCAAACAGTACAACTGCTTCATTTTATACCGCCGCACATATGGAGCATCATTTTAATGGTGCTATCACCAACAAGATTCCGTTATTCAAAAAACTCAATTGGTTTCTCGTAACTGGTAGCAACGCATTTTATGTAAATAGCAATAACAACTATGTAGAAATCTTCGGTGGTATCGAGAATATCTTCAAGCTCATTCGGGTGGATGTTGTCGGCGCATACCTCAATGGCACAAGCGGCCAGGTGGCAGTGCGCATTGGACTGGGGGGAATACTTGGAGGAAAAATCTCATTCACGAATAATTGATAATTGACAAGGGAAAATTGACAACGATTGCAGCGAAGGAGAACCGGCTAATTTTGTTTGTATAAACACTTCCCTTAACAATTACAGTTACACAGAGCTACACTGAGAAGGCACTGAGTTACACGGAGGGTTGCCCCATTTGCACATTCGCACATCTACACATCCGCACATTTTCAATTGTCAACTTTCAATTATCAACTGACTACGCCGCGTTTGTTCTGAATTTTGCTTTGCGCTGGAACAACAATTCGGTTACGTAGATCAGCAACATGCTTACTGCTGTCGTTGCAATTACTTTACTGAAGAAGAAAATGAAATCGTTGAACTGCAACCATTCAAGCAGTACGAAATAAAGATTATGGAAGAAGGCCAGGATTAACACATATACGCTGTATGGTGCCCAGCCAAGACTTTTAATGCTTGGTTCTATATAAGAAAATTCGGTTTTTTCCTGGGGCAGTAAAACGTTTAATAAGAACGGTCTGATATAGGCAATCAATACACATGGAGCGGCATGCATACCCGGCGTTCCGGTAAAATAATCCATACACAAACCAAAGATGAATGCAACGATCATCAGGCTGATGCGGGACATATTAAACGGCAACCACAACACAAACAGGAAATATAAATACGGTTTTACATATTGATGCAATGGCGGCACTTTGTCCAGCACAAAAGCCTGCACCAGGATGAACAACACAAAGCGGATAATATTTTTAAGTAAAGTGCTCATTAGTTCTTAGGTGTTTGTGCTTCCAGTTGCTTTTGCTCGTTCCAGTTTGCGTTGTCAATAATATAGGCATACTGCATGGTGAAAAAGTTAGTTGCAGCTTTCACCTTGATATTGTAAGTACTTCCGGAAGGTTCAATGGAAAAATTGTCAATCTGTCCAATCATTAATCCGGGAGGAAATATGCCGGACAAATTACTGGTTAGAACGGTATCACCCTTTTGTATTTTTGCAGTCTTAGGAATATTTCTCAATACAACAATTGAAGCATCTTTTCCGTCCCATTCAACAACGCCGTTATTGTATGCGCCTTTCTTCAGCATTGCACTGATACCCGATTTATGATTGAGCATGCTCATCACTCTGCAGTAGTTATCACTCACCATAATAACCCTTCCCACTACGCCATCCGGACCAACTACAGCCATATCAGGATGAATGCCCTGCTTTCTGCCTCTGTACAAGGTGATGTAGTTGTTTTCTTCGTTCACTGAGTTATTTACCACTTTTGCAGGCAGGTAAGTAAACACACGAACCTTGTAAGTTGAGTCTTGTAACAGGGAATCCAGCTTTTGCTGCTTTGTACTATCAGGCCCTTCAAAACTTGTCAGCAGCTCGTTACGCAATCTTGCGTTTTCGGCTTCGAGCTGCTTATTCGTTTCTTTCAGCCTGAAATAATATTCTACATTATTGTACTGCTTGCCCATTTTGCCGGTTATTTGGCCGGCCACATTTGAAAAAACAGCCTCATGCGTTTTATTGTATTTTACAAGTATGGCTATACTTAACCCTTGTAAAACAAGGAACATGAAAAAAGTAAAAAAACGCCTTATGAAGAGAATGATGTTACGCATGCAGTTTTCTATAATTCATGATCCGATACCAGGAAACCGCAGAACGGAACACCGGATAACAGATTTTCTTCGTGAGCACCAGTTCTATCGCATTACAAACGGATAGCGCTGATAATTTTTTAATGAGATTCCCGTACCACGCACTACACTCTTCAATGGATCATCCGCAATATGTACAGGCAATTTAATTTTCTGGCTTAAACGCTTGTCCAATCCACGAAGTAAAGCACCACCACCAGTCAGGTACAACCCTCTGCGGTAGATATCCGCAGCCAGCTCAGGAGGTGTGGTTTCCAAAGCTTTTAAAATAGCTTCTTCTATTTTAAAGATGCTTTTATCCAATGCTTCGGCAATTTCCTGGTAGCTCACCATAATTTGCTTGGGAATACCGGTAACAAGGTCACGGCCGTTTACGGGTATATCATCCGGAGGAGTTTCCAGGTCTTTCATCGCAGCACCGATCTGGATCTTGATCTGCTCCGCAGTTCTTTCACCGATCAGTAAGCTGTGGTAACGGCGCAAAGCTTCCATAATGTCAGCTGTAAATTCATCACCCGCGATACGGATACTTTGGTCGCACACAATACCGGCCAACGCAATAACGGTAATACCAGTGGTACCACCTCCAATGTCAATGATCATGTTACCAACCGGCTCTTCCACGTCGATACCGATACCTAGTGCAGCCGCCATTGGCTCGTGAATAAGATAAACCTCTTTTGCACCTGCCTGCTCAGCACTATCCCTAACCGCACGTTTTTCTACCTCCGTAATGCTTGATGGTATGCAGATCATCATTCTCCAGCTTGGGGGGAACAATGGCTTTTTGGAATAGATCATTTTGATCATTTCACGGATCATCAGCTCAGCAGCGTTAAAGTCGGCGATTACACCATCTTTCAGCGGCCTTACGGTACGGATGCTTTCGTGTGTTTTTTCATGCATCAATAAGGCACGTTTACCCACAGCCAAAACCTCTTTAGGGTTGTTACGGTTAAGTGCAACTATTGAAGGCTCATTCACCACAATTTCATCGTTATGTATAATAAGGGTATTTGCGGTACCCAGATCCATTGCTATTTCTTGTGTAAAAAAATTAAAAAGTCCCATTATATGAATTGTATTCCTTGTATTGTTATCGAATGCCTGCAAAATTCATAGAAATAACCCGAATAAACAAAAAGCAGAAATTTTTACTTTTTCAGCTTCCCTCTGAATTAACATTCACCCAGACTAAATGTGTAAATTTTTATCGGCCTATTAGAAAATACTGTACCAAAAACGATTTTCTTCCAACTTATTCTTCTTTTTAATCATAAAAAGAATTACTCGAGCTTTTCACCTTTCGAAGCCTTCTCCTTTAGCTGTTGAAAGTATGCTTTCGTTTCAGGAGCAAAATAAGGAAGTACCTCTTCCGGATATTTTCTTTCTGCTGATTCAAGAAACTCTAACGCTTTTTCAGGATGGTTATTTTGCGAAGCAATTATCGCGGCTGTTCCGTACGCAAAACGGTAATTATTAAGCAACTGGATATTATCCCTGTTATTGAGGTATGACCTGGATTCAGTAGAAATATGTTGCAGTTTCTGCAATCTTAGCTCAAGTTCAAAAGTATTATCGCCTTTGGGATGAGTTACCATTTTGGAAGTCAGGCCGCGCGATTGCAGGTACGTATCCAGGAAAAGACTCATATTAGGCGGAACATCGCCCGCAAAAAACACTTCTTTTTCAAAGGAATTTTGCTGTAAAAGATTGAGGACAATTTTATCTGAGCGTAGAATAAACTTACTTGCGTAGGTTGGTTTTAGCTGCCAGGTGATCAGGGAATCACCATATTTATCATTTTTATTGTTGATCGTAACGCTTCTTGTCGTCCATTTCTCTACCTCTACTTTAGCCAGGTCATCCGCAGAATAGGAGACATTCAATATGCCCTTTGTCTGCAGCCATGCAGGATACCACCTGGTATTCAACAGGTTAAGATCAATAAAACGGACATCCACCCGATACCGCTCAATCACCTGGAGATACAGCAGATAATACAGATACATATCGCCATTGGTAAACAGGTAAGCGCCGGCCGAGCATTCATCAACCACCTGGCGGAAATAATCCAGGACAGTTCTGTTCACACCACCACGCTGAAATGCCTGGCGCAAACACCATTCGGCCGAGTCTCTCTTGTCCTCATAAAAATACCTGTAAGCCTGTGAACCCCATGCTGTAAGGATTTTTGTGTGCGGATCGAGCAGCAGAATTTCTCCTTTATAAGTATCACTGTCACTAAGTGCAATGGATTTTTGAAAAGCTTCACTGGCCTTCATGGTTTGATGAAGATCCACATCAAGCATCGTTTCTCCGTCGAAGGAATTAAGCCTGTCAAGCGCATAGCCATAATAATACCAGGCTTCTGCTTTGGTTGAATCGACGGCAACCACTTTTTGCAAAAGATCGACAGCCTGAGTGTAATCCGGCGACAGATCCATGCGGTTGCGCTTCATTTCAGCCTTGGCTTTTTCAAGGTTATGGGCGGCATCGGCTGCTGCATCCTGGGCCAGGGCTGCATTCGACGCTGCAATCATGAAAAAAAGTATGTATAAAAAAAGTTTTTTCATCCAGGTATAACGTGGTTTATTCAAATTCAAAACCAATATCCTTCCTGTAATAGATCCCTTCGAAATTAATTTTCTTTAGTGCTTCTTCCGAACGCTCAACGGCTTCTTTAATATTTTCACCATAGGAGCTCACTGCCAATACTCTTCCGCCGTTTGTAACCACTCCGTTTTCCGCCTGTTTGGTTCCTGCATGAAAAACAATGGTATTCTTATCAAACGATCCATCAAGACCGGTTATTACTTTATTCTTCTCATAATCACCGGGATATCCGCCACTTACAGCTACAACGGTACAACAAGCGCGGTTATCAAAATCAATTACAATATTTTTTAACGTATTGTTATGTAAAGCCACAAAAAGCTCTACCAGGCTATTTTTCAGCCTTGGCATTACCACCTCTGTCTCGGGGTCACCCATGCGGCAGTTATACTCAATAACAAAAGGCTCATCGCCTACTTTTATCAGGCCAAAGAACACAAAACCCTTATAAACGATATTTTCCTTTGCAAATCCGTTAATGGTTGGTTTAATGATCGTCTCTTCCACCTTTTGCATAAACGCTTCATCCGCAAAAGGCACCGGGCTTACACAGCCCATACCACCGGTATTCAGACCTGTGTCACCTTCGCCAATGCGCTTGTAATCTTTCGCGTGGCCGATAATTTTATAGTCAGCTCCATCAGTCAACACGAACACGCTGATTTCAATTCCTGTCAAAAACTGTTCAATAACCACTTTGGAAGATGCATCTCCAAACTGGCGATTGACGATCATTTCTTCAAAAACATCCAATGCTTCTTCATGTGTATTGCTGATTACCACGCCTTTACCAGCAGCAAGACCATCTGCCTTTAATACGATTGGCAGGCTGTGAGAGGCGATGTATTTCTTTCCTTCTTCAAAATTTTCGGACGTGAATTCTGCATAACCGGCAGTAGGAATATTGTGCCTTTGCATGAATTTTTTGGAAAAAGCCTTGCTTCCTTCCAACTGGGCGCCGAATTGAGAAGGGCCAACCACCATAATATCTTCTCCGGCAAAATAATCGTAGGCGCCTTTCACCAGTGGCTCTTCGGGGCCCACCACCAGCATTTGAATTTTATTCTCTTTGCAAAACTTCTTCTGGCTCTCAAAATCATTTACGCCAATTGCCACATTGGTTCCAAAAGCAGAGGTGCCGGCATTACCGGGAGCGATAAACAATGAAGAGCAAAGTTTGTCCTGGCTTATTTTCCATGCCAGCGCATGCTCCCGTCCACCTGAACCCAAAAGAAGAATATTCATAGCTGATTTTTAAAAATTGAACGAAAGTAAATAGTTGAGCGCGAATATTGTAAAGAAGTTTTGGAGCTGTCAGCTGTCAGCTATCAGCTATCAGCCTGTTTCGACTGTTCCAGAACACCGTTTAATTACCACATGTTAGTCGTAAAAAGACGATTTTTTAAAATTCTATGCTTCTACCTCAAGCCTTAATCCTCAAACCTCACAGCTGACACCTGATACCTGAAACCTGATACCCAAAGCTCATAGCCAATAGCTAAAAGCTAACAGCCAATTAAGTGTTTAAACGTAAAGCTGCCGTTCAATGTTGCATTTTCTCACTTTTTTCGAGCATAATATAAATTTCTCTGTATTTTACGCCGCCCCCAAACGGCGCAACGTCAAAAAAACATAAGAAAATTCTACTCTATGCAGGAAAGTGCTGAACTAACGGAGCAACCTATTGCAGCCAGAAAAAGTCATCCGAAAGGCTTATATATTCTCTTCGCCACAGAAATGTGGGAGCGTTTTAACTTCTATGGAATGAGGGCGATCCTTATTCTGTTTATGACAAAGGCCTTATTGTTTGATAAAGTTTTTGCATCTAACTTATATGGAAGCTACATAAGCCTTATCTACTTAACACCATTGCTGGGCGGTTACATTGCGGATCGTTACTGGGGTAACAAACGCTCCATTATTGCCGGCGGTATTGTAATGGCAATCGGCGAATTATTGTTGTTCTTCTGCGGATCATTATATAATAGTGCACCGGGGCTTTCGCAGTTATTGTTTTTCTCAGGATTGGGAATGATGATCACCGGCAACGGATTTTTCAAGCCAAACATTTCTTCCCTGGTTGGTCAGTTATATCCTTCTACTGATACAAGAAAAGATGCAGCATACACCATTTTCTATATGGGGATCAATACCGGCGGAGCGATAGGACCGTTCGTTTGCGGATTGTTTGGTGATACCGGAAATCCGGCAGATTTTAAATGGGCATTCTTAATTGCAGGCATCGGAATGGTTATTAGTGTTATTGTGCAAAGATTGTTTCAGCACAAATATGTTGTTACTCCTGAGGGAAAACCTTTGGGCCAGGTTCCGGCTAATGTTCCCAAATACATGCTTTCGCCCGTGCTCACTATTATTGGTATGGCAGTGATTTCCGCTGTTATGATCGGTTTGTTTTACATTGATGCAAAGGTTGTAAGCTATTTATTCTATTTACTGATTGCATGTATTGTAGGTATACCGACAATTATCTTCATGGACAAAACGCTCTCACCAAAAGAAAAAAAACATGTAACAGTAATATTTGCTGTGTGTTTCTTTGTCATCTTCTTCTGGGGCGCCTTTGAGCAGGCTGGTGCGTCGCTTACATTTTTTGCGGAAGAACAAACTGACCGTCATTTAGGTTTGAAAGTGCCTACATGGATTGTTCATACATTATCGGCATTATTGCTTTTTTATGTGTTTAAGCTCTATAAAAGAACGGCGAAAAATTTGGCGACTGATTTTAATAAGAACCTGCGGGTAACGGTGTATGGTTTGTTGTTGATACTTGCAGCGGCAACAGTTTACGCCAATATTTACATTTTACAGTCGGGCCAGTCTTATGTAGAAAAAGATGTAGTGCCTGCAAGCTGGTTCCAGTCCCTGAACTCAGCATTCATCGTGTTATTTGCTCCTTTCTTTGCATGGATGTGGACCAAATTTGGCAAGCGCGAGCCTGCTTCTCCCACAAAAATGGCCTGGGGATTATTACTGCTGGCGCTCGGTTATTTCTGGATCGCCACTGGCGTAAATAATCTGCATACCGGCGTTAAAGTAAGCATGATCTGGCTTACCGGTATGTACGCATTACATACATGCGGTGAATTGTGTTTGTCACCAATCGGGATGTCCCTCGTAAATAAATTATCTCCACTTAAGTTTTCTTCTTTGTTGATGGCTATCTGGTTTACGGCAAATGCCTTTGGCAACAAACTGGCTGGCGTATTAAGCGCATTGTATCCTCCGGGAATAGCTGAAATTCAGAAAGCTGAAAAAGCAGGCATCAACCTGGAAGAGATCCTTTCCAAAAAAGTAGTGCCAACTGCCGACCAAATTACAAAACTGAAGAGCCTTGAAATTCCTTACGAATTCAAATCATTTGCAGGATATCATATCAATAACCTGTATGACTTCTTCATGCTGTTTGTATTTATGGCAGGCGTAGCATCAATCATATTGTTCTTCCTGACAAGAAAGTTGCAAAGCATGATGAAGTGATCTCTGATGTCTGATTTGATCATCTCTGATTTGCTTTAGTTCGGGCAGGTAAACTAATTTCAGCCGCTTTAACTATGAAGCAGTTCGGATATCAATAAACAAAACTGAACGCTCATCGCAAATCAGAGATCAAAAGATCATACATCAGCGATAAATATCTTATTTTGTAGTAATGTAAACCAATTGCAATGTCCAACGAAAAAGAATTTCATCCCTTTGTCGCGCCCGAAGCCCAGGTAAAAGAGTTTACCATTAAAGCCATCATCATGGGTGGAATTTTTGGTATTATTTTCGGCGCAGCTACAGTATATCTCGCATTGAAAGCAGGATTAACCGTAAGTGCTTCCATTCCCATCGCGGTTATTGCAATAACACTCGGAAGGAAATTTCTGAAAACTACCATTCTTGAAAATAACATCATTCAAACCACCGGCTCTGCAGGCGAAAGTATTGCAGCGGGGGTTGTATTCACCTTACCGGGCTTTTTGTTTTTGACTGAGCCAACCAGCGCATCGTTCTTTAACTATATAACGATATTAACGCTGGCGATCTTCGGCGGTATACTCGGAACATTAATGATGATACCGTTACGCAGGTCGCTCATTGTAAAAGAACACGGCGTATTGCCCTATCCGGAAGGTACTGCGTGTGCTTCAGTATTAAAGGCCGGTGAAAAAGGCGGAGATTTTGCAAAGACAGCATTTATGGGTCTTGGCTTTGCTTTTATTTATGCACTATTACAGAAAATATTTCACGTTATTTCAGAGCTTCCAAAATTTGCTACTCACCAGGTTAATAAATATTTCCCCTCGGCTACATTAAGCAGTGAGATAACACCGGAGTATATGGGTGTTGGGTATATCATTGGACCAAAGATCTCTGGCGTGCTTGTGGCTGGTGGTGTGTTAAGCTGGTTTGTGTTTATTCCTTTATTGGCTTCAGTTGTGCCGGGTGATGTTGTGGCTGCGCAGCTTGTTAAATTGGGTTATCTCGCAAACCTTGCAACAGGCGGCGGACCTGGCAACTGGGATCCTGCAACACATCAGTTTGCCGATTGGTCCGTGGCGCTGTACCGCGCTTATGTAAGACAAATTGGTGCCGGCGCAGTTGCCGCAGGCGGATTTATTACGTTATTCAAAACCTTGCCCACTATCATATCTTCTTTCAAAGGAAGTATCAGTTCTCTGAAAGAAAAAAATGATACCAATGCGGTAGTTAAAAGAACTGACAGAGATCTTGACATTCGCGTTGTGGGTATTGGAAGTGCCATACTTATTATATTGATGACTGTGCTTCCGCAGGTGCCGGGAGATACCATCATCAGCAAATTGATATTGGGTGTACTGGTGATCATTTTCGGTGCATTCTTCGTTACAGTTTCTTCCAGGATTGTGGGATTGATAGGAAGTTCTAATAACCCGATCAGCGGTATGACCATCGCAACCATCATGGGTACATGCCTGGTGTTTATCGCAGTAGGCTGGACAGGAAAAGTGTATGAGCCGATGGCGCTTGTTGTAGGTGGTATTATTTGTATTGCTGCGGCTAATGCCGGTGCTACTTCGCAGGATTTAAAAACAGGTTATATAGTGGGCGCCACACCGCGTTATCAACAGTTGGCATTATTTGTAGGTGCGATTGTTTCTTCCCTGGCAATAGGTGCGACCGTAAAAATTCTGGATACGCCATCACGAGAAATGTTGGCGCAGGGCATTCAACATGCTATTGGGACGGACAAATATCCTGCCCCACAAGGCACACTGATGGCCACGTTGATTAAGGGTATTCTTTCTTATAACCTGGACTGGCAGTTTGTTTTAGTCGGCGTGGCGATTGCTATTGTAATGGAACTTTGCGGCATTAAGGCGTTGAGTTTTGCAGTGGGTGTATATCTTCCACTGAGTACAACGTTGCCCATATTTGTTGGTGGCGCAATAAGAGGCATTGTTGACTGGAGAAAGAAAAGAAAAGGTGAAGAGGTTCATCCGGAGGAAGAAGATCTTGGAAAGGGCAATTTGTTTGCGACTGGCCTTGTTGCAGGCGGAGCTATTGCAGGTGTGATAGTTGCATTCTTATCCGCAAGTGATAATGTAAACGCTGCGCTGGCAAAGTGGAGCGCAGAGCATGGATTGGTGAACTTATTATCAGATACAGGATATATGTTATTAGGCGTTGCATTCTTCGCATTTATGGGAATTGTGTTGTACAGGGTTGCAATAAAGAAAAATGAAATAGAGCTGGAGAATTAAGCTTAAAGCCTAAAGCGAAAAGCCTAAAACTGATAACAGGTTTTAGGCTTTTTTTTTAATACAGTTACACGGAGAAAAGGCAGGAGAAGACATAGGAGCTGCACAGAGAAAATGCCATCACCTAAACATTCCCTTTTAACCAATCCCGAAGGGATGAAATTATTATAGACCCAATCGAAAACATTGCATATAACCGCGAAGGGGTGGCATTATAAAACATAGAACCTTATATGATTAGCTGTGTTGATCCGCAATATTCGGAGATGGTATAATGTCACCCACTTCGGGGTTCAGCCCCCTCTGAAATGATGATTCTATAATAATTTCATCCCTTCGGGATTTCCACTGCCATACTTGAATGATTGTCTCCCTTAAATGATCATATAAAACCGAGATGGTTATAGTTCGCATTCAATACAGCCTTATCATCCGCGCCGAGCCATTTGTTTAAAACCGTTGCATACACTTCCTTAAAATCCACTTTGTATTTTAAATCCCCTTCATCCAGATCATTTAAATCCGGCATGGGATTCAGCAAACCTTTTTGCTTCAAACCGCCGCTAATAAAAAACATATTGTTTGCTGTACCATGATCTGTTCCGCCGCTTGCATTTTGCGATACTCTTCTGCCAAACTCGCTGAAGGTAAACAGCAGCACATCCTGGAAACGATTGTTATCCTTCATGTCCTTTACAAACGCAGACACCGCATCATTAAGCTCGGTGAACAATTTTTGTTGTTGCAGCTGTTGTGCCACATGGGTATCAAAACTTCCGAGGCTTAAATAATAAACTTTTGTGTTGATATCGGAAAGAATAAGTGAAGCAACGGTCTTTAAATTCTTGCCGATCTCTGTTCCCGGATAGGTTACTGAAGAAACATGCTTTTTACTCTGCTCAAAAATATAATCGGCACTACTTAATGTTTCGCTCATCACTTTATACAGATAATCTACCGGTTGTTCATGTTGGGCTGCATGATGGGCTTCCGCCAGCTCCCTGAAATATTTCTGATGACTCGTGTTATACAATCTTCCCGGATCCTTAAACGCCAATCCCTTGTTATTTGTTCCTTTTAAAGCAAGACTCAAAACATCATCAATCTCCAGGATCTGCGTTGGAGCCGAGCAGTTTTGGCATTGCTCATCAAGGTATCGCCCAAGCCAGCCGCTTTGTAAATATTCATTGGAATTGCTTGCTGTCTGCCAAATATCCATGCTGCGAAAATGGCTTCTATCCGGTATTGGATAACCCACACTATTCAGTATTCCGAGACTTCCGTCATCGTACAGATCCTTAAAACCAGGCAATGCGCCATGCAATGCAGCAGCATCATTTAACTGCAATGATCTGCTTTTATTTATTCCCAATCCTGGCCTCTCCCGATAATAAATATCATTGCCGACCGGGATAACCGTATTCAATCCATCATTTCCTCCACTTAACTGAATCACAACTACAACCCTGTTACCAGCAGGCACAGGATCAAATTGCCTGCTCTCAAAAGCCTTCAGAAACTTCGGCATCATGAAGGCAGTCGTTGCCAGTGAACTTATCTTTAAAAAATTTCTTCTTTTGATCAGCATGTGGTAGCCATTTAACACAATTGATATTCAGGTGTACTCATCAACGCGATGGTCGTTGTTTGAATATATGCTTCCCTTGAACTCTTATCGACAATACCCTGCACAACAGTTTCATTCAATGATGAAGGTGGTGTTTGCAATAATACCGACTCCATTACATCGTAGAGATATTCTCTCCCTACGCTTTCAAATTGTTTCATGTAAGATGGCCAGTCGATATCTGCATTAATACGCAACCCTGGTCTTGCAGCACCACTTTTTGCGGATTGTGATGGAGTTGCCTTAAGCTGAGAATAGTTTTCCTGCATTCCCATTTGCTGGTCGTCATCTGTCTTTGGTTTTATATTAAAAGATTCATCTTCCTTAATAAGCCTGGCGAGGCTTAACCTCAACATCAGGGAAGAACTATCTATCCAGTTAGTGCCACCAGGCCAACCGGCAACATTCGGCGGATAAAATAATAGTTGACCAAGCACACGCTGCAAGAGTAATTGCATCGATTCATTTTGAAACTGCATGGGTAGCGTCCGTCTTATTCCTGCAATCAATTCAACAGGAGATTTAACACGCGAGCCAACATTCTTCTCATCATAAAACCAGTCTGCGGTGAAAATATTTTTCATCAGGCTACTGATGTTGTAATAGCTCTTATAAAAATGCTCTGCAAGATGTTTTACTTTTTCTTCATCAGGACTATCGTTCACCAAATATCTGTAGATCTTTCGTGTGATGAACAATGCTGTTTGCTTTTGTTGTAAAAGAATATCAATAACATCATCACCGTCAAAATTGCCAGCCTTTCCAAGAACTGTTTTCACGCCATCATCATGAAACATTTTACGGAATACAAACTCGCCATTCATTTTAAATCCCCAGCCGGTAAAAGCGCGCGCCGCTTCCTTCACATCCTGTTCTGTATAATGTCCGCGACCGAGCGTAAACAGTTCCATTACTTCACGTGCGAAATTTTCGTTTGGATGCTGCTTCTTATTCTGTTGATTATTTAAAAAAGACAGCATTGCAGCGCTCTTGCTTACGGCACGCAACAGATCGCCAAAGTTGCCGAGCGCATTGCTTCTTATCTCATTCAACAATTGTTGCTGATAGAAAATATTCAGATTGATGCAAGCGAAATGCCCGTGCCAGAACAAAGACATTTTCTCCCTTAATTGTGCATCGCTGTTCACCATTTCATGGAGCCAGGTAAGATTGAGACTTTTGATGTCCTCGCGACTTTGTACGCGCACCTGTTTCTTTTGTTCTTTGGACATTTCCTTCATTTGATTTTCCAACTGTACGGCATTGCCGATGCCCATGAATAAACCTTTTAGGGAGTTGTCCGCCACGTCAAAATAACTGGGTTTAGCCTGCGACTTTTTTTCAATGATTTGATAAAGATTATTTGGAGGAATAGTCGACAACCGGCTGATATCATTAACTGCAACACCAAAACCGGCCCGCCACAACAAGTGCTGATTCTTTATTTGAGTGGTAAGCACCATGCGAAAAATTTGCTTTTTGACTTAACGTGTAGCCGCAGGTTTAATTGTGCGAAGGATTAGCCACAGAGGCACTGAAACACAGAGTTTTTTAAACCACAGGGGACAGGGAGTTTTTTTCACAGAGTTGCACAAGGTTTTTTTGAATGCCACAGAGGCGCTGAAACACAGAGTTTTTTAAACCACAGAGGACAGGGAGTTTTTTTCACAGAGTTGCACAAGGTTTTTTTGAATGCCACAGAGGCGCTGAAACACAGAGTTTTTAACCACAGAGGACACGAGTTTTTATTCTCAGAGTTGCACGAAGTTTTTTGAATGCCACAGAGGCACTGAAACACAGAGTTTTTTAAACCACAGAGGACAGGGAGGTTTTTTCACGGAGTTGCACAAAGTTTTTTTGAATGCCACAGAGGCGCTGAAACACAGAGGACACGAGTTTTTTTTCGCGGAGTTGCACGAAGTTTTTTGAATGCCACAAAGATAGATTTATAAAATACAATGCAAGCTTGTGGTTAAAAACCTCCCGCCTCAAGCCTCATACCATACACCTCATATCTATCGCATCTATTCAGTGCTTCAGTGCTTCAGTGGCAAACAACTCCCACCATGCACTCTGTGAAAAAACTCTATGTCCTCTGTGGTTAATCTCTCACCTTATCACTCCTGCACTCCACCGTTTAAATTGTAATTCCGACTTTTTATATCCACAAAAAATGTATATTACAAATCCATTTCTAACAATTGCCAAAACCAAAATCTTTATGCATCGCAGAACCTTTATTAAGAACACCTCGACGGGACTTATTTTTTCCGCGGTTCCTTTTGCGCAAAGCCTGGGCGCATATCAGTCCAAATACACTACTGCATTGATCGGAACAGGTTGGTGGGGAATGAACATTTTGCGCGAAGCCATTGCTGCAGGGCAATCTAAAGTTGTTGCCATGTGTGATGTTGACGACAATCAACTACAACCAGCAGCAGCGGAAGTAAACAAGTTAACAAGTGATACACCCAAGCTGTATAAAGATTTTAGGGAACTCATTCACAAAGAAAAACCACAAATAGTTATCGTTGCAACGCCTGACCACTGGCATCCGCTGATCATGATTGAAGCAGTGAAAAACGGTGCCCATGTGTATGTCGAAAAACCGATCAGTCATACCATTAAAGAAGGCATTGCTATGGTGAAAGCAGCGCGTGACGCAGATCGTATTGTTCAGGTGGGTACGCACAGACGCGTTTCTCCACACAACATTTCCGGCATGGACTTTTTGAAATCGGGCAAAGCTGGAAAGATTGGAATGGTGCGCGCTTTTGTGCATTACGGTGGCGGTCCCGGTCAAAAAGTTCCGGACTCTGAAACGCCTAAAGGATTGGATTGGGACATGTGGTGCGGCCCAGCTCCATACAGACCATTCAACAAAACCATTCATCCGAAAGGATTCCGTTTGTTCTTAGATTATGCGAATGGACAGCTCGGCGACTGGGGCATTCACTGGATGGATCAGATCTTGTGGTGGACAGAAGAAAAAGCACCGAAGAAAATTTCGTCTTACGGGGCACGTTATATCCGGCAGGACAATACAGATGCACCGGATACGCAGGTTGTAGAATACCAATACGAAAGTTTTATCGCCACATGGGAGCATCGTCTGTATGCGGCAAATGAAGCAGAGAAAGCCAATGTGGGCTGCTATTTTTATGGAACAGAAGGAACATTTCATATGGGCTGGACGGATGGCTGGACCTTCTATCCTTCTGACAAAAACAAACAAATCATTCATCAGGACCCGGTTCTTCATACAAAGGATCAGCACAACATCAAAGAGCTTTGGGCCAACTTCCTGGATTCGATTGCCAACAAACGCAGACCGGTTTGTGATATTGAGATCGGACATAGATCCACCTCCGTTAGCTTGCTGGGCATGCTAAGTTATAAACTGGGCAGAAGTATTAACTGGGATGCGGACAAACAACTTATTATTAATGATCCTGACGCGAACAAGTTGCTTATGAGGGATTACAGGGGCGAGTGGAAATATCCAGTGTAGCTGTCAGCAGTCAGCTATCAGCTGTCAGCTAATTGACAATTGAAAAGGGAGAATTGACAACGTCAATTTCGTTTAGTTAAGAGTTGTTAAGTTCAGGCGCTCATAATATCACGATCAGTTCAATATTCGGGAAACCTCTCCTGTCGAGGTGACCATTCGGATGCAGAATTCCAAATTATATACTCGTTGTTAGTGCTGCTGTGGTTATTTTTTCTGATAAGCCAGGATGATCATGTTGACTGGAAAATTGGGGTACCACAATCAAAAAGGTAATGACATTATAGCCGGCGTCGATAGCCCGTAGGGCTTATAGCTCAATAGAAAAACAATAATTTCTGCTCCTCTTGTCCGTAGGACATTAACCAATTAATTGGTCAAGCCCTAACGGGCTATGAGGTTCTCAATTCGATCATTTCTACTGAGCTTAATTCCCTACGGGAAAAATTATAACTGTAATAAAATCATTGGCACGACAGAGACATCTCCCAAAGTTGATAAAGCCTGATTATTAAACAACATTGAATGGACAATGAAGATGGTGAACGCTTATTTCAAATCATACATCAAAAAATCTGAGATCAGCGATTAAAAAATATTTGTCCGGTCAACATTTTATGTAGATTTATCACTCAAAATGTAACCGATTGCACCAACGCTATGCTTATGAAATCATTTATTAATCGTTTTGCGCCCATTCCTGTTGTCATGTCCGTTCTGCTAGGAGCATGTACTTCATCTTCCGAAAAAAAGGAAGAGACTTCAAAGCCATTGACAGAAGCAGAGAGACATTTGCCGGAGAATGCGATCCGCGGATTAAAAGTCGCTGACGGATTAGAAGCTTCTTTGTTTGCGCATGAACCTATGCTGGTTAATCCCACCAATATTGATATTGACGAAAGGGGACGTGTGTGGGTTTGTGAGGCCTACAATTACCGCAACCAGTTGAATCCGCAGAATCCGGTAAAAAATGAAGGGGACAGAATTCTTATTCTTGAAGACACTAACGGTGACGGCACTGCTGACAAACAAACTGTATTTTACCAGGGAACTGAGATCAATGCGCCACTGGGCATTGCGGTTCTGGGCAATAAAGTAATTGTTTCCTGCAGTCCCAATGTGTTTGTTTTTACAGACGAGAATGGTGATGGTAAGGCTGATAAAAAAGAAACATTGTTCACCGGCATTGGTGGTATTCAGCATGACCATGCCATTCACGCTTTCAACTTCGGACCAGACGGCAAACTGTATTTCAACTTTGGTAATGCAGGTGACAGCATTGAAAACAAAGAAGGAAAAGTGATCCGTGATCCGGAAGACAACATAGTAAGAAATGATGGTAAGCCCTATCGCCAGGGAATGGTATTCCGTTGTAACCCTGATGGAAGCGAGTTTGAAGTGCTCGCGAATAATTTCCGCAACAACTACGAAGTGGCGGAAGATTCATATGGTACGATGTGGCAGTCGGACAACGACGATGATGGTAATCGCGGCGTAAGAATAAATTATGTAATGCCTTATGGTAATTATGGTTATACTGATGAATTAACAGGCGCGGGCTGGCGTCAGCGCCGTGTAAATATGGAGGATTCTATTCCATATCGTCACTGGCATTTAAATGATCCGGGTGTTGTGCCTAATCTTCTGCAAACCGGCGCCGGATCTCCTACGGGCATGGTTATTTATGAAGGCAATTTGCTTCCGGAAAAATACCGCAACCAAATGATCCATGCAGATGCCGGACCTAACGTGGTACGGTCGTATGCAGTTGAACCGGATGGCGCAGGCTACAAAGCCACCATCAATAATATTGTAGAAGGAACAGGTGATAACTGGTTCAGGCCTTCTGATGTTTGTATCGCTCCTGATGGGTCATTATTTATTGCAGACTGGTATGATCCAGGTGTAGGCGGTCACCAGGTTGCAGATCTTGATCGTGGAAGAATCTTCAGAATTGCACCAACAGGTAGCAAGTATTCGGTTCCTTCATTCAATCTTGATAATCCTGACAATGCTGTAAAAGCATTACAAAGCCCCAATATTGCAACACGTTATCTTGCCTGGCAGAAACTGCATAAATGGGATACCGACGCTATTCCTGCATTGGAAAAATTATACCGTTCAGATAATTCCCGTTTCAGGGCAAGAGCGTTGTGGTTGCTTGGCATAATTCCGGGCAAAGGATTTGGCTACATTACCGATGCATTGAAAGATAAAGATGATAACATTCGCATCACTGCACTTCGCATTGCACTGGAAACAAAAGCTGATACCATTGGAATAGTTAAACAACTTATCAACGATCCTTCGGCACAGGTGAGAAGAGAAGCTGCCATTGCACTGCGCCATAATAAATCAAAGGAAGCTCCGGAATTATGGGCACAACTGGCTAAACAATATGACGGAAAAGACCGCTGGTATCTGGAGGCGCTGGGTATTGGTGCAGACAAACAGTGGGATACATTTTTTCCCGCCTGGCTCGCCGCAGTTAACAACAACTGGAACACAACTGAAGGCCGTGACATCGTTTGGCGCGCAAGAACGCCACAAACATTGCCGCTGCTCGTTCAGATTGTGAGTAACCCGGAACATAATCCGGATAACTACCTGAAGTTTTACAGGGCATTCGATTTTAATCCCGGTATAGACAAAGAAAAGGCTTTGCGTTCACTGCTCGAGGGCCATCATCCGCAACAGGACAGAATTAATTCTATTGTGTTGATGTTAATCGATGAAACAAAAGTTCCGATGACACCTTCTTTTAAAAATGCTATTGCCAGCGCATTAAACAGCGTGGAAGGCACACAGGATTATGTTGATCTTGTAAGCAGGTATAAACTGAGAGACAAGAACAATGAGCTTTTGCAAATAATTGAACAGAGCAACGACAAGGGTTTACAAACCAGTGCCATAAGGGTATTGCTTTCTACCAATAACGGAGACGTATTGTTAAAGAAGGCATTGGAACCGAGAGATAGTACTTCACTTAAAATCATCAAAGCCCTGGGCGGCTATGAGGACAAAAAAAGTAAAGATATTTTGCAGGCCATTGTACTCGATACCAAATATCCTGCGGACCTGAGAAATGCAGCCATAGAATCATTCTCGCACGGATGGAGCGGAGAAGACAGGTTGCTTGCACTTGCCAAAGAAAACAAGTTGCCTGAAGATGTTAAACCGGTTGCAGTAAAAGTGTTATCAACTGCCTATCGCGGTGAAATCAAAAAAGAAGCAGCTAAATACTTGAACATTTCAACCGGCCCTGTAAATAAGATATCGCCGGTAGCACAACTTGTCACGATGCATGGAGATGCAACAGCAGGGGCCGCAGTGTTCACAACTTATTGTGCAACCTGCCACCAGGTAAATAATAAGGGAACTGACTTTGGTCCGAAATTGTCTGAAATAGGAAGCAAGCTTTCTAAGGAAGCTATCTACACATCCATTATGGAACCGAGCGCTGGCATCAGTTTCGGCTTTGAGGGCTATTCTTTCAAACTGAAAAATGGCACACAATTGCTCGGCTATATTTCCAGTAAAACAAATGATGAGATCACCATAAAGATGATTGGCGGCACAGAAGAAAAACACGCCAAATCAGACATCGTTGAGCAAAAACCTTACGACAAATCGTTAATGCCGGAAGGTCTTGCACAAGGCATGGGCGAAAAGGACCTGGTGAATTTGGTGGAGTATTTGACGACGCTGAAGAAGAAAAACTAAAGTCGCAAGTACGAGGTACGAGGTACGAAGTACCTGGTTTCAGCAGGTTCATTTTATTGAAACAGCGCATCTCTGATGTCTGATTTTTGGATGTCTGATTTGATTGAAGCCTGGAGTTTCAGTCTTAATTAATTAAATGATTATAAGCCCCAAGCCGTTAGAATTTATTGCATTCTAACGGCTTTTTTGTCTAAAAAAATCATCATCCATTTAGCTTTACCCAAAAACATTAGCCTGATCAAAATTGAACAGCAGCTGATAGCTGAAAGCTCATAGCTGATGGCTACTTTTTGCAATTTCTGTCTTAATTAATAGAAGTTTACAAGCAGAAAGCCATTAGAATTTATTGCATTCTAATGGCTTTTTTGTCTAAAAAAATCATCATCCATTTAGCTTTACCCAAAAACATTAGCCTGATCAAAATTGAACAGCAGCTGGCAGCTGATAGCTAATAGCTGACAGCTAATTTCATATTTGCATAACACTCCGGTAACGTCTAAATAACATTAGGTAGGGTACTTTGTAAAACCTCTTACAAATGGAAAGAAGACCTGTTGATGTTGTTGTGATGAGTGACCTTCACCTTGGTACGTACGGCTGCCACGCGAAAGAAATCGTCAATTATCTTAAAAGCATTTCGCCCCAGATCCTGATCCTCAACGGCGATGTTATTGACGGATGGCAATTCAGCAAACGATATTTTCCTGTTGCCCACATGCAGGTGATCAAAGAGATCATGAGCCTGCTGAGCAAAGGAACACGCGTAATTTATATTACCGGCAATCACGATGAAATGATGCGCCGGTACAGTGATATACAGATCGGCAATTTTCAGTTAACGGACAAGCTGGTGATGGAAATAAACGGTAAAATGACCTGGATCTTCCATGGAGACGTATTTGATGCCACTACGAAAGGAGGTGCCAAATTACTCGCTAAAATGGGTGGCCATGGTTATGACCTGCTGATCCTGATGAACAGTTTCATTAACTGGTGGCTTCGCCTGATGGGCAAAGAAAGGATGAGTTTCAGCAAGAAAGTAAAGAATAGCGTAAAAAAAGCTGTTTCCTGGATTTCTGACTTTGAGCAGACTGCAGCAGAACTGGCCATTGAAAAGAACTATGACTATGTTATTTGCGGACATATTCATCAGCCACAAAAAAGAGTTATCGAAACAAAAAATGGTAAAGTAACCTACCTGAACAGTGGCGACTGGATTGAGAACCTGACCTGTCTTGAATACAAACAAAACGAGTGGACAGTTTTTCAATATGACGAAAAGAACTTCCCCGCGGTAAATCAGAAAATAGATAAGAAGCTGCCTCAGCTTAATGTAGTTACAGATGAAGTTGGCCTGTTCATTCATTCACTTTTACAGCCACCAATGGGCGAAGAACCTAAAGTGGTAAACTTCTAAAATAAATCCAATGTTATTCAACGGCGATTACACCCGTAACAACTTCTTTCATATACCGCGCAAAAGCCGGATATTGTATGCCGTTCAGGCAACAGGAAACGGCCACATTGCACGTGCATTGGAACTAATGCCATTCCTTCAAAAATGCGGCACCGTTGATG
The DNA here is from genome assembly GCF_041060425.1 of Danxiaibacter flavus. Lineage (NCBI taxonomy): Bacteria > Pseudomonadati > Bacteroidota > Chitinophagia > Chitinophagales > Chitinophagaceae > Danxiaibacter > Danxiaibacter flavus. The sequence continues at coordinate 118,495 of NZ_JAULBC010000005.1, forward strand.
TTTTCCTGAGCGGCAGCAACAGCAATCTTTCCTTTGATCTTCCTGTAAAATACAGAAGTAAAGGTGTTAGTCTTTTTTACGGTAACCGAGGCGGATTGGACTACTTGAAAATGATGAAAGACATCAGCCTGAAAAGGATCTGGAAAGAAGCGAATGACCTCCCCGTTGAGAAATATGACATTGTTATAAACGATTTTGAAAGCATTACCTCGCTCGCATGTAAGCTGAAAAAGGTAAAATCTGTAAATTTTGGACATCAGGCAAGCTTTCAATCTTCCAAATCACCAAGACCTTCATTTAAAAACCTGAGCGGCGAATTCATTCTGCGTTATTATGCCACTGCCACTGACTATATAGGTTTGCATTTTGAGCAATATGATGATTTTATTTTCTCCCCGGTTATAAAGAAAGATGTACTGGAAGCGAGCCCGTCAGATAACGGACATATCACTGTGTACCTGTCTCATTACTCAGATGAGGTTGTTGCGCCCCAGCTTCGCAAACTGGATGGTGTGCGTTTTGAGGTATTCTCCAAAAAAGTAAAGACTGCACAAACAACCGGCAACATTACTTTTATTCCTGTGAGTAATGCGGCTTTCAATCAAAGCATGATCACCAGCAAAGGCATTATTACGGGCGCCGGCTTTGAAACACCCGCAGAAGCATTGTATATGGGTAAGAAATTGTTGTGTTTGCCCATTAAAGGCCAATACGAACAATTGTGCAATGCCGAAGCCCTAAAGGGTTTTAATGTACCAATTATAAAATCTATTGATGACAATTTTGCCATTGTTGTGGATCAATGGTTGCGGGAGTTGAACCCACGACCACTTAAGCTTAGCCATTCCACCGCTGAGATTGTCGACATTGCTATTGAACGTGTAAGAAACTTACAGGAAGACTTTGATGCTGATGTGTTGCCGGAAGTGGTGGGGTATGCGTTGTAAACGTTGTACGTTTTAAGTTATACGTTGTACGTTTGGGGTATGACTGGCGAAATTGGAGCAATGTCCTGATTACGGATCGCTTATTGAAAGCTGATTGATTTAGATTCATTGCCGTCTGCTTTAGCTGACGGAACATTGTTGCTCTTTTAATCCGGGCTTTAGCCCACGAACAAAACGGCAGCTAACGATCCAAATTTTACCGAAGGTTCTTCCGTCGGTTTGCTGCTCCCTTTGCGGTCTCTGCGTGAAATCCTTCCAACTTATCTTTTGCAAGTGGTTACCGTAAATTTGATCGCTGGCTTATAAAATACTTTTTGATCCGGCGAGCCGTATTTCTTTACGGGTTCGTTATTCATAATATAGAAAGAACCGTCATCTCCCGTTTCTCCTTGCTGCAATCCTAACGACCAGCGGTTTTGCATGTTCTGGAGCCAGGAAATTTTGTCGTTCGAAGTCTGCAAATTCTTGAATTGTTCAATTTGTTCTACAGGATAGATGAATTCAATGCCTATTACAACATCGTTGAAATCAAAATATATCTTATTCTTTGGAAGCGCAAAATTGTTCCATCCTTTTGCAGTCGCGTACATTACAAGGTTGGTGTCTGTAAGCTCCTTGCCCGGTGCGTGTTTTACATCATCCCATTCATACCAGTGAAGCCTAATTGGCACTTTAAAATTAGAAGTCGTCTCATTCATCAACAGGTTAATATTATCAATATACCCGCTTCTCCCCTTGTTATTCATATATCGCGCTATAATAATAAAGCGCGTCTCGGGCCCCGGTCCAACATACTGTTTAATATTTCCTACCCGCTTGTTAAGTACGACCTGCGTTAGTTTTTTACAGCTTTGCACGACAACCGGAGCCAACACATTGGTCGACTGCTGGAGCTTTATTTCATTTAACGATAAAAGTTCTTTTATAAGAAAAGACCGCTTATCATATCCCAGAAATTCAATTGAAACCTTATCGTTCACATCTACAGAATCTTTTTCCAGGAAGAAATTTCCTAACGAATCCGTGTAGGTGATCTTCGCATTGTTACCGTAAATAATAGTGGCGTAAGTAAGTGGCTTACCGGTGGTAGAATCTACAACCTTGCAGCGGATATCCTGTGCGAAAGAGTGGATACAGCTCAATGTAAGCAGGATGGTGACGAGGCGAAGATTCATACAGTTAATTTTAAATTATACCGGTTAAAACTACAAGATTAAGCATTTTTAATGTAGAGCGCATTTTAAAAACATCCTGATTGTCGCCATTTAAGATCCCTGCCGCAAATCAAAATAATCGGTATTTTATTTGCTGTATCCCTTTTACCATTTATCACTTATAAAACTGAACATTTTGATATTTAAAGTGTTTTATTAATTTTGTGGTAATCTTATTAGCGTACTATAAAGCTAAATGGTTATATAGTTGAATGTGGCTTTTTCTTGCCACTGCATTCCGGAGTTAAACCAAACCATCTGTAAAAGCACCCTCGGGAACGTAGAAAAAACAATTATATGACAGCTAGAACAGTTAAACCGGCATTTCCTAAGACTGGAGAAGATCTATTTCTACAGCTAAGACATGAAGTAAACAGAACAGTAAAAGCTTTAGAACCTACCCGAAAAAGAAGAATTAAAATCAAAGCTTATCTGTTTCCTGTACTTTATGTCGTCGCTTATTTTGTGGCACTGATATGGGGAAAGAACCTGGCAATCTTTTATTTAGCCTACTTTGCAATGGGCATTTTCCTCGTCCTTAATTATCTGAATATTGTACATGAAGCAGTTCATGGAACGCTCTTCAGAAGTAATGCAATGAACAAAGCTTATGTTGGCTTTTTCGACCTGATGGGCGCCAACAGCTACATTTTCAAGATCAGGCACGTTAGATTCCACCACAATTATCCAAATATCCAGGGATGGGATACGGACTTTGAACAGAGCCCGCTGGCACGGGTCTTCCCGCATGGCCCGTTTTCAAAAATGCATAAATACCAGCACATATACCTGCCCTTCCTTTACCCGCTTTATCTTTTTAACTGGCTACTGGTAAGGGATTTCAAGGATTTCTTTAAGAAGGATACTATCGTTCGCAAACTTGTTACTGAAATACCCGGAAAGGAATATGTAAAGCTTTTCTTCTTTAAAGCCTTCTTCTTTTTTTACATGCTCGTTCTCCCTGTACTGGTAGTAACCCTGACATTTACGCAGGTACTCATTGGCTTTTTGATTTTTATGTTTACTGCGAGCATATTTTCGTTGTTAGTGCTTTTGTCGCCACATGCAAGCATTGAAAGCGAGTTTCCTATGCCGAATGAAAAAGGACTGTTACCTTCCACCTGGTTCGTCCATCAATTGTCCTGCACCAACGACGTAAAAGAAGATAACTGGTTTACAAGATTTTTTATGGGATGCTTTAATTACCATATTGCGCATCATCTGTTTCCCTCAGTTAATCACGTTTACTATCCGGAGGTAACGAAGACCATCAAACAGTTTGCTGAAAAGAATCAGTTACCTTACCGCACTTACTCTCTGGCTACATCGTTAAAAAACCATTATATACTGCTGAAGAATAATGCCTTTCATGAGAATATTTTTGAGGAGACGATGTAAGGGGTAGTATAGAAGAGCATTTTTTTTACACGCTGGATTTCTCTTCCTGATGAACTGTACGTTTCGGTTTATAAGATTGAAATAAGTAACTGTGTTGCGAATTTTCCTTTTCCGCATTATTGCCGGAAATAATTTATCGTATACATTTGACATAAGTGAGACAGATACTTATTCAATCTTAGAACCTTGCGCCCAATGAATATTTTACTATCTTCTTTTGATGCCTGGTGGCTATCCAAAACCTCCCTTGAACAGATCCTTTGGGGGACTGCAGTTATTGCAACAGTATTACTGGGAATCCAAACATTGACCGGATTTTTAGGAGGAGATCACCATAGCGCCTTTGGCGACGCTGATGATGCAACCGCACACGACGATGGCATACATTCACAGTTCTTTACCGTAAAGAACTTGCTTGCATTCTTTACCATGTTTGGATGGGTGGGTCTAGGCGTTTTCTCCATTTCCAACAATATCACCTACACATTGCTGTCGGCAACCGGCGCCGGCGTAGCCACAATGATACTTATAGCCTGGCTTTTTAAACAGATAAGCAGGCTTCAATATAACGGAACCACAGAATTAAAAAATGCAGTTGGCCAGGTCGCTAAAGTTTACCTGAACATTCCAGGCGGCCGCACGGGTACGGGAAAGGTGCACGTTACCATACAATCGGCCCTAAAAGAACTCGATGCAATTACAGACGATGGGGATGCTCTACCAACCGGATCCAATGCGAAAGTCATCGCCGTTATTACAGATGACACACTTCTCGTTACAAAAAACAATTAATCAACAAATTCACATTTTGTAAAAAATCCCTTATGGAATACATGTTCATTGGCATAATTGCCGTTGTTGTCTTTATTTTTATTTTGATCTTATCCCTTTTCAGACGCTACAAACGATGCCCTTCAGACAGAGTGCTGGTTGTTTATGGTAAAGTTGGCTCAGGACCTGATGGAAACCGTAGCGCAAAATGTATTCACGGCGGTGCAGCCTTTATCTGGCCCATTATCCAGGACTATTCATTTCTTGACCTTACACCCATTTCGATAGAAGTAATGTTGGCAAATGCCCTGAGTAAGCAAAATATCCGCGTGGATGTTCCTTCGCGTTTCACTGTGGGCATTTCGACAGAACAGGGCGTTATGCAAAATGCAGCAGAACGTTTGCTTGGCATGCAGCGTCCGCAAATACATGATCTTGCAAAAGACATTATTCTCGGTCAGATGCGTTTGGTTGTCGCGATGATGGACATTGAGGAGATCAACAACAATCGTGATAAATTTCTTACCAATATAGCGGGCAGTGTTGAGACTGAATTGAAAAAGATCGGTCTGAAAATGATCAATGTAAACGTCACTGATATTAAAGATGAGAGCGGATATATTGAGGCATTGGGTAAAGAAGCTGCTGCTAAAGCCATTAATGAAGCCAAAATAAGCGTTGCCGAACAGGAAAGATCTGGCGACATTGGTAAAACGCAGGCTGAAAAAGATCGTGATATTAAGATTGCAGAAACGTATCGCGACCGCGACAGCCAGGTTGCCATCGCCACAAAAGACAAGGAAATCTCAATTGCGGCAGCTAAAAGAGATGAAAGCATTGGTAAGATAGAAGCAGAAAGAGACACCCGCATTAAATCTGCGGAAGCCAATGCGGATGCTGTTAAAGGTGAAAACCTATCGCGCATACAGATTGCCAATTCAGAAGCAGAAAAAAGAGAAAGAGAGGCCGAAGCGTTGAAACGTGCTATGGCGGCAGAAAAAGTGCAGGCAGCAATGGCATTGGAAGAGGCCTATACCGCAGAAAGAAAAGCGGAAGAAGCTCGCGCCGAAAGAGACAGGGCATCGCAAAATGCCAATATTGTGGTTGCTGCAGAAATTCAGAAACAACGTGCTATTATTGAAGCACAGGCTGAAGCAGAAAAAATCCGCGAAAAAGCAAAAGGTGAGGCTGATGCCATTTTCGCGAAAATGCAGGCCGAGGCAAATGGTATGTTTGAAATATTGACGAAGCAGGCTGAAGGTATGGACAGGATTGTTAAAGCAGCTGGAAATAACTCAAAAGACGCCGTGTTATTGCTAATTGCTGACAAGCTACCAGAACTGGTTAAAATGCAGACCGAAGCAATTAAGAATATTAAGATTGACAAAGTTACCGTTTGGGAAAATGGTAAAGGTGATGGACAATCTTCAACATCAGGTTTTATCTCAGGTTTGTACAAGTCTGTACCGCCGTTGAAAGATATTTTTGATATGGCGGGAATGGATTTGCCCGAATATCTTGGAAAAGGCAAGCAAAATGATCATTACATTTCAGACCTGCCTGCAAAACCAGATAACGTAGAATAATCAAATAAGCTTCTCGATACACGCATATACCGCGTAAACTCATTTTTTCTAAGTGGTGGCATTTGTTTGCACGAGCGAATAGAAGTCGCCACTTATCATTAGTTAGTGCTGTTCTTTTCCATATATTCATGTCTTCGTTCAACCTTGCGGAACATAAAATTTTAAAAATAAGAGGATGCAATTCAAGAAAGCAGCAACACTTCTCCTGTTAGGCATAGGCCTTTTTTCAACAACCTATGCACAAAAAGTCAAGAAAACAGTCTTTGTAATTGTTGATGGAATTGCATCCGACCTGATTGAAAAATTACCTACACCCAATTTGCATGCTATTGCAGGCAAACAGGGTTTTTCAAAATCTTATGTGGGCGGAATAAAAGGCAGCTATTCAGAAACACCTACAATTTCTGCGGTTGGTTACATTAGTGAACTCACCGGCACATGGGTAAATAAACATAATGTCTGGGACAACGACATAGCTGCACCGAATTATAATTACTACACGATATTCCGCTACTTGAAGCAACAATATCCATCCAAGAAGACAGCGATATTCTCCAGCTGGGAAGATAACAGGACCAAGCTTGTTGGCGATAAATTTGCGCAAACCGGCAATATCGCAGTTGATCATCATTACGATGGACTGGAAAATGACACGGTAAACTATCCGCATGATAAAAAACGCGACTTTATGAGTAACATTGATGAAAGCGTTTCGCAACATGCCGCGGATTATATAAAAAGCGATGCACCAGACCTTACCTGGGTTTATCTTGAATATACAGATGACATGGGTCACATGCACGGTGACAGTCCGGAATACTATAAGGCAATTGAACTTGCAGATAAGCGCGTTGGCTACTTATGGCAGGCCATTCAATACAGAGAAAAGAATTTTAATGAAGATTGGCTGATCGTAATTACGACTGATCATGGCCGCGATAAAGCGACCGGAAAAAATCACGGAGGACAAAGTGATCGCGAGCGTGCAAGCTGGATTGTTACCAATGCAAAAAGCCTGAACGAAGAATTTAAAGAACCTCATTTATCCGCCGTTGATATAATGCCATCAATTGCTAGGTTTATGGACATCAACGTTCCTCAACAAAATGCGTTTGAAGTGGATGGTATTCCTTTCATTGGGGAAATTTCTTTTATTCAGCCCGCCATTTCCTTTGCAGATGGAAAGGTGAATATAAACTGGAAGGCAATTCAGAAGAAAGGTGATGTAAAAGTTTTTGTCTCTACTACCAATCAGTTCAAAAAAGGCGGAAAGGATGAATATACAGTGTTAGGTTCGGCACCTTTGGCAGGCCAAAAAGCTTCATTCAAGCTACCCGAAAGCAGCACTGGGTTTTATAAAGTGGTTTTACAGGCGGACGGAAATAATTATAATTATTGGAGTGGGAAGAGTCCTGAGTAGTTTTCTAATTGACAGTGGATAATTGAAAATGAAAGGCGATTAACCACAGAAGCCACGGAGTTTTTTTCACGGAGTTGGGGAAGTAAAATTGTTGTACATCTCTGATGTCTGATTTTTTGATCGCTGATTTATCTCATGTGCGGCATAGCAACCGGTCACAGACAGCGCTTCTCTTACGGTCTTACGATCTTACTGTCTTACGGTCTTAATGCCGTACATCTCTGACGTCTGATTTTTTGATCGCTGATTTATCTCATGTGCGGCATAACAACCGGTCATAGACAGCGCTTCTTCTTACGGTCTTACGATCCTACTGTCTTACGATCTTAATGCCGCACATCTCTGATGTCTGATTTTTTGATTGCTGATTTATCTCATGTGCATAGCAACGAGTCACAGACAGCGCTTCTCTTACGGTCTTACGATCTTACGGTCTTACGGTCTTAATGCCGCACATCTCTGATGTCTGATTTTTTGATCGCTGATTTATCTCATGTGCATAGCAACGAGTCACAGACAGCGCTTCTCTTACGGTCTTACTGTCTTACGATCTTACTGTCTTATTAGCCACAGAGGCACTGAAGCACAGAATTTCTCATTACAAGAAATACTCTGTGCTTTTTTATTTTGATGATCAGCGGTGTACTCTGTGAAAAAAAACTCCGTGGCTATCTGTGGTAAAAAATTTTCACCTCGGTAGCCCATCCGCTTTCAATTGTCCCTTTTCAATTTTCAATTAATTATTTTCTACCGTCTTATGTAATTCTCTTCTTTTCAGCATCAGGCAATTATAAAACCACCTGACATGCAGCGACTACTGGTAATTTTATTCCTGGCTTTACCGCTTATTGGCATTACTCAAATTGACTGGAAAAACCTAAAGAAGAAAAGCGATGATATTTTTACATATCGCGTTACCACTGCAGAAGCAGAGAAATATATCAAGCTGGATAGCATTCCTGTTGACGTGTTCCTCCCCAGAAAGCCCGATTATGTTTTAAAGAGATATTACGATCAGGATAGTTTACCAACCGGCCATTACATATTATTGTCTGTTGACGACATCAACATCAAAGCAGAAATCATTAACGTCACCCGCCTTTATGTATCACCCACCGTAAACCGGAATGTACCTCAAATTCAGATCAGAAATACCAATGGAGGATTTGTGACCAATGCACAAGTTTGGGATAACGGACATAAAACAACATATATTCCACAGGCGCAGGCATATCGTCTGAAGAAAAAAATTCGTGATGAGGTTGCCATAAAAATATTTGCACCGGGAGATTCCACATTCCTGATCCTTAATGGAGATAATTTTCAACCCTATTCCTACAAAAAACATTTCCCCGATACACGTGTTGGAAAAGTAATAACATGGCTTCCCAGAAAAATATCGCCCTCGCATGCTTATCATAAATACTCAGACAACAACAAGGCAGCCGGCGCCAGGGGTTACATATTGTTCAATCAACCAAAATACAAGTTAACCGACACTGTTAAGCTAAAGGCATATATCATAAATAAACATCAGAAGCAATACACGAACAACCTCCGTTTGTATTTACAATTCTATAAAAATGGCAGTGCCAAATCCCAGCTGCTTTCAACCCTAAGCCCTTCCTCTCCGGGGGCATATGTCTATAGCTTTCCGCTGCATGACTCGTTACCATCAGATGCAACGTTATCAATCGTCTTTAAAACAGAAAAAGAAGACTATGTGTTAAGCGGAAATTTTAAAACAGAAGACTACCTGCCTGATGAAATCTCAACTTACAATTTCACTTCTACCAGGAAAGATTATTTCTACGGTGACAGTCTATTGTTTGAAGCATCAGCGCAAGATGCCAATCATCTCACACTATTGGATGCTTCTGCAAAATTGATCCTAACTACCTCCACCGTTTCAAAATTTTATGGAAATCAACAATACATTGCTGACACAATCTACACTGAACAAAAAAAATTGCTTACTGAAGGGAAAACACCATTTGTGGTGCCAGTCAAATATTTACCTGCTGCCGATGTCACCTTAAAAGCTTTGCTGCAATTCCGCAACAGTAATAACGAGCTGCATGAACAAACACTCACCTTAACATACAATGCTCAAAAAGAACAATTAGTTACCTGGATTACGAATGACACATTGTACGCAGATTATCGTATCAACAACAAAAGTGTAAATACTGTAGCCAGCATGGAAATGGATGGCAATTTCAGTAAGGAGCAGGAAGTAGGCCTGCCTTATAAAAGCAAAATTGATCCTTTCGCAGAAAGCTATAATTTCTTTATTGAGAAAAAAGATTCAGGGAGTTTATATTCCTCTATCGATATTCCGGCCAACTACAATGTTCCATTTTCAAGAATAAGCAGCAGCGACACGATAGGTTTCTCTCTGTACAACAATTACAAGATACCGGTTAGTTATCTGGTATTGGATGGAAAAAAGATTGTAGCGTCTGGAACAGACAGCACTTCTGTTATTACCTGGGAAAAGAAGATGACTCTAAAACATAAAGGGTACACCGTTCTATGGCAATATGTATGGGGTGGCAAACAAAAGGAACAACAGGATCGAATAGGTTTACTTTACAGTAAGCTGAACATAGAAGTCAACACTTCCGCTTCCGTTTATCCCGGTCAGCAGGATGCTGTTAAGATACATGTGAGCGACTACAAACACACGCCCGTTCCTAACGTCAACCTGGCCGCCGTTAGTTACAACAGTCAGATCACAAAGAATTTTTATGTTCCAGATCCACCTTATACAGATAAACACAAAATAAAATCGTTGCGCACAAAGGGCGTTTATGAAAACGATGATCATGATCCATACTTTTCAAAAAAATATTTATTGGGCAAGCACCAGCAATGGAAAAGAATATTCGGAGTAGACAGTATCTTTTACTACAAACTTTTGTTTCCTGAAAAAGCTGTTACGGATGTGACTACGCGCATCACCAGCTACCTGCCACAGGTAAGCATTCATGTTACGGATAATGGTATCCCCCAATCAATCGCTCTTTTATATATCAACCGGGGCTTTATGTACATGGAAAGTTCAGCAGATACAAGTGAATATTGTTTTCAGGCTTCCACGAGCTTCATAAAAGTGGGTGTGCGTTTACGCAATTGTTTTTTTGAAGTGGACAGTATCTATATGCAACCCAATTATAAACATGATGTAGTAATTGACATGAGTAAGCTGGCGAAGGAAAAAATAAAACCCATGCCGGAATATTTCACAACGGAGGAACGAAAACTAATTGAGAAACAAATGATGCGCGTAAGAAATAACTATGGTTATTTATGGCAGGGTACTAAAGTCACGCGGCTTTCCGGTCAAGACATGATGATAGGGCCATTCAATGATTACGATAGCCTGCATTTCTATCAGCCTGCAAATTATGATCTGCATTTTGTAAGAGAAAATGGATATGAATACAATTTCTCGCCAAAGATCTTACGCCTCGAAAGAAAACCAATATATGCTGCATCTGCGAAAAAGATCATGATAAATGAAACGTTGAAAAGCTGGAACAAATGGGGTGACACATTATCACTAGTACCTGTCATCAATTATGAAAAGGTTGAAATACATGAACCATACATTGCCGATGTTCCGCAGAATATAACCAGAGCGACAAAAACAGGTCACCTGCTATTCACCGCGGGAAAAGACAGTACGCTCAACCCTGTTGCAGCCAGAAATATTCGCCGGATAGCTTTGGTTCCAATTATGGAAAATGGTCAGCAGCTTGTCGCAACTGTTACAGGAAGATATGCATTCACCAAAATAGAGGCCGGCGAATACATGCTATATCTTATTGATAGCAGATGGAACACAGCATCCGGTAAAATTCAAATTCGGCAAAATAGGACATTGTGTATCGCGACTGAGAACTGGAAGTTCGCTGCCAATGATCCGATCGTTAAGCAATTGGAGTATGAAACAAAAAGAAGAAGGAAGACTGATAATAATCCAATAAAAGTACCCGTTACCGGCAACAAACCACAATCCGGAAAGTTGTCAAAAGGTTCATCTTCGCTAACAGGAAACATAACAGATAGTATTTCAGGAAAACCTGTTCCCTATGCCCTCGTCCGGATCCATGATAATTTCACCAACGGGCAAACTGATGTGGCGACTGACAGCAACGGAATATTTCACGTACAACAGATTTTGGAAGGAACTTATAATGTTTCAGTATATGCATTAGGTTACAACGAAAAGTCGTTGATTATTTCCCTCTCTAAGGGAGAGGACTATTTTTTGCAGCAACGGCTGTCTATAGGACAGTTGAGCTTAAATGAGGTGGTAGTAGTTGGCTATGGCGTGAGTAGAAAATCCGACATAACAGCATCAATAAGTTCTGGCAAAACCAGCAATTTGCTCTTCCTCCAGGGAAAAGCAGCCGGTGTTTACGTGGGCTATGCCGCAACGGCCAATTCAATCAGCATAAGGGGATTAAGGACTTTTTCCGCAAGTGAAAAACCTTTGTATGTAGTTGATGGCATTTTATATGAAGACCTTCCTGCCAGCATTTCTCCGGACACAATAGCCAGTGTGGAAGTAATGAAGAGCACTGAGGCATCTGCGATTTATGGCGCCCGGGCTTTTAACGGTGCCGTAATTATTACAACAAAAAAAACAGCCGGAGGAATGAGAAAAAACTTTAGAGATTACGCGTTCTGGCAGCCAAATCTTATTACAGATAAAAATGGACAGGCGTCATTTTTCGTAAACTACCCGGATAACATAACGGGGTGGGAAACATATGTGATTGCTATCGACAAAAAGCTTAGAACGGGAAAAGCGATGTTGTTTACGCAATCCTTTAAGCCATTGCTCGCGCAACTTAATACGCCGCAATTTCTTATAGAAGGCGATTCAGCTGTTCTTATCGGAAAAGCAATGAACTACACAAATGATTCTTACAAAGCCCAACTTAGCTTTAGCTTACAACAAAAACAATTGTTACAAAAAAAACAGGATCTTGAAGCAAAACAATCTACCATAACACGATTACCGATATTGGTACCCACCAATTCAGATTCATTGCTGGCAGCATTTGAATTGCAGTCGCAAACAGGTTTCAAAGATGGAGAGGAAAGAAAAATCCCGGTCCTCAAGAAAGGTATTGAAGAAACCAAAGGAATATTCTGGCAACTGCATAGAGACACCACCGTAACCTTTACAGCTGATGCCAACGCCCAGAATGTAGAAATAAGTATTTTGAATAACGGCCTGGAGCTTATGTTGAAGGAAATTGAACATCTAAAAGACTATCCTTATGCATGTATGGAGCAAACTGCCTCCAAACTTCGGGGGCTATTAATGGAAAGGCAGATAAGAGAATATTTGTCACAATCATTTAAAGAAGATAAAACGATCAACCTGTTATTGAACAAACTGCAAAAAGCACAACATTTTGATGGGAGCTGGAGCTGGTGGGAAAATGGCCGGTCAAGCATCGACATCACATGCTACGTAATCAATGCGTTATTGCCGGTGCGATCGCAACAACTTGTCGGAACCAGTATAAGGAATGGCCTGTTGTACTTGCAAAGCCAACTTCCCACATTAAACCGAAAAGAAATGTTGACAGCTTTGCTTACGTTATCTGAAGCAGGTCATTTCATGGAATACGGACCTTATCTTAAAACAATTCCGTTCGATTCAATAAGCGTTCACGGACAATGGCAATATGTGCGTATCATGCAAAATCTCAAAGCTGACTATTCAAAGCAGTTGAACTACCTTATCAACAAAGGTACGCGCGGTATACTTGGCGGGCTGCATTGGGGCGATGAAAATTATAGATGGCAAAATAATGCAACCTCAACAACATTGCTTGCACATCAGGTAATCGTTGCAGATAAGAGCACGCAATCGTTGCAGCCAAATATTACACAATATTTTATGGAGCAGCGAAGAAACGGCTATTGGCGCAATACTGTTGAGAGTGCAGGAATACTGTCTGCGATTTTACCTGTGCTGCTGAATGAAAACAAGAAAATCGCAGCACCGGCAACCATCAGCGTTAGCGGTGACACAAGTTTTACAGTTACTCATTTTCCATTTCATCTTAAAACAGGCGCAAATAAAACGCACCTGGAATTACAAAAGACAGGAGGCGGTATTACTTATGCCAGTATTTATCAAAAGTTATGGAATCCGCAACCACAGATAAATAAAGAACTATATAACATTTATACAGCGTTTACAGCAAACGGACAAGAAATGGAAACTATTAAGGCCGGCGAGAAAGTAAAAATGATCATTACCATTGAGGTTGAAAAAGAAGCAGAATATGTAATGATAGAAATTCCTATACCCGCAGGTTGCACCTATGCAGAAAAAAGCCAGGACAGCTGGCAAACGCACAAAGAATTCTTTAAGAATAAGGTTGCTTTGTTCGCTGGGCACCTTGCGGTAGGCAAACACAAATATGAAGTTGAACTGGAAGCAAGATATACAGGAAGTTATACGTTAAATCCCGCAAAAGTTGAATTGATGTACTTTCCAACGTTCTATGGAAGAAATGAGATGAAAAAAGTTTCAATTAATTGACAATTGAAAAGGGAAAATTGAAAATGAAAGGCGATTAACCACAGAAGCCACGGAGTTTTTTTCACGGAGTTACAGAGAGTTTTTGCCATATAAACACAAAAGCACAGAATTTCCAATTAGACGGAAAATTCTGTGCTTTTTAATCTTATTAAACGTTAACCGTGTACTCTGTGAAAAAAACTCCGTGGCTATCTGTGGTTAAAATTTTCAGTGCCTACTGGTTCTTATTCCTTCATTTTCAACTTTCAATTCTCAATTTTCAATTCTTCTTCACAATCTTAATCTCTGGCCCATTCGCAAATGCCTGCCAGTTTTTTTCTGCTTCTTCAGCAGTTATTGTGCCTTCATACACCAGCATTCTATATTTTAATACATGATCTTTTCCCGGTGTAAGAGTCCAGTCCTTGTTTCTTGTGGGGCTAAAGCTAAAGAACACATCTCCCCTGCCGTTCATCTTCTCGGGCCATACGCGCATTGGCTCAGGATAATTATAGTTGGCCGGAAATGACATGAATAAGATTCCGGAATGGCCATTGTTAATCGCGCCATCCAACATGCACCAACGCGCGGTGGATGCATCAGCATCTTTTCTTGTTTTGTTTTCAGAAGTCAGCACTTTGCTGTTGTCATCGTTCCATTGCTCTGTAGCGCGATAGCCAAATCCGCCATAGCGGTATTCTTTAAGAAAAACAGTATCAGTAGTTGCGCAGTTTAAAACGGAAGTAAAATCCCATAACCATTTTTTATCGCCAATGTTATAAACACGCACATCCCATTCTTCATTCATGGCCACTTTTTCTCCCGCAGGATCGTTCAACACCACATGCTCCTGTAAAGCTTTAAAACCACCAAATACAGCACCCTCGTCTTTAGAGATAAATTTCGCAAAACGCACTGTGCCTTCTTTCTTTACCAGGTTCCAGAAGTCAACAATTTTTCCGCGGAAACTAACTTCAGTCCATGGATTCCACAATCCGAAATGATGATAATGATCCGGTGCATTGATGCGTGTCATTACATTTCCATCCGGCGACCAAAGCGGGTGTATAAAGCCGCTGCGTTTAAATACAGTATCAACGCCTTGCGGCGGATACATCGTTGCATAGTTGTACTGTAGTACTTTTTTCCCGGCATCGGTTACAAGCAGTGTACCGTTTTCATCTTTGATGCCAATCTTATCTTGCCCAGAGCCGTCAGGCATGTCGGCTCTACGTTTCTGTAATTCAAAAACACCTTCCTTGTTTGTTGGCTGCATCATCCACCATAAAAAGCGATGATATCTTTTTTCGATCTGGAAAGGGACAGGCGTTCTCTTGCCTTTACTTACTTCTACAAGTTGCAATGTTGAATCCGCATCCTTTGTTAACGGATCCAGGTCTATGCACACCGGCTCTGCAACATACTGCTGGTGTTGCTTAATACTAAACGTAGCAATTACCTGTGCTTTTGCACACACAGTGGCCAACAGACCGGCGGCAGAAATAAACAATACTTTACGCATAATATTTGTTTAAAAAAAGTGAGCCATTATTAATGACTCACTTTACGACTACTCAACTAACTACCTAAAAAACTATTTTGGTATTGTGGTTAATGGAGGTTGATTGTTTTCAAATCCATCATATCCTTCATTCTGATTTATAACTCCACTCACGTTGGCGTTGATGGCAGCTTGTGGAATTGGCCATAATACATGGTACGGGCTCATTGTGTACTCATCACCATGGTTGGTTTTAACACCTTTGTTATAAAAATCTGTTTTCTCCATTATGCGATCATAGAAGAAATTACTTTTTGAAAAGTTTTGCATATTGTACGTTTTACCGTTGTATGCAGGCTTACCCGTTTGTGCAAGGATGTATGAGATACGCGTAAGTTCAACCTTTCTTGGTTCTTCCCAGTACAATTCACGTGCGCGTTCATCGAGAATGGTTCCGATGTTTACATCAGATGCGCTGATCGGAGCACAACCAGCTCTTGTTCTTACCTTGTTGATGTCATCTGCTGCCTGCTGCAACTGACCTTTCCAGAAATACGCTTCAGCTCTCAACAAATACGTTTCTGCCAAACGGAACACATACCAGTCGCTGTGACCACCACTTGGATTAGCATTTTCAACATCCGGAACATACACTTTGTAATGCGGCCAATCAAACCAGCTTCTGATAGTATCTATGCAAAGTATCTTACCGGAGTCATTATACAATTGCAGATTTTTTAAATAATACGGATCATTTAAAGTCTTTAATGCAGGATTATTATACACCAGGTCCTGCATGCGCATCCAGTTTCCTTTTGCGTGACGAAGGTCATTAGAATCTGTCCAGATCATATGCGTAGAGTACCAGCTTCCGCGGCAGCGGCCAATACCGCGACCAACAGCTGTGATCTGCTCATAATCCAGGCTTGGCGTATTCTTTTTCAGAGCATCTGTCGTGCCTTTATTTCCCGCAGGAGTATTAATGTTGGAATGTTCAAAAGGTACATTCTGACGCATGGTTGAGCCACCTCCGCTAAAGTCGCCATTGTTTTTGTAACCTTCTTTATCTATTACCAATAAAATTCCTTCAGTGTTTTCTGAACGTGATTTATTTAACGGACGATGTAGGTCCCAAATAACATTTCTGGTGGCGTCATCTTTATCCACGCCAAATCTTTGCGTCATCAATGCATAACCTCCACCATCGATCACGCTGCTGGCAGCAGCAATGGCATCATCAAATTTGCCCAGCGACAAGTCTATCTTCGTAAGCAAATGGGCAACAGCCGCTTTGTTTACAGAACCACGATCTGTTTTGGCGGGAACCCACGCCAGCGCGGAATCCAGCTCAGCCTTCATTTCCTGTAACACCACTTCTCTCTTTACAGAAGCGAAGTCAACTTTCGGTGTGCTCAGCAGAGACAACGTAACAGGAATATCGCCAAACTCATGACAAAGCATATAATACCTGTAGGCACGATGAAAATAAGCTGTTCCTAACATGGCGTTACGCTCATCGGGAGATTTCCACTTAGGAAGATCTATGTATGTCACTACTGCGTTCGCATTCTTTATCGCTTTATAAGATTCTGTCCAATACCAACCGATGCGGTTATAGTCAGTGCTGTTCAAGTTTGCGGTAGGCGTAATTTGGAGATTCATGTTTTGAGCCGGACCGGATTTATCGGTTGTTCCCTCTACTGCTACATCAGAAAAAATGAGCTGACTAATAATCGGTGACCCGTCTCCAAAAAATTCACTGCGTAAGCTCGCTTCGCAGGAAATTAACATATCCTGCATACCCGCAGCCGTTGATAAAGTGTTGTCCGGCGTATAAAAAGAGAGTGGCTTAGGTTCGAGAAATTCTTTCTTACAGCCGGTGATCGTTGCTATAGCGACCGCAGCGGATGCAACTATATATAGGGGTTTTGATAATCTATTTTTCATAAAAGCATTTTTAGGTAATTAAACAACCAGCCTTAAAGTGTTACGTTGATGCCTGCAGTATAGATTCTTGGCGTAGGGCCAAAAGTTGGACCTGAAGAAGGTTCCGGATCCCAATACTTCCAGTTTGGTGAATACACTGCTGCGTTCTTAATGGTGAAATAAAACTTGGCATCCTGTACACTGATCTTTTTAAGGAACGTTTTAGGAATGTTGTAGCCAAAGCTTATGTTGTCCAGGCGAATAAATGAGCTCTTCTTATACACGCTGTAAGATGCACCACCATCGCTTGACGCCAAACGCGCGTAATCGTTGATCGGGTTTTGTGGTGTCCAGAACGGGAAGGTGTAAGAGTTTACACGATCAGGAAACGCTGCGCTTCTGTTCTTCGCCTGATCGAAAGCATTCATCTGACCCCAATAAGAATATACAAGGAATGAGAACGTAAAGTTTTTGTAGAAGGTGAATTCATTTCTTAATGTCCACCTGAAGCGTGGTTCTTTGAAGCCCAGGAATTCCCTGTCTGCATCAGTATACTTGCCATCATTGTTTACGTCTTTTACGTGAAAGTCACCAGGATAAACACCATATTTTTTAGCCTGTGCAGAGTCCGGTGTTTGCCAAACGCCCAGCACGCGCTGATCCCATATTGCATCAAGAGAATGACCAATAAACCATTTGTTTACTGCATCGTCACCTTCTTTATAACCAATTACTTTTCCGTTGGCATCTTTAATTGCAACCTGGTTACCGTACAGGTGAACAATCTCGTTCCTGTTCAAAGAAAAGTTGGCAGAAGTATTCCAGGTAAAGTTGTTACGCTGAATGTTTCTTGTGTTCAGATTTATCTCAATGCCCTTATTGTCTACCTGTCCGATATTTGTCCAAACAGACGTAAAACCGGTTACATCAGGCAGCGTTCTTTTTGCAAGCAGATTTGTTGTAGAGCTTTTGTAGACATCTATGCTTCCATCAACTCTGTTTTTAAGAACAGTGAAGTCTAAGCCCAGGTTAAATGAAGCTGTTTGCTCCCATTTAAGTTTGGGGTTAGGCATATCGTTTACATTTAACTGTGTTACCTGCTGTACAGAACCATTTTGCAGAACATGCAGATATTTAGATGTAGTAAGGTCAGCCAACGCTGAATATCTACCGATATCCCTGTTACCATTTAAACCATAACTAACACGCAACTTACCGTAGTTGAGCCAATTGGTTTTTACAAAAGATTCATTGGTGAATACCCAGCCAAGTGCGGCTGAAGGGAATGTTGCATATGGCTCTGCCTGGCCAAATGCTGAATAACCATCTCTACGCACTGTAGCAGTCAACATATACCTGTCTTTATATGAATAGAACAGGCGTGCCATTAATGCATTTGCAGTACCTACTTCATCACCAAGGGTCCCTGTTTCATCATTGTAATCTCCGGTGTTACCAATTGAAGGATTTATACCTGATGCCATGTTATGATATCCCAAAACATCAGAAGGGCTAAATCCATTGTTGTTCATATAGCTGCGCCATACCTGGTATTTCTCGGCGTTCGCAAGCAATGTTACGTCCAGGTGATGTCTGCCAAAATCTCTTGACCAGTTGATCAGGTTATCGACCTGCCATTGATAGATCTGCCTGTCCTGGCGCGTTGCAAGACCTCCCAAAGGAGCCCATTCCTGGTATGCAGAATTTTGTGCCTGGTAAAACTTGAACCATTCAAATCTTGGCGTAAAGTTTACCTGGTATTTGATACCGAACGGCAATGCAACCTTGGCGTAGATATTGGAGTTTAAAGAGTAGTATCTCTTTAATTTGTCTGTGTATTTAGGCGCAGTGAACGGTACTTTACCACCACTCGCTTCATCGTTTGGAATATAACGATAGTCAGATGAGTCATCTTTGTAAACAGATCCCCATGGAGAGTTAGGACTGATCACGGTCCAGTCAAAAGGCACTGCACTTTCGTCTCTCACGCTGAACTGCGTGTTTGTACCAACACTAAGAAAATTGGTCACTTTTGCTTCAAGGTTCAAACGGGTGCGCGCAACATTGTATTCATCGTTCGTAACAATGCCTTTGTTATCCATATAACCAACTGACCAGAAATAAGACAAGCCGTCTTTTCTGCCGGATAAACTTAAGTTATAATCTTGTCTTAGGCCATTCTGAAACACCATATCATACCAGTTCTGCGAAACACCTTTTTTGTAGTTGGCAACTTCCACCGGTTGAAGGCCGAGACGTTGTAACCAGATAACCACAGGATCTGAGTTTGGAGCTGATGCATCATAAGCCAGCCAATCTTGAAGAGATACGTCTGAAGGCAGCGTCCTTGGATCATCATACTGATAAGGTTTCGCCTTCAGGTTGGTGCTATATTTAACGTTTCTTCTCCATGTGTTCAAAAAATCATCCGGACCATACACCGGCTGGTTTACACTCATTGTTGCCAGACCTGTGCTCGCGTTCACATTTACAACCGGCTTACCTGTTTTACCTTTTTTAGTGGTAACCTGGATAACACCACTCGCCGCTTTGGCACCGTATACCGCAGCAGAGCTCGCGTCTTTCAGTACGTCAATCGTTTCAATGTCATTTGGGTTAATGTCAGCTAACGCACCATAATAGATGGTTCCGTCCAAAACCACTAACGGACTGGAGCTTGCGTTCAACGTGTTTTTACCTCTCACCTGTAAGCCGGCATCACCTTTAGGAGATGTAGCCAGGCCGATGTTCAAACCAGGCACATTGGCTCTTAACAGATCCTGCACAGATGCAGGATGTTCGTTTTCCAATTGAGAAGCCTTTACAGAGGCAACAGCACCCGTAAGATCTTTTTTCTTCGCAGTACCGTAACCGATAACAACTACCTGTTCAAGATTGGACACTTCCGGTTGCATTTTTAAATTAACCTCGCTGCGGCCCTTTACTGCTACTGATTCTTTCTTATATCCAATATTGGAAAAGATAAGAACCGAGTTAGCTGACAGGCCGGTCAATTTAAAATTACCGTTCTCATCTGTAGTGGTGCCTTTTGTTGTACCATCTATGGTTACAGCAACACCAGCGAGTCCCTGCGACTCATTTTCGCCGGTTACTCTTCCATGCACAGAATGGGTTTGAGCAGATGCAATACCCAGGCTGGCAATTGAAATAACACCCAACATGAACAAATAACGGTAGAGTGTTTTCCATTTCATAAGCAATCGTGTTTTTGGGGTGAATGAAAATGTTTACGATCAAAAATTGAAAAGATTGATAGTTGATTTTCCATCGTACAATGCATTTATAAATTGAAAATTGTTTATAGGTGCATTTGTGTGGCGCTCGTCTTTCAGCCTTTTACAGTTTCAGTTTAGTTTTAGTTTTTATCTACAGTTTTAAAACCCGATGGAATTGCCGCCGTCAACACATAAAACCACGCCCGTTACATACTTCGCAGCATTGGAAGCCAGGTACACAACAGCATATCCTATATCAGCCGGCTCACCCAATTTGCCCATTGGCGTGCGGCCCATCACTTTAGCTTTACGCTCAGGATCGTTGTTCAGTGCTTTTGCTGACATATCTGTTGCAATAAAACCTGGTGCAATACAGTTAACACGGATACCTGATGGTGATAGCTCTACTGCCAGTGATCTGGTCATGCCCTCAATAGCAGTTTTAGATGCAGTGTAAGCAACCACTTTCGGCAAACCGTATTGTGCCGCCATTGAGCTGATCATTACTATACTGCCTCTTTCTCTTTGCAGCATAAACTTTGCAACTTCACGTGTCACAGCAAAAACAGCCTGCTGATTTACCTTGATTATTTCGCTGAATTCTTCATCTGTAACATTTATCGCTTCCTTCTTCAAATTAATTCCGGCATTATTTACCAGTATATCTATCGCGCCGATCTGTTCTTCTACTTCTTTTATAAATGCAGGGATAACAGAAAGATTCGCCAGATCCACAACTTTATATGTTGATTTTTGCCCGAGTTCTTCACAGGCGCTGCGTAACAAAGCTTCATTTCTTCCCACAATAGTTACAGATGCTCCATTTTCTACAAGTGCTTTAGCTGTAGCAAAACCCAGTCCTTTACCGCCACCTGTTACCAATGCATGCTTTCCTGTAAGATCAAATTGATTTATGTATTCCATGTTTCCTTTACGTATTTAAGTTTTGAACCGGCAATATATTACCATTACGGTCACAGCACATCTCTTTAACCGTTTGAAATTTTCATTCCTAACGCACCTGCATTTATGTAATATGATTTTTTACTTTGTTGTAGCCATTTGCAGCGCTTTAGTAGTAGTGTAATATTTTGCTATCATGTTCGGCTGCTCCCAATCGGGCAGCTTTTTATTTTTCAGATATTGAAGAAAACGCTCCATCACCTGTCCAAAATGAGCTTCGTGGCCAACCTTGTAGGAATCAGGAATATTCATTTTCCATCCTTTTACAGTCTTCACTACACCAATGCCCTGATAGTTTGCAGCAATTTGTTGTATAGCGGCCTGTAGCTTTTGTTCAAAGTCCGCATTGTTTGTTAGTGGTTCTATATATAATGTTGGCTGAAACTGTTCTTCCTTTCCTTGCTTAATAATAAGGTTCGCCTTGGTTCCGCGGAATAACGAGTAATGTGTGTCCCCACTTCCTTCCGGTGCCTGGTAATGCCACAACGCGGCTATTTTAGCATGAACACCATTTATCGTATAATTGATATCGCCATTAGCAATAATATTCAGTACTGTATCTTTCTGTACAAATTTTTTAAGGAACGAAGGAAAGCTGTCCTGTCTTGTCATTGCTGCAAACTGAGAAAGGGTTAAAGGCGTTGCCCATCTGCTGGCCGATTCAACTACGATATCTTTTTTGTAATCGATGATCTTGTCAGGAAAGCTCTCCCATTGCACCAGGTCTACAAGGTGCGTTCCTACATCAGCCATCGCATCGCCTTGTTGTTCAGGATCAAAAAACCATGTTGGTCTCTTTAGTGCATTGCCAGATACATATTTGTAAAAGTGATGCACGCTCTCCATTACCACAGCTGGATTATCTTTTGTGCCTTGTTGTAAAGTGCCAAACACATCTTGTTGCTTCATTAATTCGCGCTGGAGGATAGTGGTGATTTCAGAACGTTCTGTCATAATATCGTACAACAGCACATTCTTTTTATTGGCTTCTTCAAATGACTGCAACAGCAGGTCGAAGCCGGCAGAAGTTATAGCCATCGGCTTATCCGCCAGAACATTCAAACCTGCGTCAACAGATTTCTTGATGTATTCGGTTTTTCTCAGATTATTACCAGCTATAACTACCACATTTCCTTTTTTATCCGCAACCATCTTATCCAAAAAATCATTGCCCTTGTATATTTCTTCCTGCCAGTGCGTAGGCTTTTCCGTCCGTTCGTTGTATTGTTTTACGAGAGCGAGATGTGCATTTAGCTCTTCTCCGTCAGGTGCGTATACATGAACAACACTATCAATGCCCGGATACATGGTTTTTTGTACCAAAGCAGCATGAAAGTGCCCCGGATCCAACGTGATTAACCTTACCATTGAAGAATCAGTATTCGTTCCTTTTGCGGTGCTTCCTGAATTACATGAAACACTCGTCAAAGCAAGAGCAGCAAGAGAAAATGTGGTTAGTTTGTTAAACATAATTGAGCTATCAGCTGTCAGCTATTAGCTATCAGCTGGTTTTTAGTAATGATTTTGTTTGATCGCATCCCTAACGCTTCGTTAAGGAAATAATATCCGCGTAATCTTTCTATCAACTCCTTTCTAAATCGTGTATTCCTTCATTCATCATCAACCCAATCCCGTTAATCCTCAAATCTTATAAATCCAGGTCTAGACCAGTTGGTATGGCCAACGTTGCGGTTTACACAACATTGCATTCGCCTCATCATCGTTTTTAAACTTCTCCTGGATCGGATCCCAATAAAGTTTGCGTTTTAACTTCATCGCAGCATGATTGAGCAAACAAACGGAGCAGGCTCTATGTCCAACTTCAATTGGTGTAATAGGTGTTTGTCTTGTTTGAATACAATCCAGCCAGTTACCATGATGCTCTTTACTTTCATACAGATGCAATTCATTCTCCCCGATCACTGAAGTAAGTATTTTGGGATCGCTTGCATCAAGTGCTTTCGCATTTTTATCTTTTGCAACAGGATCGTTTGCTGTTGCGGAATAGTTGCCACGCGTAACAAAGATCCATCCATCGGAACCAACAAATTTTACACCGTTAGGATATTGGTCGCTTGCCAGTACCCGCACACCATTTGCAAACAGGCTTTCCGTTTTAAATGAGCCATGCACATCCCATAAGCTGCCGGCAGGAGGCCACTCGGCAGTTCCGAATATTTCAACCGGACCGGTAAATTCAGTACCCATTCCCCAATTGGCAATATCAAAGTGATGCGCGCCCCAGCCTGTGATCATACCTGCACCAAATTGCTCAATGCGCAACCAGCCTGGTCTCGAAAAATCATTCGTGGGATGAACACGTTTTAATGTATAAGGAACATAAGGCGTAGAGCCCAGCCATTTTTCATAATTCAATTCTGACGGTACCGGCATTGGCTGCTCGACTGTGGCTTGTTTAGGATCATCAATTGGCAAGCCAACATAAATAGTATGCAGTTTACCGATGCGACCATTACGAACCAACTCACATGCGCGTTTAAATTGCGGCATCGAACGTTGTTGGCTGCCTATTTGTAGTATGCGTCCTGATTTATGTACTTCATTACTTAAAAAACGTCCTTCAGAAATAGTGAGTGATGCCGGCTTTTGCATGTACACATCCTTACCCGCACGCACTGCCGCAACAGCAGGTATTACGTGCCAGTGGTCAGGTGTGCTGATCAATACTGCATCAATATCTTTATTTGCCAGCAATTCAAGATAGTCGTCATACCTAATAACCCCATTGTATGGCTTTCCCTCCTTCTTTGAATAATAATCATTCACCAGTTTCTGCGCAGAAGCCAGGCGGTTCTTATCAAGATCACACACGGCAATAATGCGTGCTTTACCGTGCTGCCACGTACCTGGCATATCATGTTCACGGGAAATCCTGCCTGTACCTATAGCTCCTATATTGATCCGGTTGCTTGGTGCATATTTACCAAACACACTTGCAGGAACAATTGTGGGAATATTTACAAGTGCAACACCGGCGGCACCTGCAATAGAGTTCTTCAAAAACTTCCTTCTCGATGAATCGTTGGTTTTCTTTTTCATAACTATAGGTTTTGAAAAGCTATGAGCTGTCAGCCATCAGCTTTCAGCTTTTAGTAACTATCTATATATTTAAACATCCGCACATAAAAAGACTCGCTTCATTTGCATAATCGCACATCCGCACATTTGCACATCTACACATTTGCACATTTAATATGGCAGCGGATCATCCGGACTCTTAGCCTTCGCTTTTGAATAATCCGGTTTATCGTTGCCACCAGCCACCCACTCTATTCCACCAAGCAAGTGTTTTTGAAAAACGGGATTTGAATAAGTAGCGCTGTCATGCCCAAGTGTTGTATACCATTGTCTGCCTCCATCAAATTCGTGACACCAGACTGAAGGAAAAGTCTGTCCGTAGAAAACAGGTTTGTCCTTATCGTCCACGCTACTCAGATCATGAACTACAAGCACATGCAGATCCGGATTTACTTCTTTTACATAATAGCATTCATCATCACACTCCCATATCTGAGGTAAGGATGCTGTTGAAGGATGCGTGTTATCGATGACAATGTCTTTAAACTTCTGATGAGCTGCATGACGCAGGAAAGTGGCGCCCAGCAAGCGTTTGAACCATGGCCAGTTGCGTTCTGTTCCCGATGCGGAATGTATTCCGATAAATCCTCCGCCGGCCTGAACGTATCGCATCAAAGCAACCTTTTGTTCATCTGACGTAAAAACATCATTATTCGTATTATTAAAGATGAGAACATTGTACTTTTTCAAATTTTCTTCTGTGAAATCTTCGGGCTTGTCAGATACATCAACAACAAAACCGTTTTCCCTGCCAAGTTGCTGCAAACTCGAAGTTGCCGCTGCAATATTTTGATGAACATAGCCCTTGCCATTTTTGGTATATACAAGTACACGTTTGTTCTTCAGACTTGCATTGGAAGATGAGGCCGATCTTTTTGCTGATGTGCACGCAAATCCGAATGCTACAATTGCGGTAAGCAGACACGTTATACCAAGTAACTTTTTCACAGTACCCATAATAATTTTAAATCCTGTTTAATGTTTTTCTGATTATTTGCCGGCAATAAACAATGGCAGGTCTGAACACGCTATAACAATGCAATGTTTTGCATAGCGGTAAACAAAGTTTTTTTCATTATGCGCAAGGTCTATCCAATCGTTCCAGGCAAAAGCAATTATTCCGGTTCTTCATTCAAACATAAAAAGAATATCTGTTTAAAACACGTGCTGCTAAAATTGATTAGCAAAGCAATTCGCCTCACTCGTTGCCGGGAACGTTTGCGTTGATGTAACCACGGTTTTTTCCCAAAAAAATTTTAAAAATTTTGAATGAATAACCTTGTTTATTAGATATCTATAAATAGATTTATGCTTTAAACCCCTTATAAGCGTTATAATAGTGCAATGGATAATTCGCAACGTATAGTCACAATTAAAGATATCGCTCAAGAGTTGAAACTCTCTGTGAGCACGGTTTCCCGTGCGTTAAGAGATAGTGCTGAGATAAAGCTTGAGACAAAGATGCTGGTAAAGGAAGTAGCAGCAAGACTGCACTACACTCCCAACCCCATTGCATTGTCACTGAAAGAAAAAAGAAGCAAGATTATCGGCGTCATCGTTCCTGAAATTGCCAATAACTTTTCATCCAACACTATTGCAGGCATTGAAGACATCGCTTATAAAAAAGGTTATCATGTACTTATCTTTCAAAGTCATGAAAAATATGAGCGTGAAAAGGAAAATGTTCAGCTCCTTGTTTCCAGGCGCATTGATGGCCTGATCATTTCGCTTGCGAACGAAACACAGTGCTATGATCATCTTACTGATACAATAGATAAGAACATTCCGCTCGTGATGTTTGATCGTGTGTGTCATTCAATCAACGCACATAAGGTAATTACCAATGATTACTTTGGCGCATACAACGGCGTTGAACACCTGATACAACAAGGATATCACAACATTGCACTGATAACGCTACCGCTCAACCTTTCCATCACACAGAACAGGTTAAACGGTTATAAAGACGCAATGAAAAAATACAATCTTCCGGTTCGTGATGAATGGATCATTCATAGCCCAATCGACGTTGTGTGCAGTGAAATGACGATCAGAAGGATCCTTGAATCGGATAACAGACCGGACGCTATTTTTATTTCTGCAGAAAGATTGAATATCATCTGTATTAAAGTGATAAAAGAAATGGGGTTGCGTATTCCTGAGGACATTGCTATTGCCGGCTTCTCCGATAATCCCATCACGCCTTATCTTGCTCCCGCACTCACTTCTGTTAAGCAACCTACATTTAACGTTGGACAGAAAGCAGCCGAACTTATTATTGAATTGATTGAAAACAATAACACTACAACACAATACCGCACCATTCAGTTAGATACTGCGTTAGATATACAGGCCTCTTCAAGAAGAAGACAGTAAGACCGTAAGATCGTAAGACAGTAAGATGGTAAGAAGA
The DNA here is from genome assembly GCF_041060425.1 of Danxiaibacter flavus. NCBI lineage: Bacteria > Pseudomonadati > Bacteroidota > Chitinophagia > Chitinophagales > Chitinophagaceae > Danxiaibacter > Danxiaibacter flavus. The sequence goes on from NZ_JAULBC010000005.1 coordinate 145,525, forward strand.
TGTGCTGTCTATGTTTAGTTGTTATCTCGCACCTGAGAAAGATCAGAGATCAAAAAAACAGACATCAGAGATATAAGACCGTAAGACGCGTAAGATCGTAAGACAGTAAGAAGGTAAGAAGATGTGCTGTCTATGTTTAGTTGTTATCTCGCACCTGAGATAGATCAGAGATCAAAAGATCAGACATCAGTGATATAAGACCGTAAGACAGTAAGATCGTAAGACAGTAAGAAGGTAAGAAGATGTGCTGTCGATGTTTAGTTGTTATCTCGCACCTGAGATAGATCAGAGATGAAAAAATCAGACATCAGAGATATAAGACCATAAGACGCGTAAGATCGTAAGACAGTCAGAAGAAGTGCTGTCTATGAATTATTGGGATTTTGCGCCTGAACAAATCAGAGATCAAAAAATCAGACATCAGAGATATAAGACCGTAAGACGCGTAAGATCGTAAGACAGTAAGAAGAAGTGCTGTCTATGAATTATTAGGATTTTGCGCCTGAACAAATCAGAGATCAAAAAATCAGCGATCAGCGATATACCAAAACGCTTTATATTTGACGACAACATTTTAAACACCTCTCAAATTGATTGCTTATGTTCATGGAACAGACCATGCGTTGGTATGGCCCTAATGATCCGGTTAGCTTATCAGATATTCGCCAGGCAGGTTGCACAGGCGTTGTTACTGCGCTTCATCATATTGCTGTTGGTGACATATGGCCGGTTGATGAAATAAATAAAAGAAGACAACAGGTAGAAGATGCAGGAATGACCTGGACGGTTATTGAAAGTCTGCCTGTACATGAAGACATCAAAAAACACACTGGCAACTATCTTCAATATATAGAGAACTACAAGCAGAGTCTTCGCAATGTTGCCGCATGTGGATTGAAAGTTGTTACCTATAACTTTATGCCGATCCTTGACTGGATGCGTACAGATATTTCCTATGAAATGGCCGATGGCAGCAAGGCATTGTATTTTGAAAAAGCTGCTTTCATTGCTTTTGATCTTTTTATTTTAAAGAGACCAGGCGCTGAAAAAGATTATACTGAAGATGAGATCAGTAAAGCCAAAGCAAGATTGGAAAGCATGACTGCAGAACAAAAAGATGTTTTGTACACCAATGCATTACTTGGCTTACCAGGAAGTGAAGAGCGTTTTACTGAAGAGCAAATTTTGAATGCATTAAATACTTATAAAGGCATTGATGCGCAAAAATTAAAACAGCATTTGTTTTTCTTTCTGCAGCAGGTTGTTCCCATAGCGGAAGAAGTGGGATTGAAAATGGCGATCCATCCTGATGATCCTCCATATCCGATATTGAGCTTACCCCGTATTGTAAGTACAGAGCAAGATGCTGTTGAATTGCTGAACAGCATTCAATCTCCTGCAAACGGTTTGTGCTTTTGTACGGGATCTTACGGTGTAAGAGCGGATAATGATCTTGTTGGAATGGTTCAACGCCTGGGCGATCATATTCATTTCCTGCACTTACGCAGCACAAGACGTGATGCTGAGGGCAATTTTTATGAAGCGGACCACCTGGATGGTGATGTTGATATGTATGCAGTAGTGAAAGAAATTGTGTTATTGATGAAACGCAGAAATGTTGCAATTCCTATGCGCCCCGATCATGGGCATCAAATGTTGGATGATCTGAAAAAGAAAACCTATCCCGGTTATTCTGCAATTGGAAGATTGAGAGGTTTGGCGGAGTTGAGAGGTTTGGAGCTGGGGATAGCGAGAAGCCTCTAAGAAGACATGTAAGACAGTAAGATCGTAAGATAGTAAGATAGTAAGATGGGCTGTTCAGTTTTGAATATCCCCTTTCTATTTAGCATCGATTCGTTCGGTGAACAGTAAAAAAATAGATCTGGAGAAAGATAGCGCTTCGGCAAAAAACGTGTCCTACACTTGCAAGTGTAGGACACGTTTTTTGTAAATCCAGTTAATCCCCTAATCCCAAAAATCCCGGTCAAGATAATGCCACCCCTTCGGGATTAGTAGAAGACACGTAAGACAGTAAGATCGTAAGATCGTAAGATGGGCTGTTCAGTTTTTGAATAGCCTATTTCTATAAAGCATCGATTCATTCGGTGAAAAGTAAAAAAAATACATCTAGAGAGATCGGGCTTTGCAGCAAAAAACATGTCCTACACTTGCAAGTGTAGGACATGTTTTTGCAAATCCTGTCAATCCTCCAATCCCAAAAATCCCGGTCCAGATAATGCCACCCCTTCGGGGTTATTTTCGCCAAACTATATGATTATGCTATAATAATTTCATCCCTTCCGGATTTGTAGAAGACACGTAAGACTGTAAGACAGTAAGAGCGTAAGATGGGCTGTTCAGTTTTTGAATAGCCTATTTCTTTTTAGCATCGATTCATTCGGTGAACAGTAAAAAAATAGATCTGGAGAAAGATTGGGCTTTGCAGCAAAAAACGTGTCCTACACTTGCAAGTGTAGGACACGTTTTTTGCAAATCCAGTTAATCCCCTAATCCCAAAAATCCCGGTCAAGACAATCCTAATCCAAATCCTAATCTAGGGACCACGGCTTCCTGATATTTGCCTTCGCCAATCTGTTTGCTTCCTTATCGTGCCTGAATTTTTCTTTTTCCGGGTTCCATTCCAGCGGGCGGTTTAACCAGTAGGCTATGTTTGCTATGCAACACAAACTGCTGGTGCGGTGACCAGTTTCTGCATTGCAAATAGGTTGAGTGCCGTTCTTAATCGCATTTAACCAGTCAGAATAGTGATCATCACTCTTATACAAATGAATTTCATTTGGCTGGATAGTCGCGGTCACAATATTTGCAGGATCGGATGTTAAATATTCACGGCTGATATCAAGCGTTCCTTTTGAGCCAATAAATCGTACACCAAAACCTCGTCCAAAGTCCATGTGCTTCATCACTACGCCATTTTTATACACCATGGTAAGGTGCTGATGGTCCTTACCGTCAGGAGGATAAAAATGAACCGGACCGGATTCATCCATGCCCAGGCCCCATTGTGCAATATCAAACATGTGTGCACCCCAGTCGCTCAAAATGCCACCACCAAATTCTTTGTATTTTCTCCAGTTAGGAAAGATGTCTAACTCTACAGGCGGAGCATAATCCGCATTAAAAGGCACCAGTGGCGCAGGACCGCTCCACATGTCCCAGTTAAGCACTGATGGCACTTGCTGTTGCGGCAGCGTTGCAGGCACAGCAGCCACACCAACATTCACTTGCACTTCCTTAACATCACCGATGTAACCATTGCGAACAAGCTCGCAGGCATGGTGGAAAGTCTCGCGGGAACGCTGCATACTTCCCGTTTGGAGTATAACATTATTCTTTTTTGTTGCATTTACCATTGCCCGGCCCTCTTCAACTGAATGTGCCAGTGGCTTTTCGCAATACACATGCTTTTTTTTATTCGCAGCCATTACGGTCATTACAGCGTGCCAATGATCCGGAGTGGCAATAACCACCGCGTCAATATCCTTTCTATCTAATAATTCACGAAAATCTTTATAGCCGGTAATGCCTTTATAATCCATTTTGTCTTTGACCTCAGCATATAACTTTTTCGTATTTGATTCGAACAGATCCAGTTTTTGCTGATCTACATCGGCAGCGGCGACCACCTGTGCGCGGGTGGCAAAGTTGCGAACCAATCCTCTCCCCTGTTTTCCTGTGCCGATAAATCCCAGGTTTATCTGGTCACTTGGAGCAACATAATTTTTTCCTCCCATAACATGGCGGGGAATAATGGTAATAGCAACAGCGGCCTGTACAGTATTTATCAAAAACTTGCGTCTTCCGGCGGAGTAGTTGGGCCGGGGTATTTGTTTTTTCATGTGGAATCGTTAAGCGTTCTTTCAAATATACTTAATCCACTCTATGATTGTTAAGCCAGATCACTTAAAAAAATTATACATATATAGCTGTAAGTAAGACTTACAGCCCCTTCTATATTTGCATTTACTCGCAAGCCCACATTCATTATCTTTGCCAACCTTTTATTTTTTTAATATGAGTCAACATTTGTCCGAACAGGAAATCATCCGCCGTGAAAAGTTAGGAAAGCTGAAAGAAGCAGGCATAGATGCATATCCTGCACCTTTATATCCCGTATCACATTTTTCTGCTGATATCAAGAAGGAATTCAGTGAAGAAACAAAAGACAATTTTGCCAGCGTTTGCGTTGCAGGCAGAATCATGAGTATCAACGACAAAGGCAAGGTTTTCTTTATAAAGATACAAGACAGCAAAGGCATTATTCAGTTGTATGTAAAACGCGATGACATTTGCCCTGGTGAGGATAAATCTTTCTGGGATAATGTTGTAAAACATGGACTGGATCTGGGTGATATTATCGGTTCTACGGGTTTTGTATTTATCACTAAAACAGGCGAAACATCCATACACGCGCAAACAATTACCTTGCTGACGAAATCCCTGAAACCGCTTCCTGTGGTAAAAAGAGATGAGCACGGGCACGTTTTTGATGCTGTCACTGATCCTGAGTTCCGCTATCGTCAACGTTATGCGGACCTGATCATCAACCCGGATGTGAAAGAAACATTCGTAAAAAGAACCAAACTGATCAATACCATCCGCGACTTTTTGAATGGCCAGGGTGCGATTGAGGTAGATACGCCGGTATTGCAATCTATTCCGGGTGGTGCTGCGGCCAGACCGTTTATGACACACCATAATACGTTGGACATGCCTTTTTACCTGCGTATTGCGAATGAGCTGTACTTAAAAAGACTGATCGTTGGTGGTTTTGACTGGGTATATGAATTCAGCCGCAACTTCCGTAATGAGGGCATGGACAGAACACATAATCCTGAGTTTACCGTGTTGGAATGGTATACAGCTTATAAGGATTACTTCTGGATGATGGAAGTGACCGAACAATTAATTGAAAAAATTGCTCTGGCGCTGCACGGAACAACAGAAGTAAAAGTTGGCGAAACTATCATCAATTTTAAAGCGCCGTTCAAACGTCTGAGCATTTATGACGCGATAAAAGAAAACACTGGCATCGACATCAGCGAAATGAATGAAGATGAGCTTCGCACTACCTGCAAACAACTGCATATTGAGGTAGATGCTTCAATGGGTAAAGGCAAGCTGGTCGACGCATTGTTTGGCGAGAAGGCAGAATACAAATATGTTCAACCGACATTCATTATAGACTATCCTGTTGAAATGAGCCCGCTTACCAAAAAGCACCGCAGCAAACCGGGGCTGGTTGAGCGTTTTGAGCTGATGATCAATGGAAAAGAAATTGCGAACGCCTATTCTGAGCTAAACGACCCAATCGATCAACGTGAACGTTTCGAGGAGCAGGTTCGTTTGATGGAGCGTGGCGACGATGAAGCAATGTTCATCGACTATGACTTTTTACGTGCCCTGGAATACGGTATGCCTCCTACCAGTGGTATTGGTATTGGAATTGACAGGCTTTGTATGTTGATGACCAATCAGCCTTCTATTCAGGATGTGCTGCTGTTCCCGCAAATGAGGCCGGAAAGAATGGAAGAGCAGGAAGATTAGCCGCAAAGACGCAAAGACGACAAGAAGCACAAAGAAATAAATGACAAAAGCACAGAATATAAGTTTTATTCTGTGCTTTTTTTATGTTTAGTATTCGAATTCTTCTTTTTAAGAATGCTGATAGCTCAATGCTGATAGCTGAAAGCTTATTGAACCGGCGACGGAGCAGGCGTTTGTGCTGGCGGAGGAGGAGTACTATCGTTGTTCGATGGCAATAAGCTGTCTCCAACCAACAGGTTACCGGTGGCATTTGTAAAGCTATATTTGCTGAAATCCTGTTTTGCGGTAAGTGCAGCACCGCGCAGGTTTTCGCCGGACTTTTTATGAACATTCACCGGCTTGTCTGAGTAGAAGATTTGTTTATTTTGATCCCACCATAGTTCGTCGCAGAACAACGTATCACCCTTGACGTTGAATACAACAACACTATCACGTAAGAATACCTTATTGTCGTTTTGAAGATAGTGACCGTATTTGGCGAACAGATGACTTTCCATTTTCAGGCTGTCGTTATAAAAGATCACCTGGAGCGATTTTGGGAAAATGGTACGTGGCGTATCGTTTTGTGTCCGCAACATTTCAGGAGCAGTCAGCCGTGCTTTCATAACACCGCCTTCACTCATATAACTTTCGATTTGTACGCCTTCTTCAACACCTGTTCTTTTCTTGCCCAGATCCTGTACTTCTTCGATTTTATTCTCACAGGAAAATAACAGCAGCGCCGGAAGCAGTATTGCCCATTTCTTATTTATGCGTAAAAAGCGTTGTATCATAAATTCTGTGAAATAAAATCGGCCCAAAGATAAGTGAAGAAACGTGTAAGCCGGCACCCCCTGAACGTTGCAAATGTCATTTTAACAGGAGCTCTAAGCATTCGGCTATCAGCTATCAGCCTTGAGCCATCAGCTATGAGCTATCAGCTTTGGATTTTGATCTCAATCTGCCTAATTATCAGTTTCATTCTTTCGTGTAGCTTTTGCTTTCGCCCCTTCAGGGCTTGATCGATATTGTGTCTTTTACCCAGGGCGTTGCCCTGGGCTAATGCTCTAAGGCCTTCAGCCTTAGCCGGGTAAGGATTAAGTTTACCCTTCTAATAGTGTAAAATTTCTTAGCTAACTTACAAGGTGCAATTCTTGGACACCTCACACCTCACACCTCACACCTCACACCTCACACCTCACAACTCACATTTCACATTTCACACCTCACACTCACACCTCATGCCTCATGCCTCATGCCTCACACCTTATGCCTAAAACCTGATACCTGACACCCAGCTCATAGTCCACAGCTACTTATTCTCCTCACTAATCGCATACAATCCCTTATAAATCAGATATGGATCGAAAATGATCTCTGATTTAAGATGCGGTTTAAAGAAATGCATATCACCTCCGGTGAGGAATACCTTAAGATTGGCATATTTGGCCAGGTACTCGTCAATAATGCCGTCAATTTCTTTGCTCATGCCCAATATTACGCCACTGAGCATGTTTGTGCGGGTATCATAGCCAATCAGGGGAAAATTGCCGTCAGGTTTTATCAAAGGCAACCTGGCGGTAAACTCGTGCATGGAGCGGAAACGCATTTCAAGGCCGGGTGATATTCCTCCGCCTAAAAATTCGTGACGCTTATTAACAAAATTGAAGGTAATACATGAGCCCAAACCAACCACGAGGCAATGATTTTCAGGAAATTCATGCATGGCACCAACAACCAGCCCCAGCCTGTCGGCACCAATTGTTTCTGGCTTTCCAACAGGTGTTTTAACAGGTAACCGGCTCAGGTGATTGAGCCTGTGAAAATCGGAATGCTGTTGTAAAAGCTCATCCAAGGCCTGATTGTGATTAATTACAGAAGATAGCAGGGTTCTTATTGGCTTGTATTCCCCTATCAACTCCAGAATGGTGTCGTTACTATCATCTTTCAATACAAGTACATCGGTCAATTCTCCGTTGGTAAATACGGCGCACTTTAAGCGGGTGTTTCCAAAGTCAAAGCAAAGGGTGGTCTGCATCATTAAAGATCTAAATTAAAACCTTTCAGTTCCCTGAAATGTCCGTTAAGCTGAATTTTTTCTTTTAGTTTATCTATGCCGCCTGCAATGGGTATTATCTTATTCAGATGGCGTTTTAAGTATTCCAGGCGCTGATCTTCCTGCAACAGTCCAAGCAACTCATATTCTTCGTGTAAGGAAAGTCCTGCGTGATGGGCTATATCATAACTTACCAGCTCGTCATCATTCTTTTTAAAATCTTTGGTCACTTTCAGCAAGCGGTGTAATTCGCGAATGCCTGCAATAATGCGGCGCATCATGTTAATATTCCTCTCGTCAATTGTGTCCGGATAGTTCACAATCGCGCCGTCATATAACTTGTTGGGAACAGAACGTATAATCTCCAGTATTTTGAACATGCGAATTCCCTCTGTGCGTATATCCATACGACCATCTTCATAAACTTCGGCAATCTCTTTGATCTGTACCAACGTACCCAATTCTTTAACATGACTGTCAATAACAGCAGGAATGCCAAAAGATTTTTTTTCAGTAAAACATTCGTTCACCAATTGTTTATAGCGCTCCTCAAAAATATGCAGGTTAAGTTGCTCCCCGGGATACACCACAATATTCAACGGAAATATGGGAATGAAATTAATCATGCTAAACCTGGTATGGATGACAGAATAATAGTTATAGCTACAGCAAATTCCATGCTTTCTTAGTGCAAACTTATTGATATTAGCCAAATGAGAGAATGCCCGTTTTTAAAAAATAAGAAGCCCAACTTTATCGTAGGGCTTCGGTTGACAAATCCGTTTAACACTACCACAGAGGATAGCCTGTATTATACCATTCATTAGACGTAACGTCACCTTCGACATGTTGATAAATCGTACCATTTAAGTCAAGCGTCCACATTGGTGTAGGTTGCGACGGAGATGTGATCCCACTTCCGTTATATTGGGCAAGCAGCAGGGTATAGTCTCCGCTTTGGGTAATGCCTGTATTAAGATTTATTTCAGGACCAACTTGATAGCCACCTGAACCAAAATTCACTGTCGCCGCCCCCTGTAGTGAAGTTCTAATCTCCCTCCTTTCTCCTGCAGGTTGCCGTTTCTACCCTTCCATTCTAACTTAATTCTTAAATATATATACGAACGCCATACAATAGCCGGACCAGCGGGATAATTGCCCTCGTAGTAGGTGATGATTTCATGCACATATTTTCTGTCACCATTCATAGTCCTTCCCTGGTAATTAATTTGAAAAAAAGTTTTCTGATGTCGAGCGTCAAGGGCGTTGGAAAGAGAGAAACTGGTTCTCTCATTATCACTTGACTTTTTTTGAACGAGAGAGCTTCCGGCAGGCACACAATCTTTGATCAAATCTGGATTTTCTTTTAATTTACTCAGCATTGACTCAGATTGTTTGGAAATAAAGTACTTTTTCCCGCGACTATACCAAACAATATAATCACCGATTTGAACTTCACCATCCTGATTAATCACAAACAAAAAAGGCAAGGGAAAATTAAATTGCTTTAAATCTTCAATTTCTTCAGAAATCTCAACATCATCATCAGACTGGCTTCTAAGATAAAGCGACTTAAACCCACTCGTATCGCCGGCAGCGGCAAGTTCATCTGCGGATTTCGACATTCGAGCTTCCACATATTCATAGAATGCACGTTCGTCGGAAAACACCAATCTTCCGTTAATCAGTTGAGGAGCATCACGTTCTTGACTGGAAATTTCGTTCGCAGGTGCTGTTGCTTTCTTACTGCAGGAAAAACTTGTGAATGCTGCAAGCAAACTCAACAAAAAAATTCGTTTCATAAATAGAGTTTAATGTTCAAACTCAAAAATGAGAGAATGTAATAGTTTAAACACTGACTTTAATCAACTTAGTTTTTCATTTTCAGTTAGTAAAAAGATTTATTTTACGCTGTTTTTCTAACGCTAATCGATAATAACACCATGAAGATCAGTGGCTTTACCATTATTAAAAATGCCGTGATAAATGACTATCCTATTGTAGAAGCCATTACTTCCATACTTCCGGTTGTAGATGAGATGATTGTGCTGGTTGGAGACTGCGATGATGATACAGAAGAACTGGTAAGAAGCATTAATAGCAATAAGATCAAGATACATCACTCAGTTTGGGATCAAAGTCTTCGCCACGGCGGAAAAGTTCTTGCAGTAGAAACAGATAAGGCTTTTCAATTAATAGATCCGGCCAGCGACTGGGCATTTTACATTCAGGCTGATGAAGTGGTGCATGAACAATATTATCCTGCAATAATAGAAGCGTGCAAAAAATATAAAGATGATATGCGTGTGCAGGGACTTCTTTTTAAATACCTGCATTTTTATGGCACCTACGATTATGTTGGTGATAGCAGAAAATGGTATAACCGCGAAATAAGGATCATACGGAATAATAAAGCTATTACAGCTTACCGCGATGCGCAAGGTTTTAGAATTGGCACAACCAAACTGCCTGTAAAACCAATTGATGCATACGTGTATCATTACGGATGGGTGAAAAGTCCCAAACTAATGAAGCAGAAAATGAAAAATGTGAGTCGTTTTTGGAATGATGATACAGATGAATGGCAACAATTCCTTGCATCTGAAGATGTGTTCAATTACGATGATTTTGATTCACTGCAAAAATTCACGGCAACTCACCCTTCGGTAATGCAAAAAAGAGTGGCTGAACAGAACTGGCGTCTGAATATAGATATCTCAAAAAAACATTTCGACCTGAAGGACCGGTTTCTTTATTGGTTTGAAAGAAAAACAGGCATTCGTCCTTTCGATTTTAAAAACTATACCATTGTAAAATAACGGATTAACTTTTGCTAAACCACCGTGTGTATAACAATCACTTTTGCAATGCATGCTTATTTTTGCTAAATGGATAATCATCAGTTGATAAAAGAAATAGCAACGGGAAACTTTCGTGCGCTGGCAAGAGGCATTTCCCTTGTTGAAAATGAAGCTGATGGTTACGAAGTGCTAATGTCAGACGTGTCTTCCTATTACAACAATGTTATTGGCGTTACCGGCCCTCCCGGTGCAGGAAAAAGCACACTTGTTGATTGCATGATAAAAGAAATTATTACAGAAAGTAAGAAAGTGGGTGTGATCTGCGTTGATCCTTCGTCACCTTTTAACAAAGGCGCGATTCTCGGCGACAGAATAAGAATGAGTCAGTGGTATAATCACCCGAATGTTTTTATACGCTCGCTTTCTTCAAGGGGAAGTATGGGCGGGCTTCATCCGAAGATTATTGAGATAACAGATTTGATGAATGCCGCCGGTTTCGATTATATTATTATTGAAACCATTGGTGTTGGGCAAACAGAAATTGAAATTGCTGGTCTTGCCAATATCACATTGGTTGTTGTTGTGCCTGAAAGCGGCGACAGTATTCAGACAATGAAATCAGGCCTGATGGAAATAGCTGATATTTTTGTGCTGAATAAATATGACAGACCCGGTGCCGATGAATATTTGCGTAACTTGTATGACACATTGAACCTGGAGGATAACAGGAGTATTCCGGTTATAAAAACTATTGCAGAACAAGGTTTCGGCGTAGATGCTTTATACCAGTCCATTCAGCACATACTGGAAAATAATCCTGCACTGGATAAAAAATATTGGCTGCTCACGGAAAAAGCCTATCACCTTATCCAGGCCAACAAAATGGCAGGAATAAAAAAAGGAGAGATTTTTGAAGAAATAAGCCGGTATATCGCCGGGCACAATCAGTTTAATTTGTATCAGTTTATAAAACCATATATCCAACAGCCCGGCGCTGCAAATTATAAAGCTACACGATGAAGAACATTCCGGACAATATTTTGATAAGCAGAACCGACAGCATTGGCGATGTGGTACTCACATTACCGGTGGCTGCAGTTTTGAAAAAGCACTTTCCGGAAATGAAGATTGGCTTTATCGGAAAAAAATATACAAAGCCGGTTATTGAATCCTGCACGTATGTTGATGAGTTTATTGATGCGGAAGATTTCCTGACCAGGGAAGTAACTATCTGCGGAAAGAAGCCACAGGCTATTTTACATGTTTTCCCCACAACCGGAATTGCAGAAAGAGCGAAGGCTCTGAAGATACCATTGAGAATTGGCACCCGCAACCGCCTGTACCATTGGTATACATGCAACGAGTTGGTGCGTTTAAGCAGAAAAAAATCAGATCTTCATGAGAGCCAGCTTAATCTTAAACTGCTGGAATTTTTTGGCATCAACAAAACATATAGCCTTGATGAAATAAGCGAGCTGTTTGGAATGAATAAACTTGAAACATTACATCCATCATTTAAGGCATTGATCGATCCTTCGAAATACAATCTTATTCTGCATCCTAAATCGCAGGGAAGCGCAAGGGAGTGGGGACTGCACAATTTTGCCACACTCATTAAGATTCTCGATCCTTCCAAATTCAACATATTTGTTTCAGGCACTGCAAAAGAACGGGCTTTGCTTGATCCTCTTTTTAACGAGGCCGGCGATTTGTTTACTGATCTGACTGGTAAAATGGATCTGTCACAGTTCATTCCTTTTATAAAAGCATGCGACGGATTAATTGCCAACAGCACGGGCCCCTTGCACATCTGCGCAGCAGTTGGACGTGAAGCCATCGGTATATATCCACCGATGCGACCGATACATCCGGGCCGATGGGCACCGGTCGGAAAACATGTTCATGTGTTTGTAGAACACAAGTTTTGTGACGATTGCAAAAAAACAAAGCATGTTTGTCATTGCATGTTAGGTATTCGTCCTGATAGCGTCAGGGCTATGCTCGAATTTTCATACGGTAACAAGCAACTAAAAAAAGAAACGGTAAAAGCCTGATTTGGCACTTCGTATTTATTGTTAGCACAGCTTTAAAATTAGCTTAAAAAAACATCACAAATAATATATCATTATTGTGTACTGCCAAGGGAGGGCTATGGAGTTTTTTCCCTTAATTTGCTCCCCTAAAAGATAACATAATGCCGACAAACGGATACAAACGATACTTTAAACTATTCAGGAATATTCAGAACCCGGGCGTTTATCTGCGCAATAAGGTTGCCAAATCTGAGTGGCCGTTGCATTTTGTTACAAAGCCAAATGCCATCGAACTAAGCGTCCCCTCAAACCTTTTTCTGGTGTTCAAGGAAATTTTCATGAGCGATGTTTATGATATTGAAGACCTGATAAAATTATTGCCTTCTGAACCCGTAGTAGTTGACATTGGCGCCAACGTGGGTTTTTTTGATTTTATACTGTTGTCTAAAATAAAGAAGGCCAGGATATTTGCTTATGAACCAATGCCGGCTAATGTCGGGCTTATGAATAAAACAATCAGTCAAAATAATTTGCAGGGATATATCTCTCTTCATCAAATGGCTGTAACTGGTAAGCCTAAGGACAATATCGAGTTGTTTGTTGAAGACGCCAGTGATAATACAGTTATAGCATCCGTGTTCGAAAACTTTAATGATGTGAACACAAAAAAAATATCTGTTCCCTGCATTTCGTATGAACAGATAGTAACAGAAAATAAGCTTGGCCTGATAGATGTACTGAAAGTGGATTGTGAAGGAAGTGAGTTTGACATTTTTTATAACACACCTCCCGAATTGATCAAACTTGCAAAAGTTATTTCGGTGGAAATTCATGATCTGGATAGCGACAAAAACAATATTAACTACTTCAACAATTTTATTCAATCGCTGGGATATACAACCACACACACACAAATCAACGGATTTTGCCATGCATTAACTGCAATAAAACAATCCTGATTTGCAGATGAAGGCTAACCACAACATTCTGTTCGACTGTGAAAAAATGCGCCATCCTAATACGGGCGTATTTTACTTTTGTTTAAACCTTGGACAGGCACTTCAAAAAGCATACAACAGCGCCAGGGAACAACTACATTTTTATACGCCTCAAAACCAGGCGACGGCCTTTGGCAACGAAGCTTCTTATGTGCATCACAAATCATGGCACAAATTTTTTAATCCCGCCGCAGGTAAAATGGATGTTTGGCACTGCACTTACCAGCTATCAAAATATTTACCGCACAATAAGAAAACAAAAAAGATCATCACTGTTCATGACCTCAATTTTTTGGTTGACAATCCCGAAAATCAGCAGGAACAGATCAAGAAAATACAATCATTGATTGATCGGGTGGATGAAATTGTCTGTATCTCGGAACATACAAAGCGGGATGTTTTAAATTATCTCGGAACGAGCAACAAGCCCGTGTCCGTTATTCACAACGGCGGTGGCGTAAAAGAGTTTGCCGGATTTGACGCGCCGGTTTACAAGCCTTCGAAGCCATTTATTTTCAGTATCGGAATGTTCTTTGCAAAAAAGAATTTTCATGTTCTCCCTTGTCTGCTGAAAAACAATGACTACGAATTGATCATTGCAGGCGAACGCAGACCGGATTATGAAGCAAAGATTTTGGAGCAGGCAAAATTGTATAATGTAAGCGACAGGATTAAACTGATTGGAAAAATATCGGATCAGGATAAATACTGGTATTATAAAAATTGCCTTGCATTTGCTTTTCCTTCAATTGCTGAAGGCTTTGGACTGCCTGTTGTGGAAGCCATGCATTTCGGCAAACCTGTATTCTTATCAACGCATACATCGCTGCCGGAAATTGGAGGAAAAGAAGCTTTTTACTTTAACAGCTTTGATTGCGACGCAATGAATACCGTGTTTGAGCAAGGGCTTTCCCAATTCAATGATGAATTATCTGAAAAAGTGAAAGCAAGGTCAAGAGAATTTACCTGGGAGAAAGCTGCGGAACAATACCTGGAAATTTATCGTTCATTTTATTAAGCATTTTAAATGAATGTGTCCTACATTTTAAAAATGTAGGACACATTCATTTGCGAACAGACGCTTTGCTGGGCCTCCACGCTCCGCAGCTTTATTTTGTCGCCGCCGGCGACAGATACATCGTCGGAGGCGATGGAGTGAGATCACGCAGCTAAAAGATGTCCAGAGCAAGCTAACAAAGCAACGGCACAAATCATTTTTCAAAAAATACTGTACTGGAGAGTTTTTCGGAAAGTAATATTTTAACCTATAGGCATTTTCTTTTTAGTATTAACCTCTCTCAATTACATTTTTCAATATTTGCCTTGCAAAGTGAATGCGGCTTTTTATTGTTCCTATCGGTTCATTCAGCATGTTTGCAATTTCAGCGTATTTATAACCTTCAAGATGCAAAACAAACGGTACTTTAAAAAGCTCCGGCAATTTGTGAATCTGGATTAAAATGTTTCGGGACAAAATATCCTGGTGAGAGCTTTTGCTTATGCCATGATTGGAACTTTGTTTATCCGCTGGGGCATAAATGATTTCGGCAAATTTTCTTCTACGCCTGTATTTATTTATAAAGATGTTTCGCATGATAACATATAGCCATGCGCCAAGGTCTGAACCGGCTTTAAATTTCTCCTGGTAAATAAGCGCCTTGCAAAATGTTTCTTGTAGCAGATCCTCTGCATCTTCCCTGGTTCTTGCAAACTTTTGTGCAACTGTGTTTAGAAAACCCGAGTGTTTTAGCAACGATTTGTGAAAGCAGGGTTCATTCATTTTATAACTGTTTTTAAAGTGGCGAACTAAAAGACGATTCTGAAGTACGAGGCGCTTTTTTATAAAATCAAAGCATTATCTAACAACAGCTTGTCGCACTTCGACCCGTTTATTTTTCAACAGTCACAGTAAAATTTTGTTTAATAAGTATTGCGGTTTTAATACGATTTTTGCATTTATTACAATTTTTGGTTATTTCAGGATTACTACTTACCGCAAGCTGTTTGGCAAAACAGACACGCTTTAAAGAATGAAAAGCGCACAAAAAGATTTTTAGAAGATTTCGGAGACGGGCAAAAAAATGTCCTGCATCTCAAAATTGCAGGACATTTTTTTGCCGACAGCTCTTCAGAGCCTCCGGCGACAGATACATCGTCAAAGGCGATAGAGTAAGACCACGCAACTAAAAGGCGCGAGGACCACAGGCAGGTTATTTATTCCTTTTCTCAACCAGGTGGACAAACAATTCATCCATCCCCTCACACATACGCTCCTTAGAATACTTTTCAACCACTGCTTTCTTCGCATTCTCCAGCATCGAATTCAGATCTTCATTTGATTCAAGCTGTTGCAATTGCTCACAAAAATCACTTTCATTATTGTACTCAAACAAATACCCCAATCTTCCATCTTCGAGTAATTCTTTTGTTCCGTCTTTATTGGTGCCAACAACAGGACAACCGGAAGCCATCGCCTCCACTGTCACCATTCCAAAATGTTCTCCTCGCGAAGCCATGGCGAATACATCTATCGCACGATAAAATTGCTTTACATCCCAACTGAATGGTAAAAAATGAACGCGATCTTTTATCTGCAGTGATTCTGCCAGGGAATGCAGGCCATTCATGTATTCTTCGCCATGTTCGGGCGTTATGTTACCCATAATGGCTAAATGATAGTCAGACTGATATTTTTCCTCCAGCACTTTTATACAACGGATCAAAAAATCCTGTCCTTTTTCCGGATCAATGCGACCCAAAACACCTATCAGCTTTACATTCTGCGGCAGATGAAGATTTTGACGTGCTGATGATTTTGTTTCGGGATTTTCAAGAAAAGGTTTTGCATCAATGCTTAGTGGAATCAATTTTATTTTGTCTCTGGTAATGGTTGTTTTCTCCAGCGTTTCTTCAATAAGATAAGGCAATGGACTTATCCATGCATCAACCATTTGATATCGCAGCATGTGAACAGGCGATTTCTTTTTAACACCAACTTTCATTTGCTGTTGATAGATAACAATTGCATTGGATTTATATAGGCGTTTATATAAGGAGGCTGTAGCTATATCTTTGTTAAGCGCAGTAAAAATAATTGGGGATTGATCATTAGCGTTTATCCATCTTCGCATGTAAGTCACTTTGCGCCACTTCATAAAAAAACCTTTAGGCACCGTAGTGATATTCTTACTGAATTTTCCCGCTGCTTCATGCATTTTAGAATCACCCAACAAAAGCAGATGCACCTGCCATCCATATTCTGTAAGCCATTCAGCTAATTTAAGCGTATTGATTTCCAGTCCTCCGAAGCCCGATGAAACACAAGATATATATAGCTGCTTATCCATGATACGCAAAAGTAATGGATTAGTGTGGGCATCAGCAAACGACTACAACCAGATATATTTCTACGTCGTTATTTTCGCATTCTTCAAAATAAAAAAGCTCCCCGATTTTTGTTTGGAGAGCTTTAGCAACATTTAAAAACTCTATATCGTTTAGCTAAGCATGCATCTCCAACGTTGGGAGATGTCTCCTGTCGTGCTCATGACAGATTTTAGAACAGTTACAATTCCCCGCAGGGAATTAAGCTCAACAGAGAAGACCGAATTGGGGGCATCATAGCCCGTACGGGCTTTAACCAAGGGGTTGATTGTCCTACGGACAAGAAAGCCTTTGTATGTTGGGCCTTCTATTGAGCTTAAAGTCCTACGGACTATCGAAGAAAAGCGTACTGTCATCTCTTTTTGATTGTCGTTTGCCAAATTACTTGTCGACATGACGTTCCTGGCTTATCAGAAAAAGTAATTGCAGTAGCATCAATGACGAATTAACTATAATGCGGTAATCTACACTCACTTCGTCACCTCGACGACTGGAGAGGGCTCCCCAATATCGATCTGATCATGACATTATGAATGGTTGATAATGACAACACTCTATTAAACGATATTGATTCTAAAAACTAATTATTCTTTCTCTACCAAATTATCTGCGATCTTATAAACCGCAATCTGTTTTAAGTACGGTGTTGCTTTAGCGTTTTTAATTACAATATCAACCGCATCTGCTTCTTCAGCCGGAAATGTGAGAATCCGTTTTCTGCCGATTGTTGTTGCTGAGATCTCTTTTACAACTGAACCATTCTTTTTCAATTGTACTGAAAATGAAATCACTCTTTGTCCAAGCTCGATTGGTTCCTGTAATAAAACACAATTAACAGCAGTTGATTTTGGCAATGCAACGCTGAAAGTGTTATTGGTTTGCTGAACAGCTTTCCATGTCTTTGAAGCTACAGGTTTACTTAGGTTTTCGTCAAGCAATTTTCTAAAGCCAACCAGCGAAGCACTATCGTAAGATGTAAATAATCCTCTTCTATCAGGAGGAACATTCAACAAAAAGTTTGCTCCCCTTCCAACTGACTTCAGATACAGGTCAAATAATTCTTCTGGTGTTTTGACCTTTGCATCTTCTGTCTGATGATAAAACCATCCTGGTCTGATACTTACGTCGCATTCGGCAGGAATCCAAACCTTTCCATTAAAATTACCGCTATTCAATGTATCTGTTGACGGTGCACCAAGGCCACGGTTAAAACCCGCAGTATCTAACAAATTCCAGTTTGTTTTGCCGGCAATGCCTTTCTCATTTCCAACCCAACGCATATCAGGGCCAATATCGCTGAACACAGGTGTATTAGGCGCAATCGTGCGCATGGTCTGCTCAAAACGATGCCAGTCATACACCATTTTTTTACCGTTCGGGCCTTCACCATTCGCGCCATCCCACCAAAACTCAAACAATGGTCCATAACGGCTCACAACTTCTTTCATCATATCCACAAACACATCGTTGTAACCCGGTGTTCCATATTGCGGATGATTGCGATCCCATGGCGATAAATAGATGCCCAATTTTAAGCCATATGCTTTACATGCATCGCTCAATTCTTTCAATACATCACCTTTTCCATCTTTCCACTTGCTTTCACGCACTGTATGTTTTGAGTATTTGCTTGGCCAAAGACAAAAGCCATCATGATGTTTTGCTGTAATGATAATGCCTTTTGCACCTGCGGCTTTCGCTATTCGAGCCCATTGACGGCAATCCAGCTCCGTTGGGTTGAACACCTCTTCATGTTCTGTTCCATGTCCCCATTCAAGATCGGTAAATGTATTCGGACCAAAATGAGTGAAGAGATAAAACTCCTGTTCCTGCCAGTTTAGTTGTCTTGGCGTTGGCAAAGGTGGCAATAGTGCAGCCTTTTGGGCAGTGGCGCCTAGTCCTAACAAGGATAACAAAATCGTGTAACCAAATTTCATGTTGTGTGTTTTAGACCTCTTCCATTTTCATGAAAGAAGTTGCAATGTATTAATCTCTAAACAATTTACTCAAATGCATTCTTCAACGTAACTACCTGTCCTTTTTTAACATTCATCGTCATCACATTTCCTTCTTCCAGCTTTATCGAACTGCGGTTTATGCCTTCGGACAAATAAGTTGGGAAAGGGCGTTTGATTCGTAGCTGTCCCTCTTTTTCAGCTTTAACTTTCACTTGCGTTATTACACCATTTTCTTTGGCAGCACTTACGACATATGCTCCTTCCGCACGAAGATCTTTGAAAGAAACGTCTTTCCAGCTTTGTGGCACAGCTGGAAAAATTTCGATATAGCCTTTGTTACTTTGTAGTAAGAGTTCATGTACGCCTTGCGCAAATGCAAAATTTCCTTCGAGTGTAAAGGGACGGTAAGTGAAATTGGAATATTGTCCGCCTTTCTGATCGCCGTTTAAATGAAAACTGTTTGTAGAACAAAAATTAGATGCAAATATGCGAAGCTGGTTAACAGCACTATCCGCTTGCTTTGCCCTCGCATAAATACATGCAGCCCAGCTAAATGAATAACCACACCATGCTCTTGTCCCCATCTTTTCCAATTGATGTAATGAGTTCTCCATCACATCTCTGTCCGCAGGCTTTTCAACATCCAATAAACCCAAAGGATAGATTGCCATTAATTGTGCGTGATGACGATGAGATTCATCCAGGTTCTGACCCGGTGCAATTGTTAAACCCGTTTCATTTATATCAAATGCGGGAAGCTGATCATAAATACTTTTCCAGTGCTTCGCTTCGTCAGGCTTATTCATTGCCATAGCAACTTCTGATGCCGTACTTAAGGCATATTTATAGAGTGAGAGATCGTAATTGGTATAATTTTTAAACCATGCCTTAATGGAGTTGTCATGATACTCGGGACTTGAACTTAAGGGCAATACACGTTTACCATTTTGCAGGTAGGTAATGTTTTCGATAAAAGTCGCTACGTCATGTATATATGGATACAACCGATCTTTAAGAAACTTTTCATCCATGGAATATTTCCATTGCCAGTAAAAATGTTGCGCAAGCCACGCGGATGTGGACGGCGATAATGAATACTGGATCCAGCCACCCATTGCAACACCATCTAAAGTAGTTACGCCCGGTACATTCAAACCATCAACGCCAAAATATTGTTTCGTCAGCTTCTTGTTTTCATCACGAATTTTCCAAAGCCAGTCAGTATATGATTCTGCTTCCTGCAAATGGTTGCCGGTATAACCGGGCCAATAACTTAACTCTGTATTCAGGTCGTGATGAAAATCTCCCTTCCATGGTGGAAGGTTTCCGTTGTCTGCCGTCCATACAGCTTGAAGCGTGATGGCAGGTGCACCTTTACGTGCCACACAACCTAACTTGTACATTTCCAGGTAATATTGTTTTTGAAGCAGCGGATCCGGGATTTTCAAAGCGGACTGTTGCCAGTAGTTTTTCCACCATGCAATATGTTGTGCAAGCGCTGCATCATAGGTGGCTTCTGCCGTATTGTTATTTTTTGAAGTAATCGCACTCACGACCCACGATCCTGTAAGTACATTATTTTTCTTACTCCATTTAATGGTTATTGTAAATCCCTTGTTCTTATCTACCGGCTGATAGTAAGAAATCTGTCCCTGCGATTTTTTTATTGTCCCCTTGTCATATCCAAGGCTTTCAAGACCCAGGCCTTCAACTGAATTTCCCTGGCTTGCTTTTCTTCCGGTATTGTAAGGAGGGGCAATTATATCGGGCTGAATATCGGCAGCCAGATTACTAAAACGGAAAAAGCCAATATTCTTATTTGCAGTTACAAATGTTTGAAGTGAAGTTCCGTTCTGCCATTCCACCATGCATGTGGCTGTTTCAATATCAAGCGTGGTTTGTTTCACTGCACCTAATGAAGCTATATTAAATTCAACAGCCCCGGCAGGAATTTTTGTTGGATGGGGATTGGCTTCATAAGGGTCATCGCCCAATTTATGAATCGTATCGTACGTGTTGTTTTTTACTTGTTGTTGTACAAATTTGAAATTGAATTTTGAGAAATCAATTGCCGGACGTTCATCCCACAAGTCTGCCCTATCCAATGAAAAGCGTAGCTTATCTCCCTTTTGCCAAACCAACGCGCCAACCATGCCATTGCCTAATGGCATTGCCTCATCCCATCTTTTAGGAAGTGAATCGACCTGTAAATTGTATGCTTTTAGAGATTGTGCGTTTGCAGAAAAACTACCAGCTGCAGCTACGATAATGCATGACAATCTGATTAAAAAAGACTGACCTATTGCACGATGGGCCTTTGCACCAGCGACGTGTCCGATGGAAATGAAGGCACGATATATCCACCCGAATCCAGTTTTGCCGAGGGGAATTGTTTTTGCAGCTCTGCCCATAGTGTCTTATCTACTTTAGTTTGATACAAATAAATTCGTTTCAGTTGCTTTAGCTGTGCCAGTGGTTTTATGCCATTGGCGGTAACAGCCGTGCCTACTAAATTAAGATAACGCAATTTGGACAGGTTGTTTAATTTGCTCAAATCCTTATCGGTAATTAACGTATGATCAAGAAACAGTTTAATGAGTGAGGTGCATTGCGCGATTGCGTCAAGGGCAGCATCGTTAGTATTGGTATTGCTCAGCTTTAAACTAACCAGCTGCTTTTTTAATTGTACGATCAATTGCAGCTTTTCAGGCGTTATCACTGTATCATTCAGAAAATTAACCTGCAGGTAATTGGAGTTCTGTGCAACGGGTATTACAATTGCACCGGCTTTCCTGAGCGCATCAATTGTTTTTTCATCCGCCTTCGTTACCTGCTCTGCAGGAATATCCTTATCTGCTATAGTCGCAGAACCTTCTTCAGAAGAGCCGCCTTCAGCATTTTGGAAAGATAACAGTACCGGCTTTATGCTATCAGCCTGTGGCAATTGATTGACTTTTTTATCGAAAGGAGCACCGTTACCGATCCACCATTTTATAACTGTAATTTCTTTCTGAGTGAGTTGGGGCTTCTCCTTTGGCGACATATGATGTTCATCTTCCCGCGGTAGCAACACTCTTTTAATGATCTCACTTTCATCCGTATTTCCGGGTTTGATTACCACACCATCCTTTCCACCTTTCATCAATAACTCTTGCTGATCCATGCGAAGTTTACCTTTCTGTTTTGTTGGTCCATGGCAACTAAAGCATTTTTCCGCGAGTATAGGTTGAACAAGATCGTTGTACGCCATTGCCTGCTGCACATCGGGAATAGGTTTGCGTTTAAACTTAGCATCTGCCTTTCCTTCAAGGGCGCTTGTGAGGTAGTCGGCTCCGTGTGTGAGATTACCACCAAGATGTCCGGTAATAATGATTAGCAACACAAGCGCACCGCTCATTATTTTATAGATCTTGTCGCGCCTGTTGTTAATTCGGCGCACATATAATAATGCCGAAACAATCGCAACGCCAAAGCCCATCCACATGTGCCAGCTAATTGCTGACCTGTCGTATTCACCGCTTAGTGACAATAAGTATCCTGTAATACAAGAAGCAAACGCACTTAACATACCAATCAGTAAAGAGATGGTAACAGCTTCTGAAAGGCCGGCATATTTTTCTTTTGTAGAAAGATATTGCATGAGCAACGCTATCAGCAAAATGCCAATAGGCAGATGAACCAAAACGGGGTGAAAACGACCAAGAAATTCAAGCATGTTTTTAGCTTTCAGCTGTCAGCCTTGAGCTGTCAGCAACTCGTAATATTCTTAAAATTTATTTTTCATTTTACAGTCATTCATAAAATGTGAAAAGCTGACTGCTGATAGCTCACAGCTACGCATAGCGTTTCCTCAACGTTTGCATCATATGCACATTAATTGCCCATTGGTCAGCCACCGGCTGGCGCGTATAAGGTAATGAAGGCATATAATCCATCGGACCGAATTCTGTCAGAACTGTCAGAACCTCGCCTTTTTGTTTTTTCATTTCTACAACTTTATCCCACCAGGCGAAATGTGCATTTACGGCATCGGCCCATTCAGGCGCACGGGGATCATTCACTTGTGGTCCTTCAGGATGACCAATGCGTGCATGAATATGATCAACTCTTTCCAGCGTTTTATCTACAGTCCTCTGTTGATCATGCAGTAAACTTTCACTCACATTGCACCAATGTGACACGTCAAAAGTTATACGCAGTTCCGGAACTTTTTCAATATACTGTTTCGCAACAGGTGCCGCGAACAACATGCGTGAACGATGTGTTTCATGGCAGATCTTAATGCCTGTCTTTTTGGACAATTGTGTTGTATGATCAATCAATTGCCTGTTCTCATCAAATGAAAAATAATCACGGCCAGAATGACAATTAATGTACAATGGTTTCTGGATCGTGTTTGTTGCAGCAGCGTCAATCATCATTTTAAAATGATCGAAGTGTTTATCAAAATCACTTTCATGTCCCGCACACAGAAAACCAACTTCCAGTGAATACTTCTTTAATGCTGCAAACAGTTCATCCTGGTCTTTCTTTTCCACCGGCCACCAAATCTCAATGCCGTCGTAACCTTCCTTCTTTACTTTCTCACAATATTCGTCCATCGATCCTTCAAAGCCCCAGTTGGTAGCAAGTACTTTTAAGCTAAAGCCTGTATTCATATTGTTGGTTTGTTGTTGTGGTAACGCAAAACTGTCTAAAGATGTTAAAAATAAAGCAGTTGTTGCAGATACTGATGAAGCAAGAAAATTTCTTCGGGAAAAAAGCATGCGATGTACGATTTACGAAGTACGATGTACGATGTGTTCAATGCAAAACTTTTCATAGAACACACGCCTTCTTAATTTAAATATTGATTTATTGAAACTATCTAACCTCGGCACTAAAAGCTGATTGCTGATAGCTAATAGCTTATAGCTGACAGCTGACAGCCTTCTTCCTGATACCTCACACCTGATACCTGACAGCTGGTACCTACCCAACAATATCCGTCAGCACCCTTCCCTTCACATCTGTCAACCTGAATGGCCTTCCCTGGAAAGGATAGGTGAATTGTTCATGATCGAAGCCAAGCTGATTTAAGATGGTAGCCTGTACATCAAACGGTTCCACTTTGTTGGTCACAGCACTATAGCCAATTTCATCGGTTTCGCCGTATGAGTGTCCTTTTTTGATGCCACCGCCTGCCATCCAGATAGAAAATGCTTCAGTATGATGGTCGCGACCTTTGAACGGATTTTGTTTTCCTTCCCTGTTTTCCATCATCGGCGTGCGACCGAATTCTCCACCCCAAATTACCAGCGTTTCATCAAGGAGGCCCCGTTGTTTCAGGTCGAGGATCAATGCAGTTTTCGCTTTATCTACCTGGCGACATTTATTGATGAATCCAACATCTATCGCAGTAGAAGAATCAGTACCATGACTATCCCAACCCCAATCAAATAATTGAACAAAACGCACACCTTTCTCCACCAGTTTTCTTGCAAGCAGCACATTATTGGCGAAGCAGGCTTTGCCTGGCTGTGTGCCATACATATCATGAATATACTGCGGTTCGTTATTGATGTTCATGACTTCCGGAACAGAGATCTGCATGTTATACGCCATCTCATATTGGGATATGCGCGAAAGAATTTCCGGATCGTTGAACTCCTTATATGATTCTTCGTTCACTTTATTAATAGCATCAATGGAAGCTTTACGCAGGTCTCTGTCCATACCATGCGGGTCTTCAATAAACAGAACCGGATCGCCTTCGCTTCGGCACTGCACACCCTGGTATACACTTGGTAAAAACCCGCTGCCCCAAACGCTTTTTCCTGCATCAGGGAAACGCCCACCGCTTGTCAGAACGACAAAACCAGGTAGATTCTGATTTTCACTACCCAATCCATATGTCACCCACGAACCAATACTTGGTCTTCCCAAACGTGGTGTACCAGTGTGCATCAGCAACTGTGCCGGCGCATGATTGAACTGATCGGTAGTCATGGATTTGATGATGGTTACTTCATCGGCGATGGTTGAAAAATGCGGTAGATTTTCACTTATCCATAACCTGCTTTCTCCGTGCTGGGCAAATTTTGCCTGCGGACCGAGCATCTTAGGAACACCTCTTATGAAGGCAAATTTCTTTCCCGCGAGCAAAGATGGCGGACATTCCTGTCCATCCATTTTCATCAACTCGGGCTTATAATCAAACAGCTCAAGCTGAGAAGGTGCGCCTGCCATGTGCATATAAATAACGCTCTTCGCCTTTCCGGGAAATTGCGGAAGCTTCGGCAACAACGGGTGCGCCGGGTCAAATGCAATTGGTGCAGTTGCAGTAGATTTACTATTGCAGCCGAACAATGCAGCTAAAGCAAGTCCGCCCATACCCATTGCACTTTCTTTTAAAAAGTGACGGCGCGTGTGTAACCGAAGCGCAGTATGCTCCGCCTCTTTCACCAACCGCTGATTATGTATTTCTTGTCGCGTCATATTAAGCTATTAGTGGTCAGCTATCAGCCATCAGCCGATCGCAATTAATCACCACATTTTATTAATCATTTTACACCCACATTTGCACATTCGCACATCTATCAATTCGCACACATTTTCAATTCTCCCCGCCTGAATGACGTCAGTCGGGCAGGAATTTTTAACTGTCAATTAATTTTTTGTTACTACTTCGTCCAAATTCAGCATCGCATTTGCAACTACAACCAGCGCCGCGAAATCCGGTGTTGTATTGTCTTCCTCTGTCATTTCTTTTGCCTTGCTTATATCTTTCGTGAATTTTTGTTTTGCTTCGTTATAGAGCGTTACCAACACCTGTAATTTTTGTTGCTCTAACGGTTTGTAAAGCATCAATTCATAGCCTTTGGAAATTTGCTGTTGAACGGTGTTTCCAGCCGACTGCATGCGCTTTGCAAAATGCCTTGCAACGTCAACATATGCTTCATCATTTAATGTAACCAGTGCCTGCAGCGGCGTGTTGGTTCTAATTCTCCGTGCCATACAAACTTCTCTTGCGCCACCGTCAAAAGTGATCATTGACGGATAAGGTGCAGTACGTTTCCAAAAGGTATATACACCACGTCTGTATTGTTCATTGTTAATGCTTTGTACCCATTCAGCACCGTTGTAAGGCGATTGCCAGATCCCTTTAGGTTGAAATGGAAATACGCTCGGACCATATAATTCTTCATTCATCACACCGCCGATATTCAATGCCTGGTCACGTACTTGTTCTGCACTTAGTCTTACGCGTGCTCCCCTTGCATACCATTTATTGTAGAGATCTTTTTCGCGTAGCTCAGGCGTCAATTTTGAATCTTGTCTATAAGTTGCACTCATTACCATTTTCTTCAATAATTTCTTTACGCTCCAATTGTCTTCGTTCATGAAGTTGTAAGACAGGTAATCAAGCAATTCGCGGTGAGTTGGGGTAACACCCTGCGTACCCATGTCTTCCAAAGTTTCTACTATGCCTGCACCAAACAATTGCTCCCACATGCGGTTCACCAATGTCCTTGAAACAAGCGGGTTTTGTTTGTCGGTTAAAAACATTGCAAGGCCCAACCTGTTTGCAGGCGCCTTCGCAGGCATGGCAGCAGCAAATATGTGGGGAATGGAAGGTTTTACTTCTTTGCCTTTTACCAGCCAGTTTCCTCTTTCAAACACATAAGTCGGGCGATACATATCATCCGGATTATCCATCATCACAGGCGTAGTTGGAGCATTTGCGGTCAATAACTTCCAGAACAGTTTATTATTCGTTTCATAGTCTTTTGTTCCTTTACCCGGAAATTGTTGTGTAAAGTGCAGCCAATCGAACATCATTCCGTTTTGATCAGGCTTTACGATAGTCGGATTCTCGTAAGTCAGATAAATATCATGAACACCGCTTTGCATCAGAAAATCAACCGGGCTAATTTGCCAGCCCCTGGTTGGCTGTATATTGATCTTCACAAATACAGGACCGTTAGTTGAGTCAAGGTGCATGCTTAAAACTCCGCTGGTCAATCCGCTTGTGTATCGCAGTATAAGTTGATTTGTATTTTGAAGATCAACTTGTTTAAAACGTGCGGATGAATGATTTCTCATTGCCAGCCACTTGGTATCGGCAAGTGAACTGCTAACGTATTTATCTGATGTAAGTGAATTGATGGATGGTTGCCATGTTTTTATAAAGCGCTCAATATCTTTTGCTCTTTTTTCAGAACTTTCCTTGGTAAGCCACGCAGTTAATGAGGTCAGCTCATTTGTCAACGTATCGTTGAATGTGCGCAACAGCGGATAATCGGCTTCTGTATCTTCATCACGGCTATTGTTAAAGTAAGCCATGAATTTATAATACTCATCATGTTTAAACGGGTCATACGGGTGACTATGGCATTGCACACAAGAGAAAGTGGTGCCCATTACCGCTTCCCAGGTGGTATTTACACGATCAATAATAGCAGCTGTTCTGAATTCCTCATTATCAGTTCCACCCTCATCATTGGTCATGGTATTCCGATGAAAAGCTGTGGCTATATATTGTGCATCGGTTGGATTTGGCAGCAAATCGCCTGCAACCTGTTCTGTTAAAAACTGATCGTAAGGTTTGTCTGAATTGAAAGCTTTTATCAGCCAGTCACGATAACGCCAGATGCTTCTTACATCATCACGTTCATAGCCTTTTGTATCAGCGTAGCGGGAAAGATCCATCCACATGGCTGTCCAACGTTCACCAAAATGTGGCGACGCCAACAATGAATCAACCAGCGTTTCATAAGCCCGCGGCCCGTTATCCTGTAGAAACTTTTTAGCAACATTTTCAGATGGTTGCATGCCTGTGAGATCGAGGCTCACGCGACGAAGCAATGTTGCCTTGTCAGCTTCGGGTGAAGGTTGCAATTTTTGCTCTTCCAGCTTTTGATAGATAAACTTATCAATATCATTCTTCGCCCATTTATTGTCAACGTCGGGCACTGCAGTTTTCTTTACCGGTACATAAGCCCAGTGTTCGCCCCATTGCGCTCCTTGTTTCACCCATTTACGCAGAATTGCAATTTCATCCTTGCTCAGCGGCTCATGTTTAAAAGGCATCCGCTCTTCAGGATCATCAAGTGTTAAGCGCCTGATCATTTCGCTTCCATCCGGATCTCCTGGAATAATAGCTGGCTGACCTGACTCGGTCTTTGCCAATGCTTCTTCCCTAAACAGCAAACTGAAGCCACCTTTGGCTTTTACACCACCATGGCAGGAAATACATTTGCGGTTAAGAATAGGCTTTACCTGCGTGCTGTAATCAATCTTGTCTTCCTTTGTTACACACGTAAAAAACAAAACTGCTGCCGCAAGGGCAATACTTATCAGGGCAATTTTACTATGTAAGATTTTTTGCATGCGAAATCGTTATGTGCTTTTTACGGTTAGCGTATTCTTTTATCGTGCTACTTGTAAATCTCAAACAGTGTTTGGTACGTTTTTCTGGCTTCAATCCTTTCTCGTAAAAGCAGGTAAATTTAAATTCTTCCTTTCATAAATGATCACTTTGCAGCAGTTTCCGCAAACGGTTGCATAAATGTGGCACCGTTAGTACACAATCCAAATGCTAAATGTATTTAGAATCAATTTTTTATGCCTATGAGTTTATTTACAAAGTAAAAATTCAAAAGTCAAAATTCAAAAGCCTTAACTGATACTTGCTGCATTAATGCATCTTGCTCACAATCAAGGTTTTAAATTTTGACTTTTTACTTTTGAATTTTGCCTTTATTTCCCGGTATTATTCATCTTAATCACATAAGCATACTGGCTTTTGATTTTATTGGGATCGAATTCGGGAAGACTAACTATCACATTTTTTCCATCCTGTTTCCATTGCAGACTTTCTTTGGTATCTAACAATTGCAGTACTGCGTTTTGATCGAGTGTAATATCCTTTATGGTAAACTTCCTGTCGGACGGCCATTTCGGTATAATAGCGTATAAGTTGTTCGCTGTTGGGTTGTAGGTAAAGAAGCATTCCTGCACCGCATAACCAGGTTCGGGATCAATCGTAAGCTTCAGCATCAGGTCCTCAACTGTTTTAAAATCATCCTTTTTGGGTTTGTAGTCAGTTTTGCCTTCGCTCCATTGATGTGGTCTTTTCCAACGCACGGTGCTGTAAATAGCCTCGTTGTTAATTTTCATCCAATCGCCCATCTGGAGTAATCTTTCCTGCATAATAGGCGGAATTTTGCCGTGCTCATCAGGACCAATATCCAGCAGAAAATTACCACCGCGGCTTACCTTATCAACCAGGCTGATAATTAACGACTGGGTGGAATTGTAATCCCACGCGTCTTCTTCGCGGTTATATCCGTAGGAATATCCCATGCCACGGCTCTCTTCCCAGGCGTGATTGGGAAAATCAAGCTCGGGCTGATATTCAGGTGTAAAGAACCCGGCATGTTTAAACCTGTTGTCCTTTCCCCAACGATCATTCACCACCAGCCTGTCTTTAACCGGACTTTCATTAAATGCCCAGGTCAGGAATTCCTGCGATTTCCATCTTTCCGCGGGAAGCTCCCATTCGCCGTCAGTCCAGAATACATCGGGTTTATAAGTCGTGATCACATCTTTCATTTGCGGCCACATATGATTTTTAATGTAGGCGTCTTTATCCTTTAACCAAAGTGGATTGTACCATTCGTACAATGAATAATACATACCAGGATGTACAGAAGTTTTTCTTAATGCAGTAAAAAGATCGCCGAGTAAGTCACGCTTAGGCCCTACCTCTGCAGCGTTCCACGGAAATCCCCAATCCCTGCTGGCATCTTTGCTTGGCCATAAAGCATAGCCATCATGATGTTTGGATGTAAGCACTACATACTTTGCCCCTGATGATTCAATTACTTTGGCCCATTCATCGGGATTATACAATTCAGCTTTGAATTGCGGCGCGAGCTGATAGTAGGTTGTGCCTGCTCCAAATTTTTTATTATGATAATCTACAACAGCTCCTTTAAAAGCTTTTGTCTGCAACCAGTACTGATACCATTCGGAATAATTTCCTTTGGGTGCATACCCCGGAACGGAATAAACGCCCCAGTGAATAAAGATCCCAAACTTGGCGTCAAGATACCATTGTGGTGTTGGGCGCTTATCAAGACTCTCCCAATTGGGCTGATAAGTCTGGGCAGAAAGATTGGTAACAAAAGCAGCAGTTACCATACATACAGCGAGAAGACAATTTTTTTTCATGTACATAACAGGCTAAACGTTAGGTGTTTTAATGATGGAAGATAATGAAAAAGCAAGTACGAGCTACGAAGTACGAAGCACGCAAAGTTGAAGAGCTCTAATTACTTTTAACACCTTCAAACAGACAAAGTACGATTTACGAAGTACGAAGTACCTGACCTCGGACAGCATCATAAATATTAAGCAAAGTCAAAGCCTTCGTCGCTTTGCGCCGCTCCGATTCGCCGCGCCCGCCGCGTGAAAACCTCCGCATGAAACAACAAAAAACCCCGTAGAAGAAACCTTCCCGGGGCTTTGCCATTTAAAAAACATCACACATATTTCTACTGCTACTTAATAATCAGCAGC
Organism: Danxiaibacter flavus; assembly: GCF_041060425.1. Classification (NCBI taxonomy): domain Bacteria; kingdom Pseudomonadati; phylum Bacteroidota; class Chitinophagia; order Chitinophagales; family Chitinophagaceae; genus Danxiaibacter; species Danxiaibacter flavus. The sequence goes on from NZ_JAULBC010000005.1 coordinate 175,867, forward strand.
AAACCTTTTCCTTTCTCTACAGCGATATTATCCTGGGCATTGAACGATTTTCCTGCCTGGAAATTTTTAATCTCAGGTGCAGTAATTGTAGCTTTTGCAGCGTCTATACCCAATGCTTTCCAATCAATCTTTAACTGAACATCGGTTGTTGCGTCAGCCCAGCTCGCAATGCTTACTAACGCCGATCCATTCTTTTTGTAAACTGTCGCCAGCACTTTGTCGTTGGTAGTTCTTACCGGACAATTCGGGCTCCAGCAACCAATCATTTCAGAACCTTTTATTCCGAAATCATCCCACACTTTCCAGATATAACGGGGATCTGAATTGTCTGTCCACGGCATACGGCTGGTCATGCCATAGATCATTCCACGCCATGCGTTACCGCCATCCTGCAACATTTCACCCATTAATCCGAATGGAATACCGCTTACTTCTGTCAGGAAGAAATCTGCCGGATTTTTCTCATAATCAAAATATTCACCAAACCACAAACGATTCAGGTATGGGAAGTGCTCCATGTATAAGTTGGCACTGTTGTTAAAGCCGTCACTCTTGTTGTATTGGTTTGCTGAGTGCAGATCAATAATGCCGGGATGACCATCTTTTGTCAGCACACGTTTAATACGCTTCATCGTAATACGGTCAAAGGCTACATCATCCAGGTAAATACCGTCAATGCCTACATTTTGCGTCAGCCAGTTCATGCCTTCTACATAGTAGTTGTGCCAACGGTTCATGCCGCTGTTGATGATGGCCGCATCCTTAATTTCAGGTACAAACCATGCAGCAATATAATCTGAATCAATATGCTCCTGTAACCAGCTAAAGCCACCACCTTTGCCGGGAGAATATACTTCGTGACCAAGGCTACGCAAAGCAAATGTCTCGTAAGCATGATTCGACAACTCGCGCACAGTGTTGTATATTTTTACTTTCAAACCAAGCTGATGTGCCGTATCAATATAATTTTTCATCGCCTTCCATTCAATGAACGGATAGTTGATCCATGGATTGATAGGTGTTGCGTGGTGAATGTTTATGATTGATGCACCTGCATTTTTTATCGTGTTCAGATCATTGTATTTGTGATAGAACCTGTTCTCCCACTGAAAATCCGTATTGATGGTATGGAAAGGCGTGATCAATAAAGTGAAGTTATAATACAGCACATCACCTTTCTTCATGCTTCTTTCACCACTGTAGTTGTTGGCAAGAATGGCATCGCCTTTTTGTGCAACATTAATCCCTCCTTTGTTATCATTACCCCATGAAGTTGGTAACAACAAAGGTTTCTGCAAGTAGAAGTTCGTATTTAACGGACGAACATATTTTTCATCGCGTAATGAATATTGCAATCCTGCATTCACGCTGCCGATCCATGCACCGTCCTGGTTTTTGTGTGCTACATCCCATTTCCAGGAAAAGTCATCCGGACGGTTACCACCTTTCTGCCCCAATCCCATCATATAAGTTGATGCGGATTTCCGGAAAGGAATATGCATCGCAATGTCAGAAAGCGCCACATCATTTAATGCTGTAAGCTTTACAGAATAATATAAGAATCCGTCAAACTCGATAGATGCAGTTACATCCATTTGTACATCTGAAGAACTGCTGTTGGCTTTCCAGCTAACGGTGCCGGATTGTTGTTGTGTAAACTGCAGACCGTTGTTTTTTAGCTTTATTTCCTGTCCGCCATTTTTCTCAGTTATATGAAAATGAATCGGCTCTGTAAGAATATTGTTGGCAGTTGATGCAATGGATGTCATCTCCGGTGTAAAAAACGTCTGAATTTGTTTAGGTAATCCATTCTCATCCAATTCTATTTTTCTGCCTAACAGACTGATGGTTTTATCATTTACCTGCAATGCCGTATAAGGAGCAATTACCGCATTTTCCTGCGCCAATGTTGAGTTCAGCCATTTTAGCCTTGTCATCATCCACGGTTTGTCAATGCCGCCATGTTCAGTTGTTTTATTGGTTACCACCAATTTAATATTAACGGTCATAGGCGCCAGTCCAGCCGCAATAACTTTTGCAGTACCACTGTAAGTTCCGGCTGCTGCGTCTTTCGGAATATCAATTCCGCACCACATAGGCTGCACAGTGCCTGACCCAACATTTACAGTTTCAACCAATGGTTTGTTATCATAAGAGGTGCCGTTTGTGTTGATGCAATACATATTAGCTGCGGCAATGGTAGCTCCGTTAGATTTCAGATCGCTGAAAACAACCTTAACATCCTGCAAATTTTGCAGCGCATACACGCCTAACTGATAAGTAAAATTTTCTCCTTTATCTGTTGTATCAATGAATGTTGTTGCAGCTTTACCCGCTTTTACCCAACGATAAGGCAGATCATTCGGCATGCGGATGCTGTATTGTCTTCTTTCCGGGAATACAATAAAGGGTTTACCTGCATATTTTGAAACAAGCGAGTTTGTTTCTTTTTTCGTAGCAATTACTTCCATCGGATAAAAACTATTGAACTCATCAATTGATTCTATTGCTTTTACAACGGCAGTCGACTTTGTGCTGCTGGCTTTTGCAGTCCATTCTGCTGACGCCGTTTGTTCAGGTTTTAAGTAAACACCCTTGGGATAATTGTTTCTGCCCTCATTTTTGGAAGGCATATAGTATATATAATACGTCCCCTTTCCTGAAGTTGGTTCAAAACGGATAATACCTTTTTCCCTGTTTATGCTCTCGATTTTTACGTTTAATACCTTCTGTCCGCTTTTGGCGTCTTGTACAATGATTCTTTTTTCTTCCGAATGTTCGTCTCTTCTTCTCCAGGGAATGGACGCTTCAGCAACAGCCCCCTCTCCTTTAAACTCAACGACTACACGGTGGTTGCCTAACGAATCTGCATTCCAGCAATTTTTGCAGGAAGTGTAGTTTATTTCCTGCGCATGAAGCATTACTGCACCGAGGCATTGGAGGATACAAAATAAAAATAGTCTTCTCATGTTGGTATTTTTAAGAACAACCGCACCTTCAAACATATGGCTTTCTCTACGCGTTGGCCTGACTAAACGCATGTTGGGAAATAATATATGACTGAAGGGATTTGAACGGGGTTTAAAACTATGCGATTATGAGCTATTGAGGCAAGGCAAACGTTTGTTTTAATTTAATGAAACCATGTTAGAGTTGAAACAAATGAGAGATTTTTTTTGAGGCATATAAGGTAATATAAGGTTTGGATTGCTTCACGCCTACACGGCACAACATAATGGCTAAAAACTCATTGCTGAAAGCTAATAGCTATTTTTAAACCATATAAGGCATGTAAGGGAATATAAGGTTTTGATTTGATTCACGTTTTGCGACATCACTAGACAGTACATGCATAATGGCTAAAAGCTAACAGCTACGTTTAGCCATATAGAGCATAGAAGAACATATAAGATCCATGTTCTGCGTCTACACTACTTGTAGGAAGCAATATCTACGACCGACGCCTTCGGCGTCGAAGCATTAGCATTGGGCAACGCCCTGGGGAAAAATAGCAAATGATGATCAAGCCCTGAAAGGGCGTAAGCATTAAAAAAGCCGAACGATAGAAGATAATTAAACTTTTACAGACCTCATGTTCTGCGATTTCGCAACATGGTAAGATGTAACAGCTGATAGCTCATTGCTGATAGCTCACAGCTAAAAGCCGACAGCTAAAAAAACCGCAGCGTTAATTCATTGCTGAATCACACTACGGTTTGCAAACCAAAACCCTGTTTAAATATTCAACTTTATGGCTGAATAAGTTTTTTTTAATCTACCAACTAGAATGAAGCCTGCGGAAGACCGGCTGACAGCTCATTGCTGATAGCTGAAAGCTAAACGATTATTCCGTCAATGTTATTTCGCCTTTTACTGTTGCAGGCTCTAGCAGGTGCAGATCAAGCACAACTATTTCGTTGGTACCTTTTTTCAACCAGGAAGCAGGACAATACAAACGCTGTTGCGGTCCGCGGTTCCAGTAACGGCCAAGGTTATGCCCATTTACCCATACAACGCCTTTCGCATATTTACTCATATCGATGTAAGTATCACCGGTTTCATTCAATTCAAATGTTCCTTTGAAAAACATACCATTCTTTGGATCGCTTACTGTTTGAAGTTTAAGAGAAGAAATAAATTTTTCATCGACAGGCAGCAGGTATGTATCCCAGCTCATTAAGGTCATTCCATTCAACGTAACTCTGTCGGTGATCCCTTTGCGATCGATCATATATTGTGCAAAGTTGATGTGCCCCATTCCTTCTACCAGGATGTCAAGCACCGGCTCCTTGCTTTCAGTCTTCGGAAGTTTTATGCTCCATTTACCACCATCACGATAGATCGTATCAACAAATTTTCCATCCACAAAAACCAATGCATAATCATGTGGCTCGGTAATAGTAAGCGTTCCACTCTTATGACCGATGAGTTTTGTTCTGTATAAAATAAAACCCTGGTTTTGATCGTACGCTTCCATTGGCTTAGGCTGCGGAGAAGCGATTGGCTTGGGCAATTGCTGCCATAGAGATGTAAAGGGCTTAAGCATTACATCAGGAACTGAGATCGCGGGTATTGCTTTCGGAACATCCGGTATCTTGTACGAAATATACTTACTGATCAGATTTCTCAGCGCGTAATACTTCGGCGTAGCTTGTCCCTGTTCATTTATCGGAGCATCATAATCATAACTTGTAAGGTCAGGCTGGTATTGTGTTGCAGAAAAAGCATTGGCGCCTGCAGTAAATCCGAAATTGGTGCCACCGTGTACCACATAAAAGTTAACTGATTTTTTGTTATCCATCAGGTAGCGCACTTCTTTCAATAAACCTGCGGTATCAGGTCTCGCCCATTTTTCACCCCAATGGGTTAACCAACCGGGATATGTTTCACTGCTGAACGAAGGCACATTCGGATTGCGTTTGCTAGCCTGTTTAAAATCTTCATCACCGGAACCGCTATCCAAACCAATCGCAGCGCCATCGATATTACCCGCTTCAAGCATGTAAGCGGTAGCACCGTCAGCAGTATAGAAAGGAACATTGATGCCGTTATCGATCCACATTTTCCGCAGCGTTTCAAGATATGTTTTGTCGTTTGCGTAGCTACCATATTCGTTTTCAACCTGAACCATCAGGATTGGTCCGCCGTTGGTGCACTGCAGGGAGGTAACTTCTTTTGACAGACGTGCCACATACTTCTTCACCGCATCCATATAGTGCGGGTCCATGCAACGTATCTTAATATCCGGGATCTTTAAAAGATATGAAGGCAGTCCGCCGAAATCCCATTCCGCACATACATAAGGCCCCGGCCGTAACAACACCCACATACCTTCTTCCTTACAAATACGAATGAATTTTGCAATGTTGTGGTTACCAGTCGAAAAGTCAAAAACACCCGGTGCAGTTTCTTGGTAGTTCCAAAATACATAGGCAGCGATGGTATTGCATCCCATGGCTTTTGCCATCTGGATGCGATGACGCCAGTATTCTTCCGGAATACGCGCGGGGTGCATTTCACCACTAATCATCTGGAAGGGTTTGCCATCCAGTAGAAAATCTGTCTTACCAAGAGAAAACACATGTTTCTGTGATTGGGCTGCGGTTGACAAGAACACCATCAACAAGAGCAGGATTATTTTCGTATATGGATATTTCATAATGACAAACCTATTATAAATGTTTGAAAGATGATGCTTTTAACGCAAACGATTGCATCAAGCTGTCAGCTATCGGCTATCAGCTGGCTGTTGAGCTTTGAAGAGGTTTATAATTGGGGTGAAGCTTTATTCCTACAATTGTTGGTAATAGAAGAAATTATCTGCGAAAGGCCATTTATAATCTCCGGCTAGATCTTTTAATTAACTATTAAAATCAAATCCCGTTAATCCTTTAATCCCTCAAATCCCGGTCCAGACAAAATCTTGCTTCTTCTTTCAAAATCAAATCTGTCAATCTCCTAATCCCTTAAATCCCGGTTCCAAACTTAATCTTAATCCCAGTTCAAAATCCCAATCCGAGTACCAATCCAAATCATTAGTTTTGGCTCCTATGTGGATGATTTGCAAAAAAGAATGGCAACAATTTTTCGGCAGTCTTACAGGTTACATAGCATTGGTCATATTTTTATTGCTGACCGGCTTGTTTCTTTTCGTCTTTCCCGACACCAGCCTGCTCGATTTTGGATATGCTTCTCTCAACGGATTTTTTGAACTCGCTCCCTGGCTGTTATTGTTCCTGGTTCCGGTTGTAACCATGCGCAGCCTTGCAGATGAATACAAGGCCGGCACGTTTGAGCTGCTGAAAACAATGCCGCTGAGCAATGCGTCCATTGTGTGGGGAAAAATAGCCGGTGCGTTCATTACCATTGCAATCGCAATTATTCCAACTATTATCTACGCTTTTTCCATTCAATCATTAAGTTCCGTCGGCGGTATTGATGTGGGCAGTACTATTGGTAGTTATGCCGGTCTTTTGTTTCTTGGTGCGGTATTTACGTCCATCGGTGTTTGCGCCAGCAGTCTTACAAACAATACAGTGGTTGCTTTTATCGTTGGTGCCTTTATGTGTTTCATTTTATATAATGGATTTGAAGCCATCAGCAAATTACCTGCGCTTGGTTCTGCTGGATATTATATTGAAATGATGGGCATTAAATTTCATTATCACAGCATAAGCCGTGGCGTAGTTGACCTTCGCGACATTATCTATTTCGCGGGCATTATCGTTTTGTTTGCATTGATCACTCAAAGAATGTTGGAGAAGAGATAAGCTATGACTTTTGTTCAAAGAATATTACGACATAAATACTGGTGGGTTGCCCTTCTTGTTTTTTTTGCAGGATTGATCTATGTATCAGGCTTGCTGAATTACCGGCTTGATTTAACCGCCGAAAAACGTTTCAGCCTCAACAACTCAACCAAGCAATTACTCAACGATCTTGATACTGTTGTTACGGTTAAAGTTTTTCTTACCGGAGAGCTTCCATCAGACTATAAAAAATTAAGTCTTGCAACAGAAGATCTATTGAACGAATTCAAAGAGAGAAGCCACAACAGAGTACAGATCGCTTTTGAAAAGCCCGGTGAAGATCTTCCTGATAGCAGCAAGATGACGTTATATGACAGCCTTGCCCGGCACGGCGTTGTTTTTGAAAGAAGTGAAGATGTAACGCAATCCGGCAATAAGGCAACACAACAACTGATCATTCCTTCAGCACTTGTTTATTATAAAAATCTGCCACCTTTTGCCGTTGATTTAAGAAGCAGCAGGAAAGTGTTTAAGAACTTCAATGTGATGAATGATATTCCGCAGGAAGATAAAGAAGCTACCCTTAACGCAGCAGAAGCTTTACTCGAATTTAAGTTTGCCAATGCCATTGATAAATTAACGCGCAAAGAAGTGCCTGTAGTCGCGTATGCCGTAGGCAATGGAGAACCAACTGATTTACGTGTGAGCGATTTGGGTGAAAGCTTGCGCAACGATTACCGTTTAGGAATTTTTGATTTGAAAAAGGCCTATCCCAATCCAAAAGATATTAATGCGCTATTGATCGTAAAACCTCAACAACCTTTTACAGAAGAAGATAAGCTTAAACTTGACCAATACGTAATGCATGGCGGTAAGATCATTTGGTTTGTTGACAAGTTGTATGCGGAGCTTGACAGTCTGATGCGCAGCCGTGCGGATTTTGTCGCTTTTGACAGAAACCTCAATCTTGATGACATCTTGTTTAAATACGGTGTTCGTATCAACGGCGATCTTGTACAGGATTTAAACTGTTCAAAGATTCCTGTAGTGGTAGGCTACAATCCTGATAACAGTCCAAGGATGCAACGCACACCGTGGCCCTACTATCCCTTTTTGTCTGCCTATAACAATAACCCTATCTCAAAAAACCTTGACAGGGTGTTGCCTGTTTTCCCATCAAGCATAGACACAGTTAAGGCCGTCGGCATTCAAAAAACCATTCTGTTGGCTACCGACACAAATAGCCGTACGTTAAGTTCGCCTGCGTTAGTCAGCCTTAACAGTATTCAAACAGATGCAGATTTCCATTCCATGAACAAAAGCCATGTTCCGGTTGCTGTTTTATTGGAAGGAAAATTCACTTCTTTATTTGCCAATCGTTTGTCCAATGAAGTAAAAGACAGCGTTACGAAGGCGCTGGGTCAACCATTTGCTGCACAATCTTCAGAAGAAGGCAAGCAGATTGTTGTATCAGATGCAGATATTGTTACGAATGCGGTAAGCAATACAAACGGACCAATGGCAATGGGTATGCTGCCAATGGAAAATTACCGTTTTGCCAACAGGGAATTTTTCCTCAATAGTGTGGATTACCTCGTAAGCAATAGCAAAATATTTGAAAGCAGGAACAAAGACTTCACGCTTCGCCTGCTGGATAAGAGTAAAGTTCAGGAACAAAAAACGTTCTGGCAGCTTGTTAATATCGGTGGGTCTATTCTTATTGTTATCATCATTGGACTGCTAGCTCAATGGAGAAGGAAAAAAAATTACGCATAGCGACCCGGTAATCTGAGTCACTACGCGTTTTGAATAATATCTAAGACCTGTTTTTTAATTTGATAGCTTAATAAATCTTCCCGAGAAAGTTTCGTTGCCAATTGCAACTGTAACAAAGTATGAACCTCCCGAAAGATTGGTTACATTGACTTTCTCTTTCCAAACAGATGCAGTTTTATCAGCGCAGCTTTTCCTTAACACTATTCTTCCCGACATATCCGCAATGTGAACTGTTACTTTGCCTGTTAAATCATTAACCATCGACAAATTCAACTGATCATTGGTTGGCACAGGAGACAATTTTAATTGCTGTGCTTTGGGTTCATTCAACTCCAAAGAAGAAACCTCAGATCCAGAGTGCTGTTCAGCATTTGCAATGCGCTGCCCTGACGAAAGAGTCACTGTAAATGTGACGGTTTGCGAATTACTTCCTGCTTTGTCAGTTACTTTAACGCGATAAGTATATGTACCGTTTGTGAGATTGGTAACTGCTGTTATTGCCTGGGTGGGACTTTGGATGATCGCATTCTTTGGGCCTGCCATATAATTCCATAGATATGATGTGATCGTGCGGCCCGGTACAGTGTATGAACCCGAAGCATCTAACGTCACTGTTGAAGTAGTTACCGGACCCGGATTGGCGATAACGGCAACAGGGCCGGTTATGGCAGCCTGGTTAACTACAACAGTTGCACTAGTTGAATCTAGTTGTCCGGTTCCATTTTTTACGATTAAGGCGAATACATAAGTTCCTGCTTTCATTTTTGTAACCTTAAGCAAGGGCGCAACTGTACTGCTTAGCACATATCCTGTCGGCCCGGAAACAACAACCCAGCGATATGTCAGTCCACCATTGCTACTTGATGAAGAACTACCATCCAATGCAACAGAATCAACCGGAAGCGTGATGGAGTTTGGCGCATTTATGACGGCATGTACAGTGGGCAATGCCGGATTAACAATGATCGTTGCTGTATCTGTATCTTGTTGTCCGGTAGTATTTTTTACGGTCAGGGTGACTTTGTAAGTTCCTTCTTTCATGCCCGTGATCTTAATCACAGGCTCAATTGTGTTGTTTATAGTATAGCCAGCCGGACCTGATATAACAGCCCAGTTATAACTCAAATTCCCGTTACTGCTGGAAGAAAATCTTCCATCCAATACTACAGAGTCAACCGAAATAGAACCTGGCCCGTCTATCACCGCATTTACGGTTGCTGCTGCAAGATTGACTGTAAACGTAACGCGTCCGCTGCCACTTCCGCCGGCATCACTCACTTTTACCTGGAAGGTATAGGTTCCGTTGACCAGGTTACTTACTTTAGTAATGGCTTTTGTACTGTTTTCTATGATGTAGTTTTTCGGACCAGATATATAATTCCATTGCCACTTTGTAATTGTACGTCCAGCCGCGGTGTACGAAGCAGATGCGTCTAATGTTGCTGATGTACCGGTAACCAATCCGGGATTTCTTATCACCGCCACAGGACCTGTAACCGTTGCATTCTTTACCAAAACGGATACGGTATCAGAGGACTCATATCCCCGGTTGTTCTTAACCTTCAAAACGAAATCGTAGATTCCTCCGGTTAAGCTGGTCACTTTTACAACCTTGTTTGTAGTCGAATTGAACACATAGCCGGAAGGTCCACCAATGCAGGACCAATTGTAGGAAGCGATAGTTCCTAACGGGTCGTATGATGCACTGCCATCCAGGGTAACTGAGTCAACAGGCAATGATATAGAAGACGGAGCCTGCGCTACAGCTAAAGGATTCGGTCCTTGTACAGTCACGACTACGGCGTTGGATGAACCTGATACTCCTTTGTTGTTGGAAACGGTTAGTTGAATAGTGTATTTACCCGGAGAAAGCTTAGTGAGTGTTGCTATGGATGCAGTGCTGTTGTTAAGCTGGTAACCCGCCGGCCCCGAAAGCACTTTCCATTTATAGGAAATAATCAAAGCTCCGCTGTCGGTGGAAGAGGCAGATCCGTCCAGCGTTATCCCTTTCACAGGAAGCGTAACCGTGTCCGGCACCGAGATATACGGATATACGCGCCTGGTTGCTGTATCCGTTCCCCTGGTGTATTGCAAAAGCCATTCATAAACGTTTACGCCACGTGGCCTGAATGTTGGATCAAATAGCTTTGTCCAGCTATCATGGCCGCTAACTCCAAATGTGTCGAGCAGGGGCTTCGGATTCATCGGAGGGGTATAAGCGCTGAGAAAATCATACCACCAAAGCGTATACGTATAAGGTATCGTGGGATCTTCAGTATTGGTTGCGAACCACAAGGGCATATTTGTGGCTGCAAGAGTGCTGGATTGCAACGTATCCCCGCTCCAGTCAGTAGATGCGGAAACAATCCCCGCAACCGAATTCGCATCGCTCATGGATGAACTGGCTGAGTACAAGATTCGCCCCGCTCCAAGACTTAGACCGCTCAAATAAACACGTGAATCGTCAATACGATAATGGTGCCTGATATAGTTCATCAGAATATTAAAATCCTGTGCGGTTTCAATGGCGGTGTTCGCGAGCTGCGGAGAAATCACTATGTACGAATAGTTTTTTCCGCCCACAGTTATAGTCTTTGGAAACAAACCATCAGCAATCACCTTTGGCGGCCCGTATGTTAATATCAGCTGCAGATCGGTTTGAGATCCGCTGCCCCGCTCTCCTTTTCCGTGGAAAAACAACAACAGCGGATAAGTTTTATTGGACGTTGCATAATCTGCAGGAAGGTACTCCCAGTAACCGCCGATATTTGGAGAAATGTATGTGGTAATTGGCGTAAAGGTTTGCGAAGAGACATTTAATGCAATCGCGAAGGACAAAAGAACAATCATTGTCCTTTTATAATTTGGCAGGTACGGTACAGTTATGCCTGGCATTCTAAATAGGTTTAAGAATTGTACGGAAATTGTGAAGTGTCTATCTAATCTATCATTTAATCAGGGGGTTTACAAATTTAAAAATTACGCAATTGTAATGCGGAGATTCACTTTGTGATACGGAAATTTGACTGAATCTGAGTGAGGTTGATGCGATTTTTTGCGGATAATTAGGTTTGATTTATAGCCCCTGCAAATGATACAGTATACTCTGCAAAGTTTAAGCTTTGCAGAGTATACTAATAGTAATTTTGAGAATTTATTTACTCAGTTTAATAAACCTTCCGGAAAATTTTTCATTGCCAACAAGAAGTGTAAGAAAATAAGATCCACCGGTCAGGCCTGAGATGTTTATCTTTTCACTCCAATGAGCAGCTTTTTTTTCTCCAAAGCCTTTGCCCAGGAGTGTTCTGCCCGACATATCGGTAATATAAACGGAAACTTTTCCCTTTGCATCATTAACAACAGATAGATTCAAATAGTCATTGGCAGGTATCGGAGATAGTTTTAGTGTCTGAAACGCGTTATTGTCTTTGTCAGGAATCACGTCACGTGAAGAATATTGCTGCGCAGTTGCTGTACGTTGCGCCAATGGCAGCTTAACCGTAAAGGTTACGGTCTTACTGTTGCTGCCTGCCTTGTCTGTCACTTTAACACGGAAAGTATATGTCCCGTTGGTCAGGTTTTTAATATTGGTAATCGAGCGTGCAGGATTCTCAATAATCGCATTTTTAGGTCCCGCCATATAATTCCACAACCATGAAGTAATTGTACGGCCCGCAACAGTGTAAGAGCCCGAGGCATCCAATGTTACAGAGGTTGTGGCAATAGTGTCTCCCGGGTCTGCGATGACTGCCACAGGGCCTGTAGCTGTTGATTCAGTCGTCAGGCTTCTTTTATGCTTCAACATCCACTCGTATACGTTTAAACCACGTGGGCGATAGTTGGGGTCATACATCCTGGTCCAGCTATCATGAGACCTGAGCATCGCACTGTCTATGAGTGGTGGATTGGTCATTGCCGGCGTGTATGTTTTTAAATACTGATACCACCAAAACGTATTCGAATAGGGGATCTGATAATCCAATGTATTGCCGAACAACCATATCGGCAAGTTAGCGGCAGCTATTCTTTTCGCGCTTGCTACATCTCCACTCCAATCAGTGGATGCAGATGTAAGCGCTGCAATGGATTTCGCATTTTCCACAGAAGAGCCTGCCGCATGCAATATTCTTCCTGCACCAAGGCTTAGGCCCGTTACGTAAATCCGCGATTCGTCTATCCGGTAGCGCGATTTAATGTAGGTCATCAACGCATTATAATCTGAGTCTACCGGGATCTCCCTGTTTCTCAACTGCGGAGAGATCACTATAAAAGAAAATTGCTGTCCATCTACTGTGAATGTCTTGGGAAACAGTCCTTCATTTATCAGTTTGGGCGGACCGTATAATAAAATGCGTTTTAGATCTTCTGTAGTGCCATTACCACGTTCGGCCTTGCCGTGAAAAAAAACAAGCAAAGGGTATTTCTTTACTGAAGTGCTATATCCCTGGGGAAGATGTTCATAGTATCCCCAAAGATTTGGCGTAATGACAGTACTTATTGGTTTGTGTGTCTGAGAAAAGCTTGCTATACCAGGGATCAGACAAAGAATAAAAATCCATGCCTGGCGGGCATGAACGGGATTATGCGCAGCAGGTTTCATGTTAACAGGTTAAAACGTTAGGCAGTCAACATCATCAAATAATGTGCTTTTATTGTTTTTTAGAGATTAAAATATTTGCAGGAACACAAAAAAATTAATCCGCACAAGTACAATGACAAAACATTAAAAGATCCCACGGGAGCGGAACACCAGGGTTTTGTGAAGGCGATGGCCAGTTGAACGATATAATAAAACAAGTATTTAGTTATTCTTCTTTTTGTTCCATCAGTGCAACATATGCTCCTCCGGGATCCTGGATTACAACAAATGAAGAAGCGCCTTGTGCATGGCGCGGCCCATCAACAACACGACCTCCCAAAGCGATACATTTTTCAATACTTGCATCAAGATTTTCTACAGTTATATAATTAAGCCATTGTGGAGGCAGGTTTATATTGACCCCTTTATTATGACAAATTCCTGCAACAGGTTCATCATTGCTCATCATCACATAATCCTCATAGTCGCCCATGCTCAGGCCGCTGGCGGTCCAGCCGGCTACCTGTTCATAAAAACGCTTTACGCTTTCTGCATTTTCAACTGTGAGATCAAGCCACAAAATTCTACCTGTTTTCATTTGTCAGTATTTTGGCATTTGTTTCATCTGTACTGGTTCCGGACACTCATCTTAAGCAGGCACAAAAACATGCTCAAATAAAACAGATTGCATCAGCTAGTCATCAAATCTTTGACCTGCCCTGGGTATTACCAGCAAGCTTTTGCGAAGCGTTTGTTTGAGCTGTGTCTTAACAATTTGTCCCATTGTTTTACACCTGAGGAAGAGCGTTTGTTTAAAATAGTCAGCTAATTCTACGCGAAGCTGTTCAATTTTTTCAGGCTTGGAAATATCATCGGTATTCATAATATCCAACAACTCTTTGATCCTGTACCGAGAAGAAACCAACCTGATTGTGATCATGGTTCTTTCTTCCGCCTGGTATTGGGAAATACTTTCTTTATCCAGTTGCTTTAAAACTTCCTGGACAATAGGATAATTCTCCTTGAAGAACTGGGGAAGATATAAATTCCTTCTTCCTTCATAACTCTGCTGATCAAAATCTATTGCACGGATGCGATATTGGAAATCTTCTATATCCGGCGTAATATTCACTACGAAATTATAACTCCGCATATCACCCAGCAATCGCACAAAACAACGTTCATTAAACTTCACAAATTCTTTCGCAAACCTGATAACATTTGTATCGGAACGATACAGATAATTTTTGATGAAATCATCGCCGGGAATTCCGGGAATATGCTCTTCCACCAACGTATTGCCTGCAGTTAGAAATGTAATACGATTTGGAGATAACAAATGCTCCAGCTCAAGTCCATATATCCGGCTGGAGTCGGCTTGCTTAATGTAGTAATGATCGTAATTGTCGTTAAACTTATTTACGATACGAATTCTGAAAGGATGGCTGTTTCCAAAACTGCAGAAATCTATGCGTGCCACATCAAGATGTGTGTTGTAGCTGAAGTCACCTTCAGTTTTCAGTATTGCATAAATATCAACAAGTGCTTCGCGCAAATATTCCCACTCACGCATATCGTATGTAACAGTTTCCCAAAGTGTTTCTTTGCCGTTCTTATCTTTTAAGGGAATGGAATATGTGAAGCGGAGAAGATCATTATAACTTGCCGGCAGCTTCACCTCGCGACCATATTTTTTCAGGTATTGACGCAAAAAATCATTGACAGGAAAAATGGGCTTTTTTCTGGATGGACGTATATGCTCAACCGAATGGAAATTAACCTCTACCATGTGGTGAAATTACGATTTGGATTTGGAATTTAGGGTCTGGACCGGGATTTAGGGGATTTGAGGATTGACGGGATTGCAGTGAAAGTCAAAATGCAAAAGTCAAAATGCAAAACCTGAGTCTGGACCGGGATTTGGGGGATTTGAGGATTGACGGGATTGGATTTATTTCCTATTCAAAAATGATTTGAAACGTCAATTAACAATTCATACGATCAAAATGAAAGCGTGAATATGACAGCAGTTAATCCTACTAATCCACGAATCCCACAAATCCTGGTTCAGACATCCTAATTATAGATATAAATCTCAATCGTTCCGTCCTTCTTAATCGCGCCACGGTACATGCCTGCGGTGTTGAAAGGCATAGTCATATTGCCGTTTTTATCGAGGGCTATCAGGCCCCCATCGCCGCCCAGTTTGCCCACTTTTTCAATAACAGTTTTTCCTGCCTCACTAACGGAGAGTCCTTTGTATTCCATTAAAGCGGAAAGATCATGAGCTACCACATTTCTGATGTAAAATTCGCCCCAGCCGGTACAGGAAACTGCGACAGTATTGTTATTGGCATAAGTACCTGCACCGATGATTGGCGCATCTCCAACGCGTCCGTATTTTTTATTCGTCATTCCGCCTGTGGAAGTGCCTGCGGCAAGATCTCCGTTGTTATCCAGTGCAACACAACCAACCGTTCCGAATTTGTAGTCGATATTGATGATCCCCAATTTCTTTTGATCGGTTTGCTGATTGAAGCTGTGATCAAGCTTCGCTTTGATTGAGTCTTCTTTCAATGCTTTTTGCAATCCATCCCAGCGTTCTTTTGTCCAGAAGTATTTCGGATCAACTATCTGCAGTCCTGCTTCTTTTGCAAATTGCTCCGCTCCTTTTCCAATCAGCATTACGTGCTCTGATTTTTCCATCACTGCTCTCGCTGCACTGATCGGGTTTCTTATAGTAGTTACACCAGCTACAGATCCCGCAGCAAGTGTACGTCCATTCATAATTGCAGCATCCAGTTCGTTACGTCCGTCATGCGTAAACACAGCCCCTTTGCCAGCATTAAAATGCGGGTCATCTTCCAATACCCGGATGGTTGCTTCTACAGCATCAATACTCGACTTGCCAGACTTCAACACAGCATAACCCGTTTCAAGTGCTTTTTGTAATACAGAACGATAGACAGCTTCTTTTTCAGGTGTCATGTTTTGACGTGTAATTGTTCCTGCGCCTCCATGGATCACCAAAATATAATCGCCTTTTTGCTGAGCGAATAAAGAAGATAAGATGACCATGCTGCACATGAAAAATAAAAGCAGACGTTTCATGCAGTAGTAGATTTAACTCTTGGTTTGATCAATTGTTATTAGTGAAGATACATTCAAAGGGAAGATCTTCCCATCCCGCAGATAAATAAATTTCGATTCGAATTTTTTTATGCAAGAAAGTTTATAGCTTTGCAGCGCTAAACTTTACAAACCCAAACTTCAGTGGAGGGTTTTATATATGCTTGAACAATAACTACATATCGCATTGACGTCTCCGGAGTTGCTTATCCGGACATTTATTTCCATTCTGTATTGATGTATCCCTTAGCCATTTGCAATCATTTACAAATGCATGGCATAAATCAATTGTGCGCTGACATTTAATCCAGAACGCGAAATATTCCCGTCGCCAACAAATTCCAGTCATTTTTTATCCATGCAACAGCGTAAGGGAATTCTATTGCCCTTACTCATCACGTTGCGCTTAATCGCTGCATAATAGCAGCTAAATACAACAGAATGAAAACTGTTATACAACTAAAAGAACTAAGCAAGCTGGGCTATACAACAGATATCAGTCGCAGCATTGCAGTCAATATTATATCAAGGCATTGCAAGCATGAATCCAGGCACGCACTAGCTGAAATTTTAAAAAACATTTTGCTCGAACCATCACAATGGAAAACACATGAAGTATGGGGAAAGCTTGCACAACAGTTCTGTGACGAAGAAGAACAACCACAGGCTGATTTTTATTCATTGAAAGATGAAACAAATGCTGCACCGTGCAAAACATATGGCTCGAAAAACATCGATAACGCTGCAAAGCAACAAATGCGTGTAGCACTACAATTACCGGTCGCAACAAAAGGCGCTTTAATGCCCGATGCGCATGGCGGGTATGGATTACCTATAGGAGGTGTACTTGCAACTGACAACGCAGTGATTCCTTATGCGGTTGGTGTTGATATCGGATGCCGCATGGCACTTACGATTTTCAATGAAAATGAAAAATATGTTCAGCGCTACACTCACCAGGTAAAAGAAGCGATCAGACAGTGGACGCATTTTGGAACAGAGGGAGCGCTTGAAGTAAGACAGGAACATGAAGTAATGGATAATCCGTCTTTCGAAGCGACATCATTACTAAAAGAATTAAAAGGTAAGGCCTTCAGGCAGTTGGGAAGCTCAGGTAGCGGCAATCACTTTGTTGAATTCGGTACGATTGAAGTAGTTGAAAACAATTCATTGCAGATACCAGCAGGAAGATACACAGCACTGCTCTCCCACTCAGGTTCACGCGGTTTGGGCGCAGCCATTGCCATGCATTATTCCAAAATTGCAAGAGATGTTTGCAAGCTTCCACGCGAAGCGCAACAATTGGCATGGTTGGATATGGCAAAAGAAGAGGGACAGGAGTATTGGCTAAGTATGAACCTGGCCGGGGAATACGCCCAAGCATGTCACGAAAGGATTCACGCTAACCTCACAAAGGCATTGGGATTGCAACCACTGGTAGGCATAAGCAACCATCACAACTTCGCATGGAAAGATATGATTGAAGGCCGCGAGATGATTATACATCGTAAGGGTGCAACACCTGCTCACGCAGGAGAAATGGGTATTATTCCAGGTAGCATGACTACGCCCGGTTACCTGGTTTGCGGCAAAGGAAATGCTGAATCATTGTACTCTGCTTCACATGGAGCCGGCCGCGAAATGAGCAGAAAAAAAGCGAAAGAAACTTTCACCAACTCAGCATTGAGAAAAATGTTGTCACAGGCAGGCGTTACACTCATCGGTGGCAGTGTGGAAGAAGCTCCTGGCGCTTACAAAAACATTGACACAATCATGCAGGCCCAGACTAGCCTGGTAGACATCCAGGGAAAGTTTATGCCTGGAATTGTAAGAATGGACCGGGATTAAGTCAATTAAAAAATTATCAAATCAAAGGCCGGCTGTTTGATGCAGCCGGCATCGTCCTAATATGGAAGAACAATTAATTCAAATAAGTGCAGGACGCGGACCGGAAGAATGTAGTCGCGTTGTAGCCAAAGTTGTAGAACGCATTTTACGTGAAGCCAGAACAAACAATATAGAAGCAAAGATGGCAGATAGCGTAAAAGGTCATTTAAAAGATACATTGGCTTCGGCGCTAATAGTTCTGCGCGGAAAGCATGCAGCTCACCTTGCAGAAAAATGGCAGGGAACGGTACAATGGATCGCGCAAAGCCCGTACCGTAAGTTCCATCGCAGAAAAAACTGGTTTGTAAGCGTGCAGCTTTTTGATGCCGCACAGAAAGCAGCCTTTAATGAAAAGGATGTTTCTTATAAAACCTGCCGTGCGTCCGGACCTGGCGGTCAACACGTCAACAAAACGGAGACAGCAGTTAGAGCAACACATCAGCCTTCCGGCATAAGCGTAGTCGCATTAACCGAACGTTCTCAACTGCAAAACAAAAAGGAGGCATTGGAAAGGCTTCGTTGTAAAGTACTTGCCTGGCAAATGGAAAAGAATATGGATGCTGCCAAAGAACAATGGCTGCAACATACCAATTTGAAACGTGGAGATGCGGGAATGGTTATTGAGGAACCATTGTAAAAAATTCTTACAACAACGGCGAGAGCATTCTTGCCGTTTTTTCAAACATTACTTTCAGGAAGGCACGTTTTTCCCATCTCACAATATCAATACGTTCCGCGTGCTCAAGATCATCGTAAAACGCTTTGGTTAATTGTTTCGCGATGTGCGGATCGTAAATGAAGGCATTCACTTCAAAGTTCAGTTCAAAACTCCTATAATCCATATTTGCTGTACCAACTGCAGCTACCGCACCGTCGTACACCAATGTCTTTGCATGAATAAATCCTTTTTTATAAAAATAAATTTCAACACCGGCATCAAGCAGATCGTCGTAGTAAGAATGCGCTGCTGCATTTACAAATCTTGAATCGGAAATACCGGGAACAAGCAGCTTTACGGAAACGCCACTTAATGCAGCAACAATTAATGCGTCCAGTAAACTATCACCGGGTATAAAGTAAGGTGTTGTGATCAGTATTTCTTTTTTCGCCAGGTTAATCGCCTGAAGCAGCGAAAACAAAATGCCTGGTGTTTTTGAATCAGGACCACCGGCTGCTATTTGTACCAGTGTATCAGTTTCGTATGTCTTTGGCTTTGGGAAAAACATTTTAGTTGGTTGAAGCTGCTGGTCGCTGCAGAAATTCCAGTCGCATAAAAACAGGTATTGCAGATACTGACAGCCGGCGCCATCTATACGTAAATGCGTATCCCGCCAGTAAATCCTGTTCTTTTTATTACCGTTGTTGATATACCTGTCGCTGATATTTATACCTCCTACAAAGGCTGTGTGTCCGTCAACAATAATAATTTTTCTGTGATTGCGATAATTCAGCCTGTTGGCAAAAAGCAGGAACAGCACCCTGTAAAATGGATATGCTTCCACCCCATTCTCAATAAGCCCGGGCACAAACTTGCGGCGGATCGAGCTGCTGCCAAAATCATCATAAATAAGTCTGACTTCAACACCTTCTGCAGCCTTTTGAATAAGGATCTCTTTTATCTGGTTGCCAATTTCATCATCTTCAAAAATATAGTACTCAATGTGTATGTGATTTTTCGCCTGTTTTAATGCCTCCAGCACTTCCGGAAATTTTTCCTCACCGTTAAATAACAATTTTACCCGGTTGCTGTCTGTTAAAGGGCTCATGTTGTCTTTCAAAAGCAGACAGGCCAGTTCACGGTTTTTCTTTATTTCAGGCGGGTTGGCAGCTAATATTTCTTCGGTTGATTTTTGTATTTCAGCCTCCATCTTCTGTTGCAGCGTATCGTCTGCCAGCAGCTTTTTACTATAGAGATTTCGCTTGCGATAATTGATGCCAAGGAAAAAATAAGAGATCATTCCTATAACCGGAACAAATACAGCGAACAAAAGATAGGCAAGTGTTTTAGTGCTTGTTCTTGTATCATAAATGATCCTCAAGCAAACTATGATGAGAATACCCAGGTACGTTAGTTCAGCAATCAACAGCCAGTCGATATTTTTAAAAAACATATGCTATTCTTTAGGGTAATCTGTTTCTTTTCCTATCATGCGGTTCAGAAAAAATCGTATGGTGTTCCTGTTCCATCCTTCAAAACGTCCACGTTGTACAGCAAGCATATCATCCATTCCCTCATTTAAATAATAGTGAAAAGTAAAGGGCGCATTCGTTCGCTGCCAACCAAGCACTTGCCCAAAGCGTAATACATTAAACACAAGGGTATCATTTTGCTGCTGTACAGAGTAATAACCATGACCAAAGCGAACAAGGTTATTCACTTTTGGCGATGTTTTGAACGATTGCAGCAGGCTAAGGTTTGATGGATAATAACTGATCTTCACCGGCTCATCTTTCTTATCCAGTATTGAGCGGTAGCCAATATAATAACCCGTATCTGTTTTAGCTACAGCATACCAAAGTAACGAATTAAATGGAGTGGGTGTAGTGAAGTATGACGAATAATTTATGTCATTTGATCTTAAGGATTTTTCAAATTTATTATCAACAACCAATTTATTGCAAACACAAAAAAGCAGATAAGCAAGCGCTGGTACCAGGCCACCAAGCGCAATGCGTTTTTGCATTTGCGCGCTTCGCTTCACAAAAACGAGCGTTATAGCGGCCACCGCAAGCGGTAATGAAAACAACGGATCTGCTACATAAATAAGATTAAACGACACTCTTCGATGTAACAAAGGCTCCAGCAACCCTGTGCCGTAAGCATTACATGTATCCAGCAAATCATGTAACAAAATTTGTAAACCAAAAAAGAGCAGAAATTTTCGAAAGGGAATATCATGCGGCCGGTGTAATCTGTCAGCAAGAAAACTAAAAATTAATGCTGCAAGAAGGCCCGCAAAAAGTCCGTGCGTTACACCCCTGTGTACAGAAAAATAAGCTGTTGGCTCAATCCAGAACGCTCCAACAAAATCAATATCAGGAAAACTCTGAGCCAGCGCACCCCATATCAGTGCTTTTTTACCAAGCTGTTTGCTGAATAAAACTTCACCTATACAAGCTCCGATGGCTATGTGCGTAAGAGTATCCATTAGCTGAATTTTATGATGGATCTGCGCAACGCGATCTCTATGAAAACTAGCTCAATTTATGCAACAAATATCTAATAAGTAAAAGAGGCTGCACTCAACATTAGGAGAAACAGCCTCTTTATTAAATAAGATTATAAAAGTATCCGGTGATAGCCTTTAATGCTATTGGATCCTGGTAGTGTTTAAAAGGACCACCTTTAACACAACATCATTTGAGAAAGCATGATCGACACCGGCGCTATATGCATCAAATACGCCCACATCCAAAACTCCTGCAGAGTGGCTGGTAATATAAGTAACCCCGTTAATCACTTCGGGTATCGGTTCAAATGTATTTTCTCCGTCCAAAGAAATATAAGTAAGCACTGCACCCTGCTGCATAACATCGTTGGTTATTTCGGGAATAGATAATGAAATAGAGAACCCTTTTCCGAAATCGGTATTGGTTGTTGGCTGCCATTCATTTGGATGGATCGTAAAAAATATTGATTGTCCTGCATCAACAACATTTGTTACAGTTTTGGTACAGGATCCAGTTGCAAATAGAATCAATAATAAAAGCGCACCGGTAAAGAGCTTCATAAAGTAGTGTTTTACATTAAGTAAGGTATAGTTACAAATAACATAGCAGAAATAATACCACCTTTGTATACTATAACGTAGTTGGTGGCTAAATAGTTTCTTTCAGCAATTAAATGCGGTGAAAATGTCTAGATTAAATTGAATATCCGAAAAATATAAGATTGATTTAATTATCAATTGCTTAAAGTGCTTTCTCCATCTCGTAGTGCGGCACGGTTACTTCTATAAACTCGTCGCCTATTTTGACATAGCCCAGTTTTTCATAAAAACCCAACGCAGTTTTGCGGGCATGCATGCATATTTTCTTAAATCCGCGGTCGCGGGCAACATTTTCTGCAAAAATCAATATAGCCCTTCCAAGCCCCTTTCCCTGTAAACCCGAAGTAACTGCCATTTGGCGTAATCTTAGAATTCCAGGTTCAATTTCGGTCAGCAGGCAGCAACCTTCCATTTTATCATCGTCAAAACATCCAATTAAAATATCATGCTTCTCTTTTTCCAGTTCTTCGGGCAAAAAAGTAAGTCCGAGTGGTTTACGAAGCATTTGCATGCGTAAATCCACCATTTGTTTATACTCTTTTGAACCGTAATCAATAAGTTTTAGTGCCATACAACCAGTTTGCGCCCGAATATACCAATCATTTTTTACAAAAAAGGCAGCTTTAAAAAAACAAACAAACAGAAGTTTTTACAATATGTGCAAACAAAAAAGCCATAACTCATTGTGTATTGGTCAAAAATTATATTTTTGCGCCTGTATCAAAACTTACAACAATGTCAGACATTGCAACAAGAGTTAAAAAAATTATAGTTGACAAGTTAGGTGTTGACGAAGCAGAAGTAACCAATGAGGCTTCTTTCACCAATGATTTAGGTGCTGATTCTTTAGACACCGTGGAGTTAATTATGGAGTTCGAGAAAGAGTTTAACATCTCCATTCCTGATGAGCAGGCTGAGACAATCACTACTGTGGGTCAGGCTATTACTTACCTGGAAGAGCACGCTAAATAAGGAAATTATCCTTTTTTTGTTATGCAATAATTACAATCCGCCTACGGTAGCAAAAAAGTACTCGAAGGCGGATTTATCACTTTCAAACACAGGCTTATTTGTATGCAGTTAAAAAGAGTTGTTGTTACTGGCATGGGTGCCATTACTCCTTTGGGAAATACATTGCAGGAATTCTGGGATGGCTTGGTTAATGGTGTATCCGGTGCTGATTTCATCACCCAATTTGACGCATCAAAATTTAAAACCAGGTTTGCCTGCGAAGTGAAAAATTTCGACCCTACAAGCTATCTTGATAAAAAAGAAGCCCGTAAAATTGACCGTTTCTCTCAATTTGCTCTTGTAGTAAGTGACCAGGCAATGGCTGACGCCGGCCTTCACAGGGATACCATTAATGCGGACAGAGGCGGTGTGGTGTTTGCCAGCGGTATCGGCGGTATTAATACATTCCAGACTGAAGTTTCCGAATATGCAAAAGGCGATGGAACTCCGCGTTTCAACCCCTTCTTCATTCCTAAAATGATCCTGGATATTGCTGCCGGCCAAATTTCTATGCGTCACAACCTGAGAGGACCCAACTTTGCTGTTGTAAGTGCTTGCGCCAGCAGTACCAACAGTTTAATGGAAGCATACAATTTGCTTCGCCTTGGTAAAGCCGACTTCATTCTTGCAGGTGGCAGTGAATCTGTTATCTGCGAAGCCGGTGTGGGTGGTTTTAACGCCATGAAAGCCATGAGCGAAAGAAATGATGATCCAAAAACTGCAAGCCGCCCCTATGACAAAGACCGTGATGGCTTTGTTATGGGAGAAGCTGCTGGTATTGTTGTTCTGGAAACCCTTGAAAGCGCATTAGCAAGAGGCGCCCGCATTTATTGCGAAATAGCAGGTGCCGGTGCTACAGCAGACGCTCACCACATCACTGCTCCTCACCCCGAAGGACTTGGTGCCAGAAATGTTATGATTGCCGCATTGGAAGATGCAGGCATGAAGGCGGAAGATATTGATTACATCAATACTCACGGAACATCCACCCCATTGGGTGATGGCGCTGAAGTAAAAGCAATTACAGATGTATTTGGCGAGCATGCTTATAACCTGAACATCAGTTCAACAAAATCTATGACAGGCCATTGCCTTGGTGCAGCAGGTGTTATTGAAGCGATTGCTTGTATAGAAAGCGTTGTTAATGATGTTGTTCCGCCTACCATTAACCACTTCACAGACGATCCCGACCTTGATCCGAAACTTAATTTTACCTTTAACAAAGCGCAAAAGCGTACAGTAAATGCTGCCCTGAGTAACACCTTTGGATTCGGCGGGCATAACGCATGCGTTATTGTTAAAAAATACGTAGCTTAACATTGTGGGCTTATTTAAAAACATTTTTAGCCGGAAAGGCGAGCCATCATTTGAAAGCCAACTGAGAAATGTGTTGGGATTAAAACCCGGCAATACAACCTTATACCGTATTGCGCTAAGTCATCGTTCCGTAAAAGAAGGGGCTGATGAGAACAACGAACGCCTTGAATACCTGGGCGATGCGGTGTTAAGTGCTATTGTAGCTGATTATCTTTTTAAACGTTATCCATACAAAGGAGAAGGTTTTCTTACTGAAATGCGCAGTAAGATGGTAAACCGGCAGCAATTGAATGATATTGCGCTAAAAATGGGTTTGAAAAGGCTTACGATGTACAATAAGTTTGATAATGCCCTGAAGGCCAGCCAGATATTCGGAAATACACTTGAAGCCCTTATTGGAGCCGTTTATCTTGACAAGGGCTACATCAAAACCCAAAGGTGGGTGCTCCGCAGCATCGTTATCCCTCACATGTTTGTGGACGATCTCGAACAAATTGACATCAATCTTAAAAACAGGCTGATCGGTTGGGCCAGTAAAAATGGCAAAACCCTTGAGTTTGAGACCATTGATGAAAAGTTGGAGAATGGTCGCCGCATTTTCACCATCGCAGCTGTACTGGACGGTGAAGCCATATCGCAGGGCCGCGGATTCAATAAAAAAGACGCCAGCCAGATAGCTGCGCAACAGGCAATAGAGAAGCTGGGAATCTGATGGCTGTGAGCTATCAGCTGTCAGCTATGAGCTTAAGTACTCTCTCAATCCAAATTCAGGTACTAATATTTTTCCGTTCACAGATTTGAGCACTCCTTCATTTTAGAGAGCGTAAAAGGTTTTATTCACACATTTATTCGTACCACGCTTTAGTGAATAACAAGTTCCAGTCTTCTGTTTAGTCCTTGCTCTATAATTTTAAACAACGTTGAAAGCTGAATATCTGCGTGCCCATTTTCGATTCTTGAGATATAACTCTTCTTCGTTCCAGTTTTCTCAGCCAGTTCAGATTGAGTAAGATTAGCTTTCGCCCTTTCTTCTTTGAGCATTTCACCCAAAATAAAGGCCTGTGACTTTATCTCAAAATCTGTCCTTCCCGGCGTTCCGGGCAATCCGTATTTCTTGTCGAGCTGCTTATCCCAGGAGACAAGTTTATTTTTTGATTTTTTTTCTGACTTCATTTTCCTCAGTGATTTGCTTATCAAGAAAGTATTGTTTTTTTAGTTTTACAGCCAACTCAATTTCTCTTTTAGGAATTTTCTGCGCTTTCTTTTGAAATGAGTTTATGAGAATGATCAAATTTCCTTTATCAAAAAAACAAAATATCCGGTAGATGTTGTTTTGATATTCTACTCTGATCTCATAAATACCATCCGTTCCATCAAGATGCTTTAAAAATCGTTTAGGAACCTGATCGATCTTTTTTACCAATTCAAATACATAATCAATTTTTTCCTGGACTTCCTGGCTTATAGACAGATAGAATTCTGGAAAATACTTGCCGTACGATAGAATTTGCCTTTCCATCAATTAAACAAAGGTAACTAATTAGTGAACATTTAGGGTTGTCAATTCAAAATTAATGTTTACACGGACAACTGGGTAAATAATATTCAATTTATTCTTAATAATTCCAGCGTACTTTCTGTGCATTAGCGAAATTTTTATCCAGGTTGGATCGATTCAATTCGCATATCTGCACATCTGCCTCCTTTTGAATTTTTACTTCTCTATTTTCAATTAATCTCTTGGCACAATTCAATTAGCACACTATTCGTCGACTTAGGGTGAAGAAAACATACCAATTTGTTATCTGCACCGGGTTTGGGAACAGTGTTGAGCAATTGAAAACCTTCTGAAGCCAAACGGTCCATTTCTTTTTCAATATCAGCTACCTCAAACGCAATATGGTGAATGCCTTCGCCCTTTTTTGCGATGAATTTGCTGATTGCATTTTCATCACCGATTCCTTCCAGCAATTCGATTTTTGTATCGCCTTTCTTAAAAAAAGCCGTTGTAACATTTTCGGAGTCAACCTGTTCTTTCTTATAACATGCTGTATTTAACAGTTTTTCAAACAATTCGATTGAGGTTTCCAGGTTGCTGACTGCTATGCCTATATGTTCCACTTTCTGCATTTGGATTGATTTTCGATATAAGAAAATAGATGGTTTCTATTACCAGCGTCATGTAAAATAGAACCATTTGACCTAAATTTGTGATCTTATAAAAGAAATAACCGATTTATGCTTAAGTTACCTATTTATTTAGATAACAATGCTACCACACCTATGGATCCCCGGGTTCTGGAAGCCATGTTACCGTATTTCACTGAACATTTTGGAAATGCAGCCAGCCGTAATCACCCATTTGGCTGGGAAGCAGAAGAAGCCGTAGACTATGCGCGTGAACAAGTGGCTAAACTGATTGGCGCTGATCCAAAAGAGATCATCTTCACTTCAGGCGCTACGGAGAGTGACAACCTGGCTATTAAGGGTGTGTTTGAAATGTATGCAAGCAAGGGTAACCACATCATTACTGTTAACACTGAACATAAAGCCGTTCTGGATACATGTAAACATGTTGAAAAAAGCGGTGGCGAAGTAACTTATCTGCAGGTAAAGCCTAACGGCCTGGTTGACCTGGCTGAGCTTGAAGCTGCCATTAAGCCTACAACTATTTTAATCGCAATTATGTATGCTAACAACGAAATAGGCGTTGTTCAGCCGGTTAAAGAGATCAGCAATATTGCAAAAAAACACGGTGTACTGTTCTTTACAGATGCAACCCAGACTGTTGGTAAAATACCTGTTGATGTGTTGAAAGATGGTATTGACCTGATGGCCTTCAGCGGCCACAAAATGTACGGGCCTAAAGGCGTAGGCGCTTTATACGTTCGTCGCAAAAACCCGAGGGTTAAAGTTACTGCGCAGATAGATGGTGGCGGCCACGAAAGAGGCATGCGTAGCGGTACGTTGAATGTTCCTGGTATTGTTGGCCTTGGTAAGGCTTGCGAACTGTGCCGTCTTGAAATGGAAGAAGATACAAAACGCATCAAAGCTTTGCGCGACAAACTGGAAAATGCTTTAATGGAAATTGAAGAGAGCTACCTGAACGGAGATAAAGACAGCCGCTTACCACATGTTAGCAATATCTCTTTCAAATATGTAGAAGGCGAAGGATTGATGATGGGCTTTAATAAAACAATCGCTGTATCATCCGGGTCTGCTTGTACTTCTGCATCTCTCGAGCCAAGCTATGTATTGAAGGCATTGGGTTTGGGCGATGATCTTGCCCACAGCTCACTGCGTTTTGGTCTTGGCCGTTTTACAACTGAAGATCAGATTGATTATACCATTCAGCATGTTAAAGACACTGTAAACAAATTGAGAGACATGAGTCCTCTTTGGGAAATGTTTAAAGAAGGTGTTGATATGAACAGCATAGAGTGGGCACATCATTAATAAGTACGAGGTTAGAAGTAGGAAGCACCTTGAGCAACGTTGCTAATTCTATTTAAACCTTTTGTTTTGAAAAGAAATAAGGCAAAAAGTAATCTAACCAGGCATTAAAAATTCATAACCGTTAATTCAAATTAGTCATGGCATATTCAGAAAAAGTAATTGATCATTACAGCAATCCTAAAAACGTAGGAACGCTTGATAAATCTTCGAAGAACGTTGGTACAGGCCTCGTTGGCGCACCTGAGTGTGGCGACGTAATGCGTTTGCAGATTGAAGTTGATGAAACTTCCGGCATTATTAAAGATGCTAAATTCAAAACATTTGGTTGCGGCTCTGCTATAGCATCATCTTCACTTGCAACAGAGTGGCTGAAAGGCAAATCTGTTGACGAAGCATTGAAGATCGACAATATGGAGATCGTAGAGGAACTGAATCTTCCTCCTGTAAAAATTCACTGCTCTGTACTCGCTGAAGATGCTATTAAAGCAGCTATCAACGATTACCGCAAGAAACAGGGACTGGAAGAGTTGGTGTTTGAAGAAAGAATCCACTAAAATGTACGGTGTACGATGTTAGATGTACGGTGTAATTGACAATTGACAGTTGAAAATTGACAATGACAGGAAGTGAAGCAATCTTGGTTCTCTACCTTACACCTGATACCTGACACCTGATACCTCAAAGCTGGCAGCTGATAGCTGAAAGCTCATAGCTAAATAGACAAACATGAGTGTAATAGCTGATAATGATAATGCAATACTGGTAAGTGATAAGGCAAAAGCAAAAGTTGCCAAACTGATGGAAGAAGCGGGTATTGCTGGTGATCCAAGTTATTTTTTGCGCGTTGGCGTTGTTGGTGGTGGATGTTCAGGATTGAGTTATAAACTTGATTTTGATAACGAAGCTAAACCAATGGACCAGGTGTTTGAGAATAACGGGGTGAAAGTTGTTACTGACCTGAAGAGTTTTCTTTACCTGGTAAATACAGAACTGGATTTCTCTGACGGTTTAAATGGTAAAGGGTTTTACTTTAATAATCCCAATGCCAGCCGTAGCTGTGGTTGCGGTGAGAGCTTCGCTGTTTAATTTGCGGATGGGCAAATATGCAGATGTGCGAATGAATTACTGATAGCTGAAAGCTTATATAATTGAATAAAAAAGATCGGGGTAACACAGCTCCGGTCTTTTTAGTTTTTTAACTTGTGCCAAATATATTTCTGTGACCATAGCAGCATTATACGAGATCTTCAGGCAACATCCTTCCATTGCGACCGATACAAGGAAACTGAAAAAAGGCGATTTGTTTTTTGCATTAAAAGGACCAAATTTCAATGGAAATCAATTTGCTTTACAGGCACTTGAAGCCGGCGCTTCGTACGCTGTTGTTGATGAAGATATTGATGCAAATGACGAACGTATCATCAAAACGGAGGACGCTCTTTCCACATTACAACAGCTTGCGAAATATCATCGGGAGCGGTTCAATATTCCTTTCATTGCGATAACAGGTAGTAATGGAAAAACAACAACAAAAGAACTTGTTGATGCGGTTGTATCATCTCATTATACAACGTATACAACCCAGGGAAATTTGAATAACCACATTGGCATTCCGCTTACGCTATTAAGTGTTAAGGATGATGCGCAGATGGCTGTTATTGAAATGGGTGCGAACCACCAGAAAGAAATCGCAGGTTATTGTGAATACGCCAAACCGACGCATGGCATTATCACCAATGCAGGTAAGGCCCACCTGGAAGGCTTTGGAGGCATTGAAGGTGTGAGAAAAGGCAAGGGCGAATTGTTTGATTACCTGAGAAGCACTAACGGTACTGCCTTTGCGTATGACGATTACAATTACCTTCATGAAATGGTCAAGGGTATTTCATCCGTTACATGGTATGGAACCAGGAACGGAACTGTAACAGGTGATGTGAAAACCAGTGAACCTTTTTTATCAGTTGCCATCACAAAAGGAGCGGGCTTTGATGAAATCAACACACAATTGGTCGGCGCTTATAATCTGCCCAATATTTTATGTGCAACTGCAGTGGGAAAATACTTTGGTGTACCCGACGAAAAAATAAAACAATCCATTGAACAATACACGCCTTCTAACAGCCGGTCCCAGCTTATAGAGAAGGACAGCAATAAAATAATACTGGACGCCTACAATGCAAATCCCACAAGCATGAAAGCGGCAATTGAAAATTTTGCGCAGCTTCATGCAGATAAAAAAGTGCTCTTGCTTGGCGGGATGATGGAATTGGGAGAAGAAAGTGTAAAAGAACATGAAGCACTTATCGGCTTGCTTAAACAATACAAATGGGAGAATGTCGTTTTGGTTGGCGGAGATTTCAGCAAAATCAACCATGATGGCTATATCTATTTAAACAATGCCGACGAAGCACGTAACTGGCTGCAACAGCAACAATTACAACGTGCATACGTACTTATTAAAGGATCGCGCAGTATGCAAATGGAGAAAGCCATCGCATTTTAAGATTCCTTTTGCTTGCAATTGTGTTTTATTGTTGGTACATTTACGACTACCAGATATCGCTATTTCTCACTGAACAATATTCCTATGACAAACTTTATCCAAGAATTTGCGAAAACATTTCTTTCCAAAAAGCAATTTCAGCAACTTTCCAAAGAAGGAGCCATTGTTATTGATGTAAGTGCACCAACAGAGTTTAGCGCAGGGCACCTGGAAAACTCGCGTAATCTGCCTTTGCAATCTTTAATTCAGAAAGTTCCCCAGCTAAGTGTTCAGAAAAAGCCTGTTATTGCAGTATGCCGTAATGGAGTAAAAAGCAGCCTTGCTGTTGCGCTTCTGTCCAACGCAGGAGTTGAAGCGTTTAATGGAGGGGCATGGCGGAATTTTGTGGAATGTTAGATGTACGGTTTTAGATGTACGATGTGGTCTTAAGTACGAGTTACGAAGTACGAAGTACTTAGGTGCAGCAGTATTATGTACGATATACGGTTTTAGATGTACGATGTGGTTTTAAGTACGAAGTACTTAAGTGCAGCAGCGTTATGTTGGACGCACCGTTTGCAATGCTGATAGCTGATTGCCAATGGCTAATTGCTAACAGCTGATAGCTAAAAGCCAATAGCTGACAGCTGATAGCTTTTACGTACCTTTGCAGCACAGCGATTTTAAATTGTTTTTATTATGAGTGGCGAGCGTAAACCATCTTATCTGTTAAGTGTATTAAGCAATAAGTGCCCAAGATGCAGGGAGGGAAGGATTTTTAAATCCGGTAATGCGTATGATCTTAAAGAAAGCAAGTATATTAAGATGAATGATAAATGTCCGGTATGCGGACAACCGACGGAGATAGAAGTTGGCTTTTATTACGGCACCGGCTATGTGAGTTATGCAATAACTGTTGCGCTTACTGTTGCCACTTTTATTGCCTGGTGGGTATTAATTGGATTTTCTATCCAGGACAACCGGATTTTCTATTGGCTGGGCCTTAATTCGCTTGTATTGCTGGTGCTTCAACCTGTCATAATGCGATTGTCGCGAAGCCTTTGGCTAAGCTGGTTTGTGAAATATGATAAGGATTGGGCCAACAAGCCTGCAGATCACAATGAACGTGTGGTACCGGAACAGATGGGGAATTGGTAAGAAGCTTGGAGCTGTCAGCTATGAGCTATCAGCCTTTAGTAGCCAGCACATCTGGCAGGCCGGAATAAATATTTACACAAATAGATTACAATAAAAAAGGCCTTGCGGTGCAAGGCCTTTTTTATTAGTTCAATTCCCTGGTTTCCTCGTAATTCCTGATTTTATTGTACAGGGTTTTCCGGTCTATGTTCAGAATTTCCGCGGCTTTCTTTTTATTAAAGTTTACTTCCTTAAGAAGGCTCATGATCGTTTCATATTCTGCCTTTGCCGCTGCATTCTTCAGGTCCCTTTCTTTTGAAACAGGTTGCTGTGGAGCAGCAGCGCCTGGAGTGGTGGCTGAGATCCGTTGCTCGGTATCAGTGATCAATGGTGCATTCTTAATTTCCCACGGCAAGGTAGAAGCACTTATTTTGCCTGAAGGTGTAAGCAGTACTGCCCTTCTTACCACGTTACGGAATTCCCTTAGATTACCCGGCCACGAGTATTGCAAAAACGTACTCATAACATCGTCATCAAAACCTTCTATTTGCTTGCCTATTTCCTGGTTGGTCTTTTCGAGAAAGAAATTTGCAAACAACGGTATGTCTTCTTTCCTGTTTCTCAGCGGCGGCAGATTGATGGAAAATTCATTGAACCTGTGGTAAAGATCTTCCCTGAACTTTCCACGCCTGTAAGCGTCCTGCAGGTTTTCGTTAGAAGCAACTATAATACGTACGTCAAGGCTCATTTCCTTGTTACCGCCAACTCTTTTGAATTTCCTTTCCTGGATAACCCTCAACAACGAAGCCTGAATATCGTAAGATAGGTTCCCGACTTCATCAAGGAAAAGTGTGCCTCCGTTTGCCAGCTCAAAATGGCCTTCCTTATCAGCTAATGCTCCTGTAAAAGCTCCTTTCACATGTCCAAACAATTCGCTTCCCGCAAGCTCTTTAGACAGCGTACCGCAATCCATCGCAATAAACGGTTTGTCTTTCCGGCTACTTCTGTCGTGAATTGTTTTAGCAATAACTTCTTTACCTGTTCCACTTTCTCCGTACAGAATAATACTGTAAGCGGTCGGAGCTACTATATCAATCTGAGTATACAGTTCCTTGGTAACAGGTGAAACCCCAACCATAAAATTGCTATTGGAAGACAGGGGCGCAAGCGCATTTTTTTCCTCGGGCTTTCTTGCTTCAGCTGCCTGGGAATGTTGCGGAGGCGAAGGCTCGCGTAAAGCCAGGGCAAGGACATTTAATACTTCATCCGGGATTAACGGCTTGGTAATGTAATCATAAGCGCCCAGCTTTATTACTTCCACAGCAGTTTTAATGTCGGAATATCCGGTGATTATAAATACGATTGTCTCCGGATTCATTTGTTTGATCGCCACGAGTACATCCTTACCTTCTTTATCTCCCAGCCTGTAGTCACATAACACAATATCAAACGGTGTTTCTTTGCATTTTGCTATCCCTTTCAAGCCGCTGTGAGAAACTTCTACTTCGTAGCCGTTTTTCATAAGTAACCTGCTAAGCAGTGCGCACATGTCAATATCATCATCAATGATGAGTACTCTTTTTTTCATACGATTTTTTTACTGTTTAACATTATAAGCCACAGTAGGATTCAGGTTTTGTCTTTATAAAGTTACATTATCGGAACCTCTTTTGGCAGAGAGGCAGTTATTCTTTGTCAATAAAAATGCCTAAAATGATTAAACGTCATTTTTTCTCAGAGATGCAGTTTTCAACACCGAAACTATGGCACATTTTTATGATCGTACCCTTTGAAAATTTGCGGTTTTAATCATTTGACATGAATAGAGGAAAAAGTATTACCCATTCAATCGCTCATTCAACGCTACAGGTTTTGATAGTAGATGATGAAGTTGATATATGCTATTTACTTACTGGAATGCTCCGTCAGAAAAAAATTAGAACTACCTATGTAAATACACTGTCTGACGCCGAATTACTGTTAAAAAAGGAAATACCGCAAGTGGTTTTTTTAGATAACCATTTGCCTGACGGGCTCGGATTGGATTTCATTTCCTATATAAAAAAGTATTATCCATTGACCAAAATTGCCATGATTACTGCAAATGATACTTATGCGGACAGGCAGAAAGCGGCGCATGAAGGGGCAGATTTTTTCGTAAGTAAACCATTTTCCAGGCAAACAATTTACAATATCGTCACCGAGGCAACCTCATAGTGTGGATTTTTTTCCCCATTTTTAATTGGTAAAATTTAAATATATTTGTTCTCTGCACGGTTCAGGAAGTATTTGAACCGTTCTTACTAAAAAAGATCTTTTTAAAATCGCTACCTATATCTGAATATTAGCAATAATATTCAAACAATGGTTTCTTAATTGAAACAGTTGTTAACCTTGAAATCACAGCCCTTGTTGTAAAACGAGGGCTTTTTTTAAGCTTCCAGCGTTATTGTAAAAGAAGTTCCCGTTCCCGGAGCGCTCATCACAGCAATTTTTCCGTTATGATTTAGTATGATATTTTGTGTACTGGTCAATCCCAGGCCTGTTCCATTTGGCTTTCGCGTGAAATAAGGTTCAAATAGTTTGCTTACTGTTTCCTCATCCATGCCGCTTCCATTGTCTGTAATCCTGATAAGGCATTTGTCACCATCTTTTTCGGTCTTTATGTTTAAAACACCGCTGGAAGATTCCATTGCCTCAACAGCATTTACAATAATGTTCAACAAGGCTATTTTCATCTTTTCAGGATCCACTTTTATATCGCAGAGGTTAGGATCGTAGCTTTTTTCCAGTTTAATATTTTTGAGATCAATCCGGTCCTTGGCGAGCATCAGCGTATCATCAACCAAATTATTAACGTTAACCTTTGTATACTGTAACTGAACAAATTTTGTGGAATTGAGCAGATCTGTTATCAGTTGATTTATACGACTTACATTTCTGTCAATCATCCCCATCAACAGCGCTATTTCTTCATTGTTGCCATCTATTTCTCCCCGTAATTGTTCTGAGGCAAGGCCAATATTCGTGAGCGGGTTTCTCACTTCGTGCGCCATTGTGCGGGCAATGCGGCCGGTCGCAGCAAATTTCTCAATGCTGCGCAGTTCAAGAAGTTCTTTGTTAGCGCTGTTAAGCTCTTCTATTCTTTTCTCCAGTTCATCCCTGTAAGCCATTGCGCGCAATTTGGCCTCTTCTTTCAGCTTGTTTTCTCTGTTGTAGATAATTACCGAATACAGGGCCAGCAGGGCCGCCAATAAAAAAGACGTGATGTTTACAAACCGTATCGCCGAAGAGAATGAATTCATATCCTCTGCGGGGTATTTAAGTGCATTCTTACCCTTCAATTGCATTTGGGAAATAATGGCTTTTGCAGAGTCCATGAACTTTTTTTCATCGAGTGCTTTTTGCCGAAGTTCAGGCGTAACAACATGCCCGTTCTCATTAAAGCTATTTACAGCAAGGGAAAAAAACTCGTAGCGCCTGTCAACAAGCTTTTTGAGCCTGGCAATTTTTTCCTGGGACTCGTCATCGCGTGCTATGTGTCTTAAAACTCTTAGTACAGAATCTGCTCTGCCGTGGCCATTTTTCAGAGGTTCAAGAAATGCAGCATTGTCAAAAGCCAGGTAACCGCGCATGGCAGTTTCCCCGTCTTTTGTATAGGAAATAACAAACTCAAGGTTGTTCAGGATGTCTTTTGTCTGATTAATGGTGGTCGCCTGCTTGATCAGCTGGTTTGAAGTATAAAATGTCAGAAGATATGAAATAAACAAAAGTGTAATGGCGGTAATAAAACCGATGCGTATCCGCCCGGCCAGTCGGGATGCAGCAGTGGTCTGTATATTTTGAAGGAGATTGATACTTTTCATCCGTTAAAGCAAGGGGTTTACTTTTCACAAATCAGCTATTTAAACACAATTTAAACAATTGTATTCATTGGTTCCGTTTAAGGCTTCTGCACCCAAACGCTCACAGATCCGGCCATTACCTGAAATTCGCCGCAACCATCCTCATCCAGTTTTATTTCACCTTCATGATTGCCTAAAAGGTCAATAAAGGTTTTTCCGGCGTTTCTTGCG
The DNA here is from genome assembly GCF_041060425.1 of Danxiaibacter flavus. Lineage (NCBI taxonomy): Bacteria > Pseudomonadati > Bacteroidota > Chitinophagia > Chitinophagales > Chitinophagaceae > Danxiaibacter > Danxiaibacter flavus. The sequence continues at coordinate 211,236 of NZ_JAULBC010000005.1, forward strand.
CCGGTATCCATTGTCTTAAAACCATCTTCGCTATTGGAGATGATAACTGCACAGCCTGAATTCCCTACTTCATCTACACCTTCCCGGGTAAATCCAATACAATTGGGATGGTCCAGGTAATCTCTCTGTTCACCGTAAGCATATTGCTTCCTGGCTAAGATCAACTTGTCAATTTTATCGCAGGCAGGCAAAAATATTTCATAGTCATTTCCATCGCCCCCCTTATCTGTGTACGTTGCGCTAAACAGGTCCGGATAAAAAATACAGGGATAGCCTTGAGCCCTTAACAGGATAAGCGCATATGCAATCGGTTTAAACCATGCTTCAACAGGCGCTTCCAGGGCTTGCAAAGGTTGAGTATCATGATTGTCTACCAGTGTTACAGCCAGTTCCGGTCTAGTTGCTACTAATGTGTCATTGAATATTGTAGTAAGATCGTAGTCTTTTCCGGCATTTGAAGCTTTATGAAAATTGTTGTGCAGAGGCACATCAAATAAGCTCATGCGGCCTTCTGTAACATCTATATAATTCAGCAATGGGTTAAGATCAATAAACCAGTATTCTCCAACTGCAAACAGATCATCCTTTGTCTCGGCCCGCATAAAATCGAGCCATTCTTTATAAAAATCCTGATTGATATGCTTAACTGCATCTAATCGAACGCCGTCAAATTGCACGGTATCATAATACCATTTGCCCCATCTTTTCAGTTCTTCCCTCACAGCCGGATTTCTGAATTCAATGTCTGCAAACATAAGGTAGTCATAGTTGCCCATTTCCTCATCTACACCATCTTCCCAGCCCGGACCGTATTCGTTCTGAATACTGAAAATGGCGGTTTCCTCTAAATCTTTGGCATAGTCAATGCCCGAAAAACAACTATGATCCCAGATAAACTGTGAGTATTTTCCCTTCCGGGCAGGAAAGGTAAATTTTGTAAACGCTTCTATTTCAAACGTATCGCTGATGAACTTGTTTCTGTCTTCCGGATCAACCTTCCTGACTGGTATTTTTTCCGTTTCATCCGCTCCGCCCATATGGTTTAGAACTACGTCGATATAAACACGCAGTCCCGCAGCACGAGCTGCATTTACAGCCTCAATATACTCATCCCTGGTGCCATATTTAGTTCTGACAGAACCCTTCTGATCAAATTCACCCAGGTCATAAATATCATAAACATCATATCCCGGAGAAAAGCCACCCTCAGTGCTTTTATAGGCGGGCGGCAACCAAACCGAAGTAATGCCCATCTCTGATAAATTCTTTGCCTCGTCCTTAAGTTTGTTCCACACACTTCCGTCAGCAGGACTATACCAATGAAAGTACTGAAGCATTGTGCCATTAAGCATGAAATAAATATTTACTTTGAAACATGCATTTGGATCGTATCTAAAACTAAAAGAAGAATCAGATAAATAAAACCAAACACACTAAGTCCGGTCTGATTATAGCCGGAGATTACAGTACTTTAAAATATATCATCTTTACGTGATATCTCTTTTAGACTAAAACTGTTGAGCAGTTTAATTTTCAGGTAAGAATATAAAATCTCGTTGAGTTGAGACTGCATGGTATTTCTTATTTCAGAAAGAACCTCACTATCGTTTAGTACAGACCTGAAAGCTGATACAACTTCTTTCTCATAATGCATAGCACATTGAAACGGACAGTTAAAACTGATGTCATCATTCCTATCCTTTTCAGGTGTATGCAGGTCCTGCAGTGGAAATACATGTGAAAGACTATCCATTTGTCTCTGGATATTTTCCTCGCATGGCGCCGTTTCGGTAACAAAAGTGAGGATACTTCTTTTTAAATACTTGTCTTTTATCTGTAAGCCTACATTTTCCATTTTAATTCTCGACGCCCGCACTGTCGTTAATAGCTTTGCCAACTTAGCGAAAGAGTGGCGAATTTGTCTTCTTTCTCTGGTATTCAATGTGGGGTGTATCATGACAAGCATATTATATTCATTAGCTCAACAATTTTAATGCCTGTAATGTTTATTACAGGCATGGGAATGATTAAAAAAAAAATAATTCCTTAACATTTTTCTTTCGTTCCTGCTGTCTCTGTTTGTTTTAGCTATGCTCTTTGAATAAGACCCAGCAACAAAGAGACTACTGCTAAAACAATCAGGATATGGATTAAACCGGTTGCATTGTACACAAAGAACCCAAGCAACCAACCTATCACCAGTATTACTGCTATCAGATATAATATCGATCTCATAATTTTAAATTTAAGGTTAGAAATAATTAACTATAGGTTATATACATCTATCATGTAGGGAATTTCATCCTTACAACATGGGGGAAAATTCCACGCAAGATCCCCATTGAACATAATTATTTGCCACAGTCCGTTATCGCATTGTATTGCTGAAAACATATACCTGAAATTCTGATTGTAAATTTCAAATACGGTAAACTCTCCGGACAGATATTTATGATAACCAAAAGCATAGTTTGCTCCTCCCCCGGTAAACCATTGGATCGGCTTGTACTCATCACACTGGTAATTGAAATACCCGGCCAAACTCTGCCCGGTCTGTTTTGCGAGGCTCGTAAATCCCAGATCCTGCTCTATCCATTCTCCTGTTTCCACATCTGTAAAAAATATGTTTTCATAACCATCTTCAAAACAAACTTTAGCCATCAGGTGCATCGGGTGATCTATCAATGTAAAACTTGCCAGGGTGGCCTCTTCGCCATTTTGTATATATATTAAATGTTCCATTGTTCTGCTTTAAGTATTTTACTATCGCCGTTATAACTATACCGGATAAAAAATCTGTGCCACATTTGCTTTATAGCAGCTCATCTTCCAATATCTTCATTACTATTTTTTCTTCAGAGCTAAGTGTGGTTTCATTTTCATTGGTATCCATATTATTTAATTCGGTTATGTATTTTTCAAGGCTTTTGTCTTCGTACCTGGAAATAATGGCGGGGTGCACATAATATTTTCTGCACACTGTTCTTGTATTTCCAAGTTGTGTGGAGACAATGTCCAATGCCTGTACGATTTTTTTCTTGGCTTCGGTTTCCGTTTCAAAGAATTGAAGCTCCTTAAAGGCAAGCAACGCATGTATGGTGCCGTTCCAGGTACGGAAATCCTTGGCTGTAAAATCCTCGCCGGTTATTTCTTTTATGTAAGCGTTTACCATTCCCGAATCAATCTTTCTTCGCTCATTGTTTTCATCGTAATACTGAAATAACTCCTTGCCCGGTATGTCTTTACATTGTTGAACTATTCGTGCCAGCCGCCTGCTTTTTATACTCACATTCTGAAACACACCTTTCTTTCCTTTAAAGGAAAATTTCATATCGCTACCTTTTATGTCAACGTGGTTATCTTTTAGCGTGGTTAGTCCGTAAGAACCGTTGGCTTTCTCATAAGCGTTGTTGCCTACCCTTATTCCGCTCTTATACATAAGGCTTATGACTGCAGCCAGTACTTTTTGTTGAGGAAGACCGGGAAGGGAAAGATCTTCTTCTACCCTTTTTCTTATTGCTTCCAGGCTTTTACCAAATGCATGCAAGTGATAGAACTTGCTTATGTTACGGGCATCAACCCATAAAGGATGGTACTTATACTGCTTTCTGTTCCTGGCATCAATACCGGTAACCTGCAGGTGACCGTTTGAGAGATCACAAATCCAGACATTTTCCCATGCCGGCGGAATTACCAGTGATTTGATCCTTTCCAGGGTGGTTTTATTCCGGACTTTTTTTCCATTAAATACATAATCGAAAACATCTCCTCTCCTTATTCGTCGAATACCGGGGTTGGAATCACTCACATATTGCAAATGAATGGCTTTAGCCATTTGTTCACAGTCCATCAAGGACAGCCTGGGAAGTTTTTTAGAAAGAATTGCATTCATACAAGCGCGTACTATTATTGTACGGACGTAAAAAGAATTGTGCCTTATATATTTAAAGGCATTTTTTGTGGTAGTATGGCCGAGGACTGACGCCGACTGTAGATTTATATATTTTGCTGAGGAAAAAAATCATCAAAAATTAACGCGACGAGCTTAAGAAAAAGCTGCTTTAACATCTTAGCACGCTTTCGTGCAAAATGGTACAAGCCTTGTTTTATTTATAAGCGTAACGCTACCGCTTATGTTATATAATGATACAATAACCGAAAAGGGCAACCATCTGAAATTTCTTGCAGAAAAGATTTGTGAGATAAGAAAAGCGATATTCCGGGCTGATGTTGATACTATGCAAACCTTGCCAAACAACCTCATTAATACGCTGGACGTAGATGAAGAAGGACATGTCTGGTTTCTTACTTCAAGTAACGATAACTACACAAGATTCAGTGAGAAGGAGTTTTATGCATACCTCGAGTATTATCAAAAAGGACGCGATACGCGGTTGTTGGTAAGTGGCGTAGCAACTATTCAGGAAGACGCATTGATTCCCGAGAAATTTTCGGCACAGCGGGCTTACACAAACGGAACAACATTTATGATTAAGTTGAAGATTATGAAGGCGGAATATAGCTATGTTCCCAAAAAAGCCGGAAACTGGAAGGAATGGATCTCCCATCTCTGGAAGCGCTGCTGGCCGATAGAAACTTCCGGGCAATATGATCTTTTTTAGAACCTTTTACAATCATCTCCACTATACATGTCCTCTTATAAAAGAGGTTGGGTAAGCCCCAACCTCTTTTCTCCTTTTAGGGCTGATGGTACATCCAATTTCTTCCCCTGAAATAATTGCAACCGGCATCCTCAATAAGCAGCTTGATTAGAAAATTTGGTTTGCCACAATCAAAAATAACATGACAGGCCCTTGCCGTTGATAGCCCGTAGGGCTTACAGCTCAATAGACAATCTAATAATTTATGCTCCTCTTGTACGTAGGACATTAACCCTACATTGGTTAAAGCCCTAACGGGCTACGATTACCTGAACTCATTCATTTCTATTGAGCTTAATTCCCTACGGGAAAACTTGTCGTTGTTCTAAAATCTGCCATTTGCACTGCAGAATTTGGTTTACCACAATCAAAAATAGAATGAAAGGACGCTTGCGCAATCACGCGGACCGCTGTTGTTGATATGAGGCGGAGCAATGTCCTTAACCCTACCAACAAATTAGCGAGTTATACGTTTCACGAATTAGGGTTTTTCATTTTTTGAGCTTCTTACTTCCGTTTTGACAGTCGTCTCCCAGTTACACATTGCGAGATTTGATGGAAGCCCAATCATCAATATAATGTATCTTCAAGAACATAATGAAATGCCCCTTTCTTTACCGCTACACCTTGATTCTGGTTTTGCTAACAACCAGAATCGCTGTATGGGGGCAAAGTGCTGTTATTAACAATACAGTCGATTACACTATTACAAAAAGACTACTTTCCATAGAAGAGGGACTTGCATCTCACGAAGTATTTTGTGGCCTGCAGGATAAATCGGGCTTCATGTGGTTTGGAACACGAAATGGACTGAATCGTTATGATGGTAAAAATTGCCTGCTCTTTACCCGGCAGCGAAATAAACTACAGGACAATAAGGTTGTGCAGCTTGCAAAAGACGATGCCGGCAACCTGTTTATTGAATATGGCAGCACCGGCTTTCAGCTTACAACAAACGGCAAAGTGGACGTGATGAACGCTGCTACGCAGGAAGTACAAACACTCACAGCCGCCTTTCCAAACCTGCCTTTTAAAGAGCAGAATGTTTACTGGATCTCCAACGACGGCACAGACCAAATAAACTTTCTTACAGCCAATCCTTTCCAGCTCTGGAAATATTCTTCAAAAAAGGGATTTAAATTGCGATACCAGATTAACGACTGGGGATGGAAGGATTCTTTTCCCGCTATCGACTTTCGCAGTACCGGACCTCAATGCTTTTTTGCTAACGGAACAGCCCTGGTCAAACTGTTTAACAGAGCTAACCAATACTTAATAACGGATAAAACCGAAGTTATATTCACGCAGCCGGATGCTTTACGATCCCTGCCCATTGGCTTCAATAGTCAGAACGATCTGCTCATTGCTTATAACACTTCCACCGAAACGGACAGGTTTAATGTGGGTGCTGTAACACATTCGGGACGCAGTTTATTTCCTTACAATATTCAGCGCCCAGGTACAGATAGTATAAAAGGAAAATACTGGTACCAGATAGCCTGTTCTGCAGACGGTGCATCAAGTATACTTTACATTGGTACCGATGCACTCTATCTCTGGAATGAAAACACATTCCTGAAAATAGTGGACAAGTCAGAAATAAAGAATTTTGAGAATTTATTTCTTTACCAGCTCTTTCTCGACAATTTTGGAAACCGCTGGCTTTGTACTTCACTCGGCATATTGCAACTGAAGATCGAGAAGAACAGGTTTAAACAGTACTTCACCAATAAACAACAATTTATTGAAACAAACAGCCAGGCCCGGGGAATTTACGCGGATACAGAAGGCAGGGTTGTCGCCAATATATGGAGAAATACTTTTCTACAACAAAATGGCTACCAGAAAAATGTTGGCGACGCTGAGATAAAGTATGCACTTGTCAACCACAATTCTACCCTGTACTGTGGCGGTAGCAACCTGTTTCGCTACGATGAAAACAGCAACACACTTTCAAAATTTTCCGGCGGCTCAGGAACTGAAATATGGTCGATGCTTTCAGTTAATGACAGCCTTCTTTTGTTGGGAAGAACAAATGGATTTTTGTTGTTTAATTCCAACACCAAACAATTCGATTCTCTATCCTACTCGTCACAAGAAGCGAAATTTGTCTATCGCTTTTTTAAAGATGCAAATGATACCATATGGGCAGTAGCGGAGAATGGATTGTACAAAATTGTCAGAGACAATAAACAAACACCTTCGATCAACCGGCAATGGTCCGTTGTAAAATATCAATCCCGCTTCATCGACCAGCTTAGTTTACTGGATGCGTTTGCTGATGCCAGCGGAATATATTGGCTGGCAACAAATGGAGAAGGATTATACCGTTGGGATAGAAAGGCAAATAAATTTCAACAATTCAACATCACCGGAGGCTTTCCCTCCGATGTGTTATACAGAATTGAACCTGACAACTACAATAACCTTTGGATAAGTTCTGACTACGGGCTCATCCGCTTTAACACAAAAACCTTTGCTGTTAACACCTACACAACGGCCGAAGGTATATCGCATAATGAGCTCAACAGAACATCCTCCTTCAGGGCAAAAGACGGCAAATTGTATTTTGGAGGAATAGATGGTGTGAATGGGTTTGATCCTAAGGATTTTGAAGCTGATACCAGCTCGCTGAATGCCCCGTTACGCATTATTGCATTTAACCAGTTCGTGGGTCCGGAAAACAAACTTGTTAATAAAACAAGTGATTTGCTGGCAACATCACGAATTACACTTGGACCGGATGACCAGTTTTTCACACTCGAGTTCCGGCTACTGGATTTTGCCAGAGAAGAAGCAGACCGTTATGCATACAAGATCGAAGGCGTTGACAAGGGCTGGATCTACATCAACGAAAATTCTATTCGTATCAGCGGGTTGCCATATGGTAAATTTGCCCTCCATATTAAATCTCAGAATCGCGAAGGTGCCTGGAGCAAAAGCGAGTTAAACATTCCGCTAATTGTTTTAAAACCATTTTACCTGGAATGGTGGTTCATTACTTTACTGGCGGTATTATTTATTGCCGGCGTGTATGCCTTCATCAGGTTTAGAATAAACCAGCTTGCTGCAGATAAAAATAAGCTGGAACAAACGGTAAGCGAAAGAACGATACAGTTAAAACAATCATTATCCGAGCAGGCTGAATTGCTTGCTGAGAAAGATGTTTTGATGAAAGAGATACATCACCGTGTAAAAAACAATCTGCAGGTAATTTCCGGTCTTTTGGAATTACAGAGCAAAAGCATGGATGATGAAACTGCCAAAGAGGCCCTGATGGAAGGACGTAACCGTGTAAGAAGCATTGCATTAATTCACCAGAACCTTTACCAGTTTGAAAACTTAAGCGGCATCGAACTAAAGCAATTTGTTACTGATTTGTGCAGGCAGATTGAAAGTGTATATAAAAAACAACACCCGGTAGCTATGCATATTGATGTGCCGGTGCTATACCTGGATATTGATTCAGCTGTTCCCCTTGGTTTGATTCTGAATGAATTGTTATCCAATTCCTTCAAGTATGCCTTTAATAACGGTGTTAATGGAGAAATAAATCTTGAAATTCATACAGTAACAGAAGGAAGATACCAGCTGAAATTTTCGGATAACGGACCTGGCTTGCCGGAAGACTTCGATCTGAGCCGCGCAACTACCTTGGGCATACAATTGATCAACGACTTAAGCAGGCAAATTGGAGGCAATGTGAAATACGAGTATAAAGACGGCGCTCTGTTTATCATTAATTTTACTAACCGTAACTTACGTAAAAACGAAGACTAAAAACCTATGAGCGTTTTAAAAATAGGCGTTGTAGAGGACGAACTTGTGATAGCCAGAACTATTTTAAATACCCTGGATGAGCTTGGCTATGCGCAGTGCGGACCTGCAATAAATTATACCGAGGCAATTGAAATGCTTGAACAAAACAGGCCTGATCTATTGCTTTTGGATATTCAATTATCAGGCAAAAAAGATGGCATTGATGTAGCACAAAAGCTGAATGAACTATATCATATACCGTTTATTTTTTTAACAGCAAACAGCGACGGAGAGACAATCGACCGCGCAAAAAAAGTGAGGCCAAACGCTTACATTGTAAAACCCTTTACCAAAGAAGAATTGTTCGCTGCCATTGAAATTGCATTCAGCAATTTTACCGGCAATCACCCTAATTCAAAGACAGAACAAGGCAGTGCTTATCATACAAAGGATTACATGTTTGTAAGAGATGGATATGTATTCAGAAAGATATTTTTTAGTGAATTGTTGTACCTGGAAAGTGACGCCAATTATGTTACACTGCACCTTAAATCTCAAAGGAAAGTAATGGTGCGATCGACTTTCAACGACTTCATTTCCCATTTGGATCAAAAAACCTTTATCCGCATCCATCGCAGTTATTCCGTAAACGTTAGCCTGGTAGATGATGTTTTTCCCACTGAAGTTACTGTTAGCGGCATCAGGATCCCCACCGGAAAATCTTATAGAGAGGATCTCCTGAAGGCGTTGGGTATTAATGAAACTTAAACGTTCCAACTTTCTTCTCCCAAACTTCCTGCTGTTCATCCCTAACCTGGCATATTCGTCCCTTTTATTTTAAAACCCCTCGGAGCAAGTGCAATTTTGTTCCTGATATGGCGCTACTGGATTTAGACAAGATTATTATTCAACGGACAGTTATCGGGATACGCTGCACAGCATGCGGCGGCAACCTGGTAGCTAAGAAGAGATCCGTCATATCAAGGATTATAGGCATAGTTTCTTTTGGACGATTGAAGCCGCAGCGATACGAGTGTGAAAACTGCAAAAAGAAACATCTGCTATTATAAATTAATCAACTAATTCAAGTACCAATAAAACTAAACTATATGAGTATCAGATTAGGCGACGTTGCGCCAGACTTTCAAGCCGAAACAACACAGGGCGTCATCAATTTTCACGAGTGGATTGGTGATGGCTGGGCTATTCTTTTTTCCCACCCAAAAGATTTTACACCTGTTTGCACTACCGAATTGGGTTATATGGCCAAACTAGCTCCCGAATTTGAACGAAGAAATTGCAAAGTGATTGGTTTGAGCGTGGACCCAGTAGAAAGCCATTTAAGATGGGAGAAAGACATAGAAGCAACTCAGGGATATGCGGTAAACTATCCGATGATCGGCGACTCAACGCTTGCTATTGCTAAACTGTATGAAATGCTTCCTGCGGACGAGGTGGGCACTTGCGAGGGCAGAACTGCGGCCACCAATCAAACAGTGCGTTCAGTGTTTATAATCGGACCTGATAAAAAGATAAAACTGCACCTGACCTACCCAATGACAACAGGCCGTAACTTTTATGAAATATTGCGCGTACTCGATTCTATGCAGCTAACAGCTGCACACAAAGTTGCTACCCCTGTAAACTGGAACAATGGCGACGATGTAATTATAGTTCCCGCAGTATCTGACGAAGAAGCAAAAGCAAAATTTCCCAATGGCTGGAAGACAGTTACGCCTTACCTGCGTATCGTGGGGCAGCCAGGAAAGAATTAGTTAAAGCAAAAAGCCTAACATTGTGAATTTAAAATCAACGTGAGGGTTTTGATATAGAATAATGTCACCCTTTCAGGGTTTGGGGAAAGTATATTTCGCTTCTCTATAATAATTTCATCCCTTCGGGATTTGTACCGGGGCACCCTCATTCACCTGAGCAAGTTGATATTGAAACTGAAAGCTCAAGTCGATTGAAAATGCTTTTGCGCTACGTTAGGTAGTCGTGGAATAGTATTATCGCAAATTGCGGCTCAATGTTCTTCTGGAAAGAGTTTTTACGCCGTATGCAATGTCTCAATCAGATTTACATTCAGGAGACCTCTCCTATCGTGCCAATGACAGATTTTATAATAGTTGCAATTTTTCCCGTAGGGAATTAAGCTCAATAGAAATAATCGAATCGAGAACCTCATAGCCCGTTAGGGCTTTAACCAAATTAACAGGGTTAATGTCCTACGGACAAATAAGGACCTTGCGTGTTAGGACTTCTATTAAGCTATAAGCCCTACGGGCTATCGACAAAAGTGTGATGTCAACTCTTTTTGATTGTGGTTAACCAAATTACTCGTCGAGGGCACGGTACGGGGGCAGATTTTTCACATTGTCGCTTATTCGCCACAGGTGATGCTGCAATTATTTTTTCTGACAAGCCGGGATCGCGACGATAGGAAATATCTGCCAAATTTGACGATCTATGCTCGACTAAACGACATTGGATTAACAAGTATTCTGATTCATTTTAAAATGCAAATAAAACAGTGTATGCTTGCAGCAGGGTACTTCGTACCTCGTAATTCGTACTTATAACAGCCTTCTTCATTTTTAACCACCTTTAAAGTCCATACAATGAAGCTACGGGTAATAGTATTGGGTGCAGGTTTTGGAGGATTGGAACTCAGTTCAATACTTTCTGAAACAATAGGCGATAATCTCGATCTTACCTTAATAGATCAAAACGACTCTTTTTTCTTCGGCTTTTCAAAGCTTGATGTAATGTTTGGCCACAAGGCTGCTAACACAGTTAAGATTCCATACAGCAGCATTACCAAGCCCGGTGTGCGTTTTTGCAAAGAAATCATTACAGCCATAGACCCGGTTACCAAAACTGTTACTACACCGAATGGAACGCATAAGGCCGACGTCCTGGTAGTTGCACTCGGTGCCAACTATGATATAGCAGCGACACCCGGACTTGCTGAATACGGCAATGAATACTATACATTTGAAGGTGCCGTAAAATTGCGCGACATAATTCCCAACATTAAGAAGGGACATGCAATTGTTGGTGTTTGTGGCGCGCCTTTTAAATGTCCGCCTGCTCCGAGCGAAGGCGCATTGATGCTGCATGATTATCTCACAAGCGGTGGCTTACGTGATGAATGCACCATAAGTCTTGTGATCCCCTTTGGAAGCCCTATCCCACCATCGCCTGATTCTTCAAAAGCATTGGTTAAAGCATTTGAAGAAAGAAATATTCAGTTTATTCCGCAACACAAAGTGAGTGCACTTCGCGAGAAGACAGCCATCCTGGATGACGGGACTGAACTACCTTTTGATCTGTTCCTGGGCATTCCTAAACATGTGGCGCCCGATGTAGTACTACAAAGTGGCCTGACAGAGAATGGGTGGATACCTGTTGACAGGGCCAACCTGCTTACAAAATTTCCTGGTGTGTATGCAATCGGTGATGTTACCAGTATAGGAACGCCCAAAGCAGGTGTATTTGCCGAAGGCGCAGCAAAAATTGCAGCAGCTTCTATAATTGCTGCATACAGAGGAACAGAAAACGATAATCCATATACCGGCGCCGGATCTTGTTACATTGAATTTGGCAAGGGACAGGTTGCACGTGTTGACGTAGATTTCTTCTCCGGACCAAAGCCCTTTGGAATTCATCATGATGCATCCGAATTGTTGGTAATAGACAAGGAAATATTTGGCTCCAGCAGAAAAGCGCGCTGGTTTGGATTGAACGATGCAAAACAAGATGCAGCCACCGGTTTGGCTGAACAGGTTACACAAACAAATTAAATCTGAAAAAAATGGCAACTTATTTAATTGAAATTCCTCACTCTGAAAACACATTTGAATGCAAACAGGTAATCAAATTGTTTGTTGAGTCCGGATCACATCTGCTGGCAAATGCACATTGGGGATGCAAAGCCGGCGTTCACAAATCATGGTTCATTAATGATTTTAACAGCAAGGAAGAAGCGCTTCAAATTGTTCCGCCTTTTTTAAGACATTCCGCATCAGTTATTGAGTTGACAACATTTACTAAGAATGATATTCAGCAATTTGCTGAAGCGAATAGCCATTGAGGGATAGAGCTTAACTCAGCAAAGACATCATATAAGTACGAGTTACGAAGTACGAAGTACTCAATTTTGAGCAGGTTATCTTTTTTACATGTCGAAGACATTTATTAAAGCAGTAGAAGATTCTTGTCCGTTTTTAAAAGGTCATTTGAAAACACCCTGGCCTGCAAAATAATTGCAGGCCTCTGTTTTTTTGATGGGGAAGGTTTAATACCGATAGCACTTGTTGCGTCGATAAACATTAAACGATATATCGAAGACAGTGGATATGTCTCTGTGAAACTCTGTGTCTGCTCCGTGCTCTCTGTGTAAGTTTTTTTATTACACGGAGAAACAGCCAAAGAAGACACAAAGACCTACAGAGTATTTAACTATTTGCGGCCTTCTCCTGAAACTCCTGCAACGTTATTTCGCCGGATGCAAAGCGATACTCCAGTAATGTGTTTTTTTCTTTTCTGGTAAGCGGTCTGTTATAAATGGCTTGCAATACTTCGTCCTCGTGAGCAAATGGCTTCATAACATGCTGAAGTTTATTGAACGCCTCAAAATAACGCACACCGAATATTCTTAGTGATGCAGCATTGAAATGGATGTAATCTTCATTCGCAGTCAATTCTTCAGCCGTAACAAAATAACAGTTCTCATGCGTTTGGGCGAATTGCACCAACGCTTCATTCACTATTGGATATGAATCAAAATATTGACCGTACAAGCCCTCAGTTAAAAAATCTCCAAGACCGCCTACGATCAACGGAATATCCGGAACACTTAACTGATGACGTAGTTCTGTAATTATTGCGTTGAATTTCTCTCCATACACTGCCGCACGATCCGGGAAACAATCGGTTTCGCCCTGGTGCCACAAAATGCCTGCAAGCTTACTGGTTCGTTGGGCCAGCCTGGCCTCCGCAACTGCATGATCAAAAAGCGCTCCCCCAACAGCCCAATCCTCCAGGCTTGTGCCTCCATCTGCACAGGGAATCAGCCCTATTTCTTCTGTCTCATTTTTTAAACGCCAGGCTGCCGCAAAAGACGAAGCCAGACCAATACCAGCAGTGGGACGATCATAATTGATGGGCTCAGACATTATCTGCCATCTGCCATTCCGCAGCATCTTTATTCCTTCATTAAAAATGAGCGGAACATCTTTTTTAAAACCACGGCCGGCCATATTTGACTGGCCTATCATAAGAAATGAGTGAATCATGTGGTAATTTTTGGTGACATTTTCTTCAGCAAGCAAGCTGAAGCGATTTGACAAAACAGCAAAAAAAAATGCCAACTTTTAGCTGACATTTTTTGCGGAGACGGCGAGATTCGAACTCGCGATACAGTTTCCCGTATACACACTTTCCAGGCGTGCTCCTTCAACCACTCGGACACGTCTCCGTATTTGAAGGGTCGCAAAAGTACTATTCTAATTCTAGTTGCCGAAAATTTTTATGGCATTTTGAGTAGTAATATCTGCAATTTCATCGGGTGTGACATTCTTTATGCCAGCCAGCTTGTCTACAACATATTGCAAATACGCGCTTTCGTTTCTTTTACCACGGAATGGAACCGGTGTTAAGTACGGCGCATCTGTTTCTAATACAATATGTTGCAGATCTATTTTCTGCAGTACTTCCGCAACTCCCGCATTTTTGTAAGTTGTAACGCCACCAATTCCAAGCAAAAAACCCATATTAATAATTTGAACAGCGCTTTCATAACTGCCACTGAAACAATGAAAAATTCCTTTTAATCCTTTTTCTGCAAAGGGCCTAACAGTGTTGATCGTTTCCTGCATGGCGTTGCGGGTGTGGATCACAATAGGCAGCGAAGATTGCAGCGCCCATTCCATCTGCGTTTCAAAAGCCTCATATTGCTGTTTGGTAAAGGTTTTATCCCAGTAAAAATCAAGTCCGATTTCACCCACAGCAACAAAATGTCTTTTATCAAGCCAATCCTTAACAATCGCCAGCTCCTGCTCATAATTTTCCTTCACATAACAGGGATGTAAACCCATCATCGGGTAACATATGCCCGGATACTTTTTTTCCAGGTTTAGCATACCTTCTATGGCGCTGCTATCAATTCCAGGCAGGTAAAAACGTTGAATACCAATAGTTTGAGCCCTTTTAATCACTTCATCAACATCATTATCAAATTCTTCGGAATACAAGTGACAGTGCGTATCAATAATAGTCATTCGACAAATGTCCGGCTTTTTTGCGACCGATTGGGATTACGGCCTAAACATTAAAAAAACATTAAAAAATTAAGATTTTAAAATATGAAACTTTTACTAATTAATTAGGAACCAATTAAGTATTACATAAAATTAACTTGCAAAAATATTATCTTTTGGTGAACGCTTTGATATGAATGATATAACCCTTACTTTTGATCAGTTTTCATAGGGTACGGATTAAAAACGGGCTAAGGTTTCTACCTTGGCCTTTCTTTTTTTTAACCATCGCGTTAATTTCCACCAATATTTAATTGAATTGACTAACCCGGCAGACTTTTGAAACTATATCCTTCTCTACTAAAATAAGCAAGCACTTTAGGCAAAGCAAAACTCATTCTGTCCCATGCCTTTGTACTGTCGTGAAAAAGAATAATTGATCCTGGTTTGGCGTTGAGCACCACATTATCGAGACATTTCTGAGGAGTTAATGCCATATCAAAATCTGCACTTAATACGGACCACATGATGATCTTGTATAAATGCGCGTTTGCCGAAGCGTTACCTGGAGCCTGTAGAAGTTTTGCCTGGAATTTTTTGATCCTTCCGTAAGGCGGACGAAATAAATTTGAATCGATATGCCTGGACGCTTCAAAAATATTGGAGAGATAGGTTTTATTTTCCGTTTTCCAACCATTCAAATGATTATGTGTATGGTTTCCAACTCGGTGGCCTTCATCAAGAATGCGCCGATAGATCTCCGGTTGTTCCACCACATTTTTTCCAATGCAAAAAAAGGTTGCTTTTGCATTGAACTGTTTCAACTGATCAAGCACAAAAGGAGTCGCCGTTTCGTGTGGTCCATCATCGAATGTAAGATACAGTTCCCTCTCTTTTGTCGGCACATCCCAAACAAAGCTTGAGGGATACAAGCGCTTTAACAGCCAGGTGTTTACCATGTAGAACATGGTTCAAAAATAGCGAAGAAAGTGAATCGTCAATAGTGAATAGTCAATGGTGAACTCTGCGAGAGGCTTCGGGGAATAATTACAACTTGCGGATTGTGAATGGTGAAGAGCCAATCAATGTCGTTTCCTTAAGAGGTTACAAAAAGTAAAGCAAGCCTGAATCAGGTACTTCGTACTTCGTAAATCGTACTTGAATAAATCTTAGTGTTTCTTAAGGAAACGGCATTGAATAGTCAATAGTGAAAGGGTGCAAATCCTTAACTACTATCGACCATTTTCATTAGGAAAGCAAAAACCGTATCTCCAAAAAAATGGTCAATAGCGAAAAGTGAGTAAAAAGTAAACCCGGAATAATTAAAACTGAACCTTTCCGGATTACTTTGAACGCCCGCACCTTTCACGATTGACCATTCACTATTGACCCACTTCACTATTGACTATCAAGCCCCCTCCAGCACAATCACCACATCATCTTCTTCACTTGCATTTGGCGTAATAGTAACTGTTCCGTTTTTAAGAACGGCATTGACTGCACCGTTGCCTTTGAAGTAATAGGCTTTGTTTATTTTTTTGTAAGGGAAATTTTCCAATGTAATCGTTCCAGCGTCTTTTTTCAAAACATGCACATACATTTTGTTGGTGCTTTGCGTTACTGCTCCCCATGCTTGCGGACGCAGATAACCACCTTTTGTATTGTAGATGGTCTGGCCATAAGTCTGCAACCATTTGCCCATATATGCCAAACGTTCCTTAAACTCAGGCTGAATATCACCGTTCGGCATTGGCCCGATGTTTAATAAAAGATTCGCTCCATATCCGCTGGCCCTGACAAGATAATCTATCAGTTGCTTAGGTGTTTTGTAAGATGTATCCGTAATATTAAAACCCCATGATCCGTTGATGGTTTCACATGTTTCCAGCGGCAATTTGTTTGATGCTTCCTGGAAACTCAGACCGGATTTATTTTCGCCTGGCAGATCTCTTTCAAACATCTGGAAATCCTCACCATCAAAAGGAGTCAGGTGATGGTTATTACCAATCATGCACTGAGGCTGTAATTTGTGGATAAGGCCGTAGATCTCATCATATTTCCAGTCAATTCGGGAACTTCTGTCCTTTTCTCCTTCAGGCGCGGTCTGATCCCAGTGGCCGTCAAACCAAATACCTGAAATTTCACCATACTTAGTAAGCAATTCGGTCAACTGGTTCTTCATAAACTGAAGATAGCTCGCGTAGTCACCTTTTCCGGTGCGGCCACTGTACTGGCCTGTACGACCTGTTTCATGCGGATAATCTTCTCTCCTCCAATCCAGCAAAGAATAATACAAAAAGAGTTTCACCCCTTGCTTGTGGCACTCATCAGCAACCATCTTCACGATATCTTTTTTATAGGGAGAATTCATAATGTTGAAATCAGAATACTTTGTATCCCACATGCTGAATCCGTCGTGATGACGCGTGATTAACGTAATATACTTCATACCCGCATTCTTTGCCATGCTCACCCATTCCTGCGCATTAAAATCGATCGGGTTAAAGAAATCCATCAGGCGGGTATAATTCTTGACGGTGATCTTTCTTTCATTCATCACCCACTCACCGGAACCGGGAATACTGAATGGTCCCCAGTGAATAAACAGTCCAAATTTGGCATCAGTGAACCATTGCCGGTCCTTCAGATTTTCCGCAGAAGGCACGTATTTGGTCTGTGCGGTTGCGGCAACACAAACAAAAGCAACCATTAAGCTCAAAAGCATTCTTTTCATCGGTAATTGTTTTAGCAAAAATTAATAGACAACTAAAGATATGGAGATCGTTGAATGTACGATGTTAGATGTACGGTTTTAGATGTGAAGAGGGGGAAGAATGTTAAGATATAGGAAGAAAGTGGTAACGGCATTGTAATGCACGGTGTTAGGTGTACGATTTTAGATGTACGATGCGGCTCAAGTACGAGTTACGAAGTACGAAGTACACAAGTGCGACAGCGTTGTGTTGTGTGTACGGTTTTAGATGCAAAAGGAAGTGGTAAGTTGGAGGCTATACGTTGTACGTTTTTTCAGCGGAGTTCAACTTCATTCCCAGTTTTTACTTTTTCAATTTTGACTTTTTACTTTCTCCCACACCTCACACCTGAAACCTGATACCTGAGACCTGACGCCTGAGCCCAGTCAGCTGATGGCTGATAGCTGATAGCCGATAGCTCCCTATCTTTGCCAGTTATGGAAAAGAAAGTAAGAGTCCGCTTTGCACCCTCTCCAACCGGGGGATTGCATTTGGGCGGCGTAAGAACAGTTTTGTTCAACTACCTTTTCGCCAAACACAATGGCGGCGATTTTATTTTACGTATAGAAGATACAGACCAGACAAGATTCGTGGAGGGTGCGGAAGAATACATTTTTGAATGCCTGAAATGGTGCGGCATTGAGCCGGATGAAAGCGTTCTTCATGGCGGACCTCATGCGCCATACCGACAAAGCGAGCGTAAAGCATTATACAAAGAATACGCTGACAGGCTTGTTAAGGAAGGTTATGCCTATTACGCTTTCGACACAGCCGAAGAGCTGGATGTTAAAAGAAAAGAGATACCCAATTTTCAATATAGCCATGCTACGAGAACCGGCCTGAAGAATTCATTAACGCTGCCTCCTGATGAAACGCTGAAGTTGCTGGACGAACAAACACCTTATGTTATCCGCATCAAAATGCCTGATAATGAAGAGGTTTCTTTCACTGATATGATCCGCGGTCACGTTAGCTTCAATTCATCTTTGGTGGATGATAAAGTATTGCTGAAGGCTGACGGCATGCCGACCTATCACCTGGCTGTTGTAGTAGATGATCACCTGATGGAAATTACGCACGCATTCCGTGGCGAAGAATGGCTGCCCAGCGCACCGGTTCATGTACTTCTTTGGAAATATTTGTTCGGACTGGAAAATATGCCTGAATGGGCACACCTTCCGTTGATCTTAAAACCCGATGGAAATGGAAAGCTGAGCAAACGCGATGGCGACAGACTTGGCTTCCCTGTGTTTGCAATGAACTGGACCGATCCGCGCAGCAATGAGTTTACACAAGGTTTTCGTGAAAGAGGCTTTTTGCCAGAAGCATTCATTAATATGCTTGCTTTGCTCGGCTGGAACGATGGCACCGACCAGGAAATTTATTCCTTGCAGGAGCTTGTGGAAAAATTCACCATGGATCGCGTTCATAAAGGCGGCGCAAAGTTTAATTACGACAAGGCCAAATGGTTCAACCAGGAATGGATCAAGCGTTACAGCACTGAACAATTGAAACCATATGTAAAAGCAGCGTTGGCTGAACAAGGCATTTCAATACCCGACGAATCTAAACTGGACAGAATAATTGAGCTGGTAAAGGATCGCTGCACCTTACTCAGCGATTTTGCACCTCAATCTTCTTTCTTTTTCCAACACCCTGCAGAGGTTGACATAACTGCCATCAAGCCAAAATGGGACGACAAGAAGCAACAGTTTTTTGCTGAGCTCATCAGGACGCTTGAATTAACGCCCGTCTGGAAACACGATGATCTCGACAAAGAATTCAAAGAAATGGCTGCAGCACATCAGATAAAACCGGGAGAACTAATGCTGCCCTTGCGCATTATGTTGGTAGGTGGCAAATTTGGTCCGGGTGTATTTGACATTGCAGAAATCATCGGCAAAGAACAAACGATCGAAAGAATTAAGAACACGCTGAAGCTAATCAGCAATGCATAAGCATTAAGTACGAGGTACGAAGTACCTAGGTGCGTCAGTTTACGTAATGGCGATCTTGTTTACGACAAGGTCGCCATTAGATTTTCAGCTATATACCAGAGCCGGTTTCTTTTTCGCTCATGTAATGGCATTGCAAAAGCTAAACCTGCCGCACACAAGTACTTCGTACTTCGTACCTCGTACTTTTTCTTTTCACACCTTACACCTGATACCTTACCCTTTACCCCTCACTCCTCCCTCCTCCCTTCACCATTTCTCCCTATCTTCAACAAAACCCCAGGGAATGAAAAATCATGTAAAACTGCTGTACATTCTCACTGTTGTAAAAATCATTCTTCCTTTTTTGTTACAAGACGCTTCTTATCAGCCTCACCGGGATGAATTTTTATACCTCGCGGAAGGACAGCATTTGGCCTGGGGTTATATGGAAGTGCCTCCGTTGCTTTCCGTTTTTGCATGGCTTACCCATTTATTTGGAGGCAGCATGTTCTGGATAAAATTCTGGCCATCGCTTTTTGGCGGACTGACATTCTTCCTGACAGGCAAAATCATTATCTCGCTTGGCGGCAGGGCATTTGCTGTTTGGCTTGCATTTCTTCCTTTTGCGCTAGACGGTTATTTGCGTCTTTTCTTTCTCTTTCAGCCCAACTTTCTGGAAGTGTTTTTCTGGACGGCAATTGCGTTTTCTATAATCCAATACATCCAGACAAACAAAAACAAGTGGCTGTATTATTGCGGCTTATGTGTTGGCCTCGGGTTAATGAGCAAATACTCAGTCGCATTTTATACAATAAGCATTCTTGCTGGCCTGGTTATGACTCCTCAGCGAAAGATTTTTGCCAATAAGCATCTCTATTTCGCAGCAATTATTGCAATCATCATTTTTCTTCCGAATATCATTTGGCAATACAACCACCTTTTCCCGGTGTTGCATCATATGAAGGAGTTACAGGAAACGCAATTGCAATACATCAACCGTCCCGCATTTATCATAGACCAGTTTATGATGAACCTTCCATGTGTGTTTATCTGGATCGCGGGATTGTTGACGTTGTTCTTCTCATCATCGTTACGTGCGTATCGCTTTATAGCGTGGGCTTATCTTTTTGTGATCATTCTCTTGCTTTATCTGCAGGGTAAATCATACTATGCACTGGGTGCATATCCGGTGCTGTTTGCATTCGGCGCATTTCAGCTTGAAAAAATTACCAGTAAACGTTTCAGATGGACAAGATTTGCCATGATATTGTTTCCTGTGGCATTGGGATTGTTTTCGTTACCGCTTGTCCTGCCCATCGCCAAGCCGGAAAAACTTGCGAACTATTATCAAAAAACCGGCATGAACAAAACGGGAGATTTTAAGTGGGAAGACTTGAAAACACACCCGCTTCCACAAGACTTTGCAGACATGATCGGATGGAAGGAGCTCGCAAAAAAAGTTGCTGCAGTTTACTCCACTTTGCCATCGGAACAAAAGCAATCCATCTTTATTTATTGCCGCGGATATTATTCAGCTGGCGCTCTCAACTACTACGGACCATCTTTGGGACTGCCTGAAGCATATAGCGATGACGCCAATTTTTTGTGGTGGCTGCCGGACTCCTCCCACTCGAAAAACATGCTGTTTATCGGCCACAACATTCCCAAAAAAGACGATCTTGTTTTTCAACAGTATGAAAAATATGAGATCAAAGACTCCGTAAATATGCCTTTGTTTAGAGAGAATGGAATCAAGGTGGTGCTTTTTGAAAATGGCAATGATTCACTAAACACGTTTATCAACAGATCAATTGCAGAGCAAAGGGCAGAATTTCTGAGGAAGTGATCAAAACGACTTTTTTAATTGACAATTGAAAGTTGATAATTGAAAATGTGCGAAAACCTCTGTGCTCTCTGTGGATCCTCCTGTATTTCTCCGTGTAACCATTACACTCCTTTATGAGGTACATAGTTATTTTCACAAGATTTTTTAAGAAATATTCTAAAAAAGCTGACGCACAGAAATAAAATCAGACATCAGAAAACCAGACATCAGCTATCTATTCTATTTTTGGAATAACTAACAACGATTCACATGCCAACAGAACTGAAAAGGCCACCCAGGGTACTCGTAGCAAAAGTGGGATTAGACGGACACGACCGCGGCGCAAAAGTAATTGCCACCGCTTTAAGAGACGGCGGAATGGAAGTGATCTACACCGGTTTGCGCCAGACTCCTGAAATGGTTGTGAACGCAGCGCTGCAGGAAGATGTGGATGCCATCGGTATCAGCATTTTATCCGGCGCCCACATGACGGTTTTTCCAAAAATCATCAACCTGATGAAGGAAAAAAACATGAACGATGTTCTTTTAACCGGCGGTGGCATCATACCCGAAGACGACATGAAAACCCTCCAGGCCATGGGAGTCGGTAAATTATTTCCGCCCGGCACGGCAACCGGAGAAATAATCAGCTACATCAAAAACTGGATAACAGAACACAGACCATTCTAAAGCTCAAAATACTGTTCAGAACAAAAATAAAAACAAGTAGGAACAAATACATTACACTAAAATATATCTGACTAACAAATTCAATTTTTGCCATTATCTGAGTAATAGTTAAAGAAATATTATCGTATATTTATTTTAACTATGATTGAAAACACACTTCTTTACACTTACAGGGAACAGACAGGAGTTTGGGACGAGATGTTCGGGCAGGAAGGTATTAGAGATCATTACAAAAACTTTTTCTGCGCCATTCAAAACCTGTCGGAAGAGGAAATGACTCATAAAGATGAGCTAGCAAAAAAGCTGTTTATGAGCCAGGGCATCACATTTACTGTTTACAGCAGCGGCGAGGGAATTGAGAAGATCTTTCCTTTCGACATTATTCCCCGCATCATTCAAAACCATGAATGGATGCATGTTGAGCAGGGAATTAAACAGCGACTAAAGGCGCTGAATATCTTTCTTAAAGACATTTATCACCAGCAATTCATTATCAAAGACGGCATTGTTCCGGCAAAGCTCATTTACTCATCACCTAACTTTTTAAGGGAAATGTGTAATGTAAATGTTCCGTTTGATATCTACACGCATATTGCCGGCGTTGACCTCATTCGTGATCACGACGGGGAGTTTTACGTGCTGGAGGATAATTTGCGTACACCTTCAGGCGTATCCTATATGCTGGAAAACAGGAGTATTTCCTACCGCATTTTTCCGGATATGCTGCCAAAGAATAATGTGCGATCTGTAAAGAATTACCCGGATCTTCTTTTAAAAAATCTTCTTTCACTCGCCAACAGGCAAAGCAGTGAACCAACCGTTGTACTGCTTTCCCCCGGTATTTATAACTCGGCTTACTTTGAACATACCACGCTTGCACGATTAATGGGTATTGAATTGGTGGAAGGAAGGGACCTGGTTGTTGACAACCATCATGTGTACATGAAAACAACCAAGGGCTTACAGCAGGTTGATGTGATCTACAGGCGCGTAGACGATGAATTCATTGATCCGTTAGTATTCAGACCAGATAGCATGTTGGGTGTTCCCGGAATTTACTGGGCATACAGAAAGGGCAATGTCGCCATAGTAAACGCAATGGGTAATGGCGTTGCAGATGACAAGGCTGTATATGCTTATGTACCTGATATGATCCGTTATTATTTAAACGAAGAGCCCATTTTAAAAACTGTTCCTACCTACCAGCTGGCTTATCCTGAAAACAGGAAACTGGTTTTTGAGAACATGCACAAAATGGTGATCAAACGCACCAATGAATCGGGCGGTTATGGCATGCTGATAGGCAATTCGGCGACCGAAGAACAAATGGATGCTTTTAAAGTAGCCATCGAGGCTGATCCGCGCAGCTTTATCGCACAACCGATCATTAGTCTTTCATCAACACCTTGTTATATCAACGGTGAATTACAGCCAAGAAGAGTGGATCTGCGCCCGTTTGCACTTTACGGTCCGGATGGAGTAGACATCGTTCCGGGCGGACTTACCAGAGTTGCATTACGTGAGGGATCCTTGGTTGTAAACTCATCACAGGGAGGAGGAAGTAAAGACACATGGGTTGTTGCATAACACTTTAAACAAAGGCAATTTGATGTTGATTTTTCTGCCTCAGTAAAAATCAATCAGGCGGAAAAACTTTAAATACTACACTACCGACGCTTGCTTTTATGAAATGAAGCCGGACAATGCCGGCACATAACACTTTTACAACATAAACAAGGAAGATATGCTTAGTCGCGTAGCAGATACTATTTACTGGATGGCCCGCTACATGGAAAGAACCAACGGCATGTTGCGTGTACTCAAAACTAACTACATTTCTTCCCAGGAAGAATTGACTGACTTTAGCTGGCGCTCCGTTCTGTACACCTATGGCGGACTACCTCCTGACGACATTACCGAAATTGAAGAGGATTCGATTAAAGTGATGGATTATATTTTGCTGGACCGCAACAACCTGCTGTCTGTGATCAATAATATTATCCGTTCGCGGGAATGTGCTCGCGCAATCCAGGATCACATCACACGGGAAGTGTGGCAATGTTTGAATGATTATTATCACTCCATAAGAAATCCCGATATAGCCTACCTGATGCGTTCCGGTGATCCTGTTTCTATTCTTGATTCATTAATTCAGCATAGCCTTTTCTACAATGGAACCGTAGATATTACCATGCCGCGGGGCGAAGGATTCAATTATCTGAATATTGGCAAGCTATTAGAAAGATCTATCCAAACCGCAGACATTTTAAATATAAAACTGCGGGAACTCAACTACGATTCAAACGACAGACTGGAAGCTCCTGCGCTAAGATATTTACTGAATTCCCTTTCAGGTTATGAGCTTTACTTCAAGATCTATCGCGGCAATTTCACGCTTGATAATGTGCTGCAGCTTATCCTGTACAATACCAACTATCCGCATTCTATTTTATACTGCCTGCAACAACTCAACAGCAACTTTGAAAAGCTAAGCACTGAAAGTCTGCCGGAGAATTATAACAGGCTGGAGTTTTTATTGGGCAAGGCGATGAACAACGTTAAATATAGCAACATGCGCTCAACAAACGGCGAAGTGTTGCAACAGTTTCTTGTGCAGACGCGTAAAGAGCTGATTGAAATCGCCAACTCCTTTAACCAGTTTTATTTCGGAAACACTTAAACGTACTGTATGCCTTCATATTCCATAAAACACGTTACACGCTATGCATATGCATCAACTGTTATTGATTGCACCAACCAGATAATGCTGTACCCGGTTAATGATACTTTGCAGGAAGTAAAAAAACACGAAATTAATATTAGCTATAAGCCTTCCGTTGAAATCTTTACCGATTATTTCAACAATCAGGTTGGTGTATTTTCCATCGTGAGGCCACATACTGAGCTAACAATTACTTCTCATATTGAAGTAACGACGCACCCGGTAATGTTACCAGCCGATAATACACCCGCACAACTACAATGGGAACATCTGGATGAATTGAAGGAACAATTTCCTTACATGGATTTTATTAAGATTGACAATAACGATTTACATGCGGCGCTTGGAGAAACGGTAAAGAATATTGTCCATTACAAGCAAGATCCGTTTTACAATGCGCAGGCCCTATCCGCCTTTGTGTACAACAATTTTGAATACAAAAAAGGCGTTACAAATACCGAGACAAGCATTGAAGAAGTATGGGATCTTAAAGCAGGTGTGTGCCAGGATTTTGCGCATATTCTTTTAACTATGCTCCGCATGATCCATGTTCCCGCTCGCTATGTGAGTGGATACATCTGTCCGAAAAATCATGAGCTGCGTGGCGAAGGCGCCACACATGCATGGGTAGAAGCTTATATTCCGTTTTATGGATGGATCGGGCTTGATCCCACAAATAATTGTGTTGTCAGCGACAGGCATGTACGCCTGGCGATCGGTAGAAATTTTTCGGATTGTACACCGGTGAAAGGAACTTACAAAGGATCATCTGAGCACGTGCTGGAAGTGTCTGTAAGTATTGAGAACGGTCATTCAAGAAATGGGCAGCTCAATGGTCATGAAGCACCGGTTGTAAGCTATCGCGTTTCAGCAAACAAACCGGATGCGCAAAATTCTTACAGGATGTACCAGGAGATGCAACAACAACAGTAGGATGTACGATGTCAGGGGTACGATGTACGATGTGGGGTGGCAGGGTTGCAATGTGCTATTAAAAAGGAAGTACAGGCGCCGCAGGGATGCAAAGTAAATTTTGGGCCACGAAGACGCAAAGGACAAAAAGGGGCACAAAAAAAATGTTTGATTTTTAAAGAATGCGCCAAAGCGCAAAAGGTCACAAAGGCTTAGGTTTTAAAACGCATCAACAAATTCTCGGCCCGTTCAGTTTTGGGCTTTGCGCTCAGGCCTTACCTACACTCCTTCGCTTCGATAAACGTATTACGTACAACTTAAAACGTACAACCTGGTAATCAGTTTTAAGCTTTGAGCTTTAGGCGTTAAGCTTCTTTTTCGCTTCGATAAACGTATTACGTATAACTTAAAACGTACAACTCCGCGCAGCTATATTTCCGGCAACGTCACCCGCTTCCATTTAGATACAAATCTTATCAGAGCGATGAGCGCAATACAAATTAAAAGATTGATGTTATTAGTGAGTGAAGTATGTTTTAATGCAACATACACAATACCGCCTATTGCACATGCGGTGGCATACAATTCACCGCGCTTTAAAAGATTGGGAACTGAATTGCAGAGAATGTCAGCCAACAATCCTCCGAAAGTAGCGGTAATAACACCCATTGCAACAGCGTAAAATTCATTGATCCCGGAAAGCAGACTCTTCTCTATTCCCGCGACGGTGAATAGGCCAAGTCCGAGTGCGTCGGTGATTAGAATCGTTCTCCTGAATTTTCTGTAATCAAGCTTGAATAAAAAGGTGATCGTGGTAGAAGATAGTACAAGCACAAGTGCGATATTATCGTTTACCCAATTTACGGGTCTTATACCAATTAACAGGTCACGCAATGTACCTCCGCCATAAGCAGTAACGAATGCCAACACTGTGGCTCCAAATATGTCCATCCTGTATGTTCTTGCTTTAAAGGCGCCAGTTAAAGCAAAGATGAAAATACCCGAGTATGTAATAACGCTTAGAAAATTCATGCAACAAGCATTAAGATACCCAATATAGCGGCTTTTCGGGCTTGGGACAAAATAAAGATTGCATTGTCGCCATTATTTCATGCTTTGCCATGGTTCGTGTCTCACGATCCATTCATAGAACACAAATTGCTTACCTTAGAGATCGCGGCAGGAAAATCTTCATCTCCGCCATGGTTCGTGTCCCACGATCCATTCATGGAACACAAATTGCTTACCTTAGACTTTACGCGGCAGAAAGATCTTCATTATGCACAACCAAACAATCTGATCATAAACGTTTAAAAATCTTCTATGGCTTACCAAACGCTTCTGACAACTTTAGAAAATAACACGCTCATCATTACAATTAACAGACCCGAAAAGCTGAATGCACTTAACAGTACTGTCATTCATGAGCTGGGCAAGGTAATTGATGAAGTATATGAGAACGCCAGTATTAAATCAGCTATCATAACAGGCTCGGGAGAAAAAAGCTTTGTTGCCGGAGCGGACATAACGGAATTCCTCCAGCTGGATTCGTCACAGGGCGAAGCGCTTGCACGCAATGCTCAACAAAATGTGTTCGACAAAATTGAAAGCTCCCCCAAGCCGATCGTTGCAGCCGTTAATGGTTTTGCATTGGGAGGAGGTTGTGAGCTTGCACTGGCTTGTCATTTTATCATTGCGAGTGATAATGCAAAGTTTGCTCAGCCGGAAGTAAATCTCGGCATTATTCCGGGTTATGGCGGAACACAAAGACTCGTGCAAATTGTAGGAAAGGGCAGAGCGATGCAACTGGTAATGACCGGCGAAATGATCACTGCACAGGATGCGATGCAATATGGAATTGCAAACAAAGTTGTGAGCCAGTCGGAGCTGTTGCAAACAGTAAAAGATATTTTACAACTTATTCATACAAAGGCGCCATTGGCAATTACCAAAGTGATTGAATGCATCAACAATTTTGATCACACACAACAGGGTTACGATTTTGAAATAAAGAAGTTCGGTGAATGCTTTTCAACTGAAGACATGAAGGAAGGCGCTACGGCGTTTATTGAAAAGCGGAAGCCAAACTTTAAAGGGAATTGAAAATTGAAAGTTGACAATTCCTGCCCGACTGAAGTCATTCAGGCGGGGACAATGACCGGAGCGAAAAAACCTCTGTTTAATAGATAAATACATTACACAGAGTTCCACGGAGAAATCACGGAGTTTCACAGAGCTTTTATTTATTTTTTTCCTGCAGCATCCTCTCCAGGAGAGCAATTTTTTCGCGCTCACTTTTTATCAAGGCATCATATAATTCAACTATTTTTTCAATGGGATTGAATGTGCAGTGATGATTAATGCCGATTGTACCATTGCCTGTATTTGCACCTTCGTAGTTGTTTTGAATATTAAAGATGGAGGTTTCTTCATTAAAGTTTTTAATAGCTTCAACCGGAACTTTTAGTGCTTTTGCAACTTCATTCAGTATGTTATCATCGATCTCTTCTTTCGCTTCAAGTACCGAGACTTTCCTTTGATTCCAATCATCACCAAGATCAAGTGCAAGCGCTTCCTGTTTAACGCCCAATATTTCGCGCATCCGTTTTAAATTTCGTCCGTGGTGTATTGCGTTTGGCATAGTCTTATTCGTCATAATGATAAGTTTAAGGGTTTATGAACAGGCTGTGTTTGATGCAAATTATTATTTTATTTTTAAATCCTGAAGAATGACTAGCATAATAAAAACAGTTACACACAGCAGACACAGCGTTCCACAGAGATTTTCCGCTCCGTTTATTGTCCCCGCCTGAAATGACGTCAGTCGGGCAGGAATTCTCCATTTTCAGTTGTCAATTGAATTAAGGAGTTGTTGATCTTCTATCGTCAATGCGCATTTGAAGTGTCCTTCGGGACAAGAAGCATGGCCATGCAAACCGCAGGGGCGGCAGGATAAATTGATTTTTGTTTCCACTACAAAGCGCTTGTCACTCAGCGGGCCGAATCCAAAGGCATTGATCGTACTGCAGTAAACAGCGGTAACGGGCGCATTTACGGATGAGGCAAGATGCAT
This sequence comes from Danxiaibacter flavus, assembly GCF_041060425.1. Classification (NCBI taxonomy): domain Bacteria; kingdom Pseudomonadati; phylum Bacteroidota; class Chitinophagia; order Chitinophagales; family Chitinophagaceae; genus Danxiaibacter; species Danxiaibacter flavus. The sequence goes on from NZ_JAULBC010000005.1 coordinate 239,831, forward strand.
GGGTGCAGAATCATTTACATAATTCATCCTTGCATCTTTGAACAGCGCGCAGGATTGAAGGAAATCCAGCTTGCCAGCAAGATTGATCACATTGCCACCAGTTGCGTCTTTTATTATATTACACAAATCCGAGTCATTTGGAGCACCGACAAGGTATACGAGTAAATTGTCCGGCAATTTTTTAATAAAACTGATCCACTTCTCGGGCGGATATTGTTTGGTAAACCATACAGATGCGGGTGCTATACAGATGTACGGTTGTTGTTTGTATTGCTCAACGCTGCTATAATCCTCTTTAGTAGGATAGAGCCTTGGCTTAGCAGGCTTGTCGTCAGTAAAATCTTCTATTAGTTTATTGTTCCTTTCAATCTCATGAAAGATATGTGGATCAGAAACATTGCTTACAATATGCTTTACTTTTTTGGTGAACGCAAAACTCCAGGGATTTTTATCGAATCCGATTTTTTCTTTTGCATTGGAAAAAGCAGTTATAAAACCGGTTGCGGCGAAACGCTGCACATTGATCACCTTATCATATTTCGCTTCACGGATCTGCTTCAACAGTTTTAAAAGATTGCCATACTTGTTCTCCTTCTTGTTCCAAACCAGTACATTCCTGATATAAGGATGATTCTTCAGCATCGATTCATTGCCTTTGCGCACCATATAATCTATCTCTGCTTCGGGGTAAAAGGCGTGCAATTTTTCCAAAACGCCTGTTGCCAGTATTACATCTCCAATAAAAGCGGTCTGAATTACCAGGAATCTTTTGTTCATCAAAGCAAAAATAATAAAACCACGGAGACACTAAAGGCACGGAGAAGCACAGGGTTTTAGTCACAAAGAGCAAAAGACACCAAAAAGCACAAAAAATTTATTATAGAAGAAGATCAGCCAACCTAGCAAAAATATTGTTCGAAGAGGCTTGCTCTTTTTTCCTGCGTCGTTTTCAATCTCTAAATGTCAGATTTTAATTCGCTTATCGTTGTGTCCCTTTGTGTCGTTTGTGGCTCCGTGGTTCAAAAAAAAACACCTTTGCAGGTGTTCAGTAATGTTTTGGTAGATTAAAAACTTATTCCGTGATAAATTTTTTAAGTCTTTTAAATTGCTTTCTTTCGGGTGTTTCAAACAGTTCAATAAACTTGTTGAACAGTCTGCCCAGGAAAGCCTGGTTTTCGTTTTTCATTGAATTGGAATTTGGAGCCGGAAAATATAACAAAATATTAAATTCGGAATACAGTCAACAAAATTTAATCCACTATTAATGTCAGGACTACATTTACTAGCGTCCGGACACAAAAAAGGCCGCTAATCGCGGCCTTTTGTACAAGTTTATTAAGAATTAAATTCCGTAAACGCACAGGAACTTAATACGCATAATCTTTAATTGCTCCCAGGTATAGTCGCTATCTGACATTTCCTCCTGCGCAACCTGTAGAGAAGATGTCTCGCAGCTTTTGAAATAATCCAGTATTTCATCCTGCTCATCGTCGTCCAGCATGTCGTCAATTGCGTAATCCAGGTTTAGTTTGGTTCCGCTGGCAACGATGGTTTCCATTTCTTCCAGTAATGCATCTAGCCTTAAGTCTTTGTTCTTGGCGATGGTTTCCAAAGGAATCTTCTTATCTACATTTTGAATAATGTAGATCTTGTTATTCGCCTTATTGGCAACGCTCTTCATCACAAAATCATCCGGCTTCTCTATTTCGTTCTCCTCAACATATTTTGCAATTACTTCAATGAACGGTTTACCATAACGCAACGCCTTACCCTTACTTACGCCTGAGCATTTTTCCAGTTCCTGCAAACTTGTAGGATACATCGTAGCCATATCCTGCAGTGATGATTCAAGGAAGATCACGAACGGCGGAAGTGCCTTCTTTTTAGCTTCCTTCTGACGAAGCTCTTTCAACATAGTAAACAACTTATCATCAGTTGCAGTGCCGGCATTTCCTGCACCTTCACTTCCTTCATCATCATCTTCATTAGCTTCCTCAAACAAATTGTTCAGCACAATCTTGAATGATGCAGGTTTCTTCAGGAATTTCTCTCCGTTTGGAGTTACTTTCAATAAACCGTACTCCTCAATATCTTTTCTTATCAGGTTCTCCAGTAACATCTGCCTGATCAGGCTGTTCCAGAAATGTTCGTCTTTTTCTTTTCCAATACCAAACACCGGCAGCTTCTCATGGCGGAACATGGTGATCTGCGGAGTAAGTTTGCCTATTAAAATATTTACAACGTATTCAGTCGGGAAGTTTTCATCCAAAGCAGTCACGGTCTTCAGTACCATTACAGCCTCATTCTTAGTCTCAACCTTTTCTTTCTGATTTAAACAGTTATCGCAGTTGCCGCAATTTTCTGTCTGCCATTCTTCACCAAAATAGTGCAGCAAGATCTTTCTGCGACAAACAGAACTTTCAGCAAAAGCCACAGTTTCGTTGATCAGCTGTGCGCCAATTTCCCTTTCACTCAACGGCTTATCGCGCATCAGGTGTTCAAGCTTGGCAACATCTTTATGAGAATAGTATAAAATACATTTTCCTTCCAGTCCATCACGACCTGCACGGCCCGTTTCCTGGTAATAATTTTCAATTGATTTTGGAATGTTGAAATGGATCACAAAACGGATATCCGGTTTGTCAATACCCATTCCGAAAGCGATGGTAGCAACAATCACCTGCACGTCTTCATTCAGAAACTGATCCTGGCGCTCTGCGCGCAGTTTTGCATCCAGACCGGCATGATAGGCGACTGCCTTAATGTTGTTTGCAACCAGCAGTTCAGCCAGTTCCTCAGTGGTTTTACGGTTGAGTGTGTAAATAATCCCACTCTTTCCTTTGTTCTGAGAAATAAAACGCACAATGCTTTTAACCGTCTGTTCCTTTTTAATTTTTGGCTGAATCTCGTAATAAAGATTGCCGCGGTTAAAAGAAGAAATAAAAATATTGGGATTTCTAAGTCCCAGGTTCTTTACAATATCGCTCTGAACCTTTGGTGTTGCGGTGGCAGTTAAAGCTACTACGGGAAGATTCGGGTTGATTTCATCCATCATTTCACGTAAACGTCTGTATTCCGGGCGGAAATCGTGTCCCCATTCAGAAATACAGTGCGCTTCATCCACTGCAAAAAATGATATGGTCAGATCGCTAAAAAATTCAATATTTTCCTGCTTGGTCAATGTTTCAGGAGCTACATACAGCAACTTTGTTTTGCCGCTAAGTAGGTCGTCCTTAACCTCTTTTATCTGCCCCTTATTTAATGACGAGTTTAAGAAGTGAGCCACATTATCATTTTCACTGTATCCTCTTACCAGGTCTACCTGGTTTTTCATCAACGCAATTAACGGACTTACGATGATAGCGCAACCTTCCATAATCATCGCAGGCAATTGATAACAAAGGCTCTTACCGCCACCTGTTGGCATAATAACAAAAGTGTCATGCCCATTCAACAAACTGTGAATAGCTTCTTCCTGCCTGCCCTTAAATTGCTCAAAACCAAAATTTACGGACAAGCCATCATGAATATCATAGCCATGAGGAGTGCCGTTTGATGAAGCGGTTACTTTTTTTGTACCGGCTTTTTTTTCTGCCGCCGGCTCTGACACAGTTGTTTTCTTGGACCGTGTACTCACTTTTTTTGTACTTGTTGCCATGTTTAAATAGGGGTCTCTCCCACACCTTTTTAGTGACTTCCTTAAGTTACTGCTTTAATCCGGATATGGCAATACATGCCAGGACCTGGATTTTTTTTACAACTGGTTGGTTAGTGTCTTAAAAACTTCTAGAAGGGCAGCGAAGTTAATAATCATACGAATAATAATAAACTCTTAGGTGTTAAAGTTTAAATTTGCAGCCAATGAAACAATCCATAAAACAGGTTGCTTCCCGGACCATTCAGGTAGAAGCAGCATCAGTTGCTGGCTTAGAGCAATTTATAGATGATAATTTTGAACATGCCGTAAAGACTGTTCACGAATGTAGAGGTCGACTGGTTGTAAGCGGAATTGGAAAAAGTGCGATTGTTGGCCAGAAGATTGTTGCCACCTTAAACTCAACCGGCACGCCTGCTCTTTTTATGCATGCCGCCGACGCCATTCATGGAGATCTGGGTATGATACAGCAGCATGATGTTGTTCTGATCATCAGCAAAAGCGGTGAAAGTCCCGAAATAAAGGTTTTGGTGCCACTCATTAAAAATTTCAGCAATACACTTATTGCGATGGTGGGAAACCTGAATTCATTTCTCGCCAAAAATGCCTCTATCGTTTTAAATACAACAGTAAACAAAGAAGCTTGCCCTCATAACCTTGCACCAACGAGCAGTACAACTGCCCAAATGGTAATGGGTGATGCGCTGGCAATTTGTCTGATGGAGCTGAATAATTTTACAGGTACGGATTTTGCAAAATACCACCCCGGTGGAAACCTTGGCAAGAGAATGTACCTGCGCGTGGAAGATTTGTATGTAAATAACAGCAAGCCGAAAGTTTTACCAACAGCTTTACTTAAAGAAGTGATATTAACTATTTCACAAAGCCGTTTGGGAACGACTGCTGTTGTGGATGAACGGGATAGTGTTATCGGTGTAATAACTGATGGCGACGTGCGCCGGATGTTAGAAAACATTGAAGATCTGCATTCTGTTCGTGCATCAGATATACAAACCCTTCATCCAAGAACCATTCAACCCGATGTACTGGCCGTTGATGCTTTTGATATGCTACGCAAGCACGATATAAGCGCATTAATAGTGGCAGATCCGGATGGAAAATATTTGGGCATTTTGCATTTGCATGATCTTGTTAAGGAAGGAATTATTTAATGTTTAATATGGGTGAATAGCAACAATACGCTATTTTGCCATTTAATTACCAGGAAATGAATAAGCATCATTATGTAGCTATTATGGCCGGAGGTATTGGAAGCCGCTTTTGGCCCAAGAGCAGGACATCATATCCAAAACAGTTCTTAGATATTTTAAATACAGGTAAAACGCTTATTCAGGCAACTTATGAACGTTACGCCAGGTTTATTCCTGCAGAAAATATTTATGTAGTTACTTCCCAGGATTATGTTTCTATTGTTGAAGAGCAACTACCTCAATTACAAAAGGAGAATATTGTTGCAGAACCAAGCCGCAAGAATACTGCTCCATGCGTGGCATATATTTCTTTTAAGCTGATAGAAAAAGATCCTGAAGCATGCCTGATTGTTGCACCAAGCGATCACCTTGTTCTTGATCCGGATGCGTTTGAACAGGTATCTCTGCGGGCGCTTGAATTCGCAAGAGATTCAAAAGCGTTTATAACACTTGGCATCAAACCTACCTATCCCAATACTGGTTATGGCTACATCCAGCACGATGTTGAAAGCGTTGCTGACAATATTCATAAGGTGAAAACCTTTACTGAAAAGCCTAACCTGGAATTGGCTAAAACTTTCATGGCCAGCGGAGATTTTCTATGGAACGCTGGCATTTTTATATGGCGCGTAGAAAACATCCTGCAGGCATTTGAATCATTTCAGCCTGAGATGTATGAGCTGTTTGCGCAGGAAAAAGAATTGTTTAACACACCACGCGAAAAAGAAGCTATTGACAGGATTTATCCGCAATGCACAAATATTTCCATCGATTATGCCATCATGGAAAAAGCGGATAATGTTTACGTAATTCCGTCATCTTTTGGCTGGAGCGATCTCGGCACATGGAACAGTGCCTATGATAATCTTGAAAAAGATTATCTTGGTAATGCGGTTGCCGGCGACAAGGTGATGGTGATTGACGCAACAAAGTGTATGATAGCTGCCGAAAGCAGCAAGCTGGTTGTATTACAGGGTCTGGATGATTTTATAGTTGTAGATACCCCGGATGTTCTACTCATCTGCAAAAAAGAAAAAGAACAGGAGATTAAAGAATACGTGGCAGAAGTGAAGCGGAACATCGGCGACATGCACCTGTAGAGAAGCGTAAAGCCTAAAGCTGAAAGCCTAAAACTATTTCCATTATCGTTGTGTTTCGGGAAATGTATAGCATTGTTCCTATTTTCTAATTATTAGCTTTTACTTTTGAGCTAGTAATTGACTGGTGGAGATGCTTTGAAGATTTGCTTACTTTATTCATATAAGAAAAAGCTTTTTATGATTACGCTTTTAGTTTTAAGCTTTGCGCTTTAGGCTTTAAGCTTTCAAATATCCCAATGGCATTCAACATTCAAACATTCAAGACAAGATCTTTAACCGCCGCAATATTTGTAGTTGTTATGCTTGCCGGTTTGTTGCTGAATTATTTTAGTTTTTTTCTGTTGTTTACCGTTATACATTTTGGCTGCTGGCTGGAATATCAAAAGCTGATTGGACTGATTGATGAAGATTATAAACAAATAACGCCGTTTCATAAGTACGGTGTAATGATACTTGGCTGGGGATTTATGCTGTACATGGCGCATCCATCCATCGGCATAGGGAATCTAACGCTTCATGAAATCGGATGGTGGCTGATGGTTGTGTTTGCACTCGCATTGCCCATTGCAGAAATACTGTTTAGCAAGCAACTTAATGTAAAACTGATCGGCTATTCGCTGACAGGTCTGTTATATATTTCATTGAGCTGGGGACTGATGATCGACATACGGAACAAGGGAATGGTTGATGGCGATTCAATTTTTCATTATGACTTTGGCTGGATTTACCCTATTGTATTGATTGCATCTATTTGGATCAATGATACAATGGCCTACATAGTGGGTTCTTTTATTGGAAAAACGCCGTTCTCTTCTATTTCTCCGAAGAAAACCTGGGAAGGAACACTTGGCGGGGCAATACTTGCTATTGCGGCCGTAACATTATTAGGCTATTTTGCTTTCGGAATGAAAGACTATACCTCACTTATCGTAATATCTTCTATTGCTGCAGTTATCGGAACCGCCGGCGATCTATTGGAAAGTAAATTAAAAAGGATGGCCAACGTTAAAGACAGCGGACATATCATGCCCGGCCATGGCGGTTTTCTTGACAGATTTGATTCTTTAATCCTGGCAACGCCATTTGTATGGTTTTACATCACTTTTTTTGCTTAAACCAGCCATCTTTAGATTAGACAACGGAGATGCTTTTCCACTTCAGTCATCAGACATCATTTCTCGTTATCTTTGCAGTTCAAAAAACTTACAATGACGGTTCACAAAGAAGGTTACAAATCAATTGGTATTGCGGCACTTATATTTGGATTAGTTAATATATTGTCTTTTTTCTTCCTGAGTGCAAGCCTTCCCTGGCTGACTGCCATTATTTTTATCGTAACACTGTTTCTATTTCTTTTTATAGTTTCTTTCTTCCGTATTCCGAGTCGCACTTTAACCGTTTCTGAAGGACAGGTGATATGCCCTGCAGATGGCAAAGTGGTTGTTATTGAAGAGATTACCGATGAAGAATATTTTAAGGATAAACGCATCCAGGTGAGCATTTTCATGAGCCCTGCTAATGTTCACGTTAACCGCAACCCCATGAGCGGCAACGTACTTTACAGCCAATATCACAAAGGAAAATACCTTGTTGCATGGCATCCAAAATCATCAACTGAGAACGAAAGACATAGTGTAGTGATTGAAAACACAAAAGGAACTATTCTTGTAAAACAGATTGCCGGAGCGCTTGCAAAACGTATTTGTAATTATCTGACAGCGGGACAGCAGGTGAAGCAAGGTGAAGAGCTTGGTTTTATCAAGTTTGGTAGCCGTGTGGACGTATTGTTGCCGCTGAATGCCAAAATTGACGTTCAGATGAACCAGGTAGTAAAAGGCGGCATTACCGTTTTGGCAACTCTGTAAGCAGAATTTTAAACATCGTTTATGCGAACCGGACTTTATCAGTCCGGTTTTTTATTGCCTGGGTATTTTATACGTTGCGTCGCCGCTTCGTAGCGTCCGCCGCGAGAAACCTTGCCCTTTTGTAAACACCCCCCCATAGTATACCTTTGCGCCCATGGATTACTTCAGGAAGCTATTGGATTTATTGAAGACTGAACGGGAAGAAGACCTTCGATCTTACAGACAACTTATTGAGAATTCTTCAGTTATAGATAGAAGAACGGCCGGATTGGCATGGTATCCCATTGCTATCAGGGGTTCCGAAGCCGGAAAAGGGGATTACCTGACCGTAGAAGTTGAGCGCACCACTCACCAGGATGTGAACCACCAACTCCGGTTTGGTGTTTCTGCGGTGCTTTTCTCAAACCATGATGCAAAAAACGACCGGCTGGAAGGCATCATCACCTACCAATCGAACAATACTCTAAAAATTTCCCTTCGTGTTGATGAACTGCCTGATTGGGCAAGTGATGGCAAACTGGGCATTGACCTATTATTTGATGATACCAGTTATGATGAAATGCAAAATGCGTTAAAAACTGCTGCAGGTATTGTCGAAAAAAGAGAAGAAGGACGTTTAGCGAGAATCTTAACCGGCGAACAATCTCCCACATTCGACAACAGTGTGGTTCATTATAAAATCCCTTCATTAAACACAGTACAACAACTGGCGGTAGAAAAAATACTATCTGCAAACGAGGTTGCCATTGTACATGGGCCTCCCGGCACAGGGAAAACAACCACTTTGGTGCAGGCCATTAAGGCGTTGACAAAGCAGAACAATAAAAAAATACTGGTTGTTGCGCCTAGTAACACGGCAGTCGATTTGTTAAGCGAAAAGTTATCTGAAGAAGGGCTAAACGTGTTGCGCGTTGGTAATCCAGCCAAAGTTTCTGACAGATTGATGGCTTTGACATTAGACAGCAAAATGTCGGAGCACAGCAGCATGAAAGTCATCAAGTCGCTCAAAAGACAGGCAAACGAATTCCGGAACATGGCGCAGAAGTACAAGCGCAATTTTGGAAAAGCAGAAAGGGAGCAACGCAAAGCCTTGTTTGATGAGGCGAGAAAAATAATGAATGAAGTTGGCAAGACTGAGCAATACATTATAGACGATCTGATTGCGAAAGCCCAGGTGATCGCTGCAACACCTGTTGGTTCTAATCATTATACCGTTCGCAATGTTAGCTATGATACAGTAGTAATAGATGAAGCCGGACAGGCATTAGAGCCTGCCTGTTGGATACCTGTACTCAAAGCCCGCAAGGTAGTTTTCGCTGGTGATCATTGCCAGCTTTCTCCTACTGTCAAATCTAATGAAGCGGCAAGGGGAGGGTTAAGTACAACATTGTTAGAAAAATGCGTTCAGTTATATCCCGATGCAACTGTGTTACTTGAAGAACAATACCGCATGCATAACGACATAATGGGCTATTCGTCAAAAGTGTTTTACAACAATAAGCTGAAAGCCCATGCATCTGTTGCAGACAGTTTATTATTGGGTAATGATAAAGCAGTGTCATTTATAGATACGGCAGGCTGTGGATTTGATGAAAAGCGGGAAGGCACAAGTACTTCAAATGAAGAGGAAGCGATCTTTCTTATAAAGCATTTAACACAACTCGTAAGAGAACTGGATCTGCATTACACAGAACAGAACTTCCCTTCCATTGCTGTCATCTCTCCTTACAAACAACAAATACATGTACTGTACGAATTATTTGAACAGTCCGACGAACTGAAAAAGTATCGCAATAAGATATCCATTAATACGATTGACAGTTTCCAGGGGCAAGAACGCGATGTCGTTTATATCAGTATGACCAGAAGCAATATTGATGGCGAAATAGGCTTTCTTTCAGATATACGAAGAATGAATGTCGCCATGACAAGAGCCAAAAAGAAACTGGTAATAATTGGCGATAGCAGCACGCTTTCTCAAATGGATTTTTACGCCGGATTTATTGAATATGCCGAGCAGATCAATGCTTATCAGAGTGCGTGGGAGTTTGTAGAAGACTAATTGACAATTGAAAGTGGACAATTGAAAATGAACGCGAAGAAAACTTTTTAACACATAGTAACGGAGCTATTTTCACACAACCTCGCAGCGTTGAAGAAACTTGCTATAAGTCTTTCCACAAAAAGGTTTTCGTTAATGCCCCTTTTTATTTGAAAATTATTGTTACAAAGAGGTACACGGAGAGACTCACAGTTGCGCAGAGAATCTCTCCATTTGCACATTTGCATATTCGCACATTTCCGCGTCGGCACATTTTCAATTGTCCACTGTCAATTATCCATTAATTAAAATACCAGTTTGAGTATTTCCCTGTGCGAGCTTATCACATGCTTCTTAAATTCCTCATACCATTTCTTCCACTCATCACCGCCCATGCCTGCCTGCATCGATTTTTCGTAATCATTAAGCGTCTCATATCCTTGTTCAAAAATCAGGCGATAGGCATCGCCGGTGAAATCTGAAAGGATTCGCACCTCTTTTGCATCAGGTGGCAGCAATTTTTGATCTTTAGCAGATTCGAGCAAGGTTTTTGCATCGCGGTAGTGACCGAATTGCAAATGGAAAATGTCTCTTACAATGTACATGGCAAGCGTTTTAATGTACACGTAAAATTAGTTTATGCCTCCACCCTTGTCAATGGTGCAGATTGGCTAGTTATTTAATGGTAAAAAGAAATTATTGCGTGTTTGCCGCTTCGGTATTACTCTTCTGCAACTGTAAAGATGCAAGCACGAGTTTTATCTCTCCAAAAGAAACATTGTCGCCAAGCTGAGCTTTTATCACAGTAAGCGATTCTCCTTCAAGCTTTTTAACCTCAGGTTCAATCAGAATGACCTTTTCCCGGTCCACCAGTTTTTCAACCGGTATAATTCCCTTTTCTACATAATGCGCTAAATGCCCCTCAATTGTCTGGACAGTAAAATTTCTTGCTGTCGCTATTTCACTGATGGTTTTTCCTTCAGCGAACAGTTTATATGTTTCTGCTTTTGTATCAATTTTTGGAGCAGCCTCGTTTTTCTCCGGTTGCTTTTTAATGGTCTTTCTTTCATGCATTTCTGATGAAAGATTGTGCTTCTCTGAATAGGCTGTAATAATGCGTAAAAATTGTTTTCCGTATGTATTTACTTTTGCCTTTCCGAATCCGGAGATTTGTTCGAGCTCCTTTTCAGTCTGAGGAAGATAGCGCGACATTTCTTCCAACGTTTTGCCACCTGCGACCATGAAAATAGGCAGATCTTTCTGATCACAGATAGCATCACGTAGCTGCTTCAGCTCCCGGTAAAGCTCGATATTGGGAAGATCAGTTTTGTATCCTTTGTTAGCGGCGGCATACGCATTAGCCTTGAACGCCGGCATTATAAAACTCTTGCCTAAAGCATAAAAAGAATCGAGTGTAAATCCTGCGGAAAGTCCTTTCATGATATGTTCTTTCCTGGCCACTTCCAGAAATAATTCCTGCAGGATTTCATTATAGTTGAGGGCCTGAGGTCTGCTATCTGTAACTGCGGGAGATTGGGGCAGTTGTTCCGTTATTAATTTAAGGTGACCTGCAAAATAATTTGCTGCAGCTTTACTACGATCCTGCAAAGCCATATTCTTTTCCGGCACAATGTCTTCTCTTACATATTGCTGCAATTGTGACCTGAATTTCAGGGCCACATTTTGCAAAGCTTCAATGGCCTGCTGTTGCTGCTCAATCCAGGGCATGGTATTTTCTGAAAAAGCAGAAAGATGATCAAGAACAGATTGATGCAATTTATTTACTCCGGCAAGCATCTTTTTAAAATCGAAGATTTCTACAATAAGCTGTCCCTGGTACTGCTTTTTATCTTCCTGCAAGGAAGAATGCAAATAATCGGCGCTTTGTCTTTGATTGGAAAAATGAATGATATGCTCGTTGCTTCTGATACTTGAGCTGGAGATCCGGCTTCTTAACACCATGCCATTCAGCGTTGTACATCGGCTAAGTGCCACATAGACCTGTCCGGATGCAAATGCCGCGCCGGCGTCAATAACAGCTTTTTCAAAAGTGAGTCCCTGGCTTTTGTGAATGGTAATGGCCCAGGCTAATCGCAGTGGGAATTGTTCGAAGGTACCCAGCACTTCGTCTTCCACCTGCTGCGAAGTTGCATTGATGGAATATTTGACATTCTCCCATTTCTCCTTCTTTACTTCAATTTCATTTATATCATCTTTGCACTGCACAAATATTGCTTCGTCTGTCAGTTTTGTAACGGTGCCAATCTTGCCATTAAAATACCGTCTTACTTTTTCAACATCATTCTTGATAAACATCACCTGTGCGCCGACCCTGAGCTGAAGCAGCTCTTCAGCAGGATAAGCTCTTTCTCCAAAATCCCCTGTAACCACAGCTTTGAACGTTGTTCGGGGAGAAGTTAATTTGGCAATTTCCGCAGCATTGATTGCATCTGCCTTATTGTTATGTGTGGTAAGGGTAATATAACCATCCCCCTTAACAGGCTGAAAGTCAGGATCAAATCTGTCATTGAGCACCCGAAAACCACTATCATCCATGGTATTTGTTCGCACCTTATTCAGAAGGTCAATAAAAGCCTGTTCGTTTTGCCTGTATATTTTGTCAAGCTCAATGTGCACTGGCTTTTGCTGTTGGATAACCTTACTATCGAAGAAAAATGTGCTGTCATAGTATCTCGACAAAATACCCCACTCTTCGTCCGACGCCACGGGTGGCAACTGGAACATATCTCCAATGAAAAGCATCTGCACGCCTCCGAATGGCTCAGCATAGCGATTGCGGAAATGACGGAGTACAACATCTATTGCATCCAGCACATCACATCGTACCATGCTTATCTCGTCTATCACCAGTAGTTCCAGTTGTTGGAGGACCTGGCGCCGCTCTTTGGTCAGCTTGATGCGCCCTAATAAATGGTGTTTATCTATGGATTCTTCCTGTGGCTGGAAACCTCTTGATTCTGGTATGTATGGCGTAAATGGAAGCTGAAAAAAAGAGTGAATGGTAACACCGCCCGCGTTAATAGCGGCAACACCCGTGGGCGCCACGACCGCGGTCTGTTTAATGGTATTTGCCCGGATATATTTTAAAAAGGTCGTCTTACCTGTGCCGGCTTTACCCGTTAAAAAAACAGAACGGTTTGTATAATGGATGAAATCAGCCGCCAGGCTAAACATTGTATTTTGAGGATCTTGCATCATTTCCTGTTCACGTGAATTGTAAAGGTAGGTTGTTGGGGGCAATAGTGGTGAATAGTGAATGGTCAATGGTGAAAGGTGCAGCTTCGGAACATTACGGAACCTTTTCAACATGATAAAATAGTGAATAGTGAAAAGGTCAATAGTGAAAGGTGCAGCTTTATAACAATATGGCACCTTTTCAACTTTGATTTGTCGAGCCTTTCCAATCGGAATTTATTCGAGGCGGCTTGTACGGTTATGATTTTTGAGCTTCCCTGGAGGCCGGACTGAAACGGGCGCATTTATTCGTATAAAAGGACTCTTTTATCCGTGGGACAAAAAGAGCTCCTCATGACCTTTCTTGAGAGACAACGATAGCTCTGAAACAATTCCGCTGCCACACCTTTCACTATTGACCATTCACTATTCACTCACAAAAGCTACTCCTCCAACGCCGAAGTATTCTTCTTATCCAGCAACAAAATCTCATTTACCTGTATTTCCGTAAAATAGCGCTTGATACCTTCTTTATCCGTATAGTTACGGCTGGTGAGTTTTCCTTCTATAGCAATTTCATTTCCCTTATCAACATACTTTTCAAGAATGTCGGCTACTTTACCCCAGGCTACCAGCGAGTGCCATTGTGTTTCTTTAACCCGTTCTCCCTTCTGATTCTTGTAAACTTCATTTGTGGCCATAGTGAATTTTGCCATTTTTTTTCCATTGTCAATAGTGCGGATTTCTGGTTTTGCACCTAAATGTCCAATCAACTGTACTTTGTTTCTTAAGGCGTACATAACTGTAGATTTTTTGCTTTTAAAAATTTATTTATTTCAACCGATTCCTTATTGATTCGATCGTGATGCAAAAGTGCAGTGGACGGAAAACCCGAGTCGGTTATTAAACGTTTGTAGTTGGATATAGTCGTTTAGAAACGTTTATACGCGGATATGTGATTGATTATAAGCGAGTTGAGGTTGACGTTGTCAAATACAGGTTGGATGACAGAAATGACAAAGTTGCTATACTACTCAGATTTATTTGAGTTTTAAACGGATTTGGCGAGTCCGCAAGACGCAATCTTCACTATAATTTCTCACCCAACTTTTGTAATATTAGATTACTGTTTTATAATCCGTAAACGCGAAAACCTTTCAACTGTCATACCATATGATACCTCAGGAAGCAAATCCAAATAACCGGGAATATGAAGCGATTCAGAAACGTTATTATACATCACACGGGCTAAAATTGACTACGGAGCAAGCAGCGGAGGTTTTTTACTACGAGCAACAAAGAGACATCCCGTCACGTAATCACTACTTTTCGTTGTGGGAAGAATTTGACTTTGAGTTTGCCGCTCTTCAGGATATTCTGACAGCCGAACAATTTGAGATTTATAAAATGAAGCATCAGGAGTTAATTCATCTGAATGAGCAGTTGTTAATACAGCAAGACGAAGAATACTCACATCAACTTGACGCAATTAAAGATGAACTTGAATATTGCAGAACTCAATTATTGCCCGCACTGGAAAGGGAGCGGATATTTGTCCTTCAAGCCTGTATTGATGAGAAGGAAAAGGTTGCATACCTGAAAGCGGAGTATAAAAAGTTTCTCGTCGACAGTAAAAAATTCATTCTTGTAAACCATTTCAGACATCGTAAAGCGTTACAACCCACATTATTGAAACTTTCGCTGCTCCGTCACCAATTAACTTGTCTGATCCCCGATTACTATTCCTTCCGGGCAAGTATGGATGCTCCAACGATGGCTATTGCAGGCTTCCTCGAAAACAAACTAAAAAAGGATACTGACATAACACGGCATAATTTAGATAGTGTTCTGCAAGCATTGAAAGAATTCAGGCAGGCAAATACAGCCAAACATTTGGGAGATATCCGCGGATGGCATACAATAGATATTGAGGATGAAGAAAATCTAATGTTCATGCTCTTACTCGACCCACAGATGTATGAAAACTTGTAACGGAGTTTTACAATACCCAATCGGGATTCGTATTGTTTACCCCCACCATTTTTGATCGCTAAAGGCAGGCATACAGTTTGTTAAAACAATCTGATCGCACACATATTGATTACCCTTTTTGTATGTTAGCAAAAGAACAACGCTAAACACAGTCGATCGAAATGTATATAAAATGTACCCCAACTACGAAACGATTATTCACAGTAACATTCCTTTTCCCGCTATTCTTTTTCTGTACAGGCCAACAGACTTTAACGCTAAAACTCACAAAGAGCGACTGTCGAAAAAATGAAGTTTTCATTTTCAACAATCGTGACACAATTCAATTTTTTCATAACAATCAACTGATCAACGAAATAAATCTGAAGAACTATCGCAGATGGCCAATATTGATGGATAGTTTCAAAACCGGTACATATGATGTATTTTTCAAGAATTTGTATGGTAAGAAGGTTTCTAAGACTGTTGTCATTCCTGACACAGCAACAAGTTTTGACCTTCATCTTTGTACAGATTCCCTTCCGGAATATCGCGTCAATTCTCTTGCATACTTAAAGAACCGCGATACTGTTAAAATAAGTTTCTCCACTTACGGCTGTTTTAATAATGATGAAGAAACTTTATACTTAACAAAAAAAGATGATCGGTTTATCGCCAGCTTAGTGAGCCATGAAAAGACGAAATCCGTAACGCTGGATTACTCAAGAATAGAAGCTTTCATCAGATTTGAAAACGAAATCCGGGAATTAAGAGATGTTATTGGATGTACGAGTGTCGACACTTACCTGATTACGATGCGAACCGGAACGCTGAAAAGGATTGACGGCGGTTGCTCATGGAATGGCTTTCACTATTTAAAAAAGGCATTATTCGGAAAGACGTAAAAAAAGTCAGAACAATAAAGGATTCGCTTTCAAAACAACTTCGAACTGCGAGTTAAGCGAATACGATATACGTGCTGAAGCCGTTTGTAGCTAAAAACACCCAACAAAATTTTTGTTGGAAATGTTATTTGGATTATTGTCTAAAAAAAATGCGACAATGGAGCGCCCTTCGATGATAAAACATTTGCGGGATATATTGATTCTGCCGTTCACGATGACCGTTATTGTTCCTTATTTGTTTTACAACAAATCGCAAACGCTCTTTGCTAACCAGGTCGTCTACAAAATAGCTGGCGTTATATTTTTTGCAGCGGGCGTCTGTCTTTTTATCTGGACCGTCTGCCTTTTCAGAACATTCGGCAAGGGAACGCTCGCCCCATGGACGCCTACGCAAAAATTAATTATCCACGGCCCCTATAAATATTGCAGAAATCCAATGATCTCAGTTGTTCTCTTTATTATCATTGGCGAAGCTCTTTTCCTAAACTCATCGAATATTCTCTTTTTCTCTGGCATTTTCTTTCTGATTAACACTATCTATTTTATTTTAAAAGAAGAGCCAGACATGAAAAAGCGTTTTGGAAAAGCGTATGAAGATTATAAAACAAATGTGCCGAGATGGATACCGAAGCTCCGATCATACAAAATAAACTCGTAAATCACTGAAACAAATATATATTTTCGAAATAGAAGTTTCCCTTTAGAACAACTTGTCTAAGTTTGTGTCGCTAATAAGTTACAAGAAATGAAGGCGAAAAAGAATAACCCCATTACCCTTGAACAATTCAAGGACAAAAACTATGGAAAAAGAGGCACCCAAAAACGAGAACAGCTAGAAGCTGGTTACCAGCATTTTAAAATTGGCTTCTTATTGCAGGAAGCAAGGCTCGAAAAGGGATTAACACAGGAAGAGCTTGCCGACAGGGTAGGCACTACGAAATCATACATTTCAAAAATTGAAAATGATGTAAAAGAAGTGCGTATTTCAACACTTCAAAAAATTGTTGAGGTAGGTCTTGGGGGACGACTACAGCTTTCAATTCTTTTATAAAAGATGTTGATTGCAATTTGAGCTTGTTTGATTTTAACCCTACTATATCAATTCTCCAAAACCTAACTATTTTTCAATAAATTTATCCCTCACAAAAAAACCTTTAACTGCACCATCATGGCTAACAGAAGAGACGTATTAAAAACATTCGGTCTTTCCGCCGGATTTGCTTTGCTTGGCAAACCTGCATTTTCACAACCGGTAAAAAGAATGCCGTCAGGCAATTTCAGATTTTGCCTGAACACAAGTACCATCAACGGTCAGAAAAGGCCTTTGAAGGAATTGGTTGACATTGCCGCACGGGCAGGTTATGATGGTGTTGAATTATGGATTGAAGATGTTAAAGAATACAGGAAAAACAATTCTTTATCAACTATGAAAAAGTTGCTTTCCGATAGCAAATTACAAGTTGAAGATGCCATTGGTTTTGCGCCGTGGATGAATGAAGATGAAACAAAACGCAAAGCAGGTTTTGCACAAATGAAAGAAGAAATGCAAATGATGGCGGAACTGGGCTGCAAAAGAATTGCTGCGCCTTCTGCTGGTGTAAGTGCAGATCAGCCATTGAATCTGTTTCATGTCGGGCAATGGTATAAAGAGTTGATTGACCTCGGCAGACAAACCGGTGTTATGCCGCAACTGGAGTTCTGGGGCTCCTCTCCTGTTTTCTATACACTCGGCCAGGCAATGATGGCAGCAACTGCTGCAAATGATAAAGATGCACGCGTGCTTCCTGATGTGTACCATCTATTCCGTGGAGGATCAGGATTTAACAGTATTGGAATGCTTAGCGGACAAGCATTTGATGTTATTCACATGAACGACTATCCCGGCAATATTCCGCGTGAACAACAGCACGATAGTGATCGTGTTTACCCGGGAGATGGTGTAGCTCCACTACATCAATTGCTTACTGATCTTGCAAAAATGAACAGCACAAAAGTTTTATCACTCGAACTGTTTAACCAGAAATATTGGAAACAAGATCCGCTGACTGTTGCAAAAACGGGACTCGAAAAAATGCAAAAACTTGTTGCAGCAGTAAACGCATAACGGATTAAAAGATCGATCACGTATTTTTGTGACCGATCTTTTATTTCAATCCCTGAACCATGCATCAACAAGCACCTAAACTCTGTCTCGCATGTAATAAGCCGTTGCTTGGCAGAACCGATAAAAAATTCTGCAACGACTATTGCCGCAATGCCTTTAATAATCAGCGAAAGCCGGCTAACAACAGTTACATAAGAAGCATAAACAATCAGTTGTTGAAGAACAGGCGTATCCTTGAAAGCCTTCTTCCGGCGACGGAAGAAATGAGCAAAGCAAGCAAGGACAAGCTAACGCAACTTGGCTTTGTGTTTAAATACTCCACCCATAGCTATGTAAACAAAAAAGGGAACGTGTATTTTTTCTGTTATGATTATGGTTATCTGCCGTTGGATAACGATGTATACCTAATTGTAAAACGCCGCGAAACCAATTAACGTTTTGAACCAAATAGGATTTTTTTTTGAACCATATAAGACATATAAGGAAATATAAGGTTCATGTTTTCTTGGTTAAATTATCTAAAGCAGAATTCACTTTCGGTTGCCGTCTTTAATATCCTTATATGCCTTCTATACAACTAGTGAATAGTCAATAGTCAATGGTGAAGGTCCGAACTGGTTAAGTAAATATATTGTCGTTTAAGTGTTACGATTATCCTGGGCAAAAGCTCTTATTTGCTCTTATATTTCTTAAATGGTTTAAAAAACTTCGCTTCGGTTCGCTTTAGGCTTTGGGCTTTAAGCTTTATCAGTTGTTAACAAAGAAACGTTGGCGCGGCCGACACCTTACTTATATGGTTCAAAAACGCTTCTATGTTTTCGAAAAACGCTTGCGTTTTTAAATTAAGCTACTATGTTTTCTACCCTCGCATATTTGCGGCGGTATTCTTGGGGTGAAAGCCCGGTTATCCTGCGGAAAATGGTTCTGAAACTTTTCATGTCATTGTAACCTACGTCATACATCAACGACTGGATCTGCTTTTCTGAGTTCTCCAATGCTTTTTTAGCAGATTCAATTCTCACTCTTTGCAAATACTCCAGCGGGTTATTTCTTGTAGCGGTTCGAAACCGGCGGATGAAATTCCGTTTGCTCATACACGCTTTTTCTGAAATTTCGTCGACTGAAATCGGCAGGTGAAAATTCTTTTCGATATAATCCTGTGCCAGCAGCACCGCTTCATCATTGTGCTTTCGCTGACTTTGAAAAACAGCAAAATGCGCCTGGCTCAATTTATCCATATCGATGGAAAACATCTTGCTCATCCAAACACAGGCTTCTCTTCCGCAGAATTTTTCTATCAGGTACAAGATCAGGTTAAGAGATGAGAACGCACCGCCGCTTGTATAAATGCCATCATTGTCTGTAATCACTTTATCAGGCTGAAGACTGATATCGGGATACCTGTTTTTCATATCTTCCATTGCCATCCAATGCGAAGTGCATGACCTGCCGGACAACAATCCCGCTTCGGCCAGGAAATAGCTTCCCTGGCAAAGACTGGCGACTTCGGCGCCCTTTACATACTTTTCCCTGATCCAGTTAATAATAGCTTTATTCTTTTCAAGCACAGGGACAGCCTGTCCATAGAATGACGGAACGATAATGAGATCGGGCGATTGTACGTCTGAGAGATTTTTATAACAGATAAATTGGGCTGGATGAATTAGTTGAATATTCTTCAGCTTTTCACTTACCAGCTCAATTTTAAAGGCTGGCCGTTTTCCCTGCTCTTCAAGAAACTGGTTAACGCCCGTTAACAGGTCCAGCGGACCAGAAATACATGAAAGTATGGCGTCCTCATAAATAAGTAAAGAAACCTGTTTCATGGTGCAATTTGAATTTAATCCTTCAAAATTATACAACAATTATGGCACAAATACACCCTCAATTAGTCGCAAATACACGCCGCAATTGTCTTTTTTTCTGATGACCTTTATGAAACAAAATTTCGATGCATGGAGTCAGTAACCCAGATAACGGGCGCCCCGCAGAAATTAAAAGTGAGTGCCACATCCATCAGCGATTCTACTTTTCAGCAAGTGTGTGGCGAAAGACTGCTGTTTAATGATGTTTCCTTAATCGGTACCAAAATCACCAATGCCAATTTAAGCGATCTTGAAATAGAGGGTGCTCAACTCGGCGGTGCGTATTTACACAATATCGGTATGCCACCGAAGGGCCATCCCGGTTATGACGAAAATGCCAGGCAACGTCCGCTCACTTTTGAAAAATGCGATCTAAGCAATAGTAAAATAAAGCACTGCGATTTAAGCGGCGTAGAGATAAGTGATTGCAAAATAAGCAATGCGAAAATCAACGGAATCTATGTTGAAGAACTGCTAAAAAGCTATAACGATAACCAGAAATAAAACGATACCGTTTCGTTAATGTAAGATCATTCAAGTACGATTTACGAGGTACGAAGTACCTAAATCTGAACAGGTTCAGTTTTTTTGTAAAGTCCTATACATATGGTTTGCATTGTGAGACAAGAGTATCGATAACTAAAACACCATTAAAAAAAGTGCTATGGAAAAAGAAACCGCAACACTTATGCAACCTGATGCAAAGGAGCTTGCTCAACACCCGGTTGTTTCACAACAGGAATGGAACAAAATACTGGAAGAGCATGTGAAAAAAGAGAAGAAAATGACGAAGCTCAGAGATGAGCTAAGAAGGGAATTACGTGCGTTGCCCTGGGTTAAAATAGAAAAGAATTATGTGTTTGAAAGCCCTTACGGCAAAACAACTTTATCTGATCTTTTTGGAAACAGAAGCCAGTTAATTGTAAAACATTTTATGTTCGGACCTGGCTGGGGTGAAGGATGTGTGGGCTGTTCGTTTTCAGCTGATCACCTGGAAGGAACAGTACAGCATCTTGAAAATCACGACGTGAGTGTTGTGGCAATTTCCAGAGCGCCCATCCAGGAAATAGAAGCATTTAAAAAACGCATGGGATGGTCGTTTAGATGGGTATCTTCTTTTGACTCCGATTTTAATTACGACTTTAATGTCTCTTTCACGCCGGAGCAGGTGGCAGAAGGCCATATGTATTACAACTTTGGTTATATAGATGCTCCAATGCAGGAACAGTCTGGCATCAGCACTTTTTACAAAGACGAAAAGGGTGA
Source organism: Danxiaibacter flavus (assembly GCF_041060425.1). NCBI lineage: Bacteria > Pseudomonadati > Bacteroidota > Chitinophagia > Chitinophagales > Chitinophagaceae > Danxiaibacter > Danxiaibacter flavus. Next base: position 261,009 of record NZ_JAULBC010000005.1, read on the forward strand.
TATCTATCGTACGTATTCTTTATATGCACGCGGTGAAGAGGCAATCCTGTCCACATATGCTCTCCTGGATCTGACAGCGAAAGGCAGAAATGAAGAAGGGAATCTTGTAAACTGGGTTCGCCACCATGACCGCTATAATGCAGGTGGTTTTGTGGATAATACCGGCCGGTACCATGCAGAAGAGAAAAAAGATGGAAGCGGTAGTTGTTGCCATTAAAATATAAGTCTTGAATTGTTCTTGTAACATATCAACCAACACATCAGGTGTAGTAAAAAAGACAGGCTCCGGGATGGTTTCCCAAAACTCCTCCTTGCAAACAATCCGGCAATGGGGAATTATTGGAGCCATCCTATTTATCCTGCCCAAATGCCCGCTTTGTCTTCTTGCTTTGCTAAGCATGGGCTCCGGTATTGGCTTGACGGCAGCGCAATCAAATAGCCTTCAGGGATATCTGCTAATTTTATTACTTGCAATTTTCATTGTGATCGCGCAAAAGATATATATCAGTCAAAATAACCTCCGGTCTACTCAAAATCTTCTCCAATCCAAACTTTCGATGCTATTGATGACTGCCCTTATTTCGATATTCATTTTTGGAAGCTTTTTTAACGAGCAGTTATTACATGTTGTATACTACAATGGCAGAATAGTCTATAGCTGCCCGGTATTGAGGTGAGTGTTTACATGCTGTTCGACATCTTAGCGTAGCACATGCCGGTAGCGAAAATGTCAACTTCCACGAAGGGCTTTCCTGCCCTTTTTCGCGTCCTTTCCCTACCAATTTTTTACTTAGCTATCCCTTAACAACACGCATATTGCATTTTGGTATGCCTTTTCGTATTTTGTTAGTAATAGCCCTCTTTACGCTTTAAAACTATTACCATGAACCTTAACCTTTACAACCAGGCCCGCGACATCTGGAAGAATATTTTCCCGTTGAAAGAACTGAAAATACATTCAGGAGCAAGGACTATCGAACAAAAGAGCTTCATTCCATTACAAACAGAAAACTCCTACCATTATATTTTCAATATCCGCCAGATGGAGATTGAGTATATCAGTCCGAATGCCGAACAAATCCTCGGATTTCCGCTGGATGAAATGAATGCACCATTTCTGATCTCACTAATTCATCCGGACGATATGCCCTGGTTTATGGCTTTTGAGAAGAAGGTGGTTGAATTCTTTAACCCGCTGCCGTACGACCTGGGACAGAAATACAAAACGCATTACGATGTGCGGCTTCAAAAGGCAGACGGCTCTTATATCCGGGTGCTTCACCAAATGCAATTAATGGATGCAGATAAAACCGGCATGTCAACCAGGGTTTTATGTGTGCACACGGATATTACGAGTTTAAAGAAAGGAGGGCATCCGGAGTTATCTTTTGTGGGTTCTGACGATGCGCCGTCTTATTTTGATGTTGAAGTAAGCTGGCCGGTAATAAACTAAGCACTCAGGGAAATAAAAAAGCCCCGATAATTCGAGGCTTTTCAGTGGTGTGGGCCGGGATCGAACCGGCGACACAAGGATTTTCAGTCCTTTGCTCTACCGACTGAGCTACCGCACCATCTCAATACTTTTCCGTATTGGGAGCGCAAAAATAGGATTTCTCACTAAACTGCCAAAAAATAAGCAACTATTTATTAAAAAATGTATTGTTTTTTATTTCGTCCCCTTGCTGAATCAGTCTTAAAGCACCGTCCCACAAGGTTTTACGCATACGCAAACTTTCTTTTGCAGCATCAGTTGCCTCAATCCATTTCTGTTTGTCATTACCGCAGAGGGCAGAAACCATTTCCATTGCAAGAAGACTGTGATGGTCGCCATCCACCTCTATATGTCTTTCAAGATAGTAATTGAAAATATCCAGTTTCCCCTGCAACTGAAGCGAAAGATCTTTTATAAGCTTATGAAACATTCCGGGTATCAGATCTTCACGGCCAAATGTGAAAACAGCCGCCTGAACGTATACCGGTTGTTGCTCAATTACATTAAATGTAAAATTTACAAAACTTTTGATTTCTTCCGGCAATGATAACTGGTCCATTGCTTCCTGCACCGTTTTGCCATTGGCCGTATGATGCAGTAATTCTTTAATTGACGAAGCGTCGGCTTCCATTTGATCCATAGCCTCCAGATACAACTCAAAATGACTTTTACGAACGCCCTCAGCATCTACATCACTTTCTTCGCCGGCAACGATCTCGTTTATGAGATAGCGGGTATTACCGTCGCCAACAGGATGCCAGGGCAGCGATACACAGGTTAGTTGCATCTGTAACGACTTCAACAACGACATAAAATCCCATACAGCAAAAACATGTGTTTCTGCAAAACGTTGTATGTCGGTTAGCTTATTGATCTCTTTGTACAAGGGGTGTGAAATAATCGATTCTTTTTCAGCTGCGAGTTCCTGCTGAAGCACTTCAATACATGACATAGATTATAAAAATTCCAGGGACGGAAGATTAGTTAAATAAAAGATTATCGGCGTGAGAACCCTTTGGTTATAAGAACAAAACGCCGGAGTTTTTTGCTCCGGCGCTTATTAAAATTATTAGAATTCACAGTTCTTCGGCGTTCTTGCAAACGGAATTACGTCGCGAATGTTGCCCATTCCGGTAACAAACTGCACCATACGTTCAAAACCAAGACCGAAACCAGCGTGCGGAACGCTTCCGTAACGGCGGGTATCAAGGTACCACTGCATTTCATCCACCGGCACATGCATATCTTCCATGCGCTGAACCAGTTTTTCCAGTCTTTCCTCACGCTGGCTTCCACCCACAATTTCGCCAATTCCCGGCGCCAGAATGTCCATTGCGGCAACTGTTTTACCGTCATCATTCATACGCATGTAAAACGCCTTAATTGCAGCCGGATAGCCTGTAACAATCACCGGTTTTTTAAAGTGCTTTTCCACCAGGTATCGCTCGTGTTCGCTCTGCAGATCTATGCCCCATTTAACCTCATACTGGAACTTTTTCTTTTTGTAAGCAGGGCTATCCAACAGAATATTGATCGCATCAGTGTAAGTGATCCTTTCGAAATTGTTGTTCAATACAAACTCCAGTTTTTCGATCAATCCCATTTCGCTGCGCTTATCCTGCGGCAATTGTTTTTCCTCTTCCGCCAGGCGCTGAGCAAGAAACTCGAGGTCTTCGCGGTTGTTCTCCATCGCATGGCGAATAATATACCTGATGAACTCTTCTGCAAGGTTCATGTTATCTTCAATATCGTAGAAAGCCATTTCCGGCTCAATCATCCAAAACTCAGCCAGGTGACGGGTTGTATTGGAGTTTTCAGCGCGGAAAGTAGGTCCGAAAGTGTAGATATCGCTAAACGCCATAGCTCCCAATTCGCCTTCCAACTGACCGCTAACCGTAAGGTTCGCACTCTTACCGAAGAAATCCTCAGCAAAATCAATACTTCCGTCTTCTTTACGGGGAGGGTTATCCAGCGGCAATGTAGTAACGCGGAACATTTCACCCGCACCTTCCGCATCGCTTGATGTAACGATCGGGGTATGCAGGTAAACAAATCCTTTGTCATTGAAAAATTTGTGTACCGCAAAAGCCAGTGAATGACGAACGCGGAATACAGCTCCAAAGGTGTTTGTTCTGAAACGCAGATGTGCCACTTCTCGCAAATATTCGAGGCTGGGTCTGTTTTTCAGTTGCAGCGGGTATTTTTCACCATCGCAATCGCCCAATACTTCCACAGTTTTAGCCTTAACCTCTACCTTCTGGCCTTTGCCAAGGCTGGGGATCAGCTCACCCACAACTTTTAAAGATGCGCCGGTAGTTATGCGCTTCAATGTATTTTCATCAAGTAAACCTAACTCGGTAACTATCTGTAAGTTATTATTGGTACTGCCATCATTCAATGCTATAAACTGGTTATTCCTGAAAGAACGAACCCATCCCATTACTATTACTTCCTGGCCAGTAGCTTCCTGCGCCAACAATGTCTTGATCTTTGTTCTAGTGTTGAACATGCATGTACAATTTAGCAGTTTTTAAATCTTAAAACCCGGCAAAGATAATCTAACACGCAGGTTGAACCATCTTAATTTAACGGTCATTTTGCAATGAACCGTTTTGGCGATAGCGTAAATCAATTAATATTGCCGAACGTACCGAAGGAAAACAGATCCCTGCTTGCAAATTCCACGATACAAAAAACGTGCATCTCAAATTTCACAAGATGGTCCGCTCATTCAATTGATATTGTCCGGGCGTCGGAATGTGGAAAATTCATTTTTTGGCACAACTTTTTGGGAATAAAGTATATAAATGTTAAAGTAGATAGTAAAAAGGATCAGATTGGCAAAAAATTTTCCGATTTTATTTTTTTTCATTGTATTATTGCAGGCAGAAACAAGCTGGTCAGTCAGAATTCATATCTCTCAGCTCACCTGTTTGCTTATCATCAATCAAAATTTTTCTTCAATCAATTTTAATGGGATTTTCCGAATTAAAAATGTATCCTTTTTTAGACCCTATTTATGTATGATATTTTGCAATTGAACGACATGTTAGTTCCTGAGTTGCTTGATGTTGCCGAGCATCTGAGCATTCCCAATTCCAAAAAGCTTAACAAACAGGAACTGATTTATAAAATCTTAGACAAACAAGCTGTTATGGCAAGTGAAAAAAAAGACAATGCTTCCGCTACTGAAAAACCAAAACGTAAACGCATTGTAAAAGCAAGCACGGGTAATACTACAGAAGAAGCGGTGGTAATGACTGAAGCAAAGCCTGCGAAAGCAAATAACGACGAAGCTCCAAAGAAAAAAGCCGCTAAGAAAACAAAAGCGAAAGCCGAAATAGAAGAGCCTGAAGTTAGTGCACAACAAGAAGAAGAGGTAGTTGTGAAAAACGAGCCCCAGATTGGCGAAGCCCTTCTCGCAATGGCTTTCGGAGATGATGAACCGCTTTTTGATGACGAGGTGATGGAAGAAGAAGAGGAAGAGGAAGATGAAAAAGGATTCCGTTCCGAAGAGATTGCACCTTCCCGTCCACAATACCGCAAAGAACCAGTTTTCAATATAGAATTTGATGGAGTAATTCAATCTGAAGGCGTACTTGAAATGATGCCTGATGGTTATGGTTTCCTCCGTTCTTCTGATTATAATTACCTGTCATCTCCGGATGATGTTTATGTATCTCCTTCCCAAATAAAGTTATTTGGTTTAAAAACAGGTGATACCGTTTTTGGAGCCGTTCGCCCTCCCAAAGAAGGTGAAAAATATTTCGCACTGTTAAAGGTTGAAACCATTAACGGTAAAGGCCCGGATGAGGTTCGCGACCGTGTACCTTTTGAATACCTGACTCCATTATTTCCATTCGAGAAATTAAATCTCTTTACCAGTCCAAGTAACTACAGTACACGTATCATTGACCTGTTTACACCAATAGGTAAAGGACAGCGTGGATTGATTGTTGCCCAGCCTAAAGTAGGTAAAACCATGTTGCTGAAAGAGGTTGCGAATGCTATCTCTCAAAATCACCCTGAGTGTTATCTGATGGTAGTGTTGATTGATGAGCGTCCTGAAGAGGTTACCGATATGGAGCGCAGCGTTAAAGCAGAAGTGATCGCTTCTACTTTTGATGAGCCAGCTGAAAAACACGTAAAAGTTTCTACAATCGCCTTGCAAAAAGCAAAACGCCTTGTAGAGTGCGGACACGATGTGGTTATCCTGCTTGATTCTATCACCCGTTTGGCAAGAGCACACAACACTGTTGCTCCTGCAAGTGGTAAGGTATTAAGTGGTGGTGTTGAAGCAAATGCTATGCAGAAACCAAAACAATTCTTTGGTGCTGCACGTAAAATAGAAAACGGTGGATCTTTAACCATCCTTGCTACAGCGTTAATTGAAACAGGTAGCAAAATGGACGAAGTTATCTTCGAAGAATTTAAAGGTACAGGTAACATGGAGTTGCAGTTAGACAGAAGACTGGCTAACAAACGCATCTTCCCCGCTATCGATCCTATTGCATCTTCAACTCGTCGCGATGACCTGTTGCTAAGCAAAGAAGTACTGGGCAAAATGAACATTCTTCGCTTATTCATCAATGATATGAATACTGATGAAGCTATGAACGAATTGCTGAGACGTATGCGCGGCACGAAGAGCAATGAGGAATTCCTTGCAAGCATGAACGGATAATCTAAGGATGACAAATCCTTATCCTCAAAATAAGTTATTCCAATAAGCACAATTCAATGTTTCAAACAGCCGCAATTGTTTGAAACATTGAATTTTATATAAGTACAGGTTCCATTTCCAAACCGTGTATCGCAAAAAAATCCATACAAATTTTACAATAATCAATCGCTTATGTCTTTACTTGTAGTAGGCACAATGGCTTTCGATGCCATAGAAACGCCCTTTGGCAAAACAGATAAAATAATCGGCGGATCTGCAACCTATGCAGCTTACGCAGCCAGCAACTTTACACACTCTATCAAGCAGGTATCCATAGTTGGGGAAGATTTTCCTGAAGAGGAAATGAAAGATCTTTCTGACCGCGGTGTTGAGCTGGAAGGTGTTGAAGTGGTAAAGGGTAAAAAATCATTCTTCTGGAGCGGGAAGTATCATCTTGATATGAACACAAGAGATACACTGGTTACAGACCTGAATGTGCTTGCTGATTTTAATCCTGTGATTCCGGACAGTTATCAGGGCGCCGAGTTTGTGATGCTGGGAAATGTAATGCCCGCGCTACAGAAGAAAGTAATTGAGCAATTGAAAGAAAGGCCTCGTTTGATTGTGCTTGACACAATGAACTTCTGGATGGAAACCGCTATGGATGACCTGAAAGAGGTATTAACGATGGTAGATTTGTTGTTGGTGAATGATAGTGAAGCAAGACAATTAGCCGGAGAATATTCTATTGTAAAAGCAGCCCGCAAAATACTTTCAATGGGTCCGAAATACCTGATCATTAAGAAGGGTGAACACGGCGCATTGTTGTTCCATGAGAACAATGTATTCTTTGCCCCCGCACTTCCGCTGGAAGATGTGTTTGACCCAACAGGAGCCGGTGATACTTTCGCCGGTGGCTTTATGGGGCATCTTGTTAAGACCAAAGATGTTTCTTTTGAAAACATGAAAACAGCGATCATTGTTGGTTCTGCACTGGCAAGCTTTTGCGTGGAGAAATTTGGCCCTGAGCGCCTGAAAGAAATCACCAAGCAAGATATTGACACCCGCCTGGATGAGTTTGTTCAGCTGGTGAATTTTGATATTAAGTTAGTGTAGCTTAAAGCCTAAAGCGCAAAGCTTAGAACTGTTCTACACACAATTATAGCTTTCGCATAAATAATAGTTTAAACGGCCTGGAACATTACTGTTTCAGGCCGTTTTTGTTTATTAGCCACAGAGGCACTGAAGCCCTGAAACTATCCGCACATTCATTTTCAATTTTCAAATTTCAATTTTCAATTAATTCGCACATCCGCACATTTGCACATCCGCACATTCATTTTCAATTATCCCCGCCTGAATGATGTCAGTCGGGCAGGAACTTTCAACTATCAGTTACCTAGTCACTGAATCATTCGCACATCCGCACATCCGCACATTTGCACATCTGCACATCCGCACATCCGCACATTCATTTTCAATTCTCAACCGCACTCCGCTCTTCACAAAAAATATCTTCACACCCAAAAGTTTATTACTTTGAGATACTTTCAAAAACAAAGTCTATGAAGCAACTACGGCTTGTACCCGCTGCAATGCTTATGCTGGCAGTGTTTTCCTGCAAACAGGAGACAAAAACAACAGAACAGAAATTTATTGAAACATCGCAACTGGACTCTTCAGTAAAGCCAGGCGATAATTTCTTTTTATTTGTAAACGGTAAATGGCTGCAGAAAGCTGAGATTCCGGCGACAGAAAGCAGCATCGGATCATTCCTGGATATTTATAACAGAACCAAGGACCATATTAAAACGATCCTCGACTCTGTTTCCAAAGCAAATAATACTGCGGGAACCATAGAGCAAAAAGTAGGGGATTTCTATGCATCCGGTATGGATTCCGCTACAATTGAAAAGCGTGGCTATGAGCCGGTAAAACCGTACTTGCAAAAGATAGACGGCTTAACCGATAGCAAAGACATCATGCAGTTTGTTGCCGAACAGCAAGTACTTAACAACAATCTTCTTTTTAGCATGGGCGTAGGCGCAGACGAAAAGAACAGCAGCATGAATATTGCGCTTTTTTACCAGGGAGGACTGGGGCTTCCTGACAGAGATTACTATTTCAAAACGGATGCCCCGACGCTGGATATTGTAAAAGCTTATAAGGCATATATTCAAAAACTGTTTACACTAACAGGAACAGATTCTGCAACTGCAGCGAAAAACGCTGAGACAATTTTTGCTTTTGAAAAACAGATGGCTGGAAGTCACCGCACCAATGTTGAACTCCGCGATCCGCAAAGCAATTATCATAAACTTGCTGTTACAGAACTGGATAAAAAACAACCGGTATTTGCATGGACAACCTTATTGAACAATCTCAACATAAAATCAGATTCTGTAAATGTGGGTCAACCGGCTTTCTACGGACAAGTAAACGAGCTGCTTAAAACAACTCCGCTCGATACATGGAAAATATACCTGCGTTTTCATGTTCTTGCAGATGCAGCCACGGCATTAAGCTCACCTTTTGTGGATGCAGCTTTCAATTATTCAAAAGTGTTAAGCGGACAGCAAAAACAAAAACCCCGCTGGGAACGTATTTACAGAAGAACTGATGCTAACCTTGGTGAAGCCCTCGGACAACTGTATGTAAAGAAATACTTTACCGCTGAGGCTAAACAACGCATGCTGGAATTGGTAAACAACCTACAGACTGCTTTTGATGCACGCATCGGAAAACTCGATTGGATGAGCGACAGCACTAAAGCTAAGGCCAAAGAAAAGCTTCATGCTTTCATAAAGAAGATTGGCTATCCTGACAAATGGAGAGATTACAGTAAAGTAACCATCAACAAAGGAACTTATTTTGAAAACCTTGTTTCTGCAGCAAAGAATGAATACGAATATAACAGGGCAAAAATTGGTAAGCCGGTTGACAAAACCGAATGGGGCATGACACCTCCAACCATCAACGCCTATTACAATCCGGTGTTTAATGAGATCGTATTCCCGGCTGGTATTTTGCAGGCACCGTTCTTTGATCTTACAGCTGATGATGCGATGAACTATGGAGCTATCGGTATGGCTATCGGTCATGAAATGACGCATGGTTTTGACGACCAGGGCGCACAGTACGATAAAGATGGTAACCTGAAAAACTGGTGGAGCAAAGAAGACTACACCAAGTTCCAGGCAAAATCAAAACAAGTCATCGATCTGTATAACTCATTCACTATCCTTGATACGGTTCATATCAATGGCGCATTAACTACCGGTGAAAATATGGCAGACATTGGCGGCATCGCCATTGCATACGACGCATTCAAATTAACCAAGCAAGGAAAGGATACAGCACGTATCGATGGACTTACTCCGGATCAACGTTTCTTCATCTCTTTAGGCCTGGTTTGGCGCGAGAAAGTAAAACCAGAAACAGAGCGTCTTGGCATCAACACTGATCCGCACTCTCCCGGTATGTGGCGTGTAAATGGACCTTTGATGAACTTTGAACCTTTCTATAAAGCATTTAATGTTCAGGCAGGTGAGAAAATGTATGTGGCGGACGATAAGAGAATCAAGATTTGGTAAGACGATGTACGATGTTAGATGTACGATTTTAGATGTAGGCGCAGTTATTGAAAGTACGAGCTACGAAGTACGAAGTACCTAAGTGAAACACGCCAGCGCATTGCGAACACTTTAATATGGGCTTTTGCTGATAGCTGACAGCTCATGGCTTATAGCTGTTAGTTAAAAAAATTTTGAATAACCAATTTTGATGATTACATTCGCAACCGCAATGACAAAAACAATGAAACATACAAAGCGTTCAAAGAAGCAGTTCTCCAACCGGGAAGGTGCGTAACGTTTGCGTATGTATAACATAACTAACAAAGGGCCTTCTCGGATGAGAAGGCCTTTTTTGTTATCGCAAACAGCTCATTTAATAACCAAAGCATAAACAAAAAAAAATCGTCCGCTGATGCGGACAAGGAGGATTAAACAACATGAAAGTAGCGGTAGTTGGAGCTACGGGTTTGGTAGGCTCCAAAATGTTACAGGTATTGGCTGAAAGAAATTTTCCGGTTACAGAACTGGTGCCTGTTGCCAGTGAAAGATCTGTTGGTAAGGAAGTTGAATTCAAAGGCAACAAGTACAAAGTAGTAAGCATGGCGGATGGCATTGCAGCAAAGCCTGCAGTAGCAATCTTTTCAGCAGGTGGCAGCACATCATTGGAATGGGCTCCCAAATTTGCTGAAGCCGGCATTACAGTAATTGATAACTCCAGTGCCTGGAGAATGGATCCTACCAAAAAATTAGTTGTCCCTGAAATCAACGCAGATGCGCTGACTCCTGAAGACAAAATCATTGCGAATCCTAACTGTTCTACTATACAGATGGTTGTAGCGTTAAACCCGCTGCATCAGAAATATAAGATCAAACGTATCATTGTAAGCACTTATCAAAGTGTTACCGGTACAGGTAAAAAAGCTGTTGATCAGCTGAACAACGAGCGTGATGGCAAAGAAGGCGAAATGGCTTACAAATACCAGATCGATCTTAACGTAATTCCTCAGATCGATGTATTCCTTGACAATGGTTACACCAAGGAAGAAATGAAGATGGTTAACGAGACCAAGAAAATCATGCGTGATGACAGCATTCGTGTAACTGCTACAACAGTTCGTATTCCTGTTGTTGGTGGCCACAGCGAAAGCGTGAACATCGAGTTCGAAAATGATTTTGACCTCGCTGAAGTAAAACAATTACTAAGCGAAGCACCTGGTGTTGTATTGCAGGACGATCCTTCTCAGCAACTATATCCAATGCCTTTGTTGGCGCATGAAAAAGATGAGGTGTTTGTAGGAAGATTAAGAAGAGATGAAACACAGCCTAACACTTTAAACATGTGGATAGTGAGCGATAACCTGCGTAAAGGTGCTGCTACCAATGCTGTTCAGATAGCTGAATATCTGCAAGGCAAAGGTTTACTATAATATTTTTTGTGAGTGGAAAGAGAGAACTTGTGTAATGCCCGGTTAGCGCCGGGCATTTTTGTGTGGGACTATTTTGTCTGAATGAAAGAAGGAAATTCTATTTAGTACCCGCAAGGAGGCATTGACATTAGATTAATACTAAAATTAGCGGCTATTGTTTTTCTTCCGCGGGATTAAGTGTTTTACAAAATATTTCCATAGGCTTCATTTATCGCGTTTAACGATAATTTCGCCACAGGTGACAGAGTAAGCTCACGCAGCTGGAAGCTGCACTAAGCTTATATTATTTCGTCATCATCATTCTTTCATTCGTCCAATTTTATCTAGAATAGATTTCAGCTCCTCTGCTTTGTTTGTGCCTACAAGTAACCTTTTGCCATTATTAAACTCAAGTTGTAATCCCTCATTTCCAGAAACATTAAACGCTTTTCCGTTACGTCCAAATCGCAAGCCCCAACCACCGTACTCCTTCAATGCTGAATATTTTCTGATATAGACTTTTTTTAAATTGCTCCAAGAGTATTGTCTGTATTTTATGTGAAAAGGAAAAAAACGAACATAAATTCCATCGGTTTTGATCACGGTGTCGAGGCGAAAATTTAAAAATAGCAGAGTCATTAGCATTGTCAAACCCGTTCCAATTAAAAGACCACTGTCGCTCATTGGTTTATCTCCAAATTGTTGCCCTTTAAATACTTGTTTGTATACACCAAAGAGAAACAATCCGTTAACCGCAAACAGGCCTAAAAAAAGCCACCATTGCTTAAACTTTTGTCTTTCGGAGAAAAGAACTTCATTGTGAGTTGCCATACTAATTGGGTTTTGCCATTTCATGTTTAAGGTTTCGGCTTACCATTATCATTAACATCTGTTGATCTCAGAAGTATTAATTGGCATCCAGATTAGGTCGAATAATTTTGTCCTAAAACTAAAGTTTGAAGCCGCGATTGCCTTTTGAATGCTTATCACACTAAGCAATCTGTCTGTAAACAAAAATGTCGAAACTGTGCCTGGCCGTAAATTCTTTTTTGACCAAATCATTGTGCAATCAATCTGTCCGTGAGCGATGATCGCTAAGCCGAAAAAAAATATAGTCGCCATTAATTGGCCCTGGTCTTATCATTGCTCCATGTGAGTCTTTTGCATGCTGTTCTTCAATACCGGTACTAGTTTGCTTTGGATAATGTCATCGAAGGCAGCAAGGTAAGCCCACGCAGCTTGGAAGATGGGCGGAGCAAACAACTTCGCAATACCTTCAATCTTTTATCGAAAATATTTCAGCCCTCACACTTCAGTATCAATACATCGTACATCTAAAATCGTACACCGTACACTCGCATCATCCCTCAATTCCCCGGTTAATAAACTTCACCATTGGTTGCAATGCATCAAATGCAGATGTAATTTTTTTAAGAAGTCCTTTATCCGTCAAGTCAGCATCCGTTAGTGGTTGCATGGCTAAATAACTTTTCAGTTTGATGAATTCAATGGCAGGATTTGTATCATCATATCCTTTCGGTGGCCTGCTTAAACTTACATCACCACCTTTATAAAGTTCTTTGTAAACACCGGTGAACTTTTTATTGGAGATGATCTTGCCAAACTCATCAAAACAATAATCAACTTCCTGTCTCACTTTTTTTAGCTCATTGGGCATTGGCATCCAAAGGCCGCCACCGACAAAACTTTCACCCGGCTGGCAATGAAAATAATATCCGGCATAAATGCTTTTTTTTCCGCCGCGATTAATGCTTGCACCAAAATTATTTTTGTAAGGAGATTTGTCTTTGCTAAACCGTACATCCCTGTTAATGCGGAACACACAATCCTTTGCCAGCAATGATGCCAGGTCTTCATCTTTCTTTGCGTGAATATCTATTATCTGCTGCACCAGTTGCAGAAAATCGGCTTTAGCGTTGTCATATGCTTTGCGGTTGGCATCAAACCATTCTTTGGTATTGTTCCTTGTAAGATCTTTCAGAAACTTGATCGTTGCGCTCTGTAACATTGAAACGGTTTTATTTGAAGTATTGATCAGTGTATTAAATCACACACTAAAAGTAGTATTGTTTCTATAATTTTTGGGGCAATGATCTGTGGAAGGATCTTTAAGGGTAAAGCAGTTAAATCACTATACTGTAACGTAACCCCAGTTTTCACCGTTCTTGATCCTCGTGATAGCCATTTCACTTATGCCATATTTTTCTGCCATTTGCTTATAGGTCAATCTTCGTTTCGGATTGGCAAGGCTTTGCTTGATCTGCTTAACCTGCATCAGTGTTAACTTCAGACCTTTCTTTTGCCTTACCGGATTTTCTTTGGCTTTTTGTTTTGCTGCAAGTACTGCGGGATTTTCCATATTGTGTACGGCCACTTCTTCCTGGCTTGCCCATCTTAAGTTGGAGACCCTGTTATCTTTCTTATCATGGTTTAAGTGTATTACCATAGAGCGGTTTGGACCAGGGTGTTTCAAGAAATAATCAGCAACCAATCTATGGCAAAGAAAAGCGGGATAATCGTCTTTAACTTTCAGCCTTAAAATTGTATAGCCCTCTATGGTTGAGCCGTGTAATAATACACCGTCTTTCTTTAGATCTTTTGTGTAAGATGCCATCCGGCCCATGTTGCTGATGGCGTACATTTTCTGAAGTTGTTGCCAGTTTTTAAAGATAATTTGTTTCCATTTTTCTTGGGGAAGGTTGGTAATCATATTTAACGGTTTAAGAGTAAAGTATAAAAATTCTTTTTCTGTTACAATGTGCGAAAACATGTATCAGGAAGAAGTCAGGGACCGGAAAATATCTTCCAGGTTGTTGCCTTCAGTCTGTAGCGAAACAATGTTCAGATTGCGATCAATTGACAACTGCAATAATTGTTTGCGTGCGTCTTCAGGGTTTGAGGTAAACAACCGCCAGCTATTTTCATTTATCCGGGTAACGCTGTTGACAGCAACAAGATCTTCCAGCCACTTACTGTCAACAATCTCTTTAAATGTAACTGCAACCATGTTGCCCTGCCTGCGTGTCTGCAAGCTATGCAGCGTATCGTCGGCAACAATTTCACCTTTGTTAATAATAATAATGCGATCACAAACAGCTTCTACTTCCTGCAGGATATGAGAGGAAAATAAAACAGTTTTATCTTTCCCCTGTTGCTTTATAACATTTCTTATTTCTATGATTTGATTGGGATCCAGCCCGCTTGTAGGCTCATCAAGAATCAGCACTTCCGGATCATGTATCAGTGCCGCGGCAAGGCCGGTACGTTGTTTATATCCTTTTGATAATTGTCCGATTTTTTTGTTCTGTTCAACCTGCAATCCAACCATGTCAATAACACGCTGAACATTCTTTGCCACATCAGATAGTCCGTACACACCTGCTACAAAATTCAGGTATTCCTTCACATACATGTCGTAGTACAGAGGATTGGCTTCCGGCAGATAACCGGTTTTTCTTTTTGCTTTCAACGGTTCAGTTGAAACATCAATACCGGTAACGGTTGCCACCCCTGCGTCCTGCTGCAGATAGCCGGCGATAATTTTCATTGTTGTACTTTTTCCGGCGCCATTCGGACCAAGAAAACCCACGATCTCACCCTTACGTACGGAAAAGGAAATATTATTGACAGCCTTTTGAGTCCCGTATGTCTTTAGTAATTCTTTTACTTCAATTGACATAGAGCCAAAGATAGTTATTCTGTAATTTGTTTATAAATGACCTTTATCATGTAGAAAAAGCAGATAAGCGATCAGTATCAGCTCTTAATTATGAAGCTATTGCACGCGCTTCTGTAACACGGCTCAGGCAATAGAAAGCAGCTCCCATTAAGGCAGCTTTATCATTCATAATGATGTTTACCGGCACATCTTCAAGCATCTCCTGCATACGATCGCAGTTAAGAAAATGTTCTACAAAAGCAGAAGATTGCAGCAACGTTTTTATTTTTGGAGGAATCCCCCCTCCCAAATAAATTCCTCCTGTCGCTTTCATTTTTAGCACCATGTTAGAACACTCGCGGGCCAGGTATTTTACAAACAATTCCATTGTTTGCTTAGCAATCTCAGAAGTTCCGGCAATGGCCGCTTCGCTAATGGCGGCAGAGTCATCTTCATATTTAAATTTCTCCTGCAACCATTGTTCTTCTTTATATTTTCCGCTTTCTTTTAAAAATGAGTAAATGGAAGTAATACCCGGACCTGAGACCAATCGTTCCCAACTAACTACGTCAAACTTTTTTGATAGGTAATCGAGTATCTCTACGTCAGTACCGGTACGTGGTGAAAAATCGCAATGTCCTCCTTCCGTTGCAAAAGGATGAAAATAAGTGCCATCCCAATAAAGTCCAGCTTCGCCTAAACCTGTGCCTGGGGCGACAATCGCAGCATTGCCTTTTATACCGGGATTCCCTTTGTAGATATTACAGATATCATCTTTATCCAAACACGCAAGACCATAAGCATTTGCTTCAAGGTCATTAATAAGCAAAACATCTTTGATGCCCGTTCCCTGTGCAATTTCGTCTGCCGTTAATACCCAGGAAATATTGACAAGATCTGCCCGGTTATTAATTACTGGACCAGCAACACCTGCGCAAAGGCAGTGTGGCTTTATGTTGCTGCCAATTTCCTGCAGAAACTCACAGGCAATTTGTGTAAACGATGAATAGTTTTGGGTGTGATACTGTTTAGCATTCAGTTGCTTCATGCTGCCGTCCGCAAACTGGTATACAGCAATATTTACTTTGGTACCGCCAACGTCTGCGGCTACGACCGTCGCATTTGCTTTAGGTAAACGGTCGCTGAAAATTAATGGTAGCAAACTGATAGCATTTTAATGTAAAACAATCAATTACAGTACAAAGATATCTCCAGCTATTTCGCAGACACCTGATATTAGTCACGACGAACTAATATCGCTGAAGCTTTTTAACACATTCATCCAATCGTGCTTTGGCAAGAAAGTTCTTTTCCAGATCTGCATTAAAGGGAACAGGCGTATCAAGGCTTGCGCAGCGAATAACAGGCGCATCAAGCATTTCAAAACAGTGCTCACTTATCCATGCACTTATTTCGCCGCCTATACCGCCGGTTAATGTATCCTCATGCAGGATCAATACTTTTCCGGTTCTTGCAACTGAAGCTTTGATCGCACCATAGTCAAGCGGAGCCAATGACCTCAGATCAATAATATCAAAAGATGTGTCAGCATGCCGGGCGGCATATTCCAGAGCCCAGTGTACACCAAGGCCATAGGTGATGATACTTATGTCATTGCCTTTTTGTACTATCCTGGCCTTTCCGATCTCGGTTTCATAGTACATCTCTGGCACCACATCACTTACACTTCTGTATAAAGCCTTATGTTCAAAAAACAAAACAGGGTTAGGATCATTGATGGCCGCAATCAATAAACCTTTTGCATCAGCAGCAGATGAAGGATACACAACCTTCAGCCCGGGAACATGTGTAAACCATGCTTCGTTGCTTTGTGAATGAAAAGGGCCGCCACCCACACCGGCACCTGTTGGCATGCGTATAACAACATCAGCGTTTTGGCCCCAGCGGTAGTGGATCTTTGCAAGATTATTCACAATCTGGTTAAAACCCACACTAACAAAATCCGCAAATTGCATCTCTACAACACTCTTATATTGTTGAAGACTCAGGCCCAAAGCTGTGCCCACTATTGCGCTTTCGCATAACGGTGTATTACGGACCCTGGCTTTACCAAACTCCTCAACCAATCCTTCAGTAACTTTAAAAGCCCCTCCGTATTCAGCAATATCCTGTCCCATCAAAACAAGCTTCGGATGCTTTTGCATTGATTGATACAGACCTTCCTTTATAGCATCAATAAAACGTTTTTGCGCAACATCACTGGCAGAAGCTAGAAGTTTATCAGCAACATCAATTACAGGAACGTCCGTATCTTTTAGATCCGGTGCGTAAACATCTCTTAACTCTTCGTTGCTGTCAGCAACAACAGGTACCTCATCAAATGCTGTGGCAAGTTCCCGCTCAATCTTTTCTTTGATATCGCTTTTTATCCTGCTAAGTTCCTCTTCGCTTAAAACACCCTGTAATAAAAACTGTTCGTAATTTCTGATGGGGTCTTTTTCAGCCCAGATATCGAACAATTCGGCGGGTACATATTTCGTTCCGCTGGCTTCTTCATGGCCACGCATCCGGAACGTCATGCACTCTATCAGGTATGGCTTCTGTTCGCGTAAACAATAGTCTCTTACGCCTTTGATTGTATCAATTACCGTGAGAATGTTATTTCCATCAATCTGTACACCTTCGATCCCATAACCTTTTGCCCGATCAACCAAACGTTCACATTTATATTGCTCACTAACCGGTGTACTTAATCCGTAGCCATTATTTTCAATAACAAAAATTACAGGCAGGTTCCATACCGCCGCCACATTCAGTGCTTCATGAAAGTCACCTTCACTCGTTCCCCCGTCTCCTGTAAAAGCAAGTGAAACTTGCTGTTGAGAAGAAAGTTTGTGCGCAAGTGCTGTACCGTTAGCAACGGCAAGTTGTGGCCCCAAATGAGAGATCATTCCGCAGATATGATGTTCTGCTGATCCGAAATGGAAGCTTCGCTCTCTTCCTTTACTACAGCAGTTCCGGTTGCCTTGCCATTGCATAAATAGATTGTGAAGCGGCATATTGCGTGTAGTAAAAACACCGAGATTACGATGTAGTGGCATGATCCAATCATCATCCTGCAAAGCATATGTACAACCAACAGCAATGGCTTCCTGGCCAATTCCACTAAACCATTTACTTATTTTACCCTGCCGCAACAACAGCAGCATTTTTTCTTCTATGAGTCTGGGCAGCAATAGTTTGTGATAAATATCGATCAATGCTTCATTCGAAAATAAATCCCTCGAAAACTCCATAATATATGTTGAATAGTGAAAGTTAAGGAAAAGGAGCTACCAAAAAATAATCCCGTACCGACAGACGCAAATCTTATGATTTTGCAGCAGGCAAATACATATATTTGGTTGACAAATTACTCAGCTCATGAAGGCCCTGGCGAATTCATTGCGCATTGTCTTATTTATCGTACTGTCAACCGTAAACTTCGAGTACCTCATAAACAGGCAATCTTCCACAGTGTTATTAATAATCTCCATCCTGCTTGAAATTGTTCTGTTTTACTTCCTGATTTTCAAACTAATAAAGCAATACTTCTTATGATTTCTGTCTTCTTCTTTTTACTGTTTGCGGGCATTGCAATTGCATACGCGCTGAAGAAAACTGTTCCTGCTAAAACCGGAAACGCTCTTTTAGGGGTCCGTTTATATAAAACTATTGGGATAGCTGTTCTCGGGCTAATAATTGCCTTTATTCAGCCATTCGTATTGGAAAGAGTGGATGCCGGTCACGTGGGCATTAAGGTTAACCTTACAGGTGACAATCGTGGTGTTAGCAAATTTGAATACAAAACCGGGTGGGTTATTTACAATACCTGGGTAAGCAAGTTGTATGAATTCCCAACGTTTCAGCAACATATTGATTACCCCGAACAACAGGTGATCACCAAAGGTGGATTTAGTGCCACGATTAAGCCATCTTTCAACTATGCGCTTAAGCCGGGTGAAGTTGGCGACATGTTTCAGAACCTGCGTCTTGATGTAAGGAGCATTGAGCAACAATGGCTGCAAACGGCCATCGTCGGCACCGTTAACGACGTTGCAAACAAGTGGGCGGTAGATGATATTTTCAATCAGCGCGAAAAATTTGAAAGCGATATTGTTACTGAAGCCAACCACAGGGTTTCAAAATGGTTCACTATCTCACAGCTTAGAACAAATATAACTCCGCCGCAGGCACTGCAACAATCCATCGAAGCAAAAACAAAGGCCATCCAGGAAGTTCAGGTTGCCGAAAACCAGCGTTTGGTTGCCATTGCCGAAGGTGAAAGAAAAGTGGCGCAGGCCCGTGCTGATAGTGCTGCCCAGGTAATCCAGGCTGCGGGTGAGGCTGAAGCCATTCGAAGAAAACAGGTTTCCCTAAGTGCCAATTATATTGAATACATGAAAATTCAAAAATGGGATGGTAAGTTGCCGCAAGTGCAAAGTGGCAACGGAGGTGTATTGCTGCAGATGCCGAAACCGGAGTAACTTAATATGAAAATTTGGCACCGTGTTTTAAAAAGACTTGCCGCAATGTGAGCATTAATTAAACCGGAGAGCATATTTAAATCTGATGTTACTTCGCTCTACGTATAATTAGAATATAATCTAATTACAAATCTTTACATTCCGTCCTTAATGTTTTCTATGATTTTTTTAAGTGTTCTGTTATCGATGTTATCGAATTCGGCCTTATCATAAATTGTAAGTAAATAAACTTCTTTATTTTCTGTGACCAGGTAGGTGATAACCCGAGCGCCACCGCTTTTACCCTTGGCCTTACTTCTTATGGCAACCCGAATTTTGTAAACGTCATTTCCTAACGACGTACCTGTCCTTGGATATAATGACAATGTATCAGCTAGATAATACAATTCGTCTTTTAAGGATGGGTATTTTTTGATAAGCCGTTTGGCTTCTTTTCTAAATTTGTCAATTAGGACAACCTTATAGTTCATTCAGAAATTCCTTGAGAGTTTGTTTTTTACTCCTTGTCCTTTTAAGGAGTGCCACTTCCTCAAACGCCTCTTTCAAATCAGATCTTATTTTAAGTGTTTGCTCGTATTTTCTTAACCTTAAAAGAAGTTTTTCCCACTCCACCAAAGGTAGCTTTACCGCATTAGGATTGCCCTTATTGTCTTTTAAGTATTCAACAGAGATTTTCATAATTCAAATGTAATTTTTTTTACAACAAATGAGACACAGAAAATACGAGAATGTTACACCTAAACAAGATCTGATTTTTCGCGACGATCCTTTTCCCTTACTCAAACCTGCTCCACTCCTCTTTTATCTTATCGCCTTTTGAGCTTTGACCGCTGTGTTCCCATTTTGTGCCATCCACTTTTGCGTCAAAAGTCAGGTTCATGCCTACTTTTGAGCTATCACGGGAGAAGAATTCTATTGTTTCCGTGTATTTGCCGTCTTTGAGTATGTAGGTTCCGCCGCCAGTTCCAAAAAATTCACCGGTAGATGTGTTCATTGCTATCCACTGAAAGCGTGTGCCGGATAAGATCTTAATTGTCTTTCTTGGACCATCTTCAATTACCTGCATAGAGCCATTGTTGTCTCTTGCACTGATGCGCCATGCTCCTGCCAAGACTTCATTGCCGCCATCAAGGTTGGTGAATGTTATATCGTTGCCGTTGAAATTAACGGTGAGTTCATTATTGTCTGATGAAAAAGTATTCGTTTCAGTCTTGCCAACCTTAGATTGATCGACTGTATTAAATTTTATAGTAGAAGCACTGGTATTTCCACTTACAATGTATGTTCCGCCCCATGAAGAGATAAACTTTTTATTATCCTTATCAAATACGGTGTAGGTAAAATAACCCGGGGTTAATAAAAGAACATGCTCGGTTGATCCGTCTTTTTTAACCCATGCGCTGTAATCCTGCGCGAAGAGTTGTCCTGTAAAGCACATGCAAATAAAGAGAAACAGAGCGGTGGTAAATTTCTTCATACAACAAGTTTTTTTGGTGAGTCTTAAAGTTCAGGAATATTGATGAGTAAAGCAAGTTAATTGATTAGGAGCTTAGAGCCTAAAGCCCAAAGCGTAAAACTATGCTCCGACGCACAATTAAACAATAGCCACAAAGACACAAAAACTAAAAGGAGCACAAAGAAAAAGAAATTGCCACTGAAGCACAGAAGCCCAGAATTTTTACCACGGAGTAGTGCAGAGTTTCTTCACGGAATACACAGAGTTAGATACGACACGCTCGCAATTTTTTATCATACGAAAGAAGCTTAAAGCGTAAAGCCTAAAGCTTAAAACTATTCCCCGACGCACAATTAAACAATAGCCACAAAGACATGAAGACTGAAAGAAGCACAACGAAAAAGAAATAGCCACTGAAGCACAAAATTTTTACCACAGAGTAGCGCGGAGTTTTTTCACGGAATACACAGAGTTAGATACAACACGCTCGCAACCTTTCATCATTCGCTCAAATAAACGTACAACGTATAACTTACAACGTAAAACCCAGTTTTAGGCTTTGCGCTTTAGGCTTTAAGCTTATTTCACCACCAACGTTGATATCGAATGTGGCAGACAGCTTGTTGCGGCGGCGCTGCCGTTGATCCATAAATGATAAGGTTGTTCTTTATCTGTACGGTTCATAACTACTACAACAATACTGCCGTCGGTGTTGCGGAATGCAGTAGTCTCCAATACATCTCTGCTTGAAGCAGTGCTGATGCGTCTGGCACCAGGACGTATAAATTTTGAGAAATGGCCAATGTAGTAGAAGGCATTCGTATAAATCAATTCACCGGTTTGCGTGTTTGCATGCACGGGTGCAAAACAAAAGTTTCCAACATGATTAGGACCACCCTTTTCATCGAGCAAGATGTTCCAATCTGTCCACGCAGTTGTTCCGCTGTTAAAATCATTGATCATGGAGTTGCCGTACTTTTCGCCCAGACTCCAGTTGAGTACACTATCCAGGTCGAATTTTTCCTTACAGCCTTCCGTAAAGATCAGGTTCTTACCCGGGAAGGCTTGTTCTACCATCTTTACATTGGCGAATTGCATGCCGCTGCCGGTCCATGTTTCGTACCAGTGGAAACCAATTCCCCACACATATTTTGCAGCCGCCGGATCACCGAGTATTACGCTTGCACGTTGATAAACCAGGTCCCTGTTATGATCCCACGCGATCAATTTTTTATTACCCATGCCGTTCTTTTGTAAAGTTGGTCCGAGGTACCCTTTTATAAAATCCCTTTCATCTTCTGCGGTATAAATACACGATTCCCATTTTTGCTTTGCCATGGGCTCATTCTGCACACTCAAGCCCCAAACGGGTATTCCCTTAGCTTCATAAGTCCTGATAAACTTTACATAATAATTAGCCCATGCCTGTCTGAATTCAGGTTTTAATTTGCCGCCTTGCACAAGGCTGTTATTGTCTTTCATCCAGGCCGGAGGGGTCCATGGACTTACAAACAAAGTAAGTTTACCACCTGCCGCGGCAATCGCCTGTTTGATGAGAGGGATACGATACTTTTCATCATGAGCAACACTAAAGGTTTTGAGACCGGCATCATTATCCTCAACATACGTATAACTATCACTTGAAAAATCGCAGCTTTGAATGTTCGTACGACCTAATGTATAACCAATTCCTTTTTCGCGATCGTAGTATGCCGTAAGCAATTCTTTTTGTTTATCTGCCGGCAGTTTTGCAAATACTTCAGCGGATGCATCCGTGATTGCTCCTCCGATACCAATAAATGATTGAAATGATTTTGCAGGATCAACAAAAACACATGGCTCAGTTTCCAGCGGTTGAGGCATAGCTGTAAAGGACGCAGTTCCATTCGGAGAGATCCGAAACCGGGTATTTTCAGCAGTCGTAAAAATGGAAATCGTTTTCCCCTCAAATTTTACATTTCCTGAAGATTGAATTTGGGCATTTAAGGTAAAGACTGAAGCAATACCCATTAAAGTCAGCAGACCCGTTTTCATAATATTTTTTTTAAGCATTGGGGGTAGGCTTTAATTTATAAGAAAACTAAAAAAGGCAAGCAGGTTAGCAAAATTAACCTACATGCCTTTATATTTTCAATAAATTATATCCTGTTTACCGTTGGATATTATTTACACAATTTCTTATGACTTAGTGCTCATAGTACTGTCCGGCCGGAATTTTATACACCATGCCACGTTGATATTTCTGCAGTGCCTTCGCTTCTGCATCATGATTTTTTGCCCATGTTGCGTAACTATCAGCACCACCGCCGAAAATCCATTGGTTATAAGCCTCAAACATTTCTTCCTTAATAAGGGTGCGTTGGTATTCAAACAAACGGTAAGGAAATTTGGGTGTATCGCCTTCGTACCATTGCAGCACAAATTTTGAGCGCAAAGAAGTAAGCGACTCTGGAGTAACACCCTCAGCCAGCATACCGGAATTTTGCAGGAACAAATTACCAACAGCCTTAATAAATGGACTGCCTTTTTTAACCGCATCAGCTAGTGTATTGCCGGTAAACAGTCTCTTATAATCAGCCGTCAATTGTTCTTTAATCTCTGCTGTTCTTGCAGTCAGGCTTTCAATATTGATGAAATTCTCTCCATACAATACTGCCCACAACACTTCATTCTTTTGAGAATAATATTTAGATGCGTTGTAAAAATTACCACTGCAGCTTGGGTCCGCCTCTATACCTTTTTCCCAAAGCTTTATAGCAGTTGATGGATTTTTTTCAAATTCCAGTTCACCATATTCGCTGTACAATATACCGCGATTGGGAAATTTAGCCAGGCCCTTCTTGTATAGCTTAGCGCATTCATCATTCTGTGCAGTTGCCTTATAAGCCATGCCCAATATCTGGAAACTTTGAACATCCGCATTCGGTTTTTCTACAAGCGATTTTGCGACGTCTATAGATTTTGAATAGTCTCTTTTTAATAAAGAAACATAAGCAAGATCTTTTGCAATCTCAATATCATCAGGTTTTAACTGGTTTGCACGGTCAAGAACCAGCACTGCATTGTCCAGGTCGCCCTGCTTCATAAATGTGCGTGCAGTTTCATGCAGTTTTTCCGGGTCCTGTTGCTGTGCCTTTACCACTGTGTAAGAACTAAGTAAAACGAGCGTTGCAAAAAATATTCTTTTCATCCACTTACTTTTAATATTTCAAAAACAGAAGAAACCTTAAAGCCTGTTACGGACGTTAAGGTTTCTCAGCTCAATTAGTTTATTATGCAAAGTACGTTACAAGTACGAAGTTAGAAGTACGAAGTACGTTAGGTTTGAACCTGTTGTGTTTTAATTAACAGCTTGCCGCCAAAGTACTTCATATTCACCTATCTTACTCAAAGTACGAAGTTAGAAGTACGAAGTACGTTAGGATTGAACCTGTTGTGTTTTAATTAACAGCTTCTGATAAAGCACTTCATGTTCATCTATCTTACTCAAGTACAAAGTTAGAAGTACGAAGTACGTTGAGTGCGGCAGGTTTCTTTGAACTTAACATTTCTTGTTGCCAGCTACTATAGTCAACCTTTAACAACTCTATCAACAGTTCCGAACGAGGTACTTCGTAATTCGTAATTCGTACTTATCCACTTATCCTTACTTAGTCATTAATCAAGTGCGTCAACAAGCCATCCCGAAGCTTCGGTTCAAACCAGGTGCTTTTTGGAGGCATTACGTTACCGCTGTCTGCAATGTCAAATAGTTGTTGAATGCTTACAGGATAAAGGCTGAATGCAATCGCCATTTCTCCGCTGTCAACACGTTTGCTAAGCTCCTGCAATCCCCTGATGCCACCTACGAAATCAATTCTTTTATCTGTACGCGGATCTTCAATGTTCAGCAGTTTGCTCAACACATTGTCCTGCAGAATTGTAACGTCCAATACACCGATCGGATCTTCGGAATAAGTGCCCGCTTTTGCAGTCAGCTTGTACCAGCTTTTGCCCAGGTACATGCCAAATTCGTGAAGACTTTCAGGTTTGAAAGGTTCTTCACCAATTTCTTCAACAATAAAATTCTCCTGTAAAGCTTTTAGAAAATCGTGCTCACTATGTCCGTTCAAATCTTTTACAACACGGTTATAATCCATGATGTATAATTGATTGGAAGGGAACAAAGTGGTAAGGAAGTAATTAGCACCGTCAGCGGCTTTATTGCCTAATGCTTTACGCACCTTAGCAGCAGATGCAGCGCGGTGGTGGCCGTCTGCGATATAAGTACAGGGCACTTTTGTTTCAAAATAGCCGGTGATGGATTCTGTAGCATTACTATCATTGATCAGCCAGATAGTGTGCTGGATCTGATCATCCGCGGTAAAATCATACACCGGGTTTTTGGTGCTCATCCATTTGTCAATCAACGCATCTATTTCTTCTACATTTTTGTACGCAAGAAATACATTGCCTGTCTGGGCTCCGGTTGTTTTAATATGGTTGATGCGATCCTGCTCTTTTTCAGGCCTCGTAAACTCGTGTTTTTTAATGATATCATTTTCGTAGTCATCCACCGAGCTAACACAAACGAGACCGGTTTGACTGCGACCATTCATGATAAGTCTGTAAACGTAATAACACTCTTTCGATTCATGAAAAAGGATCTCGCGTTTGATGAAAGCTGTCAGGTTTTCCTTTGCTTTTTCATACACTATTTCAGAATGGATGTCGATATTATCGGGCAGATCAATCTCACTTTTGGTGATGTGCAAAAATGAATTTGGGTTTCCCTGTGTTTCAATTTTTGCTTCCTGGCTGTTTAATACATCATAGGGGCGGCTGGCAACCTGTTTAGCAAGTTGCGCCTGGGGGCGCAATGCTTTAAATGGCTTTATTTTACTCATATTCGTTTGATAGTTGTTGTTTATAATGCTACAAACCGCATTACTTTAACTTACAGATTTTTATTGTTGAATTCAGTCATCAGTTCTACAAAAGCTTTCACACTGTCCATCGGCATTGCATTATACATACTTACCCGTAAACCGCCAACACTTCTGTGACCTTTTACGCCTACCATGCCATTCTTTTTGCATTCATCCAAAAATGGCTGTTCCAACTCTGGTCTTTGCATTACAAATACAGCATTCATAAAGCTTCTGTCCTCTTTATTCACTGTTGGAACAAAAAGCGGAAGGCTATCCAAAGCGTTATACAGATATTCAGCTCTTTCTTTCGCTCTTTTTTCCATCTCTGCAAGTCCGCCTTCTTTTTTTATCCAGCGCAACGTAAGCAGGCTAACATACACCGCAAAGACAGGAGGCGTATTTAGCAAAGAGCCGTTCTCGATATGAATACGGTAATCCATTATAGGCGGAATAGCTCTTTTAATCTTTCCAAGCACATCTTTTTTCACCACAACGAGCGTTACGCCTGCAGCACCCATATTTTTCTGCGCACCGGCATAGATCAGCGAATGCTTAGCAAAAGGCATATTTCTGCTGAAAATATCACTGCTCATGTCGGCTACAAGCGGCACATTGGTTTCGGGTAGTGCATGCCATTGAGTACCTTCTACCGTGTTGTTGGTTGTATAATGGAGGTATTTTGATGTTGCAGGAATCTCAAATCCTTTATTAATATACGTGTGATTTTTATCTTTTGATGATGCTACCACATTTACATTTCCAAACAACTTCGCTTCCTTGATAGCCTTGCTTCCCCAAATACCGTTATCGCAATAGGCGGCGGTTTCGCCATCGTCCAGCAGATTCATCGGCACCTGCATAAACTGTGTGGTGGCGCCTCCATGCAAATACAACGCTTCATGTTCTTCACCCAGTTGCATTAGTTCCTTTATAAGAGATCGCGATTCATCCAGTACATCCTGAAACCAGGAAGTGCGGTGGCCGATTTCCAGGAGAGACAAACCAATGTTATTAAAGTTAAGAACAGCTTCAGCAGCCTGGTTTAATACTTCCTGCGGAAGAATAGAAGGCCCTGAATTAAAATTGTGCATTTTCATGTTGTTAATGGTTATTGCGTTTGCAAAATAAAGCAATTGAAGTCAAAGCATTATTAGTCGTCAAAGCTATTCCAGATGTGTTACACCACCAGATACCACAAACTTCATAGCTTCAGCAGAATTAATATGTAAAGATTTTACCCGTGTTTTCGGCACAAAATAAGTTATTCCTGAAATTGCATATGAATGAGGAACATAAACCGTAACGTGCTCCATCAGGTCAAAGTGTGATGCATCCTCCTGCGTAATAAAACCAATGCGCCATACATCATCGGCATCTACATTTACCAAAACCGGTTTGTCAAACTTTTTCTTATTACCCGCAAAAGCCTCAAAAAAGTCTTTTACAGAACTGTAAATAAATTTAATTCCCGGCGTTTTTTCAAGAATTGTATCTACAACATCCACCAGTTTTCCCACAAAAAAAGAAGATGAGATCCGCCCGATAAGCATCACGATCACAATAACCACCACAAACCCAAGTCCCGGAATACGTCTCGGCAAGCCATTTTCATCCACGCCCATTAAATTGGGAAAAAGTTTGTTGGTAAGATCCGGCAGAATTGTATCCACAGAGTTAAACAAAAAATACACCGCATAGGCAGTAATGCCAATGGGGGCAATAACAACCAAACCCTGGAGAAAATATTGAAGCAATCTTCTCCAATGCAGTCCAACAAGAAGTCTGCGCCTCAGCGAACTCATAATAGATTTATTTTAACTGTAAAGTAAGCAACTATTACATTTCCGGGCATAGTATTACCAAACGCCGTATGCGCTATACTTTATTTATACTTTTTAAAACGTTTTGTAACCCCCTGCCGGTAAAATTAAACCTGCAACACATTATGTTTAAACATTATTTAAGCGTTAATCCTTATCTTGCAACTTATCCTTCATTTTGACCACTCAGATAAAAATGAAAAGAAAAACTAATGGAAACTATTGTAACGAAAAAAGTTTCTATAGTTTTGTCCACCAGTTTAGGAAAAATGAAGGAAAGAATACAACAAAAGGCGCGAGAATTATTCCTGAAATACGGATTTAAGTCTGTTACAATGGATGAGATTGCCAGCCAGTCAGGTATTAGTAAAAAAACTATTTACCAGTTTTTTGCTGATAAAGATGAGCTGGTTGAAGACGTGATGCAGAAGGAGTTGAATTCTATGCGTGATGAATGTATCCGTCAACGGGAAGAATCCCAAAACGCAATTGAGGAATTGATCCAGGACCTTGAATCAAAAATGATGACCATGGAGGCCATGAACCCTTTTATTGTTTTTGATCTGGAAAAATTTTATCCGCAAGCTTTCCTGGTATTTAAAAAACATAAGGAGAGTTTTTTGCTCGAGCTGATAAGGCGGAATATTGAGCGCGGCATTGAAGAAGGCGTTTATAGAAATGACTTTAATGTTGACATTATTTCCAAATTCCGGCTTGAAAGTTCTTTTTTAATCTTCAACCAGGACCTGTATCCCAATAGCAAATACAGCCTGATGGATGTTGCGAGAGAACTGTATTATCATTTTCTCTATGGCATATCTACCGAAAAAGGCAGACAGATCATTGAGAAATACCAACACAAAAAAACCATATAAAACCAACATTATGCAATATCTAAAGCGCATAGGAACCGTGTGTTTGTTTAGTGCTACAGCTTTTATGTCGGTTGCACAAAGTCCGCAAGCGGTCCCTGCATCTCAGACCTCGCAAGAGACAGCATATCATGAGTTTTCGGTACAACAATGCGTTGAATACGCCAGGAAGAATAATGTACAGGTAAAGAATGCACTGATTGATTACAAAATTCAACAGCAAACCAACCGGGGTATTACCGCCACTGCTCTACCGCAGGTGAATGGTAGTGTTGGTACTAACTTTTTCCCCAATGTTCCGGTGCAGGTATTTCCCAACTTTATTGCGATGGGAACCTACGGTGTTCTGGAGCATGAAGGCGTAAAGAACGGAAGTGGCCAACCCATTACCTCCCCTGCAGATTTTGGTTATATCAGTGCCGCTTTTGGTACCAAGTGGAATGCATCAGCAGGAGTTACTTTATCGCAGATATTGTTTGACGGACAGGTGTTTGTTGGTTTGCAGGCGCGTAAGGCTTCATTGGACTATCAAATGAAAAATTTTGAGGTTACTGATGAAAACATCCGCACCAATATTTACAAAGTGTATTACCAGCTGGTGGTTAGTAAAACACAGATGGAACAAATTGATGCGAACATTACACGTACGGCAAAACTGTATAACGATACAAAGGCGATGCATGCCAATGGTTTTACGGAGCAACTGGATGTTGATCGCGCCGCAGTTCAGTTAGCTAATCTTGAAACACAAAAGCTAACTACCCAAAGAACAATTGACAATGGTTATCTCGGATTGAAATACCTGATCGGTATGCCGATACAGGACTCGATTGTATTAACAGATAAAATCACTGAGGACAACATCAGGAAAGGTTTACTGGAGGACAGTACTTTCCAGTATTCTGACAGAAAAGACTATCAGTTGCTTGAGCAGGTTAACATTCTGAATGATTACAATGTAAAGAGATATAAATACATGTACCTGCCGTCCGCAAACTTAACAAGCCAGTTTGCCAAACAGGCTTATCGCGGACAATTCGACTTTATTGGAAAAGGCGATTGGTTCACTACATGGTTTATTGGCCTGAATATCAATATTCCGATTTTTGACGGAATGACTAAAGCTGCCAACGTGCAAAAGGCCAAACTGCAGGCAGAGCAGACGCACAACCAGATGGAATACCTCAAGTTGAATATTGATACCGATGTAGAAACAGCGCGTAACAAATTCAGAGCAGCGATCATTACACTGGAAAACCAACGCAACAATATGAAACTGGCAGAACAGGTATACAACCAGTCGAGGAAAAAATATGAAGCTGGGTTGGGTTCAACAACGGATATCACCAATTCGCAGACTGACCTTATCAATGCACAAACCAATTTTATCAATGCCTTATATGATGCTGTAATTGCCAAGATTGATTACACAAAAGCCATTGGTAAACTTCCATAAACACAACCATTACCATCAATTTCAAATTACTCTATATGCAAAGGGGGATACATTTAATACTTATCGCAGCCATTACATTAGCATTTGCTTCTTGTGGCTCAACTACAGATAAAAAGGATGATCTGTCCAAGAAAAAGGCGAAACTGGAAGAATTAAAAACACAGCAAATAAAGGTTAGCGAGGAAATAACCAAACTGGAGGAGGAAATCTTTAAACTGGATCCATCATCCCGTCCTGAAAAAGCGAAGCTTGTTGCATTAACATCAGTAGCGCCTTCAACTTTTACGCACTATATTGATCTGCAGGGAAAGATTGAATCAGAAAATATCGCTTACGTAACTCCTCGCGGTACCGGCGGCCAGGTAAAAGCAGTGTACGTAAAAAAGGGGGATGCCGTTAAAAAAGGGCAGCTTTTGTTAAAGCTTGATGCAGCGCTGGCGCAAAAACAACTTGACCAGGCACAAACGCAATTGACCTACGCAAAAGACATTTACCAGCGCCGTGAAAACCTGTGGAAACAAAATATAGGTACAGAAGTGGAACTGATCGGTGCAAAGAACAACGTTGAACTGGCTGAAAAACAGATTGCGCTGATAAAAGAGCAAATGTCCTTCAGCAACGTATATGCAGAAATGGATGGTGTAGCTGACGATGTGACTATCCGCGTGGGTGAATTCTTTACAGGAAATCCGCAGTCAGGTTATATCCGCCTGGTAAATACTTCAAACCTTAAGGTTACAGCTCAGGTTCCGGAAAACTATCTTGGAAAAGTTAAGCAAGGCGACAACCTGCTGATCAACCTTCCGGACATCAATAAAAATGTAACGGCACGAATAACCAATGCAGGTAAAATGATCGATCCGAATTCCCGCTCATTTTATGTAGAGGCTAAACTACCGGCAGATAATGTGTTCAGGCCAAACCAGATAGCACTTGTTAAAATACAGGATTATACAGCTTCAAATGCCATCACTGTTCCGGTAAACACCATGCAGACGGATGAGAAAGGAAAATTTGTGTTGGTTGCCGTTAAAGAAAACGGAAAGCTGATTGCACGCAAACGCGCGGTTACAGAAGGCCAGATGTATAGCGATAAGATTGAAGTAAAAAGCGGTCTTCAACAAGGCGACTCCGTTATTACGGAAGGTTTCCAGGGTTTGTATGATGGACAACTGATCACTACCAGCTAATAATAAGGCAAAAGTAAAAAGTAAAAATTCAAAAGCTTGGCGGCCACCCTTCGCAAGCGTACAAGAGAGGTGGCATCTAGACTTTGTAATGGAAATATTGCGCAATATGTATGACGTGCGGCATTACAGCCTCGGTTTTGACTTTTGATTTTTGAATTTTGACTTCTCAAATTGACTTGATGCTATTTTAACGCCCGCGTGGCAAAACTAAACTTAGTATGAGCGCACTTGAAAATATTACGGGAAAGTTTAAAGAGTTTAAACCTACCTCCTGGGCCATTAAGAATAAGACTTCTGTTTACTTATTAATGTTAATAGTCAGCCTTTGGGGGCTTAATGTTTTTATCACTACACCTAAGGAACAGTTTCCTGACGTGGTGATTCCCACTATTTACGTACAGACCATTTATGTAGGCAACTCACCAAAAGACATTGAAAACCTTGTAACGCGTCCGATTGAAAAACAGATAAAAGGCATAACCGGCGCCAAGATCAAAAAATTTACAAGTACTTCTCAACAGGATTATTCAGCTATTATCGTTGAATTTGATACAGAAGTAAAGACTGATATCGGTCTTCAAAAAGTGAAAGACGCCGTTGACAAGGCCAAGCAGGATCTTCCCAACGATCTTACACAGGAACCCACGGTTCTTGAAGTTAGCCTTTCTGACGTTCCGGTTATGTATGTGAATATCAGCGGTAACTACGACCAGCAGCGCCTGAAAAAGTTTGCTGATGATATGAAGGACAGGCTGGAAGATCTTTCGCAGATTAACCGTGTTGATATTGTTGGCGCCCCTGAACGTGAGTTTCAGATCAACGTGGACAATTACCGCATGCAAAGTGCCGGTGTAACATTTGATGATATTGCCGGTGCAGTTGCCCGCGAGAATATGGATATCTCCGGTGGTCTGCTGGATGTTGGCAACATGAAACGCAATCTTCAGTTGAAGGGCCAGTTTAAAACTGCTTTTGATATTGAAAAAGTAGTGCTGCGTAACAGCTCAGGAGCTCCAATCTACTTGAAAGATATTGCCACAATTAAAGACACCATTAAGGAAAGGGAAAGCTACGCCCGTTTGGATGGAAAAAATGTGGTTACCCTTAACATCATCAAACGTTCAGGAGAAAACCTTATCGAAACTTCTGAAGAAGTGCAAAAGGTTGTGGATGAAATGAAGGGTAGTCAGTTCCCTAAAGACCTGGATGTTGTTATTACCGGTGACATGAGCACCAAAACAAAAACTTCGTTCAACGATCTTGTTAACTCAATAGTTATTGGTTTCGTACTCGTACTGCTGATCCTGATGTTCTTCATGGGCGTGGTCAATGCCTTCTTTGTGGCATTGTCCGTACCATTAAGCATGTTCGTTGCGTTTATGTTTTTACCGAGCGCCGAAATTATCATCGGATCGCATGTAACATTGAATTTTATCGTGCTATTTGCGCTGTTGTTTGGACTGGGTATTATTGTGGATGATGCCATTGTGGTTATTGAAAATACACACCGCATATTTACACAAGGCAAGGGCCGTATAAGCGCTCCCCGAAGCGCGATGATGGCTGCAGGCGAAGTATTTGTACCAGTACTTGCAGGTACGCTTACAACGCTGGCACCATTCTTCCCACTTCTGTTCTGGCCGGGTATTATTGGTAAGTTCATGATTTACTTACCCGCCATGCTCATCTTTACGCTGACTGCATCACTTATTGTGGCGTTCATCATGAACCCTGTGTTCGCGGTAGACTTTATGTCGCACGAGGACGGTAAGCCTGAACCAAAATCAGCCATCTTTAAAAAGCCGATGTTCTGGATTGCGTTGGCAGCCGGTATTTTGCTGGATGTGTCCGGATACCCATTTGCAGGAAATCTGCTGATTTGCCTCGTACTGTTGGTGTTGCTATATCGCTATGTTTTAGATGGTGTGATCCACGCCTTCCAGCACCGTGCGTTACCATGGATCATGGGACATTATGAAGACCTGTTGCGTTGGGCACTGAAAGGATGGAGGCCCGTATGGCTACTGGTGGGAACATTTGGTATGCTTGTATTCTCTTTCGTGTTCTTCGGTGCGAGTGGGGTTCCTGTTGTATTCTTCCCGAAAGGTGATCCGAACCAGATCTTTGTTTACATGAAACTACCGGTGGGTACGTCCGTTGAGTATACTGATTCTGTCACAAAAATACTGGAGAACCGTGTGTACAAGATCCTGAAAATGGAGAACGGGAAAAAGAATCCGCTTGTTGAAAGTGTGATCACGAACGTTGCAGTTGGTGCCGCCGATCCAAACAGCGGGGATAGAAGTACACGCAGCGAGCTGGGCCGTATACAGGTTTCATTTGTTGAATTTGAAAAACGTGAAGGTATTCACACGCGTCCATATTTGGATAGCATCCGTAATGCAATGAAGGGCATTCCTGGTGCAGAGATCGGTGTTGACCAGGAAGCGAGCGGACCTCCTACAGATCCTCCCGTTAACTTAGAAATAGCCAGTGAAGATTTTGATAACCTGATCAAAACATCGGTTTCGTTGAAGAACTATCTGGACTCATTGCAGGTGCCGGGAGTTGAGGAGTTGAAGATGGATGTTGATTTGAACAATCCGGAAATTACACTTAGTGTTGACCGCGAACGCGCATTGATTGAAGGTGTGTCATCCGCACAGATCGGTCAAACGATCAGAACAGCATTATTTGGTCGTGAAGTATCAAAGATTAAAGAAGGCAAAGAAGAATATAAGATACAACTACGCAACAATGAATTGCAACGTAAGAACCTGGTAGAACTGCTGAACATGAAAGTGTTTTTCAGGGATATGGCAACGGGTGGTTTTAAAGATATACCGATAAGCAACCTGGTAAAAATTGATCTGACCAGTACGCTTGGCAGTGTTAAGCGTAAAAATCAGAAACGTTTGATCACGTTAAGATCGAATGTGCTTACAGGTTATACACCTACCGCTGTTAACCAGGTTATCGCGAGAGATCTGGACAATTTTAAAGGCAAGGCAGATGGTGTTACTATCAAGCAAACGGGTGAGGGAGAACAGCAGGCTGAGACAGCAAGCTTTCTTGGAAATGCTTTGTTGATTGCATTGATGTTGATCTTGTTCATACTTGTGTTACAGTTTAACTCCATCAGTAAGGCTGTGATCATCTTGACGGAAATCATCTTCAGTGTTATTGGTGTGTTGTTAGGATTTTCAATTACGGGAATGGAAGTATCTGTTGTTATGACGGGTGTGGGTATACTTGGTCTTGCAGGTATCGTAATCAAGAATGGTATCCTTGTGATTGAATTCACTGAAGAGCTAAGGGCACGAGGTTTGAAAACAAGAGAAGCAATTGTACAGGCGGGTAAAACACGTATCATTCCTGTATTGCTGACTGCATTGGCGGTAATACTTGGTCTTATACCGCTGGCAGTTGGTTTCAACATCAACTTCGTAACGCTGTTTGCAGATTTAAATCCGCATATCTTCTTTGGTGGTGATAACGCTGTGTTCTGGAAACCCCTTTCCTGGACCATCATATTTGGTGTAATGTTCGCGTTCTTTATGACGCTGGTTATTGTACCCAGTATGTACCTGATAGCTGAAAGATTGAAGAGACCAATGCGCAGAATATTTAAAGGAAGATGGGTAAGCATGGCTGGTATTCCGCCACTCACTGTAATATTCTTCGTCATGGTGTTTATAACGATGTTCGTTCAACGCTTTAACGTGGCTCGCCGTAGAAGAAAGCTGGTTGGCGAAAAAGTGAATAACGCATTCATTGGTAGTTGGTTTTAGGAAGCTGTGAGCTATCAGCTATTAGCTGCCAGCTTATTGCGGAGGAGATTTAAATGAAATAACAAAGAAGATCAGTCCGACAGACCCGATGGTTTTAGGATCTGAACTTTAAATGATACAGTTGGTTTTGGTTGAAATGTGTGCCGCCTTCTTAATTGAGGGTGGCATACTCTTTTAAGCTATGAGCTATCAGCTGTCGGCTATGAGCTTATCGAAGCGGAGATTGGAGCGAAGGTGAATATGCCGCCGTGGTTCGTGTCATCCGTGCCGTGGTTCGTGTCCCACGAACCACATCATCATACACAACTCACGACCCACATTATAACACAATAAAAAGACCGCTTTTCAGCGGCCTTCAATTTACACGGGAATAGGAACATGTTGTTCAATACAAATGAGCACATTTATTCATGCAGCGCTTCTTCATTAACCATTGACTCGGCTATCCTGGTAAGATTGGAGTCGGTTTCCTTTTCTTCGTTTAATGTTTGTTCCAGCAACTTTGCAATATCGCTATGCCCCATTGTTTTTGCGAATGTGGCGAGTGTTCCGTAAGAGGCTATTTCATAGTGTTCTACTTTCTGAGCCGCAGAAATCAATGCCGCATCACGCACGCTTGAACCATCTTCTGTTTCTTCCTTCAATTCTTCAGCTTCTTGTATTAGACCTTCCATTGCAGGACATTTTTTAGCTACAGGTTTCATTTCCAACAGTTCAAATACCTGTTCAAGGCGCTGCACATGCCCTTCGGTTTGAGATTGATGCTCTGCAAATGCACTCGCCAGCTCTTCAGACGTTGCTGCTTTCTGCATTTTTGTTAATGCTTTTACCAGTGCTTTTTCTGCCCAATAAATGTCCTTTACCTCATCAACAAATAGTTTGTGGAATTCGGAATTTTTCATTGATTCACTCATATTATCTCCGTTTCCACTTGCTGCATTTTTCATAACAAATAAGTTTAAAGATTTGACAATGATCGTTTCTCTATTTTGCTACAAAAATGCCGCCTGATATGCCGAACACTTAAATTACGTCTGAACGGTGTTACACATTGGTCCGCGTGAGTTGCAGATTACTTCTATTGATGAAATAATTCCTCAATAAATATAACCTGCAATATGTGGCCCTGGTTTGATAAGGTCCGGTTGGTGTGACATCAAACGTCCTGAATAAACTGTACGCTTCTTACCGTGCGTTTGCTTTGAGAACGCGCAAGAAATTTCCGCCGAGTATTTTTTTGATATCCTTTTTACTATATCCCCTGGCGATAAGTTCTTTCGTAATCAGCGGATATGTCGTCACATTATTTAATTGTTGAGGAGGCAGGCTTATACCATCAAAGTCGGAACCGAGACCAACATAGTCTATTCCAACAAGCTTAACTATATAATCCAAATGATCAAATAACAGGGAAAACGGGGCTTTGATCTTTTCAATTTCTGTTGCATATCTCTTATCAAGAATGCTGTCCACACTGTTAGGATTTACACTTTTGATGGAATCAATTTCATTTTTATGCAGCGCAATAAAAGCGTTATATTTTCTTTGAAAACTACTGTCAAGAAATCCCGAGAAAAAATTCAGTTGAATTACACCACCATTTTTTGCCAAGGCTTTGATCTGGTCATCTTTTAAATTTCTGAAAACAGGACACAGATTATACACGCAGCTGTGTGAAATCAATACCGGCTTTGTGGTTACACTTATAGCATCTTTAAAAGTCTGTTCCCCCACATGACTGAGATCAACCATCATTCCCAGTTCATTCATTCGTCTTACAATCTGTTTTCCTTTTTCGCTTAATCCCTTTGGCTGATGCACCAAAGAATCCGTTATTTCTTCCATAGCCGAAGTTGCCCAGGGATTGGAATTGTTCCATGTCAACGTCATGTAACAGGTTCCGCGTTTGCGCAGGCTGTCCAGTTTTTGTATATCATCCTCAATCATATGGCCGCCCTCCACTCCTATCATAGCCGCCAGTTTATGTTGCTTCAGCGCTTTTTTTACATCTCCATATGTTTTTGCAATCATCATGGAAGAGCTGTTTCGAGCTACCCACGCGTACAAAGTATCAATTTCCCGGTTGGCCCACGCAAAAGGTTGTGGCTGCTTGCCATCACACCAGATAGAAAATACCTGCACATCCACACCACCGGTTTTCATCCTGGCAAGGTCGCTGTGCGTTTTGCCTGCCAGGTTTTCATCAAAACTGTACCCTTTCTCAATACATGTCGAAATAATGTCGTTGTGGGTATCAGCAAGAACTGCTTTCTCATGTATTTTTTGGTATGATTGCGCATATGCAAACCGGAACAGGAATAAAAGACAAAGAAGGTATTTCATGCAGTTGTGTTTTGGTCTCATTGGTCATGAAAGATAGCCAATATTCGTTTTTATTCGCGGGCGTATATTACAAAATAGCTGATTAAATAAGTAGTTTAATGTTTTTGGCGGAGGGTTATCTTTGCAGCCATGCAAAACAAACCTACGATTCACACAATACTGTCTCCGTCATTGCTCAAGTTGTATAATGTTTCAGACAGTATCGTTGTGATCATCGATGTATTCAGAGCTACTTCAACAATTGCTACGGCTTTATTTAACGGAGCGGACAAGGTTATCCCTGTTTCCAGCGTGGAAGATTGCGTTACAATAGGGCGCAACCTCAACGCAATAACCGCGGGAGAAAGAGACGGAAAAATAATTGAAGGATTACAACATGGTAATTCTCCTGCAGAATATCCAAGAAGTTTTATAGAAAATAAAACCCTGGTATTAACAACAACCAACGGCACCAAATTATTACATATGGCGCTGGACAATGGCGCATCGGAAGTTATTACCGGTTCTTTCCCTAATATTTCGGCAGTTTGCGATCATCTTATCAGCCTAAAAAAGAATGTCATTCTCGGATGTTCTGCATGGAAAGATAAATTCAACATGGAAGACACACTTTTTGCCGGCGCGGTGATCAGCAGGATAAAAGAACATTTCACCGTCCATTGCGATAGTAGCATGATGGCGGAAGACATGTATCGTCTCCATAAAAACGATATTTACAGCTTCATCCGCAAAACAACCCACTGGCACAGGCTGGCGGCTTACGGATTAGAAAGCGACCTGGAATATTGTGTTACGGAAGATGTGGCGAATGTATTGCCGATGTATAAGAATAGCGCGCTTGTAAGATCGTAAGACCGTAAGACGTGTAAGACGTGTAAGATGGTAAGATTTGTAAGAAAGTAAGAGGTTGGAAAATAAGAGAATAAAGCCATGGGACAGATGCCTCATGGCTTTATTTTTATAACTATCACGTAAAGAATACGGCAGGTGTTTAATTCGGCTGCTGCACCTGAATAAATCAGCCATCAGCAAATTAGCGATCAGACATCCGACATCGTACCGCCCGAACGTACCGTCGGTACGGGTAGGCATCTGCAGTTGAATCATGAATACCTAAAAAGTACACACTTGCAACTGTGTACTTCGTACTTCGTATTTCGTACTTAACTACAATTTCCCGTTCTTGATCTCTTCAACAACTCCCGGATCCAGCAGCGTCGACGTATCTCCGATGTTTTCCATTTCGTTTTCGGCGATCTTGCGCAAAATGCGGCGCATTATTTTACCGCTTCTTGTTTTTGGCAATCCGCTTACAAACTGAATTTTGTCTGGTTTTGCAATTGGTCCGATGATGCGGGTTACAGTCTGCAAAATATTCTGGCGTTGCAGGTTATCATCACCATGACCGCCATTATAGATCACAAACGCGTAAATGCCCTGGCCTTTGATATCATGCGGATATCCAACTACTGCACTTTCTACCACACCGGCGTGCATATTGATGGCGTTTTCAACTTCGGCAGTTCCAATACGGTGACCGCTTACGTTTAATACATCATCCACACGGCCTGTAATACGGTAGTTGCCTTGTTCATCTTTCAATGCTCCATCACCTGTAAAATAAAGCTCAGGGTAAGTGCTGAAATAATTCTTTTTACAACGTTCATGATCGCCATAAGTCGTTCTGATGATTGCCGGCCACGGAGCTTTGATACAAAGATTTCCTTTGAACTCTCCGTCAACAGCTTCTGTTATTTCCTCTCCTCTGTCGTCAACCAGTATAGGTTGCACACCCGGTAACGGAAGCGTTGCCCAGCTGGGTTTTGACGGAGTAATACCCGCCATATTGGAAATAAGAATGCCTCCGGTTTCCGTTTGCCACCAGGTATCAACAATCGGACATTTTCCTTTTCCAACATGTTCATCAAACCAATGCCATGCTTCTTCATTTATCGGTTCGCCTACAGTTCCAAGCGTTTTCAGCGAAGTAAGTTTTTTGCCCTGCAATGGCCCGAGACCAAAGCCCATCAGGCTTCTGATAGCGGTTGGCGCTGTATAAAGAATATTTACACGGAATTTGTCAACAATATCCCACAAACGTCCTGCATCCGGATAAGTCGGTACACCTTCAAACATTAAAGTAGTAGCGCCTGCACTTAACGGACCGTACACTATATAGCTATGACCTGTGATCCAACCAATATCCGCTGTACAGAAATGGATATCTCCCGGCTGATATTGAAACACGTTCACAAATGTGTAGTTGGTATACACCATATAACCGCCGCACGCGTGTACAACTCCTTTTGGTTTTCCGGTAGAACCAGATGTGTACAGAATAAACAAAGGATCTTCTGCGTCCATTTCTTCCGCCGGACAATCGAACATGCCGAGTGTTTCCACTTTTTTCACTTCATCTTCCCACCACACATCGCGGCCTTTCAACATACTCACCGGAGTTCTCGTGCGGGTACAAACAATCACACGTTTAACAAATCTGCACCCAATTAAAGCATCATCAATAACATTCTTAAGAGGAATATCTTTTTGCCCGCGATAAGCACCATCACACGTAACAATATATTCCGCCTGGGCATCCTGCAATCTGTCTGCAATACTCTGAGCAGAAAAACCACCGAATATTACGGAGTGGATCGCACCGATCCTCGCACAAGCAAGCACTGCAATGGCCAACTCGGGAATCATCCCCATATAAATACAAACACGGTCACCTTTCTTAACGCCATTGTTTTTAAGTACATTGGCAAACTGGCAAACCTTATAATGCAAATCTTTATAGGTAAGAACGCGATGGTGTTCTTCCGGATCATTGGGTTCCCAAATAATTGCGGGCCTGTTGGCCAGATTTTTCAAATGCCTGTCCAAACAATTCTCTGTAATGTTCAGTTTTGCATTTTTGAACCATTCTACTTTAGGTTCCGTAAAATTCCATTCCAATGTCTTGTCCCATTTTCTTCTCCAGTGAAAATGGCTGGCAACATCCGCCCAAAAATTCTCAGGACTCTCAATACTTTGCTTATAAGCCTGTTGGTAAGCCTCAAGCGATTTGATCTGATAAGGATATGACATAAGTAAGCAACTGTTTAAGCGGCCTTAAATGTACGACCAAAGAATTAAACGGGTATGCGAAATAATTATAAATAATAGTGCAAACGATTGATAAAAATGAAAGATTAAAGCCCAAAGCCTAAAGCTTAAAACTTTCTAAATGCCGTATCAGACTAGTGGAAAGGCCATAATATCAATGTTTGATTTACAGATTATTGTAGTCATTTCAACGTGAAATTATTTTGTGATAGCACCTTTTGTGGTTACATTTAGAGAGTGGATAATGATGTTTACCGCTTCATTATCTGCCAGCAACACAAAACGATAATGCGCCATATATGAAACCAATGGAAAACAGCATTCGCCGGGTAATATTTGCTTCTTCGGCCGGCACGCTTATAGAGTGGTACGATTTTTACATTTTTGGCAGCCTTGCCATAGTCATTTCAGAAAAATTTTTCCCGCAAGGCAATCCCACGCTGGCATTTCTCTCAACGCTGGCCACGTTTGCTGCCGGTTTTATCGTGAGGCCTTTTGGTGCACTGGTTTTTGGACGACTGGGCGACATTGTTGGCAGAAAATATACCTTCCTGCTCACACTTGTGATTATGGGCGGTTCCACATTTCTCATTGGCTGTATCCCCACATATGAAACTTTTTCGTGGGCACCGTTAATCGTATTGCTATTGCGATTGCTGCAAGGACTGGCGCTTGGCGGCGAATATGGCGGAGCCGCTACTTATGTGGCCGAACATTCACCAGCAAAAAGAAGAGGTTATTATACAAGCTGGATACAGACAACTGCTACGCTTGGTTTGTTTGTGTCTCTCGGCGTGATACTTATAACACGTAATCTTCTATCCGACGATCAGTTTAAAGCATGGGGATGGCGCTTACCATTTTTGCTAAGTGTTATTTTAGTAATCGTGTCTATCGTCATCCGCATGAAGATGCATGAAAGCCCGCTGTTTAATAAATTAAAAGAGGAAGGCAAGACATCTGTCAATCCGTTAAAAGAAAGCTTCGGACATAAAACCAATCTTAAAATGGTTTTGCTTGCCTTGTTTGGTGCAACCATGGGGCAGGGTGTGGTTTGGTATACGGGACAATTTTATGCGCAAACATTCCTGCTGAAAACATGTAACCTGAATGATGTGCAGGCTAACACATGGATTGGTATTGCATTGTTATTTGCCACACCATTTTTTGTTGTATTTGGTGCATTGAGCGACAGGATCGGACGGAAGTCAATTATGATGGCGGGGATGCTCCTCGCAATTGTTTGTTACCGCCCTATATTTAAAACACTGTATAATGTGACTGACGTTGCTTCAAAAACAGTTGCGAACGAACATACCTCAACAAATTCAAAAGCTGACGCTAAAGATGCCTCGTTGGTGCAACTTATCACAACAACCGAAAAAACATTTACGGATGGTGCAAGCCTTAAAGAAATAAAAACCCAGGCCGCAGATGCAAAAACAATGGTTCCATTAGCCTCTTCAAAACCATTGGTAAAAAAGACAGTCACCCTTAATTCATCGGAGGCATGGAAAATAATTGCGCTCGTTTTTGTATTGGTGCTCTTTGTAACGATGGTGTATGGGCCAATTGCAGCCTTTCTCGTTGAAATGTTTCCAACCAAAATACGATACACAAGTATGAGTCTTCCTTATCATATAGGCAACGGTGTATTCGGCGGACTCGTACCATTTATTGCAACACTAATGTTTGAATATTCCAAAACACCCGCAAATCCGGCGGGCGACGTACTTGCAGGTCTGTGGTACCCGATCGCCATTGCAGGTTTATGTGCGATCATCGGCATGCTTTATC
Source organism: Danxiaibacter flavus (assembly GCF_041060425.1). Lineage (NCBI taxonomy): Bacteria > Pseudomonadati > Bacteroidota > Chitinophagia > Chitinophagales > Chitinophagaceae > Danxiaibacter > Danxiaibacter flavus. The sequence continues at coordinate 303,054 of NZ_JAULBC010000005.1, forward strand.
TGAGTAATAAAATAACGACGCATATTGATGAGGCCGAAAATGAATATGTTCATTCGACGCCTAAGAAGGAGATGCTGTGATAGGTGTGAGGGGGAAGGTTTCAGGTGTCAGGTATCAGGTTTAAATGTCTCACAATGATATGCACAGAATTGATTGAAATGTTTTTTTAAAATAGTTTGTATGAATCTGCTAAAAAGAATATTGGGCGTTGTATGGATGCTTATTGGTCCTGCAGCTATTGCTTTTTTGATTTATGAAGCCATTCAGAAAATAAGCGCCAATCCAAGCCAGGATGTTTACCTGCCGTGGATTATCATCATTACCATCTTTGCACCTATTGCAGTAGGATTTGTGATTTTTGGGTATTACTCGTTGAATGGGGAATACGAGTAAGATGTGAGATGTACGGTGTACGATGTACGATGTGAGAGGCCGGATGTAATGACGCGTGTTGGATGTGAAATCAAGTACGAAGTACGATTTACGAAGTACGCGGGTGTTGCTGGTTTACAAATCACTTGCCGGCTGATAGCTGACAGCTGCAAGTACGAAGTACAATTTACGAAGTACGTAGGTGTTACAGGTTTCGAAATCAGATGCAGACTCATGTTCTTTAGCTAATAGCTGAATGCTGATAGCTGATAGCTGCAGGTACAATTTATGAAGTAATCACTGTTATGGGTTTGTCAATCACATTGCTGCCTGATGACAAATGGCAAATAACTGATTGCTGACAGCTGATAGCTCATAGCTCATAACTGCAAGTACGATTTATGAAGTAATCAGCTGTTATGGATTGTCAATCACATTGCTGCCTGATGGCAAATGGCAAATAGCTGATTGCTGACAGCTGATAGCTCATAGCTCATAACTGCAAGTACGATTTATGAAGTAATCAGCTGTTATGAATTTGTCAATCACATTGCTGCCCGATGACAAATGACAAATAGCTGATTGCTGACAGCTGATAGCTAATAGCTCATAGCCGTTAGCCGTTTGTCATAATTTTATTGAGCGGCTTGTTGATGCAAGTCAATTGTTGTAATTTCAAAGCAACTTATTTAGGAAGAATATACCGCCGATTGTGCAACACACCTTTAGATCTATACAAACTATTTTGCTCCGGCTTAAACTACTATTAATCTGCATTGCCTGCTATTCTCCGTACGGTTGGTCGCAGCAGAAACAATATCCAGGCATGCCGCCTCTTCCGGCAATCAAGCTTTCTACAATTCCTTTTTACCAGATAACCGGCGGCATTATCATTGTTACGGCAGTATTAGACGACTATAAAGATTCGCTGAACTTTGTGCTGGATACTGGTAGCGGAGGCATCTCGCTTGATTCTACAACCTGCGCTTATCTTGGTGTAAAAAAACAACTGAGTGAAAAAACCGTGCGCGGCATTGCGGGAATGAAAACCGTTGAATTTGCATACAATCACACGCTCCAAATAAGTAATCTGAAGGTTGACAGCCTGGATTTTCACATCAACAATTATGATCTTTTATCGAGCACTTATGGGGTTAAGATTGATGGCATCATCGGCTATAGTTTTCTGCGGAGATATATTGTTGAAATTGATTACGACAAATTTCAACTGAATGTCTTTTTACAGGGTGCATACAAATATCCTAAAGGCGGATATATGTTGCGGCCATCATTCGGTACAATACCTATTCAAAACGTCTATGTCAAAGACAATAACAGTGTTGATACGCGTTACTACTTCGATACCGGCGCGGGCCTTTGCATGCTCTTTTGCAATGACCTGGTTAAGGACAATGAACTGTTTAAACGTAAGCGAAAATTTTACGCAACGCAGGCGGAAGGTTTGGGCGGAAAAAAAACAATGGATCTTACCGTTATAAGAAAGGTCAAAATCGGTCCGTACAGCTTTAAGAATGTGCCGGTTTATGTTTTTGATGATGAGTTTAATATTACCTCCTACCCCATGCTTGGCGGTTTAATCGGCAATGATATTTTGCGCCGCTTTAATGTAACGCTCAACTATGCGGAAAGGGAAATTCATCTGAAGCCCAATAAGCATTATACTGATTCTTTTGACTATTCCTATTCAGGGATGAGTGTTTACCTGATCAATGGGGAGATAACGATTGCTGATATTGTAAAAGGTTCACCTGCAGAACAGGCAGGACTGGAAAACGGCGACATCCTGGTATCTGTTGAAAATAACGTTACAGGAAACATACAGCAGTACAAAACAATGCTGCAAAACGCCGGCACAAAACTGAACCTCATTATCCGGAGAAATGGCGATTTGCTTACCAAACGGATTAAGGTAAAAAGTGTTTTATAAGACATTCATTAAAAGAGCCTGACAATTCACAGAATCGTTAAATTATGAATGGTTTTCCTGCAAGGGAGATATCCGATGTTTAATCCATGCTTTATTCGCATCTTTGCACCCTATTAGAGGTTGAATATGATACATTACAACAGATTTGTTCTGGATAACGGATTAAGGGTTTTGGTTCACGAAGATACAAGTACACCTATGGCCGTGGTTAACATTATGTATGATGTTGGCTCACGCGACGAGAATCCCGACAAAACGGGTTTTGCACACCTATTTGAGCATCTGATGTTTGGCGGAAGTATCAACATTCCCGACTACGATGAGCCCTTGCAAAGAGCAGGCGGAGAAAACAATGCTTACACAACCAACGATCTTACCAACTACTATTGTCAGCTTCCTGCGGAAAATATAGAAACAGCTTTCTGGCTGGAAAGCGACAGAATGCTTAGCCTTGCATTCAGCAAAAAAAGCCTGGATGTGCAGCGCAAAGTGGTTTGTGAAGAGTTTAAAGAACATTACATCAATAAGCCCTACGGTGATGTATGGCATAAAATGCGCGAGTTGGCGTATACTGTGCATCCTTATCGCTGGATGACAATAGGGAAAGATCTTAGCCATATAGAAAATGCGCAGCTAAATGATGTAAAAGAGTTTTTCTTCAAACATTACCGCCCTATTAACGCAATTTTAGTTGTAGCAGGCAATGTGAAAACAGAAGAGATCAAGCGCCTTGCAAATAAATGGTTTGGCGATATTCCAATGGGAGAAAAGTATGTAAGGCATCTTACAGATGAGCCGGTTCAGCACCAGGCCCGCGTATTGGATACGGAAGCAGATGTGCCGCTGAACGCTTTTTACAAAACCTGGCATATGGAATCCCGGTTGGAAAAAGGATATTATGTGGCTGATCTGATCACAGAAATTCTTGGCGGCGGGGGGTCTTCAAGACTTTACCAGGCACTGGTAAAAGAACAAAAGCTGTTCAGCAATATCGATTGTTATCATTTCGGAAGCGTTGATAAAGGGTTGATCACGATTGAGGGCAAATTGGTGAAAGGCGTTTCGATGGATAAAGCCGAACAAGCAGTCAACGAAGTAATTGAAAAGATGCAGGCTGATTCTGTGAGTGAAACGGAACTTCAAAAAGTGAAGAACAAAACAGAAAGCATCATTGCATTTGAGGATATGACCATCATGAGCCGTGCGAACAGTCTCGCATTTTATGAATTGCTTGGAGACCCGGATCTCATGAATAAGGAGCTGGAAAAATATCAGCAAATAACTGCGGGAGACATTCTTTCCTACAGCAAATCAACGCTGGATGCAGCAAATAGCAGCACATTGCATTACTATAGCAAGAATTAATATCAAAACACTTAGTTATTCATCCGGTCAATTGTAGAAGTGACCGGATGTTTTATTTATAGGGTAGCATAAAAAAAATCCCGTCATCGGCAAACAACGGGATCTCTACTATTTTACAATATCGCTTCAGCTAACTAAGTATAAAACGGACTGATCATCAAATAAACTACCGGTCCGGTAACTGCTACATAAAACCACAAGGGCCATGTGTAGCGGGCCAATTTTTTATGTGCGGCCCATTCGCCTGTTAAACCTCTGTACGCAGTAAACAGGATAAAAGGAAGAATGATGGACGCCAAAAAAATATGGGTACTTAAAATGAAGAAATACAGGATTCGTTTTCCGCCAGCCTGTAACTTTTCTTCGGGACTTACCAAACCGTCATGATTGATGTCACCATATCTGGCTTCACCGGCAAGCAGGTGGTGCGCTATGTAAGAAACAAGGAAAATAACTGAAAGCACCAATGCTGTAACCATCAGCCTCTTATGTAACAAATAGTTCTTTTTCTTTACCGCAATTAATGCGCAGACCAGCAAAAATGCAATTGTTGCATTGATAACGGCATTCATTTGTGCAAAAAGGTGAACATTAAAGCTGACATTTACTTCAAGCTTTATCTTTCCCAACGCAACCACAACTGCAAATACAACAAAGGAAAAGATGCCGATTAACCATGCTGCACGTTTATCGTTTTTTTGAAAACTTGCCTGTAACATAACTTATTTGGGTGTTTTGTTTTTCTTTCTATTAATAACAGGTGTTTAACGGGCATGCTTTTCAGGGGTATAGAAGGTTGGCTTGTCTATTTCGGGCTACATATTTTGTGCGGGCTTCTTCTTTTTAAACAGCAACGATATTACAGTAACCACAACAACGATTGCTATCACAAAAAAAATCGCCATCAATCCCGGATCGAATGGTAGTTTGGGTTTTGATCCCGGCTCTTTTTCCAACATCAGGGTGCCGATATCACGCGCCAGCTGCTTCAGGGATACTGAATCAAGTCCATTGTAAAAACCACGCACCACATACTCCTTATCCAGCAATACAAACCTGTTTGTATGCACGAAATCAGGATCTACCGGTTCAGTACTGAATTTATCAACTTTTAGTTGTTCAAAGGCAAAATTATAGATCGAATCCCTGTTTCCTGTAAGGAACCACCAGTTATCATGGTTAACGCCAAACCTGTCAGCATAATTTTTCAATCGTTCTACAGAATCGCGTTCGGGGTCCACGGTAAAAGAAAGAAATTGTACAACTGAGGTATCAATCTTCTGCCGGGTATCGCCTCCTTTCATGAAAGATTGCTGCAGCTTTGCCATGTTCTTTGTAAGTGTAGGGCAAATGGAACCACAGCTTGTAAAAAAGAAGTCTAATACAATAGCTTTTCCCTGTATGTCGTACAAACTAACACTATCACCCAGTTGGTTAACCAGCTTAATATTAGCTGTCTTGTGCCAGACTGTGTCGGTTACGATCTTTGAATCCTGAACGGTTGTAATGGTCGTATCAACCAGCCAGCGACGGGGTATCTGAACCGCGCCTTCACCCGCATATCTTACAAACATGTAACTCAATACAGGAATTAAGATTGCGATACATAATGCCAGAAGCGCTTTCTTGTTCATTTCTTGAATATTTTTTGCATTGGGGCGCGGTTTAAGTGAGCTTTTTTCAGCTTGATCCCGCTTTGCGAACGCGAAGTTAGCTGTTGAAGCTTTCTAAACCAGCATTGGCACCTATCTGCGATACTTCTTAACTAAACGTTATTGAAATCTTATTATAGCAAAAAACCATCGCCGTAGCAGACGATGGTTTCATTTTATCTTAAATAAATTCGCTCTAATACAGTTTCAGAAAATAGCCTTTTAACTGCTATTTTATCTCTTTATTCTCTTCATGCCCTTCATGACTTTCCGCCGGCGCTTTTTCTTTGCTGGCTTCATAATGATGCTTGTCGTAAGTGTTCCTCAGGTTCTTGTAAGAATTTCCATCAGCAAGAAACGCGATGATGAACCAAATGAATAACAACAAGGGAACACATATTGTCATGATCAGGTTTCTCAACTCATGACGAAGGTGCATGAAATAACCAACTATATAGAATGCTTTCCAAAGCATTAAGATCATGATCACGCCTTTTACAAAGTGGCGTTTTCCGCTTTCCTCAGGCCAGTCCTTCATCAAAAAGCCCAGTCCAAGTTCTACCACAGTAATGATGCTGAGGTAAATGGTTATCCTTACAACTTCTTTTTTTCCGCCGCCTTCATGTATAGCGTGCGCGTGACTAGCATTTTCAATATGTTCCATGAATATCTTTTTAATCGTTTAGTAAATGTCGTTCAGTTAAACCAGGTAGAAGAATGTAAATACAAACACCCAAACCAGGTCAACAAAGTGCCAGTACAAACCAGCTTTCTCAATCATCAGGTAATGTCCGCGTCTTTCGAATGTGTCACTCAGGGTCATTATCAGCATAATTGTATTGATGATAACACCAGAGAATACGTGAAATCCGTGGAAACCGGTGATGGTAAAGAAGAAGTTGGTAAAGTTGGTTGTAGCCATAGATCCGTCAGCATTGTGGAACGGATTGCGGCCCCACCATGCACCTTCGTGGAACAGATGAGTCCATTCCCATGCCTGGCAGCTAAGGAACGCTAAACCACCGATGATTGTAAGAATAAGATTGACTACAACTGCTTTCTTATCCATACGCTGGCCGGCTTGTACCGCCAACACCATGGTAACAGAGCTGATGATCAAAATAAAGGTCATCAAACTCACAAACAATAACGGGTAACCGGCACCTATTCCCGGGAAAGAATTAAACACCTGGTTAGGATCAGGCCATCCGTTGGTAGCAAAACGTGTTGTTCCGTAGGCAATAAGAAAAGCGCCGAATGTAAAGGCGTCGCTCAATAAGAAATACCACATCATCACCTTACCGTACTCTACATTAAAGGGGCTCTTTCCGCCTCCCCACCATTTGGGATTTGCTGTTGCAGTTGTTGTAGCCATGTTTAATCAAAAAATTTCGTTCGCAAATTTATTAGCTGATGTTGAAAAAGCGTGAATAAATCACGACTTTTTGTTTTTATATGACAAAAATTCTTTTTATTTCAAATAATTCTATCATTCTATGACTCGCTTTCACTAGCGATTTACGAATGAAAGAAATATAAAAAGATAGATCCAAAGTATATCTACAAAGTGCCAGTACGTGCTCACAATTTCAACCGGCACCGGACTATAGATTTTCTGCTTGTTACTAAATGCCCTGAAAAACAGGACGAGCAAAGCAATAACACCACCAAGAACGTGCACAACGTGCAGACCTACAATTATTCCAAGAAATGAAGCAGAAGCATTACTTCCTACTCCAAATATTTTAACTCCATGAAGTTGAAGATCTGTAAAACCGGTCCACTGTAAAGCGCCGAACAAGATCCCAAGCACCGCAGTAAGGGTGATAAGTGTTCTGTACTTTACCATATCCCTTGCTTTGAAAGCCTTTGCAGACAAAAACATAGTAAGGCTGCTGAAAAGGATCACCAAAGTTGAATACCAAAAGATCTTTGGTAAGGGAAACAGTAACCAGTTGCTTTGTTCCTTTTTTACAATATAGGCACTGGTTAAAGCTGCAAACATCATTATAATGCTGCCCAACGCCAGCCACATGGTAAATTTATGTGGATGGATACGTTTTCTTTCAGGGCTCGTCACGGTACTCATTATCATCACATTTAAATTTTTTCTGAGTTGTACGTTATACTTGGTACGTTGTAAGTTATACGTTTTACGTGTTCTGAAGCGGAGATTAGAGCGAGCAGAGCTCTGTGTATCAACTTCTTTTCCGCTTCCAAACATTCGCTAAGATCAACGTAAAACGTACAACTTATTACTTATAACGTTACAAATGCGTTTTATCTGCCAGCAAACTCAGTAATGCAACCGGCAGGTATATATAACTGCTGAACATTACGCGTCTTGCGGACTGCACATCCATTTTTATGTATAATCTGATAGATTGTACCACCATGAACAAGTTGCATGCGAGCACAATCCAAAAGCTTACTTTTCCGGTAATTCCAAAATAATACGGCATCATACCTATAGGCACCATCAATACAGAATACATGATCGTTTGTACTGCTGTAAATTTGGTCGGTCCCTTATCTGCAGGCAATAACTTAAAGCCTGCCTTACTATAATCCCCATGTGCTACCCACGCAATGGCCCAGAAATGTGGAAACTGCCACAGGAACTGGATGCCAAATAGTGACCAACCTGCCAGGTTCAGGATCTGTGTATTCGTAACAGTTACTACTCCCAGCGGGTTGAATACGTCCGTTGCAGCCACCCATCCAATCAAACAAGGCAATGCGCCGGGCAGCGCACCAACCAACACGGCAATAGAACTAACTTTCTTTAGTGGTGTATAAATGTATGCATACAGGAACAAACTAAAAGCCGATATCAGCGCTGACGCAAGGTTGAAATAGTAAAACATCATGAAGACGCCAACAATCCCCGCAACAAGTGCAAACCCATAAGCTTCATTTACGCTCATTCTACCGTTTGCAACGGGTCTTTTGGCCGTACGCTTCATCATCGCATCCGTGTCTTTCTCCACCGCCTGGTTAATAGCATTGGCACTGCCGGTAACAAGCATACCGGCAACGAATAGCAGTATAACATTCAGCCACGGAAAACCTACAATATTAGGAGCGAGCAAATAGCAGATAACGCAGGAAAACACTACAGTAAAACTTAACGTGAATTTCATCAGCAACATGTAGTCTTTCACTTTTGATGATAACTGAAATGCTGCCGGTGAAGATGAAGTATGTGTTGTGTTTTCTGTCATTCCGCAAAGGTCGGTCTAAAAACAATGCCCCGAAAGCTCGAGGCATTGCTGTTATTTTATAGTTTTTTTCAGCTTAATGATGGCTTTCGTGTTCTCCAACGGGCTGAGTCTGAGGGATAAACTCCTGTCCGTCTTTACCATAATCATATGCCCAACGATGAACCTCAGGAATTTCTCCAACCCAGTTACCGTGACCAGGATGAATCGGAGTAGTCCATTCCAAAGTGGTAGAACCCCATGGATTCAGCGTAGTAACTTTTCTTCCTTTGAAAATTGAATAGAAGAAGTTAAACAGGAACAGTAACTGTACAGCAAATACGATGATTACTACAGTAGAGATGAATTTGTTCAGCTCAGCAAATTGCTTGAAGCTTTCCCATACGCTGTAATCGTAGTAACGACGTGGCATACCGGCTAAACCTTCGTAGTGCATTGGCCAGAAGATCAGGTAAGCACCGATCATGGTTAGCCAGAAGTGAATATAGCCAAGCGTATTGTTCATGTAACGGCCGTACATTTTCGGATACCAGTGGTAGATACCTGCAAACATACCGAACATAGATGCAACACCCATTACAATGTGGAAGTGGGCAATTACAAAGTAAGTATCGTGCAGGTGAATATCTAACGCTGAGTTACCAAGCCAGATACCAGTCAAACCACCAGAGATAAACAAGCTTACAAAACCAATGGCGAACAACATACCAGGCGTAAACCTGATATTACCGCGCCATAATGTGGTGAGCCAGTTAAACACTTTAATGGCCGACGGTACCGCAATCAACAACGTTAACAGTACGAAGATGGATCCGAGGAACGGATTCAAACCTGTAACGAACATGTGGTGCGCCCAAACAAGGAACGCCAGGATTGCGATTGCGAACAGAGAACCGATCATCGCCATATAACCAAAGATCGGTTTGCGTGCATTTGTTGAAAGGATCTCGCTCACCATACCCATCGCTGGTAACAGGATGATATACACCTCAGGGTGACCGAGGAACCAGAATAAGTGTTGGTATAAGATTGCGCTACCGCCTTCGTTTGGTAAAGCTTTATTGGTAGAGGCAATGAATATATCAGAAAGATAGAAGCTGGTGCCGAAGTTTCTGTCGAAGATCAACAGGATGAAACCAGAGAATAATACCGGGAATGATAATAAACCAAGTACAGCAGTAAAGAACAGTGCCCATATTGTTAATGGAAGCCTTGTCATGCTCATACCTTTTGTACGCAGGTTCAATACAGTAGAGATGTAGTTAATCCCTGCAAGTAACTGTGAAACCACGAACAACGCCATCGAAGTCAACCACAGATCCATACCAGTTTTAGAACCGGGAGAAGCATCACCCAGCGCACTTAACGGAGGATAAGCAGTCCAACCACCACTGAAAGGACCGGTTTCAACAAAAATAGAAGACAACATAACTACGCTGGCAGCCAGGAAGAACCAGTAGCTAAGCATATTCATCATTGGAGATGCCATATCGCGTGCACCAACCTGCAAAGGAATAAGGAAGTTAGCGAATGTACCACTCAATCCCGCTGTTAATACAAAAAACACCAGTACAGTACCATGTGTAGTTACCAAAGCGTAATATGCTTCAGCAGAAATTCTTCCGCCTTTAGCCCATTTACCCAGGATATCTTCTAACCATGGGAAAGTAGCATCAGGATATCCAAGCTGTAAACGGAACAACACAGACATTAAACCTCCGATAACCGCCCAAACCATCCCTGTAATAAGGAATTGTTTAGCAATCATCTTGTGATCCTGGCTGAAAACATATTTTGTAATAAATGTTTCGTGATGGTGATGTTCATGATGCTCTCCATGATGTACACCTGAATGTGGTAACACCACAGCATCTCCGTGCAAAACAGCGTCGTTACTCATATACAATAATTTATTAAAACCGCGGAATTATTTGTTGTTATGCTCTAATGTGTGTTTCTAATTACATTTTTACCTTTTCTGTAGCAGCCGGTGCTTTGGCTGTTGACGCGCTATCCTTAGCAGCAGGTGTTGCAGGTTGTTGGTTAGCCGGATCTTTATCAGGGAAAGCTGCATAATAGTTCGGCTTTTGTTTAGCCATCCACAAATCAAACTCAGCCTGCGTTACTACCTCAATAATTCCCTTCATTGAATAGTGACCGTTTCCGCACATCTGGTCACAGCTAATTTCATACTGGAAGTTCGGATTGCCAGTCTTCTCCTTCATTTCCTTTGTAGTATATTTTGGAGTGAACCACAATGTAGTTGGCGTTCCCGGGACAGCGTCCATTTTTAGACGGAAATGAGGTAAACCCACATCATGCACTACGTCTCTTGAACCTATGATCAATTTCACAGGTTTGTCTTTTACGATGTACATTGTCTGAGTAACAACTACATCATCAAAGTTTTTAGAATCATCCCATATCTGACCTAACAGGTTGCTGTTAGCTTCATCAATGTTTCTAAAGTATTTTTTACCAAATTCTTTGTCTTTACCGGCATAACGGAAAATCCAGCCGAACTGTTTTCCGGTTACTTCTACCTGTAATGCATTTTTAGGAGCATCGCTGGTAAAGGCGAACCAGTTGCGAAGACCAATTACCACCAGCACGGTTAATGCAATAGCAGGAATTACGGTCCAAACAACTTCCATAGTATTGTTGTGTGGGAAATAGAACGCTTTGCGTTTATCATTTTCCTGGTATTTGTATGCAAACCAGAAAAGAATGATCTGTGTGATAATGAATACCACGCCGGTAACGATCAATGTTACCCACAGCATGCTATCCACTTTTTCGCCCTGAACGCTTGCTGAACCATGAGGAAGCAATGTTTTGCCGTACAGCATTTTATTGCATACGTACACTCCGATGAGCCCTAATACCAGAAAGCCTACCATTAGAAAGCCATTGACCTTGTTCTGCTGCTTTCTCGATTTTTCCTCGCCTTTAAGTACCGATACGTATTCACTCGCCTTAGCAATCTGGAAAATGATTAAAAAGACCAGAACAATTACCGCAATAGTAAAAAACATTGACATGATTCTGTATGAGTTATCTTATCAAAATAATATATAAAGCAATTGGCTACTTTGAAAAGGTTTTAACCCACATTCAAAGCAATTAGTTTTTCAGGGTGTTTAAGGTTAGCTATCAGTTCCGCTGAACGAGCAGTATTATTACGTATGGTGAATAATACTTTCTTTCAGGAACGGGTGATATTTTGGCACCAGTGGTCTTGATGCAAGAGCCTTACCGGTGAACAATATGATCATTCCAATAAAGAATGCTGCAATTCCGAAATCAAACCAGCTCAATGCTGCGTCGTCTTTTCTGATGCTGCCCATGATCATTTGGTAGAAATCAATCCAGTGGCCAAAAATGATCATAACGGCCATAAAGGTAATCAAAGTATAGTTTCTTTTAGCCGAACGCGTCATCAATATAAGTATCGGACAAACGAAGTTGATGATCAGGTTCAGGAAGAAAATGCCTTTGTAAGGACCCTGAACACGGTGTTTGAAGTAAACAGTTTCTTCAGGAATGTTTGCGTACCAGATCAACATATATTGTGAAAACCACAGATATGTCCAGAAAATAGAGAACGCAAACATGAATTTACCAATGTCATGCAGGTGCTCCTGGTTAGTGTATTCCAGGTAACCTTTATTTTTCAGGTAGATTACAAACAATGCAATAAGGCTCATGCCACTCACGAATGAGCTTGCAAATGTGTACCAGCTATACATGGTGCTGTACCAATGTGCATCGATGCTCATCATCCACAACCAGGGAACAGTAGAACCTACGGTCAATGCGAACCAAACAATAAACAAAGAAGCAGTAACTGTATTTCTCCAAATAAAGCTCTTTCCGGGTTCTTCACCTCGTAAGGCTGCATCATCAGCTTCTGCACTCAGTTTACGCATGCGGGCTCCAAGTAATGCCCAAAGACCAATTGCCAAAACAGTCCATACAAGGAAAAATACCGGATTCAGAAATCCTAATTTTCCTTTGAGGATCGGATCTTCTTTAGCCTCATCGCTCAACCAGTGGTAGATGTGATGATTGTGATCAACAAATACAATATATATAAGAACCAGGAATGCGATTGGTCCAAATATCAAAACCATTTTAGAAATAGCTTCAGGAACACGACGGAAAGCAACCTGCCAGCCGCCCATAGCCAAAGTTGTTGCACAAATAAAGAACATGCTCGCATTACAGATCAGCATCCAGTACAAACTGTTATACATGATTGTACCGATGAACTCATTGTGTTCTTTAGTGAACAGACCCAATATAAAAGCTAACACGCCCGCGCCAATGAGCCCGTAAGCCCAGGTTTTCATTTTTGCAGGAATCTCAAATTGTTCTCTTATTGAAGCCATTGTAAATCTCTTTTATATTATTTAGTGTTATTATTCCCGTATTACTTTGCTTTTTCTGTGCTGTCTTTAGCAGGCGCTGTAGCAGTTGCTGCCGGTGAAGCCGCAGGTGCTGCAGCTGTAGTAGTAGCACCACCGTGTTTCTCTGCCTGTTTTCCCTTAATATAATGTGCAATCTGCCAACGCTGTTTGCGCGTTAACTGAGATGCATAGCTACCCATCAGGTTTTTACCATATGTCATTACGTAGAACATCTGGCCATCAGGCATATTCACTGCAACGGCATCGTCAACAAGGTTTCTTGGCTTAGCAGGGTAAGGTCCTTTACCGTCTTTGTATAAAGGTCCGTTTCCATCCAGTTTTGCACCGTGGCAAATACCACAGTTAACCAGGTATAAACGTTCGGTTTCTTTTAACTCAGTGGGAGTCAGAGCTGCCTCCGGATTAGCAATCTGCCTTGAAGCAACGTAATTAGTTGTATCACCTGCTGCGTCTTTAGCTAAAGGAAAAGGAAGTTCTTCACCTCTTGCTACTGTGCCAGCCACAGGCAGGTTATTGTAAAATATCCTGTTCTCGGCATCGTTAGGATCAGTTGTAAATACGCTGGAATCACGTTGTGCGTATGTTTCATAAGCGCGGCTATAAGCCATATCCGGCATGTAGATAGCGCCGGGTTTGCGTTTAACATCGCTGCAACTAACCAGTGCAATACCTGCTGCAACAAAACTTATGATAGCTAATTTTTTCATCCGGAAACTATATTTTTCTATGGTAAGACGCGGTTCAAATATTTCTTTCGCTCCGCATCCTTTTTTAATTCAATTGTCTTTTATGCTACTTCCACTTGTTCTCTGATCAATTCCTGGTCCTTGTCGTAACGACCTAACCACCATCCAGGTTCAGCAACCTGAACATTCACCTCTTTTGCTCCGTTGTTACTTAAAAAACCTTTCAGCTCATCAATGTTCGTTTTACCGGTTGTTTCAATAACCATAACAAACAAATCGTCTGTAGCTCTTTCATGAAAATGATGTTTTTTCACAAAGGGCGCCATTTGACACAAGTAGCAAAATGAAAGCACCATCCCTACTGCAGAAAACAATACAGTAAGCTCAAATGTGATAGGGATCCACGCTGGTAATGCGAAGTGAGGCTTACCACCGAAGTTCAGCGGCCAGTCTTTCGTAAGAATCCAGCTAATGCTGCCCAGCGCGGTACTTGTTCCGCAAAGCGCATAGATAAAACCCGCTGTATGCAGGCTTGTTTCCCTCAAGCCCATTGCATGATCCAGTCCATGTACAGGAAACGGTGTATATATATCGTGTATTTTATAACCTGCCAAACGTGTCTTTTTCACTGCAGGAAATAAAACTTCTTCGTCATCAAAACAGCCAACAACAAATGTTTTCTTTGCCATATTTATAAGTTTGAACTTTTGGCCAAAGGCCATCAGCCTTTACAAATCTTAATCTAATTTTTTATATGCACCACAATTAGTGTGCATATTCATGTGCAAACTCTTCAGAACCTTTTTCTTCAATATTATCCATTCCATCCTTAAAGCTTTCGCCAGATGTCTTCAATACATATTTGATTTCCGCTACTGCAATCACAGGGAAGTATTTTGCGAACAGGAAGAAACATGTAAAGAACAATCCGAAAGTTCCAAGATAGAAGCCCATTTCCCATGGGGTAGGACTATAATAAACTGACCATGAAGAAGGCAGGTAATCGCGATACAGAGATGTAACGATGATCACAAAACGCTCGAACCACATACCTATGTTTACGATCACACTCATAAAGAATGTCACGAAAAGATTTCTTCTCATTTTGCGGAACCAGAAGATCTGCGGGCTTATAACGTTACAAGCCATCATACCCCAGTAGCTCCATCCATAAGGACTGAATAAATTAGCACGGCTGTACCAGAAAGTGTACCCTTCGTATTTGTTCTGGCTGTACCATCCCATAAACAATTCAGTAAGGTAAGCACAACCTACAATTGAACCGGTCAATACGATTACCTTGTTCATTGCCTCGATGTGACCAAGTGTAATGTAATCTTCCATACCGAATACTTTACGCAGGATCAGCATTAATGACTGCACCATTGCGAAGCCGGAGAACACCGCACCCGCAACGAAGTATGGAGGGAAGATGGTTGTGTGCCAACCTGGAATTACAGAGGTGGCAAAGTCAAAAGATACAATTGTGTGTACTGAAAGTACCAGAGGAGTTGATAAACCTGCAAGTACTAAAGAAAGAGATTCGTGGCGCTGCCAGTGTTTGGTTGAACCAGTCCAGCCAAATGCAGCTACACCATATAAATATTTACGAAGTTTAGTTTTAGCTCTGTCGCGGATTGTAGCAAAGTCAGGCAACAGACCAGAATACCAGAACAAAAGAGATACTGTAAAGTAAGTTGAGATCGCAAACACGTCCCACAACAGCGGAGAGTTGAAGTTTGTCCACAAAGGTCCGCGTGTGTTAGGATAAGGTAATACGAAGAAAGCCATCCATACACGTCCCATGTGGAAGATCGGGAACTGACCGGCACACATTACCGCGAAGATGGTCATCGCTTCTGCCGCACGGTTAACACCTGTTCTCCATCCCTGGCGGAACAACAGCAAGATAGCAGAGATAAGCGTACCTGCGTGACCGATACCTACCCACCACACGAAGTTGGTGATATCCCAACCCCATCCGATGGTTTTGTTCAGGTTCCACTGGCCAATACCGTAAGTTACCTCACGATAAACGCTGTAAACACCGAACATCAATAAAGCTACAGCTATAAAGAAACCAACATACCAAAGCTTTGTAGGTTTGGCCTCAATAGGACGGACAATGTCTTCCGTAACCTGGTGATAAGTTTTATCACCATACACCAGCGGCTCTCTCAGTTGTGATTCGTACTTTAAATGCATCTGCTATTGTTTTAACCAGGTTACCCTGATTTACTGATTCATCTGATTTTAATATTCTCTTACTGTTCTTACCAATTAAGCGTGTTCCGCTTCTTTTTTACCTGCAACGTCTGCTTCTTCTACTGTATTTCTAACTTTTGCCAGGTAGTTTACGTTTGGTAATACGTGTAATTGTTCCAGAGAAATGAACAACCTCTGTGGATTCTCCTGTCTTGTTTTTGTGATTGCGCTTTCAGTGCTGTTGGCATTACCGAAAACAATCGCATTGGTAGGACAAGCCTGTGCACAAGCCGTAGTAACATCGCTGTCATTCAACGGACGGCTGTCTTTCTTAGCTTTCAGCTTACCTTCCTGTAAACGTTGTACGCAGAATGAACATTTTTCAATCACACCACGGCTACGTACAGTAACATCCGGATTCAACACCATTCTTGTAAGATCATCATTCATCATCATTGTAACATCGCTGATGTGATCTCTCTGGTTGTCAGGGAAGCTGTCAGCACCTGTATAATCAGCCCAGTTAAAGCGACGAACTTTAAATGGACAGTTGTTAGCGCAATAACGTGTACCGATACAACGGTTGTAGGTCATTTGGTTAAGACCTTCACTGCTGTGGTTTGTTGCAGCAACCGGACATACGTTTTCACAAGGAGCGTTGTCGCAATGCTGACACATTAATGGTTGGAAAACTACTTTTGGATTGTCGATATCGCCGCTGTAATAACGGTCAATTCTCATCCAGTGCATATCGTGGAAACGCGCTACTTCCTCCTTACCTACAACAGGGATGTTGTTTTCAGCGTTACAAGCAACAACGCACGCACCACAACCAACGCATGAGTTAAGATCGACGCTCATTCCCCATTTGATACCTGGTCTGTCGTAAACAGGATAAATAGTTGCCTGTTTTTCGAACTTCTCGAGACCTCCGTAAGGAGCTAATTCTTTCTCTCTATCTTCACGAATTTCATTTGGCTTCTTGATGAAGTCTGCCAAAGTCAATTCTTTCATTACCTCAACACGTTTACCCTGGCTGGTATCGTAAATATTGTGCGTTTGAGTAAGCGCAACAGGGTATTTATCACCCGTTAATTCGAGCTTAACGTTAGAAGCAGTAAAGTCAATTGCACTTCCGTTCAGAGAAGCAAGGTGGTATACGTTTTTACCAACACCTTCAGCTGCTTTACCAACTTTTGGTGTACGTCCGTAACCAACTGCAATACCTATTGTGTTTGCCTGGGTACCGGGGATGATCAACACCGGCAGTTCAACCGGAGCTTTTCCATTTACGGTAACTCTTACAACTTTTTTATCAGGATTAACTTCGTATGCATCTGCCTGGCCGTTGTTTGTCAAATCTATGTTCAACAAGCTCTTTGCCATTGCAGGAGAAACGATAATGTAGTTGTCCCATGTAGCTTTGGTAACAGGGTCAGGCATTTCCTGCAACCAGGGGTTAGCAGCACCTTGTCCATCACCAACACCAACTTTCTGATACAGCACCAATTCAACACCATCTGATTTTTTAGCAGATGAGATAGCACCCGTTGCAGTAGCAACTGCAGCGCTGTTGAATGCAGAACCGGTTGCCGGAGCTTCAGCCGGAACGATAACACCGTCTTGCAGTGCTTTGTTCCATCCTGCTTCTCCACCCAGTTTTGCAGACCAGTAAGCTTTTACAAAGCCCAGGTAATCAGTTGTGGAACCACTCCATTTCAACAGACTGTCCTGCCACTGGCGTGTTTTAAATAATGGGTGAATTGTTGGTTGTATTAAGGAGAAATAACCGGTTTTAGCTTCTGCATCACCCCAGCTTTCCAGGTAGTGATGATCAGGAATGCTGAATTTACACAGCTGAGTAGTTTCATCCGCTTTAGGATTGAAAGACACAGTTGTTTTCACTTTCTTCAGTGCATCAGCAAATTTCTTAGCATCAAACCAGCTATATGCCGGGTTTGCACCGTATACCAAAAGTGTGTTAACGCTTCCGGCATTCATATCTTCAACGAGTTTAGCGAAATCCGCATCAACACCCTGACGATAATTATAAGTTGCACTCCAGTCGATGGTATTGCCACCAGCCTGTAATGCTTCGTTTATTGCATTTACTACAATCTGAACATTGGTATCGTTGCTATCG
The DNA here is from genome assembly GCF_041060425.1 of Danxiaibacter flavus. Taxonomy (NCBI): domain Bacteria; kingdom Pseudomonadati; phylum Bacteroidota; class Chitinophagia; order Chitinophagales; family Chitinophagaceae; genus Danxiaibacter; species Danxiaibacter flavus. The sequence goes on from NZ_JAULBC010000005.1 coordinate 321,076, forward strand.
CTCACAACAAGCGCAGCACCTTTGTTAGCAGATAAAACCTTAGCAGCCTGCTCTATACCTGCTTTCAGTTTAGCGTCACTGATACCGCTAACGCCAGAACCATTGATCGCATTGTACAGCGCAAGAACAACCGCACCTTTTTCTGAGGGACGGTGTAAGAACCTGTCATCTGCATTAGAACCTGTTGTAGAGGCTACAGTTTCAAAATGAATGTGCTTGCTCATTACAGGATTCTTCTCGTCTATCTTCTTACCTTTTGAGTATTGTTTAGCAAACTCAACCGGGCTTAACCATGTACCCAGGAAATCTGCACCAATACTTACTATTGCTTTTGCTTTATCAAAACGGTAAGTTGGAATAGCTCTTTTACCATAAGTAGCTTCATTAGCCAGCAGTAAACCGGTGTATGAAACCGCATCGTACTGAACGTGGCGGCTGCCCGGATATTTAGCTAAAAATTGGTTGATAACTTCTTTGGTAGTGGGTGAAGTAACAGTGCTTGTTAAGATAACAACAGCGCCACCAAGCCCCTGAGCAACCGCTTTGTCTATTGCTTCAAGCGTTACTTCTTTATTATCGATAGAAGGAAAACGTAATCTCGCTGTATCATATAATTCAAGAACAGATGCCTGAACCCTTGCAGAAGTACCACCCTGTGTAATTGGTGACATGGTGTTACCTTCTATTTTAATGGGACGGCCATCTCTTACCTTAGCCAGCACACTTATTACATCTCCATCCTGAACATAAGTTGTGGCATAATAATTGGCTACACCCGGAAGGATATCCTCCGGCCTGTTAACAAACGGAATAGCTTTTTTCACAGGCATTTCGCAACTGGCGGCCAAAGCAGCAGCAGCAGTGCTGAAACCTAAATACTTTAGGAAATCTCTTCTTGGAGTAGAAGCCTGTAAAAAACCATTGTCCGCGCTTTCAAAAGGAAGTTCTTCTTTGAACTCATCTTTTGCAGCTTGCTGATAAGCTTCTGAGTTATTCAGCTCGCCGAAACTTTGCCAATACTTTTTATCACTCATACGTATGATGGTTAATTGCCTATTGCCTATTGAAATGATCCAACCGACAATTATTATTTATAAAACTGACAATATTCTTATTTACTCTTTGAACTAAGGAACACGCTACCGGTTCCTGCAAATTAGTAGTGACATTTCTGACACTCAGTACCGCCGATCTTTTCAACAGTGATGCCTTTTGTGCTATCAAGCTTTCCGTTCTTCAACTGATCGTGGTATTTTTCATAGAGGCTATAGAAACCATTGTCTTTGAATTTCACTTCAGTTGTACGGTGACAGTTGATACACCAGCCCATGCTCAGGTCAGCAAACTGATGAACTTCATCCATTTTGTTGATCTCACCGTGGCAGGTCTGACACTGTACCTGGCCAGCAGTCACGTGCTGTGAGTGGTTAAAATATACGTGGTCAGGAAGATTGTGAATACGAACCCACTCAATTGGTTTTGCTTTGGAAGGATCCCATGGCTTGCCGGGTTCGAAACCAGCGTATTTATATAATTTCTGTATTTCCGCAGTACCGTTTACTTCTTCTCCTTCTCCATTGTAGATCTTTTCTTTACCAGTGTATTCGTTGATAGCCTGGTGACAGTTCATACATATATTGATGGAAGGAATAGTTGCTTGTTTTCCGTCGTGTGCAGGACCGTGACAATACAAACAGTTGATCTGGTTTACACCTGCGTGAATTTTGTGTGCGAAGAAAATTGGTTGTTCAGGCTGATAGTCTTTGGTGCGGCCCAAACCAATCGCTCCTTTAGTAGTAAAATAACCACCGATCAGGAATAATATAATTGTGATAAATGCGATGTAAGCTTTGTTTCTCCAGAAAGGAACCGGCTCATGAGCAGGAACGCCTTCTTTATCATCAGCCATTTTGCGAAGATTGGCATTTACCTGTAGTAACGTAAAGGCAACGATTGCAAGAATGAGTGTAATAATACCGAACAACAGTGAGCTGTCACCTGTTTCCTCAGCCTGTGCAGCACCAGGAGCGCCGGCTGCAGGGGCAGCAGTTGCAGCAGCTTCTTCAGCTTTAACATAGTCAAGGATTGCGTCGATTTCCTTCTCGTTCAGGGTAGGAAACGCAGTCATCACGATACCATATTCTTTATGAAGACCTTCGGTATAAGCGTCGGTTTTCATGAAACCTGCCGGGTTGTGTACCCAGTCATGGATCTTTTTTCTATCACCCCAGGGACCCCTGGTTTCTACACCAGCCAGTGCAGGACCCGTTAACTTTTTTGTTACAGAGTGGCAGGAGGCACAGTTAGCTGAAAACAGCGCCTTTCCATCCTGAGCTGACACCTTATTACTAATTAATAGGACAAACGATGCGATTAATCCTGATACTACGTTTTTGATAAATCTTCTATTGTGGGTCATATTCACAATTCAATTGTTGGAATGTGGAAAAATATCCCTGAACGGCTGCAAAAATATGACACGATATTGACAAAATATCAAGGTGTATAAAATTTTTTTAGCCTTACCCAGCTTGACTTTCAGAGGATTCGCAGCATTGTCATGACAAAATTGTCATAAAAGTGTAAGCCGGGAAGCTGTCCGAAATCAGGAAATTTTTCTAAAATTTTCCTTAAAGCAAGGCGTCAAATGTTAAAATGACCTGAATTCAGATTAAGAAAATGAATTATTCGTAATTCCAATTTTCTCAGGTATTGAATTTTTTGCTCTTTTTGCGGCCCTTTAATTCGCGACAACAACCCTGAAAATTATCTTTCAGCTTTTCGGGGGGTGTTACATCATATTCAAATTATTTTACCTGGAACGGATATCTTGCGGGTCAATCCTCTTTGATTTATGCAATTTTTACGCTTGCGTGCCTGTGTATATTAAATAAGGTTATTGCAACAGATTTCACGTATCAAACCTTTACTTAGTATTTTAAAGATATCTTGCAGGCCGATTTAATAGTCATTTTATGAACATAGCCATTTTTGCATCAGGTGCAGGCTCTAATGCCAGGAGGATAATTGAATACTTTAAGGACGCTGAGACGGTAAAAATTGCACTCATCGTGTGTAATAAGCCTGGTGCCGGCGTTCTGGATATTGCCCGGGAACATAACATTCCTGCATTACTGATTGAAAAAGAGCAGTTTTTTAGAGGAAATGCCTATGTTGACGAACTTCGTAGCCATCATATCGATTTTATTGTTCTGGCTGGCTTTTTATGGAAAGTTCCATCAGCACTTATCAAAGCCTTCCAGGAAAAGATCATCAATATTCACCCTGCATTACTACCCAAATACGGAGGGAAAGGAATGTATGGCCAGTTTGTACATGAAGCGGTTATTGGTGCAAAAGATGCCGAAAGCGGAATCACCATACATTTTGTGGACGAACAATATGACCACGGTTCAACCATTTTCCAGGCAACCTGCCCGGTATTACCTGACGACACAGCCGCAAGCCTGGCGCAGCGTATTCATGAGTTGGAACACAAGCACTATCCAGCGGTTATCGAAAAGTTGTTGTTAAGTTAAAGACCTCAAATTTTTGGGCATTTTTGAAAAAGCTATTTAGATTGTATCCGCTACCCTGCATTAATATATATGAAGATGAAAACACTATTTCTCTTTCTTTTAGGGTACTTAGGTCTTGTAACAGCAGGCCTCGCGAATACCATTATTTTGTCGCCTGATAATAATGGTAATATTTATTTGAAAACACCACCGCCATACGGACCGGGCGATACTTTCATTATAAAAGAAGACGCAAAAAGCCTGGTTTTGTACAATATAAAAGGCTCGCCCAATAATTATGTTGTTATTACAACCGCGCCGGGTATAACCATTGGCGGCGCACCAAATCATACAGTCGGAATTTATCTGTGCCAATACGTGAAAATTTGCAATATGCATATTTCAGGTGTGCCTAATCAAATCGGCTTAAAAACACAATTATGTTCGGACATGACGTACGAAAACATTCAGATCGAAAATGCATCTGTGGGGTTCTCGCTGAAGAATGATCCGAAGCAAAATGCACCTGAAACATATTATCCTGTTACCATCAATAATATCGTAATTAAGAATTGCACTGCGAAAAATTGCAATAACGAGGGATTTTATATCGGTCATACATTTTCTCAACCGCTGTATAATCAAATCCCAAGCCCGATCATTGGTCTGACTGTTGAGAATCTCTATGTGGAAAATACAGGCTGGGATGGCATACAAATAACAAATGCCCAAAATTGTTCCGTTCGTGGGCTGAGAACCAAAAATACCGGCACGGCACAAAAAGGCGGGCAGGCAAGCTGCGTTGCTTTGCAGGACGCCGTTACCGGTTCGTTTGAAAATATTTATTGTGAAGATGGTACCGGCGGCCTAACGATTTTGGGCAATGGCGAATTCAACATAAAAAATGTCACTTTGAAGCATGTGGCGACCGCCATGAATTCCAACGCCATTTTTGTAGACAACCGCAGTGATCACGGCCTTGATCTACCGGCGCGAAAATTAATTATGAGTGATGTGAGCATTGTTGATGGCAATCCCAATGGCCGTTACCCGGTATACATCCTGGATGGAACTACAGGAAATCCACCTGCGAAAAAGGCTATTCCGGGAACAATCTCAAATCTTACTTACGAAAAATCTGTTTGGAAGAATAAAATAAATGATGCTGCACGAAACAAGTTTGTAGGAGGATCACTAAACTTCTAAGTCATTTTTCTCATCTACTCGGGCCTCAGGTCTTTTTCCATGAAGACAACATCTTCAATCGGGTTAAAGTAGTAGGGCTTTGTTTCAATAAATCCCTTTCGCTGGTATAATTTAATAGCCGGTTGTAGCCTCTTTAAGGTATCCAGCTTCATAATATCATAGCCCAGTTTACGCGCTTCGCAAATAATGGCATCAACCAGGGCATTTCCGATTGCGTGTTTTCTGTGTCCGGGCCTGACAAACAATCTTTTCATTTCGCAAAACCGCACTCCGTTATCATCATCCAGTTTTTGTAGTGCAACGCATGCGGCCAACGTATCATTCCAGTATGCAAGCAATAATGCTCCATCTGGCGGCCCGTATTTTTTCATTGGATCATCCAGCTCTTTTTCAAATTGCTGAAACTGCAGATCAATACCCAATTCCCGGGCATATTCATCAAATAATTGTGCAGCCAGACGAGTATCTTCTCCCGGACCTGTTATTCGTTGTATTGTAAGCACAGGCAAAAATAAACTGGATTACTTTGTTATAACCTATTGCTTTTTTTCGTCACCCGCACTTTCATTGTCATTGCCAGCAGATCTGGCCTTTATCTTTTTTGAAAACGTGAGCTTGAATTTCATTTTGCCATCATCGCCACTAACGGCCCGCACAAAAATGCTTGGCCCTACTTTAGAATGTACGCCCACATTTTGCGGACGTTTATCATCTTTCTTTCCAAGATTGCTTAATGGCAGTTGTATAAGTATATTGGAGTTTCCGTTCAATCCATAAATTCCTTCAACAAACATGCTTAGCACATTCGACTGAATTTCCATCCGGTTGATATGGATTTTATCGTGATCAATATCCAGCCTGTTTTTTAATTCCGCAAATTTTACATTGCTCAGATCGCGATTTCGCAGAATAAAATTTTTTATGTTCTCCAATGGTTTATAATTTACCAATGCTCCATTTTTTAAAGAGAAATCTACTGCGCCTGTGATCGAGTTCGCTACAACTGAACCAGAGCTGCTAATTCCAAGAGCAATATCTGCGTCTGCAGTAAAGTTTCCTCTTAAATTGCGGCTGGTAATTCCGTTTTGTCCAAATTCGTTAAACTCGTAAAATAACTTTTGAACGTTCACATTTTTTACGGCAACTGCAATTTTTGCATCATGCCTCGCAGCTCCGGGTTGTTGCACAGATCCTTTCGCTGTCAGGCTGCCACCCGCTGTATTAAGAGATATATTGTTGATGAGCCAATCATCTTTTCGAAACAGAATATTGCTGTTGAATGCGGTTGCATCAAATTGATCAAAAACAATGTGGCCAGCCTTCATATTTAATGAGAGTGTTCCGTTTTCAAGAATTTCATCTGCGTTCAAAAGAGTTTTCGCAAGCTTCGGTCCTTTTTTCTTTCTGGCAGATGAGGCGGTTTTGTTGCGCGAAAAGACTGATTTGAAATCACCGAGATCAATAAATGGTGCAGTTACATTGCAAACAATCATTGCCTTTGCAGGGTCGGACTGCATATAAGCTCCCGCATTTTTTCCCTGGACCTGTACCTCAAAATGGCTTTTATTAAGGTCACACTTGAAGTTATTTATGCTTATATCGTTTTCGTTAAAGATAATATCACCGTTACAATTGGTGAATGTAAGCGTCTTAGGTTCATACTGTATTATACCGTCTTTTACATGAATTGCGCCACTCAGCTTTTGCAGCAGCGCAACATTTGCCGTAAGGGGGCCGTTGTATTGCAGCGTCATTACCGCTATGCCTTCAATAAAGCGTATTGTCTGCAAATTGAATTTATTGTCCAGCGCCGGGAAGTCGGTAGTGGATTGCAGCTTCACGTCAAGCGTGGGATTGGCCAGGTCAGTTATCATGATGTTTGAACCTGCCACCTGTATTCCTTCCCAGTTACCAACAAAATTATCAAACACTACCATGGAGTTGGGGTCAGTTCTCGGAACGCCTTTCACGCGTTCATTAAAATAACTGCCTTTAAAACTGCATTTATCAAATGTTGCAATGGGCGTCTGTAAAATATTGTCTTCTGTGGTCCACTCAACTCTTACAAAAGGAATTGATTTATACATTAACGGACCTTCAATTTCCGCAGTTACATTAATGGGTTCGGACAGCTGATAGAGACTCAGCTTTCTTTGAATCTTTTCTGTAAGTATGGATAATGCCTGCTTGTAGACCAATTTTCTTGTGTCTACTTTAAGGCTAAACTTACCACTATCCGAGAAGTTAAAATTACCACCCATTGTATATAGCTGCTTATTGATGGAAGCCTTGGCATTTGAGAACTGCAGGCTTTTTTGCGGCAGATTGAATTTTATATTGAATGTTCCCTCTACTTCCTGATTTTGTAAATAAATGCCTTGTGCAAGGTTAAATCCTAAACCGTTTACAAGACATTTTTCTTTAAGCCTGATGTTTAAAACGGTGTCAACCTTTTTTATGCGTGCATCCATGTCCTTAATCAGGATATCATATTTCTTTTCCTTTTGTGCGTGGTCTATCACAACATGGAAGTTTTGCAGCTCTACATTATCAATAAATACTTTTTGTGATTTTTTGCCTGGTCTTTCAATTTCCCTTTGCTTGGGCTTCAGCAGGTAATTATTGGAATATCCTGAAGAGTCTGTAAAAAGATGAAAGCTTCCATTTGCAACTTTGAGATCACGCACATCGAGGTTTCGCTGGATTAACTGAACAATATTGAAGGTTGTGGACACTGTTTTGGCAACAAACAATGGTTCATGCCGCAGTGTATCTTTATAAGAAACATCAATAAGCCGGATCTCAATTTTAGGAAAATAACGCCACATGTTTATTTCAATATCGTTTATGTGCGCGTCGCCTGGCAGCAGTTGATGAACCGCATTGTTCACCTTCGAAAGTATGAGCCCTTTTTTATTGTTGGCCAAAATGCTAAGTACAATAAGGATAAGAACATATAATGCGATAATACTTAACAGTATCATCCCTGTTCGCTTTATGATCTTTCCTTTAACCAACGCTCTTTTATTAAGTAATAACGCTCAACAAATCATTTTGTTACCAGATATAAACACGCCGTTTCCCCGAAAACGCTTTGCTTAAGTACGATTTACGAAGTACGAAGTACCTAATCTTAAGCAGACTCATTTTTTTGCCAATATCTTAAGTAAACGTTATTGCCAGATATATTACCATTAGCATGCCAGCCCGCAAAATGCACTTTGCTAATCTTTGTATACCAGGCATCTCCGTAGGAGAAACATGAACATTCTTTTCTCGGCATTGGCAGTTCAAAAGGCCCAATAACCGATTTCTGCTGGTTTCATTAATGCTAAGTAAATTTTTCCTTGATAATATATGGCAGCATCATTCGCCAGGTTGGCCAGTCGTGGTGTATATCGTGGCCCCATAATTCAAAGTCATGCCAGATGCCTTTGTTCCACAACATATCAGAAAACTGTTGATTTTTTTCCGGTGCCTCATGATTGCCGCTACCTGTGTAAATATGGATATGATGGCTTGCGCGAATATTTTTGAGATACCATTCATCTGTAAGGTTTGGAATGTAGTGGGCAGGTGAGTTAAAATATACCTGCTCGTCCCAATAGCCATGTGTATACTCAGTAAGGTCGTACACACCGCTCATTCCAATTGCGCCGTTAATCAGGTCGGGCTTCTTAAAGAAGAGATTTACCGCATGAAAAGCACCCAGGGAAGCACCGCAGGTATATACAAATGTTTCTTCACTTGAAGTGTTGCGGATATACGGGATAACTTCGTTAAGCACATACTCGTTAAACTGGTTATGGCGGATGGCTTTATGAGCTCCTTCCTTTTGCCCGTTCAACCAGCTTTCATCGTTAACGCTGTTGATGCTGTAAACTTTCAATACACCGGCATCAATAAATGGCTTTAACGTTTGCAATAATTCAAAGCGCTCATATTCGAGAAAATCGGCGTTGGCTGTGGGAATCATCAACAATGCATATCCGTAATAACCGTATACAGCCACAGGCATTTCTTTTTGTAATGCGGGGCTAAACCATGAAACAACGTTCTTCTCCATGTAAAATCTTTTAACCTTTTCAAAAAATCTATCCGGTGCGTTCAACGGAGGCAGCATTGGTAATTGCGTTGCCACATATTACAGTAAGGAAGGTAAGGATTTTTATTTACAGGCAGGTCTTCTTTATCTCGTTCCAGAGATCTCTATAACACTGGGCTGCATAGCTGCTGTTAGCATATTCAAAAAGGGGTTGCTGATTGCTGCCCATTTTTTCAACATCACTTAAGTAAGGTATATAGTTTTTAAAAAACAACTTGTCTTTATAAAATTTCTCCATGGTTTCATGATGAAGATTTTTACGGTGATCTACCATGCTGAAGAAACATTTGAGTTTATCTTCCTGAAGCTCGTGTTCTTTAAAATAACCGGCAACTGTTTCAAAAGAGCGGATGGAAAGTGTAGTTGGAATGTTTGGCATAAGGATCCAGTCAGCCGCGTTAAAAACATTATCGTGCAGAAGTGATATGCCGGGCGGACAATCCAGGAACACTACATCAAATTGTTTTAAGCCGGCAAGCAAATTTTTCACCTTTTTCTTACTCTGTTTCATTTCATCCAACTGAACATCTGCATTGCGCGCAGAAATATCTGACGGAAGGATCCATAGCTTTTCAAATAATGAATCCTGGATGGCTTCCTGCATCTCAACCTCACCGGATAACAGTTTGCGTGTCTCATTTTTTACTGTTGGCTCTACATGCAGGTAAAAAGAAGACGAGCCTTGCGGATCCAAATCCCACACCAACGTTTTTAATCCATCTGCCGCGGCAAGATATGCCAGGTTAATTGTTGCGGCAGTTTTTCCAACACCGCCTTTTAAGTTGTATAGTGCTAGTGTTACCATGTCTTAAATATACAAAATTTGATTAATTGATAGCCTGAGACGTAATTGAAAGTCGACAATTGACAATTGAAAATGTGGGGCACACAATGACGGATTTAGAACAGTAACAGGATTTCCTGAAGGAAATTAAACTCAATAGAAACGGATGAATTCAGCGCATCGTAACCTTTTAGGGCTTTAGCCAATGCAAGGGTTAATGTCCTACGGACAAAAGGAGCGCAAATCATTAGACTATCTATTGAGCTTTAAGCCCTACGGGCTATCGATGACAGGCGTGCCGTCATTACGTTTTTGATTATGTCAAACGAAATTCTTCATTCGAGCCAACGATCACCCTGCAGCATACAACATTTTGTCAAAACTTTTAATTGTCGTCCTAATACATCCTAAGAAAACAGAATGTATATGTTTATTAGAATACCCACGCGGTCAGGCATAGCTAATAGCTGATAGCTCACAGCTGATTGCTGATAGCTATCTTTGCCCTATGGATGCAGATTTCAGGCTGAAAGTTTTTTATGCGGCCGCATGTAAACTGAACTTTACAAAAGCCGCCAACGATTTGTTTATAACGCAACCTGCAGTTACGAAAAATATAAAGGAACTGGAACAACAAACAGGTGTTACCTTATTTGAACGTAACGGAGGCAGGCTTATGCTGACCGAAGCCGGAGAAATATTGAAGGAACACGCCAAAAAGATCCTTGATCAGTATAACCAGGCCGATTATGCATTGAGCTTATTAAACGGAAAAGAATCCGGCATGCTTAAACTCGGTGCCAGCACAACGGTTTCGCAATATGTAATACCGACCATACTGGCGCTGTTTCATGCCAAACATCCAGGCATTCAACTGCAACTGGTTAATGGAAATACGGAGCAAATAGAAAGAGGTCTGTTGGATAAAGAAATTGATCTTGCCATTACGGAGGGCAGTGCCAGCAAGAACTCAATTAAATACATTCCTTTTCTAAAAGATGAAATTGTTTTAGTAACTGCAACAGCAAACAATCGCATTCAGCAAATTGAAGACTACAATGAATTGAAAAAACTACCATTGGTAATGCGTGAAAACGGATCCGGCACTTTGGCGATAATTGAACAAAGCCTGAAGGAAAAAGCCATCCATCTACCGGAACTTGACATAAGATTGCAGCTTGGCAGTTCAGAAAGTATCAAAGAATTTTTGTTGCATAGTAATTATTACGCTTTTTTGTCCGTTCATGCTATTACACGATATTTACAGGATGGTTCGCTAACGATTATTGAGATTGCGGACATGGATATACATCGCAAGTTTTACTTTGCACACATGTATGGAACATTAAGCGCCTTGCCTAATCTGTTTATGAAATTTGCCTTTCAACAACAATCACATACATAACTTTTGGTTATATACCATTACATATTGCCATTTCCCACGGATAAGCATACGCGATACTTTTGAATCTCAAAATAGCACGGATGAAAAACACAGATGACATGAAAACTAATATGGGGTTTGGTAACATTTTTAAAACTATTACAACAACTGCATTTGCTGCTTTACTTGTTATAGCTTCTACAATTTCAGGTTGTTTGAATAGTGAAAAAAAATCCAGGACTGACGTAGTAGAAAGTCACACAACTAAAGATTCAATTGATCTTTTTGCCAGGGCAAATGAACTGGTTGCGCATTTTCCACAGGACGAACAAGGCCGACTGATACAATACGGCTATAATCTTATAACAGAAACGCAGAAATATCTCGGACCAGAAATTAAGGATAAGAGCAAAGTGAGGACTGGTAATAATATGGCTTGCAAAAACTGTCACCTTGGTTCTGGGACAAAAGCATTTGCTGCTCCTTATATTGGATTAACGAAAGTCTTCCCTACATACATCGGTCGCGAAAACAAGATCGAAAGCCTTGAAGATCGCATCAATGGGTGTTTTGAAAGAAGTATGAATGGCAACGCCCTGGACAGCGCTTCCCGCGAAATGAAGGCCATTGTTGCTTACATCACTTATTTAAGCAATGACGTCGGCCAAAATGGCCGTATTAACGGACAGGGCTTTGTGAAGCTGAAAGTTCCGGCCCGCGCAGCGGATCTGGAAAAAGGAAAGATTGTGTTCACCAATAATTGTGTTGTGTGTCATGGTGCCAATGGTGAAGGAAAAAGAAAAGGTATGCCCGGTGATGGAGAAGGATATTTATATCCGCCGCTATGGGGACATGACTCTTATAATGACGGTGCCGGTATGAGTCGCTTGTTGACGGCTGCAAAATTTATCAAGGCCAACATGCCGTTCGGAGTATCTCATGATAAACCGTTGCTGACAGATGAACAGGCGTATGACGTTGCTGCTTACATCAACTCCTTTAAAAGGCCGGCAAAGGCACATAAAGAAAAAGACTATCCTGATTTGAGTAAGAAACCACAGGATTGCCCATATCCGCCGTACAATGATACTTTATCATTAGCTCAGCACAAATTCGGACCGTTTAAAGTAATGGACAAGTGATAATTCCTGCCCGACTGAAAGTCATTCAGGCGGGGACAATTGAAAATGATTACCATCGGCACATCTCTGTGAAACTCAGTGCCTCCTCTGTGATCTCTGTATAACCATAACTTATTCTTATTAACTAAAAACACAGTCGAATGACAGTAACATCGCGTGTCTTCTATGAAAACAGCGCATAATATTTTACTCTCTAAATACTGACACATGAAAAAAATCAAACTCATCACCTGCCTCGTTTTACTGCTGGCTGCAGTTCACCTGCAGGCACAAGACAATGCCCTGGAGAAAAACAGCCATTACACCGGCGCATCTGCAACAAAAAAGCAGTATAAAGCCATTTACCAGTTAGATCAAAATGATCCGCATATTATTGAAAAGACCTTTCGCAATATCAACAACGCATTATCCGACCCGCGTCTAACAGGAAAGTTGCAGGTTGAACTCGTTGCATTTTCCGGCGGGACCAACGCCTATCTTAAAAACAGTAATTACGGGGAAGATCTCAAAAAGCTCGTCGAAAAAGGCGTCATTGTTGCGCAATGCAATAACACATTACAGGAAAGAAACATTAGCCGCGATTCTTTGTATAATTTTATAGCCATTGTTCCAAGTGGCAATGGTGAGCTGATCATACGGGAACAGGAAGGCTGGACCATTATTAAACCATAAATGAATGTCGTTATGAAAAGGAATGGAATTATTTTGCTATTTGCTTTACTTCTGGCAACATGCATAAACGCACAACAAAAAACTGATAAACACCGGTTTGATCCGCCCTGGAACACTCCTCTCAAGGGTGGCGTAAACTTTACAGTTCCGGGTATTGACAATGTCCCTGATCTGTTTGGAGACATCAACGATCCGCAGCTGGTAGTATTCTTTGCAGGCAACCAGTTTATGGTGTTGGATGAATTGCTTGAAGCCTTCAAAACAGCGTACCCGCAGTACACGCGCATCTTTGTGGAAACACTGCCTCCGGGCATTCTTGCCAAACAAATAAAAGAACAGTCACTCGTAATGGGCAATATGCGCATTACCCTTGCGCCTGATATTTTCAGTGATGGAAAAAACAAAATGGAGGACTACGCAAAGCAAGGCTGGTTCGACACCATGCACATCTACGCAAAAAACAGGCTGACCATTATGACATATAAGGACAATCCTTTACAAATAAGGTCTTTCAAGGATTTTGGCAAGAAAGATGTTCGCATCAGCATGCCCAATCCTGCGCATGAAAGTATAGGAAAGCGGATTGAACTTGCTTATGAACAAACCGGTGGGGCCGCACTTCGAAAAACAATCATGGATGAAAAAGTGAACAACGGCACAACGATGCTTACTGCTATCCACCACCGCGAAACACCGCTGGCCATCTTAAACAAAACTGCAGACGCAGGACCTGTTTGGTATACAGAAGCATATTATCAGAAGATGATCAACCATCCGGTGGAGATCGTTGAGATACCCGAGAAAGAAAATATTTATACAGAATATGTTGCCGGTGTGTTGAAAAATGCACCGCATAAGGACGCAGCCAATGCTTTTCTGCAATTTATTACAACGGGAAAGGGTAAGGAGATTTATAAGAAGTATGGATTTATAGTTGAATGAGATGAGCCAAGAATAAATTGTGGTTCGTGAGACACGAACCACGGCGGCCAGGAAAAATGTGTCCTACACTTTTGAAGTGTAGGGCACGTTTTTTCCGCAACTTCATTCAGTACCCCACAAGTCTTATTTAATCAAAACGCTTTCTCATTCAGCCAATCCACAACCGGATCCATCCAAACCTTTCTTGCTTTGTAAAAGAACCCGTGACTCAGACCGGTATTTAATATAAGTTCTTTATGACTGGCAATATGCGGCTGATTCTCAAAAACCTGGAAGCAGGTGCCGTGCTTGTCAGACTTTTCAATGATAGAAAGAAACTTCCCGTACAGCTGAATTCCATTGAAATCTTTATAGGTATCCGGCCAGCACCCTCCCATCATTACAAAATGAAGTTTATCGTTTTTCAACCGGGAAGATGCAAATAAGCCAATTGGCCAACCGGCTGATGCGCCAACAACAATAATGCTGTCAACACTTACGCCATTCCGGAGCAATGTATCAACCTGGTTTGCAAGCCTGGTAATGTAGACCGAGTCGTTGACATCCGGCATTCTTCTTTCACTTATAATATTAAAACCACGGTTTTGAAGAGAATCAAGAATGGTGGAATATTCATATCGTCCCCATTCCGGTGCACCATTATTGATTGCATTATCGCCAACATTGGTGATCAGTTGGCCATGTAAATAGAACAAATATTTTTTATAGGGAGTATTGCCTTTGGGAATAAATGCGCGGGTAGTTTGGCCTGCGGCGGTTGAGCTGATGATGATCAACAGAATCAATATTCTCATGGCACGTATGTTTATTGGTTGAGGTATTGCAGATTTAGGCGGAGGTTAAGAATATGTCCTACACTTTGAAAGTGTAGGACATATTCTTAACCTCTACTTCATCACTTCCAGTTCTTTTTGCAAGCGGAACATTTCATCACGAAGCCTTGCTGCTTCAATAAAGTCAAGATCGCGGGCAGCTTTCTCCATATCCTTCTTCACTTTATTAATTGCTTTTTCCATTTGAGGAATGGTCTTATAGTTTTCCTGTTCTTCCGCAGCTACATTGCGAACAATATCCTGGTCACCCTGAATGGCGTACGGACTTTTTACATCAAATCCTTTAATGTCTAACACAGATGTCTGCGCAAACACCTGCTCTTTACTCTTCGAAACCGTTTTGGGAACAATGCCGTGTTTTTGATTATAAGCAATCTGAATCTCACGGCGCCTGGAGGTTTCGTCGATGGTCTTCTGCATGCTTTCAGTCATTTTATCCGCGTAGAAAATTACCAACCCATCAACGTTACGCGCGGCGCGGCCGGCCGTTTGAGTAAGCGATCTTTCGTTACGCAGAAACCCTTCTTTATCTGCATCCAAAATTGCAACAAGAGAAACCTCAGGTAAATCAAGCCCTTCACGCAGAAGGTTAACACCCACCAATACGTCTATTTCTCCAAGACGCAATTGACGGAGAATCTCCACACGTTCAAGGGTATCCACGTCGCTGTGAATGTATTTTGATTTAATGTTGATGCGATGTAAATACTTATCCATTTCTTCCGCCATGCGTTTGGTAAGCGTGGTTACAAGTACGCGGTCGCCTTTTGTAACACGCTTATCAATTTCTTCCAGCAGATCATCTATCTGGTTTACGCTGGGTCTTATTTCGATCGGAGGATCCAGCAAACCGGTAGGTCTTACAACCTGCTCAACCACTACTCCCCCTGTATGTTCCAACTCGAATTCACCCGGCGTTGCACTCACAAATACTGTCTGATCAATTAAATTTTCAAATTCATGAAAATTCAGCGGCCGGTTATCCATTGCGCTCGGAAGGCGAAAACCATAATCGACTAATATTAATTTGCGACTTCTGTCACCACCATACATTCCCGCAACCTGGGGAATTGTCTGGTGACTCTCATCTATCACACACAAAAAATCTTTTGGAAAATAATCCAGCAGACAGAATGGTCTTGTACCCGGCTGGCGGCGATCAAAAAACCGTGAATAGTTTTCAATACCATTGCAATAACCCAGTTCGCGCATCATTTCAAGATCGTATTCCACTCTTTCTTTCAAACGCTGTGCTTCAATCAACTTGCCGATGTTTTTAAAATATTCCACCTGCAATCTCATTTCATCCTGAATCTCATGCATGATCTGCTGCATCATATCCTTGGGCGCTATATACAGATTGGCGGGAAAGATGGCAGCCTCATCTACGCCCGAAATACGTTTGCTGGTGTTTACATCGATGCGGTCAATCTCTTCAATCTCATCACCAAAAAAAGTAATGCGGTATCCGTAATCCGCGTAGGGCAGGTTAATGTCCACGGTATCACCTTTTACGCGAAAAGTCCCGCGCTTGAATTCTATCTGCGTCCTTGTGTACAGACTGTTTACCAACGAATGTAGAAAGCCCTGGCGAGAGATCATTTGTCCCTTTTGCAGTCGGACAATCCCATTCTCAAACTCAGACGGGTTACCAATACCATAAATGCAACTTACACTTGCAACAACAATAATGTCCCGCCGACCTGTAAGTAATTCAGAAGTGGCTTGCAGGCGCAGTTTGTCCAATTCCTCGTTGATGCTTAGATCTTTTTCGATATAGACATCACTCACCGGCATATACGCTTCCGGCTGATAGTAGTCGTAATAAGAAACAAAATAACCTACTGCGTTTTCGGGGAAAAACTGTTTAAACTCTCCATATAACTGGGCCACCAGCGTTTTGTTGTGCGTAAGTACCAGCGTTGGTCTTTGCACGTTTTGAATAACGTTGGCCATGGTATATGTTTTACCACTACCTGTTACGCCCAATAAGGTTTGAAACTTTTCACCACTTAATATTCCTTCTGTTAATTGTGCTATTGCCGAAGGCTGATCACCACTCGGCGCATAAGGAGCATGTAATTTAAACGGCATGTTACGAAGGTAGGAAAAGTGGTAC
Source organism: Danxiaibacter flavus (assembly GCF_041060425.1). NCBI lineage: Bacteria > Pseudomonadati > Bacteroidota > Chitinophagia > Chitinophagales > Chitinophagaceae > Danxiaibacter > Danxiaibacter flavus. The sequence continues at coordinate 337,781 of NZ_JAULBC010000005.1, forward strand.
GTTGTAAGTAGTACGTTATACGTTTATTAACGAGGAGGAAATACAGGTGCAACATGGTATTTTAAAAAATGCAATGACTTCGGTCCAATAAACGTACAGCGTATCACGTATAACTTACAACTTCCCCAAGTATTCCGCCAGCCTGTTAACTGCTGCAGCCGCCGCATTAATCTGTTCCTGCGCTTCTTTAAAGTTTCGCTGTTCGATTGCTTCGCGAATTCCGGGCATGGTTTTAACCCCGTAGCCGGTGTAAAATCCGGGTGCATAAATGCTGTGCTTGAACCAGCTTCTGCGCGGAAGGCCATCAGGCAGTAACAGCGATTGTTCGGCCTGGTACAGTTTGTTGTTAAATGTTGCTTCAGATGTTCCTGCCGTTAGCATTTTTTTGGATGAAGAACTTAGGCTATCGGCATTTTTTTGCAGTTTATCCAATGCGTTTTTTAGTCCTGAAAAATCGATATAAGGAATGGGATCTTTTGCAGCCGGAGGATTGTAAGTAAGCGTTGGATCGGCGGCAAGCTGATAGAGTTTTTTCCCGATTACTTCGTTTTCAGTAGCAGTTGCATCCCGCAGATCGTCAACCATTGACTGCAATTCTGTAACATAACTGTTGATGGTTTTATGCAGGGATGAGAAATTAAAAGGCAACACGTCTGCATTTGCCATGCGGAGGACGGCAAGTCCTGCAGTTTGAGAAAGCGCGAGGCCGTATGCAAAGCCCGGGTCTTTAAACCGGCGATAATCATCATAAGAGTCGTAAATGGAATGGTATTCCCCTCCCTCATCTTCACCACCGAAACCCAGGTTTAAAGACGGGATGCCGGCATGCTGTAAAAATGAAGAATAATCCGAACCGGAACCAAGTGCACCCAAATCAAGATCCTTCTTGCTTAGTGCATCCTTTTTTGATTTTGTGGACGTTGCATTAACAACTTGCCTGGCATTCGCCCTTTCAAACAGAGAAACTTTTGTTTGAGGATCAGTTAGCTCTTTCGCAATGCCATCCATTAATGGTGTTAAGGCATGTGAGCCACCGGCTTCCAGAAAGCCGCGCCCGTTATTATCTGTATTAATATATACAACGCATTTCTGTTGCAGCTCCTGCTGATGATCTTCCAGCCATTCTGTTGAACCGATTAACCCAGGCTCTTCTCCGTCCCAGGCGCAATACACCAAAGTGCGTTTAGGTTTCCATTCGGATTTTAAAAGAGCTCCAATGCTTTTGGCTTCTTCAAGCATAGACGCCAGACCACTCGCAGGGTCTGCAGCACCATTCACCCACGCGTCGTGGTGATTCCCCCGCACAACCCATTGATCGGGATATTGCGCTCCTTTAATTTTTCCTATAACATCATAACATGGAACTGTGTTCCAGTTGAATTCGAGCTTCAAATGCACTTTTGTTTTGCCGGGACCAATATGATAGGTCAGTGGCAAAGCACCTCTCCACGCTGCAGGAGCAACAGGACCTTCCAAAGCTGCCAGTAACGGCTGTGCATCTTTATAACTGATTGGCAAAACCGGTATTTTCAACAAATTGACCGCTTCATTGTGCGAGGCAATTCTCTTCGCATCTTTTGTAGAACCGATGCCAGGTGTTAACGGGTCACCAGGGTACACCACCATATCCATCACTGATCCACGCTGAACACCATACTCATTCTTGAATGCACCTTTGGGATAAACATCTCCGCGGAAATAGCCGTCATCTTTCGGATCAGAATAAATGATACATCCGATGGCGCCATGCTCCTGCGCAACTTTTGGTTTAATACCGCGCCAGCTTTGGCCGTATTTGGCAATTACGATCTTGCCCTTAACATCAACACCCAATTTTGCCAGTTCATCGTAATCTGCCGGCAAACCATAGTTCACAAATACCAGGTCGCCGGTTACATCTCCATCGGCGCTCCATGCATTGTAGGTCGGCAATTGCCCTTCTTGTCCGCTGGTAGCATCTTCTTTTAATGCTGGCTCTTTAAGAATGGCTTTGTATGCCGCCGGTGAAGTCATTTCCAGCAACCTTGTTTTTGGTGTAGGAAACAACACCTGGTAGGTTTCAATATTTGTTTCGAAACCATAATCCTTCAGCCTGGCTGCTATCTGATCTGCATACAATTTTCCCGCAGGAGAACCAATATTATGCGGCCTGTCGGAAAACTGCCTGATCGTAGCACCGATATTCTCAGCGCTCAACGTATTGTTGAAAGTTGTTTCGGTTTGCCTTTGCTGCGCACTCGATTGCTCTGAAAAACCTGCTATGGATTTTGTTTGTGCTGAAGCAAATAGTGTGCTTACCAGTAGGCATGCACTGCCGAGAATGATTTTTTTCATGCAGTTATGGTTTCGTTTAATGAGTTAATGGGGCAGGCAGTCGAAGACTAAATATAAGAAATTTGAATAATTGAAAATGGAGAATTGAAAATTGAAAATGCACAGTCATTTAGTTAAGCATACATCGTCAATTTCGGGAGATGTCTCCGGTCGTGCTAAATGACAGATTTTATAACAGTCCCAATTTTTCCCGTAGGGAATTAAGCTCAATAGAAACAATCCAATCGAGAACCTCATAGTCCTTTAGGGCTTTAACCAAATAAAGGAGTTAATATCCTACGGACAATAAAGCCCTTGTGTGCTGGACCTCTATTGAGCTTAAAGCCCTACGGGCTACCAACAAAAAGTGTACTGTCATCTTTTTGGATTGCACAAGGAAAGGGCGGCCCGACCTGCAATTCCCTTCATTTTCAATTGTCAACTGTCCCCGCCTGAATGACTTGTCGGGCAGGAATTTTCAACTAACCAACAGTTTCACCCATATATAATCGTCAATTATCTCATTGTTTTTTATGGCTGCTTTGCGGCGAATAGACTCGAGATAAAAACCGTTTTTGCGTAATACTTCCATTGAGGCTTTGTTGTGTTCAAACACTTCTGCATAAATGCGGATTACGTTAAACTGTTTTTGTATGTAGACGAGCATTTCTTTGACCGCGGCTGTTGCTATTCCGTTACCCCAATACGGCTCACCAATAAAATAACCTATTTCCACATTTTTCCGGTACACATCGTCTTTTAAAACACAACCAATGCTACCTACAACTTTGTGTTCACATTCTATGGCAAAATTCAAATGAGGTTTTTCGCTCAGGCAATGATTGATCCACTGCAGGGCATCCATAACGGTGTATGGACTTGGCAATCTGTCACGCACATTGTTCCAGATATTTCTGTTATTGGCTATAAGAGCCAGCTGTTGTGCATCTTCACGTTTCCACTGACGGAGTATTACCTGGCTCATATACAATCGAAACTTGGATAAACGTTGTAAAAATTGCGGCAAACGACTTCGGGCAATGCGGAGTTATCAGTCCCAGAACTATGCGTTACTATATTTTTTCCTCGATCGGTCTTTTAAGATAATCGGTATAGCTGGGGAGAATAGTTTCATATTCTTCGTGCATAAACGGCGACGTCATAATAAAATCAGCAGTAGCACGATCGCAAGCCATCGGAATGTTCCATGCAACGCCCAATCTCAACAGGGCTTTTACATCACTATCGTGCGGCTGTGACGACATAGGATCCCAGAAAAAGATCAGCACATCAATTTCACCACCGGCAATCATTGCTCCAATCTGCTGATCGCCACCTAAAGGACCACTTAATAATTTTTTGATCGGTCTGTCCAATGCGTCTTCCACCATGCGGCCGGTTGTTCCGGTAGCAAATAATTCGTGTCGTGACAGAACGGTTTTATTATACACAACCCAATCAATCAGGTCATTTTTTTTATGGTCGTGGGCCACCAATGCTATTCTTTTTCTTTTCCCGATCACTTTAATTTGTGCCATAGCTATTGTTTAAGTGGCGTAAATGTAAGGCTTTTTATGTACGATGTGAGGCGATGTACAATGTTAGATGTACGGTTTTAGATGTGCGATGTATAATAAGTACGAGTTGCGAAGTACTCAGGTGTGAGAACCGAAGTAAATGTTAACAGTGATTGATCAAAAGCCGGGAATTGAAAGGTTTACTCCGGTAAATCTTGTGGCTCAGTGCTGCAAAAAGACCACCGATAGCTATGGGCTATTAATCGCAGAAGCGATGGAGTAAAACCACGCAGCCGGAAACTACATGGATTGGAGATACTATTAGAAGGATTATAAGCAACTTATGAAATAGTATTTCAAGTGCGAGGAAATCTCTTGCCTCACATCTTAAACCTCAAGCCTTACACCGGAAACCTGAAACCTAATACCTCCCCTCAATACGCTGATCCCTCCATACGCGTGTTCTGCAAATTCGCCCAGATCACCTCAAGTATATATTTGTCGGCAGAGGGGGAACTGCCTTTGATTTTTACATATTGCAAAGTGCATGTTTCTGGCTTGTTGGTTTTTTCCTGATTCTTTGTGTAGGCATAGCCAAAACCTTCCACATTGCTTCCTGAAACCTTTATTTCGTGCTCAAACTTCCACGATTTCTTTATGCTGTTTCTGAGCGCATTAAAGTTGCTCATAAGGTCGGGATATTTTAATTGAGAATACTCAGTGCCTATGTATGCCTTATACAATTTATCATCGGCGAAATCCATTCTCAATACATTATTGGTGCCATTAAAACAAGGTATTTTAATTCCGCCAGCCTTGTATGTCAATGTTTCCAGGACAATTGAGTCGCCGCCACTGCCGTAAGGAGGCCTCTTTTCCGATTCGGTGTTAACCAGCTTTATATTGCTGTATCTGCTATTAATGGTATCTACAACCGTAGGTTTACTCATACCCGGTTTAATGGTAAACAAGTTTTCAAACGCACAGCGAGCAGTTTGCGCATGCAATAAGGCACTAAACACAGTGGCGATTATTACAAGAAGCAGCTTTTTGGACATAACTTCTATTTGACATTTTAGGATTAAGTGATGACAGCACGCCGCAATCGCGGGCAGAGCTGTATCTAACTTCCTAACAATCAATAATCGTTATTGTTCAGTTTGTTTCCGGGATAAACAAAAATTAATCGGCCTTAGTTTACAAATACCTCATCTACAAAAATCCACCCTTTACTGCCTTTTCCGCCATGCCACTCCGGAAGTTTGGCGATAGGAACAAGCACTATTTTAAGACATTTAACCGTTGTTGGTTTAAAGTCGCAGGAAACAGAAATATTTATTCTTTCAGTTTCCGTCTTTTCCGGTTGTTTCGGCTCAATGCGGGAAAGCAAAGCCATGTTTTTTTCATCTGTGCCACCCCATATTTCGGCTCTTACCGGAGGAAATATATAACCGTTTATATCTTTGAGAAGGCTAATTGTTACATTTTTTGCTTCTACCGGTTTGTTGTACATCATTACGGCCACCATATTGCTATCCTTGTAACCGAGCCATTTGCCACTGCCCGCGTTCAAATCGCTTTTATCCAGGTCAATTAGTGTTTTCGCACCGGCGCCTTTATATCTCGCATCCGGTCGCGTCACTAACACGGCACTGTCTGCAACATAAGTTGTTTTGAAAAAGTGTTCCTGGATAATATCGCTACTGATCCATCCCGGCTTAAAAGCTTTAGCCCTGACGGTGACATCCTCTTTTAACACCACATTTTTGTCATAAACCGGGGAGTTTACGCTGTCAGGATCTTTTCCATCCAACGTATAGCGAATGGTCGTGCCGTTTACATATTGTTTCAGCTCCAACGGCAATGGTTGGGCCGTTATGATGGGCTGTTCATTCTGAAAAATAGGAGGCGTCAATTTTAATACAACAGTATCCCCTTTGAATCCGGTTTGAAAACTGATGTTCTTGTTCTTAGATGCAAGATATTCAGCATCCTTTGATACTACAGACGTGTTCCACAAATACACCGTTTTTAGTTTCGGTAAAGATGTAAGAGCAGTAAGATCGCCCGATTTTACGGTTGTACCGGAAAGTGAAAGGCTTTTAAGGAATTGAAGGTTTTTCAACTCTCCCAATGTTTTTCCCGTTACAGCTGTAAAGTTGAGATTCAGTTTTCTCAGATTCTTGAACCTGCTGATGATTTTAAGATCTTCATCCTTTACACCCATGTTTTCCAGGTTCAATTCTACCACCTGGTTTTCCAAAGGCTTTAATTCTTCCAGTTGTTTGGAATCATAAAACGGTTTGTTGTAGAAATTTACAACTAACGCCGGAGAGCCTATAGCCACCTGGGATATTATACGATTGTTGTTTGTTAGTTTCTGGATTTGTTTTTCATCGGCAGCAGCAAAATCATACTGCTCGTCGGCAGATTGCTTTAAGACTTTCGTCGCGAGAACACGCAACGTGTCTTTCTCAGGCAAATCGATAACCCTTTTATCAAATAAAGAGCCGCCTTTGATCCATGCATATAAAATGGACATCTCCTCTATACTTAACTGAGGTTTTCCCGCCGGCGGCATGTGTTCTTTTTCTTCTTCCGGAAGATGAATGCGATGCATCATTAAACCAAGATCGGCCCTGCCGGAATCCCACAGTTTTCCATTCTTGCCACCTTTCAACAACAACTCTTTTGTATCCATAACCAACTCACCCTTCGCCTTGCTGCTGTTATGGCAACCCATACATTTTGCCTGGAGTATCGGTTGCACGAGATCGGCATATACGACCGCATCCTCTAAAGGAGCGACTTGCTTTTTCTTGTCGGGAGTTACCGGTGCCAGTACAAAGTTTTCACCGTGGGTAATGTTTGCTCCCAGATGTGAAGCAATGGCAATTAAAACAGCGATCGACAATGCTGAGGCATAAGAAAACAATCCGCCTCTTTCTATTTTTAGTCTGAAAGAATAAAAAGCGTAGAGGACAAAAGAAGTGGATGCACCCAGCCATTTGTGCCAGGCTATCGCGTCGGAATCGTAACCCGGTTCTCTTGAAAGAAACAATCCCATTAAAGCTGTAACGGCCGCTGAAAGCGCAGCTGCAAGCAGCAGGATGTCAGTAACATCTTTGTACCACTGATGTGATTTTAAATTCTCTGAAGCAAATAGTTGCCACGCCACATAGAGCAAAACCAATACAATAGGAAAGTGTAAAATCAGTGGGTGCATACGACCTATCACCTGCAACCATGATGGTACCACCAATCTGCTACTAAACACCAACAGAAAAAACAATAAGATGTTTAAAGGAAGCAGGGACGCCGCTACAAGTTTTTTAATTTTCATGAAATCTAAAGCAAACTGGTTGTTATGAGTACGAGTTACGAAGTACGTAGTACCTAGGTTTGACAGCACCTAACATTCGTAACAATTTTATTGTTAAAACAGAAAACTACGAAGACGAAAAGCGCAGGTCTTAAAAAGGAACTTATAATATAAGCCGGTTTGTGTATTTCCAACCGGCCCGAACCTTTCGTACCTCGTACTTCTTACTTCGTACTTTGCCCTACGCTGTTCTCTTTAATTTATAAGGATAAACTTTTCCTGAAGCCCACTGCGCAACATATAAGTTTTCATCGCTGTCAACACATACGTCGTGTGGATGAACAAATATTTTTTCTGTCTGTTGCATTGGTTGCAGTACACCGTTTACATATTTAGGTTCGCTTCCACCAATATTGCTTACTACTTTATTGTCCTTATCCAGGATGGTTACAAAGCCGGAACCTTCCAGCTTCATATCCGGAGAGCGCAACACAGCGGCATATAAATGATCCTTATGAATTACCGGGCGGCATACACATGCGCCAGGCAATTTGATCACTTCAAGCAACTTGCCTTCTTTTGTAAAACGTTTGAAGCAATTACGCGTTCTGTCTGTAACAAGCAAAGTTGTTTCACCGCTACGTTTGTCAAACACTATACCGTGCGCATTATCCAGATGCTCATCTCCTTCTCCCCTGCCACCAAAATAATGCTTCAGATTTCCTTTGCTGTCATATTGCAACACATACTGTGCTCCGTAACCATCGGCAATGAAGATGTCTCCATTTTCATCAATGGTTGTTTCGGTAGGAACAAATTCCTCCGCTTTTTTATAGATTCCCGGATCCATTGGCGTACTGATGGTCAACAGAATCTTGCCGTCCATTGTTGTTTTATACACCTGGTGTTTTGCTGTATCGGTAATATATAAATACTCTGTTCCATTTTCATTATGGAGCGTTAAACCGTGTGCACCGGGAAATTCATGTCCCCAGCTCTCCAACAGTTTACCCTTTGTGTTGTAAACAAGAATGTTGTTCTTTGTTTCGTTGGTAAGCAGAAAAATACGGCCGTGTTTATCCTGCACCATTTCGTGACAGTCGTTCACCGGATATTGCGTGGGGTTGGCTTTGCTCCATGCTGTATCCAATGTATAACTCATATTGTTGTAGCCGTATACTTTGCCTTTTTCTTTTGCAAACAAGTCCTGCATAATCAAAATGCCGCCGGTAGCAAAAGAGGTTTGTTGTAAGAATTTTCTGCGGTTCATAATTTTTGTTGTGTTAAGGAGAGTTCGATGTAATATTTTAAGCGATCAGATCTTTAATTACTTTGCCTGCCACATCTGTCAGGCGATAGCGCCTGCCCAAATGCCTGAAGGTGAGTTTTTCATGATCCAATCCCATCTGGTTTAAAATTGTTGCGTGGAAGTCGTGAACGTGCACCGGATTACTTGCAATGTTATAGCCAAACTCATCGGTTTCGCCATATACACCCGGCTTAACGCCACCTCCTGCCATCCATACAGTAAAGCATCTTGGGTGATGGTCTCTTCCGTAATTATCGAGGGTTAATTTTCCCTGGCAATAGTTGGTGCGGCCAAATTCACCACCCCAGATCACCAGCGTTTCATCTAACAGTCCACGTTGTTTAAGATCTGTTATTAACGCTGCACTAGCCTGGTCAACGTCTTTACACTGACCTTTAATTTGTCCCGGCAAATCGCCATGTGCATCCCAACCCTGGTGGTACAACTGCACAAAGCGTACACCGTTCTCACTGAGTTTGCGGGCAAGCAAACAGTTTGCTGCGTATGTTCCCGGAACCAGGCAATCAGGGCCGTATAATTTAATGATTGATTCCGGCTCTTTACTCATATCTGTTATTTCCGGCACGGCTGTCTGCATGCGGAAAGCCATTTCATATTGCTGGATCTTGGTGTTTATTTCGGGATCGCCAAACTGCTGGTAAGAAGCAGTGTTCAATTCAGCAATCTTGTCCAGCATTTTTCTTCTGTCCGCCTTATCAATCGCATCCGGATTGTTCAGGTATAATACAGGATTTTCACCGCTGCTGAATTGTACGCCCTGGTGTATTGAATCCAAAAATCCATTACTCCAGAGTTTTGAATACACCCCCTGTCCGTTGCCCTTGCCTTTAGAGAGCAATACACAAAATGCCGGCAGGTTTTTATTCTCACTTCCGAGGCCATAGCTTAACCATGCGCCCATGCTCGGTCTGTTGCCCACTTGTGCCCCCGTTTGGAAGAACGTCAAGGCAGGATCGTGGTTAATGGCTTCTGTCCATATGGTTTTGATAATACACAGATCATCCGCTACACCGGCAGTATATGGCAACAATTCACTGATCTGGGCACGCGCGCGACCATATTCACCAAATTTAAAGACAGTCCCGGCCAGTGGAAAATGTGTCTGATCAGCTGTCATCCCAGTTAAGCGTTGGCCCATGCGTATGCTTGCAGGAAGATCCTGCCCGTGCATTTCCTGCAACTTTGGCTTATAGTCAAACAGGTCCAGTTGGGACGGAGCGCCGTTTTGAAAAAGATAAATGATGCGCTTGGCTTTTGGCGCAAAATGCGGTAAGCCCGCCATAATTGTTTCTTCACTCCCGCTACTAAACAGATCGGGAATCAATAGAGAACCCAATGCCATGCTGCCAATACCAAGGCTAAGCCTTGATAAAAACTTGCGGCGGTTGTAGTTTAGTCCGTGTTCGAGGATTTCCTTTTCCATTTTTATTTTTTTCTCGCGGCGGACGCAACGAAGCGGCGGCGCGACGATTTTTTATGCTTCACGCGGCGGTCGCAAAGAGGCAGCGACGCAGCGATATTTTTATTGTTAAAGACGGAATTTTCAATTAGCGAGTTTTAAAAGCTGACTGCTGATAGCTAACAGCTCACAGCTATGACTTCGTTATTGCTTCTTCCATGTTATAAATCGCGCTGATGGTTTTCATCAGAGATGCCAGGGAATTCTGCTCCAGCCTGTCGTTCTTGTGGAATTCACCTACGTTCAAAGTTTTCTGTGCGTCCAGCTTCTTTTGTTTGAATTCCTGCAATTGATCGTCATAATAACTTTGGAGGATCTTCATCTCTGCGTCCGTTGCTTTTCTGCAAATGATCAGGCGGAACGCTTTGTTTATTTTATCCGTTGCAGAGCCAGGTTCCGCTTCCAGTTTTTGTGCAAGCACGCGTGATGCTTCCAGCACTGTCGGATCATTTAGCATGATCAATGCCTGCAGCGGCGTATTTGTCTTTAAGCGTTTTACTTCACATTGATCGCGGTTGCTGGCATCAAATACAATCATAGATGGAGGCGGCACGGTTAATTTGATAAACGTGTACATACCTCTTCTATATAAGGCATCGCCGTGATCCTGTTGATAAGTTGCTAATACACCTCTGCCACTTGATGCAGCTTCCCACAAACCTTTTGGCTGATATGGCTTTACACTTGGTCCGCCAATTGTTCTTACAAGCAATCCACTGCTTGACAGAACCATATCACGTACAAATTCAGCGGTTAACCTGTTGCGGGGACCATGCGACAAATAAACGTTTTCCGGATCAATACCTTGTTTTTGGTCCGTTGTTTTAGTTGACTGCCTGTAGGTGGCACTCATTACCATTTGCTTCATCAGGCGTTTAATATCCCAGCCGTGTTCCATAAAATCTATAGCAAGCCAGTCCAGCAGTTCAGGATGAGAAGGCAATTCGCCCTGCATACCGAAGTCGCCGGTTGTTTTAACAAGACCGCGACCAAAAACTTCTTGCCACATTTGATTCACAAATACGCGGGCCGTTAGTGGATTGTTTCGATCGATCGTCCATTCTGCCAATCCAAGACGGTTACGCTGAAATTTAGTCGTGTCATACTTCATTATAGCAGCAACGGCAGTTGGCTGCACTTCAACAGAGGGCGCATCGTATACGCCGCGTTTCAGTATATAAGTCTTGCGCGCCGTATCCAGTTCCCCCATTACAGAAACAGTAAGAGCGTTCGTATCTTTATAGTTGATGAATGAAAGCAGCTTCTGCCTGTCCTCTTGCGTAATTTGCATCAGCGGATTCTTGGCTGGTTTAGATGTGCTAACATCACCTTCATATCCTTTTTCTTTTGTATTGTTGAAAAATGCAAAAAGCTCGTAATAATCCTTCTGGCTGAAAGGATCGTATTTGTGATCATGACACTGAGCGCATTCTATTGTGATGCCCATAATACCCTTGCCATAAGTTTTTGTTTTATCAAGTATATATTCAATTCTGTACTCTTCCGGAATAACACCCCCTTCTTCTGTGTACTTATGGTTGCGGAAAAAACCGGTTGCGAGGATCTGTTCCTTGTTTGCATCAGGAAGCATATCGCCGGCAATCTGCCAGGTAAGAAATTTATCGTAAGGGAGATTTTCATTAAATGCATGAATTACCCAGTCGCGCCAGGGCCATTGAGAACGGATGTTGTCATCCTGGTATCCGTAAGAATCAGAGTAACGTGCTACGTCCAGCCAGTGCTGTGCCATTTTCTCTCCGTAAGCTGTGTTCTGCATCAATCTGTCGACAACCTTTTCGTAAGCATTCGGACTTTTGTCATTCAGAAAGTCATCCATCATTTGAATTGACGGCGGCAACCCGGTTAAGTCAAACGAAACTCTTTTTAATAGTCTTTCTTTATCAGCTTCTTCATTTGGAGATAAGCCCTTTTGTTCCATTTTCGCCATAATGAAATTGTCCAGTTCATTCTTTGGCCACTTTTCATCTTTTACTTTTGGAACCGGCGCTTTCTTTGGCGCAATAAAAGCCCAGTGGCGTTCATATTTCGCACCCTGTTTTATCCATTTTTTAAAAAGTGCAACTTCATGTTCGTTTAGTAATCCAAGATGCGATTCCGGTGTAGGCATCTGGTAGGTAGGATCCTGTGAACTGATGCGTTTGAACAATTCACTTTGTTCCGGTTTACCGGGCACAATAGCATATGCTCCCTTTGTTTCAGTCAGAGGCGCATAGGCAGATTCGGCAATATCCAGACGCAAGTGCGCCTGCCGCTTATTGGCATCGGGACCGTGACATGCGAAACATTTGTCTGATAATATCGGGCGTATGTTAAAATTATAGCTAACAACATCCGGCATCGACTCCGCAGATCCGTTCTTATTATTACATCCAACTGTAGCAGCAAGCAGCAAGGCAGAAAAACCGGCACCTATCCAAAGTAACCTGGATCGAAAAAAACAATCGCTATTGAACATTAGTGTTTTATTGGCAGCTTAATAATGTTCAACCAAATTACAGATTTCTGAGGTAGCTCCCAACAAATAATTCAAAATTTAAAAAGTTAATAGTGGATTTTATTGATTTTGAGGGTTGTTTGTACGAATGTCTGAACAAATGAACCTGAATGTGTACGGGGATTTTAAAACAGCAAAAAGCGCTCTGCGATTGGGATGAGAATTTTAATAAAATGATTGATTTTTGTCAAGACGGGCTGGGAGCTGCCGGGACCAGGATTTTTGGGATTTAAGGATTGACGGGATTTATTTAATATTAACCGGAATGTGAGTGGTCCGGGATATTGAAGCTTTTACTAAATAGATTCGAAGTAATTTCCGGCGCGCAACACCTGATACCTGATACCTGATACCTGATATCCGATATCTCAAAGCTAACAGCTAACAGCTGATAGCTAAAAAGCGTTACGAGCTGAACCTGACAGGTCCAACCCATAACGCATCAAAATCCTTCCTGGTGAACTAAATAAAATTACTCACGCCATCCTTCGCTACGATATACGTAAAACGTATAACTTACAACGTACAACCCCATTAAGCTAACACTGTGATCAGGCTTTTAACAATAGCGCCTAACTTAACTGATTCCAATACTCTTGCTTCAGAGCTGCCATGCTGCAGAACCGATTGTTCATGTGATGTTACGCACATTTCGCAACCATTGATGGAGCTGATCACAAGACTTGTTAATTCAAAGAATTCCTTGCCCAACACAGGATTCATCATGATGCTCATTTTGATACCTGCAGGCTGTGTGTTATAAAATTCTTTGTTGGTGAAATGACGGAAACGATAAAAGATATTGTTTGCGTTCATCAGTGAAGTGCACGCCACGATCTCTGCAATTTCTGCTTCTGTTGCGCCTTCTTCACGAGCCTGCTGTAAAAAGCTTTCTTTTAAAGGCTCATACTTTTCATTGGTTGCAACGGCCAATGCTAACAATAAAGCCTCTTTCTTATTTAAATATTGGGTGTTGTTAAGAACGTTCCCCACATTTATTTTAAGGTCTTTAATATAGCGATGTTCCGTTTCTAAGAGGGCGATAGTGGTTGATGAAAGATTATGGTCTGCCAATCCAAGATCGTTAAGCAAATTGGAGAATGTTTCGTTTTGAATAGCTGTACTCATAATTATAATGTTTTAGAAAAAGGCAGATGGTGATCATCTGCCTTTGCAAATGAAGTGTAGATTAGTTCATATTCAACTTAGCAGTCAAAGTCTCTTCGCCTTGTTTCCAGTTGCAGGGGCAAAGTTCATCTGTCTGCAAAGCATCCAACACGCGCAATACTTCCTGTACGTTACGGCCTACATTAAGATCGTAAACACTTACCCAACGCACAATACCGTGTGGATCGATAATGAATGTAGCGCGGTATGCAATCTTTTCTTCTGCATCCAGGATACCTAATTCTTCAGCTAAAGATTTAGAAGTGTCTGCCAGCATAGGAATTTTCAGGTCGCGCAGATCAGCGTGATCTTTTCTCCAGGCCAGGTGAACAAACTCAGAATCTGTAGAAGCACCGATCAATACCGTATCGCGATCTGCAAACTCGCTATTCTTTTTGCTGAATTCAGCTATTTCTGTAGGACACACGAAAGTGAAATCTTTAGGCCACCAGAACATTACTGTCCATTTACCTTCTGCTGTTGCTATTTCATTGGTGATTTCTGTAAACTCTTTTCCTTTTTCCAATGATACTACTGCTTTCTTCTTAAAAGCGGGGAACTGACTACCGATTGATAATACTTTGCTCATGTTTGTAAATTTTAATGCGTAACTACTTATTTTGTAATAAATAGATTTAAAATCGGGTGCAAAGATGCGGGACGGAAGTAATAGAAAAAAATTGTTAGTTTCTATTAATTCATAGATGAAGTCTATAATAATATTTAATTGACAATTGAAAAGGGACAATTGAAAATGACTAGCGGAGGAGAAACGAGTACGGGACAATTTGCAAGTCTGGACTCGCATCGTCACTTCAACTAAATCATGTGGTACACACAGCGAAGATGAGACGGCAGATCTGCATCACGCGCTCTGTGGAGCTCTGTGTCTTCTCCTGTATTTCTCCGTGTAGCCATAACTGTTATTAAGCACTATTAATCACCAATCATTGTCAATTTTCAACTTTCAATTGTCAATTAATCAAGTATCTTGAATGATGAATATTCCTCTTCCACAGGTTTTGCTTTGCCTTGTTGCAGGTATTGCCATTATTGTGTTGCTAACGTCTGTATGGCGTGTTCACGCTTTTTTTGCTTTATTGATCGCGAGTTTTGTAGTAGGACTTGGCATGCAAATGCCCGTTGAAGAGATCATTACGACAGTAAAGAAAGGCTTTGGAAATATTATGCAGTCGCTCGGGTTGATCATAGTATTGGGAACAACTATTGGTGTAATCCTTGAATACACGGGGAGCACCAGCGTACTGGCAAATTATATTCTTGGTAAAGTCGGACATAAACGGGCTCCACTTGCCATGAGCATCACAGGATTTATTGTTGGATTGCCTATTTTTTGCGACTCCGGCTATATAGTATTAAGTGGTCTCAACAATTCCATTGCACGGAAAGCGGCGCAACCTATAGCCGTTATGGCTGTCTCAATGGCAACGGGATTGTATTCTGTTCACTGCCTTATTCCTCCGCATCCTGGTGCTTCTGCCGCAGCAGGAACGATGGGTATCGATTTCGGCAAGTTGATCTTATGGGGAAGCCTGATTGCTATACCCGCTGCGTTGGTCGGCCATTTGTACGCGCGTTATTCCGGACGTAATACGCCTCTTTTACCTGAACATTCTGAAGAGGAAGAAAAAGGCACCGGCAACATAAATCCACCGTCCGTTATGCGGGCTTTTTTACCCATCGTTGTTCCGATTGTGTTAATCGCTTTAAAATCTTTCTTTTCGATTGAAGCTAAAGATGGAGGCTTTTTGATGAACATTATTTCCATATTGGGCGATCCGGTGATTGCCTTATCTATTAGTGTTTTGCTTGCTTTGAATTGTGGTCGTAACTGGAATAAAAAAACATTGGGAGCATTGTTGCAGGACGCTGCGGAAAAAGCAGGTGGTATTCTTGTGATCATAGGAGCGGGCGGTGCGTTCGGCGCTGTACTGGCTGAAACCAATATCGGCATGCATGTGAGTCAATCGCTTTCATTAAGCGGCATGGGATTGCTGTTTCCTTTTTTATTGACATGTTTGCTAAAAACTGCGCAAGGTTCGTCAACTGTGGCAATAATAACAGCAGCGTCAATTGTGCATCCGTTGTTACCCGCACTACATATTACAGGTTCTAACGGACCTATGCTTGTCGTGCTGGCAATGGGCGCCGGATCTATGTGTGTGTCTCATGCAAATGATGCATATTTCTGGGTGGTATCCAAGTTTTCAGGATTGGAGATGAAGACGATGCTAAAGACTTATAGTGTTGCGAGTATATTGATGGGAGTGACGAGTTTTTTGGCAGTGTGGGTTTTGTCATGGGTGATAGGATGAGGTTATTTAACCACAGAGGGCATAGAGTTTTTTTTCACAGAGTAACGCAGAATTTATACGATATTACTCTGACCTGAATCATAATATGTTTTGCCTCTGAGACACTGAAGCACAGAGGTCTTTTTCCTGTGTTACTTTGTGTAAAAACTGCTTTAACTCTGTGGTAAAACCTCCGCTTAGATTATCTTAACAACAGAAGTTGCGAACTGAAGCTAGCAGTCTCAATTTTTTGCTATGTTCAAAAGATCAAGGCAAGCGCGAAAGCCTCCGGCCGCTTTGCCGCCAGCGCCTCTCCAAAGCGCAGCCATTGTTCACTCTTTTCAATTAGCTTCTACCGATTATTATTTTCAGTAGTATTTCTGTCTCCCTTCAAACGATTGCCCTTTAATCTTTTTTACACAGCTCTTTAATCTGGTATCAGCTCATGTAATTGCTATCTCCTACACTTAAGTACTTCGTCAATCCTACTTCGCAGTTTTTAATTTTCGTCACTGAGCTCAAATTTTCTTTCTGTGAAACTCCGTGAAAAACTCTGTGTTCTCTGTGGTTAAAAACCCCCACTAATGTTTAACTTGAGCAGAATGAAAAACAACGACTTAAAATTACTACTTCCGTCATTTTCAATTGTAAAATTTCCATTGTCAATTACTTTCCTGCTTATAATCGGCTTGATTGTTTCGTTCTCCGGGAAAGCGCAGTTGTCTCAGAAGCTGGATTCGCTTTTCAAATCCCAATCACCAACGGAGCCGGGATTTGCACTGATGATCCGGCAGAATGGAAAGGAGATATATAATAACGTGGTGGGTATGGCGAATGATTCGATAGGCTATAAGATTACAGATCGCACCAACTTCCGTATGGCTTCTGTTTCCAAGCAGTTTACAGCGATGGCTATTCTTCTTTTGGAGAAAGATGGAAAACTTTCAGTGAATGATCCTATTTCCGAATATTTTCCTGAGTTACCCGCTAATGTTGGAAAACCTGTTCTTGTGCGCCACCTGCTTACTCATTCTTCAGGCATTATTGATTATGAATCATTGATTCCGGATACCCGGACAACACAGGTGTTGGACAAAGATATTTTGGATTTAATAGCGCATACCGACACAACTTATTTTAAACCTGGCACGCAGTTCCGCTACAGCAATTCAGGATTTTGTCTGTTGGCATTGATCATCGAGCGTGTGTCGCATCGATCTTTTGCTTCGTTCATCAAGACAAGAATTTTTGCACCGCTGCAAATGACAGAATCAACTGTTTATGAAAAAGATTCATTAATTCAATATCGTGCGATGGGATATGCGCGTGACAATAACGGCAGGATCATTTTCTCAGATCAAAGTATAACCAGTGCAACTAAAGGAGACGGTGGCATTTATACTTCGTTACATGATTATGCAAAATGGACAAAAGCATTGGAACAAAATAAGTTGATCGATTTATCTGCTGCATTGAAGCGCCTGCATTTCGCTATCAACAATTGGCCAGACAGATATTATGCCGCTGGCTGGTTTGAATTGATCGGCAGCGAACATGTACTGTTTCATTCAGGCAGCACATGTGGGTTTAATAATTATGTGATCTTAATTCCGGAAAAGAAAGTAAGCATTGTGTTCTTTTCCAATCTTGACGACAGGCTGGCAACATTTGAAGCAATCATTCAGATTTTGAAAAGCGAGGGTTTTGGAGATTTCAGCGATGTGTTTTGGCTACATAGGTTAACAAGTTAGATAAGGTTGTCAGTAATTGGGTTAATGTCCTACGGACAAGAATGGTCATGTTGTCTGCTTGTTCTATTGAGCTTAATGCCCTACGGGCAAGG
Source organism: Danxiaibacter flavus (assembly GCF_041060425.1). Classification (NCBI taxonomy): domain Bacteria; kingdom Pseudomonadati; phylum Bacteroidota; class Chitinophagia; order Chitinophagales; family Chitinophagaceae; genus Danxiaibacter; species Danxiaibacter flavus. The sequence goes on from NZ_JAULBC010000005.1 coordinate 355,562, forward strand.
CTGGTGAAATTGCAAGTTGTTTTGTTTGGTGAGGCTTCTTGCTTATCGCAAATAAAATCAAGTGTCGATATCAACATTCATTTATAATTTCGATCGATCAACACATTTATATCAAAATTTATTCCTTCCAGGAAATTAAATGTCCTACGTACAAGGTTGTTGAGACGTTTTATAATTGTTTATAATAGTCTGGTACTTCTTTATTGCAAATCAAAAATTTTCGGCTTGAACCATCGAGCTGCCAATTGCCCGTAGGGCATTAAGCTCAATAGAAAAGTTGCCCTATAATACCTTATTGTCCGCAGGACATATACACTGCGTTGAACGTATTAATCAACTCTCCGCGCTTTTCCTTGCCACTTTTGCTGATACTTTCCTGTTAGGCGTTTTTATCCTTCTTGCAGCCTGAAATTGCGTCTTGCTTCGGCGATGTGTTTGGGCTACATTGGTTAACGAGTTAGATTGGGTTGTCGGTAATGGGGTTAATGTCCTACGGACAAGAATGTTCATGTTGTCTGCTTGTTCTATTGAGCTTAATGCCCTACGGGCAAGGCTCGTGAAATTGCAAGTTATTTTGTTTGGTGAGGCTTCTTGCTTATCGCAAATAAAATCAAGTGTCGATATCAACATTCATTTATAATTTCGATCGATCAACATATTTATATCAAATTTTTTCCTTCCAGGAAATTAATTGTCCTACACACAGGGTTGTTGAGGCGTTTTATAGTTGTTTATAATAGTCTGATACTTCTTTATTGCAAATCAAAAATTTTCGGCTTGAACCATCGAGCTGCCAATTGCCCGTAGGGCATTAAGCTCAATAGAAAAGTTGCCCTATAATACCTTATTGTCCGCAGGACATATAAATTGCGTTAAATATTCCAATCAACTCTCCGCGCTCTTCCTTGCCAATTTTGCTGATACTTTCCTGTTAGGCGTTTTTATCCTTCTTGCAGCCTGCAACTGCGTCTTGCTTCAGCGATTTGTTTGGGCTACATAGGTTAACGAGTTAGATTGGGTTGTTAGTAATGGGGTTAATGTCCTACGGACAAGAATGTTCATGTTGTCTGCTTGTTCTATTGAGCTTAATGTCCTACGGGCAAGGCTGGTGAAATTGCAAGTTGTTTTGTTTGGCGAGGCTTCTTGCTTATCGCAAATAAAATCAAGTGTCGATATCAACATTCATTTATAATTTCGATCGATCAACATATTTATATCAAATTTTTTCCTTCCAGGAAATTAATTGTCCTACACACAGGGTTGTTGAGGCGTTTTATAGTTGTTTATAATAGTCTGATACTTCTTTATTGCAAATCAAAAATTTTCGGCTTGAACCATCGAGCTGCCAATTGCCCGTAGGGCATTAAGCTCAATAGGAAAGTTGCCCTATAATACCTTATTGTCCGTAGGACATATACGCAGCGTTGAATATATTAATCAACTCTCCGCGCTCTTCCTTGCCAATTTTGCTGATACTTTCCTGTTGGGCGTTTTTATCCTTCTTGCAGCCTGAAATTGCGTCTTGCTTAAGCGATGTGTTTGGGCTACATAGGTTAACGAGTTAGATTGGGTTGTTAGTAATGGGGTTAATGTCCTACGGACAAGAATGTTCATGTTGTCTGCTTGTTCTATTGAGCTTAATGCCCTACGGGCAAGGCTGTTAATTCAAATTCAAATATTCATTTTAGATAAAGAAAAATCAAACCATATAAGTCAGGTGTCGGCCACGCCGACGTTTCTTTGCAAACAACTGATAAAGCTTAAAGCCCAAAGCTATAAGCTGACCGAAGCGAAATTTTTAAACCATATAAGGCATATAAGAGAATGTAAGAATTTTGTCTACGGTAACAATTGCACTTAAACGAGAATTAATTTACTTAGCCAGACCATACCTTCACCAGTGAACATTGACTATTCACTAGTTGTATAGAAGACATATAAGGAAATGTAAGTACCCAATGCAAAATCAATAAGAAAACCTTGGACGGCTACGAATTCCTTATATTCTCTTATATGCCTTATATGGTTTAAAAACAAATCCTACGGATTTATTTGTGTTCGTCTTTTACATTTAACACACTCACAGCCCCCAGTAACATACAAACACCGGCAATCACTATTGCATAAATGGCCTGTCCGTTATAAAAGTGTTTTACGATCCAGCCGCCGAAGAATCCATTGACGATCTGCGGAAATGTGATGAAGAAGTTGAAGATTCCCATATAAACACCCATTTTCTTCGCGGGTAATGATCCTGCAAGTATAGCATAAGGCATGGCGAGAATACTTCCCCAGGCCAAACCAATTCCAACCATGGATATCACCAACAGATCAGGATTACTGATGAAGTAAACAGATAACAATCCAAGTCCGCCGGCTATTAATGAAAATGCATGCGCCTTTTTACGACCAAATCTTTTTGCAATCAATGGCAGGCACAAGGCATACACAGCAGAAACGCCATTGTAAATACTGAATAAAACACCAACCCAGTTACCAGCATCGGCATAAGCGGCAGAATTGGTATCACCAGCAGGTACTTTATAGATATGCTGCGCCACAGCCGGGGTAGTAAATACCCACATAGAAAACAATGCAAACCAGGAAAAAAATTGAACCAATCCCAATCGTTTCATGGTGGCGGGCATATTGGCAAAATCTTTTGCAATAGCAGACAGGCCTTTGTGTTCTTCTTCAACATCAGTTGGCGCAAATGCCGCACGTTCTTCGGGAGAGTACTCTTTTGTTGTTGTGATTGTCCAGATTATCGAAGCTAGTAATATAAATGCGCCAATATAGAAAGACAGTTTCACATTAAAAGGCACAATGCCGGGATTATCGGTTTTTGCAACACCGAACCATTCTGTTAATATATATGGCAGTGCTGATCCAACAATGGCCCCTACTCCAATCAGGAAGGTTTGAATGGAGAACCCGACGCTTCGCTGATCATCCGGTAAATTGTCTGCAACCAAGGCACGAAAAGGTTCCATTGCAACATTGATGGATGCATCCATGATCATCAGCATACCTGCGCCAATAACCAATGGAGGCAAAATACTTGCAAGGAAAGAAGAGTTAGGCATCAGCACCAATGCAAGGGACGTTAGTATTGCACCAGCCAGGAAATAGGGACGCCTTCTGCCGAGTCTGTTCCAGGTACGGTCGCTATAGTGACCAATAATCGGCTGAATGATCATACCGGTTAGGGGAGCAGCGAGCCAGAATAAAGAAAGATGTTCTACATCTGCACCATAAGTCTGCAGGATGCGTGAGGCATTGCCGTTTTGTAAAGCAAATCCAAACTGAATTCCCAGAAATCCAAAACTCATGTTGAATATCTGCCAGAATGAAAGGCGGGGCTTTTCCTTTAAAAGTTGCATAGTTGCAATCGTTTTTTTAAACCACAGAGGACATAGAGTTTTTTTCACGGAGTTGCACAGAGTTTCTGTTTCGTGAAATGCTTCTTTGGGCGCTGCGGTAATTAATATATTGGCCATTGAGGCACAGATATTTTTCCGTGTAACTCTGTGAAAAAAACTCCGTGTCCTCTGTGGTTAACATTTTCTCAGTGGCTACAATTTATTTATTATTTCAATCGCCTCACATCTTTTCTCAATCTATTTCTAATATGACTGCGCGCATCGAAGGCACCTGTACATTAATCCCTTTACCTGCATTTTTCAAAGTACGCTTCCTGTGGCTTAAAATATCGGTTACTGTAACGGTTTGTTTGCTCAATGAAACTTCTGCCGGCAGTACAATATTTGTTGCCAAAGCCTTCTCCGCATGGAAATTAGCAACAACCAGCACCTTTTTCTTTTCAGTATATCTTACATAAGCAATCGTTTTATCTCCAGCCTCTGGCTGATCAATTACAACAAACTTTCCTTTACAAATAGCTTCGTTACTTTTTACTGCGTTTAATAAACTAACATAAAACGAACGTAATGCCTTTTGATCAGCAGACAATTTTGTTCCGTCAAAAGCACCATCATTCATCCACCGCTGATGCGCCGGAACTCCCCAATAATCAAACATGGTGGTACGGTTGTCATCGCCGCCAAAGCCTTCTTTTCCTTCACCCTTCTCTCCCACTTCCTGCCCGAAATACAGCATTAACGGACCGTTAGACAACGTTGCAGACACCACCATGCCAGGAACCGCTTTCCACGCATCCTGAGCGAAATCTTTAGATGCGATCCGTTCTTCATCATGGTTCTCCATAAACCGAAGCAGTTTGCCATAATAATTTGAGCGTTCATTGCTGGCAATGCTTACAATATCTTTCGTGTTGCCTTTCGCTTCATTCTTTGTCAACCGTTTAACAGCATCATACAATCCAACTTTATCATATAAATAATCAAAGCCACCTTCTCCCAGGTATTTGCGATAAACATCCGGGTTGTATGCTTCCGCAATAAACACAATAGCAGGATTCACTTTTCTTACTTGCGGAATGGCCCAGCTCCAAAATTCAACCGGCACCATTTCAGCCATGTCACAACGGAAACCATCAACATGTTTTCCAGCCCAAAACAGCAGGATATCACGCATTTTTGTCCATACAGGCGGTATCGGCTGGAAATGTTTTTCTTCTTTATTTAAATAATCAACACCGTAGTTTAGCTTGATGGTTTCGTACCAATCATCGATGGAAGGCTTATTGGAGAATACATTGTTTCCGGTTGCTTTCGCCGGACTTTCAGCAAACTTCCCGTCTTTTAACGGACTTTTGAAATCATCGCCTCCGGCATTTACACCTCCGGGGACAATAAAACTTTTTCCAGTGATATAATAAAAGTCGTTTGATGCAGAAAATGCTTTGGTAGTGTCATCGTTAACGCCAAATGTATTTGTTTTGGAATGATAGGTACGCGCAACATGATTGGGGACAAAATCAATCAGCACTTTTAATCCGTGTTGATGTGTACGATCAACCAGGGATTCGAACTCCTTCATTCGGCTATTGACATCTACGGCAAGATCGGGATCTACATCATAATAGTCACGAATGGCATAGGGAGAACCCGCGCGACCTTTTACAATGTCCGGATCATCTGGCTGAATACCAAAGGCCCGATAATCAGTCATTGTTGCATGTGCAATTACGCCAGTGTACCAAACATGGCTAACTCCAAGTTTCTTCAGCTCTTCTAACGCTTTGCCATTTATGTCGCCGAACTTGCCAACACCGTTTTGCTGAATTGAACCATAATATGCGTTCGTTGAGTTCGTATTGCCAAATAAGCGAACCATCATTTGATAGACGATCATCTTTTGGTCAACAGTATCTCGTTGCTGCGCGACCACAACTGTAGCTCGCAAGAAAAACACGAGTAGAATAAAGAACCAATTGAATATTTTTCGAACCTTTTTCATTGGCTGGGAATTTTGGGGATTGAACCATATAAGTAAAGTGTAGGCCGCGCCAACGTTTCCTGGCACAACTGATAAAGCTTAAAGCCCAAAGCTGACCGAAGCGAGGTTTTTTAAACCATATAAGTCATATAAGGTCGTATAAGACCTTACCTCCGGGGTTAATACTGACCAGAGTAGTTTATACCTACGCAGCCTGTTTGAGCCCTTCACCATTGACCATTCACTATTCACTAATTGGATATAAAGCATATAAGGGAATATAAGTCATCATCCTGTATTTAATTGTCCTACACTTTAAAAGTGTAGGACAATTAAATACAGCCCTCGACGTTCAAAAAAATCTATACTACTTCCACATTAACCTTTTCTGTTTTTATATCCAACTTCGTATGTGCATTTAACAAATATTCTTTTCCTTCTATTGTAATATTAACTGCTTTTGCTGAACGGTTGATTAAATGAACACCTTCTTTATTGATCTGCACATTTATGATTGCTGAACGGAAGGCAATATTAAATGAAAAGGCTTTCCATTTGCCGGGAATAAACGGATTAAAGATCAGCCGGTCATTTTGTACACGCATGCCCGCAAATCCATGCACGATACTCATCCAGGTTCCTGCCATTGACGTAATATGTAGTCCGTCTTCTGTGTCATTGTTGTAATCATTCAGGTCAAGACGGGCCGTGCGCAAATAGAATTCATAAGCTCGTCTTTCATCACCAAGCTTCGCGGCCAAAACAGCATGAACACATGGCGACAAAGAACTTTCGTGAACCGTTCTTGGTTCATAAAAATCAAAGTTTCTTCTTATCGTATCAAGATCATAATTCTCTTCAAAGAAGAAGATGCCCTGCAATACATCAGCCTGTTTGATGAAGCAGGAACGTAAGATCCTGTCCCAGCTCCATTTCTGGTTGATCGGACGTTGGTCTGCAGGAAGATCTTTCACCAATATTTGCTCTTTATCCAGGAACCCGTCTTGCTGAAGAAAAATTCCTCTTTCTTCATCAACCGGAAGGTACATATTGTCGATGATGTGCTGCCATTTACCAATTTCTTCAGCATCATTGAACTGAAGTTTATGAGTCAGTGTCCGGAATTTATCAGGAGCGGATTCACGTACAAATTGTACAGATTGGATGGCATAGTCCATGCACCAGCATGCCAGCATATTGGTGTACCAGTTATTGTTTACGTTATTTTCATATTCATTCGGACCGGTTACCCCCAACATCACATATTGCTTACGTGCCTCGCTCCAGTTAACACGCTGGTTCCAGAACCGCGCAATGCCAATCAATACTTCCAGTCCATAATCTGCCATATAGCTTTTATCGTCTGTATAGCGTATGTAATTATAAATTGCATAGGCTATGGCGCCGTTGCGATGAATTTCTTCAAAAGTGATTTCCCATTCGTTGTGACATTCTTCCCCATTGATCGTTACCATCGGGTATAACGCGGCACCCTTGTTGAAGCCAAGCTTCTCTGCATTTTCAATTGCTTTACCTAATTGATTGTAGCGATATAGCAGCAATTGTTTCGTAACCCTGGCATCAGCTGTTGCCAGGTAAAAAGGCACGCAATATGCTTCGGTGTCCCAATAAGTAGAACCACCATATTTTTCACCTGTAAAGCCCTTGGGACCTATGTTCAATCTTGCATCCTCGCCCGTATAAGTCTGGTTCAGCTGAAAAATATTGAACCGGATTGCCTGCTGTGCGGAAACATCTCCATCAATAACAATATCGCTTTCCGCCCATTTGGCTGCCCAGGCTTCTTTCTGCTCCTGAAGCATCATATCAAAGCCTTTGGCTACAATTGCATTCACCTGCATTTCGCAAGCAGACAGCAATTGCTCACGCGGATGATTTTCCGAGGAAAGATTCGCAGCATACTTATAGATAACCGTTTCTTCGTTTGCTTTAACAGCAAGACTGCAGGAGATCCCAACAAATTTTTCTTTTGTGATCGCTTCTGTCGGCAGATCCAGCTGCTCACCTCTCTGCGTAACGCAAAAATGCATTCCGGAACAAACATCAAAGCCGGTTTTCTTTGTGCGAAGCGTAATGAAAGCACCGGACGGATGTACATCTCTGCTTATTTCGTCCCAGAACTTTTCATCGTAATTTGAATCCTGGTTTTTTATATCACCATCAATAAAAGGTGTTATAGTAAGGAGGCCGCTAAAGTTTAATGGAGTAACCGAGTAGCTTATCACACCTGTCTCATCATCAACTATGCTGCAAAAACGTGTTGAAGTAACTGCCACTTGTTTGCCCGATGGTAAAGTCGCGGTAAAGGAACGCTGCAGATAACCTTCTTGCATATTCAGCTCGCGGCGAAAAGATTCTACTGTGCATGTATGCAGATCCAATTCTTCGCCATCTATCTGAACGCGAATGCCGATCCAGTTGGCAGCATTGAGCACTTTGGCAAAATATTCAGGGTAACCATTTTTCCACCAACCAACGCGCGTTTTATCGGGATAATAAACGCCTGCAATATAATTTCCCTGAAGTGTTTCTCCTGTATAGGTTTCCTCAAAATTACCACGCTGGCCCATGCGGCCATTGCCGACGCTAAATATGCTTTCCGAAATTTTATTGTAGGAAGGAACAAAACCTTCCTCTATAATCTTCCACTCATCCGCTTTAATATATTGCTTCATATGCTGATTAAAACTTGATTCTAAAATTTATTTCCCGCTTTGCTATTGTTTCACGCGGCGAACGCTAAGAAGCGGCGGCGCGGCATTTTATTCGTAGCGTCGTTGCTCCGCTGCGGACGCTGCGTGAAACTTCTTCCGAAAATTTCTCGCGGCGGGCGCGGAGAGGCGGCGGCGCAGCGGTTTAATTCTTTGCGTCGTTGCTCCTTTGCGAGCTTTGCGTGAACCTTTCAAAAATTTCTCGTGGCGAGCGCGGAGAGGCGGCGGCGCAGCGATTTAATTCTTTGCGCCGTTGCTCCTTTGCGAGCTTTGTGTGAAACTCTCAAAAATTTCTCGCGGCGGGCGCGGAGAGGCGGCGTCGCGGCGTTTTAATTCTTTGCGTCGCTGCTCCTTTGCGGGCTTTGCGTGAAACTCTCAAAAATTTCTCGCGGCGGGCGCGGAGAGGCGGCGGCGCAGCGGTTTAATTCTTTGCGTCGTTGCTTCTTTGCGACCTTTGCGTGAACCTTTCAAAAGTTTCTCGCGGCGGGCGCGGAGAGGCGGCGACGCGGCGGCTTATTCTTTGCGTCGCTCCTTCTTTGCACCCTTTGCGTGAAACTGTATTCTCCGCGTGAAACTTATATTGATTGAATGTCGGCGATGGTTATTTTGTTGAGGCCGCTGACAAGGATGTCCGCGCCGTGCAAAATTTCGGCCGAGCCAATGCCTACCGTATGCATGCCTGCCCGCTTCGCTGCTTCAATACCAGCTTCGGCATCTTCAAAAACCACACAGTGCTGCGGCCGCTCATTCACCAACTCAGCGCCTTTTAAAAACACCTGCGGATCTGGTTTTGAAGCTGTCACGATATTTCCATCAACAATTGCATCAAACAACGGCAGCACACCTGTTTTATCCAATATCAGTTTCGCATTTTTACTGGCGGATCCTAAAACCACTTTATAACCTTTCTCCTTTGCTGCGACCAAAAAATCGTGTGCTCCCGGCAATAAGTTTTCAGGTGTCATCTGTTCTATCATTGCCAGGTAGGCGTCATTTTTATGTTTGGCCAATACCTGAATTTCCTCTTCTTCTTTTACCACATTTCCCCAGCTAAGGATCAGTCTTAATGAGTCTATGCGACTCACTCCCTTCAACTTTTCATTCTGCAATTCTGAAAAATCAAATCCCAACTCGTTGGCCATCTGTCGCCACGCTTTGTAATGATATACAGCCGTGTCTACAATAACGCCATCCAGATCAAAAATGCAGGTTGTAATAGTGTTTCCCATTCTTATTCAAAAGTTAATATTCAATTATTTCAATTCCAGTACCCACGAGGTCTTAGCCGGAATAGTGATCTTTTCTGCAATGGTTATATTATCACCGCTGACTATGTTAGTGGCTTGCGTAAAGCCTTTCGTTCTTTGTTCAAAGCGGGCTGTTGTAATTGTATGTTCTTTCTCTTCGGGATTTGCAATCACCATTACTGTTTTCTGATCATTATACCTGAAGTACACATACACACCATCTTCAGGCACATATTGCATTAATTTACCGGTTTGCAAAACTTCGTTGTTCTTGCGGTAATTGGCCAGTGTGCGGACAAAATTAAATGCATCATTTTCCTGTGCAGTTCTGCCTTCTGCAGTAAACTTGTTTTCCTTATCGCCTTCCCATCCTCCTTTAAAATCGAAGCGCACCAGGCCATCAGGATTAGAAAAATTCTTCATCAGAATTTCTGTGCCATAATACATTTGCGGTATTCCACGTGTGGTTAATAAGATGGAAAGACCAATTTTATATTTTGCAAGATCTTCACCAACCATCGAGTAATACCTGCTCATGTCATGGTTATCCATAAAGAGCAGGTTGCGGGTAGGATCTTTGTAAACGAAGTCTTCAGACAGCACACTGTATAATTTTGAGGCACCACTGGTCCAGCCGAATTTGCCATTCAGCGTTTCATAAATACCTTCTTTTACCGCAACATCTGTTACACCCGGAAGCTTCGTATCAAATCCCTGGTTGATCATGTTGCCTTCGCAATAAAAGGCCTGGCTTACCACTGAGTTTACCAGTGCTTCACCAAAAATGGAAAAGTTGGGATATTCAGTTTTCACGGCGGTCATCCATGAAGCCATAAACTTCAGATCATTGTATGGATAAGTATCTATACGAAAACCGTCAACGCCAGCATATTCAATCCACCACAGATAGTTTTGGGTAAGATAAGTTGCCACGTAAGGATTGCTTTCGTTCATATCAGGCATGGTTGGCACAAACCATCCGTCTACCTGCAACTTCCAGTCAATATCAGATCTGTAAGGATCCATTGCAGGTTGATCTTTATATGTTGTCTGCGTATACTTTGGCCAGGGATGCACCCAATCTTTCATGGGCATGTCTTTCATAAACCAGTGTTCATTGCCACAATGGTTGGGCACAACATCTTTAATAACTTTCAGACCGATGCTGTGGCATTTTTCCACATAACTTTTATACAATTCGTTTGTCCCGTAACGCGGATCAATCTTGTAAAAATCAGTTCCTGCATACCCATGATAAGATGCCTGCGGCTGGTCGTTTTCAATTTCCGGCGTCATCCATATAGCAGTAACGCCAAGATCCTTGAGGTAATCCAGGTGATTCATCACACCTTCTATATCACCACCATGACGATAATACATGGAGTCACGATTCAACGTGGTTTCCTTCATGCCTTTTACAATATCGTTTGTTTTATCCCCGTTGGAAAAACGATCCGGCATCAGCAGGTAAATAAAGTCTTTATTTGTAACGCCCTGCGCCCTGTTGGTTGAAGTATTTTTTTCTTTCAGCTCGTAGGCGTAAGTAAGTTTCTTTTCTTTTTTCTGATTTGATGAAAAACTGATATCAAACTTTCCGGGTTTTGCAGATGCATTAATATTCAGATCAATGAACAGGTAATTTGGATTTTCTACCTTATTCACTTTCACCAATTGCACACCCGGATAATTGATGCTAATGGCGCGTGATGCGATATTGTTCCCATGGACCAACAGCTGTAACTGCTGATTTTTCATCCCTGTGAACCAATTCATCGGTTCAACGCGATCGAGCGCAGCGATCGATTGTGCACCTACGTGTACTTGCGAAATGATAAAAACAAACGCGATAAAAAAAACAATCTTTCTTTTCATGAGCATTGTTGTTTCAAAATGAATCAAAATTCCTGAGACAAACCTGAGACCAATAACAAGTTAATATTTAAGATCACTTTTAAAATATCGATCTCTCAATTTTAGTTTAAAATGCTACTGCTGAACAAATGATATTCGCCCGGCTGCAGCGTTGCCGCATAATTTCCACTTACGGTTATCGCTGCGTTGCCATTCAGACAATCATACCAGGTTCCGGATGCCGGAAACGGGATTTTTACCTCCTGCGGCACCACGTCAAAATTGCCCACCACTACAACATTTGAATTCGTACCAGTAAGTTTTATAGATTTTGTTTTTCCACTTAAATCATACTGGAAATTGGTTGTTGCGAATACCTCATTGTTCTTTTTCAATGACGCCATTTTCGCGAACACATTATATAGCGCAACGCGACCGGGATCATTCCTGTAGTTCCACAGTATTGGCTTTTCGCCGGTTCTTCCGTTTTGTTCAATCGAAATATCGTAACCTAGTTCACCAAACTGCCAGATCATTTTTGGCCCGGGCATGGCAAACAAGAATGCAGCTGCCATTTTCTGCCGGTTCAGTGCTGTCGCCTCGTCCTTTACACTGTAACTACCAGAAGCATTTCCGTATTGAATGTTCTTGAACATCAGTCTTTCTTCATCATGGCTCTCTATATAGGTTACGAGATTGTAAGGTTGAGTAAAACCATGTGCAGAATAAAAACCTCTTGAAAGGTCTGAGCCATCGGAATAGCCCATTGTTGCCTGGTTCATGCTGGCATTCAAATTATTCCACAACATCATTCCTTCAGCAGAAAGTTCCTGTTCTTCCCTGTCTTCAGCAAAATGTTCGAGTATTACATAGAAATTATTATTATCAACAGTTTTGATGAAGTTGTTGTAGTCTTTCCAGATAGCAATGCGGCTTGCATCATACTGGCTCCATGCATTTACATCATCGCCTGAATTCTTTTGAGTGAACCCTTTTGACAGATCGAAGCGATAGCCATCTATTTTATATTCCTGCATCCAGAATCTCATTACATTTTTGCAGAAATATTTTGTAGCCTGACTTTCGTGATTAAAGTCGTATCCTACACTGTAAGGATGTGTTGCCTGCTGGTTAAACCACGGACTGTTTGCCGCCGGTTTGTCATTTTCAAAATACAATTGCACCATTGGTGACTGTCCGAACGAATGATTGAGCACCATATCTAACACTACCGCCATTCCTTTTTGATGACATTTGTCTATTAGTGCCTTCAGCTCATTTTTTGTGCCGTAGTATTTATCAGGTGAAAAGTAAAAATCAGGATTGTAACCCCAGCTTGAATTGCCTTCAAATTCATTAACTGGCATCAGCTCAATTGCGTTCACGCCTAAACGGCTTAAATAGCTTAATGTATCTTCAAGCGTTTTGTAATTATGCGCCGCCATAAAATCACGCATGTGCAATTCATAAATTACAAGGTTCTGCTTTTGCGGACGTGTAAAGTTTAAAACCTGCCACACATAGCTTGCCGGGTTTCCCTGCATGACACTCACTATGCCCGTAGTTTTTCCTGTCGGATAAGCTTTCAGGTTAGGATAGGTGGAAGCGTTAATATACTGGTCGTTATCAGGATCCAATATTTTTTCACAGTACGGATCTGCGATTTTCAGGCTGCCATTAACCAGGTATTGATAAGCATATTCTTTATTCGGATCCAGTCCGTCTATCTGAATCCACCATATATTGCCATCTAATGACCGCTTCATAAATCCTTTTGGATCTGGCTGCCAATTATTGAAATCTCCTATCACAAAGAGGTTTTGTTTACCAGGTGCATATAATTTGAAAATGGCAGACGTCCCGTTATTGATAAAAGTAACGCCGTCTTTCGCCCCGGCAGGAGGATCCGCAACTTCAACAATGCCTGTTAAAAGAAAACTTTGTTCAACGCTATTGTTGGCAACCACCTTGATTAACTGCGGACCGCCAACTGTTATTTTTGCCTTACCACTAATGGTTGTAGCATTGGCTGCTGAAGCAAATGTTACGCCGTTCAGCATTAAGGTGAGGTTTGCTGCTTGTGAAGAAATAGCTGATATGTTCACTTCATCACCGATAGCACTTGCATTAACACCCACCGGCACCGGGTTGAACTTTGGCTCAAACTCTGGATTGGTAAAGCGAAGATTTAATTGAGTGTGATCGTAAACCGGAATAAACATGTCGCTTCCATCAGCATTGCGCGCAACCTTAGATCCATCGGCATTGCGAAACAGAACCGCGAGCTTCAATATTTTTTCTCCCTGGGGAACATTATAAAAAGAACGGGGAACAAAGCTTATGGAGAATTTATTATTTCCCAAAGCCTTTGCTTTCGCCGCAGCAGGGGCTGCGACACTCCAATCGTACTTCACATATTTCCAGCCGCCATTGCTTTGATCTGTTACCACACCTGAATAGATGTAAACATCTCCTGCAACATTGCTCAGTTCTTTATTTCCTTTTGAAGCGTCGAATGTAATAACAATAGTATCGTTCGCCGAAGGAAAATCCGGAGACCATGTTATCAGGCCCTGCTGTTGTGTAACAGAAGGGGTAGCAGGCTGCTCCTGTGTAGGAGTACCTATTTTTTTACAGGCTACAGAAAATGCAATAAGCGTAAGAAAAAGGGAGAATACTCTTTTCATGCTATGAGCTTTCAGCTATGAGCTATCAGCCGTAAGACGTTACAACCATAATATTGGAGAACGCTTAAGGCTGAGAGCTGGAGCTGATTCCAATTTTTTAATGCTTTTTCAGTATGTAGGTAAACTTCGCGGGATTGCTCAGGTCTAGCGTTACATCATATGTTCCCGCTGCATCTATAACCAGGTTGGCGCCACCATTTGTCAACGTGCCTTCTGCATCCCCTTTTCCAAGATTTATTGCCCAGTCTTTATTCGCACGGAATTTCATTTCACCTGCGGCAAGTGACAATGTCAATTTCCATGTATTTGAGGCGGCATCAAATTGCATCACTTGATCATTTACGGCATCCCATCCACCAACTGCAGAACCAATGATTGCCCAAACTGTTTTAGTATATTTCCAGGTAAGGTCATCAATGTTCGCTTCTATCAGGTAGTATGCGGGATCTGGTACTGTGAGGTTATCACCGGTTGTGCTCAATTTACCAGGACCGCCCGTTCCATAATTGGTATGGTTCCAATCTGCCGCGCTGGTTATCTTAAACATGGTGTTTGCATCGGGGAAATTTACATAGCCTGAATGCAAGCCTTTTCCATCCCCGGAATACAGCTGTGGCGCAGTTGCAGGAGACCAGTTCTGGTAGCTTCCGGGCATCCATAACCAGGACTCTTTCAGGTATGAATTGATGGTGAGATCAACCACATTTGAATAAGTGGCAGGATATGAATCGCTGATCTTTGCCTGTACCCTTGCTTCGGCAGCATCAGAAGTATAGGCTGTCAACCCAAGTTTCAAAGCAATGCTATTCAGCTGATCAACTGTTAAGGTAGCTGATGCTGTACCGTTTGCGAAAGTCATCCCTACCGACTGTGCGGAATCAAAGTTCTTTCCTTTTTTGCCAAACTGCAATGTATAGGTAACCACCGCATCGTAACCAAAGTTGGATGCGGAGCTTGTAAACGTAGCGGCATTGTTTGCTGCGCTGTCTTTCTTTAAAACAAAATCCGTTTGAGAAGCAGCGAGTGTAATTGCACTGCCCTGGTTCGCTGTAGTGCGTACTTCATCTTTTTTACAGGATACGCCGAACAACGAAACAAGCGCAGCAAGCAATGTTAATATGGTGAGTCTTTTTTTCATGACACGAGATTTGTAATGATTAGTACTTATCATTTTGTTTTAAGTTGGGGTTAGCAGTAAGGTCGGTAACCGGAATCGGGAAGATGTTGAAATGTGCATCCACACCGGTACCGTTTTTCACACCACCCTTCCATGGCCATACATAGTTGCTGGTGGTGAACCTGTTATACCTTATCAGGTCGGTTCTTCTGAAACCTTCCCAGTACAATTCGCGTGCACGTTCATCCAGAATGAAATCGAGACTAATATCTGCTACATTTCCCGAAGCATCGCCATAAGCTCTCTGACGCAGTTTATTGATATAGCTTATTGCAGTTGCTTTGTCACCACCAGTGCCGCCGCGCAATACCGCTTCAGCGTAGATCAGGTATTGTTCAGCCAGGCGGAAAAGCGGGAAATCCACATCACTAAAGCTTTGAGAAACATTGCTGCCCGGTGTTCCGTCTGAATTTACATTTCTGAATTTTGCAACAGCCAGGCCATCTGTAAATGCAGATACATTGTCAATCTCGATCTTGTCACCCATAAACATGGAGCGTGAATCTTTAGTCGTCGCATAGTTTCCAAACAGCAAAGGCAGATTTTTTGTGGTGCGTAAGCCGCCCCATCCACCGCTACTGATTCCGAATAATTTCTGATCCATGCTGCCACCAACTGACGCGTTAATAATAAAAGAAGTACCGCCGTAGCTCTGTGTATGTAAACCATCATAAGCAATTGGAAAGATGACTTCGTTGTTATTCTTATTATTATCAGCCAGGAACAGTTGATTGTATTTTGCCTTCAGGTCATAGCCGCCGGCAATTACTTTGTTTGCATAAGTAAGCGCATCCGTATACCTGGCTGTTCCTGTATAGGTTTCAGCATTCAGATACAATCTTGCCAATAATGCCCAAACAGTAGCCTGGTCGGCACGTGCGTATTCATTTTGGTGAGGAGCAACCATCAGTGGTTCTATTTCTTTTAGTTCCTTCTCTACATAAGTAAAGAGATCTGCTCTTTTTATTTGAGGAGGCAGGTATTTACCGATAGGATCATTTTCCGTAACAAATGGAGGATTTGCATACAGATCCATCAGCACCCAGTACTGAAACGCTCTGAGAAAGCGCGCTTCAACCCTGTAATGTTTAATGTCATCTGCATCAGCTCCGCTAATACCGCGACCAGCAACTTTATCATCTGCAGATTCCCTGATGAACTCGTTACACATGCTGATCTGGAAAATAGCACGGTCATACAAACCCAATAGGAATGGATTTGTTGATGTCCATGACTGATAGTGCAGATCCGGAATGCCCGGGTCGTTCCATCCGCAGATGGCTTCATCTGTTGTTACTTCCTGTGCGTTGAAGAATGTACGCAGGAAATCGGCATTACTACCTTCATCAAGCCCCTGTACGTCAGGCGAACCTGCAGGACCTGCGTTACCAGTCAATGCAAAGCTTCCATAGACTTTTGCAAGCACTTGTTTGTAACCTGCAGGTGTTTTGTACACAACATCCGCAGTAATATCATTTGTCGGCGTGCGGTCCAGATCCTTGGTGCATGATGTTGCAATTACTGCAGAACCCAGAGCCACACATATATATTTAAATAAATTCTTTTTCATCTGTTTAGTTTTAACCGTTAGAATTATTAGAAAGCAAGGTTTGCGCCCACAGTATATATTCTTGGTCTGGGATAGAACTTGTTATCTATACCGCCGAAGATTTCCGGATCAACACCTGTGTATTTTGTTACAGTAAATACGTTCTGACAGTTCGCATTCAGGATCAATCCAAACCTGCTTTTACCCAATTTTCCTAAGTTGTAGGTAAGGCCAATGTTATCCATCTTCAGGAAAGATGCATTTTGCACATAGTAGTCAGACAACGCCTGTGAATACTTGAAGTTTGTATTTAATACATCTGTTGTTCCGTTCTGTAAATATTCCAATGGATTCAACATTGTTTGCGTTCTGTCCAGGTTGGATGCAACGTTGTTATACATATAGTTACCCAGGTTTGCACGCATCACCATGTTCAGTCCCCATTGCTTGTAATTTAGCTGGGTACTGAAGCCAAGGATAAATTTCGGGAACGGAGATTTGTAGTGATAAAGATCTTTCTGGTTAATGATGCCATCTTTGTTCAGATCCTGGTAAGCGCCTTCAATTGGTTTACCATTCGCATCATACACTTGTTTGTACACAAAGAATGAGTTGGTGTTATAACCAACAGAGTTCATCTGGATGTTATATCCTGTTGCACCGGCAATACCACCTGTTGGGTTACCCAGGAAACTGGAGTCTGCAACTGCTGTAAGCTTGGTGATCTTGTTCACATTGTAAGTGAAGTTGAAGCCGATGTCCCAGTTAAAATTGCTTGTTCTTACTGCATTGGCGTTGATGTTAAACTCAATACCCCTGTTTTCCACATTTCCAACGTTTGTCAGCAACTGGTTAGCGAAGTTGGAACCAACGGGGATCGGAATAACGCTTAACAGATCAGAAGTTTTCTTGTAGTAGAAATCTATGCTACCGTTAATCCTGTTTTTCAGGAAGCCATAATCAACACCCACGTTGTAAGCTGCAGTCTGTTCCCATTTCAACTTGCTGTCATAAGCGCTTGGTCTGTACATATTGTACAATGAATTGCCAAGCTGGTATTGCGCAGTATTGTTACTAAGTGCATATACAGGCAGGTAAGAATAGTTGGCTATACCATCCTGCTGGCCTGTTTTACCATAGCTTAAACGCAGTTTCAGGTCTGAAAGCACATTGGAGTTTTTAAGAAATTCTTCTTCCTTCAAACGCCATGTGAAGGCAAGAGAAGGGAAGTAACCCCAGCGGGAATCTTTTGCAAAACGTGATGAACCATCTGAACGGATAGAACCTGCGAGAATATATTTTCCATCGAAAGTGTAGATCAGGCGAGCATAGTAAGAGATCAGGGTGTTCCTTGGCTTATCGTAAGGAAACGCCGGTTTTGTATTCATGATGGTATCACCATTCGCACGTAATGTGTAGTAATTGTAGTTCGTGCTCATGTTATCATAGTAACCATAACCTGCAGTTGCGTTGATGTTACTTTTGATAGATTTGATGTCTTTGTTGTAGTTCAGGTAAAACTCACCAACCCTGTTGGCAATCTC
This sequence comes from Danxiaibacter flavus, assembly GCF_041060425.1. Classification (NCBI taxonomy): domain Bacteria; kingdom Pseudomonadati; phylum Bacteroidota; class Chitinophagia; order Chitinophagales; family Chitinophagaceae; genus Danxiaibacter; species Danxiaibacter flavus. The sequence continues at coordinate 373,710 of NZ_JAULBC010000005.1, forward strand.
CTGTTTGTATTTTGACATTCTGCCTGAGTCTGTCCATGCCTGTGCAGCATAGGCCGGAATAAACACATCGCCGTGTCCGTGCGATACGTCATAACCCAGGTTTAAGTTGGCATGCAGTTCAGGAAGAAAATGAAACGAATAATCGAACTGAATGTTGCCGTAGCTTCTTTCAACCTGGCCTTCATCGTTCTTTTGCATCAGCAAAGCAACCGGATTGCGTGTTGCCTGCCCGTTGGGAATCGCATCTTCACCTGTACCTTTTGTCCACTCATAATAGCCGCCGAATTTTCCTTCTGCATACACAGGTTGTGTTGGATCGAAGGTTGCAGCAGCGCCAATGGCATCCTGGTTAGCAAAACGTGTTTTGGTGACAGCGCCTTTCAGGTTAAGATCAACTTTCAGGTGGTTGTCAAAAAATTTAGGATTAAGACTTATTCCTAAAGAACCGCGTTGCATTTTATCCGTTTTCAAAATGCCTGTCTGGTCAAGATAACCGGCAGATACACGGTAAGGGATATTCTTTACAGAACCTGTAACATTCAGGTTATTATCTGAAGTTATACCTGTCTGATAGATCTGATCCTGCCAGTCTGTGTTCGCTGTTCCAAGCAATGCTTTTTGCGCATCCGTTCCCAGTGAATCGACCAAAGTGTGGAATTGATTGGCAGAAAGCACATTCACTCTCCTTGCTACTTTTGACAAAGAGAATTGCGTATTGAAGTTGAAGACAGGCTTTCCGGCTTTTCCTTTTTTGGTGGTGATAAGAATCACACCGTTAGAAGCTCGGGAACCATAAATGGCCGTTGATGCCGCATCTTTAAGAATCGTCATTGACTCAATATCGTTCGGGTTGATCAGGCTAAGCGGATTGGCTACACCGGATACGGCGGCAGAACCATCAGGATTTTTAGTATAAGCCAAAGGCACTCCGTCAATCACGATCAACGGATCATTGCTGGCGCTAAGTGAAGCACCACCGCGAATACGGATGGTACTTCCGCTACCAGGCGCTCCGCCGTTTGAAGTGATAGAAACGCCCGGCGCCTTACCGGCAATCAGTTGTTCCGGAGTTGTTATAGATCCTTTCTGAAAATCTTTTGAAGTAACCGTGCTTAAAGAACCTGTTGATTCTTTTTTGCGCGCAGTACCATAGCCGATAACAACCACTTCACCAATATCGGTAGTGCCATGTTGCAGCGTAAAGTCAAGTGTTTCATCACCGCTTAGCTGAAGCGTTTTTTCCAGCTGCTGGTACCCGATGAAGTTGACTGTGATTGTGTATTTACCAACGGCAAGGTTGGCAATTTTGTAATGGCCGTCTATGTCGGCAGCTGTGCCTCTATTTAGTTCTCTGATGGTAACAGATGCGCCGGCGAGGGGCTGATTGTTTTCACCTGTAACTCTTCCTTCGATAGAACCTTTTTGTTGGGCGTAGAGAAAAGTAGATAGCAGGGAGCATACACTGAGGAGTACAAATTTCCACAAGGGAGATGTTTTTTTCATCTGGCTCGTAATTTAAAGTGACTAGTTTGTTGCTAACAGCGGTTAGCGGGTATAAAAGTAAGTAGGGAACGTTCCCGAAAATTAACAAGTCATTTCGAAGTTATTAACATTACATTTTTAATGAATTTGTAAAAGAGGGATTTTATTTTTTAATCTATTTTATATCAGCTATAAAAACATTTAATTATTTCATAAATTGAAATAAAAACATGTGGATAACTTCTAGGGAACGTTCCCGAAGTAAGAAGATGAAAAAACGTTTTTGCAAAATTTGAACGCTGAATTAATGAACCATTTGAGGATTTTTTTAAACCATATAAGGCATATAAGGGAATATAAGGTTGACGCCGGGTAGAATTCGTCCGCCGCAAGCTTAACCTTCCGTTTATAGTTTTTTTGTGAATATGATAGCATATGTTTACGGAGCTCATACTTCTAAACAACTACTTATATTCTCTTATATGCCTTATATGGTTTAAATTTTCTTCCAATCGCGAAGCGTAGCGAGCGATTCCAACCAAAAATTACATAGTTCCAACCGCCGAAGATTTGCGTTGTATTAACTCAGAGTTCAGCACAACTTTCCGTGTCGCAAAATCTGCTTTGGTTTCATCATCAGCAAGTATCTTGAACAGCACATCTGCTGCTTCAAGCCCCATGTTATAAGCTGGTTGAATAATAGTTGACAATGCAGGATTCAATAACGGTGCTATTTCAAGACCGGAAAAGCCTATTACTTTAACCTGTTCCGGAATAGAAATATTCAGCTCCATGCAGGTGTAGTATGTTGCAATAGCCAGACGCTCAACCGATGCAAAAACGCCATCCGGTCGCAATTTGGAGAATGTATCAGAAAGAATGGAAATATTCTGTGTAAGCTCATTGCTGCAATCAACAACAAGATTATCGTCCGTCTCAATGCCGTATTTATCCAGCGCATCCAGGTAGCCCTGCATACGCGTTTTACCAATGGACAAATTTTTATTCACCACCAGATAGGCAATTCTTTTACAGCCCTGCTGTAACAGGTGTTCCGTGGCAAGAAAGCTACTTTCATAATCGTTGGTAGTTACTTTCGCGGTTTCAATATCCTCATACACACGGTCAAAGAATACCAGCGGGATATTTTTCTTTTGAAGCATTTTCAAATAGCTGTGATCCTGCTCCTCCCCTGAAACGGACATGATGATACCATCCACTTTTCCATTACTGAGGTTCTGAACGAAGGAAACCTCTTTTTCAAACTCATCATCTGTCAGACAGATCAGAACACTATAACCGTTCTTTTTCGCCACCTGCTCTATTCCGTTAATGGCCTTGGAGAAGAAGTTGTTTGCAATCTCGGGAACAATAACCGCAATAGTGTTGCTCTTTTGAATTCGCAGATTACTGGCGTGGTGATTAGGTGTAAAATTGAGCTCCCTCGCGCGCGCGAGGATCCTTTCTTTTGTCTCTTTATTGATGCCACTGTTGTTTCGGAAGGCCCGGGATACGGTGGATTTTGAAAGGTTTAAATCTTTTGCAAGCTCAATAATATTAATATCTGCCATTGCGGCAAATCTAATTATAATTCAATAAAAACCTAATCTGCGCTTAGCGTACGGTTAATTAAATTGAGATAAAAAATACCGTTAAAAAACCGCGTGAACCGGTCGTGCATAGGCGCATGACTATCATCTTAGGGTATAAACACCCAATACTGGCATGGAAATTTGATTAAGGTAGTTATTACTTAATTTTTAAAATTTTCAGTCATGCCAAACACTAAAACAGATAAGTTAGGTTTTTCTACAGAAAATCCTGATACGCAAAGAAACATAGCTGCAAAAGGTCCAAGCCAGGGTGTTGGTAAAGCAGACAGTCATCATGCTGTTGGGCATCCATACGATGAGGACCTTCAAACCCAAATAACAGCAAAATCGAAGAATAAGAAACAAAACATGAAGAAGAAATAGGGGTTTTTTAATTGAAAATTGAGAGTTGATAATTGACAATGTGTGCATGCCTAAAATAGGTTGCAACTCTCAATTTTTATTTTCAGGAACAGTCGCCAATCCAGGAAAAATCTTCGTTCAATTTCATTTTCAATTTTCAATTGTCCCTTATCAATTATTAAAATCCTCCGCCGATCCATTGTCAATTTTCCCCGCCTGAACGACCTTAGTCGGGCAGGAATTTTCCCTTATCAATTATTAAGATTCCTGCAACTTATTGTGTGCTATCTTTACTTATCTGATTTTCTACGCTTATTCTCCCTTAAAATCTAAACGCTTTTTTATGGATAAACAACAAATCCGCGACGCCTACGAGCTGTACTGGCTCGAGAATGGAACAAGGCCCATTTCAGTATTTACTTTTTGTAAAAAACTTGATATATCAGAGCCCGATTTTTACAATGAATACAGCTCTTTTGAAGCCATAGAGAAGGATATCTGGCTGTATTATTTCAATAAAACGGTTGATCAGATACAGAATGACGAAACATACAAGCGATACACGGTAAGAGAGAAATTGCTAACATTCTATTTTGTATGGGTTCAAACATTAAAAGAGCACAGAAGTTATATTTTGTTGCACAAAAAATCACTCATCAATTATGGTGTGATGCAACCCAAACCAGATGTGCTGGAAAATTTCCGCAAAGCCTTTTACGAATATGTGCGCAACCTGATTAAAGAAGGTTATTCCACACATGAAATAAAAGAAAGAAAATACATTTCCGACAAGTATGTTCATGGATTTTGGGTGCAGGCATTATTCGTGTTGCGTTATTGGCTGACTGATACCAGCGAGAAATTCGAAATGACAGATGCGGCTATTGAAAAAGCTGTTAACCTCAGCTTCAAACTTATTATTGAAAACACGTTAGACAGCCTGGTTGACTTCGGAAAATTTCTCTTCACAAAAAAATAATGGACAAGAACTTTTTTCTGCTCCATCCAGATATACATGAAAGAACAATCTAAGATCCCTACTTCCAAAATAGAAAGAGCGGGCCGCTTTGTGTCTACCGGTTTCAAAGTTGGCACCAATTACCTGAAACATTACACCCGCAAACTGGTTGATCCGGAGATTGATAAAGAAGATCTTCACCAGGAAAATGCAGAGGACATTTATGAAACACTGAGCAATCTGAAAGGAAGCGCGCTTAAGGTTGCACAGATGTTGAGTATGGACCGAGGTATGCTGCCCAAGGCATATTCAGAACGTTTTGCCATGTCGCAATACAGTGCACCACCTTTATCCGGTCCGCTTGTTATAAATACATTCATAAAGACATTAGGCAAAACGCCGGCTCAGCTTTTTGATAAGTTTGAGATCAGTGCTGCAAATGCTGCATCTATCGGCCAGGTACATCACGCCTGGAAAGATGGGAAAAAGCTGGCTATTAAAATACAATATCCAGGTGTGGCGAACAGTGTCCGGACAGATCTCCGCATCGTAAAGCCTTTTGCCATGCGGCTTGTAGGTATGAGCAAGGTTGATATGGATAAGTATTTTGATGAGATAGAAACGAGGTTGCTGGAAGAAACAGATTATACGCTGGAGTTTAGAAGATCCGTTGAAGTATCTGATCTTTGCGCGTATATACCCAACCTGGTTTTCCCCAAATATTATCCGGAGCTTTCCTCAGAAAAGATCATCACGATGGATTGGCTGGAAGGCAAGCACCTGAAAGAGTTTTTAGAAGACAGGCCTTCGCAGGAAGTACGCAATAAAATTGGTCAGGCTCTGTGGGATTTTTATCAGTTCCAGGTACATCAACTTAAAAAAGTGCACGCAGATCCACATCCGGGCAATTTCCTGATGCGCAATGATGGTACCGTTGGTGTTTTTGACTTTGGCTGTATTAAAGAAATTCCTGAAGATTTCTATGTGAATTATTTTAAACTGACTGAGCCGGAAATTTTAAAGAATGATGAGGAACGGAAACAAATCTATCTCAACCTGGAAATGATTCATCCTGGTGACACGCCAAAAGAAGTAGCATTTTTCTCGCAACTGTTTCAAAAAATGATTGACCTCACCACCTTGCCGTTCACAAAAAAAACTTTTGATTTTGGTAACGACGCCTACTTCGAAGAGATTTACTCTTACATGGAATACATATCGAATCTTAAGGAAATAAGGGATTCAAAAAATGCCAGGGGTTCCCGGCATTCGCTTTATATTAACAGAACATATTTTGGGTTGTATTCGCTTTTAAATGATTTGAAGGCAAATATTATTACGGATAAAAACAGGATACTGGATTTAACGGGCGGTTAATTTGTAGAGACGTTGCAATGGTAGAGACGTTGCAATGCATAATGCGTAGAGACGTTGCAATGCAACGTCTCTACAATGCAACGTCTCTACATGCGGATACGGCCTTCCGTTATTGCGGCGGCGCCGCGGTTGTATTGTTGTTTACAATTGGCCATATACCAGGCGTTGGAACGCTTACACCTTTTGTACTACCTCTTGTGCTATTATCAGCTCCGAAATAATATAACGGCCATCCTTTATAAGTAAGCTGTGTGCGGCCAAATACCTGGATGGAACTAAAGTCCGCTTTACTTAAAAAACTTGGAACCATATTAACTCCGTTTATTTCTGCAATTGGCCAAATAGCATTGTTGCTAAAGTCAGGTTTGGTGAACGTATTTGTATTCATCTTGTCCGGCTTAAATGAGTAAAGTGTTTTACCGACACTGTCCACAATAAAGAAAGTAGCTTCAGCTCCCGGAGTATAATCGCTTTTATACTGCACACCGTCTAATCCAACAAGCTGGGCTTTGGCAACCATTACTGAGTAATCCGGCTTTGCAACAAACCAAATGTTGCTTACATTATCTCCATTAACATCTCCGGCAGCAGCATCGTTTGCATAGTAATAAAGCGGCCATCCTTTATAAGTTGTCTGCTTAGAGCCATCGGAGCGGGTGATCACAGCGAAGTCGCTGGCATTTAAACCGGCAGATAATGTAGGATTTTCCTTTAGGAATACCGGCCATACTGCAAGGCAACCACCAGTGCAAGCAGACGCGCCACTTACATCAAGTGAAAAGAAATACAGTGTTCTTCCCATACTGTCCGCCAGGATATTTCCGAAGGTCGAATTATTGATTAATTGAATACTCGGTTTTGGCGTTGGAGTAGAATTAGAATTATAACTGCTACTCTTAGAGCACGAAACAGACACCAGGCATGTTGCAACAACAATATATAACAACCATGAGGTTTTAAACTTTTTCATTTAATTACGTTTAATGAGGAATTGTGTTTGTTTGCGGTACCATAATTAGTAATACGTCGAGATGGCGCCGGGGTTGCCTGGGAGGCAGGAAAAAGCTTAGAGCTAAAGCCCAGAGCTTAGAACCGGATATAGCTACAAATAAGCTACACCGCTTAATAAAATTTTTCGGAGTAGACATAATAAAGATTGGAAGGCAGTTCTGAGTAGTCGACAATGGCTTTAGTTTTAAGCTTTAGGCTTTGAGCTTTCCCATGACTTTTATCATTTTCCATCTCCCCCATCCTCTCCACCTTTGCCGCATTTTTAAATGCAACTGTGAAGAATGTCACCTTCTATTGAATTACTATCTCCTGCCGGAAATTTTGAATCTTTAACTGCAGCCGTCCAGGGAGGCGCCGACGCTGTGTATTTCGGTGTTGATCAGTTGAATATGCGCGCCAGGGCAACGATGAATTTTACCTTGCAGGATCTTTCTGCTATCGCTGAACAATGCCACGCAAGCAATGTCCGCGCCTATCTAACGCTGAATACTATCGTGTACGACCACGATCTTTCCCTGATCAAAACAATTCTTCAACAGGCGAAAGCCTCATGCATCGATGCCGTAATTGCTGCAGATCAGGCCGTTCTTGCTTATGCTTCATCTATTCAAATGCCAGTGCACATTTCTACACAGGCAAACATTTCCAATATTGAAGCCATCAAATTCTATGCACATTTTGCGGATGTAATGGTACTGGCCCGTGAACTTAGCCTGAAACAGGTAAAGACTATTTGTGATGAGATACAGCAACAGCAGATCTATGGACCTTCCGGCAGGCTTGTTAAAATAGAGGTGTTTGCACATGGAGCTTTATGCATGGCTGTTTCAGGAAAATGTTATCTGAGTCTGCACAGCCACAATGCATCCGCGAACCGCGGGGCATGCATTCAAAATTGCAGGCACAAATACCGTGTTACAGATATTGAAGAAGATGTTGAATTGGAGATCGACAACGAATACATCATGTCATCCAAAGATCTGAAGACCATCGACTTTCTGGATGAACTTATCGCATCAGGCGTTTCCGTATTAAAGATTGAAGGACGTGGACGTAGTCCTGAATATGTGAAAACGGTAACATCCTGCTATCACGAAGCAATAGACGCATGCGCAGAAGGCATCTTCAGTGAAGAAAAAATATTTGAATGGACTAACCGGCTGCGGGAAGTGTATAACCGTGACTTTTGGGGCGGTTATTATTTAGGTCAGAAAATGGGAGAATGGAGCAATGCTTCGGGGTCAAAGGCAACTACTAAAAAGATCTACCTGGGAAAAGGTAAACATTATTATAGTAAAACGCAGATTGCAGAATTTGAAATAGAAGCTTATCAATTGCATGTTGGCGACCGCATATTAGTCACCGGACCAACAACTGGTGCAGTTGAAACGACAATAAGCTCCCTGCATATAAATGATTCAGGAGCCGCAGAATTTGCGACTAAAGGTGATCGATGTGCATTTCCTTTGGAATGCGCTATTCGTCCGTCAGATAAACTTTACAAAATAGTAAACGCAAATCAGTAATGCATGCCTACCATTGTTTATAGAAGAAATAAATGCATTGGCTGCAATTACTGCACAGAACAGGCACCGGAATTCTGGCGCATGTCTAAAAAGGATGGTAAAAGTGTTTTATTGAATTCAATTGAAAAGAAAGGATTCTGGACATTACGCATCCGCGATGAGGAAACTGATATTAATGAAAGGGCAGCAACAGCATGTCCTGTAAAAGTTATAGAGGTTAGGTAGCAAAGGGTTGTGTCCTACATCTGAAAATGTAGGACACGTAAAGCCCGAAAAGCTCTGAAGCATGCAAGTGTCTTACAACTGCGGGGTGTGGGATACTTACTTCACGTTTGAATTGTATATTGCAGATAGCAACCTCGTCTTTTACGATAATTTGTTGTGACGGGAAGCGCTCAATTATCCTCATGGCAAAAATATTTACGCTTTTATTGTGTATTGTCTGTACATGCTCCTTCGCGCAAAAGACAGATGAGCATCAAAAAATATATCGTGTTCACCTTGGTTACGAATTACCGGCTTCAGTGGCAGCGATCGGGCTTTCCAATCTTGGCTTTAAACAATTGGGAAAGATTGCGTCTCTATCGGAAAGTGAAGCAGCTGCATTAGATCCCTACAGCATTAATTCTTTCGACAGACCAATTGCTTTTTTGAATCCTTCAGGATTTGAAAATGCAAGCAAAAAGTCCGACCTGCTTTTGAATGTGGCGCTTTTCAGCCCGGCATTGCTGGTGATTGACAAGAAAATCCGGCATGACTGGCTGGACCTCCTGACCATGTATGTAGTAACTCACGCAGTTGACAATGCCCTTTATTTTGCTGCACAGTTTTCCGTCCGCAGGCCAAGGCCTTTTACTTATAATCCTGAAGTGGCCTTGCAGGATAAGGTGGGTGACGGAAAAACCAATTCATTCTTTAGCGGACACACCGGTTTCGCAGCGGCATCCACATTTTATGCCGCAAAAGTGTATACCGATTATAATCACGTCAAAGGCTGGAAGCGAATGATGTGGTATGGCATTGCTTCTGTTCCGCCAGCGGTAGTAGGCTTTTACCGTACACGGGCAGGGAAACATTTTAAGACGGATGTTATTACCGGTTTTATAGCCGGAGCAGCATCAGGTATACTTGTTCCTGAATTGCACCGGATTAAAAAGAAAAAGGAAAATTTATCATTCGCGCCGTTTTATTCGGGAGATGCAAGTGGGATTACGGCTACATTGAGATTCTAATATAGATTATGCAGCATTTGTTTTTGGCAACATTGTACCCACTCGCCGAAAAAAATATATGATTAAAGGAACTATTCTCTTCCACTTGAAAATAATACATTAGTTTTTCAGACTGAAAATTTTCAACCTGGCATGACACCAAAAACACTAACAACCGACGGCTTGTCCGTTTCTTATCTTGAAGCAAATCCCGGCGCAGAAAAAACAATCTTCTTTATTCATGGTAATTCATGCACTGCCCGCATGTGGAAAAAACAGTTGACCGACACGGATTTAAAAGATTACAGATTGATTGCTTTCGACCTTCCCGGTCACGGACAGTCTGACAAGTTTCCGTTGGAAAAAACTTATAGTTTGCCGGCAATGGGTGAAGTGGTCGCCAAAGCGATTGTTGAGCTTAGCGGAGAAAAAGAATATATCGTCGCAGGTTTTTCCCTGGGTACCAACATAGTTGCCGAAACCCTGGCATTCGATTTAAAGCCTGCCGGTCTTGTATTTGCAGGATCATGCCTGCTCGGAGGAGAAATTGCATTTAGTGATGTTGCTCATCCTGATTTTGACGCAACTGTGATCTTTACCGACCATCCGCCAAAAGAGCAAGTAGATAAATTCTGGATCAACGCTTTACCACGCAGCGGAGCTGGCGAGGTAAGGTTATTCAGGGAAGACTATGATAAGGCAGACCCGCCGTTCCGACCATCTGTGCTGCAAACAGCTTTAAGCGGAACAATAGCTAACGAAATTGAACTGGTGCAACAATACGGCAGGCCTACTTTTTTCATTTTCGGCCGCGAAGAAGCTTCCGTAAACAACAACTATCTGGATAACGTTCCGTTGCCATTTTGGCGTGATGCTCCAACAATAGTGCCGGATGCCGGGCATTTTGTTACGTTTGAACAGCCCCGGATTTTTAACCGGTTACTCGCAGAATATGCCGATGAAGTGTTTAAATAATACCATTTTTTACGGCGAAACTGAGCAGCTCAAATGAATTTTTGCAATCAGTTTTTTGCAGCATGCTTTTGCGGTGATTATTGACCGTATTGATGCTGATCCGCATTTTTTCAGCAATTTGTTTGCTGCTCAGTCCATCGCAGATCCATCTCAGCACTTCTGCTTCCCGCCGGCTAATATCCAGCATTGTTAGCTCGGGATAGTAATTCTTTTGATAAACAATTTCCGCTTTTTTTGTGCCACCGGGTTTATGCAAACATTCTATCACATGGGTCATGCACTTGTCCCGCTTGAAAGGTGTTATATCTGTAACATATCCTACTGTTCCAAGCGGAACACCTTCGGGAGATAAAATAAAACTTGACCGTTGAAGGAGCGTTGCAAAATCGCCCTTTTGTGTTTTTATACGGAATGTGTGTGAGAAGACGAAGTTGACAGATTTTTCCGGCGCGTGATTGCTCAAAAAAGTCAGGTTCTCCGGAAATATGTTTTCGTTGTAAATTTCAAAATCGTCAGGATGCCATTTACCCACATACGCATCTACACCATTCTTTAAAAAATATGCTGCGGAATAGCCCACAATGTTAATCACCGCTTTGTGTACATAACCATAGTTTCTTACAGTGTAATCAATCATATAAGGCGCATTCCCGCTGTTAAATGTAAAATCGGTTCTTTCAAACGCTCTTCTCAGAAAGTGCGCTCCGGTTTTTACAAATGAAGGATTTTCCTGTTTTTGTGCTATTTCAAGGCTGCCGAGAAATGTATGTGAAAGGGGGTACATATCTAGATCTCAAATTTTTAAATAGCTATAAATGGCTATTTTTCGGAACAAGATACATATTTAATTTTACTTAATCAATGTGCAATTACCCTTTTTCGTCCCGGGACCTCTTACTAACTGTCAGCATGTTTCCCCGAGATTAAAAAACAAAGAATGGCGCCTTATTTATTCCCCCCGGGTTGGTTCACTATAACCAACCGCTATTCTTTTTTTATCTGTTTACAGTTATGCCTTTTAATTACCTTATCAGCAAAACCGTTCCTTTGAGCTGTATGTTTTTGTCTTCCTGGCAAACAGCATCAACTATATAAATAAAAGTAGAGGATTGGGCTGTTGGCCGTCCACCCACCACACCGTTCCAGCCTGCTTTTATATCATTGGGCGTAAAGTTCTCCCGGTAAAATACAAGTTTACCCCAACGGTCAAATATTCTGAAGTTTTTTATCTTTTTAAGAGCGTGTCCTCTGATATAGAAAATATCATTTATTCCGTCACCGTTTGGCGTGAAGGCAGTCGGAATATATACGGCTTCTTTATTGCAAAGCACATGCACAGCAATGGTATCAGACGCCGTACAACCCTCTTGTGTAAGGACACGCAAAACAATAGATTCATCATGATCGGCAATAAAGTTGAGATCCTGGCACGATATACATTTTGATGCTGTCGCGATGTTCCACAGATACGACTTGATATTCCCGCTTGCCGATGCGTGCAAGGTTACCGGACTACCGGCTGGTACAGTAATATCTGAGCCCAACGAAACTATGGGGTTATCCACTACGTTAACCATAACTGATTTCTTCTCGTCGGGACAGGCATTTCCACTAACACCGGTAACATGATAAGCAGTTGATGTAAGGGGTGAAGCGATTGGAGATGCTATGGTTGGGTTATTCAGAGAAGCGTAATTATCCCAAAGGAACAAAGAAGTGTTAGCGGTTGCCGAAAGCTGAGCTTTTGCACCTTTACATATTGTTTGTGTATCGCAAACTTTCAGATCGACCGGTTTATCAACCTTCACAAATACACTGTCAGTTATGGAGCAGTTGTACTTATTGGTTGCAGTAAGATAAAAATTGGTTGAGACGAGTGGTTTAACAGATAGCGATGCACCGGTTCTGGTAGCTAAATTATCGCCGCTCCCATTGTTCCAACTATAATTGTCTGTACCCGTGGCCCGCAATGTTACTGCAGATCCCCTGCATATTGTTGTATCGTGCGTTATTACAGGCGAAGGAAGCGGATGAACTATCAACAACATTGAAGAAGAGTCCGTGCAATCATGTTCCGATATCGCTTTGTAACTAACAATGTAATTACCTGTATCAGAGAACATTTTTACAGCATGATGAGCGACTCCCTTAACCGGAGTGTTATTAACTATCCATTGGTAACTTATTATTTTATCCTCAGAAGATGTGAGCGCAATAAAATCTACAGGCGTATTCAGACACGATTCCTTATTGGCAAAAAGTTCAACAGCCGGATTTCCGTAAATTTCAATGGCATTCTCTTTTGTTAAAGATGAACTACAATTGTTTTCCGTGGTAACATGCAAAGAAGCTGTGTGATTGCCTTTTCCAGCGTAATAGCGCGTTAGTGTAGATTGATCATGGTAGATAGAATCATCCAAACGCCATAAATAACCGGTGATTGGAAAGGCGGATGAAGAAGTATTAATGAAACTGACATTTCCCGCACCGCAGCGGACGGAATCCAACACAAGAAAATCTGCTTTAACCGAGTCGATTGTAATTGTCATTATTGCAGAATCCGTGCAACCATTTTTTGTTGTTGATATTAGTGTTAAGTTATGCTTACCTGATTGCCGATAGTTTGTATTTAATATTGTATCTGCCGAAACAAAAGCCCCATCTATCAGCCACGAATAAGAATGAATGGGATCGGCACTTGTAATATCCGGTTTATAATTCAATACCGGTGAATCAGAAGGGAGGCAAATAACGTTATTACCCTTTATGTTTAGGACAGGTGATTGATTTAAATGAATGGTAATCGCATCACTTTTGTCCGTGCAACCATTTTCCGTGGTTACAAACAATGCCGCTTTCACATCGCCGTAAAGATCGTATTTGTGTGAAGTCCCATTGTTTGCAACGGAATAATTTCCATCACCGAAATCCCATTCTGCTTTCGCTATTGTATTTGCCGGTGTTGAAGTATTTGTAAAGAAAATATTTCTGTTTTCTCCACAGATAGAATTCGCAGATGTAGTAAAACTGGCGCGTACATTATCTATGACAATTCTTTTGGAGGAAGAATCAATACAACCATTAATTGTTGTGGCAATCAACTTCAGATCATGAACACCTGCCTGACGATAATTGACATTTGGATGCTCATTTGTTGAAATCAGCGAATCATTTATCAGCCATTTATAAGTTTCAATAGCATCCGGACGCTCAATTCCAGCCGAATAATCAAAGGATGCTACCTCTTTTGCAAGACAAACTACTTCCCTGCCATTAATAGAAACTACCGGTTCCTCATAGATACTCACTTTTTCGTTCGCGCTCGCTTCGCAACCATATTCATTTTTTATTTCCAGGGCAATTTCATATTCTCCAGGCGTATTGTACTTGAATGCAGTGGGATGTATCTCATCAGAAATCAATTCGCCATTCACTTTCCATTTGTACGATGCTATTTCCGAAACTGCAGAAGCCGCAGAAACTTCTTTCACCGAAGCAGTGCCATTACCGCAAAAACGGAGGGAATCAAGTTGAAAAGCAGCAGATACTTTATCTACAATAACACTGTCTTCATTTACAAGCGAAATATGGCAACCTTCATCACTGGATATAATCACATTCGGCAAATATTTTCTGGGAGCCGTATATGTATGTGTTTGAGCAAACGCAGTTGGATCTACAGGTAACGTTCCATCACCAAAATCCCAACTGTAACTAGTTACATTTTTTGTGTCTGTAACCTTCATCTCAAAATCAAAAGGCACGCAGCCAACTGTGTTCTCATACCGCAATTTACCAGCCGGTCCTTTGATGTGTATGGGTTTTGTTATTTCATCAATGCAACCATCCACTCCCTCAACATGCAGCTTTATCATATAATCACCGCCCATCTCGTAAAGATGTCCGGATATATCTTTTTGGGCAGAACTACCTCCCTCACTAAAAGTCCATGTGCCTGGGCCGGCATTAAAAGATTTATTCGTACAGCTAACAGCGACAGGCGGACATTCATCCGGATTACTTATCTCAAAATCAGCGACGGGTTTCACCACCTTTATTAGCTTTTCTTTGGTTATTGTATCCTTACAGGCTGGCATATTTTGTTCCGCTACTGTGAGGGTTACTGAATACCGGTTCACATCTTCGGGATAGGCGTGCGTGGGGCTGGACAAGGAAGACGAGCTGCCATCGCCAAAAAGCCACACATTCATTGTTCCCGACGAAGTGGTGGATGCATTATAAAAATTCACGATCCCGCTTCCACACATGGAGTCCCTGCTAACGCTGAAACCTGCCTTTGGCCAATAGCTTTTAACCAACTTGCTGACGGTTTTTGGCGCCGACTTACATTTATCCACATCTGTTACGACGAGCTTTACAGAATACTCAGCCGCAACGGCCGATGCATTTTTGAAAGGCAATAAAATCTTTTCAGGGATATTGTCTTTAGTGTACGACAATGTGGGCGTTGATGGTTGAGCATCGCCTGTGCGCCATATATACCAATCCCATTTATCTATCGGTAAAGATGCATTCGGTGTGGACTTATCGGTGACGGCCTTGGTAAATTCAAGCGCTTTGCAGCTCAATATATCCGGTGCGTTATAATCCGCCTGCGGACCGCTGATTTGAACAAGATCAGGATATGTACCCTCTGTTATGCATCCGAGTTTATCAGTGATCTTGAGAGAAACCGGATATTTCCCGTTGGAACTGTACGTGTGTGTTGTGTAGCCATCTTCAGCAGGATCGAACGAACTGTTGTTGATTGTTTTGGTGGATTTATCGCCAAAGTTCCATACATATTGCTTTACATACTGTGCATGAATTCCGGACGTTCTGAACGGCACCTGCGTCTGCGTACAAGTAGCAGTTTTAGTAAGATAAATGATTGGTTTTTCATCAATGATCACCATTTTTTTGGTTGATGTACTTACAGCTCCTGTTAATGCATCCTTTCTTGTTACTGTTACATCATATTCTCTCGTTCCCGCAGCGGTGTATGTGTGAACAACAGGGTTCTTATTTCCTGTTGTGGTACCATCTCCAAAATCCCAGCTCAAAACAGAATAGTTATTATCCGTTCGTTTGCTAAAGTCATCCGTGAATATGATGGTGTTTTTATTTTCACAGGTGTTTAAAAAGCTAAATCCACCGCTGGCGGCATTTCCTCCGCTGCCACTGCCATCATCCCTGCAGTTGTCGTTAACCTGCACACTTATTCCATTTGAAACAGCAGTACATCCGTTTTCCGTGGCTATTTCTACCTTAACAATGTAAGAGCCTTCATTTATGTAAAAGTGACCAGCCGTATTTGTGGTTGTTGTTGAAGAGGTGTTATCGCCCCAGTCCCAGGTGTAAGATACTATTTGTTCATTCGCATTGGCTGCAGCCGTGGCCTGTATAACCAAAGGCTTACAGCCTTGTTGCGGAACAACATCCAGGGTTACCGATGGCTCCCGCAGATCCACAAATTGACTTACGGGTGAACTTTCGCAACCCGATATTTTGTCCTTAATAGTAAACGTTACATACTTTGAGGCGGCAGAAACGTAAGTATGCTCCGGATCTTCCAATGTGCTCAATTGTCCGTCACCAAAGTTCCATACATATTCATAGCCGGTTCCTTTGTAGTTTGAAATATTATCGAACCGGATAGCGAAAGGCGACTTACAAAGATGTGTTGGTGTTGCCTGAAACAAGGCTATCGGCGATGATTTGACGGTTGTGAAAGACGTAGCCTCGGAAGTACAGCCGATTGCCGACACCGCTTTTACTTTTATAAGATACGTTTCATTGTTGCTGAAGATGTGGCTTGCCGAAGCTCCGGCGGCGCTTGTATTATCATCCGGAAAGTACCATGTTATATTTTGTGCCAGCGATGAAGGGGAAGCGATGGCGGCATAGTTAGCAGATTTGCCAGTGCAGACTATTAACGGTGCCGACGAAATACTCACATTTGGCGTACCCGCATAAATGTAACGCGACGCGATAGATGATGGACAGTTTGTACCATTGTTCACAGTTAACTTCACATTGAATAAGCCGGCGGCCTGGAACTCGTGTTGTGGATTTTTATTGCTTGAGGTTCCTCCGTCACCAAAATCCCATGAATAACTAACGCTCCCATTCCCGGTAGATGTGTTATTGAAATTGATCGAGAAAGGACAGCTACATGAGCCATTTTTGTCGGAGCTAAATGCCGCTTTCGCGGGGTCAAATACTTTTATTATTTCCTTTGCGGCAACTTCGCTCTTGCAGTTATAGTCATTGTAAACAATAAGAGAAACGGTAAAATCTTTTTTATCTGAAAAAGAATGTACAGGGTTTTGAACTGTACTGCTTCCGTCACCAAAATCCCACTGCCATTTGGTTATCGCACCTGAAGTGGTGGTGGACCTATCGGTGAACGTAACATCCAGCGGCGCACAGCCTGCTACTGTGCTGGTTTCAAAACCGGCAACAGGTCTCGGTTTAACAATGATTGTTTTAGCACTTGAAACAAGCTGCCTTCCATCTTCCATCACCAGGGTTAGGGTAATTGGAAAATCTCCGTCTGTAATATAATTATGCCCGGCTTCAATATCCTTTGCTGCAAACGTGCCGGTAGTGCCATCGCCAAAGTTCCAGGTACGCGACACTACATTTCCCGGGATATTCGACACATCCGTAAACTTTACAGCGACAGGTGTGCATACTCCGGAAAGGGAAGTATCAAAAGCCGGAGCTTGAGCAATTGTTTTTAATGACATTAACAGAGAAATATACAAGAACAACGGTCTCATGAAAGGATTTGGAGTTGAATTAGAACATGGAACTAAATTGGATTGTTACAACGTTAGGGCGCTACCCGTGTTTCTCACGGCTGCTATTGAATGGTTGTGACAGCGCTGAATAATTACCCGTATTTGAACAATTGTTGAAAAACGAAGTCATGCAATTATTGGTGTTCAGTTTTTAAGGGAAGCATGAGTTTTATAAAAGGGCGACAACCAAATATAAAAAAGTTTTATGTAAAAAGTTTACTCAACCTTTCCCTTATTATTTACCAGATCCACCACTCAGCACCGATGCCAATAAACTGACCGATGCTCTTAGCTCCAGACTGTTGCAGATAAGTTGAATACAGATTGTTTGAAGCGAACTTGTTATAAAAAGCACATTCATATACAAGCCTGATCTGTGGTCTGGCCCACACGTCGCGTTTTCCGGTAGGAACTATTGTGGGAATAATACCCAGCTTAAACATGGTTGCATACGGTTGGGAACCATCTTTTCTGGCAGCGTAGTTGGCTTCATGGAGCAAGTGAAACCAATTGGTTATGTACCATTGCCCTCTGAAGCCAACTGCCAGATCGGTTTTTCTGTTAAATACCTGCCTGTTCATAAAGTCCGGAGCCTTATTTGTACTATCTGCCGCACCCTTGCTATGGGTATAAAGTGCATATCCGTTCAGGGAATAATTCCTGTTAAAGTTGGCAAGAAAATGTTCTGTGAGCGCAATTGAATAAGCGTTCTTAAACTTTCCGGTTTGCAAATTGGGAGCTCCGTAAGTAAGGAAGGTTTTTGAACCACCACCATCTCCGCCATTTGCGATTCCATATCCATAACGTGCAGAAAATTGCTGAAAAGATCCGTCGAGGAACTGTTTTATCGGGATAATATGTTTTACACCAAGAACAAAGCCGAGATCCGCAGGGTAATTATATCTTGTTGTATCGCTTACCGTTGCATTGTTGAGCTTGTGGAATTCGCCCAATATTTTAAACTGTCCCCATTTATTGCTAAAAAGCTGTTGCTCCAGGATATAAACCTGCCTGCCGCGGAGACCGAGCACTGGCGTATTGTTTACAATGTTCAGATAGAAATATGGCGGCACAGAACTGCTTGTATCTACTGCACCGGGCAGCATTACAGCGAATTGCGTGTTTTTGTACTTGATGCCAAAGCCCTGGCTGGTGTGATCATCAAAGTAAAAATAATCGGCGATATGAATATCACCTCCCCTGAAATAGCGTGCTCCCACCCAAACGGACCAGTTTGATCCTGCAATTTTCTTTGCTTCTACATATAGTTCCGGAATAGCTGTGGTGATACTACCGAATGATTTGGAAGTACTTCCTCCGATCAGTTGTCCTTGAGTGGGAAAAAAACCAAACCTGACCTGTGCATCAATGCTGGTGGTATCTTTATTGGCAGTTACAGGACTGAAATGAAGTGCACCGGCAAGTTCAAAATAATCACCTTCCTCCAGGCGACCGCCTACTGCGCCCATGCCGTTCAGGTTAAGATTGCGCCCTACAGAGCCAGTAATACCAGGCGCCCAGCCCACACCCACGCGACCATAAGAGCCGAAGGAAAAAAGTTTGTTGCGAACAACCGGTTCCTGGGCCAGGCTGAAGAATGACAAGCAGATTCCCAACCATGTACAAAGAACATACAATGCTTTCCGGTACATAGCGAAAGTTGGTTTATCTTATAACAACAAAAGGTAAAATGAGTTGAAATAAAAGAAACTAAATTTCACATATAACCGTAAAACCAAATAAGTGGTTTTTACGGATACGCTTTGTTTACCGCGAACACCTGACCCGGCTATTTATAGGCAACAAACAATCCACCTGATTCATTTCTTTCCCAAATGATTTTTCGTCCGAAACCCATACTGCTGTCTGTTAATTTAACTGCACTTAGGCGGATGGTAAAAATTTCTCCTTTCATGGCAATCGCCAGGGGATGTCTTTTATTATAAAAGAACGAAGCATCTCTGCATAAAAGATGCTTCGGATCAAGAACCTCTCCGTTAAATTGTATGCCTTTTATCGCCAGCTTGTTTAATTTGTCTGGCAAAATGGTACCTGAAACGCGCGCGTTTTCCCTGATTAAAAGAGCATGTTTTGAATTGGAAGAAGACTTAAAGTAAATAAGTCCTTCTTCAGCATTGAAAGCGAAAAAACATGTAAAACAATAAGGCTGGGCTTCAGTATCGATACAGCAAATAGTAGCCGCTGTTTGTTCTTTTATAAAATCTGCAATCTGCTCATTCATAGTACAGTGTTTATTTTTATTGGCAGAAGGCGCAAAGATAGCAATTATGGACAAAAATGTCCTTAATAGAGTCGTTATTCAACGATCATTGGGTATATTCCTTAAAAAAAACACGACTTCTGCTTTCAGAAGTCGTGTTAAACAATTATCCGGGTAAAATCCATTATTGCACCACCAGTTTTTCGGTAGTCACTTTCGTTCCATCAACTACACTTACCATGTACAGGCCTTTTGGCAGCATACCTATTTGAAGTGTCTGAATACTTTTGTTTGTTATGTTTTCTTTAATGAGCGCATGTCCTTTTAAATCGGTAACAGTAAGCCATACAGATTTTTCCTGGTTATGAACAGTCCGGGTAACTGTTACATAACTGGTAGCGGGATTCGGGTAGAATTTAATTCCGTTGTCCTTTTTCCTGTTAATCCATACTGCTTCTATATTACTGTAGGAAACATTTCCATTGGCATCGGTTTGCTTTATGCGATAGTAGTTAACACCTTCAACAGGTGCTTCATCCAGGTAATCCAATGCTTCCACTTTCTGTTGTTTTCTTGCGGATGCTGCAGGATTCAGTGGCTTGAATGTAATGCTGTTGGGCCCCCGTTCAACCATATAAGTTGAGCTTTCATCAGCCATTTCCGGTGTCCAGTTAAGCCTTATTTTATCATCATTTTGCAGAGCGATCAGGTGGATAGAAGCGGCGGAGGCAGTTACTGTAAATGAGTCCACACGCACAAGGCTCCAGTTGTTCTTCGCATCCTTTACACGCAAATGCAGATAATGTTTTTTACCCGTAGTAAGTCCGGATGGTACTAATAGCGCAAGTGTTTTCTTAACCGTGTCGGCTTGCGGTGAAATTGTTACGGCATGTCCTTTTCCAACGCCGGGATCGGTATCTACAAAGTATTCAGCCGCAGCTATGGACGGCATGTTAGCTGCAAATGCGGTTACGTGAATTAAGCCACTTGCTGCCGGACCATAATGGCCAGATGTATCCTTAAACCTGATGTATAAAACATGCAGGCCTTCCTGCAAATTGCCGACTGAAAGAGACTGTGTTGTGCTTATAATATCAGACCGGCTAAAGGATAATTTGGTTCCTTTATCTTTCCCCGGATCTGTATCAAAAAAATATTCTGCACCGGACAGTTGCGGCATCGCCGAAGCATGGGCCGTGATATTTACCGGCCATGCGCTAACAGGACCGTAATGTCCAGCACTGTCATTATATCGCAAATACAATATATGCGTACCTTCTTTCAGGTTCTTAGCTGTGAACAACTGTGTGGTGATAACCGATTGTGCTCCGGAAACATTTATTGGTGCCGCCTTGTTTGTGCCGGGATCTGTGTCAAAAAAATACTCCATTGTTTTCAGGCCTGGCATATCGAAATATTTATCAACCGCAATAAGAGTCGATGTCCAGGATCCCCATTGCCTGTTTTCATTCTGAAAACGGATGTACAAGATGTGAGGGCCTTGTGACAGCCCTGCAGCAGATAAGCTAAAGGTACTTCTGATGGTATCGGCAGCAGTAAAAGTTATCGATTTGGCTTTGCCTGAACCCGGGTCCGTATCAAAGAAATATTCCAGTCGGGATAGCTTTTGTCCTTTAGAAACCAGGAATCCAAGCAGTAGAGCCAATATGTATAGTGTCCTTTTCATTATAAAATGTTGTTTATTGGCGGAGTGTAAGTGCATTCAGAAACAAATGAATCCAGCCACAATCAAATAGACGTTTGGTATGATACGCCCCGTTATAAGCATACTTTCACCGGCTGTATTCTTTCATGGAGGATTCATTGTCAAGGGGGTCTTTGGTTCACTTTAATACAGGGGCCGGGTTTAAACCTGGTAACGAGTAACTGATAATGCTTGCTTTATCCGCCAGGTTACAGAAGATGCATCACTAAACATGGAACAGGTAACTAATTGTTTTTCCGTGCTTCAAGCGTAACTGAAAGCGTTCCGTTAGATGCTACCGTCGGGTTCGCAATTTTCATCGTGAAGATATAAGGCAATCTGCTGGTTCTGCTATTGTTCCAGTTCAGGCTTCCGGTTGTGTTGTACAATAAGCCCATATCTTTTCCATCGTTGCCTTTATTATTTGCAGGACCAGCAGCAATGGTAAAGTTCAACAAGGGGTTATCTGTTCCGCTATTAACCAATGCCTGGTCTGCCATCTGCGGATCCTGGTTAAGAACATTGCCACCACCATCAACATTGCTGTTTTGTGTCCAGGGTGCGGTTGCGGGAGTATTGAACGTTATATTGTTTTTGAAAGTGCATTTTACGGTGGAAGATGTGCCATATACCGGAGCTGCTTTGCTGAAAATATTATTCTGAATTACAAGGTTGTAGCAGGCATAATAACTGTTTGTTCCAAACGGATAATACAAGCCGCTGTAATAAAACAGGTTATGATCTACGACAATATTGGAAGAATTTGTGAAATAGAGAATCCCGCCGGCATAAAACAGGTTGTTCTGAATAATAAAATTGGAAAAGTAAGAAGCTACATTTGCCTGGATGTAAGATTTTTCAAACCAATTGCCTTCAAACAGGTAGCCGCTATAAGTAAGCGTGTTGGCGCCGATGGTAATACTTCCTGTGAAATGGTTACGGATAAAACGGAGGTTGTTGATGGAAGCTGTAGTAATATTCAGTCCCACAAATGTGAGTCCCTGGATTTCAGATCCGCTTGCTACGGCGTTATTGATCACGCTTGTTGCAACTGTAGCAGGCACAGCAGAGATCTGACTTTGTGGCCACCAGCCTGGCCCTATAATTACCACGCGTTTATTTGCCAGGGTAAAGCCGGTATAAGTTAAGGATGTGCCTTGCACCATGATAGTGTCTCCGTTTCCACTTGCATCTATTGCAGCCTGAATGGTGCTATACTGTGCAGAAGGAGTTGGTATGTTACAAACTGTTCTTACAGCAGCGAAAGAAAAACTGCAAATCATTAACAACAGCGGCAGGAAAGTGTATATCTTTTTCATTTTTCTGAGTTTTCTTTTAACAGATGATAATATTTTGGTTAGCAGCAACCTCCAATACACAAAAAAGTATTGATCAACCATTCGTTTGTATGGTTGGTACATTGCGACACTTGAGTGAACCGGGATTACTTTATTGAACGACTATCAGAATTGTGTTGTAAACCTAGTATTGGCCACAGGTTTTTGCAATCAGCATTTATTTTTTGAAGATGCTTTATGATTTTCTGACAGAAAGGATTGATTTTTTGAAAAGGCGAGGTTGGGTTTCACGCGGCGAACGCAAAGAAGCGGCGGCGCTGCGGAAAACCATGCTTCACGTTTTAGTGAACAGGCAAGATGTTTAACAACCACAAAAAGAGAAACATTTTAGAAAAAGTCAACTAAATCCCGAAGGGATGAAATTGTTATAGAATGATATAGACGGCGGTATTTAAAACCCGAAGCCCGCCTGACCGGACGGGCAGGGGTTGACATTATACTATGCCACCCTTTCAGGGTTTGAATAAATAATTTATGCATTTACTATAATAATTTCATCCCTTCGGGATTGTATCGGGTAATGATAGCCAGGTAGCCAACTTAGTCTCAGAAAAAAAATTCATAATTCGCACCAGAATGATGCATTCCATTTTGAAGTTTTTTATTGTCATGCGGTTTTTCATTGCTTTCGGAGCCGTAAGTAAAACGTGGTTAACCACAATCAAAAAGAGATGACAGTACGCTTTTTGATCGGTAGCCCGTAGGGCTTTAAGCTCAATAGATATTCTAACATACATGGTCTTTATTGTCCGTAGGACATTAACCCTTTTTATTTGGTTAAAGCCCAACGGGCTACAAGGTTCCCGATTCGATTATTTCTATTGAGCTTTATTCCCTACGGGAAAAATTGCAGCCGTTATAAAATCTGTCTTTGCTACGACAGGTAGTCGATAGTCGAATGCAACGCCACCAGTTAAATATCATGTTGTTTTTCTTCGCTTTCGAAATCGCAAGTAAAACGTGTCCTACACTTGCAAGTGTAGGACACGTTTTACTTGTCATCAGGTCTTCCGTTGTCCGCGTAACCTTAAATGTTTCACACTTTTCTTCCTGAACAGAAGCGAGCCCACACTTATGCCGATGGCCAGTGCAAAAAGAAGAGAACCGGTGAGTACAAAATTGTGAAAGGTTTCGGTTAACAAACCTGGCGTGCGAACGGACGTATCAGTATCTGCTATTTTCACTACTCCAATCATGGTTCTGTAAGCATACAATCCGGGAATCATTGTAATGCATGCCGGCATAGAAAAAACTACCGGTGGTGTATGTACAACATGCGCCGCACCAATACTGCAAAACCCAATGAACAAAGAGCCTGCAAGTGTAGCCGCTATAATCCCTATTTCAAATTCTTCCCGCAAAACAAAACGTAACATATGTCCGCCTGCGCCAAGCAATCCGGCCATTATAACCGCTTTTTTCGGTGCATTAAATAACAATGCAAACCCAACGCCCACAAAAAAAGCCAGCAATCCGTCTTGCAGTACACGTAGTATTACCGAGTCAAAACTGATCATAACAAAGGTTTTAATAATTACTAAAGCCAATGAGCATCATGCTTAAGATCATACCGATCGCTATACCAAGCAAAATGCACGCAGCATATAAGCCCCGCGCCATGGCTGTGGGAATATGCCCTTCAATCATGTCCATAATCGCATTTAACAAAGGCACACCGGGAATGAGATATAAAACACTTGTTGCCAGTGTTGATTCAGGCGTCTTTCCAAAATGATACAACACGTCCATGCCCGCAATAAGACTGGTTACAAATGAGGCAGGGACAATACAGATCAGTACATTAAATTTCAGCCCCGCCAACAAACGCCGGAAATATAAACCCGCGCAGGAAGCAACAAATGCCACAAGAGCATTTTTGTAATCGCCATGCATTAACATACACAAAGAAGCGCAGGCGATGCCAATGCCAAAATAAATCTGGCCCGCTGGTCGGTGAGGCATTTTGCTAATTATCTCCAGCTCCCGCTCAACTTCTTCAAAAGAAAGCTGCTCATCTTTAACGCGCCAGGATAAAACACTTATCTGACTAACAATACCATAATGAACACCATGATGCGCCACTCTTTTGAATTTGGTAACCAGGTTCGAGTTTTCCTTGTCCTTTAGGCTGACCATGATACCGGTAAATGACGAGAACAATTCAATCTTACAGTTCCATGCGTTGGCAATGCGGCTGATATTCACGTTCATCCTCCTGCTGTTACTTCCCGAGCTAAGCAATAAAACGCCTATACTCAGCAGCAGGTCTGCAATGCGTTCCGTGTTTTCTTTGTGAGATATAGAGGTTGTTTGTTCCATTCAAAAAGTGTTATACTTCTATGAATATTTTAAAAGGCCGCAAAGTAGATTGTTTTTATAGGTTTAAAGGTGATAAAAATCAAACGATGTACGATGTGAGGTGTACGATGTGAGCATCCTCTAACTGCAGGGCCTGTCATAAGTACGAGTTACGAAGTACGAAGTACTTAGGTGCTGCAGTTTCATTTTTCACAATCTTTTTCATGTACGATGTACGATTTTAGATGCCTGCCCGTACCGACGGCACGTTCGGGCGGGTACGATGTGGCTTCGAAACAATGTGCTGTCTATAAGTACGAAGTACGCTGATGCATCAGTTGCATAGTTCACAATCTTTTTCATGTACGCTGTTAGATGTACGGTGTACAATGTGAATGGCTTCTGACTACTGACCCTGTCGAAAGTACGGGTTACGAAGTACGAAGTACTTAGGTGCAGCAGTTTCATTATTCACAATCCGATTCATCTGCAATCTTAGATGTAGCCACCTTGTAACTGTCCGCTGTCTCACAAGTACAATTTACGAAGTACCACTTGCTAATCCAAAGTTCCATCCAACCAATCCTCCAATCCCATAAATCCCGATCCAGACAAAAATCCTCGCTCCAAATAAAAAAGCAGGCTTCCATAAGAATACCTGCTTTCTTTCTATATTCAAATCATAATGTTATCCTATTTGAGAAACCAAAGCTCAATCCAATCAATCCCCTAATCCTCCCAATCCCGGTCCAGACAAATTTGACCTGTCAAATCCTCGTTTCCTAATCCTGGCCTACGATTCTAAGTTTTGCGTAGTTCAACATAATCTTTTTCTCTCCGTTCAGTTCAAACTTCACCGTCGCGATCGGGTTGTGAGCGCTCCCTTCCAATTTCAGCACGGTACCAAACCCAAACTTCTGGTGCTCCACTTTTTGC
Organism: Danxiaibacter flavus; assembly: GCF_041060425.1. Classification (NCBI taxonomy): domain Bacteria; kingdom Pseudomonadati; phylum Bacteroidota; class Chitinophagia; order Chitinophagales; family Chitinophagaceae; genus Danxiaibacter; species Danxiaibacter flavus. The sequence continues at coordinate 399,529 of NZ_JAULBC010000005.1, forward strand.
CCGGCCTGCAGATTGCTGGTATCGCTGGGAACAAAGTCTGCCGAAGGCTTATGTTCAACCACTTTTGGCGCTGTGGCCTGAGGTGGCATATAAGAAGGCTTGCTTTCGACAGGCTTGCGTTCAGGTCCAGCTTTTTTTGCTGGTGGTGGTCCATATCTTTTTTCAACGCTTGCCATGTCATTATAATCACCAAAGCCGCGTTGCATGCGTTGGTAGGCAGAACCTGCATTTTCGAAACTTCCTTTGTTGTGCAATCCGCCACCAGCGTAGGTTTTATCGATATATTGCTCCGGCATTTCATCCAGGAAACGGCTGGCTTCGTTCTGAACAAGATTTCCAAAACGGTAGCGCGCATTGGCGTAAGTCAAAAACAATCTTGCTTTTGCCCTTGTAACTGCTACATAAAATAAACGGCGCTCCTCTTCCAACTCTTCGCGCGTGTTGATGCTCATGGCACTTGGAAACAGTGTTTCCTCTACCCCAACCACAAATACTACCGGAAACTCAAGACCTTTTGCTGCGTGAATGGTCATCAGTTTTACAACATCCGCATTTTCATCATCGTCATCAGCATCTGTCAACAACGTAATTTGTTGCAGATAGGCGCCAAGACTTTTCTCTATTACTTCACCTTCTTCACTATCGGGGCTTTCTGTCCATTCTTTAATTGAGTTCAGTAATTCCTGTACGTTCTCGTAACGTGCTAAACCTTCAACCGTTTTATCATTAAACAGTTCTTTCACCAGATTGGTATGTTTACCTACCTGAACTGCTACATCATACGCATTTTTATCTCCAAGCATGCTCTGGAAATAGCGCATCATGGTAACAAAGTTGTTGATGGACTCCAGCGTTCCCGCTTTAAATCCAAACTCCCCTGCGCGTTGCAATACTTCCCAAACAGTAATATTCTGTTCGTTGGCAAAAATTACAATCTTTTCAATGGTTGTTTTACCAATACCACGAACCGGATAGTTGATAATACGTTTCAACGCTTCTTCATCTCTTGTATTTACTACAACGCGCAGATAAGCAATAAAGTCTTTGATCTCTTTACGTTGATAGAAGCTTACACCTCCAAATATTTTATAGGCAATCCCCATTCTGCGCAAGCTTTCCTCGAAAGAACGGGATTGCGCGTTGGTTCTGTATAAGATCGCGAAATCGCGGTTATAATAATGATTGCGGAGTTTTTGTTCCTGTATGGTGTCAGCAACAAAACGGCCCTCATCATTATCCGTCATTGTGCGGACAAGCTTGATCTTCTCTCCTTCTTCATTATCGGTCCAAAGATCTTTAGGTATTTGGCCTTTGTTATTTTTAATTACTTCGTTAGCAACATTCAGAATGCTTTTTGAGCTGCGGTAGTTCTGCTCCAGCTTCACCACTTTCACATCATCGTAATCTTTTTGGAACTGCAATATGTTTTCAATGGTTGCGCCGCGGAAACTATAGATACTCTGCGCATCATCGCCCACCACACAAATATTTTCATTGGCTGCAGCCAGGAGTTTTGTGATCTGATACTGAACGGTATTAGTATCCTGGTACTCATCAATCATGATGTACTTGAACTTATGCTGAAATCTGTGCAATACTTCAGGAAAAGTTTGCAGCAGCTCATACATTTTCAACAACAGATCATCAAAATCCATTGCGCCATTCTTAAAACAACGTGCTGCATATGCCTGGTAGATCTGAGCAATAGCCGGGCGGTTACTGCGCATATCTTCCTGCTGAATATAATGATCCGTTGCATATTCGGCCGGACCAACCAATGCGTTCTTTGCCTGCGAAATACGGCTGTGAACTACGTTAGGTTTATAATGTTTATCATCCAGGTTAAGTTCATTGATCACAGTTTTTAACACACTACGGCTATCATCCGTATCATAAATAGTAAAACTGTTGGGATAACCGATGCGATGCGCCTCTCCTCTCAAAATTCTTGCGAATACACTGTGGAATGTTCCAATGTATAAATTGCGGGCGTTACTGTTTCCCAGTATTTTTTCAATACGTTCTTTCATTTCTGCCGCCGCTTTGTTGGTAAACGTCAGCGCCAGAATGTTAAATGCATCAATGCCCAGGTTCATTAAGTGGGCGATGCGGGTTGTTAGTACCTTGGTTTTGCCGCTACCTGCGCCAGCCACAATCATCAACGGGCCATTTACATGCGTTACAGCCTCTGCCTGTTCCTTATTCAGTCCCTTTAAATAATCTTGCATGGTGCGAAGATAGGATTTGGGAAGGGAAAAAGAATGGCGGAGCGGGGCTGTTGTAGTCAATAGTGAATGGTCAATAGTGAAAATTTGGAACATTTGAGAAGTCAATGGTGAATGGTCAATAGTGAAAGGTGTAACAGCCTCCTATTTTGCGAAGCCGTGGTAAAAAATTTTTAAAAAACAAATATTGGTCGTTAACACTAAGTTTTTCAACAAACCTTAAAATGTCGGCGAATGAAGCACTTAGATTGAGCGAGAACCTCTAAGAAAGAAAGTCTGCGCCACTTTCTGCTATTAACTATGCCCTTTTCCACATGGTATTTTTTTTAGCAAAAAGAATAGCTAACAAAAAAGAAACGAGCCGCACCTTTCACTATTGACCATTCACTATTCACTATTCCTCCCCATCCACTATTCACATCTGAACTCTATCATTATCTTCGCGCCCATGACAGGCATCGACAGCGTTCAACTTAACCAGGTGATAGTACATAAAGTGGGTAATCCTTCACGCGCGGAAGAATTAAAACTTTCGTTGAATCCGCTCTCATTAAATGATGAGATGGTAAGAAAGTTGCTCACAAAATATTTTCTGGGTTCTTTCAATGAAAATGAAACTTATCGTTTTACACATATAAGTGATGTAAATCTGAACGAAGTTTTCAATTACGTAACACAACTTTTTGAAAAACCGAATGAATTTGTCGAGACTTCGGCTATCCTGGCGCAGTTTCTTTATTCAAAAAGTACGCACGTAAAGGTGAAAGAAGGCGAGTTGTATGTCGCTTTGTTTGACGATGTTCCTTACGACGGTGACTTTGTGCAGGCTGTCGGGCTTTTTAAAAGTGAAAGCAAAGAAACCTTTTTAAAAGTTTTTCCTCATGGCAAAAGCTGGGAGGTAATTCAGGAAGAAGGTGTTAACATCAATAAGTTGGATAAGGGCTGTCTTGTGTTCAGAAAACACCAGGCGGATGGCTATGTGGTTTGCATAGTTGATGCCACCAACAAACAAAACGATGCACAATACTGGGTTGACGATTTTTTACAGGTTACGCCATACACAGACAGTTATCACAATACAGATAAATATCTCGGTCTCTGCAAGCAATTCATTACGAATGAATACGCAGAAAAATTTGAGGTGAGCAAAAGCGAGCAAATTGATCTCCTAAACCGCTCCATGGACTATTTTAAAAGCAAGGAAGAATTCAACCTGCAGGAATTTGCCGAAGAAGTAATTCACCACCAGGAAGTGGTAGACACTTTTATGGATTATAAAAAGAATTATGAAGCGGCGAAGAATTTTACCATGGAGGATGAATTCAGCATTCATGTTGCAGCAGTAAAAAAACAGCAGAAAAGCTTTAAAACCGTACTTAAACTCGACAAAAACTTCCATGTTTATATCCATGGGCGTCGCGATTTAATGGAAAGAGGTTACGACGAATTAACTAACAAACAGTATTATAAGCTGTACTTTGACGAGGAAAGTTAGGTTAGTTGAGAATGGAGAATTCCTGCCCGACTAAGTTCGTTAGGCGGGGAAAATTGAAAATGATTTGTATCTCTTTAATAACCTGATTTATTGCGAATAATACATGTTATAGAACATAATGTAAATAATTTTTAGACTTTTATCCACATACGAATTGTGTCGAGGTGACATGTTTCCATTTTAACTTTTTCCTGATTTTGTAAATACAATTTCCCGATTCGGCAGTAAAAAACTCCGGATTAGGGATTTTTTTGCGCAAAATTTAACGCTGTGAAGAATATTGTGTTTTTTTTCTGCGCTTTAGGAACTGGAATTGTTTCTGCAAATGCACAAAATGCTATTGTAAAGGGGAAAGTTGTTACTACGGACGGAAGACCTGCTGAGTCAGTTGCGGTTGTTTTGAAAGAATCACGCAAGTCTACAATCAGCAACGAAGACGGAACCTTCTCGTTCAAAAACGTAAAACAAGGCAAATACACTGTTGTTGTTTCTCATACAGGTTTGCAAACCAAAGAACAAAACATAAACATTCAAACAAGTGATGAAACCCTTCAGTTGGACTTTACGCTTGCCGAAACTGCTCAGCAACTGGATGAAGTGATCATCAGTGGCAGAAGAAGCACAAATATCCGCACGGTTTCTGTTGGAAAAATTCCTATTTCACCAATGGATCTTCCACAAAGCGTTGCTGTTATTGGCGAAGGAACTATCACCAACCAGCAGGCAATGCGCCTGAGCGATGTAATAAAAAATGTAAACGGTGTTTATCTTGGAACTACTAGAGGTAGCACACAGGAAGCTTTTTATGCACGTGGATATAGTTTTGGTAGTGGCAACATGTTTAAAAACGGATTCAGGGTTAACTCCGGCGCTATGCCAGAAGTGAGTTCACTTGATCGCGTTGAAATATTAAAAGGAAGTGCATCTATTCTTTACGGTAACGTTGCGCCCGGCGGCATTTTGAACATGGTTACCAAGCAGCCTAAGTTTGAAACAGGAGGAGAAGTTTCCATGCGTATAGGAAGCTACAGCCTGTATAAACCTTCGTTTGATGTATATGGCCCAATCAATTCTAAAATAGCTTACCGCGTTAATGGTACCTACGAAAATGCGAAAAGCTACCGTGATGTTGTTAAATCCGAACGCTATTATATCAACCCTTCCCTGTTGTTTAAATTAGGTAAACGCACGGAGTTATTGGTTCAGGGTGATTACCTGCATCACAACTTTACACCTGATTTTGGTATTGGTTCTATCGGCGACACAGCAATCGCTCCTCTTCCACACAACAGGTTTCTCGGTACTAACTGGCAATACACCAAAACGGATCAAAGCACTGCCGGCTTTAACCTGAAACACCAGTTAAGTGACAGATGGACATTGAATGTCGGTGGTTCTTATCAATCGTATAAAAGAGATTACTATTCTACTGAAAGAATTCAGATCAAATCAAACGGAGACTGGGCAAGACCTATCAACAGACTGAATTCAAATGAAAAATATTATGTAGCCCAAGCGGACATTAATGGTAAATTCAAAACTGGTAAAATTGAACATACACTGTTGACAGGTATTGATGCGGACAGGTATTATACAACAAACTATGCGTATGATATTGCTGGTATAAAAAGTGGCATTTATGATACTATCAATATTTTTGACAATGGCAAATACACAGCCCGCACAGATATGCCTGATGCAACCAAATCAAAAGTGGGTCATCAGCCTACCAACCGTTTTGGTGTATATGCACAGGATCTGATCAGCCTTTCTTCAAAATTAAAAGTATTGGTTGGCTTGCGCTGGTCTTACCAGAATGCGCTTGCACCAGATACGTTGGCTTATGCAAGTGGTAAAACTACTGTTGGTAAAGACAAAATTGATAAAGCTTTCTCTCCAAGAGTCGGCATCGTCTACAAACCATTTTCTACAACTTCCGTTTTCGCGAGCTATTCAAATTCGTTTGTACCTAACACTGGTACTGATATTTATGGTGGTCAGCTTGATCCCTCTATTATCGATCAATTTGAAGTTGGTATCAAAAACGATTTCCTGAAAGGGTTGCTTTCTGTAAATGTTACAGCTTATCGCATCATCAATCACAACCTGGCACAAACAGCACAATTTGATTCTTTGGGTAATCCGAACAGTAACACAAACCTGAAACAACTTGCGGGTGAAACTACCAGCGATGGTATTGAACTGGATGTAGTTGCACATCCTGTAAAGGGCCTTGATGTACTTGCAGGTTATAGCTACAATAACATGCGTTACACAAAAACACCGGATGCGAAAGGTAACTATGTTGAAGGACAGAGACTGGTTAACACCCCTGCCAACACTGCAAATGGAAGCGTTTTCTATACTTTCCAAAACAAGTTAAGAGGTTTTAAAGTTGGCGCTACGGTTGTTTATATTGGCAAACGCTATGGCGGATGGAACGATACAAAACAGCAAACACAAACATACTCCCGTTTAATTCCTGTTGATGGATTTACAACACTCGATTTCAGCGCAGGTTACACTTACAAAAAGGTTTCATTGCTGGCTAAGATCTCCAATGTTACCAACGCTTTGAACTACTATGTTCACGAAAACTATAGCATCAACCCAATCCCTCCAAGACAATTTGTAGCAACCGTTGCTTATAGATTTTAATTGATGGTGAGGCAATTTTAGCAATCGCTGACATTCATAAAAAAGGCTACCGGTAAAAACCGGTAGCTTTTTTATTTCCTCACTTTTTGCTTTCGTAACTTTAAGTACAACAACAATCAGCTTATGAAAAAAATTATCAGTATTGTTTATCTTCTTTATTGTTTCAGCATCGGGGCATCCGCTCAGGATACCACATCTCATCCAAACACATCAGCCAAAGGATGGACCGATTTATTTAAAACCGATCTTTCCAATGCCGTATTCCCCGATGGTGTATGGAGCGTAACGGATGGCGTATTGACGGCCACAAAAGATGAAGCTATCTGGAGTGAGAAATCTTACAACAATTTTGTGCTGGATCTGGAATTTAAGAATGCGGAAGGAACTAATAGTGGTGTTATCGTACATGCCAGCGATATTAAAAACTGGATACCACATTCAGTAGAAATTCAGATTGCAGATGATTATTCAGAAAAATGGTCCAGGGCCTCACCAACATGGCAATGTGCAGCAGTTTTTGGCCACCAGGCTGCAACCAAAAGAACAGTTAAAAAACCAGGTGAATGGAATCACTATACCATTACATGCATTGATAAAAAAATATGGATAGTACTAAATGGCGAACTGGTGAACAGTTTTGATATGAGCTTATATACTTCGGCAACCACCAATCCCGATGGTTCACAAATTCCTGCATGGTTAAGTAATCCGTTATCATCATTGCCCCTGAAAGGACAGATAGGCTTACAGGGTAAACACGCAGGTGCGCCAATATGGTTCAGGAATATTAAAATAAAAGAAGTGAAGTGAAAGTTGTCTTACACTTTGAAAGCTCAGGACAACTTTCTTTCACGTAGTAACATAGAAAAGCCGGAGCAGCTTCAGCGCCCCGGCTTTTTCGTGCTTGCCAGGTTTTCATATCATACGAATGAAAAGTAAATACTACTGTTTAACTTGAGCAGCATCAGGTTTCCTTGTCGTATCCTTTTTAGAAGTATCCTTCTTGGTTGTATCCTGATAAGATTCGTAAGAAGCCAATGCCTTAGAATTTACTTTCTGCGTATGGCCTACTGTAATTGCCGTTCCAAATACAGCCACTGTAACAAGGCCTGATAATAATAATTTTTTCATAGTCATAAACTTTTTTTGATTATACCATGTTATTTTTCAAGTATCATGCCATTAATAAAAAGCGGGTGAAAAAACATAATAAAAAAAAACTTAAAGCATCACCTGTTGAACAACAATGTCGCAGTATTAATTCAACTTTATACTTATGAAAACATTCTTGGCTTTACTGCTATCAGTTCTTGCCATAATAGTATTTGTAGTGGCCTCTAAACCTGACTATGATGAGTGCATGCAAATGGGAAAACAAATTGCGGAAAGACGGATAGCCCGTAAATATCCCGGGTACTTAAATGTTGCAGATACCACGTTGGATAGTGCAGCATTGCATGCCCCTCAAAAAATAATTGTTACGGACAGGTTCTTGTTTAAAGAGATTACATACTCATGGAACGGCCATGTTCAATTATTAGGTAAGGCTTATCTTGGAAGTTTTCATATTTCACCGGACACGGTTGGAAGACCGTAAGACGCGTAAGACGCGTAAGACACGTAAGACACGTAAGATAGTAAGACAGTAAGATAGTAAGAAGGGAAGAGCGGTCCAGTTTGGTAAGATTAGAGAAAACATTTCATTTATCACTCTCACCAGTAATCCTAATACAATTTAATGTACTGTGCTATCGGCAACATGCATTTTTCCGGACTTCACACGAACACTATCGCCTGTAGATTGCCTGATATACTGTGAACCGGTGCATGCTGCATATGCGATCATTAGTACTATCATCAGCACCATTACAACAACTTGCTTTTTCATAGCGAGGTTTATTAACCTGTTGCAAGGATAAAGCCGCTTTCTTTCAAATAAGGTAAGTGTTCTTTTAAATAAAATTTTATACGCACGCGCGGCACTAAATACACATTTTCCTCTTGCTGTTGGCAGTTTAATGTACAAACAGGTTTGGTTCAAAAATTGTCACATTATACTGTTATGAAAAGGAATGTTCATATTGGCATGTCAGGTTGGAGTTATGGCGACTGGAAAAACGTGTTTTACCCTTCGGGTATTAGCAGTAAAGAATGGTTGTCATTTTATGCTGAATCATTTTCCTGTACAGAAATCAATTCCAGCTTCTATCGTTTGCCGCGCAAACAAACAGTTGAAAATTGGGCTGACATGGTGCCGAAGCATTTTTATTTCTGTCCGAAGCTAAACAGGTACATCACACATCTGAAAAAACTGCGTGAACCGGAAGAACCCATGGAGCGGTTCTTCGGCGTATTTGCCCCGATGTTAAAAAAGATGGGACCGGTATTGATACAACTTCCTCCGTCGCTCTCTTTTCATGAAGATGTAGCAGCTGCTTTTTTCGGGTTATTGAAAAACAAGTACAGCGTTGCAGATTTTGTATTGGAGCCGCGGCACAAAAGCTGGCTGGAAGACGAAAGCATCAAGCTGCTAAAAAAGTATAAGATTGGGTTTGTAGTCTCACAATCGGGCGTTGGCTTTCCTTATGCCGAATATATAACATCAGGGAACATTTACGTTCGCTTTCACGGACCAGGTAAGTTATACGCATCTTCTTACACAGAAGAAGAACTTACTTATTTCGCTTCTCTGTTCAAAAAATGGCTGAAAGAAAAACATAGCCTGTGGATTTTCTTTAACAACACCTATAATGGCATAGCTATCGAAAACGCCAAAGTACTTGAAAAAATGCTCACTTAAACATTCGTGATCACATCAAAACATCAGATATGATAAAATCTTGGCCTTTACTTATCAGACTTACATTCATCTTACTCTTACTGTTCCTCGTTCTTTACGCTCTTTATATAGCGCAGGGCATTTTCGTTCCGTTGGGATTTTCTCTTCTGCTGGCTATATTGTTGCAGCCAATACAGTTTAAATGTATGCGGTTTAAAATTCCACGCATACCGGCCATTATGATTGCCATGCTGGTTGCTGCCATCGTTCTTACCGGCATACTGGTATTTATGTATTACCAGGTTTCAACTTTCGTAAACGATTTTGGTACGGTTAAGAAGAATTTGCTGCAGTTTTTTTCCCAGGTGCAGGACTGGTTCAGTTCAACATTCAATGTAAGCAAACAGAAACAACAGCAATTAATTGAGCAAACAAAGGAAAACAGTGTCGAAAAAGTTGGCGCGGTAGCTGGCATTATTGGTGCATCCTTCGCCTCGGTAGTTGTTGTTCCTGTGTATGTATTTCTTTTTATGTACTACAGCGACCATCTAAAGCATTTTATCGTCAACCTGTTTGATCAAAAACATCTAACTAAGGTAACGCACGCGTTGCAGGAGGTCCGTACTGTTATACAACATTACATTACCGGGCTTTTGTTAGAAACTACCTGTGTGGCTGTGCTTAATAGTATCGGTTTAATGATCATCGGTGTTCCGTTTGCTATATTGCTTGGCGTTATCGGTGCCATCTTAAATCTTATTCCTTATATAGGCGGTCTTATTTCAGTTGTATTAACAGCTTTAATAACATTAACCAATACGGGCGATGCATATAAAATGCTTGGCTCATTTATCGTTTATTTGATAGTACAGTTTATTGACAACAATTTTTTTGTTCCGCGCATCATTGGTTCACATGTAAAACTCAACGCGCTTATTTCCCTTATTGCAGTTTTAGTTGGCGGCGCCATTGCAGGTGTGGGCGGTATGTTTTTAAGTATTCCTTTTATAGCCATTGCCAAAGTGGTCTTTGATCATGTGGAAGATCTCAAGCCATGGGGAACATTGTTTGGTGATGAGGAAAATGCAGGTTGGAACTTACGGTTGGCCAGAAGGAAAGCACGCGCAATTCAGGCAAACAAAAAAGACAAGTGATACAAATACCACTTGCCTTTTGCAGATTAGACAGGGATTCGGAAAACAGCTATCTTGAAACGGCATGTATGCCTTCTGCTATTTCTTCAATCATTTTTTTGTTGAATGCATCAAGATCTTTGGGACTACGGCTGGTAACCAACCCGTTGTCCACCACCACTTCTTCATCTTTCCAGGTAACGCCTGCATTTTCAAGATCGGTTTTGAGAGAAGGATAGGAAGTCATCTCTTTTCCTTTCAGCAAACCTGTTTCTATCAGCAGTTGCGGACCATGGCATATGGCTGCAATAGGTTTGCCTTCATCAAAGAATTGTTGGGCAAAGTCTACACAATCTTTATTCAGCCGCATTTTATCCGGATTGATAACTCCGCCGGGAATCATTAACGCGTCATAGTTTTCTACGTCTGCATAAGCAACCTCTACATCAACGGGCAATTCAATGGACCAATGATCATGATCCCATGCTTTTACTTTGTCTTTTTGCGGAGACACTATATGCACTTTGGCACCAGCATCTTCTAAAGCCTTTTTCGGACTTGTCAGTTCCACTTCCTCAAAGCCGTTTTCAGTAAGTATGGCAACAGTTTTACCTTCTAGCTTTTTCATTACTTTTTGTTTTTGTGATTTTAGAATGATTTATGCCAAAACCGCTACAAAAACCAAGCCTCCGGAATTGTGTAGAATTTTTACGTGCTAATACTTTTTCATACAGGTTTTACATATATAACTGCGACGCTTTGTTTTGCCTGTGTATTTTTTTTGAATGGGATGTTTTTGCGGACATTCTTTTTGTTCATATACTTCCCAATGTTTCTTCAGTTCATATTTCTTTTTCCATTTGAGAAAGTCTTTGCTATAAGTTTTTGTCTGCTTGATAAGAGCTGTAATCTTTTCCGGGGGAATGTTTCCAAGTTTTGATTCAGGATGAATCTTAACACGATACAAAACTTCATTACGGATAATGTTACCAACACCTGAGAAAATATCAGCATCTAACAAAAGATCTCCGATCTGCTTGCTTTTATCCTGCTGAAGCAACATTTTTTTGACATATGCTGCGCTCCATTCAGGAGAGAGCATATCGAGTCGCCAGTCGTACACATCATTGAGATCCTCATTTATAATTTTTGCAGAAGCAACGTAACAGTTTAGCTCGCCGTTGGTGAAGGCCAGGTGTACACTGGCGTTCACGCCTTTTTTTCGATCGTTGATGCGGTAATTTCCAAAAAGTCCAAAAGGTACCCTTACCGTGAAATCGTTAAAACAGATCAGGAAATGCTTTCCCCAGGTTTTAAAGTCAATAACCTTTTTATGCTCCAGTTGCGAAAAATCAATTTTCGCATACCCTTTGGCTTCTTTAATGATCTTTCCTTTAAACGGCGCAACCTCTTCCTTTAAAATAACCAGTGACGGACCTTCCATACTATGCTTTTTCCTTTACAAGACCTTGTTTGGATCTTCCCCATTTGGACAATATGGTTTTATCGTTTAACAGGAACAGAAAACCATCCTCAAACCGATAATTGGTTGTTGACATCAGGTTGTCCAGGAATGCTTTTTCATTATACCCCTGGCAAGCCATTTTAGTTGTAACCAGCTGATTATTAAATATTAGAGAATCACCCTGCACCGAAAACCGGCCTTTTAAGCTATTACATCCGGTATTCCCGGAAAACGAGCTTTCTTTTAGAGAAAACTTAAGTGTAGGTGTTGTGCCTGTGGCGGTGTCGGATGCCATTGCCGGTTGCAAAAACCACTCGCCTTCAAGAGATGGCGTTTTGGTCTGTTGTTTGAGTGTTGTTCCGCCAATACTTGAAAAAGCAACCAGAAGAAATACGTAGACAAATATATTTTTCATGGCTTTCATTTTTTGATGTAGAAAATGCGCTGTTATACCCATAATACAGGGAGTATTGTTTCAATTTTCCTGCCAGCAGCAGAAGACTGTCGCTAAATCTTAACAAAATGGTTTCCAATAACGAAAATGCCAGGCATAGAAGCTTTTTATTCTTTCATTAATTTTGTCTCTATGCAAGACACAATTGTTAATAAAGTTGCGGAGAGCGGGATTATATCGCTGGATCTTGAAAACTTCTATCCAAAAGGCGAGATAAAAGTGTTTGATCTGAAGCATCATTTATTTATGGGATTGATTTTGAAGGAGAAAGATTTCAGGGCTGCCCTTCAGGCGACAGATTGGGAAGCTTATCGCGATGCTTACGTTGCAGTAACCTGCTCGGCCGATGCGGTAATTCCCATGTGGGCATATATGCTGGTTGCTACATATTTGCAGCCGGTTGCCAAAGATGTGGTGTTTGGTGATGAGAAAAGCCTGGTAAATACCCTCATCATAAAAAACCTTGGTTTTGTGAACGGTGAAGAATACCTTGACAAAAGGGTTGTGGTGAAAGGCTGTGGAGACGTGCAAATACCAGAATCAGCCTACCTGGAAATAACGAACAAGCTACGCCCATTCGCTAAAAGCATAATGTATGGCGAGCCGTGTAGTACGGTGCCGATTTTTAAGAAGAAGTAAGAGTGAGAAGGAAAATATTGGAAAAGTTCGGGGAAGCCCGGACTTTTTTTGATTCCATAAGAAAAGTATGCACACCCAGATACTTTTCCTGAGAAAGAATCCGGGTTAAATTTATTAACGCCAGGAATTCAGGCTGCCCCCTGCGGCAAAACAAAAAACAGCTTCACCGTTCCACGAGCCATTTACTATCTTCATGCTGTTAGAACATAAGCAAAAGACACATTAGCCGAACAATCGGAATTGAAAAAATAACGTTTAGAAAAAAATGGTTATGGAATTTGAAATACCATTATTACCCCCAACATCTGACATTGAAACAAAAGCTGTATTGAAACAGTTGGCTAACGCGCATCGCTATCTGGCATTGTTGAATGGAAGATGCAACGTGATACCAAATGAAAATATTTTGATTAACACCCTTTCCTTACAAGAAGCAAAGGAAAGCAGCGCTATAGAAAATATTATCACCACACACGATGAAGTTTATAAGGCTGAATTATTGGAAAGTTTTGTAAATGACGCCGCCGCCAAAGAAGTAAGCCGTTATGCACAGGCCTTAAGACAAGGATTCCAAGATGTCCGGAAAAATAAACTAATTACCAATAGGCATATTCTGCAAATACAGCAAACGCTGGAACAGAACGATGCAGGATATCGAAGAAATGCAGGCACTATACTAAAAAACGAAAGAACCGGAGAAATTGTCTATACACCACCACAGGATTATCCAGCCATTGAGAAATTAATGAACAACCTTGTTCAATTTATAAATGATGAATCAATGAGCGATGCGGACCCTTTAATAAAGATGGCGGTTATCCACCACCGGTTTGAGACGGTGCATCCGTTTTACGATGGCAATGGTCGCACCGGCAGAATTATTAACATTCTTTATTTAGTTAAAGAAGACCTGCTCACATTACCTATTCTATATCTGAGCCGCTTCATTATTCAATATAAGGCTGACTACTACCGGTTGTTACAACAGGTAAGAGTAGACGGAAATTGGGAACCATGGTTACTGTTTATGCTTAAAGCAGTAGAAGAAACTGCCAAGCAAACCCTTCATTTGATAGATGGAATAAAAAATCTGATGCAGGATTATAAAAAACGCATCCGAAGCGAGCTTCCTAAAATATATAGCCAGGATTTGTTAAATAATCTGTTTAAACATCCTTATACCAAAATAGAGTTTTTGGAAACTGAACTGAATGTGAGCCGGCAGACGGCCTCTATTTATTTGAATAAACTTTGTGACGCTGGAATGCTCACTAAGATCAAGATAGGAAAAAGCAACTTTTATATGAATGATCCGTTATATCTGCTTTTTTTGGATGGAGTACCACCCGCTCAACCAGCGGAGCCTATTACCACTATAACTCGCTAATATTTAATGGATTATCATCTGTCCGAAAATGCTCTTTCTTAACATATCGAAATAACATGTTAGAATTTTCGTATTTTACAAACACGAAAATAGGACATGTTAGAATTTTTGTATTTTCTTGACACGTGTTAAAGATATCAGGGCAAAAACCTATTTCATTAACATGACAATAATTCCAAACGAGACGCAAATTATGGTTTCCAAAAGCCAACCCAACAAACTTCCTCTTCATTTGGAATTGTATTTACACTATGGCTAATAATAAACGCTATAAACTAAAAGGAGAACAAATAAGAAGCTTGATCGAACCAATGGGAGGTTGCATCGCAACCGACAAAATAACTGTTCACGGCGAGTTGGTGGATTATATGTTACGAGAAAAACCAGTCAATGATATAGATAGCGGATGGCAGTTTTTTTCGGGAACAGAAGATCAAGATTATGTCAATGATCCAAATAACTCTGCAATTTATGATGTAAATACAATTGCAAATTACGACCCTGCTATAATTCCTTATTTGCATCTGCCTGTCGGAACGCAACTTGAGCGGATTCGCGGAACTGATAAATTTCAGATTATACCTGGCTAAAATAAGTTACTCACATCCCAATCGTCATTTCCTTGCGACGTGTCGAGCGTACTTATGCAGAGACAGCCACTCCTTCAAATTTGTTTCGATCAATGCGTAAAAAAAATATAATGCGTCCCGTACAAGTACGTTCTGCTCAAAATCAACTGTACATATTTGCGCCAGTATCGGCTAACTGTTGTTTCTGACGCTGTCTCTATTTAATTGTAACGATACAATTCCTAATTTACTGATGGGCCATCGCAGCGATTATAAAAAACTTATTTCGCTCCAGACCTTTTTTTGACCGAGCACTATTTATTAATATGTTTGCTGATGCCTTATTTAATGACAAACAACCAATAACCAACATAGCAATGTTTAAAAAATATAAGAACTGGTATAGTAATTTGAGCCCTTTGAAGCAGCTGGCAGTCTCGTTTATTATCAACTGGTTCATATGGTTAATTGGTTCGTTGCTCGGTGATAAAGTTTTTTTTGATGAGCCACATTCAACGAAATATCATCTTTTTTACGCAACCTGGATGGCTTTTATTCCCACCATGTTCTCCAATTGGGCAAAAATGAAAACACTGTTTAAGAGTGAGAATAACACAACAGGAAGTGCGCAGTGCTAAAAGGCTAATCCCGGCTATGACAAAGTATTAAGGGAGCAAAGTATTCACCGATATCCACGGCAAATTGTTTGAAGGAGCCAAAGAAAAATTATCCACCACCAATTTATCCATAAGCGAAATCGCAAAGTTGTCAATATCAACGGGCAAAACTATAACCATCAAATCGAAATTAGAGGGACCAGTTTTTCTCTTGTGTCAGTGACAGACCCGTGTTTAAAATTATTAGCAGATCACAATTTGTTTTGAAGATCTGAAACCAGTCTCTGTATAGCTCTGTGTGTTCTCCGTGCGCCTCTGTGTAATTGTATTTTTTATTTCACATAGGATGAAAAGGCAGAAGCAGAAACGGAGTGCCACGGAATCGTTTGCGTATTTATCTAAACCCTAAAATCTCATTCTGCTTATCTTTAAACGAAAGCAATTCTTGTCATATGCCCGACAACAACTATTCAAGAAGAAAATTTTTGACGCAGGCCGTATTGGCTTCGGCTGCAGCAGCCACGCCTGGTTTATTAATGGCAAAAGGCCGCGGCTCAACGCGCAGCTCAGACAAAGTAAATCTCGCTTGCATTGGTATCGGTAACCGGGGCGGCGAAATTATCCAGGAGCTTTATAAAACCGGCCTGGCTAACATCGTAGCACTTTGTGATGTGGATATGGAAGCACCTCACACGCAGGCTACACTCAAACAGTTTCCGGATGTGCCGCGTTTTAAAGACTTCCGCCAGATGTTCGACAAAATGGGCAACCAGATTGAAGCTGTTTCAATCGGCGTTCCCGACTTCGCTCACTTTCCTATCACCATGATGGCGATTAGCCTTGGTAAGCATGTATATGTGGAAAAACCCATGGCCCGCACTTTCAACGAAGTGGAACTGATGATGAAGGCTGCAGCTAAGCATCCCAAAGTGGTTACGCAAATGGGAAACCAGGGGCATTCTGACGCCAATTATTTCCAGTTTAAAGCCTGGAAAGATGCTGGCATTATCAAGGATGTGACCGCCATTACTGCCCACATGAACTCAGCAAGACGCTGGCATGGCTGGAATCCAAATATTACTTCTTTCCCTGCAGCAGAGCCTGTTCCAGCTACACTGGATTGGAATGTATGGCAAATGCAAACACAGGGACATCAATATAATAAAGACTTTGTAAACGGTCAGTGGCGCTGTTGGTTCGATTTTGGAATGGGCGCTTTGGGCGACTGGGGTGCGCATCTGCTTGATACCGCTCACCAGTTCCTGGATCTGGGTCTTCCTTATGAAGTTACTCCGCTGAAACTGGATGGACATAACAACTTTTTCTATCCCATGTCCACCACACTTTCCTTCAAATTTCCGGAACGCGGCAACATGCCACCCGTAGAAGTGAAATGGTACGACGGACTGGATAATCTTCCGCCTATCCCTCCGGGTTATGGTGTTCAGGGACTGGATCCGAATATTCCACCTCCAAGCAACGGACCAATCAAGCCGGCGAAACTTAACCCCGGCAAAATCATCTATAGTAAGGAACTGACTTTCAAGGGAGGTTCTCACGGCAGCACTTTATCCATCATTCCGGAAGAGAAAGCAAAAGAAATGGCTTCGAAATTACCGGTTGTTCCGGCAAGTCCTTCCAACCATTTTGCCAACTTCCTTAAAGCATGTAAAGGAGAGGAACAAACACGTTCACCGTTCTCCATTGCAGGGCCATTAAGCCAGGTCTTCTGCCTGGGTGTACTGGCGCAATGGACAGGCGAGAAAGTTAGTTTTGACAGAAAAAAGAAAATAATCACCAGCAGCCAGAAGTTAAATGACTTGCTGGTTGGTCCTCCCCCGCGCAAAGGATGGGAGCAATATTATACCGTTTAGTTAAGTACGATTTACGAAGCCCGCCCGCGCCGAATGCGCATTTGGACGGGTACGAACTACGTGGGTGCAGCATGCTTCTTTATTGTTAGCAACGTGAAGAAGTGAAACTCGTTAATCCCGAAGCAAGTCAATCCAAAGGCAAGTTTCGGGATTATTTCTTTTTCGGCAATTCAAAAATTAGCTTTGGGTAAGCAACATATACTTTCAAATGACAGAAGACGCATTTAAAGTAACGATTCATATGGTTTCAAGTCTCGACGGCATTATTGCCAAAAGAGACAACAGTGTTTCCTGGTTTGAAACAGTTGACTATTATGAAAGAGGAGTTGATGAACAAGACCCGGCTGAATTTCTCAAAACTATAGATTGCTATGTAATGGGAGCGCGCACATATGAACATGCGCTCGAACTCTCAAAATCTTATGGCCGGGCTTATGGCAACACACCGACGATTGTAATAAGCCATAGAGATCTTCCCGTTGAAAGAAAGAATGTCGAAATTTATTCAGGAGACCTGAACAAACTCGTGAATGAACGGCTGAAACCAAGCTATAAAAATGTTTGGCTGGTTGGTGGAGCAATGCTTGCGAAAGATTTCATTCATTTAAAGCTGGCAGACGAAATCAGGTTATCTGTTCTACCTGTTATCCTGGGTGATGGTTTACTGTTCTTTAATCAAATAGGAAGGGAGCTTGCCTTGCACCTGAAAAATGTCACCGCCTACAAAAGCGGTATAGTTGAACTACATTATGAAATAAAAAAATAAACGCTCCAAATAATCCAGCTCAACTCAATTTTGTTTCGATCAATATTAAGTTTACCATTTGGAATTGTGTTGGGCTTTTGTACTTTTATTCTCGCTAACGATTTTCAATTGTTCCCCCATCTCAAAACCGTTACCTGTTGCAGCCCGCCAAATGACCATCCTGTTAAAAAATAGATCATGCATTTTTTAACTACCAAATAATACATGCAATGAAAAAAGCAGTCATTACTTTAATCTGTGCCCTGTTTAGCTTTCATTCTTTTAGTCAATCGTTACAGAAAGGAAACCTGGTCGGTCTCCACACTTTTAGTCCTACTTTAAAAGATGGTGTTACGATGGAAGATTTTGCAAAGTTTGTTACCACTAAAGCAATACCTGTTTATGAAGATGCCTTTCCAGGTATGAAAATGTATTTTATCAGATCCTTGCGAGGAAAGGATAGCAGCAGCCTGGGTATTATTTATATGTTTAAAACCGAATCCGACAGAAATAAATACTTTGGTTACAGCGGCCAATTGACAGAACTTGGCAAGGCCGCTGTTGCAAAACTGAGTGATATTGGAAAGGAATTTGAAAAATATGAAGTGGCATCTAACGAGCCGGACATATATAACGATTGGCTGGTTGAGTAATTCGCAATTCCATGTCGTTTTGTTAAGAGTTGTTATTCCCAAATACGCACAAACTATCAGGATCAAATTCATATTAGGGAGACCTAATAAAGCATCTCCTCTGTGCAGCTCTGTGTCTTCTCCGTGAAGCTCTGTGTAATTGTATTTTTTTATTTCACAAAGGAAAGGCAGAAGTGGACACGGAGTGCCACAGAGAATATGTTCGTGTTTTCCAAAACAAAGAACAATTCTGCACCATAGACCTATCATCGACGCCCTCTCTTTTCCGATGACTAACTCTTTCATGTAAAAAAATTTGCGTAGCCAAATAACTACATTATATTTGTAGTCAAATAGCTACATAATGAATTTACGAAGAGACGTTTTCCAGGCAATAGCAGATCCAACAAGAAGAGCTATTCTCCTGTTGGTTGCTTCACAAGCCATGACCGCAGGCGCCATAGCTTCAAACTTTGATACTGCAAGACCTACCGTTTCAAAACACCTGCAAATACTTACCGAATGCGAGCTGCTAGCCCAGGAGCAGAACGGCAGGGAAATTTATTACCATATAAATGCTAACAAAATGAAAGAAGTAGACGATTTCATTGAGCCATTCCGCAAAATGTGGGATGACAGGTTTAACAAGCTTGAGGCAATTATGAAGAATTACAAATCAAAAAAATAGTACAACATGGAAAGAAAAACAAAGGTCCATGCCGAAGAGGGTAAACAGGAAATAACAATCACGCGGGAATTTGATCTTCCGGTAGAGCTACTTTTTAAAGCATACGAGGAACCTGAGATTGTTGAGCAATGGATGGGAACCAGGGTACTGAAACTGGAAAGTAAAAAACACGGCAGTTGGCAAATTGAAACACCTGATCCCAAAGGCAATGTGGCTTTTCGTGCTAATGGTGTAATTCACGAATTCATTCCTGTCCAGAAGATCACGCGGACATTTGAAATGGAGAATACTCCGTTTGGTGTTCAGTTGGAGATCTATGAGTTTGAAAGGTTGACTGATGATACAAGCAGACTGACGATGCATGTAATATATGAATCAGTTGCCCAAAGGGATCAGGTTTTAAAACTTCCTTTTGCCCAGGGCATCAATATGGCGCACAATCGCCTTGAAGAAATTGTAAGCAAATTAAAATAACGGACTATGTCAAAAAGAAATAAAATTATCTACTGGATCGCTACACTTTGGCTGGCATTGGGAATGGTGGCAACAGGATTGGTGCAGGTGCTAAAACAACAGGCGGAAGGACAGCTGTCACCGCCCGGCGTTTATGGTATTACACAACTTGGCTACCCGGTTTATTTTCTAACCATAATAGGTGTATGGAAGCTTTTAGGTGTTGTTGCCATTCTCGTTCCCAGGTTTCCTTTACTGAAAGAATGGGCATATGCAGGCTTCTTCTTTATTATGTCAGGAGCGATATTCTCGCATATTGCAACCGGGCACTCCATGAAGGAAATGTTTCCGGCGTTGCTACTTCTTGCACTTACTGTTGTATCTTGGTATTTCAGGCCCGCCGATAGAAAAGTGATTTTAGTTAATCAATAAATCAGAATTCATGAATCCCAAAGTTGATTTCTTTTTTGACAAGGCTACAAAATGGCAGAAAGAGTATGAGCAATTGAGAACAATTGTTCTTAATTGCGGATTGGAAGAAGAATTGAAATGGGGGAATCCATGCTATACTTTTGAAGACAGAAATATTGTCTTAATTCACGGATTTAAAGATTATTGTGCGCTGCTGTTTTTTAAAGGGGCATTGTTAAACGATGCGCATGGAATGTTGATTCAGCAAACTGAAAATGTGCAAGCTGCACGCCAGATCCGCTTTACTGACGTAAAAGAAATAGTAAAGAAGCAACGAGCCATCAAGACATATATTTATGAAGCTATCGAGGTTGAAAAAGCCGGATTGCAGGTAAAACTGAAAAAGCCAACAGAATTTGCGGTTGCCGAAGAGTTTCAAGTAAGATTAGGCAAGAACCGGGCTTTAAAAAAAGCTTTTGAAGCATTAACGCCGGGGCGTCAAAGAGCTTACCTGCTTTATTTTTCCTCACCCAAACAAGCGAAAACACGCGAATCGAGAGTTGAGAAATATGTCCCGCTGATTTTGGAAGGAAAAGGGTTGAACGACTAATTAAGGAAGGGTGCACGCAGCGTACGCGGAGAGGCGGCGACGCGGCGATAATTCAAAAGCAAAAAAACGGGCAAAAGCAGCATTAAATTAGCAGCAGTATGAGTAACGATAAAAGGAAATTGACAGCGTCGCAAAACGAAGAATTGCTCCAGGTGTTGAAAGCACGATTTGAGAAAAACATGGCTCGCCATAAAAATATAAAATGGGCTGAAGTTCAGGCAAGGCTTGACGCTCAACCGCGTAAATTATGGTCGCTAAACCAGATGGAAGCGACCGGCGGCGAACCGGATGTAGTTGGGTTGGATAAGAAGACCGGCGAATTCCTTTTTTATGATTGCTCTGCTGAAAGTCCAAAGGGCCGCAGAAGCTTTTGTTATGATCACGAAGCTTTGGAGAAAAGAAAAGAACACAAGCCCGAAGATAGTGCCGTTAACATGGCAGCTGAGATGGGCATTGAACTTTTAACGGAAGAACAATACAGGGAGCTGCAGCAGCTTGGAAAATTCGACACAAAAACCTCCAGTTGGGTTGTAACACCTGCTAACATAAGAAAACTGGGTGGCGCAGTATTTTGTGATCGTCGCTATGATACTGTCTTTTTATATCACAATGGAGCAGATTCGTATTACGCCGCAAGGGGATTTCGCGGATGTTTAAAAGTGTAGGTATTCATAAATTCTTTTGAAACGCTGTGCCTTCCACAGCGTTTTTCCATCTGAATATTTCCAAAAACACATGTCCATTATACTTGATCGAAAGTACATCCGGATGCCAAGCTCAGGGCTCATAGCTGAAGGCTCATAGCTTTTTCAAAACCATCCCCGTCTTTTAAACTGCCTGATCATCCACACAGGAATAAGCAGCATAAGCGCAACTGCTATGTAAAATCCGTATTTATTGTGCAAGATAGGTATACGTTCAAAGTTCATTCCGAAAATACCGCCTATCACCGTAGCCGGCGCCAGTAAACATGTTACAATGGCCATCACCTTCATTACCTCGTTCATTTTCATATTTACCTTGTTAAGATAAAGGTCCTGAAGGTTCACCATCATATCTCGATAGTTTTCTACAAGGTCTGAAGCCTGTATCGTATGGTCATAAACGTCTTTGAAATATTTGGTCGTTTTTTCATCCAGCAACTCGCTGTCACTCCGTATAAAACCATTCACCAGCTCACGTACCGGAAGAACATTTCGTTTTAGTACGATGAGCTCTTTACGCAGGTTATTAATGCGGGCGAGTGATCTCGCATTCCCATAGCGAATAATATCCTCTTCAAGCAGTTCAATTCTTTCGCTCAGCTTTTCCATTACCACAAAATAATGGTCAACAATCATGTCTATTAGGGAATAACACAGATAATCCGCACCGGACTGTCTCAGCTTTGTGCCAGAGGCCTTTAGTTTAGAACGGACAAGGTCAAATACATCTCTTTTAGGATCTTCCTGGAAAGTGATCACAAAATTTTTTCCGAGTACAATGCTGATCTGTTCCTGCTCAACCGCAAGCACTTTTTCGTTGAAGAACAGCATATTCAACAGACAGAAAAGGCCTTCGTCCATTTCGTCCATCTTAGCGCGTTGCCCCACGCTAAGAATATCTTCCATAAAAAGGTAGTGTATATTGTACTGCCTGCAGATAGCTTCCACATCAGCCTTGCGTAAACCATCAATATTAATCCAGCTAATATTATCACTGCTCTTAAAACTGAAGCATTCTTCAACCCTTGCAAAGGTATACTCCCTTATTTCAGTAGCGCTATACTCAAATACATAGATATGAACATCCTTTGCTTCTTTCCGCTCAGGTATCACCGTAGGATTTACGGTAAATATTTCCTTTGTTCTTTTCGTGTTTGCCTGCGGAAAGAAAAGCTGCAAATATTTATTGGGATTGATCGTCATAAACACAATTCATTAATAAGGAACATTGGCCGGGCTTCATGATCGTGAATGGTCAATAGTCAATGGTGAAAGGTGAAGCAGGTTTAATTATATCGGTCATCTTGAATGCCAGTTAATTCAACGGCCGTAAACATTATATCGACACTACAATTAATAACTGCAAATATCCACCTGATAAAAATTCTGAGCAAGCTCGCATTTTTCACTATTCACCATTCACTATTCACCATTCACCCCTAAACAATTCTTTTCCCAAAAGGCATTAAAGAAAGCTCCACCAATTTCATGTGTTGCTTGGCAAATGGTATTCCTATTATTGTTATAGCGAGTATAAAAGCGAAAAAAATATGCACCAGCGCTGTGTACCAACCGCCACAAATAATCCAGATGATGTTGCACAATGTTGAAAGGCATCCGTAGTTATTGGGGCCGTTTTCAATGCGCGTACCAAAAGGCCACAGAACTACAGCACCAATTTTAAAACATTGAATACCAAAAGGGATGCCTATGATTGTGCAGCAAAGCACCAGGCCCCCTACAAAATAACCCAATGCACTTAAAAAGCCGCCGAATATCAACCAGATTAAATTACCCAGAATGTTCATCATGGAAAGATAGTTGAAACTTTTTTATTATTTCACAGATTTGCACGATTGAAAAAACATCCAAATATTCTTACCGTGGAACGTTTTATAGAAGAAAGAGTGTTACTTTGTAGGATTGAGGCTACTTATGATAATGCTAAGACCTGTTTTTAACTTAATTAGTTGGGTTTTATTTTTTTTTACCATCGCATTTTTGACAACATCATGTTCGTTAAAAGCAACACGCCCTCAGGTAGCAAAGACAGGGGTGATTGACCTCCGGAATACAGATCTTACAAATTCAAAAGTACCTCTAAACGGTGAGTGGGAATTCTACTTCGGCCATCTGTTAAAACCCGGCGAAAACACGCCTCCTAAAACATACACTGAATTTCCCACACTCTGGAATAATACAGTCGTCAACGGAAAAAATTTACCAGCTTTTGGATATGCAACTTATAAGCTGGATGTATTGCTTCCAAAAAAAAGGCCCAAACTGATATTGCAGGTTCCTGAAGTTTACAGCGCCTTCCGCTTGTATGTAAACGGACAAGTGAATGCCGAAAATGGCGTTCCCGGAAAAACCAGGGAAACAACAGTGCCCTATTGGAGCACGATCATCAGTAGTCTGTTGCCAAATAATACGGATACGTTACACCTGTTGCTACAGGTAAGTAATTTTCATCATCACCGGGGTGGGCCTTACCACCATATTGTTATTGGAGACAGACAAAGTATCATTCTGAAAAAGAACAGGCAAATAGCACTCGATTTTACCCTGGCAGGATGCCTTTTTATGGGCGGACTTTTTTTTATCGGTTTGTATTTGTTTGGCCAGCATGATAAAGCCATCCTTTTTTTCGCATTGTTTTGCATAACCTACAGCTATCGTATAGCAGGCGTTAGTCCTTATTCCCTGCACACAATTGTGCCGGATGTAAGCTGGTTTGTAACCCTGCGGCTGGAATACACAACGCTTTTCCTGAGTGTACTTTTCTTTGCACAGTACATGCGCTTTTTATATCCGGCAGATGTTCACCGGCCCGTTGTAACGATTATGTCGCTTATTTCTTTGGTGTATACGCTTTGTGCTTTGGTGCTTCCTGTAAAGATGTTTTCATCCATGCTAAACTTCTTTTTGGTGGTGCTGCTATTGTTCATTGTTTATGGCATGTACCTTTTTATAAAAGCCGCACGCAAAGAACGTATAGGGGCCAAATATGCCTTAATAAGCACAGCGGTAATCATCGTTGTATTTATTATCATCAACGTTAACTATTTCTATAAAATCGAGGCATCTAATTACATTCTGTTGTTCGCAGCTTATCTGCTGTTCTTCTTTTTTCAATCGCTTATACTGTCTTTTCGGTTTGCAACTACTTTGAAAGTTGCCAAACAACAGGCGGAGCTTGGTTTAAAAGTGAAGTCAGAATTTCTGTCCACTATGTCCCACGAAATAAGAACACCGTTGAATTCTGTCATAGGTACAAGCCAGTTACTTATACAAAATAATCCGCGCCAGGATCAAAAGGAGAGTCTGGACGTGCTGCTGTTCTCAGCAAACAATCTGTTGGTAATAGTGAACGATATCCTTGATTTCAATAAGATAGAGGAGCAGAAAATTACTTTTGAACATATTGAAATGGATTTGGCAGCCATCGCCAGAAACATTATCGCTAGTGCCAGGGCCAGTGCAGAACAAAAAGGTATTGCCCTGAAACTGGAAATGCCGGAGCTTAAAGTAATTGTAATGGGCGATCCTACGCGCCTTAGCCAGGTGTTATACAACCTCGTAAACAATGCCATAAAATTCACCCATACCGGTTCAGTGTGCTTACGTATTAAATTGGTTTCGCAGACTGATGAAGAGCTTAAATTAACTTTTGAGATAGAAGATACCGGTATTGGCATAGAACAGGATAAACAAAAACTAATATTCGATAAATTTACCCAGGCGGACTCTTCCACTTTAAGAAGTTATGGTGGCACCGGTCTCGGCCTTGCTATTTGTAAAAGACTATTGGAATTACAAAACTCAACGCTGCAATTGAGAAGCCTGGTAGGCGTTGGTTCCGTTTTTTATTTCACACAGTCTTTTGAAAAAAGCAACACTCAGTACCCCGTAGAAAACATACAGTCAAATAAAGAAAATGGCAGTATGAAAAATTTGCAAGGCGTTAAAGTATTACTGGTAGAAGACAATCCGATGAATGTGTTTATAGCCAAGAAGTTCCTGGATATGTGGAAAGTGGATGTTGAGGTGGCTGATAATGGCGAAAAAGCTGTGGTTATGAGCACGCAAAATAAATACAATATTATTCTGATGGATCTCCACATGCCACTTGTTGACGGATACGATGCAACAAAACGGATAAGGGCCACAGGAAACCAAACTCCTATTATCGCGCTTACAGCCGCTATTCCTTCTGAAATTCAATCCAAGGTTTTTGAAGCTGGTATGAATGGCATACTTATAAAGCCATTCAATGCAAATGAATTATTTTCAGTTGTTTCAAAATCTTCAAACAATCATCTTAGTTCGCAGCATTAACATGCCGCTATCCAAAAAAGTTAAATTTCATGGCATCTATATTGCTGGCTAGCAATTAATTCACTTGCTTTTTTGTTATCTTTAGGCAACAGCGATTGTTGCTACATTTCTATTACATGTAAGCCATGTACCTTTGCACCGTTTTTACGGTGTAGTGAACATTGGCACAATATTTAAAGGTTCTAATTCATTTAAATTTATTTGACATGAAAGCATTGTATGTTACCGTATCCATTCTATCCTTTGGTCTTTTATTCTCATGCGTTAGCCCCAAAAAAGTAAGACAAGCCGAAGCTAAATATGGACAGTTGAACGGCGCCTATCTTGAATTACAACAAAAGCTCAGAAACTGTGAGCAGACTTCTAAAGATTCTTCAGCGGCATATGCCAGCAGCCGGGCTGATTACGAATCAAGAATTCGTGCATTGACTGACCAGGTAGACTTCTTAAAAACCAACAATACCCAGGTATTATCACAGCTTAAAGATTTGTCTGTTATCTCCAGCTCCCAGGCTGAAAGTATCAATAAATCACTTGAAAATATAGGCGCTAAAGACGCTTATATCAAGGATCTGCAGTCAGCAATGGCTCGTAAAGACTCCTTAAACATGGCGCTGGTGATGAATCTGAAAGGTGCTATAGGTAATCTTGATGATAAGGATATTAACATCAAGGTGGATAAAGGTGTAGTTTACATTGACATCTCTGATAAACTACTTTTCAAAAGCGGAAGCTATGTTGTTACCGACCGCGCGAAAGAAGTGTTAGGAAAAGTTGCGGCGGTTTTGAACAACCAGCCTGATATTGAATTTATGGTGGAAGGCCATACTGACAATGTTCCTTATAAAGGTAATTCTGTGTTGCAGGACAACTGGGATCTGAGTGTTAAGCGTGCAACTTCTGTAGTAAGAATACTTCAGGATCAATACAATATCAAACCGGCACGTATGACAGCAGCGGGTCGCAGTGAATATATACCTGTTGCGACAAATGATTCTGCAGACGGAAAAGCAGCTAACAGAAGGACAAGAATTGTTATTCTACCGCAGTTAGATCAGTTCTTTAAACTGTTGGAAACTCCGCAGGGTAAATAGTTAGAGCGATAACGATTTAATATAGATAAATGGAAAGGCGGCTGAATATCAGTCGCTTTTTTATTTGGGAGCTGATTTGATTAGATTGAAACATGGTGATGTATTTGTTTGCAAAACAGATGGAAAAACATTTTAGAAATGCATTTGAAGACCTGCGGTCTTTGGATTTGAACCATATAAGTAAGGTGTCGGCCGCGCCAACGTTTCGTTATAAACAACTGGCCTAAAACCTAAAGCTTAAAGCCCAAAGCCTAAAGCTGACCGAAGCGAAGTTTTTTAAACCATATAAGGCATATAAGAGCAAATAAGGATTTTGTCTACAATAATAATTGTACTTAAGCGAGAATAAATTTACTTAGCCAGACCGGACTTTCACCAT
This sequence comes from Danxiaibacter flavus, assembly GCF_041060425.1. Lineage (NCBI taxonomy): Bacteria > Pseudomonadati > Bacteroidota > Chitinophagia > Chitinophagales > Chitinophagaceae > Danxiaibacter > Danxiaibacter flavus. The sequence continues at coordinate 426,878 of NZ_JAULBC010000005.1, forward strand.
TGACTATTGACTATTCACTAGTTGTATAGAAGGGATGTAAGGAATATAAGTTAAGCGGCTGTTCGCCGCTCCGCGAAGCCTCCTGGCTTCGTGGCTTTACTCTATCGCCTTTGGCGATATGTCTTTTACAATTAATCGCTCCAAGCGATAGAGCAGGTTTGCGGAAGCTGGGACTTCCGCAGAGCGGAAAATCTTATATTCTCTTACATCCCTTCTATACAACTAGTGGATAGTGAATGGTGAAGGTCCGAACTGGTTAAGTAAATATATTGTCGTTTAAGTGTTACTATTATCCTGGGCAAAAGCTCTTATTTGCTCTTATATGCCTTATATGGTTTAAAAAACTTCGCTTCGGTTCGCTTTGGGCTTTAAGCTTTATCAGTTGTTTACAAAGAAACGTTGGCGCGGCCGACACCTTACTTATATGGTTTAATTTCTTCCGCCCTTCCAGGGCGTTGCCTGTGCTAAAGCTTCGACGCCTTCAGCGTCGGTCGAGAAGCGCTAATTATACCCAACAAAAAAAGGGATGCTACTCTCGTAACACCCCTTTCTATATTTCATTTAGTTATCTACTAATAGAATTTGCTTCTGTAATCTTTTACAGTTGCAGCTTGCCTTAAGGAGGCCATAGATCTGTACCCGATCATACTGCGCAACGTATTTTCAAGCTGTGCTTTCAATGAAGCAGGATTGCTTTCCATAGAAGCTTTTGCACCGATGGATTCGCCTTTTACAGCAAAAACACCAGTAGTACCTGCGATCGGCGAGCTTACTTTTCCCTGTAAAGATTTGTTGAATGCAGCACCAACCATTTTAGGTTCATTTCCTACAGCTGGAACAAACGGAGTTTGGAAAGAAATGCTATCTGCTTTCTGTACAGATGCGCCAGCACCCTGAGCATAGGATTCTAAAGTATTTCCTTTCATTTTTGTATCAACGATCACCTTGGCTTTCTTCTCGTTTCTGATGATACTTTCAACCATTGGTCTTGCAGTAGCTGCATTTTGTAAACCTTCTTTATTAATATTGGTAATAATTGCAACTATATACCTGTTATTAATTTTAGTAGGCTCAGAAATAGCACCAAGCTTGTTATCATATACCCATCTTACAAAAGTTCTGCTTTCACCTAATGTACCAATGTTAGCATCGTTTTCCCTTATTTCAGTAGCGGGTAAAACGGGTTTACCTTGTTTAACCGCATTCTGCTCAAAGCTCTTCATATCGCGGCTTACAGCTACAAACTGGCTCGCTGCATTACTTGCAGTTACATCTGTTTCAGCGCTAACTGCGATTGGTTTTGAAACATATGCGATCTGGTAGGCGTCTTCAAATTTCTTTTGGTCAAGAACTTCAATATAATGGTAACCACCATATGCAGCGTTCTCAACTTTCACCGTTTTCTTATCACCGGTTTTGCCGTAGAATATGGTTTCAGCGAACTCTTTGCTGATGCTTCCGAACTGCATTGCAGTAAATGTATATTCTCCGTTGGTAGCTTTACTTCCGGGATCATCGCTGAATTTCTGAACCATCGAATCGAAGCTTGCACCATGGTTAATAGCGTTAACAATGCTGTCAATTCTTTTCTTGGCAACGCTATCAGGTAATACAGGCTGTCCCTGATTTTCTGTCTTAATTAATATGTGGCGGCATTTTACAGAATCAGGCATTACACGGCGGCTGATCATTTTAGCCAGGGTGTAGTTAGTATTATCAAGATACGGTCCGAACACCTGTCCGTCTGCCAGTTTTAAAATGCTGTCAGCGCTCGGAACCTGTACCGTACTTTTTGTGATGTAACCATCATAATAAGGAATAGCGCTTCCTTTAGAAGCAACAAATGTTTTCACGTTTGCAGTAGGAGTGTTAACAAACTCTGGTTTAATTTCTTCCAGTTGTTTGTAAACAGCAGCACTATCCTGTGAGCTTGGATTTGCATCAAAAGCTACATAAGAAACAGAGCGTGTTTCTTCATCCTGCTTAAACAGGTTCTTATGTTTATTCACATAGTTGTTAATATCATCATCAGATACTTTGATGGTGCTGTCAACAACTGAATTGTAAGGAACAAATACATAAGAAACGCTTGCGATAGAATTATTATCAGCGCTCATTTTCTCAACCATCCATTTAGGAATGTATGCAGCACCAGTGATCAAAGACTGGTATTTGCGTTGTAATGTCTGATCGATTGTTGGCTGAATATATGCTTCATAGATCGCATTAACCTGCGGATCATTTTTCTTTTTCTTAAGCTGGTTAAACTGCTGTTTAGCCTGCTCCATATTAAACTGGCCGGTATTAGGATCAGTAAATGCCTGAACAAGCCATTGCGGAGGATTAGCACCGAACAACTGGTTGCTTATTTCGTCACCTGTAACCTGTACGCCAAGTTTTTTGTATTCTTTATTCATCAACACTTCATTCACCATCAGGTTCCATACACCCGCCATCAACTGTTCGCGGGGCATGTTTGCTGCCTGCTGGTTGGTTTGCTGAATAAATTCTACTTTTCTTTCAAAATCAGCTTTCTCTATAGATTCTCCATCTACTTTACCAACAGTTGTGGTATTAGCGAATAAACTTCCTTTACGGTACAAGCCATCCTGCAGAATAAAAGCAATTAGGGCAAGAGCAATGATAATAAAGACAATCCACGCGCCTTTATCACGAATTCGTTGAATTACTGACATATTAGTTAATACGGTTTAATATAAGGATGGCAAAAATAGGGGAAAAAACATTTCAACAAATTGTGGATAACGGCTGAAAATATTGTCGTATTTGCTTTTTTGGGCTTTTTGGCGTTTTACCCCCATATATATTATATATATGCATGCAGAAAACCATAATCCTGTGTTTTTTTATGTAAAAAGCGGTAAAAAAACTTCCGTGGAACATTAATTAACACAAAAATGTTGAAAACCGGGTAAAGCCGTTAATAAACTCACTTTTTAACAATGCGGATTGTGGACGCGAGTGGAATAACTAAGGCGGTTTTCCGGTTTTTTCGATTTTCCACTTTCTTAATCACTTTTTCCCCCATCTTAATTAACAGTTAATTACTTGTGAATTACCAGATGGGCATAAACCGGTTTAAGATTTTCCACCGATGTGGGTAAAGCCGCCTTTTTTATATTTCACGAACGTTTCACAGTGTGAGTTTTATGTGGATATGTGTGGATAGATAATCAGTCATTAACTTTGCATTGTGGGGATAAGAAAGTTATCACGATATCCACAGCCGTAATAGTAATAGCTTTTTTTTTATAAATGTATTATTAAAGAATATTACGGTCGATATTCACATTTTTTGAGAGTGATTTCAAAAAATTTTTTTCTCAGGTTGTTGGATATTTGTTGCCTGCAAAAAATTAAACAACGCACGATGAACAATCTTAATGTAGTTCCGGATGAAGTTTTGCAAAGAGCAAAAGCAAATGTTGATTCGAACGGTTATTTGAATATTGAAATAGATCCGCGCCTGGATCTGTTTGCGGAAATAGAACGATTGAAGAAAGAAAAGAATGCAATACTGCTGGCTCACTATTACCAGGAGCCGGATATACAGGATGTTGCAGATTATATTGGCGATAGCCTTGGCCTTGCTCAACAGGCAGCAAAGACAGATGCTGATATAATTGTATTTGCCGGAGTGCACTTTATGGCTGAAACGGCAAAAATTCTCAACCCAAACAAAAAAGTGCTCCTTCCCGATTTAAAGGCCGGATGTTCCTTAGCCGATAGCGCTCCTGCTGATTTATTTGCCCATTTTAAGGCAAAATACCCCGGGCACATCGTAATTAGTTATATAAACTGTACAGCCGAAATTAAGGCCCTTAGCGACATAATCTGCACATCTTCAAATGCAGAGAAGATTATAGAGAGTGTTCCGAAGGATCAGCCGATCATTTTTGCGCCAGATAAAAATCTTGGTGGATATCTCAACAAAAAGACCGGACGCAACATGGTACTGTGGAACGGTGCATGTATGGTTCATGAAATATTCAGCCTGGAGAAGATCACTAAATTAAAAGTCCGTCACCCTAAAGCCAAATTGATTGCGCACCCTGAGTGTGAAGATGCTGTTTTGCAGGTTGCTGATTTTGTTGGAAGCACAACGCAACTGTTGAAATATGCTATTCAGGATAGTGCAGAAGAATATATTGTTGCTACAGAAACAGGTATACTGCACCAGATGCAAAAAGATGCACCTCACAAGACATTTATACCGGCCCCGCCGAATAACAGCTGTGCATGCAATGATTGTCCACACATGAAGCTGAATACACTTGAAAAGCTGTACCTGTGCATGGAATATGAAACCCCGGAAATCACCATGGATGAAACGCTTAGAAAAGCGGCTTTAAAACCAATTGAGCGTATGCTTGAAATAAGCAGGGCTGCAGGTCTGATTGGCGGATAGATGTGGATAAACTGTTGACTTTGTTGGTTTGTTGTTCTTGACAATTAGCTGCCTTTTGTGAACGACTACATGGATAAATAAAGATATTTAATCAGGTAGGTTATGGATACAATGCAACGAATCAGGAACGCCTATAAAATGGCGCGGGATTATCCTTCTCTCATGTCTATGCTTATTGACATTGGAGTTGCTTCTTATACCGTTGATGTTGCTACCAGCACGGTTTTGTATCGGATGCCCGAAGGGGAAAACGTTATTCACATAAGTGATGTTGTTCCCAGGGAAATTGCAAGAAGTTTCAATAAAAAACAGGTAACACAAGCGATCAAGGACAAACGTGAAGACAAGATTGATTATCCTGTTTTTATGACCGAGCTTGCAAAATCGGGCGTACGGTTTTACGAAGCCACATTGAATGGCATTAGTAAGAAAGTAACTTACATTGGGCCTGATGGTCACTTTGAAGAGAGGATCCCTCTATGAGCTAATATTATTAAGCCGGGCATAAGTTTGTTCATCTTTTGTTGAAGCTTGTCATGCAAAAATTTTTATCAGAAGAATAAACAGCCTGGCTTAATAATATTTTTCTTCACCTGGTGTGAATAAAGCTATGGTTCATGAAAATCGGAATAAGCATCAGGTCGCTTATTCACAATTGCATGTTGATAACCTCTCAGAAATAAGAAAGCCATCTGGAAAGATGGCCTTCATTTACTAACCCATATAGTTCTATTAATCTTCCTCAGCTTCCTGTAAAACAGAGCCTGCGGGAACATCCATAAGTTTTGCCCTGATCTTACCTTCTATTTCATTTGCTAATTCAGGATTGTCTTGCAATAATTTTTTCACTGCCTCACGACCCTGGCCCAGTTTGTTGCTGTCATAGCTGAACCAGCTACCGCTTTTCTGTACAATGCCAAGATCCACACCCATATCAAGTATCTCACCTATTTTGCTGATACCTTCACCAAACACCAGATCGAACTCTGCAGAACGGAAAGGAGGAGCCACTTTATTTTTTACAACTTTTACTTTTATACGGTTACCGATTGCTTCATCACCATCTTTGATCTGTGCCATACGGCGGATATCCAAACGTACAGAAGCATAGAATTTTAAAGCGTTACCGCCGGTTGTTGTTTCAGGGTTTCCAAACATTACACCGATCTTTTCACGTAACTGGTTAATGAAGATACAAACGGTATTTGTCTTGCTGATAGTAGCTGTAAGTTTACGTAAAGCCTGGCTCATTAAACGTGCCTGTAAGCCCATTTTGCTATCACCCATTTCACCTTCCAACTCACCTTTCGGTACAAGCGCAGCTACTGAGTCAATTACCACAACATCCAGCGCACCGGAAAGAATTAAGCGGTCAGCAATTTCAAGCGCCTGCTCACCATAATCAGGTTGAGATATTAAAAGGTTATCCACATCAACACCCAGCTTTTGCGCATAAGCGCTGTCAAAGGCATGTTCGGCATCTATTATCGCACAAATGCCGCCTTTTTTCTGAGCTTCAGCAATCACATGCGTGGCTACAGTTGTTTTACCTGAAGATTCAGGTCCATATATTTCAACAATTCTTCCTTTTGGTAATCCGCCTATTCCAAGTGCAGTATCAAGACCGATGGATCCGGTTGAAACTACTTCCAGTTGTTTTTCGGCCTTTTCATTCATCATCATTACACTACCCTTGCCAAAATCTTTATCTATTTTATCTATCGTGAGCTTGAGTGCTTTAAGTTTTTCTGCGTTTGACATTATTATTCGTTTTAGAGGTAATGAGAAAACAAAACTAATTAATTTATCAATATAATGCTAAAAAATTTAGAATATATTTTGTTCTGCTACACAAAATAAAGGGATATTCAATCAATTTGACTAAGTAGTTTTGCGTTTCAAAAACATTATATACGTAAGCCAAAGAGTTGGTTTTACGTTGCCGATTTTTGCGTTGCCGTAAGTTATACACAGATATGTGAAGAAGGCTGTGAACAAGATGAATGTTGATTTGTTTTAGCATTGAGGCTTGCAAAAAATTGCCGAATCTTTAATCTAAAATTATAAGTATGGGAATTGCTCAAATGATGTTGCCGGAATTAAAACACGAGGCGGCTAATACACGTAAAATACTGGAGCGTTTAAAACAAGCCGAAGATAAGTTCGAGTGGAGACCTCATCAGAAATCTTATACCATGGGTCAGTTGGCTAGTCACATCGCCAACCTTACGACGTGGATAACTATGACAATTAACAGTGATGAACTTGATTTAGCCAGTAGTCCGAGAAGGCAACCGCTGACGGGTTTTTTGGAGGTGCTGGAGGTTTTTGAAAAGAACCTGGATGAAGCCACGAAGGCACTTGAAGGGGCTGATGACAGCCTGCTAATGAAGAAATGGACCTTGCGTAAAGGTGATCATGTTATTCTGGAATTACCGAAGGCGGCAGTAATCAGGAGTATGGTATTTAATCATGTTGTACATCATCGCGGTCAGTTGACCGTATACCTGAGATTGAATGATCTTGCGGTTCCCGGCATGTATGGCCCATCCGCAGATGAGCAATAGCACAAAAGAAAACCGGCAGTAATAAGTGCCGGTTTTTTTCTGGTTGCGAGGTGTACTCTATGACTGATGCTGATAAAACTTATTTTTCAAGTTTAATTTCGCCCAAATCCGTTGTTTGTCCGTCGGCTACCTGAACGCCTTCCTTAATCACATCTTTGTAAGGTTCAGTTGCGTCTATCATCACTTTATATGTACCAGCTTTAGCATTTGTAAATGTAAATGCTCCCCCGCTAATTGTGGCTCTTATAGTGTCTGTAGAAGATAGCGCCCAGGCTTCTTTCGCGCCATCGGCAGGTGTAATAGATCCTTTAATTCCTCCACCCTGCAGATTGGTGAATGCAAAGAAACCAGCGGCAGATATAGCAAGGGCCGCAAGGCCCAGTTTAACTCTTTTCATATGTGCTCAATTTAATGTTAAACAATAAAGGTGAATTCTTTTAGCTTATTGCTATTTTTCAAGTACCATGCCAAGCTGTTGACAACTTTGTTAATAAAAAAAGCCACTTGGTGGTGGCTTTCATAAATGTTAAAGACGTTTGTACAGTTTTCTTAGCTTTTCACGCGTCATTATCTTTTCCCAGTCTGCGCCGAGTGCGTTTTCCCACAAGGCTTTCATGCCGAGGGAAACATTGATCATGGTATCGAACTGTTCGTCGGTCAGATCTTTGCAGATGCCTTCCGGAATATCAATATTATTTTTTTCAACCATTTTCTTGAACTCCGCTGTTCCTTCAGGATAATATTCTTCAAGATGGTTCATTACTATACAGTTTCCAATTCCATGTTTGGTTCCCAACAGATAGCTTAAGCCATAGCTAACAGCGTGGGTTACGCCTACCTGGCTATAAGCAATGCTCATTCCGCCGGCATAAGATGCCATCATCAGTTTATCATCACTTTCTTCGTCCCACGTGTCTTTTTCAAGAAATACTTCCTGGCAAAGCTCAAGCGCTTTTTCACCATAGCTTTTGCTGAATTCATTCAGGTAAGTTCCTTCCAGACTTTCAACGCAATGGATATAGCAATCCATTCCCGTATAGAAGCGCTGATTAGCCGGTGCGTTTGCTGTTAATTCAGGGTCAAGAACTATCTGATCAAATGGTGTATAATCAGAGTTCATACCCAGTTTTTTAGTTGGTCCGGTAAGTACACAGGTTCTGCTTACCTCAGCGCCGGTTCCGCTTAACGTTGGAATACCTACTTTATACACACCGGGTTTCTTTACGAGGTCCCATCCCTGGTAATCGGCGGATGAACCCTCATTGGTCATCATTAAAGAAACGGCTTTGGCCAGATCCATTACAGAACCACCACCAATGCCAATAATACCACTTACCGTTCCGAATTCTTCTTTTAGGTCTTTGGCCAGTTTATCCACATAAGAGGTCTTAGGTTCGTGTGTTACATCAATATAAATAAGTTTGTCATTGCCTTTTAATGGAACTCTGTCAGCCAAAGGTTTTCCTTCGAAAAAGTAATCGACAAAAAATACCATTGGAGCACCGTTTTTGCGGTTAGGAGCAAGAATTTCATCCAGTTGGTCAAAACTTCCTCTTCCGAAAATCACATAATTTACCATCCTGAAGTTGCGGAACTGTGCCATAACATTAGATTTTATGCTGCGAAGGTAATAGTTTGAGTGGCATGGGTTTACTCATTTCTGGATGAGATAAGAGTTTTAATAATTTCTTGTATGTCTGATTGTGAATAACCTTTTTGTAAAAGATAAGTTGTTGTTTTTACCCTGCACGATTGATCTGTTTCCTTAGTAAGTGTTGATATCTTTTGCCTGGCAAGATCTTCAAGTGTAGCATAGTAATCATCCATGTCTATTGAAGCAAGTGCTTCTGTAATGTATTCCTGTGAAATGCCCTTTAATTTTAAAGCATACTGAATCTTTCGTTTTCCCCAATGTTTTAATCTAAATTTGGATCCGGCGTATTGAAGGGCAAATCTTTGTTCATTTACAAATCCTTCTTTTACCAGGGAGTGAAGTATTTCTTCGCTTTCAGCAGAATTTAATCCGTAAGATGCAAGCTTTTCAAGCGTTTCAGCCGGTGAACGCTCCTGATAGGCACAAAAATTGCTGATTTTATGTAGTGCTTTTTGCTTTGTAAGATTGTTCAAGAATTGAGCTTTAAAAATTAAACAAATTCTCGTGAATAACCTGCAAAGATTGGAAATTTAAAAGTTATGCCCCAAATGAAAGCTATGAGACTGACCATTTGTGTTGTTGATGATGACAAAGTTTATCAGTTCGCAGTGCGTAAGACTATCGAAGCCACGGGGATGGCTGACAGCGTATTAACTTTCTCCAACGGGGCTGAAGCAATCAGCTATCTGGAAACCCACAAATCAAGTTCCGATCTTCCTGATATAATCTTCCTTGACATCAATATGCCGGTAATGAACGGTTGGCAGTTCCTTGAGAATTATGCGCGTATTTCATTAGGTAAAAATATTCCGGTTTATATGGTGAGTTCGTCAATAGATGAACACGATATCAATAAATCAAGACAATATCAATCTGTTGCCGACTATATTCTTAAACCCGTGCATAAAGAAAAATTCAGCCAGTTACTGGCTTCTATCCCGCACAACTAATTCACATTCGGGTGTGAATAAAGCTGAAATGTAAAACTGGTTTTCCATAATAATTTATTTTACAGTAGGTTTGTTGGATTACAAAACTTGAGAGCGTTTTATGAAATTTATTGTATCCTCTTCAGCTTTATTAAAACACTTACAACAAATAAGTGGTGTAATTAGCGCTAATACGGTATTGCCAATATTAGAAGATTTCTTATTTGAGATTCAGGATAAAAAATTAGGAATTGTTGCTACCGACCTTGAAACCGTTATGAGAGTTGAAATGGATGTGGAAAGTAAAATGAACGGTAGAGTATGTATCCCTGCAAAGATCCTGATGGATTCTTTGAAAAACCTTCCAGATCAGCCGCTGACATTTAATATAGATAGCAAATATGCAGTTGAAATTACCAGTGATAATGGTAAGTATAAAGTAATGGGTGAAAATCCCGATAACTTTCCCAAAGAGCCATCAGCGGATGAAACCAATAGCTTTAACATGAGCAGCGGAGCCCTGATAACTGCGATCAATAAAACTTTGTTTGCTGTTAGCAATGATGATCTTCGTCCTGCAATGACAGGTGTTTTCTTTGAACTGAATGGAAACAGTGCTCAATTTGTCGCTACGGATGCGCACAGACTTGTACGTTATAAAAGAACAGATGTAGTTTGTCCAAAATCAGACAGCTTCATCGTTCCAAAGAAACCTTTGAACTTGCTGAAGAATGCATTGCCTGACAATTCAGATGAAATAACGATCAGCTATAACAGCAATCACCTTTTCATTAAGCATGGTTCAACACAATTGATCTGTAGATTGATTGATGCGCGTTTCCCAGATTATAAAGTCGTTATTCCTGCTGACAATCCTTACAAGCTTGTGGTTGTTAAATCTGATTTCCAGAGTGCATTAAGACGTGTAAGTGTGTTCAGTAATAAAAGCACTAACCAGGTTGCTTTGAACATAAGCGGCAGCGAGCTTACATTAACAGCGCAGGATGTTGATTTCAGTTTTGAAGGTAACGAGCGTATGAGCTGCCAGTACGATGGTGAAGATCTGCAAATTGCTTTCAACGCAAAATTTTTGATTGAGATGCTGAATGGCGTTGATGGTGATGAGATCAAAATGGAGTTATCAACACCAACAAAAGCGGGTCTTATTAAGCCGATTGAAGAAGAGAGTAACCAGGAGCTGTTGATGCTTGTAATGCCACTAATGCTGAACAACTAGAATAGCTTAGTATAAAGTGAAAACCACCGTAAGCACGGTGGTTTTTTATTTTAGTGAGAAAATATTTGTTTCACGCGGCGAACGCAAAGATGGGGCGACGCAGCATGTACTTTCCGCGTTAGCGCTTCTTAAGACTTTGTGCTGCTTTGTGTTCTTAGTGTCTTCGTGTTTCAAATTGTTTTCCCTCATTGTTACACAAGTAACATTTTATCAATTGCCGAAATAGCTGTTTGTAGCCGCTCTTCATAGGATCCGTTTATCTGTACCCACGGGGTCTGTTGATTTATAAGAAGGTCTTTGTAAATGTGGAACAGTTCTCTTCTGTAAATTTCATCCGGATATTCGCGTAGTTCATCCTGCACCCATGGCAGATCTATATTGCACAACAAGTAGAGATCATATTTGCGTGTAGTGATCTGATCGAGTATAAACTGATGACATCGCTGAAATACATATTCGCACCAGACTTTCATCACATACATGTCTGTGTCTATGATCAATGGTTTGATCTGCTGCGGATCAATAACGGCAAGGTGTTCAGAAGTCTTTTCTTCAAGAGACAATTGTCCTTTTGCAATTGTAAGCAGATCATCATAATTGTATTGCCTTTCGTGCGTCAGCAAATATTCTCTTGCATATTCAGCGCACCAACTTGTGTTGTAATGCGAAGCCAGCAATTCACATAGAGTACTTTTGCCCGTTGACTCGGGACCTATTACAACTATCTTTTTTCTTTCGTACATAAAGGCAGTACCGTTATGATGAATTTATATTGAAATATGATTGTCTTATTATAAAGCGACATTTGTCGCATAGTATAATTTGAGCAAATAAAAACCCCGGAAATTATTTCCAGGGTTCTTATTATATGCTAATAAACTTATTCAGCTTCGGCAACTACTTCTTTTACTTCAGGTATCATGCGTTTCATCATTCCTTCAATACCGGCTTTTAAAGTGATCATTGAAGATGGGCAACCGCTACAACTTCCCTGCAGCATAAGGTTTACAACACCGCTGTTATAGCTTTTGAACTGGATAGCACCACCATCCATTTCAACTGCGGGTTTCACATAGTTGTCTAACAATTCTTTGATGCGTTTTACTACGTCATCATCATCAGCGGCTACATCATTGGTAGCTTCCTGTTTTACTTTTGCAAGTTCGTCCTCGTTAACAACTATACCACCACCTTCAAGATAATCTTTCAGGAATTGTTTAATGGTTGGAATAACGTCCTGCCAGTCTTCTGTCTCCTGCGTTTTTGTAAGTGTTACAAAATTGCTGGCGATAAAAACGCTTTTTATAAAAGGAAAGCTAAAGAGCTCTTTTGCTAATGGAGAAGGAGCTGCAGTAGTTTCATCAGGAAAATCTATGCTTTTACCGGGGAACAATAATTTGTTTGCAACAAATTTCATTGTTTCCGGATTAGGAGTCATTTCTGTATAAATGCTGATTACAGGATTTCCGGTTTTAATCATATCACATCTTTTTACAACGGCAAAAATAATAAATTCAGACAGGTTATTTACCCTGGCCGGAATTTACAGGATTTATTTAGAGATTAATTTCGCTTGTCGAAATTATTAAGGTTCTTCTTCCTCCGGCTTGCGAATGAACACATCTGGTTTTTCGGATTTAGTTGGTTGTATATGGCGGAACTGATAATAACATTGCTGTATATAATATCCAAGTTCTATATCATTCATTGCGAGCATCACGTCATAAGGAGGTTTGTAAATCATTATAAATGAATCCAATGATTTGCCATCGAGATTGGTTAGTTGCTTGATCAACCTTTTACTGAATCGATGTAGCACATATTTATCCTGTTCTTCAAACAATAACCTGTTTTGCAGGCTCGCCATCTGACGTTTCTTTTTATACCTGAAAACATCGATCAGTGCATCCAGATCAAAAGCGGAGGTCACACTTCCGGGAACATATGAAGATGGCGGATTGCTACTAATTGCAATGCCGGGCTTTTTGTAATCAAAAGCCTTGGCGTAATTCTGCCTGTTTAAAATGGAGTCCGATCTATAATCGCTGGATCTTACTTTAACGGCAGGCAGCCAGGCGACATCAATGTGAAGTCCGACTTCAAAACTGTAGGGATTAGCTATTGTATCCACCGGATACTTTTGGGTTCTTTTTCCAAAGTAAGAAAACCAGATCGAATCACCACTTTTTACAGGTACGGTAAATTTTCCCAGGCTGTCAGTTATGAGGGTTTTCCCTGAAGTGGTAAAAACAGAAACGGCTTCGAGGGGTCTCCGGTTTGAATAGTCCACAACCTTACCTTCTACATTGTATTGTTGCTGAGCCTTGCTAAACGAATAACTGAAAGAAAAAAAGAGAAATAAAATGAATGTAAAAGATGTTCTCAAAACAAGCCGTTTATGGGATAATATTACAAACGCGGGACCATTCATAAATGGTAGGAAGTGTAATTTAACACGATTTTCTTAATAAATCCGGGCATCTCAAAAGCAAGTGGCAATCAGCCTGTTAAGGACGATTGCCACTTGAAAAAATATATGAGAAAAACTACCGGCCCATGTATACCATAAGTATTTGTACGTCAGTCGGACTAACTCCGCTGATCCTGCTTGCCTGGCCCAGGGTCTTTGGTTTTACTTTTTTAAATTTCTGGAGTGCTTCGTTGCTTAACGATGAAATTCCGTCATAATTAAATGAATCCGGAATTACAAGGTCTTCCATCTGTGACATTCTCTGCACGAGTTCCTGCTCCTTCTCGATGTAACGTTCGTACTTCACCTGGATTTCAGTCTGCTCAACTATCTCCGGGGTATACTCTGCGAACAACGTTTTCAGCGTTTCGGAAGAATCGATCATATCCTTTAATGTCACGTCCGGACGGAGCAGAATCTTAGCTGCCTTTTGCTTCTCGGTAAGTGCAGCAGATTCTATGGTCTCCAAATAGCTGTTTATATCCGCCGGTTCTACTGAGGTTTCGGTAAGCAGCTTGCGCATGGTAACAACCCTATTCTTTTTATCAAGGGTCTTTTCCATTCTTTTCTGGCTTGCCAGTCCCATTCTGTAACTCATTTCAGTCAATCTCAAGTCAGCATTATCCTGCCTTAATAAGGTACGATACTCTGCCCTGCTGGTAAACATCCTGTATGGTTCCTCCGTGCCTTTACTAATTAAATCATCGATCAGTACTCCTATATAAGCATCGCTTCTTTTCAGGATAAGTGGCTCAAGATCATTGATCTTTTGATGAGCATTGATGCCGGCAATAAGTCCCTGGCAGGCGGCTTCCTCATAACCGGTAGTTCCGTTTACCTGACCTGCAAAGAATAAGCTACTCAGAAGCTTTGTTTCCAGGGAGTATTTTAACTGCGTTGGTGGAAAATAGTCGTATTCAATGGCATATCCCGGTCTGAAGAATTTTACATTTTCAAAGCCAGGGATATGTTTTATAGCTGCATACTGAACTTCTTCAGGTAATGAAGTGGAGAATCCGTTCACATAAATCTCAATTGTATTGAAACCTTCCGGTTCAACGAAGATCTGGTGCCTTTCCTTGTCAGCGAAACGGTTGATCTTGTCTTCAATGCTAGGGCAATATCTTGGCCCCACTCCTTCGATTCTACCAGTATACATCGGGCTTCTGTCGAAACCTGTTTTCAGAATATCGTGAACTGTCTGGTTTGTATAGGTAATATGACAACTTCTTTGCTGGGTAGCTGTGATCTTTGGAACATCCAGGTATGAGAAGCCTGTTATCTCTTCATCACCCAGTTGTTCATCCATTTTAGTGTAGTCAAGACTGCGTCCGTCAACCCTTGGAGGAGTTCCGGTTTTAAGTCTACTGCTTTCAAAGCCAAATTCAACCAGCTGCTCGGTAATTCCTGTAGCTGCTTTTTCTGCTACACGGCCACCACCAAAACGTTTTTCACCAATATGAATAATGCCATTCAGGAATGTCCCGCTGGTTACAACCACTGCCCTGGCTTTAATTTCATGACCCAGACCCGTTACAACTCCACAAACCTTGTCTCCTTTTATAACAAGACTCTTCACCATATCCTGGTAAAAGTCAACATTAGGCGTCTGTTCCAGCATTTCCCTCCATGTTTGGGCAAAGAGCATCCTGTCGTTTTGTGATCTGGGACTCCACATGGCAGGCCCCTTACTCCTATTCAACATCCTGAACTGGATCATTGAACGGTCGCTCACTATCCCACTATAACCTCCTAAGGCATCTATTTCCCTTACAATCTGTCCTTTAGCAATTCCGCCCATTGCAGGATTACAGCTCATTTGGCCGATAACCTGCAGATTCATCGTTATTAATAAGACCTTACTACCTAGATTGGCAGCGGCGGCAGCGGCTTCAGACCCTGCGTGACCGGCACCAACCACAATTACATCGTATTCTGGAAACATCTGGCTTTATTTAGGGTGCAAAGATAGACTGAGATTTTGGTAAGAATTCTTAAAATGGATTAAGATGTTTCACGTGGAACGGGGATTGGGGCCGGGATTGGTTGGATTTTAGGATTAACAGGATTCGAAGGCGTTTTATGTTCCACGTGGAACGAGAAAGGAAGGAACTAGGATTGAGATATGGTTTATTGATAGAAACACTGATTACAGATGCTAGATATATATCCGGAATATTGTGGCCATATTTTCTAAATCATAAATGAAAGCGAATTATGGAGAATGCTTTTGTTATGCCTGGGTTTGTTTAAATAAATTAAGGGCTAGAGGGTTAGGGTCTAATTGTTGTTTTATGATTAATGTTGGGGCTAGAAAAAAAAGTTCCACGTGGAACTTTATCTTGAATAGAGGTTTATGTAGTAGTCTTCTTTGGAACGCATTAGTTGGACTTCTTCCTTCTTTTTATCCTTGTAACCGCAAAGGTGGAGAGCGCCGTGGAAGATTACCCTGAGAGCTTCTTCGTTGAATGGTGTTTTAAGTTGTTTGGCATTGTCTTTAATCCTATCTACACTTATATAGACTTCCGCTACTATTTCGCTGGTTTCGCTAAGGTCGAAGGTGATGATATCCGTATAGTAATCATGCTGCAAATGTTCTTTGTTAATGGTTAACAGGAATTCATCCGAGCAAAAGACGTAGTTAATGGCCTCAAGTTTCCTCCTTTCTTTTTTAAAGATGGTTTCGACGAATTCTTTTACCCTGTTTTTGTCGCTGAGATTCAGCTTGGCGTCAGCGTAGTTAAAGGTTACTTTTTTTGACATTTTTTGTGATTTCGCTTCCAAAATTCGTAACAAAATACTGTAATACAAGTCTACATTTGCTTATTAATATTTCAGAGATGAAGAAGTTGTCTAATATTCCCATTGGAAAGAGTGCAGTGATAAAAGCGTTTGAAAAAGATGATATTTTTATTAAGCTGATGGAAATGGGTTGTGTACCGGGCGAAATAATCAAGGTTGAACAAAAGGCGCCATTGGGAGATCCTATTTCTATAACAGTGGCTGGATATAACCTGAGTCTGCGCATTAACGAAGCTGATCAGATACTTGTAGAAGAAATCAATTAAAGCCAAACCCCTCCTTACATGCATATCGGATTGTATTTTGGTTCATTTAATCCTATTCATATTGGTCACCTGATTATCGCCGAATTCGTTGCAAACAATACTGATGTTCAACAGGTTTGGTTTGTAGTCTCTCCACACAATCCCCTGAAGTCTGAAGCCAGCCTTTTAAATGAGTACAATCGCCTCCACCTGGTAAACATAGCTATAGAAGATAATTCCAAACTGAAGGCCACTGACGTGGAATTCAAACTGGCGCGACCTTCCTATACAATTGATACACTTACCTATCTGCAGGAAAAGTATCCTGCCAACCAATTCAGTATCATCCTGGGTTCGGATAGCTATCAAAATCTTCCAAAATGGAAGAACGTAGATATCCTTAAAAGAGATTATGCCTTCATCGTGTACCAACGCCCGGGGTACCTGGTTCAACCTGAGCCGGAAGTAAAAGCGACTGTTCTTGATGCCCCCCTATTGGAAATCTCTGCTACTCAAATAAGGAAATTTATAAAGAACAACACCTCAACGCGTTATATCCTACCGGAGAAGGTGCGGATGGAAATTGAGGCGAATAGATATTACAAGTAGAGCGCAAAGCCTAAAACTTATCGAAGCGAGGTTTTTTAACCACAGAGTGAAAGGAGTTTTGGCACAGGGATGCACGGGGTTTTAGCCACTGAGGCCTAAAGCTCAAAGCTTAAAACTTATTGAAGCGAGGTTTTTTAACCACAGAGTGAAAGGAGTTTTGGCACAGGGATGCACGGGGTTTTAGCCACTGAGATACTGAAGCAATAAGTTTATTGGGTAGGATAAATGTCCCGTTTATTTATGATCTTATAATCGTCAGTAGATTCCTCCCGGCGATTTCTGGTAATCTGTGAAAACAACTCCGTTCACTCTGTGGTAAAAAGCTTCTTTGGGCTTTCGTAAAGATAATTTGCTGTGTTTCGTTCCTGTCGTTGTGTCTCCATGGTTTATATCAACCAACCCAGTAACAGACAAAGCGCCGGGATAAACGGTGTTCTGATCTTAGAAGAAGATAATAGGAAGAAGGTCGAGAAGATGATCACAACGTTCATAAAGTGAACAGTAGATCCGTCCGTGATATCGATAGAAATATCTTTCATCAGATAAAAGCATGCTCCGGTCATAATTCCCACAACGGCAGCATTAACTCCTTCCAGGGAACGGAATATTACCGCATATTTTTTCAGGTTGTGCCATACAGGAAAAAAGAAAAGAACCATCAATGCACTTGGTAAAAAGATCGCGATGGCTCCGATTATACAACCGGTGATCTGCATTCCGGGACCTTTATCTTTTAATACCATTCCGCCGACAAATGAGCTAATAGAAAATACGGGACCTGGAATTGCTCTCACCAAACCGGAACCCGTAAGAAATTCTTCTTTGTTCATTCTCAGGGCATTTGGATTTTTCTCTTCTACCCTTTTGGTTTCCGGCCTGGTTACATACTGTTCATACATCAGCGGCATTAATACATCGCCACCACCAAACACCAGGCTTCCAAAACGGTAAAAGTTTTCAAATAAATTGTATGGAGCCCTGTTCTTCCATTCCTGTTTACGGGCAGTTTCACTTAGAAAACCCGCAAGCATAAAAATGGAAAGAAATATGATCAGGTTGCCGTAATTGACTTTTTTAGGCGGTATACCCTTTTGAGGAATTCTTTTATCACTAAAATTCGTAGCTATGCCGGCGGCCACCAACACACAAGGAAATACCCACGGCGTTTTGAATAACAGGAAGGTCAACACAGTGACCGTCGCCATAATTATCCGCGTTATCGTATTATTCACGCTTACTTTAAACAACCGGAAAGCCGAGAATGCTATGAAGCCTACAGCCATTGGATGTATAAACTTGAATATCCCCGGATCTATAGAATGATCACTGAAATAGTCGAGCAAAAAAGATAACCCGCCCATTAACGTACACGCCGGAAGTATCCATATTAAAAGCGTCAAAACAGCAAGCGGAAGTCCACCCCTTTTATACCCGATAAGCGTAAGTGTTTGTGTTGAAGATGCCCCCGGAAGCATTTGACAGAAAGCATTGAATTCAAGCAGCTCTTTTTCTGAAATGTCTTTCCGCTGGTGGACAAATGTTTTGAACATCATCCCAAGGTGGCCCTGCGGGCCGCCAAATGCTGTTATGCTATGAAAAAAAACAGCTTTGAGAAATGATATGTGACGAAATAAATAAATAATAATGAAGAAAAATTAGGCAAACTTATAGATGTTTAAACTTTATTCTGCATAAACCCATTATTCTCAATCGCATAAAGGTAAAACTTCTGACATTAAAAAAATATGATAAAACCAATGAAAAATTAAGGATATACCATCTGGTAGTATTTATCTATTTGTTATTTTAGCAGCAGAAATTCACGCAAAAGACTTTCTTCGTATTTAAAGTTTGTAATAATCGTTTACTTCCGTACTGAAACCTTTACTACATTTGATTTTTAGTTTTTATGGAATATAATACAACAAGAAATTATCTTGTGATGAGAGAGTATGGCAGGCATATTCAAAAAATGGTTGAATACCTGTTGACAATTGAAGATCGCGAGACTCGCCAGAAACAGGCACAGGTAGTTATTGAACTCATGGGCTTTTTAAACCCACACTTGAAAAACGTAGAAGATTTCCGTCATAAATTGTGGGACCATCTTTTTTATGTCAGCAATTTCCAGCTGGATGTTGATAGCCCCTATCCCATTCCTCAAAAGGAAACCTACAAGGCTAAGCCTGAACCGATTCCATATCCGAAGCGTTATCCCAAGTTTTCTCACCTTGGTAAAAACCTGGAGCTGGTTATTAACAAGGCGCTTAGTGAGGATAACCCGGAAAAGAAAAATGGGTTTGCTCATTCTATCGCTTATTACATGAAGCTGGCTTACAGCAACTGGCACAAAGAGCTGGTTCATGATGATGGCATCAGAAGTGAGTTAAACAGCATAACAGGCGGACAGCTTGAGTTTAGCAACACACCATATATTAAACACCGCAATCAGAATTTTGAACGTGATGATTATGGACGTGGTGGTGGACGTGATAACCGCAGACAGAATTTTTCTAACCGCAATAACAGAAACAGCGGTGGTGGACGTGATAGCCGTAATGGTAGCGGCGGACGCGATAACCGTAATGGTAATAACCGCGACAACAGAGGCGGCAACAACGGTAACCGCAACCAGGGCGGTTTCAAAAAGCGCTTTAAATAAAGTAAAACTGCAGGTTGCGGCACAGCTTCCTGTATATAAAATAAATAAGGCTGAAGTGTTGAAATCTTCAGCCTTATTTTATTTTTGACCATTCAAAACCCAACTGTTTATGCTGCAGCCGAATGCCCTTCAACAACAGTTGTGTAATTGCTTTTTCCGATTGATTTTAAGAAACGAATAAATAAATTTTATGGCTTCTTTTGAAGTAAGAGGTGGCAACAAATTACAAGGCGAGATTATACCACAAGGTGCAAAAAATGAAGCACTGCAGATTATTTCCGCTGTGCTGTTAACACCTGAGAAAGTTACGATCAACAATATACCTGATATACTGGATGTAAATCTATTGATAGAATTGTTGATGGATCTGGGTGTTAAGGTAGAAAGGCCGCAGAGAGATATTTGTACTTTTCAGGCAGATGAAGTTGATATTGATTTTTTAGGATCTGAAGCGTTTCGCAAAAAGAGTGGCAAGCTTCGTGGAAGTGTAATGGTAGCAGGCCCTATGCTATCCCGCTTTAAAAAAGCATATATACCAAAGCCAGGGGGAGATAAGATCGGCCGCAGAAGACTTGATACACATATCATAGGTTTTGAAAAGCTAGGGGCACGTTTTGAATACAATGAAGACCTGCATTATTTTCAGCTTGTGGCACCTGATCTGAAAGGTACTTACATGTTGTTGGATGAACCTTCTGTAACAGGTACAGCAAACATTGTAATGGCTGCGGTAATGGCGAAAGGAACAACAACTATTTATAATGCTGCATGTGAGCCTTATCTGCAACAACTATGTAAGATGTTGAACAGAATGGGTGCAAAGATCTCCGGTGTTGGTAGCAACCTGCTTATAATTGAAGGCGTTGATTATCTCGGAGGAACAACACACACGATGCTGCCTGATATGATTGAGATAGGAAGTTTTATTGGTCTTGCAGCAATGACACGAAGTGAGATCACCATTAAGAATGCCGGCATTGAACATCTGGGTATTATACCTGAAAAGTTTCAGCAGCTTGGCATACAAATGGAATTTCGCGGAGATGATATATATATACCATCACAGGAAAAATATGAAATAAGTACTTATCTCGATGGTGGTATACTTACTATATCTGATCACCCGTGGCCAGGGTTTACACCAGACTTGCTAAGCATAGTGCTGGTAGTAGCAACACAGGCTATCGGCAGCGTATTGATCCATCAAAAAATGTTTGAAAGCCGTCTGTTCTTTGTTGACAAATTAATTGATATGGGGGCACAGATCATTCTCTGTGATCCGCACAGGGCAACGGTTATAGGACTTGGAAGAAGAAATAATCTTCGTGGTATTACAATGAGTAGTCCTGATATCCGTGCGGGACAAGCGTTGTTGATTGCTGCATTAAGTGCAGAAGGGAAGAGCACTATCCAAAACATTGAGCAGATAGACAGAGGCTACCAGAATATTGATGCAAGATTGAGAAATCTGGGAGCAGATATAAGGAGAATTGATTAATGTACGATGTACCTGAGATTTTTGACTTTTTAATTTTGAATTTTGACTTTAATTAAGCGCATGAATAATTTTGAAACACTACAACGTATTATTTTAAACAGGCGGAGCAACAAGCCTGTGTTGATGAATGGTAAGAAGATTGACGACAGTCTTGTACAGCAGCTATTGGAATTGGCTGACTGGGCTCCTACTCACGGACACACAGAACCATGGCGCTTTATTGTATTCAGTGATGATGCAGTTACAGGCTTTTGTAAAACACATGCTGATCTATACAAGAGCATCACTCCCGAAGAAAAATTCAACACAGCTACTTTCGAAAAGTTGCTTCATATGGGTGATAAGGTTTCACACGCAGTAATTGTTTATTGCAAACGTGGTGATAATCCTAAGATCCCCGTACTTGAAGAGATTGCAGCAACATCTGCAGCTATTGAAAACATTTTGCTTGGAGCCGAAGCTTTGGATATAGCTGTACTTTGGAGCACGGGCGGCCTGGTACACAACTCTGCATTAAAGCGACATTTTAACCTTCGTGAAGAAGATACCATGATGGCCCTGTTGTACCTGGGTTATGTTGATGAAACTGTAAAAGAAGGAAAAAGAATCGTTCCGCTGGAAGAAAAAATAGTGTGGAACAAATAACAAACACATTTTAAATGAAAGGCCTTGAAACATTGTTCAAGGCCATTTTATTTCGATGTATCGCGACATTTGATGTTTATAAATAAAAAAACCTTGAAGAATTAGTTCTCAAGGTTTTGTTACCCGACCTGGATTCGAACCAAGACAAGCAGAACCAGAATCTGCCGTACTACCGTTATACTATCGGGCAATCGTATATTTCAACGCTGCAAATGTGACGAATTTTTTGCAAAAAACCTGAACAAATTCACTCAAAAACAAGGAAAAATCTTGTCGCATAAACATGTGGCTCCGTTTGTTTTTTAACAAGGGGCAGGCATAATTAATAATGCTCTTTGCCACCTAACTGGTTCACAACATTCGCATTGTCCTTAATATTTACATGTAACTGAATTATATTATGTTTTTTAAAGTAGGTTACCATCGTGTTGTAAAAAAACATTATCTCATCATGTCCCCCGGATAACCCTATGCATCCCTCAGTCGGCATTCTGACAATATTTTTTCCATAACGCAGTCGTTGTACGGGATGAATTCTGAACTCTCTCCTATTCAATATGCCGATAGAAGACCCTGGTTTGAGGATCATCTTAAACCCAAATCCCTGTTCATCCAAAAACTGATCAACTCTCATCGGCCGCGTAACAATGTAAGTACCGTTTGGCAACAATCCATTGTTCATTGCACCACTCAATGCTTCGTACGATGCAACCAAAGCGGTATTGCCATCATTGTTGTTTGAATAAATATTCAGCCTGCCTTCACCCTGCTGCCTGATCTTTCCTTCATTCAACACATCCTTTGCGTAACCCGTGAATTCAAGAATAAGATTTTTACATCGTGCAATAATATCATCCATGGGTTGGATTTCATCACTGTTTTCAAACATGTCGCTAAGCTCAGTGCTGATATTCAGGCCTGCCATCGCTGCTATCTTGTTTAGTCCTATCCGGCTATTCAAAAACTTGTGATCAGGTTTATTGTTGTAATAATCTTCATCAACTACCATTTCAATAGACAGCGACGTGTTATTGACAATGGAGATTTTTTCTCCATGAAGATTATTGTAGATAACAGTATCGCCGTTTGAATTGCTGTAATAAAATTGATTGTTGGTAATGACCATTGCCGGACTTTTGTACCCGCTGTGAACAACTGAAGTAGTTGGCTCTGTGGCTTGTTTGACTACTGCGTTGCTGAAAACAGTTGGTGAAGAGACTTGCTGATGATCACTTTCAACAATATGATCTATGTTATTCGCATTTTTCTTAAGAACTGATTCAAAAGGATGCAGGCTTTCTTCCATAGCAGGCCTACGCGTATGTGTTATTTGTAAATTATCGAAATAAACATCTGCATTAATTGTTTCGTTACTTACAAAGATCAATGCATAACCGTTTTTACTGAATGCTCTTTTAACAATGGACAATGTCTGCACCTGGGTTGTTTGATTTACCTGCTGTGATGTACTATTAAGATCGTCACTTGTAGAAACAGCATTAAGCGAGTCATCAAACAACAACACATTCAGAAAAGCAGAAGGCGTGTTGGTTGTAGCTGAATGTTTTCTTTGTTTTAGATAATCTGAAACAGACAAATGCACACAGGAATCGTTTCCTTTAAATATCGAAACGTCCTTTATGTTATCAGCAAGAATGTTCACGATATCTATTCCTGCTGAATGATCAAAACAACTATCTGTTGATGAAGGATTGTACCATGCATTAACAGACGCACTTATTTCATCGCCGCTATTTACTTTAATAAACATGTATGTGCCAATCTTTGCATTGTTTCCATTTAGCCTTTGGACGAATTCATTTTCTGAAATGTCTGTTTGAGGATAATCCGGAATGTTTTTCTTTTCAACTCTCGCAGAATCTGCACGCTTATAATATAACCTTTCTGTTGAAAGATTATTTGTTTCAAGAGATGCTTTGGTATAAACATCGGTTTGTGTAACATCGCTAAAAACCATTCGCATATTGCCAGGCGGATCTTGTTGAAAGTTTGCCCAAAATAAAGACGCATTATTATCATCATTGTTACTACGTAATCCGCTGTTGAAGTAATTATTTTTTACATCACTATATGTAAACAAACCCGTATAGTTAGTAGTAGTGGTACGTGCTGCGGTTATCACAATATCCTTTGACAAAGCATGTAGCCACTGATCTTTGAAAAAATACTTCGTGTTTACAAATTCATATTTTTCCGTGTAAGAATTATCCTTGATCAAAGGAGAATTTTTAACTTCTGTATTGTTTAAATGAAAAGTATACGAACTATTATTTTTTGCAGATAAATACGGGAGATAAAAAAATCCGGTAAATCCTTTTGAAGATGTATTGATAGTGCCAATTATATTATAACCGGAAACAAAACCCAATGAGGAGTCAGGATAAATAAATGTTTTATGTGCAATTTGTGTCTGACGGAGGTTTTTTAAGCATAAAGCCTCCGTTGCAAATGCTGTGTCAAAAGAATATTGGGCCTTTACACTACAAAAGGTCAACATAAAGAGTGCAATTACCACCGGAAGTATCGCCGGTCGTCTAAATACAATCTTTCTCATGAACACAGCATTTTTTGATCACACGGTAATCAGCCTGTGCTACGTATAAGAAAATAATGGTGATTTTTTATCAGGTATATCCTGTTTGTATAACAACCGCCGCAGCCAATTGGTTTAAAAGAAAATAAAACGCTATAATCGGCTTAATGCGTGAACATTCATACCGTGCGTTTGTTAATAGAAAAAGTATCCCCGGCGTAAGTGCGGTGCGCTTGAAAAACATTTAAAAAATTCTCTATAAATTTTTACCTGTTAAACAATTAATACTGTTCAAAACCTCTAATCATGAAAAAATCCCTGGCAGAGTTTATCGGTACTTTTGCACTTGTTCTTTTTGGCTGCGGTGCGGCAGTAATATCAGGAAAAACTCCTGAAGGGTCGGCCGCCGGTATTGGCCTACTGGGCATTGCATTTGCTTTCGGGCTTTCTGTATTTGTTATGGCATATGCAATTGGGGGAATTTCCGGTTGTCACATCAATCCGGCAATCACCATTTCAATGCTGGTAGCAGGAAAGATAAGTGCTGCTGATGCCGTTGGATATATTATTGCTCAATTCCTTGGAGCTACCGTTGCGGCCGGGGTGTTGTATGCCATTTTGCAGGGACATTTAGGATTTGAACTGAAAGAATGGGGTCTTGGATCCAACGGCTGGGGACCTGGTTACCTGGGAGAATATTCAATGACTGCTGCCTTCATAGCGGAAGCTGTATTAACTTTCCTTTTCCTGTTTGTAATATTTGGAACGACATCCAAATTCGGCAATTCCACCATGGCAGGTGCCGCAATTGGTTTTACCCTTGTACTTATTCATTTATTTGCCATACCAATAACCGGAACCAGCGTAAACCCGGCGAGAAGCTTTGGACCCGCCATTTTAGCCGGTGGAATGGCACTTAAACAATTATGGTTATTTATCGTTGCGCCGATCGTTGGAGGTGTGGTGGCTGCCATAGTGTGGCGCGGCTTATTCGAAGAGAAGTAATGAAGAGGGATAATTAAAAAGCCATTTCCCGTAAATGGGAAGTGGCTTCTTTTTTTGGTGATATCTTACTCAACGCCGATCAACACTTCGGTAATATTGTTCGCGGGATTTTCGGTATCAATATTTAAATACATTTCACGACATTCCTTTGTTGGAAGCATAGACATCTGATTAGCATATACTGACCCAATTACTTTTTCATACGTTGTACCCAGCTCTTTCCATTCGCCATGATGAATTGACGAAACATAATTCAACGATGGCAGGGTTTTAATTTGAAATTTGCCGGTTCCGCTTGCTTTTCCATTTACCGGAAGGGCAATCTCCAGTGTGAATTCGGTATCCGGTTTTCCATCAGCGCCATAGTAAATCCAGTATTGCGGCCCGCCGATAAATAAGTTAAGACGCATAGCTTCTTTATACAACTCCCCCGGCACCTTAATTACAAATTCATGCATGGTGCCTAATGTTGTTTTCGTTGTAAAGTAAAGGACCTGCATGGCAGGAAGGGTTCTTTTTTCCATAACTGAATAATTTTACTGCAAAGAACATTTACTAAACGACAGCATTATGTCAGCATCTTTTTAACACAAAAAAAATTAAGAAGCGCTATAATGTTGATGAAGCGTTTTGCATAAAGCCTGCACCGTATTTTTTATGCTTTGAGGAGATTCAATGATCACCTTATCAGTAAACATTAAGATCCATCTGCAAAATGTATCGGGGAAGCCGTTTAAAAAAGTAATGCGGACATAGTCTCCCAACAATTCTTCCGATACAAAGCCATAATAATATTTATGCTGGTGAATAAACGGCATCATTTCTTTTTTTATGCGGATCACTATTTCGCGGAGGGTTTCTTCGGTGCGCATCCTTTCAATATATTCTTTGATGGATGGATGTCTGTCGGTTTCAAAGCTGATGTCAGTTATTTCAAGTGATTGAATGCGGCTGATCTTAAAATCGCGATAATCATTCCGTAATGTACACCATGCAATACAATGCCATGCACCGGCGTAGTAACAGAGACCGATCGGTTCAACAATACGGTCTGATTTATCGGCATATAATTTTTGATAGTCTATGCGTATAGATTTTTTATCAATGATCGCACGCTGCAGGTCAGACAGGTATTTGTTTTCACCCTCATATCTTCCGGAAACCGGTCCCATTACAAGAACCGTCTCTTCCAGTTTTTCAATATTCTCTTTATCTGTTGCACGTAACACTGCCTTTATCTTAAAGAGTGCACTTTCGAATTGTTTTTTTACAGTAGGGCTTGTAAATTTTTCAGCAAATTTCCCGGCCAGTAAAATAGATTGGGCTTCTTCGCTGGTAAACATTACCGGCGGAAGGCGATAACCTTCCATAATACTATAACCAATGCCGGCTTCGCCAATAACGGGAACCCCTGCTTCATCCAGCGCTTTTATGTCGCGGTAAACGCTGCGCAGGCTAATATCAAAACGGTCAGCAATCTGTTGCGCAGTTACACGTTTCTTTCCCTGTAGATGTATGAGTATGGCGTTGAGTCTGTCTATGCGATTCACGATAACAGCATTTGAAAGTTAATTGATAATCCCGGAACAAGGGATATGAATACTAATCAAGCAGCAATGGATCTTCATCTGTTAATGTAAGATTGACTGCATCTGTTCCCGCTATACCTTCTATCGATCCTCTTATATGAGCAGCGTTGAGCAATACTTTTTCCAATTGCTTTTCCCTGGCCTTCCAAAGTTTTTCCATAGCGTCGCGCTCCTTCTGAATGCTTAGCTTCATGTTCATAAAACCTTCGCGAATGGCTTTCCATTGCTCGCCAAATTCATTGCTTGTGAGGTAATCATACAGCATTACCATTTTATCACCTTTATTTTCCTGGCTTTTTCTAACATCTGCAATTTTGAGAAGCGCATTGCGCAACATCAGCGCAACACTTCTTACTTCTATGAACGTACAGATGTATACACCATCGCGCTCACCAAAACGTTCCATATCTTTCGGTAAAGCCTTGGTTACTATAACGGCAACATCTGCACCGAGACTGCGCATGTCAGCCTTTAACTTCTCAATCCATTCATTGGAAAAATCTTTTGTGCGCTTGCTTTCATAAATAATTCTGCCGGCCTCATTGCCAAACTGGTTGCGTACGGTTTGAATACAATCTGCTCCACGAACGCCCTTGCCCACTTCAGAAATTTCATCGAAAGGAAATGCGGCCTGGAGAATTTCTTCCAACAATAACTCCTGTACTTCGCCCTGCAACTGCATGCTGCCCTGCTCTGCACGCCGCTTCATTTCATCGGCAAGTTTCTTTTGATCCTCCAGTTGCTTTTCAAGTTCCCTCATGCGTAACTGAAACTCCTGTTCTTTAACATTCATGCGTTCCTGTTCTTCTTTCACCAACTGCTCTTTCAGTTGCCCACGCTCCTGCAACAGTTTCTTTTGCAGTTCTATTTCCAGTTCTTCTTCTTTGGCTTTTAAGGCCTGCTCTTTCTGCAAAAACTCCAGTTCTTTTTTTCTTGCTTCTTTTAATTTTTCCTCACTCTCAGTCGCCGATTGCTGAAGCATCAACAAACGGTTTTCATAATCCGAACTTACCGATTTACGAATGCTTTGCTCTATTTGTTCGTTGCTTTTCTTTAATTCTTCATCGAGTCTTTGTTTGAAAACTTCTTCCTGTTGTTGCTTAAGTGAATTAAACTCCTCCTGTTTGCGCAATAATTCCAGCTCTTTATTTTTCCGGTCAGTCTTTAATTCTTCTTCAAGCTTTCGCTGATTTTCCAATTGGAGCTCCAGTGCTTTCTTGCTTTCCTCAAATTCCTGCTCCCTGGCAAGCGCTCTTTCTTTTTCTTCTTTTGTCAATTGCTCTTTTAACAGGTTGCGTTCCTGCATCACTTTTTTCTGCAGCTCTAGTTCCAGCTCCTGTTCCCTTGCATTCAGCGTTTGCTCTTTTTGCAGAAACTCCAGTTCTTTTCTTCTCGCCTCTTTTAATTTTTCTTCGTTTTCATTTGCATTACGTTGAAGCAATTGCAAACGGGTTTCGTAGTCTGACGAAATAGACTTGCGAATATTTTCTTCAATTTGTTCGTTGTTCTTTTTGAGTTCTTCTTCCAGTTTTTTTCTGAAAGATTCTTCCTGCTGCTGTTTTATATTATTGAATTCTTCTTCTTTGCGAAGCAACTCCTGCTCCTTGCTTTTTTTAAAATCAAGCATTTGCTGACGGAGTTGTTGCTTTTCTCTTTCTATATTTTCCTTCAGCTCGTCGTTCAGTGCATCTTCTAATGGAAACTCATGGCCACAAGATGTGCATTTGATAATTGTAGGCATATTCCGTTTTTTGCAGAGCTCAATATTACAAAAAGGCTGCTAAGCTTGCTGCAAATTGTGGCAATTTGTGAGAGATGGTAAAAGGGAAGGGTTGATAAAGAAGCTTAAGGATTGAATTTATATGAGCTGTTGCCGCAGTCATAAATCATTGATACCTCGTTGTTATATTCATAATTGAGCGGAGTTTTACTATCATAGCGTTGTTGAATCTCCGCAGTAACTTCACCAAATACGGGATTAACCAGGAAATGGGTGCTTGTTTGAGCATTTCGTTTAAAACAGTTTTTACTGTTTACTACAACAACCGCTAAAAGACCAACACAGAGGAAAGCAGCACAGAAAAATAAATTTTTCATCGTTTTGTTTTTAGATAAGGTTATTACAGGATCATGTAATTGGGACACGAAGGTAATTCCCTTCATAAGCCTTTGTCCAGAGGTAAATGCACCTGTTTTTTTTCTTTTTCTCACAGAATAAACTGTGAGAAATCACAAACAGCGTAGAGTGTGTGTTAGAACTAATATTAAATACGGGCTTTATTTTCGATGGAATTCTGTAGTACCGCCAGCCTTGTGCCTTAAAATAACTAATTTACACACTGCATTTTTAACTGCTTACAGAAAAAACGAATACGATCTTTTTACCTTTCAAAACCGCGCTTTTGTACCGGACTATTTTTAAGAAAACCAGGCTAAACAAGCTAAAGGCGTTATTGCTGTTTAGCTATTGTTTGGTTTCAGTAAAGATGTTCGGTCAGGTCAATCCTTACCATCTTAACGGGAATGCTTACCAGGAGAACTGCCATTGCTACACACTTACCAACGATAATCCCACTTTTTTAATGGGTTCAATCTGGAATATCAATAAAATTGATCTCAGTGTGCCGTTTGATTATCATTTTAATGTATTTCTTGGTTGCCAGGATCAGGACGGCGCAGATGGAATAGCATTCGTGCTACAGCCACTGGGAACAAGTATTGGAACATATGGTGAGGGCATCGGCATACAGGGCGTTTCTCCTTCTGCAGCAATTGTAATAGACACATATCAGAATTACAACCGTGATGATCCCTCATATGATCATATATCCATTAACCTCAATGGCGATATAAATCACAATAGCCCGAATAATATTGCAGGTCCGGTTACGGCTATTGATGGCAATGATAATATTGAAGACTGCAACTGGCACGTTTTTAGAATCATTTGGGACCCGGCATCAAAACTTCTTTCGGCTTTTATAGATGGCAAGCCTCGTGTCTCTGTAACAATTGACCTTATTAACACTGTTTTTCAAAACGACCCAAAAGTGTTCTGGGGTTTTACCGGGGCAACGGGCGGATACACAAACCGCCAACGTTTTTGCACGTCACTCAATGCTACTTTCACTGTGCCGGAAGACCAGGTAACCTGCTTCCCCACTCCGGTTAATTTTCTGGATAGTTCCACTTCTTTCGGCAAGATCACTAAA
The DNA here is from genome assembly GCF_041060425.1 of Danxiaibacter flavus. Classification (NCBI taxonomy): domain Bacteria; kingdom Pseudomonadati; phylum Bacteroidota; class Chitinophagia; order Chitinophagales; family Chitinophagaceae; genus Danxiaibacter; species Danxiaibacter flavus. The sequence continues at coordinate 456,985 of NZ_JAULBC010000005.1, forward strand.
TGGATGTGGGATTTTGGCGATGGAACAAAAAGTGATCTTGAACAACCGCCTCCACACGTATTTCCAGCACCCGGCGACTATATTGTGAAATTGAATATCCAGGGGAATGATGGGTGTGTGTCAGATACTTTCAGCAAGAAAATAGTGGCCGGATCCAAACCCACTGCAAAGTTTACAACGGAAGCGCCGCCTTTTTGCTCCGAAAGAAGCATTCTATTTCACGATGTTTCTGAAGTGATTTATGGCACAATCGACCATCGCATCTGGAACGTAAATGGAGATACTACAGAGGCCGGCGCTGACGGACTGCAAACAATGCTTCCATTGGGCAGTAATAACATTTCACTTTTAGTTACCACACAGGAAGGATGCGTTTCTGATTTATTTCAGCGGAACATTGAGGTATATCAAAAACCATCAATAGCAGTAAATGATGTGAGAGACATGTGCAAAAATGAAGATCAGCTTTTTGTGGGCAACGAAGTGAGCAACACTGTGCCAATAAAAAAATGGTACTGGAGTTTTGGCGATGGCAAGCTGGGATTTACTTCGCCACAACAGCACAGTTACCGCGATACAGGAAAATACTCGATAATGGTGTATGGTTTAAGCGAGGCCGGCTGCCCGTCGGACACTATTTGGAAACCGATAACCATTTACGGCACAAACGCTTTTGCCGGACGCGATACGATTGTAAGCGCAGGACAGCCATTACAATTGCAGGCAACGGGTGGGGATAGTTATTGGTGGAGCCCTTCTTCCGGACTGAATAATCCTACAATTCCAAATCCTGTGGCGACGCTCCAACAGGATGTTACATATGTTCTGACAGCTAATTCTCCGGCCAATTGTCCAACCTCGGATACCATTCGTATTAAAGTGTACAAGGGGCCGGATCTATACGTGCCTACAGCATTTACGCCCAATGCAGATGGAAAGAATGATGTTTTCAGGTTTGTCGCCGCGGGAATGCAGGCAGTGCATTATTTCAGGGTGTTTAACCGTTACGGTCAGCTCTTATTTTCATCGGCCTCGTCTTCCGTTGGGTGGGATGGAAATTTTAAAGGCCAGCCGCAACCGGCAGGCACTTATGTATGGATGATCGAAGCTGTTGATTATCTTGGTAATCTTGTTAAAAAACAGGGATATACAGTTTTGATAAGATAGGTTTAAATGGTTGGATGTTGTTTATATCTCTTTCGCAACCGCATTCCTAATGAGATAAGCATAACGCCAAACATGATGGCATAAATAGCGAAGATGATCATGATGGAAAGTATTCCGACAAAAGGATTTCTGAGTAACAAAATGCCAAACAGGATAGTTAAAATACCGCCGAATATATACCACCCTTCGCCGGTAATTGATTTTCGCAACCTGATGGCAATAGCAATTTCCGCAATGCCGGCAACAAGTGTCCAGAAAGCAATAAAATAAATGAGCGCTGCTGCAGTAGCAAACGGGTGATAAAACATGATTATACCGACAACTATGCCCGTGATACCCGAGAACAGGAGCCAGCCCCAGTCCGGGTTGGTCCTTCTTGAACTGATAGCGGAAACTACGCTGAATATTCCGTCAACAAAAAGAAATACACCCAGGAACAGAATGAGCGTGGCAAATGCAGCGCCGGGAGCAAAAAGGGCAATAAGCCCAAGAATAATTGCGAATACGCCCCTGAGTACAAAAAGCCACCAATATTGGCTAAACAAATGATTCATAGCAAATATGTTATGTGTGAATAACAATGAGGTGCCAGAAATGTTCGGAGGTTGAGGATTTGCAGAATAAGAAAGAAGCATCTGTCCAAATGGTAAAATTCTCTTCGTGTCAATAAAAGGTTAATTTCAGTGGCGTATTTTTTCATTGCCGTTCCGCTTTAGCGAACGGTAAATGAAGGCTTCTCGAAGTCGGCTTTAGCCATACAGCGGAATTATTGGGCTAAAGCCCAGAATGGATGGGAGATCAATTAGCATCCGTCGGCTGAAGCACGACGGCAATGAATCTAAATCAAGCAACTTCACTAGGATATGTTAGTTCATTTGCGTTGCAGTCCTTTTAAATTTCGGAAGATTTCTTTATGTCGAAATGACGTTGATCGTTTATCAACACCAAGGATTAGAGCCAGCCTCCGTGCTTTTTGCGATGATAATAAGATTGCTATTACAAGATAATAGAGTCGAATGATTACAAAGCGTGTGATTTCATATAATTGATTTCATCCTGCAAACTTTTCATTCGCAGCAGCAAATGCTGGATTGCATCAATACCTTCCATATTAATATTCAAATCATAATGAAGATGAATAAATTTTTCCAGGTCGTGCAGTTGGTTGGTATGAATAAAGGTTTTTTCTTCAATAACATTTAGCTCAATCAACTCGTATTCCTGCAACGACTGGATAAACGACAATTCAATATTGTAGTGAACACAACATTCTTCGGCAGCAATAAAATCTGTTTGCATAACAAAGTGTTTACTGTATTTATAATGCAGCTAATCGTTTAAATAATTCCTTCTGCTGGTCTGTCAGGCCCGTTGGTATTTTTATAGTGAATGTTACTATAAGGTCACCATGCTCTCCTTCTTTTTTATATACCGGAAATCCTTTTCCCTTCAGTTTTGTCCTGGTTCCATTTTGTGTTTCAGGTTTAACTTTCAGCTTAACCTTGCCATCCATTGTATCTACCATAACTTCTCCACCTAAAACGGCGGTATACAAATCAAGATCGATGTTAACATAAAGATCATTATCCACCCGTTTAAAAACCGGATCCTCTGCAATTACAAATGTTATGTATAAATCGCCCGCCGGACCACCATTAACGCCGGGCCCGCCATGACCTTTCAGCTTAATCACCTGTCCGTTCGCAATTCCCGCGGGAACAGTGATGCGGATATTTTTTCCATTTACCGTTAAAGTATGCTGATGTGTTTTTGCAGCATCGCGCAGGTTTATGTGCATTTCTGCATTGTAATCCTGCCCACGAAACTTAATATTACCGCTTCTTCTACTAGTGCTGCCACCACTTCCGCCAAACATAGATTGAAAGAAATCGGAAAAGTCGTCATCATCAAAATGCTGGGAAAAATCTGCGCCGCCACCACCCGCTCCTGCATAGGACTGAGAAGCCCGCGCTTTTTCATATTCTTCCGCATGCTGCCAGTTTTCGCCATACTGGTCGTATTTCTTTCTTTTTTCAGGATCACTTAAAACTTCATTCGCTTCATTTATCTGCTGAAAAGTTTTATGCGCGTTCTGATCGTTTGGATTTAAATCGGGATGATACTTCCTTGCAAGTTTCCGGTAAGCTTTCTTAATATCATCTGTGGAAGCACTTTTATCTACTCCTAATACTTTATAATAGTCAATAAATGCCATAGCTTATTGTATAATGTATAAAGGCAAATTTTTTGCTGTGTTTATATCCTGGTGACCTGTATTGGCTCAGCCAGGTTTTGAAACTTAAATTTACTAATACCTCTTCATTTGTCCGCCAACATTTGGATAACATAATTTGAGGTAATTGGTTTAGTACTACAATCATTGTGCTGAAAACGGGACAATCAATGTCGTTTCCTTAAGAGGTCAGGAAAAACAAAGCAAGCCTGAAATCTGGTACTTCGTACCCGTCCGAATGCGCATTCGGCGCGGGCGGGCTTCGTAAATCGTACTTGATGAATGCCAATTATTCTTAAGGAAACGACATGGACAGGACAATAGAGAATGACTCGCGAAGATTATATTTGCAGACATCTTCCAAAAAATCATTCCTCATGAATCAGGCACCAACCATTACAACATTGTTCCTGGATATTGGTGGAGTTCTTTTAACCAATGGATGGGACAGAACAGCAAGAAAATCTGCTGCTGAAACCTTCTCACTCAATCTGGCTGAATTTGAAGAACGACACCATCTTACTTTCGATACTTATGAAGAAGGTAAATTAACATTGGATGAATACCTTGACCGTGTAGTGTTCTATGAAAAGAGGTTTTTCAGCAGGCACGATTTCCGCGAATTTATGTTTGCGCAATCGTCACCGTTTGACGATATGATAGAAATGGTAAAAGGGCTGAAGTCCAGGTACAATCTGAAAATTGCGATTGTAAACAATGAAGGAAGAGAACTCAATCGCCATCGTATTCATACATTCGGACTGAATAAGTTTGTTGACTTTTTTATCTCCTCATGCTTTGTGCATTTCAGAAAACCCGATGCAGATATTTTCAGAATAGCCCTGGACATTGCATTGGTGGAACCGGATGAAGTTGTGTATATAGAAGACAGACCAATGTTTGTGTCTGTTGCCGAAAGTTTAGGGATCAATGGCATTTGCCATACGGATTATGCTTCGACGAAAGAGAAGCTTGCTGCCTGGGGACTTGGATGAGACGTTGATTGGGACGCGAATTGTCTTGACCGGGATTTGGGGGATTAAGGGATTGACAGGATTTGAATTTTTTTAGCCACAGAGGCACTGAAGCACAGAGGATTGCTCTCTCTGTAGCAAACGAAAAAACACTGTGTATTCTGTGCAAAAAACTCCTTTACCTCTGTGGTAAAAACCGACATTTTCAATTTTCAACTTTCAATTATCCATTAATTCCGGACCTGGATTTGGGAGATTGGGGGATTGATTTTTTTAGCCTCAGAGGCACTGAAGCACAGAGGAATTTGAATTGCATGATTTCGTGTATTCTCCAATGTATTTTCTCTGTGCGATCTGTGAAAAAACTTCGTGTCTTCTGTGGTAAAAAAATTCAGTGCTTCAGTGGCAAACAAGGTTATCGTACAAAGAAGCTAATTAAAAATAACACAGCCAACACATACATCACCGGCGAAATTTCTTTTTTACGTCCGCTGAAAAGTTTAAGCAATACATAAGACAGCATACCAAAAACAATACCTTCGGCAATGCTATAAGTATAAGGCATCATTACAATAGCGAGAAATGCCGGAACTGCTTCTGTTACATCGTTGAATTCAATTTGCTTTACTGCACTCATCATTAACATACCCACAATTATCAAAGCCGGAGCTGTTGCCGCAGCAGGTATCATTGCAAATAACGGTGCAAAAAACAGGGCAAGAACAAACAAACATGCTACTGTAAACGCTGTTAGCCCTGTACGTCCACCAGTTGCAATACCACTTGCACTTTCAACGTAAGCCGCAACAACACTCGTTCCCAAAATAGATCCCACGGTAGTACCGATAGCATCCGCCAACAATGCTTTTTTTGCCTGGGGAATTTTTCCGTTTTTATCAAGTAGCCCGGCTTTGCTACATAACCCTATCAGCGTTCCTACAGTATCAAAAAGGTTAACCATAAGCAATGTGAAAAGAATCACCAGCATATCAAGACTGAAGATCTTTTCAAACTTTAGTTGCATGAATGTTTCCGAGATGGATGGAGGAAGGCTCACAACTTTCCCGCCCGCTGGCAATTGGGTAAGGCCTAATGGGATACCTGCAACGGTCGCAACGGCTATCCCAATAAGTAAGGCTGCATTTACGTTTTTAAACATCAGAACAGCACTAACCAATAAGCCAAGCATGGCGATGATAGGTCCGGCAGATTTTATGTTACCCATCTTTACGATAACGCCGTCCAACTGGTTATTGCCAATATAAGTCATGCCGGTTTCCACAATGCCTGCATTCACCATTCCTATCAACGCAATGAATAAGCCAATGCCAACAGAGATGGCATGTTTAAGATTTATTGGAATACTATCAATGATCGCTTCGCGGATACGAAACAGCGATAAAAAGATAAATAGCAAGCCTTCCAGGAAAACCGCAGTAAGCGCAAACTGCCAGGTATAGCCCATGCGAAGAACAATAGTGTACGCAAGAAATGCATTCAATCCCATGCCAGGAGCCAGTGCAATAGGAAGCTTGGCATAAAAAGCCATTACCAGCGTGCCCGCAACCGCGGCAAGCGCGGTTGCTGTGATCTGCGCTTCGAAAGGCATTCCGGCTTTGGAAAGAATAACAGGATTTACCACCAGGATATAAGCCATTGTAGAAAACGTAGTAAGCCCTGCAAGAATTTCTTTTTTTACAGTTGTGTTATTCTCTTTTAAGCGGAAAAAAGATGATAGCATAAGCGACCAGGTTATAAAGGGTATAAGTTTAATTACGCTGTGAAATTAGTTGATATAACGCAAAGGAGAAGTGGTAAGTTGCAGGTTATACGTTGTACGTTTTTTGAAGCGGAGGGAGAAGCTGAAAGCGTAAAGCCTAAAGCTGAAAGCGGTGCGCGTGCGAACGATGACGTTTAAGGGGTGCTCATGATTTCCACTATCTGAAGAATAAGTTGAAGTCGTTCTTCACGGGCTTTGCGAAATAAAAAGGCCAGCAAATTATTCGCTGGCCTTTCCTTTAAATTTGGAATAAGATTGTAAGATATAGTGCTGCTTCACCATTCACCATTGACTATTCACTATTCACTTTTTATACTGTATCCGGTAAATAGTTCCCCCCGCATCGTCAGCCACATAAATAGATCCGTCTGCACCCTGCGCAAGTCCGCAAGGTTTGTGCTGAACGCTGGTTCCGGTAGGATTAAAACCATCTGCAAAGATTTCCCATTGTCCGGAAGGCTTGCCGTTTTTGAACGGAACAAAAGCTATGAGATAACCTTTCTGCAATTCGGGTGATTTACCATGAAAGGCAATGAAAGCGCCATGCTTATACTTTTCAGGAAAAGAATTACCGGTATAAAATAACAGTGCGTTAGGAGCAAGATGCGCCGGAAAAGCAACTACCGGGTCAATGGTTTTTTTGCCACCCGTTTTCTTGCCATCGCCACCATATTCCGGAGCGAGGATCTTTTTATTTTGCTGCTGATCGTAATATACGTAGGGCCAGCCGGCGTCGTCTTCTTTGCGAAGCTCATACATTGTTTCTGCGGGCAGTGTTGCATCCTGTTCTTTTGAGAAATACTGCGGATACAAAAGATTTAACTGGTCACGGCCGTGCTGCATTACAAACAGCGAGTTGGTTGCGGTGTTCCAATCCAGTCCTACAACATTTTTTAAACCCGTAGCATAACGAATGCCATCTTTAAAATGCTGGTCCGCTTTATCGGTTTTGTATTTCCAGATGCCGCCGGCGGAATCAAGAATCGGGCAAGGCATTGGCGCAGTAAGATTTTTCCCTTCCAGGCATGCATTGGCGTAAGAGCCGACATTTACATACAGATTGCCTTTATTGTCAACTGCCAGCGATTTTGAATTGTCCCTGTTGTGATTAACCAGCCCCGACACAATTTTTTCCGGAGCGTCAGGACTGATCACTTCATTGTTATCATTTAGTTTGTAACGATAGATATCATCGTTGGATGAAGCATAGAGATAGCCATTCTTCACAAGAATGCCGGTACCAGGATAGTTACCAAAACCAATTTGTTCATCCGGGTTTCCATCTCCATTGTTATCTTTTAAAAAGTAGATGCCCTTGCCATCTTTCAGTTTGGACAATTTTACATAAATATCACCTTTATTGGTAACAGTAAGATGCCTGGCCCCGTTAAGACCCGTAGCTATAATATTTGCATGAAAGCCGGAAGGAAGCGTTAATGGTGCTGTAGGCAGTGTGTCATTAAGAACTTCATGCACAATAAACGTGGTATCCTTTGCATAGGCCGAGGCAAATCGTGGTAATGCCAGGGCCGATAAAAGACCAAGACAGTAAAAAACTTTTTTCATGGTTGCTTGAGAAATATATGATGGATAAAGATAAAGGTTGATGTGAAAAGGCACGCGCAAAAAAGCGAAATAAAGGGACGACTAAGTAAAAACGTAGCACAGGATGGAAATCAACCTTGTCTGCGGTGCAACATTTGAATTGGTTTGGTCAATATTTAATTGCCTTGATCCACAACAGGATGCTCCTACGGAGCAACACAATCGAACAATCCCTAACTAAATGATATTGGGCTATAGGTTAAAGCCCTAACGGACTATGATGTCTGTATTCGGGCATTTCTATTGAGCTTAATTCCCTACGGGAAAACCTGTTATTGTTATGAAATCTGTTATTGGGCACACACGAGGTCCCAAATACTGATTCGATTGTGATATTTTATGAGTGTTTGATATAGAAAACTTTTATCTAAACGACATGGGCTTGCAAATAGAGCATCAAGAAGATAAAGGAAGTTATCCTGGATTAGACTGACACAAGAGCGTTTGTCAACGAGTATTTTTTTCCAGCAGCCTTAATTTCGTCTGTAATCTCGTCCATGCTTGTTTTTGATAATTCAAATCTATTCGATAGTTCCACACAGCCGTTTAATGTCTGCTTTGAAAGCTCAATACTTATCAGGTCGATAAGATCGCTGAAAGTGAGATGTTCGCTCCGGAAACCAAACTTATTGTACTCAACATCTGATATAGAAATATTAAGCATCCGCATGCTTATCCTTTAATTCGTTCCAATTTACGCTTTTATCATCTTGCGAGAACTTCTGTCAATACTCATTTTTAACTACCGGTTCCAACTCCGCCATCTCCTCTTCAGAAAATATCCTTGATTGAATATAAAACCGCACACCCAACGGTATCTCAAGTGAAAAGCTGCTGCCTCTCCCCGGTGTTACATCCAGGATAAGCTGCGTGTGTTTCCAATATTCAAACTGATCAGCGCCCATATAAAACTTGCATCCCTCTATCTTTCCAAGGCACACATCGCTTCCGCCAATTTTGAACTCGCCGTCGGCAAAACACATGGGCTGCGAACCATCACAACAACCGCCGCTTTGATGAAACATCAGGGGGCCATGTTCTGCCCGTAATTTTTCTATTAGTTCTATTGCCTTTGGTGTGGCAATTACTCTTGGAATTGACATACGCTGTTTGTTATTTTTAGAAAAAATAACCCCCGCTAAAAAGCAGGGATTATTGTTCGTGTGATATCCGTTTTAATCCGTCAACGAAATCGTTTCGCCTGTCAACGACGCAGGCAGGAATTCACACTTCCTCCTTCACCAATCACTATCACTAAAAAAAGCCCAATTTTTGCTTGTTATAAGAGATCAGCATGTTTTTAGTCTGCCTGTAATGATTCAGCATCATTTTATGCGTCTCACGTCCAAAGCCGGATTTTTTATAACCGCCAAATGGAGCATGGGCCGGGTAGGCATGATAACAATTCACCCAAACACGTCCGGCCTGTATAGCTCGTGGCACCTGGTACAATTCGTGTGCATCACGGGTCCAAACGCCGGCACCCAGTCCATACAATGTATCGTTGGCAATTGCTATCGCTTCTTCTGTTGTTTTAAATGTGGTTACACAGCTTACCGGTCCAAAAATTTCTTCCTGGAAAACGCGCATTTTGTTATCGCCTTTGAATAGTGTAGGCTGAATGTAAAATCCGTGTTCAAGCCCGCTGTTCTGATGGAAAGCTTCGCCTCCACAAAGCACTTGCGCACCTTCCTGTTTGCCGATGTCCAGGTAGCTGAGCACTTTATTGTATTGGTCTTCTGATGCCTGCGCACCCATCATAACAGTGCTATCCAGCGGATTGCCCATTTTAATGGCTTTCGTACGCTGGATAACGGCGTTCATGAATTTGTCGTAAATATTTTCGTGCACCAGAATGCGGCTTGGGCAGGTACATACTTCGCCCTGGTTCAGTGCAAATAAAACTGCGCCCTCAACTGCCTTGTCAAAAAACTCATCGTCGGCGGCAGCCACACTTTCAAAGAAAATATTGGGGCTTTTTCCACCAAGTTCCATGGTGATTGGAATCAGGTTTTCTGAAGCATACTGCATAATCAGGCGGCCTGTAGTGGTTTCACCTGTAAATGCAACTTTCTGTACTCTTGGCGATGATGCCAGGGGTTTGCCAGCCTCTGGTCCAAAACCGGTTACTATGTTCAAAACGCCCTTTGGTAAAATGTCGCCGATCAGTTCCATCAAACACATAATGCTCGTCGGTGTTTGCTCAGCTGGTTTAACAATCACACAGCAACCTGCTGCAAGTGCCGGTGCAATTTTCCATGTGGCCATGAGCAGCGGAAAGTTCCATGGAATGATCTGTCCTACCACGCCAATGGGTTCATGCAGGTTTATGCTCACGGTAGTATCGTCATGCTCACTAATAGTTCCCTCTTCGCTGCGGATAACGCCGGCAAAATACCTGAAATGGTCAATAACAAGTGGCAGATCTGCCGCCCTGGTTTCGCGGATGGCCTTGCCATTGTCTATCGTTTCGATAATAGCCAGGTATTCCAGGTTGTCTTCAATAATCTGTGCAATTTTTAAAAGAAGATTACTGCGATAAGCTGCCGCAGTTTTACTCCAGGATGGAAAAGCTTCATGTGCGGCGTCGATGGCTTTTTCAATATCCTTCGCATTACCACGGGCGGCTTGTGTAAAAACCTTACCGTCGATGGGCGAAACGTTATCAAAATATTGCCCGCTTTCAGGAGCAACCCACTCTCCGCCGATGAAATGATCATATTTACTTTTGAATTGGGGACGGACCGCTACCGTAGAAGCCGGCGCAGCTGTTTGAACAGAACTCATAGGAAGCAATTTAATCGTTAATTAATACAGCTAATATTTATTAAAAAACGCTCAAATGGCTTCACTTTTGTATTTTTTTATAGCATAATTGTACCGCTCTTAAAAAAAACTTTTTAACTTGTTATTGTCCTAATAAGGAGTAATGGGTTATAGCTTCGCCTGTTTTGCTAATATGAATTCCAGAATTGTTGCAGACCTTAGATTTCAACAAAAAGGCGTGTAACTTTTGCCCCCTATCCTTCCCCCGGCTTCAGGCACTCTGCTGTATATCCGATTAAACTATTTAAAACATCCTTCTATGCCACTAAAAAATTTGCTGCAGAAAATTGATCTAACCAACCCCGGGCAATTGCAGACACTTGTTGAGAACAGACGGGTGTTTAATCTGGATAATTGCGAGCTGAATGTGTTTGAAAGCTATGAACAGGCTTTTGGAATACCGCTTACGTTTGGTGATTTTATTATTACCAGTATGGTGCGCGGAAAAAAAATTATGCATCTCGACAATAAGCCGGCGTTTGATTATCTGCCGGGGGAAACGGTTGTAGTTCCTGCAAATGAAACAATGATGATAGATTTTCCGGAAGCTACAGAAGCCAACCCCACGCAGTGCATTGCGCTTGCTATAGATGCTTCTTATATCAACGAAACGGTGAATTACCTGAATCAATATCACAACGTAAATAAACAGAATAATAACTGGAACCTTAGGTTCAACCAGTATCATTTTACAAACGATACTGAGATGAGTGACCTGATCAATAAAATAATACGCATTTGCACAAGCTCCAACACAACCAAAAATATTCTCGCCGACCTTAATTTGAAAGAGTTGCTGATAAGATTACTCCAAAGCCAGCAACTGGAGCAGGTTTACACAGAAAGTAAAACAAACAGTAATCATAGCCGCGAACATTTTGTGTTGAATTACATTCAGGAACATTTATGCGAAAAGATACACGTGGCTACATTAAGCCGTAAGGCATACCTGAGCAGGACCATCTTCTTTAAATGGTTTAAAGAACAATTTGGAACCACACCATCAGAGTACATAAACAGGGAAAGAATAAAACTGGCGAAACAATTACTCACCAACCCGGAGCACAACGTACATACGGTTAGTACCATGACCGGATTTATTGATGCCAATTATTTTATCAGGGTCTTCAGAAAGCTGGAGGGGGTAACGCCGAAGACGTATAAAGACTGTCTTGAGAACTAAATAAAAAAGGCGCAGAATTTAACTCCTGCGCCTTTCGTTTTTATAAAGATTGTTTAATGTACTGAATACTTTTTTGGACGCTTTCAAATTTGTCAGCCATGTAAATGCCATCCTGTTCAACGAAGAAATGTTTCAGGCCGGCAACATCTGCTTTTGCAAAAATGCTTTTGAAATCGATGCTTCCGGTGCCTACTTCAGCAAACTTCACATCTTTCAGAACATCCATAATGGGCTTGTGATCCAGATCGCCACCGGTAACTTTATTCGTTTTGGACTTATCCATATCTTTTACATGCCACATGGGAAAACGGCCGGGATATTTGGTGAAATAATCAACCGGGTTAAGTCCTGCTTTTTCAATCCAAAAAAGGTCCAGCTCAAAACACACCAATGACTTATCGGTGTTTTCCAGCATGATATCTAAACCTTTCTTCCCGTTATCAAATGTCCGGAATTCCCAGAAGTGGTTATGATAACCAAGCTGCAGGTTGTGTTTCTTACAGAGCTCGCCTCCCTTGTTCATTTGATCAGCCATAAACTTGTAATCATCAGCAGTAAGTTTATCTATTAATTGAAACGGAGGAACAGGAATAATAAGATATTGTTGCCCCAACTGGCTGGCAATTTCTACCTGTGCATGTAATGCATCTTCGTTGCCATTGCCGCGGGTTAGGAAATCATTCAATGCGTAGTGGCCACTGTATGTAACCAGGTTGTTTTCTTTTAGAACAGACGCCAGTTCTTTGGTATCAAGCCCCCAGAATTTTCCCTGTTTATCTGCGCCAAATGTTTCTACATTGGTGAAGCCAAGCTTAGCCACTTTAGCAATGGTGCCTTTTGCATCTTTGGCAAGTTCCTCGCGCAGTGTGTACAACTGCAAACCAACATCTTTTGTAGACACTTTGTAGTTGCCGCGGCTGAATATATTGGCGGGCTTCATTAGCATGCCTGCTGCTACCAATGCTCCTTGTTGAAGAAATGTACGTCTGGTACTCATATTGTGCATGTGATTTATAGGTAAGCAAAATAAATTGCGATGGTGTTGAATTGTGTTTTGTATTTACACGGAAGTTACGTGCGCAGATATAGTATTGGCTGGCAATCATATTAGATAGCGTGACAGTTTTGTTGGTATCAAATCTAGGGAAATTTTTGTGTCTTTATTTAAATAAAGTTTCACAACGTCGCAGCTCTTCTCACAGCACTTTTTCCTGGTGCAGGTAATTGCTTACTTCAATAAGGTTCAGGTCGGGGTCCCGGAAGTAGATGGATCTGATAGTGCCTATTGCACCGGTTCGCTCCACAATGCCTTCTGCTATCTCTATTTGCTTTTCGCGCAGCTCATTCAGAATCGTTTCCAACGGCGTATCAGCAACGAAACAAAGATCAGCCGAGCCCGGCGTGGGTTTGTTTGCCTTTGGCTCAAACTCTTTCCCTGCCTGGTGAAGGTTTATTTTTTGATTGCCGAATTGGAGTGCTTTCCTTCCATTACCAAAAGTCACAATATCCATCCCCATAACAGAGCTGTAGAAATAACAGGTGGCTTCAATATCGGCAACTGTTAATACGAAGTGATCTAATCTGTTGATAGTCATAATGCTTGTTATTTAGAAGTGATAGTCAGGAGACGTGGACGCGGCAGGATTTTAAAAACTACCTCTAAGATAAAGAATGTTAAAAAAACCAAGCAAGCGTTTGTGTGCATTCAACAAGTGATGACCGGGCCGCACAAGAATGGAAAATTGAATAGTTTTGCGGGCTTAAAAAGGAAAACACCTGGTAGGTAAGACTTTCCGATTCAATAGGAAAATATGAGAATTGCAATTAATGGTATGGGACGTATTGGTCGTCTTTTGTTTCGCAGGTTAATGGATCAATCTGAACATCAGCTGATAGCCGTAAATGATATTATGGAAACCGATAACCTGGCGTATCTGCTGAAGTATGATTCGCTTTATGGAACATTACAGGAGAGCGTTGTAGCAGAAGGAAACAATCTCATCTGCGGCTCGAAGAAAGTAGTGGCGCTGAAAGAGGCAAATGCAGAAAATTTGCCGTGGAAAGCATTGGACATTGATATTGTGCTGGAATGTTCCGGCAGATACACGAGTAAAGAAGGGGCTGAGGTCCATCTGAAAGCCGGCGCAAAAAAAGTATTGTTATCAACAACCGGTTCCTCTGAAATTCCATTGATGATCTATGGTTATAATCATCATCAGTTAACAAAAGATACGCCGATTGTTGCGCCCGGTGGTTGCATGACCAATTGTACTACGCATGTGTTGTATATTCTTAACGCAATAGGGATTGAGTCTGCACAAATTAATATTCTTCACTCCTATACATCAAGACAACAACTCGTAGATACCTGGCACAAGCAGTTCCGTCGCGGACGTGCGGCTGCGGAATCTATTATACCGGTTGAAATTGACCTGCATGTTTCTTTAGAAAGATTAATGCCGGTTTTGAAAGATAAAGTAATGGCAACGTCCACGCGTGTGCCCGTTACGAATGGCGCAATGGCTGATTTCTCTATTCAGTTAAAAGAAGCAGTAAGCGCAGCAGATATAAATGCACGCTTCAAAAAAGCTGCGGTGAATGAATACAAAGGTATTCTTGATTATACTGAGGACCCGTTGGTTTCTGCAGATATCAAAGGCAATAGAAATTCATGTTTGATTGATGGAACACTTACATCTGTTGTCGGAAAGCAGGTGAAGATAATTGCCTGGTTCGATAACGAATATGGCTTTACAAGCAGGATGCTTGACTGGCTGGACTACTGGAAGAAAGTAATGAACTAAATAAAAAGAAGCGGCTGAATAATCACTCAGCCGCTTCTTTTTTATTAAAAGCGTTTTGATACAATATAAATAAATCCCTCCCGGTTGTTTTTAATAACCGGTTAACGCCAGAGATAAACAGTTTACCTGTTAATCAAACTTGCGGTTGATAGGAACACGCGTGCGTTTCCTTCTTCCGTCGTCTTCATCTCTTTCCTGTGGCCGCCCATAGCTGCTCTGCTGAGATTGACCAAAACTCCGTCTGTCATTTCTTTGACCATAATTACCACCGCCTCTTTGTGGTCTTTGTTGTTGCTGGCGGTTGTTATCAGGTTCAATCTTAAATTTAAGAGGGTTTTCAGCTAAAACTTTTCCTTGCAGTTCCTTAATAGCTTGTTCAGCTTCAGTTGTAGTTGGCATTTCTACAATACCTCTTCTCCTGCTTTTCAGGGTAAGCGGATCATAATATACCTTAACATACGAAACGCGTCCGAATGGAAGAAATAGAGCCTCGAGTTCAAGGTCTGTGTAATGTTGCGGCAGTGCCGATACGGTGAATCTCATTTTATTATACCTGTGTTATTGCAAAGATAACAAGTTAAAGTTCAAAAAGAACTATCGGAAGAAACGAATTTGGGAATTAAAAGCTCCTGAAAATCATATAATTAACTTTATCATATAATGTATCTGTTACACAATGAAAGTGGAAGCACAATGCTAACAACTCTACGTTCATATGATGGAAAACATGACAAATTCCCCCTGCCTTGATATATGTTAACACATGTTTCAACGTCGCTTCTAATCTGCCCTTACCACCGTTTAGTTATTGTTAACTTTTCAGGTTAATACTTGTATAGTCGTTATCATTTCTTTTAAAATAACATTATCTGAATCACCGGATTTTTATTACAAAAACTTAATCTATCTTAGGAATGCAATATTGATTATACTTTCATTTTCACATCTGCCCATTCGCCCATTCGCCCATTTGCAAATTTGCACATTCACTCATTTACTTACCTTCGCCCTCTAACCATGCTCAAGCCCGTTATAACAGAAATTTTCCACAATGTCTAAAAGAAAAAATCAACCGGGAGGCAAACCAAAACAGCCAGGCCTTTCTGTGCTGCTCAAGCCTTACCGGAGCCGAATTGTTCTGCTTATTGCATTTGCCCTGGCAGGAAATGTTTTTAATTTATGGATCCCAAAAATTATCGGACAAGGTATAGACAGCTATACACAAGGTCATTATGTGCAAAGCTCCATATTGATCCGCTTTGCCGCTTCTGCCCTGCTTATATTTCTTTTTAGTTATCTGCAAAGTGTAGCACAGACTTATTCTTCTGAAAGAGTTGCAAAAGATTTACGTGAAAAACTGTCTGATAAAATTTCGCAGCAAAGCTATACATGGGTGCAGCAATCAAATCCATCCAAACTGCTTACAAATCTTACGGCAGATGTTGATTCTATTAAGATGTATGTATCCACCGCCATTGCATCTATTGCTTCATCCGTGTTTATGATCATTGGTGCATCTATCTTGTTGCTTACAATTAACTGGAGGCTGGCCTTGATTGTGCTTACAATTATCCCGATCATTTCATTTACATTTTTCACCGTATTAAAAAGAGTGCGTTCACTGTTTATTAAAGGAAGAGGAATAATAGATACGCTTAATAAAACTATTAGTGAAAGTATTCTCGGGGCTGCATTGATAAGAGTGCTGAACAGCCAGCAACTGGAATTTAGCAAATTTGTTGAATCAAACACAGGCGCAAAAGAAAACGGTTTCAAAATTCTGAATTTGTTTGCCATTATGATCCCTGTAGTAGTATTCACAGCAAACATGGCCGGCGTTGCAATACTGGGTGTTGGTGGCCATTTTGTAATCGCCGGCACGATGACGCTTGGTGATTTTGCAGCATTCAATAACTACCTGATGATGCTCGTTTTTCCCATATTTGTGTTGGGCTTTATGAGTAATATTATTGCACAGGCAGGAGCATCTTACACACGTATCTCTTCTGTATTACAGGCCCAGGATATAGTTGATAAAGGAACCATCCAGGCAGATGTGAGAGGTGATATTGTGATGGACGGTGTTAATCTTTCACTGGCAAACAAGCCTGTTTTAAAAGATGTATCCTTCAGCATAAAATCAGGAACGCATACTGCTATTACAGGACCGACGGCCTCAGGGAAAACACAATTGCTTAACCTGATGATCGGGTTGCTGAATCCTGATGACGGAAAAATATACCTGGATAACAAACCGCTCGAAGATTACCGAAAGGATGCTTTGCATCAGCAAATGGGCATTGTTTTCCAGGACAGCATTGTGTTTAACATGAGTATGCGTGAGAACATTGCCTTTAACCAGCAGGTAACTCCCGAGGCTATGCAAAAAGCAATTGCAACAGCCGAACTGGAAGCTTTTGCATCAACACTGCCGCAAGGACTGGATACCATAGTTTCAGAAAGAGGTACAAGCCTTTCCGGCGGACAAAAACAACGCATGATGTTGGCAAGAGCGTTGGCAATAGAACCCAAAGTATTATTGTTGGATGACTTTACAGCAAGAGTGGATACACTTACAGAACAAAAAATACTGGCGAATATTAAAAGAAATTATCCGGGAATAACTGTTATCTCCGTAACACAAAAGATCAGCTCGGCAGAAAATTCTGCGGAAGTGATCTTGTTAATGGAAGGAGAAGTGATCGCCTCAGGCACACACGGAGAATTATTACAGACCTGTCCCGAATACATTCAGATCTATCAATCACAAAGAAGCACCGGCAACTATGAACTATGATTTAAACAGCCTTACAGAGGCTCAGAAAAATAATACAGCAAAGGCATTGCGAAAACTGGTGCGCTGGCTTGGCGAGGAACGTCGCGTACTTATATATGCTTTTATTACAATGATGATCACATCCGGTATTAACCTTACCGGTCCGTTAGTGATAGGTTATACAATTGACCATTATGTAGCAACAGGCAATTCTTCAGCGGTGATCACCAATTGTTTTGTTTTATTAGGATTGTATGCATTGTCATTCAGCACAAACTATCTGCAAACAAGATTGATGGGCGGCGTTGGTCAGCGTATATTGTTTAATTTACGTAACGGGCTTTTTACAAAACTTAACCAGCTGCCACTTGCATTTTTCAACCAGAACAGAACGGGCGATTTAATATCAAGAATTAATAACGATACGGATAAGGTAAACCAGTTTTTCTCACAATCATTGATGCAGTTTGTTACCAACATTTTTATGATGTTGGGCTCTGCCATTTTTCTTATCGCCATCAATCCGCGTCTTGGCGCAGCTGCATTGGTTCCAGCTGTATTGATACTGCTCTTTATCCGCGTTATTTCACCTCTTGTAAAAAAGAGAAATGCACGTAACCTAAAATCAGGTGGTGCAATGAGTGCAGAGATCCAGGAGAGCTTGCAGAATTTTAAAGCTATCATCGCGTTTAACAGAAGAGATTATTTCCGCCAGCGTTTTAACGAAGCAAGTACAGATAACTATAAGAGTGCAATTGGTGCCGGTTTGGTAAACAACATTTTTTTACCGGTGTTTACGTTCTGCTCTCACCTGGCGCAGTTGACGGTACTTATTTACGGGATCTTTCTTATTACACATGGAATGCTGACTGTAGGTATCCTCATCAGCTATTTTGCATATGTGAGCAATTTTTATTTTCCGATCAGGCAACTGGCAACTATCTGGACAAGCTTCCAGGTTGCAATGGCAGGATGGGACAGGATCGCCGTTATTCTTGATCTTGAACCTGCAAAAGCACGCCCAGCGCTTGATGCAAAAGCTAGCCCAAATACATTACTGTCTTTTCAACATGTACATTTTGGATATCCTGGAGGAGAGAAAGAAGTATTGCACAATGTAAGTTTCGAGTTACAGCGTGGAAAAACTTATGCTTTTGTTGGTCCTACAGGTGGAGGTAAATCAACTACAGCCTCACTGATGGCAGGCTTGTATAACCCAACAGGCGGAACTGTTCTGCTGAAGGGTAAAGACATGCAAGTGTATGATGGAGAGCAACGAACAGAAAGCATCGGGTTCATCTTGCAGGAGCCATTTCTGTTTAGCGGAACAGTAAAGGACAATATTCTGTACGGCAATAAAAAGTACGCACATCTTTCCAATGAAGGTCTTGAAAAAGTAATTAAAGAAGCGCGACTTGAAGGATTGCTGGAAAAGTTTGAAGGCGGCCTGGAAAGCAATGTGTCTGATGCAGATAGCGTAAGTCTTGGACAAAAGCAATTGATCGCATTTATGCGTGCAGTGCTCAGGCATCCTGAATTGTTGATATTGGATGAAGCAACAGCAAACATTGATACACTAACTGAAAATCTGCTGGAAGACATATTGGAACATCTGCCGGATACAACGACAAGAGTAATAATTGCACACCGGTTAAATACAATTGAAAGCGCCGATGAAATCTTTTTTGTGAACGATGGCCGCATCAGCAGGGCAGGTAACTTCCAGGAAGCACTTGCCATGTTAATGCAGGAAGCGCGGGTGAGTTGAGAAGCAAGCTTAAAGCCCAAAGCCTAAAGCTTAAAACTAAGTATGTACTCCCAATAAAACAATCTCGACTTTTTGATAAATGCGCGAATTTGATAACTATTAACTTTTCTAAAATTAAACAGCAGTTCCAGGCTTTGAGCTTTAGGCTTTAAGCTTTGAACACCTATCACAGCTTAAATCATCATTTAAACTTAACAACCTTAGCTTTGATACACGTATAACGTACAACTTACAACAATCCTAAGTTCTAGGCTTTGAGCTTTAGGCTTTAAGCTTAGAAACCGGGAAATATCTCCACATTTTTCAATAAAATCCCTTTTTAAGGACAACTTAAAAGGGATTTTTTGCTTTTAGTCCTTTGGTTTGAGTTTTGATAAAATTTATAATGGACCTGGTGTTGTTTTGTAAGAACCGGCACCGGGACATCTGTCAAAATATTTTCTAACCAAAAACCAGGATTATGGATTACTACAAACTGGCATTTACGCTTAACTCAAACAAGTTAAACGGTATTAAGCTGAAAATGCTGACCGACATACTGGTTGAGGCTAAAATAACCAATAGCCTGCTGTCGAAACTTGTTGCTGAAAAGAATGGGATTGACGCATCCGGTGGCGGTTTTTCGGAACAGGATGTTTTGAGAAAAGAATACACAAGAGATATATTAACCGCATTATATGCAAACGATGAAGAACTGCCCGACGAGATAAGGCAGCTGATGAAAGACGAAGAATAAACACATAAACCATGTAACCATTCAAATGAATGGAATGAAAAAGGACAAGCGGTCGTTTAACCTGGTTGTCCTTTTGTTTTTTCAAAGTTGGTCTTTTCCGCGATTATCGTTATTTTCAGCCTTGTTCGGCTTGTGAGAAAACTGATGCATTATAGAGCCCTCACCCTGGATCTGGATGCTTCAATGTAAAATAAATGTACCTTGTTTGTTATGCATCTTACCGATGCTTCATAATTACTTAACACGGAATTGCTTGTTTTGCCCCTTCGATAAGCTGTTGCTAATGCGCATGCAGCCCGTAACGGTTGCAGCCAGGTAAATTAATGTATGAAATTTATTGCCGGCATTTTTACAACTATATGCTGCATGGTTATTTATAGCAACCTTGCCGGTACTGAGCGCAGTTATTTAACCAGGGACAGAGCTGTGGACCGTTTTAATAATATTGCCAGAAAATTTTCCTCTGCAGCACTTGAACTAAAAAATTCTGTTGAACTATTAGATAGCTCTAACCCGTCAACAATTGCACATGCCAAGCAGGCTTTAAAACAATGCCGGCTGCAATACAAAGGCATTGAATTTTTAATGGAATATTTTTTTAAAAGTGCAGCGGTAATTTATAATGGCCCGCCAAAATTTGAGGTGGAAGAACCTTATATGGAATACCAGGAGCCCACTGGTTTACAGGTAATAGAAGGCTTACTGTTTGAAAAAATTACCAATGAAAGTAAAGTGAGCCTTCGGGAGCAGGCGGATATTGTATAC
Organism: Danxiaibacter flavus; assembly: GCF_041060425.1. NCBI lineage: Bacteria > Pseudomonadati > Bacteroidota > Chitinophagia > Chitinophagales > Chitinophagaceae > Danxiaibacter > Danxiaibacter flavus. The sequence continues at coordinate 477,602 of NZ_JAULBC010000005.1, forward strand.
TCGTCGGCTAAAGATCTTACTGCAACAATATTTGGATTTAAGGCCACGGATAATCAAATTCTGGAAAGCATAAAGCTGGAACTGATCCGTATTAATACGTTGGGGATTACTGGTTATGATGCGCCGTTACTTAAAACAGGCATTGAAGAATCTGAAGCCGCATTTCAATCCATACAATATGTGTTGTCAGTATTTGCAGAAGTTAATTCAAATGACAGTGTTGGAATATATTTATCAGGCAGTATAAAATACCTGCAGGACCATCCCGGTTTTGATGATTTTGACCGGCTGACGTTTCTAACGGAGTATGCCTTGCCGCTGGAACGGAACATCCATAAACTTATTAATGAAAAACATCTGGAGTTAAATACTTCCGCCGGAATTTTAAATTATGATGCCGGAGATCTTTTCAACGATGATGTAATTAACATCAATGCGTTCCCATCGTCAGACACGATCAATAATCAACACCTGGTTCAACTGGGAAAAAAATTGTTTTTTGAAAAAGCGTTGTCTGCCAATAACAAAATCAGTTGCGCAACATGTCATGATCCTGCAAAGCATTTTTCAGACGGATTGCCGAAGAGTGTGGCATTTGACGGGCATTCTCATGTTACACGCAATGCACCTTCATTATTTTACGCAGGCTTTCAGTTTGGACAGTTTTGGGATGCAAGGGCGAAAACGCTGGAAGAACAGATTCAAACAGTTGTTTCCAATCCATCAGAAATGAACAGCAACGGCGCTACTGTCGTTGGTAATTTATCTGCAAAATCATCTTATCATCCGGACTTTAAAAGAGCATTTTCTAATTTGCAGGATAGCCTGATCTCATTCAGAAAAGTGTCGCAAGCGATCGCTGCTTACGTGCGAACACTTAATCCAAGAACTTCAGCTTTTGATGATTACATAAAAGGTGATAAGTCGGCGCTGACAAAACAGCAAATAAAAGGATTCAATCTTTTTATGGGTAAGGCGCAATGTGGTACTTGCCATTTTGCACCGCTATTTAACGGACTTGTTCCTCCGCTATACAATATGTCGGAACTGGAAGTGTTAGGTACGCCTGCAAATGGTGATCTGGAAAAAGCATTGAATGATACAGATAATGGGCGCTATAATTTTTTTCCGTTAGAAGTGTATCAAAAAGCATTTAAAACGCCAACAGTGCGTAATGCATCGGCAACAGCGCCATACATGCACAATGGAGCATTTAAAACACTGGAAAAGGTTGTTGAGTTTTATAACAAAGGCGGCGGCAACGGAATTGGCCTGAATATAAAGGGCCAAACCTTGTCGTCAATTCCTTTAAATCTCAATGATGATGAGATAAAAGATATTGTGAGTTTCATCAACTCACTGGAGGATAAAGTGCCCGGATAAAGACAACAGATTTAACAAGTATAACCAACATGATCGTGAAAAAACAATTATTTCTTGCACTGGCGGTTGCGGCTACTATGTCTGCCATTGCACAAAACACTCCGGCTAAAACAGAACCGGCAAAAAGTGTTCAGGCACCCAAGCAGGAACGCAGGCCCGATGTATTGGCTGGCCTTATTCGCGGACCATATTTACAAATGGCGACAAGCAAAAGCATCGTCATCCGCTGGCGCACAAATGCTTTAACAAGAAGTGTTGTAAACTTTGGTTCTTCAGAAAATAACCTGGATCAGCAAGCGGAAGATCCCGCGCTTACTTTTGAACACCAGGTGCAACTTACCGGGTTATCTCCCAGAACAAAATATTATTATGCTATTGGTGGAGGTGCAGGTGATACATTGCAAAAAGGTAAAGACAATTTTTTTGTGACACTCCCTGTTCCTGGCGATGAAGGTTTTTACCGGATTGGTATTTTGGGTGATTGTGGTAATAACTCCACCAACCAACGCCAGGTTCGCGACCAGGTTGAAAAATATATTGGTGATGATAAACCAATGGATGCATGGATCCTGTTAGGAGACAACGCCTATTCCAGTGGCACAGACCCTGAGTTCCAGGAAAAATTCTTCAACATCTACAGAGATAATTTTCTTAAAAAATATCCTTTGTTTCCTTCGCCCGGAAATCATGATTACAATGATTTTTATCGCTTTAAAGCCACAGCACAATCAACGCATGATATAGCGTATTATCAAAACTTTACTATGCCTACAAAAGGCGAAGCAGGGGGTGTTCCTTCTGGTACAGAAGCGTTTTATTCTTTTGATATCGGTAATGTACATTTTCTCTCACTTGATTCTTACGGAAAGGAGGACAATGCCACACGATTGTATGATACAACCGGTGCGCAGGTAAACTGGATAAAAAAAGATCTGGAAGCTTACAATCAGAATCCCAAACGCGGGTGGATAGTTGCTTACTGGCATCATCCTCCTTATACGATGGGATCACACAATTCAGACAAAGAAGAAGAACTGGTTAAGATACGAGAGAATTTTATTCGCATTCTCGAGCGTTATGGGGTAGATCTTATCGTGTGCGGCCATAGTCATCTTTATGAACGCTCCCGATTAATGCACGGACATTATGGAATGGAAGCAACTTTTAACGCAGCAACTAATAACCTCAGCACTTCATCGGCCTTGTATGACGGAAGTGATAATTCTTGTCCATATATAAAAAAATCAGGGGAACAGGGAACTGTTTATGTCGTTACAGGATCTGCAGGTGCTTCCGGGAAAAATCAACCAACCTATCCGCATGATGCTTTCTATTATTCAAAATATGAGATTGGAGGCGCTTCTATGCTGGAAGTTCAGGGAAGTCGTCTTGAGTTGAAATGGATCTGCGCGGATGGCGTGATAAGGGACCATTTTGTAATGATGAAAGATGTAAATAAAACTCAGAAAATTCAGTTGAAAAAAGGCGAAACAACTACGCTTACCGCTTCTTTTGTTGGCGACTACAAATGGAACAAAAGTGCGGATACAGGCAGAAGCATTAAGGTAAAGCCGCCGGTTGGCAAAACAACTTATGAAGTACGCGATGCCAACAGTTGCGTTAAGGATATTTTTGAGATAACAGTTGCTAAGTAAGATTGACGTTCAATTGGCTCATCTTGCAACTCTCTGTGCAACTCCGTGTCTTCTCCTGTATTTTCTCTGTGTAACCATAATTTTTATTCTATACCACGAACAATTAGTTACATAGAGAACGCTGAGAAGACACGGAGTTGCACAGAGAATAAACCTAAGTACGCAATACATTCGAACCCGGGGACAATTTAGTTAAGAGCGGCAACACGACTGTTGCAATGTTCAGACCTCAAACCTCAAACCTTACGCCTGATACCGTCCCTTGCAATTCTCCCCAATTCCTGTTAATTTAATACAAGTCTCACACCTTTAAACCTACACGTATGACACTTAAAAGTATCCGGGATATAGATCTTACTCCCGATTCCGATAAAACTTATTTCAATATTGACAGGGAATGGCGCGAAGAATTCATTTACTTTTTAATGGTCGATCGTTTTCATGACGGTGCTGCGCGTTCGCCCGTTTTATCTACCGAAAGATCGAAAGGATTTACTACCGGCAACGATTTTTACGGTGGCAAAATAAAAGGCATCACCAATAACCTAAATTATATTGCCGGATTAGGCTGCACAGCAATCTGGTTATCGCCGGTGTTTGAAAACAACGACAAGTCTTATCATGGCTATTCAATAAAAAATTACTTACAGATCGATCCCAACTTCGGAACGAAAGAAGACCTGGTTGAATTGGTGCAAGCAGCGCACAATTTTCAAAAAGATGGCAAACCATTTCCAATCAGAATAATCCTGGATGTTGTTATAAACCATTCGGGTGATAACTGGTTTTATAAAAATGAAGATCAGCCCGGTGTTAATCCTTATTTGTACTATGATGATATCACATTTGATTTCGGCAACTGGAAATCTGATGATCATCCTGTGCCGCAGGAACTAAGAAATCAGGATCTCTATCACCGCAAAGGGAGAATAACAGATAACGGTTATGATCGCTATCCTGAAAATCAGCATGGTGACTTATTTGGGCTGAAAGATTATGCAAACGATGATGATGAAGCAGGTTCTGAGTTGATCAATATTTTGATTAAAAGCCATTGTTACTGGATCCGTGAAGCCGATATTGACGGTTTTCGCGTTGATGCAGTAAAACATATGGGAGAATTGGCCTGCTCACGCTTTTGCTCAAACATTCGTGAATATGCGTACAGCCTCGGAAAAAGAAATTTCTTTCTGTTTGGTGAACTGGCAGTCAGCAGTGATGATATTTATAACAGGTATCTCGGACAAAATACTTCGCAAACCGACGGCAACAGAACTGTGTTCTTTGGTATTAATTCATTACTTGATTTCAGGCTGGCGCAGGGTGACGGAGAAAATGCAGCATTGCGGGAAGTAATTACAGGAAATGCTGGTCCCGAAACGCTTTACAACCGCCTTTCCGCGCAGGAACATCGTGCGCTGAACCGTGGAGAGATTGGCCGGTATCTCGTAACTTTTATTGACAACCACGACAGCTTTTGGCAGGATGGACGTATCGCTTTTTCCGCCAACGATAAGCAGGTAATTGCCGGCATTGGCTATTTGCTTTGCAGCTTGGGAACGCCTTGCATTTTTTATGGAACGGAACAGGGATTTGATGGAAGCGGCGGCGATATTCAAATGCGCGAAGCAATGTTTGATAACCAGGATCCGTCAAAGGACTTGCTAAACACAGCCTGTAATATTTATGCTGAAATAGCAAAGATTGCCAATGTAATGCGCAACACCACGCCTTTGAGATTTGGTAGAATGTATTTCCGCCAGACATCTGAAAACGGAACCGATTTTAATTTTCCATCCGGCAATGATTATACGCTCGCCTTTTCACGGATTTTATATGGAAAAGAAATATTGGTTGCCTACAATGTTTCTGCCAGCGAAAGAACCGACTGCATTATCGTTGATGCAACATATCATCGGCCAAATGACCAGCTACAATTTCTATATGGTGGTGATGGTGCTGTTACTGTACAACAATCGCCGGCTGGTGCTGTTTATGTACAGTTAGTACTTTCTCCCCGTCAATTTGTTATTCTCGGTTAATCGACATAAATGGCATTGGGACTATGCCTCAAACCTTAAACCTTACACCTCATAGCTTAGAAGAATCCGCATTGATTGCTATCTTTAAATAAAAAATCATGGTAGCATTTTTAGGAATGGGCCTTTTAGGTTCAAACTTCGTAAGAGCGATGATAAAAAAGGGAGCGCAGGTTAATGTTTGGAACAGAACAGCATCTAAAGCCAAAGCACTTGAACAATACGGCGCGAAGGCTTTTGAAAATATTGCCGATGCGGTAAAAGATGCCGGTGTGATTCATGTAACATTAAAAGACGATGACACAGTAAATGAAGTGCTTGAAATGATAAAACCGGCGCTTAAAACCGGCGCAACCATTATAGATCATACAACAACATCCGCAAACGGAGCCATTGAGCGTACAAAATATTGGAAAGAACTTGGCTTTACTTATCTGCACGCCCCGGTATTTATGGGTCCGCAAAACGCATTGGAAAGCACCGGCTATATGTTAGTCTCCGGCGACCAGGAAGTGATTCGTAAATGGCAGCAGGAGCTGGCAAAGATGACAGGTAAAGTGATCAACTTTGGCGAAGAAGAAGGCAGGGCCGCTGCAATGAAATTAATTGGCAACTCTTTCCTCGTTGCATTTACGGCAGGAATTGTGGATGCATTGGCTTTAGGTAAGGCACAGAACGTACCGGTAAGTGATATAGCAACCTTGTTTGATTCATGGAATCCCGCTGCGATGTTGCCTGCAAGATTACAAAGAGTTTCTGGCGGCAAGTATGATAACCCTTCCTGGGAACTTAGCATGGCAAGAAAAGACACGCAGTTATTCATGAATGCTGCAGATGCTGCAGGTGTTAACCTGGTAGTGATCCCGAGTATAGCAAAGCAAATGGACAAGTGGATAGAAAAAGGTTTTGGCAATAGCGACTGGACGATAATTGGGAAAGATGTAGCAGGATAATGTGCGAAGTTAGATGTACGATGTACGATGTAGGATGTGGGAATGTGTCGACTTGCTCAGGAGTTGCGGGCCTGGATGGATGTTTCGCAATCCCTGCTCAAGTTTGGTGACCGCCTTTGTTGGTATGCCGCATAGCAATTGTGTGCGGCGTACCAACAATATATGCGCAGTTTAGAAAAATAGCATAACGAAGGCGAAGTTATTATTGAATCCCTACTACGATCACGCGTCCTTATCAAAATATTTAACTCAGTGCGTCCATCCGAAACAAAAACATAGATTGGCTGGATATTCTCTCTATTATTCCCTCCGCTTCCATATCCAATTTAACCGACTCCATAAACCATTCAACAGAGCCTTCAAAGACAATCTGTTTCTTCTCAAAATATTCCACTACGCTTTGCAAAAGCATTTTGTGTGATAACTCACGACCTCCTTGCAGACTTTTCAGGATTGCCTGCCTGATAAGCAAATATTTTTCCTTATCCATGCGGACTGCGTGTTTTCCTGCAGGATGTTTAAGCTGAATTTTTCCAGACTTTTTTGATGTCGCCGACGAGTACGTTTTCAGGTCTTTTGTCATACTTATCTAGGTTTAAAAGAAATTGGTAGCCATCATTGATATACAGCATGATGATTTGTCTTACTTGCGAGGAATAGGCGAGAGCAGAATTTGTTGTTGGTGCCCCTGGCTTCGTAAGGCCTCGCCGCACACGCAACAACGGCTGTCAGCGTGGCTTTGCAAGCACGGGTTGGGTTAAGTACGCGTTTCCGCTAAGGTTGATAACGGTTCATAGGCCTGTCACAAGTTTGGTGATCGCCATTGGTATGCCGTATTGCACTGTGCGCCGCGTACCAACAACTTGTGAGTAACTCCAACCCTATTCCGTTTTAAAAGATCCTCACGATTTCTGCCCCAACGAAAACCAATTCCCCGAGTCGTCTTTAAACAGCGCCTCAATTCCGTAAAACTCCTTTTTTGGCTCTTTTATAAACTCTACCCCTTTTGCTTTCAATTCTTCATAGGTAGCATAGATATCCTTGCATTCAAAAACGCCAAATCCAAACGTTCCTTTTTGAATCATGTCCTTCATGGTGGCCGCAGATTCTTTTGTAAACATCATACCTTCCATAACGGGAATAAGGGTTATCTCCAGGTCCGGTTGTTCCGGCGACGTAACCGTGAGCCAGCGCAACCCTTCTCCCATCGGCGCATCTGTGTGAACTTTAAAACCAAGCTTGTTGACATAAAACTCGAAAGCACTTTCCTGGCTAAGAACGAAAACGCTGACATGAGACATTCTTGCAATCATGTTGTTCCAGTTTTTTGGTTGAAGAATATCACAAAGTTCAGAAGGTGCAGGTCAGGGCATTTCTTGAAAATTGCGATTCAGGAAGATTTTTCAGAATTAGAGGTATTGTAAAAGCGAAGCAAGTCCTCGGGATGATGTTGGGTAAATTGATAAGGCTTCTAAAAAACCAGTGAAACTATCACACCTTTCACTATTCACCATTGACTATTCACCGGCACCGCTGTCAACCAAAAAGATAATTTCCACTCCATGCAACGAATACCGCAATTAAGTTGACTTACTATCTGCAATGCTATGATTTTTAAATTTTAGGAAGTCCTCGCGGCTTCATGAATTTTGCAGGCCTCTTTTAAGGGGCTTTTTTTGTTTTAATCGGAACTTAACAAAAACTTTACGCCAGTAAACAATAACAAACGTAAGTTTGCACCGCAAAATTTATGAAGTCCAGCGGTTACAGGTCGGAATATTGGCCTGTTCCGTCTGGCACAAGATCCACATTTTCACTTTTTTATACTCCCAATTTTTTTACTGTTGTCTTTGGCCGAAGCAATAGCACAGACCATCAGGTGCAACGATAAAGAATACTTTCCAATTTATATCCCCGTATTTTTGAAAGCTAAAGTCCGATAATTCCTTTGTCAATCCTGTCGCTTTACACTCGTCAAATGCTTTCTGCACATTATCAACTTCAAAAAAACAGCCGTCTTGTGTAGGATCGCCACCATTTTCTTCAAGACCAATTTGAAGATCGTCTCTTTGCAATAAGGCAGATTTAAAAGGTGTCTCAGCACGGTTAACAACATGAAATCTTAAGTGTGTTTCATAAAAGGGGAGGGCAGATTCAACATTGCCCACAGGAAGTTTCATTTTGTCCTGCTGATAAGGCCATGCCTTAATGAGATGGGCTTTTGTATCATTCATGGTTTGGTGAATTTGAAATAATGGAATTTGTCTGGCTAAGACAAGTCAATTTGCAAATTTTTGTGCAACTCTCTGTGTCTATTTCTGCTTTCGGTGAAATACAAAAATACAGTTACACAGAGTCACACGGAGATAACACAAAGCTACACAGAGCGTATGTCAATACAAATATGTTATTGGCGCGGGAGACGAGTCCTTGCGAATATTTGTCTGATAGTGATCTTTTGCCAACTACTTACTGCTTCCAAGTATATAAGCCGAATATCCAAGCTGGATCTGGGCGAAATTGTTCTTATAATTATTGACCTCTGAATTGAATCTCACACGGCCAAACAATTTGGCATCTCCCGTTTTGCTAACATTAAAGGCTATTAATAGCTCGAGTGTATTAAGCCAGGCATTCTTTTTTACTAAAAACTTGTCAGGATCCTGTTTGTCGAACGACAATAATTGCACACTACTGGAGAACGGTTTAATAAATAACGCCCGGTAGGCGATGGAAAAATTAAGGCGTTCCTCAGGCAAAAAGATCAGTCTTGCTTCCGGAATAATCTGCAAAGTGTTGACAGCGTATTCGGAAACAACACCGGTTTTAGTAATCGAGTTTCCTGATATGTTCGTTGCCGAATCTGTTACAGGCGTAACTCCCAGCCTCGTGCCCAGGTTGAGATACAGGTTGTATTTCAGATTGTGATTGCTAAAGAAGACCACATTTAAATCAAACCCGGCAGTAAAGCTTTGATGCTGGTACAGTTGCAGCGGAGTTGCGTAACGATTCAGATTTTTGGTAAGGGCGGCAGTATCATTATTTCCCGGATTTAATTTGATAGAATCCAGGTCGCCCAATATCAACCGCTTATTATGCTGTTCCAGTTTTGATAATGTGATTGAAGGCTTAATAAATTGAAATATTCCCACACTTTTGAATATGCCATAAATAAACCTCGGCGTTTGCAACTGGTTCGAGTTAATATTGATTCGTTTTTCTACTTCTGTTTGAACGAGCCCATTTGGTTTATCATCCTGCAGGCCGACAAAATCAGTATAAATACGCGCTTCAAGCAGTTTATTGGTTTGCTCTTTATACAATGTCACGTTTTGACCGCCGTAGAGGATGATGGCTGTATCCATCGGACTATAGTCCCTCCGGTCAACCTCCAGTCTTGGCTTGTAGTTCAACAATTCACCCAGGTTGATGAACGTGAAGTTGTCCGGCGACACCATCGCTTTATCTACCGAAGTACGTTTTTTACTGGGGAATGCTTTAGCGCCTTTTTGAAATAACCGGATGGTTCTTAGCTTGTTTTGATTTTCCACGGAAGTAAATCCAATCCCATAGATGTTTTGGTAGGTTCTTGGAATTCCTTTTATCAATAACGTGACATAGATATTTTCGATATAGCCGCTATTAAATTCAATATGGACATCCTGTACGTCATATTCCTGAGAACCAAAGAACCTATCCTTTCCTGTTGCAGAATCTTTAAGGGAGATGTAGTAGGGGATCTTTTTAGCAACAGACAAAGTACCGGCTTCAGGAGCGAAACTGGGTTTTGCCAGCGGCCGCATGGAAATCAATTGTAACCACAAATTGTTTCCTTCTTTTAGCATTATGTCCTTTTCAGGATCTGTGGCTGAAATGCCATCGACCTTCAAAAAATTTCTTTGAAAAACACCCATGAATGCTGTTACATCCTGGCCACTATAAGTGTATTCGATTTTCTTAGATGCATCATTTACATTCTCTATCGAAATCTTCATCGCATTATCGCTGTTAAATGAACCTGTGTAGCGGTAGCTTTCACTACCAATGGGAACGGTGTTGGAATAAACCTGGGACTGGGTTTGAAGTACAAGCACCTGCATTTTATTCCATATCTCATTTCCTTCCAGCACAAGCTTGTTCTGTTCATCGGCAGAGCATGAAATTGCCGGATTACTCAATCGTAAAAACTGTGTTTTAAAAATGTTTTTAAAGTCAACCACATCGTTGCCGGAATAACTATATCCCACTTTACGTGTGCTGTCATTTAGATCCAGAATTGAAACCTTTATGGATTTATCCAGTTGCATTGTCACCGTGTAAGTATAAGTTCCGGAGCAAATTGGCAGCGTTTTGGAAAAGCTTTGAGCCAGCGCATCAAGACATAGAAATAACAGTATGATGAATGAGAAGCATTTTTTCATTTTCAAATATTGATGTGAGGGTGTGTTAAATGTTATCAGCAGGGTTCATTTCCGGTAAGCCAGTCGGTTTGGCCATCACCAATATCAAAGCATCTGAATAAAATGCCATTTTCACATTTGGTCTGGCCCGGTGTGCAAACGCTCGCCTCTCCCACAGCTAATAATCCTTTTGCACGAGTAGGTTTCTTTTTTTCACGGGTTGCAGTAAAAGTTTCTCCGTTTACCTTGTAAGTGATGGAGATAATTTCAATTTTGCTTGATTTAGCCTTGGCCATAACAGTTGTTTAATAGGTTATTCAATCTTGTACATATGAAAACATGATGAAGCAGAGATGACGGTTACAGTTGAACCAGCTCATCAAACACAGTTAGTTACGATCCGGTGGAATTTAATAGTAAGATAATGAGCGTAATTATTAAATGCAATAGCCAGTATACCACAAATGCATAAATTTGGTTACACAGAGTCACACGGAGAAAACACAGAGCTACACGGAGTCTTTTAGATCTTCAAAAAGTGAACGAATATTGAAGGCATTTCCGTTGCGTCGCTTCTTCTTTGCGTTCGCTGCGTGAAACCTTCAGAAATCAGGTTAACCAGTCAATTATTGCTGGCCCCCAATAGAATTTAGTGAAATAGTAGGTGCCTAATATGAGAAAGGCGGTCATGAGTAGCAGGGCAAATGCCGATACTATATTCAGAACCGGAGCGCTGATGGATCTGCGATTGCGGATAAAAATTTCCGCCACTAAAAGATTAGGCAAATAGAAGAAAAAAGCCATCGTATAATCAAATGGCCCCCTGAAATTTTTCAGGTGACCGGCGCCATCAGCAAGCAAAAGCCAGAAACCATAGTCCATCCGGTACAGCCAGGAGCCGATGGCTAGTGCATACAAACGGATGGCCCAGGCCCGGTGCATCTCTATTCTTCGTGCAACTCCATGTAGCCAGGCTTCAATTGCTGCCAGGAGCATGAGAACTCCGTATAGCGCAAAGCCTGTATTCATCACCGGTCCACCGATCGTTCCTTTTGCTGCAATAAAAATCAGTCCTCCGATTGCCGCGAAAATACATGCGGTAATATAAACCCTGCCTGCCCAGCGGTGAAAAGCCGGCCAACGGTTCCTTATTTTGCTGATCAACTGAATGCTGCCCAGTACCAAAATAATACCTCCCATTGCAAAATGCAGACCTATGCCGGTTGTTGCTGCGCTGGCATTTTCCTGGTACAAACCCGGAAGAATTTGGTTCCATTTTGCCAGGTGACCATTATAAAGTGCTGCTGCATAAAAGGCGAGAATATACAGTCCGAACAAACCGGCGCTGACCCATACGGTACTTACGAGTAATAAACCTGTGCCGTACAGAAATCTTGCACTTCCACCCCGTGGTTCTTTCTGAACCTCCCGGTGTAAGGTTATCTCGTCGCTGGAATAGCCCATGTTGAAACTCAGTTGTGGTAAGCCTTTCAGTGACAAGATACCAATTGCTGTCTGAATTTACAACGTCTTAAAACAGTCAGTTGCCTTAAAACTTAAAGAGAACTTTCAATTCACGAATAATTTCGTACATTTAGACTAGTTGAGTGGATTTAATCATCAATCCATTGAGCAAAACGGATCTGCATTGCTAACGCCAATAAAACAATATGCTTAGTAACTTCTTCAAAATCGCACTGCGCAATCTTAGAAAGCACAGCGGCTTTAGTATCATAAATATTGCCGGTCTTACGCTTGGCCTTACCACCTGCCTGTTGATCGGTTGTTTTGTGTGGGATGAGAATCAATATGACAAGAATGTTCCAAACAGTGATCGTGTTTACCGGGTATACAGCGAATTCACGAATAACCAGGGAACCGAAGTGTTTGCCGTAACCTCGCCCATGTATGCGACAACTTTACAAAAAGATTTCCCTGAAGTTGAACAAACTGCGCGTGTGATGATGCAGGCACAATACAAAAGGCTTTTTGAAGCCGGCAAAGTACAACTTTACGAAGAAAAAGGATTTTACGTTGATTCTACTTTCTTTCAGGTGCTTGAGATCCCTTTTAAGTACGGATCATCTCAAAATGCGCTAAATGATCCGGGTTCTATTGTTCTTTCCGAAGACATGGCCAGGCGTTTTTTTGGAAATGAAGATCCGGTAGGAAAACAACTGCTGCTGGAAAAAAATCCACTATTGGTAAAGGGTGTTTTCAGGAATGACCCACGTTTTCATTTGCAATTTGACTATTTAATGCCCCTTGCTGCAATACACTTACCGGCCGATCGCATGCAAAGCTGGAACTGGCAGCAGTTTTACACCTATGTAAAACTCAAGAAAGGAACAGGTGCTGGTTTGCTGCAATCAAAATTCCAGCAACTGGTTCATCAGGTTGCCCTGCCTTTTGACACCGATAAAAATGCAAAGCGTACGCCTTTTCTTCAGCCTTTAAAAAAGATTCATCTTTACTCTTCCAATTTTAAATTTGATTCTGCTGTAAGAGGAAACATTACTTATGTAAAAGCACTTACAATAATTGCGGTATTCATATTGCTGATCGCCTGTTTCAATTTCGTGAATCTGTCAACTGCAAGGTCTTTACAGCGCGCGAAAGAAGTTGGGGTAAGAAAGGCCATCGGCGCAGCAAGAAAACAGCTCGTGCTGCAATTTTTGGGTGAAACCATTTTGCTGGCAATCGCGAGCCTGATTATTGCAGTCATTCTTTTATTAATAGCATTGCCATGGCTCAACCGGTTCACGGACAAACATATCTCCGTTGCTATGTTCTTCACTCCTTCAATGCCGCTGATCCTGATTGGAATGATCCTGTTTACCGGCGTATTTGCCGGATTGTATCCGGCTATTGTATTGTCGTCTTTTAAACCGGTAAATGTATTGAAAGGAAAAGCCGGCAACGAACATTCGCCGGGTAAAGTACCATGGCTCAGACACAGCCTTGTGGTGCTTCAATTTGCTTTGTCTGTTCTGTTGATCATCTGCGTGGCGGTCGTTTTCCGGCAGGTGAATTATTTGCATGATAAGGATCTTGGCTTTAATAAGGAGCAAATCATGTTCTTTCCCATGCGTGGCGATAATATGTTCAAGAACAATACCTCTTTTAAAAATGAATTGCTTCAGTCACCATATATCAGTAACGTTTCTATTGGATACGGTTTTCCGGGTGATGCGGTTGCAGGCGACGAGGTGATTGTGCACAACAATGGAGAACAGAAAACTTATTCTGCTACGCAATTGATGGTTGATTTCGACTATATCAAAACACTCGGATTACAGATGGCTGCCGGCCGCGATTTTATGAAAGAGATGCAGACCGATAAGGATCATGCATACATCATCAACGAGACTGCGGCTAGAGAACTCGGGTTCGGTAACGCGGAAAAAGCATTGGGCAAGACATTATCCTGGCATGTATGGGGTGCCAAAAATCCCGATTCACTAAAAACCGGCACCATAATAGGCGTGGTGAAAGATTTTAATTACAAAAGCCTGTATGATAAAGTTGAAGTCGCGGTGCTGCAGATCTTTCCCGATGCTGCCTGGAAAGTTGCTGTAAAACTAAAGACCGCCAATACCAGTGCGGCTATTGCGGCCGTAAGGTCTGCCTGGAACCGGTTTACACCCGAATTTCCCATCGAGTATAAATTTTTGGACGAGAGTTTCGAGCAGATGTATGTCTCGGAAGATAAGCTTCAATCGCTGTTGTTTATCTTCACAAGCATTGCCGTTTTTGTGGCCTGCCTGGGTTTATTTGGCCTAGCCACCTATACTGCAGAACGTAGAAGAAAAGAAATCGGTATCAGAAAATTGCTTGGTGCGAGTGTGCGTGGGGTGGTGTTTTTGTTGAGTAAAGACCTTATCAAACTCGTTGTTATTTCGCTTTTGATCGCTTCACCCGTTGCACGGTATTTCATGCGGCATTGGCTGGATGATTTTGCCTATCGCGTCAATATTAACTGGCTCATATTTGTGATTCCTGCGATACTCATTTTGTTCATCGCGTTCGGCACAGTAAGCATCCAGGTAATTAAGGCTGCCATCGCCAATCCCGTCAAAAATCTCCGGGTCGAGTAATCGGCCCCTCTTATCTTCCATCTGTATTTCTTAATCTTCTTACACCAGTTAGCGGTAGTGTTTCTGTCAACATTGAAGAAGCGCCAACTACCTATTTTAGTCCCCGGGTAATCAATGAAGCTTTTTCATTTACTTCGTAGTCAACCGAAGAAACATTCTTTACGAATGGTCGGCTTACAACTGCTTTTACCAGGTCAGAATTCATAAAATCTTCCATAGCCGTTTTGCTTTCCCATAAATAGAAACCGCCAAAAGTATTTTTTTCTACGTCTGCCAGCCAAACTTTTGAAATAAGACCTTTTACTTCCGCTAAAATCGGTGCATCTGGTTCCACCATTTGCTTAAGATATTCCGGTTGAGAAATATCCTTTAATTGATAAGTGATTATTTGGGCTTGCATTGTTAGATATTTTAAATTAATAATAATGCAAAAGTGAAAGTATACCACCATCTAAAAAATGCACAAATCATAAAATTTAATGCAGATATCTGTTTGTAAATTCTTTCGGACTTGACCTGTTCTATTTTTAAAATACCCACTAAAGTTATGCTTCATTTTCAAAACCTGGTTCGCAAGCTTCTTTGCCCTTTGTATTACTCGTTCTGGATGTTTGATTTAGATGTTCCGTCATAGCATCACCGCTAACATATCTTACACGTCTTACGATCTTACTGTCTTACTGTCTTACTGTCTTACGGTCTTACGGTCTTACGGTCTTATCTCAATCCACACCGGAGCATGATCACTTGTTTTTTCCCACCCGCGAACATGGCGGTCAACGCCGGCGGAAACCAGTTTTTTGGCAACATGCGGACTCAATAGAAAATGATCGATGCGGAGGCCTGCATTGCGGCCATATGCATCACGGAAATAATCCCAGAACGTATAGATCGTTTCATCCGGGTGAAGCTTGCGAATGGCATCCGTCCAGCCCTGGTCAACAAGATTTTTAAAAGCTGCACGTGTTTCCGGACGGAACAACGCATCATCCACCCAACGTTCAGGTTTATACACATCCAGCTCAGTAGGCATAACGTTGTAATCGCCGGTAAGAATAACGGGCACATCCTGCGCCAGTAAGGTTTTGGCGTGATCCGTTAGTCGCTTGAACCATCCGAGTTTGTAATCAAACTTAGGTCCGGGTGCAGGATTACCGTTTGGCAAATAAAGGCATCCTATAGTAAGTCCATCAATCTTTGCTTCAATATACCGGCTATGCAAATCTTCCGGATCGCCCGGTAGCGCCCTGCAGATTTCTTCAATTTTCGCTTTGCGCGATAAAATAGCGACACCGTTCCAGCTTTTCTGGCCATGCCAGATCACCTGGTACCCTGCATCTGCAATAGCCTGTTCAGGAAATTTTTCCTGGGGCGCTTTTAACTCCTGCAGGCACACAATGTCCGGTTTGGCTTCATCCAGCCAACGAAGCAAAACGGGCAATCTTCCATTAACGCCGTTTACATTATAGGTAGCTATTTTCATGAGGCAACAATTTGAGGTTTATTCTTTTTGTCCAGTACTTTTTAAGTACGAAGTACTTGGGTTCGGACATGCTCACTTTTCGCGGTCTTGTTGACTAGGACAACAGCGTTGATGCTTTTTGTGAGATCATGGAACCGATCATTCCTTTAAAGAAAGATAATGCAAAGGGCAGATCAGACTCGATTTCCACATCAGAAGGATTTACCTGGATCGTTCCTGCCAGATCAAACCCTTTTGCGGAAAAGCTGAAATCGTTCTTGTCACCCTGCCAGTTTTCTTTTACATTGGAAATCGTGTCTTTATGTTCTTCCTGTAAATTTTTGAGCAGACTTTTTACTCTTTCAAGCGCTTCTTCTTTAGAAAGGTTGTGTGGAATATTCAGATTTAATAGTGCCATACTGTAAATTTTTGAGTTTGTATCCGGCGAATGTCGACCGAATTCATTCCTTTAGAACAAATTAAGCTGCGATTATACTATTTTCAAAGCAGATGCCGCTTTTTTATTTCCTGCAAATTTTTTTACAAAGCAAGCAGATCCCAAAAACCGTTTTTTGTGTTGTCTGCAATAATTAATATTTACATAATGCATTGTTCATAGTTGGTTTATACGGATGAAGCAAATTCATTGGCTAAAACGCCACTTTCCGGTTCTGGAAAATAGTTCATCCTAAGCGTTTGTAATTATTGTGGTGGTATGAAAATCATCGGGGCCACATTTATTTTTTTCCATCAGTGTCTGTCCTGATTTGAACAAATTGAACAGAGATGTTTGACGGATAATAATTACAGATTAATTTCCCTAAAACCAATCCCTTCGGGCAATGTCATTAAGTTAAGCACAGACATCTTCAACTTTGGGAGATATCTCCTATCGTCGATATGACGATCCTGGCTTATCAGAAAAAGTAATCACAACAGCATCAATACCAAGTACAGAATAATGAGCAAGTCTGCAACCTCAACGTCACTTCGACGATAGGAGAGGTCTCCCGAATATAGAACTGATGGTGATATTTTATAAGCGTTTGATATGAAAACCTCCCTGGCTTATCAGAAAAAGTAATCACAACAGCATCAATGCCAAGTACAGAATAATGAGCAAGTTTGCAACCTCAACGTCACCTCGACGACAGGAGAGGTCTCCCGAATATAGAACTGATGGTGATATTTTATAAGCGTTTGATATGAAACCTCTTAACTTAATGACATTGCCCGAAGGGATGGAATTATTATAGCATAATATCGAAATCATTTACCAAAACCCCGACGGGGTGACATAGTAAAATGTCACTTCGGGGTTTTAATACACGTCATATATGCCCTTCTATAATAATTTCATCCCTCCGGGATTGGATAGATAGATCCGGTTTAAACGCGTAGTTGACCCTTTAATTTTCAGGGCAACTTCACATTTCATATTCTTCGTCAGACGGCAACTATTTTTTACTGTCAATGATCTGCTGATAAACCTTTCTTGCTTCATTATATAATTGTTCTGCCGCAGCAAGCTCTTCCTTTTTTATCTTGTCCTGCTTCATCTTCCAGCATTGATCAACCGCTTTCAAACACCATGCGGCACTTTGTGGATCTGCCACTTGCTTCCCTCCCACATTAATAAATATTGGATTTGTGTGAACGCTCGGATAAATTCTGAGGGCTATCCAACCTGAGTGATTTGCAGCATAATTAAACTCAATATCATTCCAATTGCCATCAGCTTCAATATCTGAACTGTCAACAGCAACGCCGTTAAAGATCAATTGTACACGAACCTTTCTTGACGTACCGATCCTCGCCCGTTCAACATGCCAATAAGGGGATTCTGTTAGTGGACGGGCTGCTATATTTTTTCCATCTTCATCCTGCTGCACGGGCAATAATGCCGCTGCCTTGGCTGTAATATGAACTTTTCCGGGTTGCGACAATGCTATGTCACCGCTACCCATTTCCGTATTATTGGCAGTAAAATCAATAAGATGAGCATGACCTTCAGACACATAATTGCGACCTTTTTTTAACGCTTCCATATATGCATCATAACTGAGCGGCCCGTCTGCTTTAAAATAACTGCGCGCTATGCCCACGCGCTCGTCAAAAATGCAGGGAAAATCGGTTTCGCCACTAAGCTTTGTTCTGAATCCGCAATTAAGTGAATGATACCACATGTTCAACTCCCATGGTGCGGGCGTATCTCCCGCACTATAAAAGTCCACAAGGTTTTGGGTAACTGTAACGACGTATTCATTTGCGCCGATGCCGTCCATTTTCGGCAGTACATCATTAGGCAACTGAGTCGTTGGTTGCATAGGCTCAAGCCCCCAACCGGAATGGGCATAACCGGTAAGGGCATGTTGGTCCTTCGCCCATTGCAAAACAGGCGCGGTCCATGTCGGCCAGTCCTCGATCTTTTTTGTGCCGGGATAATCATCTTCCTTCAGGTTTAACAAAACCAAATGACCTGCGTGAGATGAAGGAAAACCGGAGACTTCCACATCATACCTCATCACGTTTTGTTTTGAAGACAATGGGCTGACCTCGCCGGTAAAAAATTGTTTTTGATGATACCACCCGGGTCCCCAACTGAGCACAGCACCCACATTCAGGTCCTCGCCTTTTACCTGACGGATCATGTTGTCGGGTGTTACACCTTCCTCCGGACTTTCATAATGGCTGCATCCCGCTGCATGAATGTGATGATCTGCACTGTACCATTTCATGTTTGCCATATTGATCCATCGTTTGAGCCGGAAGTCGACATTAATGGTTTGAGCATTTTCCGGCACGGTCAGTTCTTTGGTTTGTGTAATATATTCTGGCCCTCGTATGTAGGTGATTGTGTAATGACCAGGAGGAAGATTCACATGCTCACCATCATACCTGTATACCTGTGGTTGAAAAAAGAAATCAGGATACTCATCAGTTAATGCTAACCGGCGGGATGGTAGCGGATACAAACCTCTGAGCGATTTGTTGTAAACAAAGTATTCGTTGGACGCAAACCAATAGCGATAGTTGGTTTGGCGGAAATCAAAACTGTCTGGCAACAATCGTTCAATATTATCTTTTATAATGAACGAAGCCATTGCCGGCTCCCCGTTCTCATCTTTGATGTTGAATATAACTTTTGACGATGGCTTGCAATTAAACAGGACCGAAATGGCGTTTCGAAAACCAATATCTTCTGTTCCCTGGCCAGCACTGAAACTTAATGATGCCTCACGCTGGCCTTTATCCTTTGTGAAGATCTGCACCACAACATATTCAAGCGCAAGGCCTGAAAGTGTTGGTTGCAACGGACGATTGCGGTAAACACCAATTTCAAGGAAACGATTGGCAACCTGCGCCGCCGATAGAATATTCGAAGCCTTTGGCTCTGCACCATTTGCCGATGCATGTAATAACGGCGCTGCGTTTTCGCTTTGTACATCCAGCGCGGATTTGATGCCTGCCTCATTATACACTTTTACCAGAAAGCTTTTCCAACCACCCTGGATCAATATGGCTGCAGCAGGCCCTCTTTCAACGCTAACTCTCGCCTCCGGGTTAATTCTAACGCTGGCCAGGCAATATGGATCAAGGATCTCCTGGATGTGATGAATCATATGATCATCAAGTGCTGTTTTTTTGAGCGCTTCCAACTTTGCTACATCATTTTTTTGAAGCGGACTACCAAGATATTCCAGTGCCTGCTGTAATCTGGCTACTTGCGCCAGCAGCGGTTGTGCATCTATTTTACCTGCTGGTTGCTCCGCAGCATGGTGTTCATGTTGGGCATTGGTGAAACTGTGCAGCGATAGACAAGCGATGAATAAAGTGATCGCGAATTTCATAACTATGGTGTTTGTGGTTAGTTACCGAAGTCCGGTCAACAGGATGTTTATTATTTCATTGCAGCAATAGGTTATAGAAAATTACAGAATAGTTGAACAATTACCGCCTTCCTGGTAACAGATTGTTTTGAATCGATGCATTATCAATGGATAGTTTATCCCGGCATAAAAAAAACCTGCCGGAAATACGACAGGTTTAATTTCAGTTGATTTTGATGAACAGCATATTTTACTTCAACGATGCCAATTGTGTTGGCGGTATTGGTTGTGGCACCACATTTTTCACAGGCTTGATGGATTTGAGATAAGCAAAAATTGCTTTCAGATCATCATCAGATGCTTGTGCATAAGATGGCCATGGCATTGGAGGAAGAAGCGCCCGGTTTCCGTCGAGGCCTTTTGATTTGCCTTCCCGGATGGCTTTGAAAAACTGCGCTTCGGTCCAGGAACCGATCCCGGTTTCATCGGGAGTGAGGTTAGCAGTGAATGAAACGCCCCACGGACCAACCCATGCAGTGTTGTGCATGTTGGTCATTGCCCAGTCCTTTGTAGCCGCAGTGTCTATTTTGGGTAATGGTAAGCCGGACGGATGCCCTGAAAGCAAGAGTGCGGGATCCGGCTCCGGACCATTTGGCCCCATTTTTTTAGGCGTATGGCAATCGGTACATGCCATCATGTTTACCAAATAGCTGCCTCGTTTTATAAGGCTGTCATGAGAAATTGTTCCGGTTCCGGATGTGGTGGTTTCAGTTTTCTGCTGACAGGAAGCAAGCATTACAGCTCCTGCCGCGATCAGGTACAGTGTTTTAAGCATAGCAATGTTTGAAAGGTTAGAGATGACACAAAGATGACAAAAGAAAAACATCTTGTCAAGATGGAAGAATGGATTGTGTAAAATACCGGATGAGTTGTGGAAAAGGCTTTGTGGATGGGGATGATCTGCAGTCGTGTCACCTCCTATTGCTTTGGTGCTTATTGAAACAATAAAATAACCTGCCGTGTTTGCGACAGGTTATTGTTGAATTGATCCTGATGAAAGTAATTTATTTGGTCAAGTCCTACAATTGTGTTGGCGGAATTGGCTGAGGTACAATGTTCTTAACCGGTTTTGTAGATTTAAGGTAAGCGAATATCGCTTTCAGATCTTCATCACTTGCTTGCCCGTAAGTTGGCCACGGCATTGGTGGCAAAAGCATGCGGTTACTATCAAGACCTTTCGCCTTACCCTCGCGCATTGCTTTAAAAAATTGCGCTTCTGTCCAGGTACCGATACCCGTTTCATCGGACGAGATATTTGCACCGAAGGATATTCCCCACGGTCCGACAATTGCGGTATTGTTCATGTTAAAAAGCACCCAGTTATGGGCTGTTGCCGTATCAAATTTGGCCAAAGGCATGGAGGCTGGATGGCCTGATAGCAACAATTGCTCGTCGGGAACCGGACCTTGTGGTCCCATTTTTTTGGGTGAATGACAGTCGTTGCAACCCATGATTGTTACCAGGTAGGCGCCGCGCTTAACGAGGCTGTCCTGGGAAATTGGACCAGAAGGGTTGTTGTCTGTTTTTTGTTGGCACGAAGCGAATACGAGCCCTGCAGAAGCAGTTAGCAGCAGTGTTTTTAGCATATTTATGTTTAAAAGGTTAGAGAAGGCGCAAAGATGAAAGAAAGAACTGTATCGTGTTAAAGTTGATGGATGAACTACAGATTAAAAGGGATGAGTTGCAGAAAACCTTTAGTGAGTGGAAAAGAGTCGCCAATTGGTAAACAAATTTTCCATTTTCCAGAAAATGGAAAATCGCGAATGTGAAAATGAAAAATTAATAGAGGTCCTTTCCTATAATTAATTAGTAAAGCAATGTCGTTTAGTTAAGGGTTGTCAATATAAAACGCTCATAAAATATCACAATTAGGTCAATATTCGGGAGACTTCTCCTGTCGTGCCAATGACAGATTAAGGCTGTCTTTTTCATTGCCGTCTGCTTTAGCTGACGGAAAACGAAAGTATTGAATATGGCTTTAGCCACACAATCCAATTTTTGGGCTAAAGCCCGGTTTTAAAGACGGACCGCTGTCCGTCAGCTAAAGCAGACGGCAATGAATCGATGGCAGTCAGCTCTTAATGAATGATATCTAATTCTATTTTTGATTGTGGCAAACCAAATTCATCATTGAAGGTGACGATGCGGTTTAGGACTTACACATTATTATATACTTGTTGTTAGTGCTGCTCCCAATACTTTTTCTGACGAGCCAGGATCGTCATGTCGACGAGAGGAGACATCTCCCAACGTTCACGATGCTTGCTTAACTAAACGAACGTCAAATTTTGGCTTCATATGTGATGTATATCCTTTCGTTTTATGCAATTAGCTGAAATATCTTTGACCCGGTTGAGGTCAGGGTTTGTGGAAATGAAAAGCAGTTGCCAGAAAGTAAAATCATTATTCAACACCATGAAAGCAGTACTAATAACACAACCCGGTGCACCAGAAGTTCTGAAATTACAGGAATATGCTGAGCCAAAACCTGGCGATGATGAAGTGCTTATTAAAGTAAAAGCTGCAGGTTTAAACAGGGCCGATGTCGCGCAACGGCAGGGAAATTATCCTCCACCTCCGGGCGCACCGGTAGATGTTCCGGGGATGGAAGTATCTGGAGTAGTGACTGAATGCGGGATTGCTGTAACAATGTGGAAGCCCGGTGATGAAGTATGTGCATTGATTGCAGGCGGTGGTTACGCCGAATATGTTGCCGTGAAAGAAGGGCAATGCCTGCCTGTGCCCGGGGGAATTTCGCTAGCTGATGCTGCGGGACTTCCCGAAACAATCTTTACTGTTTGGTCCAATGTTTTTCAAAGAGGAAGTTTACAACCCGGCGAAAATCTCCTGGTTCATGGCGGAAGTAGTGGTATTGGCATTACTGCCATTCAACTTGCGCATGCCTTTGGTTCAAGAGTGTTTGTGACCGTAGGATCTGAAGACAAAGGAAAAGCATGTCTTGAATTAGGAGCCAATAAATACATTAATTACAGGACACAGGATTTTGAGCAGGAACTAAAATCTGAAGGAGTAGATGTGATATTGGATATGATTGGCGGCGCTTATTTTTCTAAAAACATCAATATTCTTAACCCCGGGGGCAGACTTGTTTATATCAATTTTATGAAAGGCAAAATGGCTGAGCTTGACCTTGCAAAGCTGATGCAGAAGAGGCTGCTTGTAACAGGCAGCACTTTGCGTGGACGGGAATATGGTTATAAGAAGGCTTTGGCTGAAGAAATTTTGCTACGAGTGTGGCCATTGTTTGAATCAGGAGAATTTAAGCCGGTTACATACAAGACCTTTTCTTTTAATGAGGCCGCAGAAGCGCACATGCTGATGGAAAGCAGTGATCATATTGGGAAGATTATTTTGGTAAATGAAAATTTTAGATAGATGTAACGCAAGTCTGAAACAAATGCCGCTCTATGTAACTAATTGTTGATAGTACTTAATAACAGTTATTGTTACACGGAGAAATACAGGAGGAGACACAGAGTTACACAGAGCGTTTTCACCAAACATCTGTCATTTTATTTTTTGGATGTGTTCCTCACATAGTTTAGTCGACATGACGATAATGACCCATCGAAAAATTAATCATAGCAGCAGCAATAGCCTGCACATAATAATGTGAAAGGCTATCCTCGCATTGTCACCTGGACGATTGCATTTGATTTGCTGCAATCAAAAATAGCATAACAGTCCTCTTGCACGATCAGGCCGCCCGCCGTTGTTGGTATGAGGCGTAGCTATGTGCCTAAGCCTACCAACAACAAATTAGCGAGTTAGACGTTTCACGAATTAGGCCTTTTCATTTAATTGAATGACATTGGGCTGATGCAAGTAAAGAAAATATTCTTATCTCACACCTACCTCAAACGGTGAAGCCGGCAATCCCTCTTTATTGTAAAGATTAGCTCCGAACGGATTATCCGCCCATGCATACCGCACATAAACCGGATTGGAAATTGCTTCATTCCAAACAACAACAGTGTTGTCTTTTATCTCTGCTTTTGCCCAAACAAACTTTTTATCAGCGCCTGCAACCGCAAACTGTTGCAACGGCTCTCCGTCGCTACTTACAAGCCCGGAACCAGTATTGCTAAAATGAAGAACAGCTTTGTTGCCATCTCTTGTAGCTGAATCGCAGACCGGTCCTGAATAGACAAGATCTTTTTCCCCATACCCAACTTTTTGAGCAGCTAAAGCCAGCCGGTGGCCGGCATCCTTTTTATTCAACGGATGAATATCATTCCATTCGCCAAGATCAATTGCAACGGCCATTGCTGTATTCGGTACTTTTAAAGTTTTCAGTTGAGCATCACGAAGCCTGGCCCAATCGCTCTCTGTTGGAGCAAATGTCTGATCCATAAAATTAGCGAGCTGCACATACAAAAAAGGAAGGTCTGGCTTTTGCCACAAAGACCGCCAATTGTTGATAAGTGCCGACATCATACCGGCATAGTTTTCCGGCGCCGCTGCATTTGATTCGCCCTGGTACCACAAGATGCCCTTTATTGAATAATTTTTTAGTGGATGGATCATAGCATTATATAGAGCCGCTGGCTGATACTGAACTGGTATTGCGGAAGGTGTAGTATCTCCCTGCCCAAAAACTTCAGCAATCTTAAACTGCCATTGGCCTTTTAAATCAAGTGTATCATCACCAAGCTTCAGGTAATAAGGTTTGTCCGGAACAAATCCTCCCTTTCCACTATAATTAATCACGCGAATGGTGATAGTGTTTTTACCTGGCTTAAGCAGTCCAGCCGGAAGCTCATACCTCCGCGGAGGATACTGGTAAGTGATGTTGCCTGACTGAACGCCATTCACATACAAAAAATCCGCATCCACGATTCTTCCCATATACAACTTCGCAGGTTTATCAGTCATGGACGCAGGGATCTCGACAACCTTTCTTAACCAAACGATGCCATCCAGATCTTTCAGGCCAAGATCTTCCCAATAACCCGGAACGTTTATGTTTTGCCAGCCTTTCGGAATAAAGCTGGTATCGTACCAGGCCGGCTTTCCTTGCAAGCCTTCATCCCGTTGATCTTGTTTTTGTCTTAGTGCTGACGTCTGGGCCGCCGCTTGTTTGTTGCGCAAATTAATTGAGGCTGTATCGCGGTTACGCAATAGCAAATTGTAACTAACGGGAAATGTTTTCAACGCTTCCTCACTCATCCATGATTCAATGGGCGATCCGCCAACACTGGCGTTAATTATGCCGATGGGCACATGATATTTTTGATAGATCTCTCTTGCAAAAAAATAAGCCACTGCGGAAAATTGCAGGACGTTTTTCGGCGTTGCTGATTTCCAGTTGCCCGGCAAAATGGTATCAAGGGCACCGGTAAGACTCGTTTGCTGTGGAATAAAAAACTGGCGGATCTCCGGAAAGTTGGCAGTTTCTATATCATCTGGATACTTTTCTTTAACGCGCTCCATCGGAAGCACCATGTTTGACTGACCTGAGCACAACCATACATCTCCAATCAGAATATCGTGAAGGGCAATGGTATTGCTTCCTTTGATTGTCATATCAAATGGTCCGCCTGCTTGCATGCGAGGTAATGAAATCGACCATTTGCCATCTGTGCTGGCTGTGGTATTGTATCTTTTCTTGTTGAATACAACTTCAACCTTTTCTTCTTTTGCCGCCCATCCCCAGATCTTTAATTCTGCATCGCGCTGCAAAATCATGCTGTCTCTAACTAATGCAGGAAGTTTAATTGCTGCATGAGAATTATTGGAATAAAAACATGAAATGACAAATGCAACAAAAGGAACTATCCGTCCTAATTCTAAAAGCAATCTAACAGAGTTTTTATTCAATGGCATAAGAGCAGTTTAATTATGAACTGTCCACTTATAGACAGCCTTCAAAGGGCTCTGTGGATCTCTGAGTCTTCTCCGGCTGTTTCTCTGTGTAACAAAAAAAGTTTCACAGAGAGCACGAGGCAGACACAGAGTTTCGCAGAGTATGTTTAAAATGCAAATCTGTCACTGGCGACTTTCGTTCATCCTAGTACTTCCTAACTCGTACTTACAGCGCACATGGTACACCATTTTCTTTGTTCGACAGGAATAAGCAGTAATAATGGTCTGTCTGACAATTAAAGTTAATCTATTTCACTCAACATGCAACTATGCGAATGCCCGGTTAGTTATGCCGTTTTTTAAATACGGATGGATTTTCGCCGGTTAGTTTTTTAAACAATTTGTTGAAATGGGAAAGGCTTTCAAAACCAACTTCGTAACAAGCTTCAGATACGCTCACATCTTTTAACAACAGCGTTTTTGCCTGTGTGATGCGGTACTGGTTTACAAAATCGGTAAAAGTCATTTTGGTCTGCCTCTTAAAATAGCGGCAAAAGGCGGCCGTACTTAAATGCACACTGGCGGCAACTGTATTCACATCGGGCTTTTCATTGTAGTTGGCGTGAATGTATTTGTAGATGGTGCCCATTCTTATCTTATCATCAAAAAACAGTTTAATGCTTGTATCCTGTTCGTTCAGCTCTTCCACTTCATCGGACGTAGCCAGGATCTGGAATATTTCCAGCAGGTGAAGTAACTGTTCAAAATGACTGAGACCTTGCATATACCGCAATTTTTCGGCAACTATCTTTTTAGTATTCCCGCTGAACGAAAGACCAAGATAGGCCCTGTCAAACATCCGCTGAATGTTCGTCAGTTCCGGTGTTTCTTTAAACGCATCGCCAAGAAAGTTTTCCTTCAGCTGCACCACAATCTGCCGGTACTCAGTCTTTACACCATAATCAAAATTCAGGTGGGGAATATTTGATCCTATCAGCACCAGGTCACTGTCCATATAACTGGAAATATGCTGCCCTACGTGCCGTATTCCCGTTGTGGCTTCAACATAAACCAATTCATATTCAGGGTGATAGTGCCAGTAAAAGTTGTTCCTCAGGCTGGGACTGAACAGCTTGAACGACTGGCCCGGACCAGGTAACACAATCTCCTTTTGAATTTTCACAACTATCCCATTTTTCTGTAAAGCTACATAAATGCTGCTTTTCGAGACATAAATGTCAATACAGAGCAAATGATGGTCATTGGAGATATTAGCCGGCTAGTATTCTAAATAGAACTTTGACATACAAAACGATGGTAATCCGGTTTGGAAATAGGGGTTGCCTTCGAACATCAAATCATCAAAACCTTGTTATATGAATCAGGCCGCAACAATGCAAACCATGACCATGGCTAATGCACACACCGACATTCCCGGTAATCCGTCCACAGCCAAAAGCAGCAAAGTAAAATTGAACGACAGAAGCAATGGAGAACCGCTTCGCGTTTTATCTGAGGAAGACTGGAAATTTTGGATCCATAATGGCTACATCGTTATCAAAAACGCTGTGCCTAAAGAACAGGTAGAAAGGCTGGCCGGTTTTTTATGGGAATTTGAAGAAAAAGATCCCAACGATCCGGAAACATGGTATGCGCCCCCGCGTGCCGAGATGAAGATGAAGGAACTGACCAATACAGGTATGGTGGAAGTGTATAATCATCAATATTTATGGGACAACCGCCAGATGCCGAAAGTACACCAGGCTTTTGCAGACATATGGGGTACAGAGAAATTGTGGGTAACGATAGATCGCGCTAACCTGAACTTTCCCATCCGCCCGGGTTATGAATACAAGGGGTTTATCCACTGGGACTATGACCCGGAAACCAAACCGCAAAATGTTCAGGGAGTGCTGGCGCTGGCTGATCAGACCGATGAAAATATGGGCGGATTTCAATGTATTCCCGAATTGTACCGAACCTACGAAACCTGGAAGCTAACACAGCCAGGAGACCGGGATCATTTTAAACCGGACACAACAGGTTTTGACATTGTGAAAGTGCCGATGCAGGCAGGCGATCTGCTCATCTTTAACAGCACTCAACCGCATGGAATAAGGGCAAACAATAGTGGTAGCAAAGTTAGAATGGCGCAGTATATCTCTATGATGCCGGCAGAAGAGGACAATGAGCTATTGCGGGAATGGCGCATTTCATCCTGGCAGGAAAGAAGAGCACCTGAAGGATTTGCCTTCCCCGGCGACCCAAGAAAATGGGAACAAACAAAATATGAAACGGCTAAGCTATCACCGCTGGGCAGAAAGTTGCTGGGATTGGATAGATGGTAAAGATCAACCTGCTTCTTTAATCAATAAAAACCAACCTATGTGCCTTAAGTTAAATGAAGATTCTGCAAAGAAATGTACCTGTAAATTTGCTCGCGTATGCAGGCGTCGCAAAAATGCGGGGACAATTGAAATCCGGACAGAAAAATTATCATTTGTGCATGCTGTGTGGGCGCCGCTGAGTTCACAATTATTCGTTCTTAAATCAATATTACATGCAGAAAAGGGCGCTCATTTTTGATTTGGATAATACGATATATGCGGTTCGTTCAATTGGAGATAAAATATTTGCACCGTTGCTTGAACTGATCGCAGCAGATGACGAACAAAGCCTGCAAATGGATAAGATCAGGCACGAGATTATGCGAAGGCCTTTTCAAATGGTGGCAAAGGATTTTAATTTTTCGGAAGAACTTACTTCTAAAGGAATAGAGCTGCTAAGCAGCATTCGTTTTGATGGAGAAATTGAGCCTTTTAGTGACTATGAAATTGCGCGAACCCTGCCGCTCGACAAGTTTCTTGTGACAACCGGTTTCACCAACATGCAGCAAAGCAAGGTTACAGGAATGAATTTGGACCGTGACTTTAAAGAAATCCACATCATAGATCCTTCCTCTTCCACTAAAACTAAAAAGGATGTTTTTGAAGACATTATAAAACGGCACAATTATGCCAGCCCTGAGGTATTGGTAATTGGCGATGATCTTCACTCTGAAATTAAGGCAGCGTTGGAGCTTGGCATTAGCGCTGTATTGTACGACAAGATGAATGTGTATGAAAATGACATTCCTGTTCCCAGGATCACAGACTTTGCGGAGTTAGCTGATTATTTGGGTTGAGGGGCAGAATATAACATTTAAAGGAGGCACGAAGCATATTCAAGTTGTGTTTCGTGTCTCCTTTTTGATCTATCCATTCTGATAGAATTTTTTGGATAAAAACTTTACCAGAAACATCTTATTTACTGTTTAGCTGGCTGTACAAGTACGCATTGCACGACGCCATTGTGGCATATATACGCCAGATAGGGCAAATGGTCAGGTATTATTTACCATATTCTAAAGTCGAATTAATCCCCAAAAAAACATTACAAGCATCTGCTAACGATCCCACGCTCCGATTTCTTTTACCGCCGGTGATGCAGGAGTTTTTAACTTTGTATTCCCGTCTTAAAAAAGATAAAAATGAAAAAGTTTGTCTGCCAAAACCTTGTTGCATTAATTTGTTTGGCAGCTGCGGTAAGCCTGACGGCCTGTACAGGAAATAAAAAAAATGACAGGGATGAGCTGGTCAAACAAATTCAGGCGCTTACGGCGAGCAAAGACACCATTGCCAAAAATCTGCAAACATTCGACACATTAGATTACACGGTTTTTTCGAATCGCGAATGGACACGACTGCATGAGAGCCATGCAAAAGACATCATTGTGCATTTTCCTGACGGGCATATTGAAAAGGGCATTGAGCAACACATCAAAACACTGGATGCGATGTTTGTATATGCGCCCGATACAAGAATTAAAGAGCACCCTATCAAAATAGGCTCCGGTAATATGACCGCCGTAATGGGTTGGATGGAAGGAACTTTTACAAAGCCGATGCCAACCGGCGATGGTAAATTTATTCAACCTACGGGCAAGAAGTTTCGCATTCCGATGGCGACGATCGGTATTTGGAAAAGCGATGGTACCATGAGTGAAGAATATCTGTTTTGGGATAATAAGACGTACATGGATCAGATCATGGGGAAATGATAAACTGCTTAGGTAGGTTGCAGGTAATGGTAAAAAAAATTAGCGTGTGACGGGTTTACTAAACTGATTATCCCATGCTGGAGCTTCTATTATTTTGAACCGTTGGATGAAACAGATCCACAATGAAATTTACAAGGATCAAACAAAATGAATTTTTAAAAACGGCGGTCCTTAATGGCGCAAGTATGCTGTGGAATTACGTGCGTTACGTAATTTGGCTGAGTCAATCCAATGAGCTAAGGTTTTTTGATAAAACTTTTACTAGAAATATAATCTTTACAGTATAACCGGCGCCATAAGTACACATTGCCGGAAGTCATCGCCGCATACTTGTGGTGGGTGGGCGCAGGAATAAAGATGACCAAAAAAAATTTAATGTTACAATAGTGTTGTAAAACGTATATTCGATTTCACGCGGCCTGAATCATTATTCATTATCCTTACCTAAACCATCTAAATCCCTTATCCACTTTTATCTTAAATCAATAAAAAATCGTGCTTGTTATGAGACGTCATTCTTTTATGCCCTATTCTTTCTTTACGACAAATCCCATCAATTTTTTATATATCACTTGTAAATCCTTTCAATCATAAATGCACTAGAAATTTTTTTAAAACCTAAAACCAGCTTGCCATGGACTTTAAAGACCAAATTGGACTACTTGCTCAAAGAGTTTCCAAAATGAAAGATGCTATTCTTACAGAAGAAGCTACCAAGAATGCATTTATTATGCCTTTCCTGCAAACAATGGGGTATGATATTTTTAACCCGCTTGAAGTTGTTCCTGAATTTATCGCGGATATTGGCATAAAAAAAGGAGAAAAAGTTGATTATGCTATTCTCAAAGACGGAAGCCCAATAATTTTGATTGAATGCAAGCATTGGTCTTCTGATCTTGACCCACACAACAGCCAGCTGTTCAGATATTTTCATACAACTGAGGCGAAATTTGGAATCCTTACGAATGGTATTATTTATAGGTTTTACACCGATTTGGTACAGTCTAACAAAATGGATGAAAAGCCTTTCTTCGAATTTAAAATAGATGACATTAAAGAAGCACAGATTGAAAAATTAAAAGAATTCCACAAGAGCTATTTTAATCTTGAAAGCATTAATAACACTGCCAGTGAACTAAAGTACATGTCGGAATTGCGTGCTTTAATTATCAAAGAAATAAGCGATCCGTCCGAAGAGTTTACAAGACTTTTTGCTAAAACCGTATATCCTTCAATTGTTACCGCTAAAATTTTGGAACAGTTTAAAGGATATTTAAAGAGAACATTCGCGCAGTTCCTGAACGATTCTATTAATGAGCGTCTTAAAACAGCATTAGCGACCGAGACACAAAAAGCAGAAGAAATAAGTAAAGAAGATTTGACCTCTGCTACTGTGGACGAAAATAAAGTAGTAACCACTGCAGAAGAGATGGATGCTTTTTACATAGTCCGGGCAATTTTGGCATCGAAGGTTAAGGTAACAAGAATTATAAGCAGGGACACTCAATCTTATTTCGGCGTTCTTCTTGATGACAATAACAGAAAGCCATTATGCAGGTTACATTTTAATGGCAAGAAAAAACACATAAGCTTCTTTGATACAGGCAAGGAGGAGCGGGTTCAAATAGAATCAACAAACGATATCTATGAACATGCATCAAGGTTGATAAAAAGTATTGACATATATGAACCGATAGGAAATTGAAATCCTTCTGAAATAAAAAGATGCTCTACTTGCAAGAATTGTAATGTAATCAGGTCAGACAATAATAGTTCTGGTTCGACGCTCGAAGCGCTGAAGCTGCTTTTAGAAATTAACTCCACTGGAAATACGTTAACACTGGAGTATAAAAAAATATTGTAATAACGAAAAAGATATAAAACACATGTGGGCAGATAATGAAACATCAGAAGACCTTTTAGGATTTAAGGTACACGCAGACTTGTTAATTAATATCATTAATGATGAATCTGTTTTGCCGATTACAATAGGAGTTTTTGGCGATTGGGGAAGTGGAAAATCCAGCATCTTGCAAATAGTAAAAGAAGAATTTGATGGGGTGGATGATAAAGATTCGCTCTGTATACATTTTAATGGATGGACTTTTGAAGGATATGATGATGCTAAAGCTGCGTTACTCGACTCAATTGTCAAAGAATTGGAGGGCAACAAAAAGATTTCTGCTGA
Source organism: Danxiaibacter flavus (assembly GCF_041060425.1). NCBI lineage: Bacteria > Pseudomonadati > Bacteroidota > Chitinophagia > Chitinophagales > Chitinophagaceae > Danxiaibacter > Danxiaibacter flavus. The sequence goes on from NZ_JAULBC010000005.1 coordinate 509,594, forward strand.
AATAAAGGATACGATTAAGGAAAAAGCAAGAAAACTTTGGAAGTCTATCAATTGGATGCGTGGCGCAGGTATGGTTATGAAAAATGTTGCCTTGCCAGCTGTTTCTGCATATTTTACAGGAGGGCTTAGTTTAGTTCCGTTTGCAATTCAGAAGATAACTGAATGGGGGGATAATCCGGAAAAAATAATTGAAAAACTGAAATCGGAAGAGGGGAAGGAAATATATAATGCCTTTGTAAAAGATCGAAAAGAAAAAGATAAAAATTCCACAAATGCGGTAGCCGAATTTCGAAAGGATTTTTCAGATTTATTAGAAGCGACAAACCTCAAAAGATTAATTGTTATAATAGATGACTTGGATAGATGTAGTCCAGAAAGGATTATTGAAAATCTCGAAGCAATTAAGCTTTTTCTAAACGTATCAAAAACAGCTTTCCTCATTGGAGCCGACCCTCGAATAGTAAAATACGCAATTGAACATAAGTACAAGAACAATAGAGAGATTGAGGAAGACAACAATAGGATTATTATAGATTACTTGGAAAAGTTAATACAGCTTCCATATTCTTTACCAAGACTTTCCGAATCAGAAGTCGAAACTTATATATCAATGCTAATTTGTAAAAAAGAAATCGGCATTGAAAAGTTTAAAAATGTACTTGATGAATTTAAGAAGTATAGAATGACGAATAAGTATTCAGCATTTGGACTATCACACTTTGAAAAAATTTTAGAAGCAGAAGAATTCAGAAAAGTTAAGGACAATGTAATTACAATCCCTTCATTAGTACCCTTGATTACAAATAGTTTGTATGGGAATCCCCGACAGATTAAACGGTTTCTAAATACTTACACCATCAGAAAAAGGCTTGCAGAAGTTGCATCCTTGCAAAGTTTTAATGAAGCTGTTCTTGCAAAAATGATGATACTTGAATATTCTGAACCCAAGTTATTCAAAAAGCTATTTGAATGGCAAATTGTTCAAGATGGTGTGCCTAAAGAAATAACTGATATAGAAACTCTATGTAAAGAAAAAGGAATTAATGATGTTATTTCAGAAATAAAAGATACAGATTTCAAAGACTGGAGTAAACCTAAAATAATTAAATGGTTTCAGATTGAGCCTTTATTATCAGGAGTTGATTTACGAGATTATTATTGGATTGCTCGTGATAAATTAGAAAATTCTATCACTTCAGCGAGTATGATTCCGCCAGTAGTTAGAGCATTGTTTAATGAGTTATTGCCCGATAATATGACGACAACTGTCACAAAATCTCTACTTTCTGAAAAGTTCCAGCCCTTTAGCGATATTGAGAAAGATGCATTTTTTAACCTTCTATCTTCAAATTTAAAAAGGAATCCTCAGCAAAAGAGACTTTATGATATTTTCAATGTAATGACAGAAAATAAAATTGAAAATACAGGTTACCATTATATGGAAGCTCTTAAGATAATAAGTGTAACAGATATTGAACCTGCAGTTGCAACGAGATTAGCAGATTTTAAATCTGAACCAGAGATGGGAGACTTTTTGAAAGATTATTTCCAAGATGGAAAATCTAGAGCAAGCAAGGCATTTAATCTAAAAAAATAGAAATGGGAACATCTAAATCATTTTCTGAAGTAAAACACTCAATGGTTCCGAATTGGGGTTCACTTAGCTCTTCGCTTACTTCAAACTGTGATTCTTCTGTTCTTCCTACTCAGAAGCTACAGAATATTATGGGAAATTTTGTTTCAGCATTGGGGGGAGCATCAACGGGAGGTCGCGGCGGTTCAAAAGCAGGAGGGAGAAGTAGTATCAAAACTGCGAAGAAAATCGGAAAGGTCTTTTCAAAGTTTATAAGTTCTGGTAATAATATTAGGGAAACGCTTGAATTTACAGGATTAACTGATATTGATACTAAAACAGTGGGGGATGTTATTAATCATTTGATTGAATATTGTTCCGGCAGTGCCACATCAATTGATGATAACGCGGCAAAAGAAGCTACAAGATTATTATTAGAAGAACTGATAGGGCAAGCTGAGTCTATTGATGAGGTACAAACTTTATTACAACAAACTTTTGAAACCAATACTTTGGAAGATATAATAATAAAGTATTTCGGGTATTACATTAATGAGCTTTTGTCAAAATGGTTCTATGAAAATTTAATAAGGAACAAGAATGAAAGTGACTGCAATAGTCTTTTCAATCAGGTAAAAAATTTCATAGTTGAGAGAGTTAACGATATGCACAAAAGAAATCCACTACAAAATATTGATTGGAGTTCTGATGAAGCAGACAGGCTTGTAAAAAACATTCAACAAGATATATTAACCGTATTTGAATAGTTATGAGAGTAAATGTAGTTATTGATAATGCCGATTATGGCAAATTTTCAGATTTGCAGCTTTGTTATACAGATAGCGGAGTGAATAGAAAAGTTCCATTGTCTTTTTTAAGCTATGAAAGAGTTTTTGATTTTACGACTGATTTTACTTCTGTAAAATTTGATTTCTTCCTTATATCTGCGATAGTTTATGGTGTTGACAACCTACTTAGTCGGGCTATTTATTCAAATGATGGTTGGACAAGAGATATACAAGTAGAATTTCCAGTAAAGAATTTCTCGGTGTGGAGTGGGAAGGAAGAAAAGTTGAAGCAGATTTTAGACTTCTTAACAGGTGATGATTGGCGGATTTCTTTTAGGGAAATAGAAGATGTCAGCTTTTTTCAACCACGAACAAACCGAAGGAAAATTCCACGTTATGAAAGAGAAACTATTAATTCCGTAAGTTTATTTTCAGGCGGGTTAGATTCTTTAATTGGGGTCATAGATGAGTTAGAAAAGCTAAGAGATAATGAAAAAATACTATTGGTTTCTCATTTCGATTCAAAGTCGCCAGGGCCAAATGGAGACCAGAGAAAACTATTGAGCCATTTAATGACCAAATACCCCAATAAAATATATTGGGTGCAATCAAAATTAGCATTATCAAGAAAAGATGTTAATGGTAACGGGGTAACGATAGAAAATAATTACCGCAGTCGTTCACTATTTTTTATTGGTTTAGGTTGTTATTTATCCACGATTGATAAATTAACAATTCCTGAGAACGGCACAATTTCAATTAATTATCCTCTTACTCCATCAAGAGTAAGTTCGTTAAGTACAAGGACAACCCATCCTTATGTTTTAAAGAATACGCAAGAATTGCTCGCAGCATTAGGATTATCCACTAGAATATATAACCCTTATGCATTTAAGACCAAAGGAGAAATGTTTGTTGAATGTACGAACCCTACATTTATACAACATATTTTTCAAGATTCTGTTTCTTGTGGAAAAAGAGGTAGACGACAATTCCACTTTGACAATCCAAATGAAATTCACAATTGTGGGAGATGTATGCCCTGTATATACAGGCGAGCAGCATTAAATAAAGCTGGTTTGGATAATGAAAATCACTATGGAAATTTTATCACTAATGTTGCAGCGGTAGGAAATAATGATTTACCAGCTTTATTCAGTTACTTAAAAAGAAATATATCCTTAGAGAAAATGAAAAGAGATTTATTAGTTAATGGGAATATTAATATTAATAATCTTACTGAATATGCGGAAATGGTATTGAGGTCGAAACAAGAAGTGTTGCAGTTGTTTAGAGATAAAGGTAGTAGATTTGTAAAATCAGAACTGGGTTTAAGATGATTATTGATACACACTGCCACATAGATTTATATCCCGATCCAGGTGAAGTTTTACAAGATTCTATAAAAGCTAATACAACAGTATTAGCAATGACTAATCTTCCAAGCCATTTTGAAATGGGATATCCCCATTTCAAATCACTAAAAAAGATAAGATTGGCATTGGGAATGCATCCACTAATGGCGGATTCCCACAAAAAGGAGTTTGATTTATTTCTAAATAATATAAGTAAAACATCGTACGTTGGAGAAGTTGGTTTGGACTTTTCTGCAGAGGGTATGCCTACAAAGGATATCCAGATATACACTTTTGCTAAAATACTAAAGGTAGTTTCCGGGCAAAAAAAAATCTTAAGCATTCATTCTAGACAAGCAGAGAAAGAAGTTTTAGAGCTATTGGTAAAATACAAAATTGAAAACGCAATTTTTCATTGGTATAGTGGGCCATTATATTTAATTGAAAAAATCGCACACGCTGGATACTATTTTTCAATAAATCCAGCAATGACTCGATCAGCATCGGGAAGAAAAATAATTTCCAAAATCCCTAAGGCGCTTTTATTAACCGAAACAGACGGCCCATTTGTAATGGAGCATAACTCTCCTGCTAGACCTGGCCAAGTTTCATCTGTAATTTCTTGTTTAGCTCGTTTATTGCTGCGCTCAAACAAAGAAATTGAAGAATTAATTGAGATGAACTTTAATAGTGTTATAAAAAGATTACGGCCATATTGAATTCAGATACCAACTTCCACTTTGTTTTCGAAATCTTAGAGGAAAACACCTGCTGGACTTCTTTTCATGATGTTAAAATAGGATTGGCGGTTATATGGCTGCAAAAGAAAATGGTGGAAGATTTTTACCGACCAGTATGGTGAAAGAAGTATGTATATATGACTGTTTATCATGTTACTAAATTCAAAGTTTTCTTCAAGTTTTCTATAAAAATAGATCGAAAATTGTGCTGTGAGAGACGCATTGTATGTGGAGTGCATTATAAAAATGTGTTGAATTAATGAGCGGTCCACTCACGCGTCACATCGGTCGCGGGTGCGGATAGTCATTGATCCGCAAAGAAGGAATTAAAATAAATGAATGATCCAGCTCAATTTCAACCCCACTCTCCCCTACTTCCCCTTCCCCAACATTCTCTCCATCAATTCAACCTTCTCTTTCTCGGCCTGCAATAATCTTTCATACAGCTTTTTAATTTCGTCCACCGCCTCAAGCCATCTGTCAGCATAGTTAATTGTGCAATCGTTGTTTGTTGTATTTATTTGAGTATCCCTTGTATTTGAACCCTCATAGTTATTCTGAATATTAAAGATTGTATCCTGCACATCAAAATTCTTAATTGCATCTACAGGAACCTTCAACGCTTTTGCCACTTCCGCTAATATATCTTCCTCAATCACTTCCTTTTGTTCCAATAGCGATATTTTACGCTGGTTCCAATCGTCACCAAGTTCCATTGCCAGTCCTTCCTGTTTCAGGCCGAGCATTTCTCTAAAATGCCTTATGTTACGGCCCTGGTGTATTGTTTTTTCCATTTTAATAAGTGCTAATATGGCAAATATAATAAAAGGTTATAAGGTAAAATAGCTGGTAAATTACCGGTCATTTCCGTTATCATACCTGCGCTGCATATTGCATAGCGAAAGCAGGGAACGGAGCTTCGTTAAAACCCAATAACCATGAGCAAAAAAACTGATCCATTATCCTCACCATCTACTGAGTTGTTACGAAACGCCGCTTCGCCTTATGCCATTCCTTTAACTGCCGGTCCCTATGTATTCTCAAATGACATGTTGCAACAGGTTACCGAGTCGCGGATAAAGCGCAAGCGCGATTGGTATTATCCGGCACTCTCTTTTATCAGCTTCGAAAATGGCACGCTAACATTATTAAATTCAGATGGTAATCATTCATTTGAATTAACTATTACCATAGAGCCTCATCAGCTGCATGTTGCGTGTAGTTGCGGTAGGGAAGTTGAAACGCTTTGCCTGCATGCATATAAGGCATTGGACCGGCTTACGTGGCATGGATGTAACAGCTTTTTTAAAGATTACCAACCGGGAGGTTTAGTAGATACTGCCCTGCGGCACAAGTGTTATTTTACGATTGACCCCTGCGACAAAGGTTTGGAAATAAAGGCCAGGCCTGAGATGGGGACGGTGTATCAGCTTTCAAATGCAATAATTGCAACAGAATTTAATGATGCCATCCATTTGCCCGGTGCAGCACAATTGCCTTCGCCGCCGATAAAAGGCATGGCACTTACCTGGTTGTTAACGCACACTTTTCATAACAGACTGTCACCATTTTTAGTGCCTTGTGTTGGGTTGCTGAACAAAGGCGGAAAGAATGTAAAAGGATTTCAACATTTTACCAGCGGAACAGAAAAACAATATGATGCTTACTTAACCAGCGGGCAAAGAGCCTTGAATAAACTTAGCTATGACATGTGGCAACTGGCAGAGCGAATTCCGGGATCAATTACTTCATCAAATGTTGCGGAGCAGGAAAAGATGACCGCTTTACTTTCGCTATGGCATGAAGCGCTTCCGCTATTACAACAACAGGTTTTTTTATACAGCTACAGGTTGTATGGTAAAAAGGAATTGAAATACAAACCTTGCCGGCAATGGCTGTCGCGGGTTGAATTAAGCGCTGTAACTCCGCAGCTTCGTTTCCGGTTATGGGACAGAGGCGATCTTTTTCAATTGTGTATGCAAGTGGCTCTAAAAGGAAATGTAATAAATGACTATTCAATAGATAACCCGTTTTTTATCCGTACCAATAACACGATGTATTTACTGCAGTCAATTAAAGATGTGGCCATAACGGAATGGATGCATAACAATAATAATTGCATCACCATTTTTAAACATCACTTCGAAACCTTCCGTCATGAGTTTTTAGATTTGATTCGTGCGCATTGTTTAATTGAAGAGGTTAGTGCGCCGCTGCAAATAAAGAGAAAGGTTAAGGAAAAAAACTTTTTAAGCGGGGAGGCGGGGAAGTGTATTTCGGCGGCGACAAACCAAGGTCTGTGATCGAGTGCTGGTTCGAATCCAGTCCTGGGCACATTAAAAAGCCGCAATCATTGATTACAGGTTTTATATTTTAGATGTGAATATCGTTTATAGTTTGCCAATTACTTGTTGGCATAGCGCATAGCTTGACAGAAAAAGTAATTACAGCGTCGATAGTCCGTAGGACTTTAAGCTTAATAGAAACGCTAACATATAGGGGTTTTCTTGTCCGTTAGGACATTAACCCTTTTATTTGGGTCAAAGTCCTAACGGACTATGATGTTCTCAATTCACACATTTCTATTAAGCTTAATTCCCTACGGGAAAAATTGTTACTGCGATGAAATCCGTCATTGGTACAATGGAAAAAACCTCCCGAGCATTGACCTGATCCTTATATTGTACGATCGTTTTATAGATATTGCAATAGGCTATCAACTCAGATATCAAGCGCCGCCGAAACAGCTATCCCCCACTTCATAATTTTTTAATATTACCCTCTTCCGTTTTCATTTAGTTTTGGCGGCCCTTCAGCACAGTAGGCATAATGCCTGATGCAATAACACACCCCACTAACAAACACCGACAATGAAACGATTCTTATTTTCAGCATTGCTGCTGCAGGTAATGTGTGCTGGCGTGATCAAAGCACAGGGTCCTTCAACAATTGAAAGTAAAAAAGTGCAGCTACCAAATGGTTGGTCGCTTACACCAGCCGGTACAAGCCTTCCGCTTGGGGATCTCCCGCTCAACATTGCCTTGAGCAAAAGCCATCGCTATGCCGCAGTTACCAACAACGGACAAAGCGTTCAAACCATTCAGCTGTTAGACGCCCAGAACGACCGGCAGCTTGACCAGGTAACCATTGCTAAATCATGGGGCGGACTTGCTTTTAGTGAAGATGAGCAATCGTTATATGCTTCCGGAGGTGATGATAACTGCATTATCCGCTATGCGATCCGCGATAATAAACTCACCGCAGGCGATACTATCCGCCTTGGCAATGCTTATAATGGTAAAAAAGAAAGCAGCTCCGCTATATCTCCAACCGGCATCGCGCTCGATGGTAAGCGTGGTGTTTTATATGCGGTAACCAAGCAGGATAATAGCTTATACGTGATTGACCTTAGTACGCGTCAAATTAAAAATAAGTATCCGCTTGGCGCTGAAGCGTACACATGTCTGCTCTCGCCCGACAGATCAGCGCTCTATATCAGTGTTTGGGGCGGGGACCAGGTAAAGATCTTCAACACGCGCAACAATGTGTTTGCCGATAGCATTAAAGTGGGCGATAACCCCAACGATCTGTGTATTACGAAAAACGGCCGCTACCTGTTTGTAGCGAATGGCAACGACAATACCGTTTCGGTAATTGATGTAAAAAAGCGTCGCGTGCTGGAAACGCTCAACACAGCGGTATATCCTACTACGCTCAGTGGATCTACACCTAACAGCGTAGCATTGGACAAGAATGATAAAACATTGTACATCGCGAATGCCGATAATAATTGTCTTGCAGTATTTAATGTACAAAAGCCCGGCCACAGTAATTCCCTTGGATTTATACCAACAGGCTGGTATCCTTCTGTTGTTCGTGTTACAGGCAATAAATTGTATGTGGCTAACGGCAAGGGAAACAGCTCGCTGCCTAACCCGCAGGGCCCTAATCCCACTGATAAAAAAGAAAAAGTAGGCATCCACAGTGGAGACGATTCAAAACCTAAGATTGTTCAATATATCGGCGGCGGTTTGTTGATGGGCTCCCTGAGCATCATTCCAGTTCCTGCGGAAAAAGAACTGGCCGCATACTCACAGGCGGTATATCACAACACACCTTATAATACAAGTGTTGAACGCAGCACGGACGGGCAGGATGGCAATCCTATTCCTCATAAAGTGGGCGACGCCTCCCCGATCAAACACGTGTTCTATATTATCAAAGAAAACCGTACCTACGACCAGGTACTGGGTGATATGCCACAGGGTAATGGAGACACCAGCCTTCTGCTGTTTGGCCGCCACTATACTCCGAACCTTCATTCCATTGCTGACAATTTTGTATTACTCGATAATTTTTATGTAGATGGCGAAGTAAGTGCCGATGGCCATAACTGGAGCATGGGTGCTTATGCAACGGACTACATGGAAAAGAACTGGCCAACCAGCTATGGTGGTCGTGGTCAGGGTGCCGTAGGTGGTACCGCGCTTAACAAAATGTATATCTGGGACCAGGCGAAACGTTCCGGTGTGAGCTTCCGTACTTATGGTGAGTTTGCTTCAGGCAAGAACGTGCGGATCCCTGTATTGAATGATCATTATGTACCACAGTATCCACCTTTCAACCTGAAGATCATGGATACCGTGCGTTATCATATCTGGGAAAAAGATTTCGATTCGCTGGTAGCCAACAACGCGCTGCCCCAGTTAATGACCGTATATTTTCCCAATGACCATACGGAAGGCATGGCTGCAGACAGGCCTACACCTTTTGCCCATGTGGCCGATAATGACCTGGCCATCGGCATGTTCCTGGAACATTTAAGCCATAGCCCTGTATGGGAAAACTCAGTGGTATTTATGTTGGAAGACGATGCGCAAAATGGTCCTGATCATGTGGACGCCCATCGTTCACCTGCTTTTATTGCCGGTGGTTACGTTAAGCGCCATTATGTAGATCACACAATGTATTCTACTTCCAGCGTCATTCGCACAATCGAATTGATATTGGGCATGCCACCTATGACGCAATATGATGCTGCGGCAATGCCTATGTGGCGCTCATTTACCAGCAAGCCTGATAATACAGCTTTCACACACTTGCCTGCCAATGTGAACCTTTCAGACATCAATCCAAAAAATACCAAACTCGCCGCCATATCAAAAGGACTTGATTTTTCCAAAGAAGACAGGGTACCTGACCAGGTGATGAACGAACTTACCTGGAAAGCCGTGAAGGGTGAAAATGCAGTAATGCCTACACCCGTTCGCGCAGCTTTTGTGAAACTGACAGTTAATGACGGCGAAGGCGACGACTAGCAATATCCAATAACAACAAAAAAATTTCGGATTACTACTCACTTTAAACAACCAGCTGCAATCATGAAAAGAAGGTTCTTTCAACTGTGTGGTGCTTCAGCGATATTGCTGACGGCCTGCAGCAAAAACGAAGATGTATCGGTAACCCGCCCGGACCCAGTGGCAGGCAGTTACATTCAGGATGGCGATACACTTAACAGCCTCAATGGTTCTAACGGAAGAAGCATTAAGGGTACATTAAAACAAAGCGGCACTTATTATCTGTATAGCGGAGCAGGCGACGCCGTGATCAATGCAGGCGACACGCTGATGATACAAAGCGGTGTAAAGGTATTGGTGATCGGTCCTTCTACCGGACCCACTGCGATTGGTACGCAGGGGCACGCGCCCGGTATTGTGGTAAAAGGAAGCTTGTATTCAATTGGCACCAAAGCTGCACCGGTACTATTCACCGTTGCCGATGCATCACTGAAATCAGATCCTGCAAAAGATCCGCAGTCCCCTCAAACCGATCCTGCTTTTAAAGGTTACTGGGGCGGCATACAGGGCGCGGCCGGCTCGGGCGATATTATCATCAAATGGACCCGTATAGAGTACACTGGCGGCCTGGGTCCCGCCAACGATCCTTATCGTCCTAATGTATCGCGTTATAGTATCTACATGCAAAACCCCAACGCCAGTTTTGTGCTGGAAGACAGCTGGCTCTATGGTTCCGTCAACGATATGGTGCGTATAGCCGGAGGTAAGTTTGAAATATTCCGCAACACATTTGAAAAAGCGGGTCTTACTGCCGGTGAGTGTGTGAATGTTAAAAGTGGAAGTATAGGTGATATTGCTTATAACCTGGTAGTTGGCGGTACTGGTAATGCTTTTAAATCAGCCAATGCAGGCGGTCTTTCGCCGCAGGCCAATGCCAGCATGTTTAACAATACCATTATCAGCACGGGCTACCGTCAGCAGAAAGTGGGAGAAGGCGGCTCACTCGATTTTGAAAATGGCGGCAGGGGCAATTGCTACAATAACCTGCTGGTGAATTGTGCATTTGGATTAGCCATTATGGGAAGCGGCAGCAGTGTTCCCGCAGCCGACACAGCGAATGTAAAATATGGTTATACCTATAATTACGGCGACAAAACGACCATTACAGCGCAGTTTCTGCCTGCCGGTTATATTACTAAGCAACAGCCGGGTGACATCAACGGCGGCAACACAACTACGCCCGGAGCCAACAATCCTTTGTTTGTAAATTATCCGTTACCGGTTGCAGCTAATTTCAATTTTATTGCGAATGATTTTGTAGGCAGCTACGATTTTCATTTACAAAGCAAATCTCCTGCGATTGGCAAAGCCTTTACCGGTTTCCAGCCTTTTGCGGTAGTAAAAGATGACGCGGTATATGGCGTTACAGAAATTACGCAGCCCGGTAAAGATATTGGTGCATTTCAGTCAGATCACAGCGGCAATCAACACTAATGGCTGATTGGTTGAAATACTTTTTACTGCTTTTGCTGATCGTAGTTTTCCCCGCTGTGCAGGCTGCTACGATCAAAGGCGAAGTGGTGGACAAAACAAACAGAACACCTGTTGCCGGCGCTACGATCCGGATTATTGAAAATAACAAGGTCGTTATTAGCGATCAGAATGGTTTTTTTTCGTTCCGGAATGTACCAATAGCAACATATCATATTTATGCTACAGCTGTCGGATATCAACCCGACAGCTTTTCTATTTCTGTACAAGCGGAAAAACAGCTTGCACTGCATTTGGCATTACAACCCATTGTACATGCGCTCAACGAGGTATCGGTAACTACAGCGATAGATCCCGGCACAGAACAGTATTCCCGGCAACAGGAGCAACGGTCGGTCCCCCTTGTGAATAGCCTTTCACGGCAGTCAATTGTGCGTTCTTCAGATCTTACCATGGCTGATGTGCTGCAACGCGCCAGTGGGGTATCTTTATCAGCTAACGAAAGCGGTGCATCTACGCGCGCCATCATTCGTGGAATGGATAGCAAATACAGTTACACTGCCATCAATGGTATTCCTTTACCTAGTCCTGATGACCGCAGCCGTTATGTAGCCCTCGACCTGTTTCCGGCCAATATGATCGAGCGGCTGGAAGTGTACAAAACCCTTACGCCCGGCATGCCCGGCGATGCCATTGGCGGGTTGATGAACATTGTAACGCGGCAGGTGCCTGCAGCGGAACAGTTTTCAGTCCGGCTGGCAACGGGTTATGATCAGTTGTTTTTTCAGCGTCAGTATTTAACGTTCAACAGCAATGTAATAGAGCGTCAATCGCCCTATGAAAAATATGGCGACGGCCATTATGCACAGGGAACAGATTTTACAAAAGACAATTTATCCTTTCATCAAAAACACCCGTTGCCCAATATGCAGGGTGATATATGGTGGGGCAAAAAATTTTTAAAGCAGAAGCTGGGTATTGTAGCGGAAGCAGGTATGCAAAACATGCAACAGGGTTCTAACAGTTTTCTCATTGTGCAGAACAACGAGCCACAGTTAAACAACGTGCCCGGTATAACTGATTTTACACAACGGCATTATTCTATCAGCAGTTTTCGCACTTATTTTTATACGGCGGCTGATTACCGCTTCAATGCAACCAACAGTATCCGGCTCGACCAGTTTTATACCGCCAAAAAGGATAATGAAGCACGCGACTGGGTAGATACCAGCCTGGCCGAAGGTCGCAGTGGTCCGGGCACAGGACGAATAGCTTTTTCTCAACGCTCGCGCCAGCACCTGCAATCGTTATATCATCTCAATCTGCAGGGAGTGCATACGCTAAGCACTGCATGGAAGCTCAACTGGTATGCTGTTTATTCGCATGCTTACGGCAGCTATCCGGACTGGGCTGAGCTTACTGCAAATACCGGCCGCATTAAAGGTGCAGACGATGTGGTGTACCAAACACCTGTACTGCTGGCGCCCTTGAACAGGATCTGGTTACACAACACAGAAAATGAAAAAGACCTCTCCGCAAAACTGAACTATGTGCCTGCAGTTTTCAGAAACAGCCTTTCTGTTACAGGGGGAACACTGCTGCAATACCGCAACAGGAGTAATTTCTTCAATGAATACTTTTTTAATCCTGCCTATACCGACTCAACCGGGCAGCCTTTCACGAATATTTATGATGCACAATGGTACAATAATAACGGCCCGCAAAATCCTTTAGGCAATACCAATACGCCCGGCACATATACGGCTAAAGAAAACATCTCCGCTTTTTTTGCAGAAGCCAACATTCATATCAAACAGCTGGATATTGTTACCGGCCTGCGCAATGAACACACGCTTCAACTATTGAATGCTGTGGCAGCGCCTACTGATAATACGGGGAATGAAGTAAAGGTGGATTATTACGACTGGTTACCTTCAATGCACGTACGGTATGCACTTACACCGAAACAGGCGGTGCGTGTTTCCTATTACAAAGCCATTAGCAGGCCGGCTTTGTACGATCTCACCTTCTTTAATATGAATTATGATGATTACACCATTGCCGGTAATCCCTTCTTACAACACACCATAGCCGATAACTTTGACCTGCGTTATGAATTATATGCGCCCGGACTCCTGGATGTGTTGCAGGTGACTGCTTTTTACAAGCACATCAATCATCCCTATGAAAAAACTTTACTGAATGCAGGTGATACTTTATATCCCTTACCCAGCGGTGCGCTGAGCTACACACCCGCGACCAAAATAACAGAGCAGCTGCGCAATTTTGGCAAAGCACAGAACTATGGTTTAGAACTTAGTGTCGTAAAAAATATAAGCAACTTCAGCATTACGGGTAATTATACATTTACGGTATCGCAAATCAACCAGAATAAAAAATACAAGCAGCGCGAAGACCCGCATGATGTTTCTTCCGACATTATTACCGTTACCAGGCAACAGCAACGCCCGTTGCAGGGACAGTCTGCTCACCTGGCCAACCTGAATATCAGTTACAGGGCGCCCCGCATCGGCTGGACGGGACAGCTAACCGGCATCTATACCGGCAAGCGTATTGAAGATGTATCGGGATGGTATGATTTAGACAGCTGGCAGAAAGGTTATACCATCCTCAATTTTTCAATGGAAAAAACCTTTCATCGCCATTGGCGTGCTTTTATGCGGATCAGCAACTTGCTTAATGCGGGCCGCACAGTATATCTCAACAGCGCTCCCGCATCGGGTCTGCCCGGGCAAAGCGATAAGGACAAAACGATTATACAGCAAACGGAAAACTACAGACAAATGTGGTTGGGGTAGAATACAGGTTATAAGCTAAATAAGGGCGAAAAGAAGGTTTTCGCCAATAAACTCTGTGAAAATCTACTTGTGTACTTTCAGATTTGTAAACTTGCCCTCAGTTATCACTGCTTGTCCTTTTTTAATAGGGTATCGATCATCAGTAAACTTTGCAGAAAATGTACCGTCGGCCATACCGTTATGCACTTTAGATATCGTCACTGTGTAGAAGTCGCCAGGCCACGTGCTGTAACTAATGTTCCAAAACTTACCATCTCCTGGAAAAAAATCTTTGGTGATTCGATACTGAAAAGTATAAGTCGTTTCATTAAGAGAGTCACCGGGTACTGCCAGGTTTAAATAATCCCTTCTATAGACGGTATCGACTTGGGTTACTTTTCGGGCAAAAATTGAATACCCGCTTTTGTAATTAGGGTCTTTCGATGTAAACTTGGCCAAGGCTGCGCCAATTGTGTCATTTTCTGTCAGAGAACCATTCCATTGAATCAAGGAGTCGTTCATTTTGAAGCTAAAAGTTGTTTCATCTATAGCCTGTTGTGGAAGATCAACTGTGTTTTCAAGTGGATCAATTGACTTTTGACATCCACAAAATAGAACTAAGGCCAAAAGAGTCAAGGTTGTGCCATTCATAGTGTAGCGGTTTTTTGAGGGCGCGAAAGTAAGGAAGCAAAATGATATCAAAAAGAAAGGTCCAAATTTATTCGCTGAGACGGATTAGATTCCGCAACTATGAAATGAAAAAGCCTGTAAATCAATGTTTTACAGGCTTTTTTTGTGCCCAAGACTGGATTTTTAAATATTTGAAATACAGATAGTTACGCTGTTTGACAGTCATCCGACAGACATTAAAAGAAGTAACCTCCGCCAATGATTAACAGCAGCAAAGACAAGGAACAAAAGCAAATAATTAATCGGTTATTATAGATAATCTTCAACAAAAATTGCAAATGGCAGGAAATTTTCCAAACTGGTTTCGATACTTTTCTGATTGCGGAAACCATCGACTTAGGGAAAAGAAGAAAACCCGCTGAATCTTTTATGGAAGATGATGTTTTTAATGTTCCGATATAACCCTTTTTATGAAAAATATCGGGCTTTAAAAATTGTTTAAAAAAATCAATGAACTATGAGGGTTAAAAGTTACGCTGTATTTTTCTTAAAAACCCTTATGCTAATAGACTTGGGAATACCTTTAGTTCTCGCGATTCTTGCGGCCGTTGGGATGCGTTATTGGGCTAACCTGACGACACCCGCTACCATTCTAATGCTTTTAATCTTTTATGCAATATTTCTAGCTTTGTTTAGACTTTTTAAACCCCAAAAAAAATCATGATATGTTGTTTAAAAATAACTACTGGACAGCTGTGATCATAGCATTGTTCCTACTAGTCTCATGTAGTACATCAAAAAAAGCGGCTCGTTACATTCCCGGAAGTGGCTTTTTGGCCCACAATGAGCAACCCGACACTTCTTATGGCGCCACGGGCTACATTTTAATTCCGAAATCAATGCAAACTGATTC
This sequence comes from Danxiaibacter flavus, assembly GCF_041060425.1. Classification (NCBI taxonomy): domain Bacteria; kingdom Pseudomonadati; phylum Bacteroidota; class Chitinophagia; order Chitinophagales; family Chitinophagaceae; genus Danxiaibacter; species Danxiaibacter flavus. The sequence continues at coordinate 525,179 of NZ_JAULBC010000005.1, forward strand.
TTCCAGATTATTAAAAATAGCTGAGACTTATCGGTCAATGTTTTATGATGTTAACAGTTTTGATAAGATCACTGTTAAAAAGAAGGAAATTTTAATTACCTATTGGCTTACTTACGAGCATTTTACTAATCAAACGGCTCCTTCAGCTCGTCAGATGATCGTTAATTATGACTATTATCGAGCCTCCCCGATTATAGCAAAATTAGATTTGAAAGAAAGCGATGGACCTTTTTTAATCGCCAGCCGACCTGACATGTTAACTTTTGACGAACCCGAAATTTTGGTTCTGAAATTAGCGCCGTATGCCGATGATGAGATACCACGTGCGTTTCAAGTCTATAAAGAACGATTGACATCTACGGGAGAACCATGGGATAAGCGTTTCACATTGGAATATTTTAGGGCAGGACTTCGCAATGCTGCGATCTATGCGGGAGATAACTTGTTAAATGTTGTCTGGCCCAAAAAATAAAGGAAGCCAAAAATTATCAGCATTTGAAAACTAAAGTTTTAATGTCACGAGATTATAAGAAAATAGCCCGCAATATGCTGATAGATAAAGTAATCGATCAAATGGCAATGCGACATGAATCTTTTGTGATCCATATTGCTAAGCGAGAAGCTAAAAATATAATTGACTCCTACTTTAAGAAAATGGCTGTTGAAGGTAGGACGTCAATGAATAAAAAGGAGCGTCTAATTACATTTGAGATAAATATGCTCGTAGATGAAATACCGTGGATACTAAGGGAGGAAGGCTTGACGGAAGATCATCCTTCGGGAAAAGATAATTTTACACTTTCTGAGATAGGGAGAGAAGCAAAACGAATGAAAGGGTATTCGAGTTATCTGAAAGTAAAGCGTAGAAAAAAGTTTTTGAAAAATTTTGAAAAAGGATTTACAACTTGGATATTCCCAATATTGTCTGTTTATGGGGCATTTGCTTCTACCGTCGCTAACTGCAATCATCCTGAACAAAAAAGCAAGATGCCTGTCGATTCAATAAGGCATAGAACGCCTCCCCCACCCCCAAACATTGCTGATTCTAATACTATAGATAGTTTATAGGCCACTTTCTTTCAGAAATGCTCGCATTGACTTAATATTTAATCTAAAAGATTATATAATGATTATAAAGATTATTTTTGTGGGAATTGCAACTATTTTATGAGTCTAACAGGGAGAGAAGAGAAATTCTGCCAGGAATACGTTAAGAAGCTTGATAAGACCAAGGCTGCGATTGCTGCCGGCTATTCGAAAAAGACAGCGAGACAGATTGGCTACCAGAACTTCACAAAAGTTCACATTACAGACCGCATCCGGGAAATTCAGGAGGAACTGCGGGAAAAATCCGGCATAACCGAGCATGCCATCTTAACTGAGCTGGCAGCCTTGGCATTCTGGGATATTGGTGATTTTATAAAGGAGGGGAATACTATCCAGGACCTCACTAAAATGACAAAGCCCAAACGAAAGCCGGTCATAGGAATGAAAGTTACTGAGCGCTTTTTGGAAGATGGAACTCGCCAGATCACTACTGAATTAAAGATGGCAGACAAGCGTGGAGCGTTGGTTGACCTCGGTAGACACTTGGGTGTATTCGAAAAAGACAACGAGCAGCAGTCTATAAAAATCAGTATCAAAAGAAAATAGTATGAGCAAAACAAAGTACTTCGATCACTTTACCGACGACGAAATAGTTGACACAGTTCATGAACGTGGGTTTTCCTTGTTTACCGATGCTTTTCGTCATTTGTGGCTACTCATTCAGTTTTGGCGAATGCCTGCTTTAGCTGGCCATTCTATTTATGAGCCTCGTTATTTGTTTCAATGGGCCGCGAGATGTTTTCAAATCATCTTTTCTAAAAAGGATCAGCACACCTATCGAATTCAACGTGCCATTAAAGTTGCGAGGACTCAACTCTTAGGATGGGCTATGCTTAGCTTGTTTCTATTGATCCTCTTTTCGTTTATGGCCTATGACATTGGAATTATCAAGTCATTTCTTGTTCTAATAATTACTGTCCTGCTTGGCATATTCGTTAAATTTTGCGTGGATAAAATTCTTTGTGAATAGGTCCTTATGATTGAAATAGATCTGGATAAAGGAGTCTACCTTCAGTGTTATCATCATCTTTTGGATGAGAGCGATAATCCGGATGAGTTTATTGATATTGAATTCATCTGGGGCGGCCGCGATTCTGGTAAAAGCCAATTTGTAGCACAAAAGCTTTTAGAAGATTCAATGGCATTGGATTACTTCCGGTGCATTTTAATCAAGGAAACGCATGAATCCATCAAGGATGCCCAGTGGCAGATGATAAAGGACATTGCCGAAGATTGGGGTGTCGATAGCCTATTTAAATTCAACTCTTCCCCGCTTGCAATTACCTGCATCAACAACAATCGCTTTCTTACCCGCGGCCTTAACCAACCAGGTAGGATCCGTTCAATCAGTAATCCATCGCATGCGTGGGTGGAGGAAGGTAACCAAATTACTGAAGAAGGTTTTATTACATTGCTAACATCTCTGCGAAGTAATAAAGGCAGGGTAAAGCTTTGGTTCACGTTCAACCCAGAGGCCAAAACTGCGGACTTTAATGACTTCTGGTTGTATCGCGTATTCTTTACCAAGTATGCGCCGCTTCTTAACTTTATTGGCACATTTGTTATCAAGGTGCCTGGCAAAAAGGATATTACGCTGAGGTACAGATCGACGCACGTTACTTATCATGACAACCCATACGTTACTGATCAGCGTAAAGCATTCCATGAGAGCCTGAAAGAAAGCAATTATTATTGGTACCAGGTATTTACACTCGGCCTTTGGGGTAATCAGCCAAATGAGAATCCATGGGCATTCGCATTCCGGAGAGAGAAGCATGTTGGATCCTGTCATCTCAATCGTTCGGAGATTGTGTACCTATGCTTTGACTTTAACCGCAATCCATTATGCTGCTCGGTCATTCAGCATTATAATGACACGATTTATGTCCTTGAGACTATCAAGCTCCCTAAAAGTGGTATAGATGCCATGTGCAGCTATATCCTGGTTAATTATCCTGGCTGTCTATATATGGTCACTGGTGACTATAGCGGCAAGGCAGAGAGCTCATTGCAGCAAGAGCAACTGACGCATTACAAGCTAATAAAACATTATTTAACCCTCAGTGACGGCCAGATAAAGGTTATTCCCAACCCGCGACTACATAAAAACGCTGTACACGTAAACAGCATTCTCGCATATTATAAAGTGATCATTGATGCAGTAAAAGGCAAGCCTCTGATTTATGACATGGAAAACGTTCAGAAAAGAGCAGACGGTACCATCGTTAAAGAAGACCGTGACGATCCGGCGCAGCAAGCTGACGCCCTTGATACCTTCAGGTACTTCTGCAATACCTTTCTGAATTGGTTTAAGCCGGTTGTTTAAAAAGATTAAAATATTATCATTTGGATTATATTTGTCTTATGAAAGAATTGCTCCTATACAGTCTGATCATCGTACTAAAGAACACAACGGCCTATATGCTATTTAAACAGGGCATGTTGCTGGGGAGGATTCGCATTGCATCGGCCAACTTTCTTGACAAGATATTCGACTGGAAAACAAGTCGTGTGGTGCAAAAGCCATTATGGGATTGCCTGATATGTATGTCAAGCATATGGACAGTCTTCTGGATGGCTTTGGATGGCAAAACCAACGTTTTTGCATATCTAAACACTATGCTCATCGTTGGAGGTTTTGCTGCAATCATAACCTCCTTAATTGAAGAACATGTCGACTGAAGAGCTTATAAACCAGGGTTGGAAAAAGTACTATGAGTGCAATTGTTCAGGCGGTATAAAGCAATATTTCAAAAACGAGCAGTTTAATGGCTTCGAGGTTTTGATTAAACCAAAAAATCAAGTCTTCAGGCTGCTAAAGAATAATCACCTGGTGGCTGGGCCAGACTGGTTATACAAATTACCGGCAACCATGCAAGAATATGGCATTTGGTCTCCTAAAGAAACTGTTTAAGCCAAAACAGAATTTTCCCAATTCCAAACACATTATCGAATATGCCTTCACCTGTGGAGGTATTGATTATTATCAGTTCCAAGACATTTTTAATCTGCCCTATCACCGTGGATTGCAGGCGCTTGTTTACTACCGCGAGGTAAGCCTGAACATATCTGCGGAAGATCTGATCAAACACACTGAGGCAGTTCGCGAAAGTCTGTCAGTCAACGCTAAGGCTGGAACAATTGATATACACAAAGCATTTTTGCTAAACGAACAGCTGGCAGTTCGTGCTAAGCTTCCTCCTGACACGGACCTACTCTATAAGCTTGCTTCTGTCGTTTACTTCGATAAAAACGAAAAGCCAGAGACTTACGAATTTAATTATGGCGCCAAGAAAATTGAGCACTGGAAGAAACACTCCGATGTCAAGGATTTTTTTTTGCAAACGCCTATACAGGAGTTGCTGCCATTTTTGAAAGAGTACGGCGAAAATATAAACAGCTATCAAGCGATACTCGAACAGGCAAAGACAGAACATTCGGCAAACATGTCGGGAAACTTATTGCTGAAACGGAAGAAAGTATCGAACGGCAAATTGAAATAGCCTCCGGTGGTGACCCCGCAAAGCTTAACGGTTTTACGATCATGGAGTTTTATAAACAGCTAGATAAAGTCTTAACAGAGATAGCTGTCCAAGCTCGTAAAGCAAAGGAAAACAAATTATCGAAGTAGTTTACAATGGACAAAATCGTTGCGATTTTAAGTGTGCAAACAGAAGGGCATGACGCAGCCGCTGAAGCAATTGGTGTCACCACTGAGGCCGATCGGGAGATGATGGAGCAGGCGAAGAAAACTCAGGCTGCTATAGCTGCTAAGAATAAAGAGATCGTCAGCACTAATGAGACAACCAAGAAAAGTATCGTTGATCTGGGCAATGCCTTGAATAACGTTGACAAAGCAACGCTAGGGGCTGCATACAAAAAGTCGTTACAGGATCTTCGAAAAGAGCTTCAGCTAACCAACGCTCAAACAAAACAGTTTTACCAAGACGTCATTAAGAACGGCCAGCTCGAACTAGTTAATCCAGATAACGCTGATCAATTGGATAGCATCAGAGCGCTTATACAGGCGGCAACGGAAGAGCTGGAAAACTTTGGCAGCTCTACACAAAGGTCCGCGCAAACAGCCACAGGACAGTTCCGAGCGATGAGGCAAGAACTGTTGGAAATGGAAGATGCCGGGTCTGACTTTTCCGAAAAATATCAGATGAGTTTTGAAGAATTGAGTGTTGCCGCTGCAAAGCTTCAGGATGACATTGGGGACATGAGCACCCGGATCAGAGCTATGGCCAGCGATTCGTTTGCATTTGACGCAATGATTGAAGGCCTAACCGGAGTAGCGGGAGCCTTCAGCATCGCTCAAGGTGCAGCAGCTTTATTTGGAAGCGAAAATGAGGATCTGCAGAAAGCTCTACTTAAGGTAAACGCGGCAATGGCCATCCTACAGGGCCTACAATCGTTAAACAATATCATCAAAGATCAAAGTATCGCCAAGACAGGTGCCGAAGTTGCTCTCAGACGAATTAACGCGGCATCCATCCAATTAGAGACTGCTACACAAAGCCAAAATATAGTTGTCCGGTACGCAGCAATTGCTGCACAGAAGTCATTAAATGCAGTAATGTCTTTAAGCCCTGCTGGTATTCTTCTCATCAGCATTGGGGCACTGGCTACGGCTTTGCTTTATTTCACTTCAAGAACGAATGATGCGGCTGAGGCGCAAAAGAAGTTCAATGCTTCAATGGATGAAACGTTAAAGCTGAATGATTTATTTGTTAATGCCATCGGTCGCGCCGGTGATAAAAGGGTTGCTGAACTAAAAAAACAGAATGCATCTGCAGAACAAATAAGGAATGCAGAGATTGACACTCAGAAAGCACAGTTAGAACAGACTAAGAAAGTTCTTGCGGATAAAGAACAAGCTTATGATAATGCAAATGAGACATTAAGAAAAATAGCTAACAGGGAAATTTCAGTTACCAAGTCAGATGATAAATGGATTGAGGAGCTTCAAAAAACTAAGGACAACTATGAAAAGCTCCGAGAACAGGCTAATGACATGGACAATAAGATATCCATTTCTCTTATTAACAATGACGCAGAAACAGCCAAAGAGAGGCTACAAAATAATACAGCCTTTTATGAAAAGCGTGTTGCCCAAGCAAAGGCCGGAACACGCGCCGAAATGCTTGCACAGATTGACCAGATACGAGCGAAAGCGAATGAGGATATTAATTCAAGCTACAAAAGCGAAGATCAAAAGAAAACAATCGCTTTACAAGCGGCTAAAGACATTGCAGCTAAAAGGAAGGAAATTGAGCTTTATGACCTTAATACGGCAAAGACAATAGCTGATGATAAGGTTATCCTCGCCCAAGAAGGATCCAAAGAAGAACTCAATGCTAAAATAAATCAGCTCAATGCAACTAAAGCATTAGAAATAGCAAACGCAAATGGTAGTAAGGCGGCTATTAAAAAGATCAATGATGACTACCGGAAGCAAGAGCTGCAGTTAACGAAAGATTTTAACCAGAAGGTTGCTGAAGATGCCATTAACACGCGTATCGCCATCGCGAACAGCCAAATTTCTCAACTGGAAATAAGTGGTGCGTCTGCTACTAATGAAAAGCTTTTAAAACTTAAAGAGGACCTTATCGATGACCAAGCAAGGCTTGAGATTGTAGGAATTCAAAACTCTGAGAAAAACGAGGAGTTGCGTCGCGCTAAGATCCAGGCTGTTTACGATAAGGCCTTGGCTGATAAGAAGAAGCTTGAACGTGATAAAGCGCAGGCTGAAATAGACGCACAAAGCAGCAGATCTGACTCATTCTATCAACAGGAACAAAATAAGTTAAGTCTCCTGGAGGATAAAATATCTGCCTACGGACCTGCAAGAAAGAAGCTTGACGACGCATACTACGAAAACGATCTAAGACAGATCGAAAATAGAGAGATTTCACTTAAAGCCTCACTAGATCGTGGTTTGATCAATCAGCAGGACTACAACTCCAAAATGGCAGAGCTTAGTCAGGCTCGGGCAGATGCTGATATCAAGAATACTGAGCGAACAGTCAAAAGAAGAATTGCTCTTGAGGAAGAGGCATTCAACGCTATCAAAGAGTTTGGCGATACGCTTTTCGACAATAAAAAATCAAACCTCCAAGCAGAGGCTGATAGAAACCAAGAGCTATATGATAAAAAGATAATCACCCAGGATGAGTATAATAAACGGCAAAAGCAATTGCAAAGGGAGGAAGCTGCTATTAATAAGCAGAAAGCAATTTTTGATATTATCATTGACGGTGCTAAGAAAATATTTGAGATTCAAACAATCGCAGCCACTTATGCTGCAAATCCCCTTACCGCAGCTTTGGCGCCCATGGCCTTAGCCCAAATACCTGTGATACTTGGTGAACAAGGCGTTGCACTAGGCTTAGTAGCAGCCCGCAAATTCAAAGATGGTAAAGTGCGAATCGACGGACCAGGTACCGAAACATCTGATTCCATCCCTGCAATGCTTTCTAAAAATGAAACGGTTATCAATGCTGCTGCCACCAAACGCTATCAGCCAGCACTTGAAGCAATCAACAGCATGAAGTTTGAAGAATATCTGGCTGGTCTCAATATTCCTCACCTTCAGAATTATGATATCAAACTCCCTCCTGCCTCTGCGATAAGAACAAAGAATATTCAAATTGACTATGACAAGCTCGGAGCTGCAGTTGCTAAACATGTTGGCAACGTAAATGATATCGATATGCCCAATATGGAATTTACAATCGATGAAGACGGCGTTCACGCAATTATGAAAAGGAAGAATTCAGTCACAGAATTTCAAAATAAACGATACTCAACAAAGTAATGGAATGGAGATTCACCATAATAGACCGTGACAATAACAAGACTGTAATTGATGAGCCTGTTGGTTGGAATGATATAAAGTTCAAGCTCAGTCGTGACAAGGATATGCACGGCCTATTCTACGACTACACGGCAAACAGCTTCGAATTTTGGGGACCTGCTCGAACGATTATAAAACAGGAATATGAAACTTATGGGCTCGAAGGTGTTATGTTCCTGCAGGCAGAATACCAATGCCATAAAGGTTGGCTACCATTTACTACCGGCCGCATCATCTTCGCCAACTATAGTGAATCAACAGGATCCGATTGCTTTGTGAAGGCTGGAATTGACAATATCAGCGAGATCGTGACACTAAAAAATAGAATAGAGCAGAGTGTAGATCTGCTCTCTCTCAAAGCATTTGATGACGTTACCGATCTGGATTATTATTCTACCCTCAAGAAAAACATTGAGTTACCATCCAAGGCCATTCCGCTGACGACTAAAGCAATGAATGAAAGTTCTCTCGTAAGTGAAAACTTTACCAATAACTCGCAGTGGTTTACAAATACCGGTGGCAGTCCGCAAATGCGTGCCCAGTTCATTCCTGGATTCACAAAAACAATCTCTACAACCGTTAATGAATCGACGATCTGGAACACGGCTCAAATGATCAACGGCGGGTTCAACGGCCAGCCCGCAACTGGATTGATGCCACTGATTGACTTCAAGCAACTTGATACTCCATTAAAGTGCATCTCATCTCAAATGCATGTAAAGTTCCGAATGAAAGGAAGCGTAGCTGTTGCCGGAGGATCACTTTCAGGTGGCCAGCTCCAACTGATGAGGCTAGGAGCAGGAAAGGACCCGGCTGTTGCGACTAACTATGATAGACTCGCTGACAATAATATCCTGTTCTCTGGCTTTGATATCTCTCATGAACTTGATGTTGCCATGGACGTCGGGGATCAGCTGTGGCTGTATATTTTCATATTTGCCACCAATCCGGACGGCTTTACAAATTTTACAATCACGGAGTCCCCTGAATGTTTTATTGAACTGTCTCTTATCAGCAAATGCGATCCTACGCATGCTGATGTATTTATGATCAATGAGGCCTTAAGTCGAACCATTGAGAATATAACAAACAACAAGATGAAGTTATACTCCGAGTATTTCGGCCGGCCGGATAGCCAACCATTCGCAATGGATCTATTGGGGCGCGGATCTCTCGAAGCAATTACAAGCGGTTTAAAGATTCGTCGAGTTGTTAGTAAGGACGGCACAGACAAACAGTTCTTTGTTAACCTTAAGCAGCTATTCAATGACCTGTCTGCAATACACTGCCTTGGCATGGGCATTCAGTCGATGGAAGACAACTTCGATTTGACGGACGATCTCACGAACATGTATAACCCTTATTACCTGGTGCGGATAGAAGACTGGAAATGGTTCTACAAGGATAACGTCATTTTCACCTGCAGCGATGTTGACGGCGTCACAAAGCAAATAGTTACAGACAAGCACATTGCCAAGTTTGTAACCGGGTACGAAAAATGGGAAGCAGAACAGGAGTCAGGACTGGATGAGTTTCTTACCAAAAGGAGCTATGCGACACAGCTTACACAAGTTGACAACTCACTCGAAAAAGTGTGTAAGATGATAGCTTCCGGATATGCATTAGAGTTCACCAGAAGGCAAGACCAGACAAATACTGACTGGCGTTACGATAACGAAACCTTCATCATTTGCCTAAATAGCGACTTCACTGCTCAAGTAGGCGGCATTGACAATCCTGAAAACATAGTGGATCCTGATACGGTTTATAACTTCCGGATCTCGCCTACCCGCAACCTCATGCGATGGTTTGCTTATATCATTTCATCGTACCGAGATGCTGCAGGCAAAAAAATAAAATTCACTGCGGGTGATGGTAACCTGGTGGCCAAGGGACAGCAAAGTGCTCCTTACGGAAAGATGGATAATGCACCGCTCCAAGAGAACCAGGATATTGACGCCAGCATTTTCTTTCATCCGGAATATTCAACGCCGATCCTGCGAAATGAAACGGTTCAGTTCAGTTATCCATTAACTGCTGCAGGGTTCAAAAACCTAATCAACAATCCTTATGGTCTGATCAGTTGGACCTGCAAGAAAGAAAAAGGATCCGGATGGATTAGCGAGATCACTTACGAGCCAAATACCGGTATTGCATCTTTTACACTCATTCCTAAAATAGAATCATGAGTTACGAAATAACCACACCCAAAGCTTCCTTTGTACAGTTCTCAGGGGTGCCGCAACGAGACAGCCTTGAGGCATTTGGTTTTACTCTGCCTGAGTACGATAAGTTCAATGCTGCTTTCCAGTTTGGTATTATGGATAGCGCAACAAAAGGATATACGGTGCCTACCACAATGGAGCTATGGGTGAGTATCTGCACTACTTCAGGAACGTTGATCGCCAAGCTCAATCAACCAACGCTTCTTGAAACGGCGGTAAAGTTTACGATGCCTTCGACCAATATTGTCTTAAAGTCAATAAAATATGGTGATTTTACGCGTGAATATTCTTCGCCAAGTGTAAACAAAGCAGGATTGTCTGCAGTGTTGTTAAGTGACTTCGGCATTGACTCAGATCCGGTTAATATGGTTGCTTATTGTGGGGCTCCGGACTTGGTAATAAGCTATATGAACGGCGTTATTATATCGCAGCTCGCTTCAGTGAGAACTTATAAAACGCTTTACGCGGACGCCAATACAGCTATACAAAGTCTTGTGAAGCCGGGTAAGTGTTACTGCTATTGTATCGCAGACGGCCCTGGAGCTGTACTTGATCGATCAAACGTATTTACCAGGTCAACGACTGCTCGCTTTATAACACAATTGCGTTACCGCAACAACGAAGATGCCTTTGGTTTTACCTATCCCGTGTCAACGGTATATAATCGTGTATCGCTCCCGCTGTATTTAAAAGGCATGCAGCCATTGTTCACCAAAAAGTTATACCGGAAAAGTAACGGCAAAAACTTGGTCCTGTCTGCGCAGATGGATAAGCAAGTAGAAGTGACCACGGATTGGATGCCGGAATTTTATCATGAGTGCTTATCGCTGGCATTAATTCATGATCAGGTTGAATTTCTTGAAAGTAACTCGTGGATAGGTTATGTCATTGATCAAGACTATAAAATAGAGTGGGATGAAAATGCGGTTGATAGAGGGCTGGGATCAGCAAAGCTCAAAACTCAAACATATAACTACAGTAATGACAACTGTAGTTAAACGGTGCATGCTGAAATGCGGCACAATGGAACCAATAGATCGTTTTAATCAAATCTAAATGAACAAGGTTTTTACAAAGGACGAACTGAGCCTTTATTTTACAGGTGGCAAAAAACACTCTGCTTATCTTGAGACGGTAAAGCAATATGAGAAAATAAACTGTCATGCAAACGGTCTCGTGCCTGGCGATCTGATAAAGAAGCGTCGGCCAAGGGAAAGCGAGGAAATTTTAAAGTACCGCACTGATATCTATATACCCAAGACAAAGCATCCTATTTATAAGGTCATCAACAGCTTAAGCAAGATCAGGCGTTCACCGGATTGGAGTATCAATTACGACAAGGTTGAAAGCCCGGCGAGAATTATACCGGAGGAAAGCCTCCAAACATATTGCGAGGAAGAGTATCCTGGTTTTACGTCCGTAACAAACTGGATGTTCTCAGTTGCGCTTAAAAATATTTGCATCGATGCCAATGCGGTGATTGCCGTTTTTCCGGTTGATCCCAATATTGCTTCAAATCAGTTTTATAAGCCAATGGCCATGTTGTTTAACAGCCCAGAGGTTATCTATTTCGAAGAAACTGCTAATTATGCCGTTTTAAAAAGCAAGGAAAAAAATAAGATCGTTTTGGATAGCGGCAAATTTGAAGACGGCGATGTTTACTATATTATTACTGATCAGGAGTTCTTTAGGTATGAGAAGCAGATGAGTGGTGAATTCTTGCAGACTCAGTATATAAATCATAAGCTCGGCCGCTTGCCCGTTTTTAAAGTGCCTTCTGTTTTCCTGACCCAAAAAGATAATGTAGTGATACAGGAAAGCCGCATAGCTCCAATGATACCTCATTTGGATGAAGCGGCTCGCGAATATAGCGACCTGCAAGCCAGCAAGGTTCAGCATATGTTCCCACTGTTTTGGTACATCGATACAAAAAAATGTGATTCTTGCCAGGGTACCGGTAAAGAAGTAGATCAGTCTGATCCAAACAAAGTTTTAAAGAAATGTTCAAAGTGTAATGGTAGTGGTAAAGCTGTTTTCTCACCTTACGTTAATATGGCTGTTAAACCTCCCGAAATCACAGAAGGCGTGTCGGCGAATCTACCCTTCCCTCCAGCAGGTTATATAGCCAAGGATGTTGAAATTCTCAAGCTGCAGGAAGAGAGTGTTGACAAGAACCTATTCGGTGCCTTGTCATCCATAAACATGCAGTTCCTCGATCAAACTCCACTTAACATATCAGGCGAGGCGAAGAATGTGGACCGTGAAGAGCTTAACAACTTTGTCTACTCGGTGGCAGAAGATATTGTGGCATGCATGGACAAGATATATGATCTCATCTGCTTGTGGCGCTATTCGTATATCGCACCAAATAAAGCAGATCGCAAAAAAATGCTTCCTCAAATAGCTGTACCCGAACAATTCGACTTATTGCCAGCAAGCTACCTAATGGACGAGATTTCAAAAGCTACGTCAAGTAAAGGCGTAAGTCCAATAATTATCATGGGATTGCAAAAAGAGTATGCTGTGAAAAAGTTTTATAACAATCCTGGTATCGGTGATTTATTGGCTACAGTATGCGAATTGGATCCTTTGCCCGGGCTTACAGATGATGAAAAGATGATAAGGCTAAGCAACCATGGCATAAGCATGGAAGATTACGTCATCAGTTCCAACTTGCTTTCTTTTGTTAAGATGGCTGTTTTCGAAGACAAAAATTTCATGGGCCTCGATTATTCGAAGCAAATAGATAAGATGAAGGAGTATGCTAAGGTCAAGATGAAAGATATTTCTGGCGCCACTGAAATAAAGAACTCACTGAATGACCAACCGATAATAAATCAAGCCTAAGCCTACCAATGGAGAAGCAGATTGACAATATAATAACTGCCATAGAAGTGGCAATTGATGATTTTCAAAAGCAGATTCCAGGCATACAGGAAAAAATGTTTAATGAGCTGCAGACGCTTGTTAAAGATCTTGGCGTGCAGAATGGTAAAATTCTGGCTAACCTGGATAACTTGAAACTGATAGGTAATATCAAGAATAAGATTGAAAGGATCATTATCAGCAATTCTTATAAGGCAAAGGTTCAGCAATTTGTAAAGTCGTATCAAGCAGTAAGAAATCTTCACGATGACTATTTTGCACAGTTTAATGTCACCTTTCCGAAGAAAGAGACGTACGACGTAATAAAGCAGCTGGCTGTGGACTCTACGCTCAATTCTCTTTTAGGTGCTGGCATATCTGCGAATGTTATCGATAAGGTTGGTGAGATTTTAAAAACCAACACGACCTCTGCCGCGTCGTATTCTGATATGATAAATCAGTTACGGAGTTATGTCCTTACGGGAAATGAAACCGAAGGAGTTCTTGAGCGTTACACAAAGCAGATAACTACGGATGCTATCAATCAGTATTCCGCTCAATACCATCAGGCAGTTTCCTCAGACCTGAATTTTAGTTGGGGTCGATATGTTGGAAGCAACATAACAACTTCCCGGGAGTTTTGTCTTAAGCTTACCAAAAAGGATTATATCCACAAAAGCGAGTTGCCGGAAATTATTAAAGGCGATATCGACGGCCATCAATGTAAGCTTTCAAAGTCTACCGGTCTTCCATTGGGCATGGTTTCAGGAACAACGCCGGGAAACTTCCAAATATATCGCGGCGGCTACAACTGTGGCCATCAATTTTTGATGGTGCCTGACAGCTCTGTGCCAGAAGCAACAAAAAATAGAATTCTCATCGTTCCAGTTGAAAAGCTTAAGAAAGACGGCTATGAGACTATTGCGCATGATGATAAAAAAGGAAATTACATCATGGCTCATCCTGACCATGTAGCCAATAAAAATAAAAAGGATGGAGCTAAGGAAATGGCTAATAATGTAGCCATGGCAAAGCTGTTTTTTGGTCGTGGATCCAGCATTGAACTAATGCCAAGTGATATTGAAAAGCCTTCCTTGGACGCGAAGATTGACGGCAAACTATGGGAATTTGAAACAGTTCATAAGGATAAGTTTTCCTCTATTCAAAATCGAATTCACGAAGCGTCAAAACAGATTTTAAACTATAATCGGGCTTTTAGAGAGCGGAATCCTGTAAACCTGGCTATCGCCCTCCCTGACAATGTTAGTAAAGAGAATATTTACAGCGCCCTTAGACTAGCGGTAAAACACAATTATAGGATTGATCGGCTCAGTCTTAAGGTTGGGGATGCATTAATTGAGTTGACAAAAGAAGATATTCACCAAGGTAAATTTTACGGAATAGTCGCTGATATGCTAAAACGATAAAAGGTCACCAATAGCGACCTCTTATCCCGAGTAGTGGAGCAGAACCCCTCTACGAATGCAACAAAATTAATATTTTTTATTTATCTGGCAAATTTTCAGGTGGTGTAATGGTGTTGACATTCATGCGATGGGCTTTAAAATAGTTGCAGCCGAACGTGCTGAACGTATAAATTGCACTGGGGTCGTATGGTGATTCATGGACATCTTTTATAATTTCATCTTTTACCCAGGCGCTCGAACAAATCCCGTATTGCTTATCACCAATCCTGGTGAATGCCCATTCCCAATGAATGCAGTATTTACAAAATCCCATTAGCTTTTGTTTAAGTATGCTTCGGTTAACAGTATTTCAACCGTCTTTTCCAAACTTACTATCTTTTTCTTTTCTTTTTTTAAGCTCAATTGCTTGTCATAAATGAGGTCCATCACTTTGGAAGAGACTTTTTTCAACAGGATTGCCATATGCTAAACTTTTAAGCAAAGTTAGAGCTATTTTCTTTTAATGCTAATTAAAAAGATAAAAAAATAATCTCAAGGATTATTTTTGAGGAGTCAATTTCTTATCACAAACACTTCACTATGGCAGACGTTTTAAAAATCACTAAACAAGATAAAACCGTTCACGTTTTACCCGTATCTAACAAAGCTTTTTGGTTAGGTTATAATAAACGCATGCCCACCGACCGAAAGGTGAAAATAGAAGTGATTGATGAAGAAGAAGCAAAGGGTCTTCCATTCTATGACAAAAGCCATGTGTCAGCATCTGACGCTCTTGCCAAACTCGATATCCTTGAAAAAGAAGGCAAGCAGAAGGATGAGCTTATTGAAAAGCTTCAGGCGCAGTTGGCAGCATCAAACAAGACTGCTCCAACTGCATCTGCAACTGATATGATCGAAAAGATCAAAGCTGCTACAAATGCTGATGAGATCCGTTTATTGATGGAAGGAGAAGAGAGAAAGACTGTCACAGACGCTGCGAATAAACGCATTGCTGAATTGACTGCCTCGAACTAACAACCACTATAACTTATTTTTTATTTTATATGAAGCTGAAAGAATTATTAACTGCTCTTGGCAAAAAAGTAAATTTCGATTTGACGAAACCTGAATTCGCCGATATCTTATCATCCGATATTGATATCCCGGATGTGATGGCAACGGCTATCGAAAAAGGCCTTATGACCGAAGATGCAGCTCTCAATAATTCCGGCATTCGCAGCAGACTTCGCGCCGAAGTGTTTAATGGCTTTGATCGCGAATTTGAAAATACCTTGGCAGACTTCGAGCTCGAAGAAGATTCTCGCACCTCAATTCTGGGCGAGAAGAAGACTATTGACAGGATGAAAAAACTGTCAACTGTTCTTAAAGAAAAAGCAGATAAAGCTGCTAAGGATGGTAATAAAGCCGATGCCGCAGCTCTTCGCCAACAGGTTACAGATTTGAACAATCAAATAAGGGACCTGAAGGCAAATCAACAAACGCAAATTGATCAGTTAAAAGCTGATAACGAAAATAATCTGATAGGCTTTGAATTGAAGTCTATCCTGGGCACAAGAAAGTATGCATTGCCTGAACAAATGGAACTGTCTGAACAGATCAATATGTCTCATGGCTTTGTATCACAAGATTTGGCCAACGCCGGTTTAAAACTCGTAAGGGAAAACGGAAAGCTTCGCTTATTGAAGCAGGACGGCACTGAACCTTATGATGATAAGAATACCCCTATCCAATTAAACAACTTCGTGGACAGCTCCTTGTCCAAACGCGGCCTATTAAAAGTCTCCGACCCAGCGACAGGCCAGCCGGGTAATGATGCACCGCCGGCCGTTCCTGGAAAGCAGCAGCTACATTCAGCCTATCAAGATGCAATGGCTCAGACAGATTCTATGTTAGCAGCGCTTCAGGATCAGAATTAAGGCGGTATTTCACTCGCTTTAATCAATATTTAATATGGGAAAAGGTTTAGCCCAACCGTTGTTACTTGCAACGAAACAGGCATTTAGTGGCGCGTCTCCTCTTTCAAAGATCACGCCTCCTGGCTTCCTGCAGGCATTGCTTGCTCAAACAAAGCCCAATATCATTAGTACGTCAAAAGACGATGGATCCGGATATCTCCGTGATGTAAAAATCAGGTACCGGAAACGCGTTCCTCCTGGAAAAACAACAACTACGGATGATTGTAGCATTCAGGCAAAACCGGCATATTCAGAAGTGATTGTTCCGTCTACAATGTTTCGCAAGTATGCATTGTTTTTTGAAGATGACGAGATATCTCGTTTTGAACATGATGCACTGGCGCTCGTTAAACCAGGTACAGCTGCAACTACCGTAGTCAACGAATTAATGGAAGCTGTGATCGAAGCAGCAAACGGTGTTCTTGCTGACATCAACGCGGACCTGCTGTCATTACAAGCTGCTAACTGGGGAAAGAATGCCGTTACTGGATCCAACGCAGCCAAGACAATCAACTTCGTTTTAAACTCTACAACAAACCCGCTTAATCAAGGCATGACCGAGGTTATGAGTGACGTTATGCTGAATGAGTTTAAAATGCCTGGTTTGTTTGCAGTTGGTTCCGGACTAATCAACAACTATTATCTGCAACAATCTGGAAAGAGCGCTGATCAGGCTGGCGTAAACACCAATGGCCTGATGCTGCCTAAACTGTATGTGGATCCTTATGCAGTAACCTCATGGGGTGCAAACAAGTTCGGACTGTTTGAAGCGAACTCAGTTCAGTTCATTAACATCTGTCGTTTCCGTGGACCAAAAGCGGGTCAGAGAGGCGCTGATGAGTTCGGTACTATGTTCTTACCGTTGTCTGACAGCTGGGGAAATCCAATTGGTGCCCTTGAGTTTGACTGGCAGAAAAGAATCATCACCTGTCCTACCGAAGTAACAATTGGTGGTGCTGAAGCTCCGACAACTGTTGGTCGCGGTGTTGTTCTGGATCTGATGTGCTCATACACATCTCTGAACATTCCTGCTGATTCTTATGAAGCAACAGACCGCTTATTTGGCAACAACGGTACTCTTCTTTACACAGCAACAAACGCGTAATGCAGTGTTTCAAAAATTATATCGGGCTTGATACTCCAGGTGCGGAAAGTGGCTTATCGCTAATATCCCTGCCAGGTATCACGCTCGATAATTTTTCTAAAATAAAGGAATCCAATTCTCAGGAAAACCAAGCTCTTTGGAACGATATTCAAAATCGTGCTATTGCAAAGTTTGCAACTGCATGCATGGCGAAAATCAACGAATGTTTTAGGATCTCTGATATCACTATCATTTCCTGTTTGGTCTGTGAAAAGAAACAATTATTCGCAACCTCTTTTTGGTACCTGTTAGGTGCTGAAACCATGACGGAGCGCATCTACAGCGACCGTGTTAATCGATACACAACGATTGACAAAGGTGAAGCTCAGGAGTTACAGGCTTACTATAACTCTCAATTTGAAAGTGAATTAGCCTCCGCTGTTAAAGGCATTTTGCCCAACGATAGCGATTGCGTGCAAACATGTGTTCCGTGTAATAGCGATATCCAGTGGGAGGTGGGCATAATATGAGCTTCTACACATCAAACGTTTCCGAAGTTCTTAACGCGCAACTGTCAAAGATTGATGCGCTACAGTTGGACAAAGTTGCGAGAGCTATGGCGGCGGCAGTGCTTCCTGAAATGAAAAAGCGCATACACGTTGAAGGCAAGGACAGTAATGGTAACCAAATCGGTACTTATAGCAATGCTTACCTGCGAATAAGAGAAGGCAATTTCAAAAACAGTGGACGGAAGTCTCGCGGTGCTAACAAGGGCCAGTTGAAAGATGCCGGAACATACTCAAAGGGTAGTAACAAAGGAGCCGGCAGAACTTCTTACAACAGGGGTGCCGATCCAAAAGTGATTCTTTCGCTTACAAGGCAAATGGAAAACGATGAGGTTGCTGTTCCGATTGACGAAAGAAGTTATGGCATTGGTTTTAACAATGAGCATAACTATAACAAAAGTCAATGGAATGAGGCTACCTACGATAAGAAGATATGGAATCTCACCGAGCAAGAAAAAGAATTAGCACGTAACGCCGCTGAAGAAGAAGCAAACAATCAATTGAAATCATGAGTATCATAAGAACAGTTGTTGACTTCATAAATGCAACAATAAAGCAGAAAGTTTTAACGAGCCCGGCTTTTGAGTTTGCAAGGCTAAGGAATATCTGTTATCCAATGCCGGAAGTCGTTGACAATGGTACAATGATCAAAATTGTTCCAACAAACATCGGTAATGACAGCGAGGGCGAAATAATCGATCTTGACGAGGACTTTCCAATATTGATTTATCACCGCATCGTAAATAAGTCCTATCAACTTGAACAGAAACAAGCGAAAAGTTTCGGTGATGGCTATAACCAGAACTGTACAGCAGATATGTATATGATTGTTTGCGCTGATAGAGGTATTGTTAATTGCCAGGCTGATGAGCTTGAAGAGTTGATCATTCGTTCATTGCCAGTCAATCTAAAGATTGGCGCAGTTAAACGATGCATACTCGCTCCATATCAATCAGATCTTGATTTTATTAAAATTTTCAAACAAGAGTTTCAGCAGGTTCAGTATTTCCTCAAGCCTGAGCAAATCTTGTTTCAGATAAAGTATAAGCTACAGGTTGATACTGACACAAATTGTACTATTTAAAAACTATTCAAATTTCTAAAATGAAAAAATTGATTGTCATCGCACTTGCGATTATCTCTTTTGCCGCAGAGGCACAAACCACAAAGGTTCTCCTTAAGCAGGAAAATAACTACCTGTTTAACTATGGCAGACAAATCAAAGCAACTACAACTGATGCAACTCAAAAGACCATCGACAGCGTCCCAATCGCAGCCAATGAAGCTGGAATATTTGAGCTACAGGTTGTTGGTTTAAGTACAGCTGGAGAAGCTGTTACGGGATCCACTATCACTAGGTATGTAAAGAAATCCGGAACGCTGACTGTGGCCACTGATTCTATCATTCTTGCAAAGGTGACGGATACAGGCGTTACGAATGGAGCTTATGCTTGGTCCGTGTCATCTGACAATAATTTACTTCTGAAAGTCACCGGGCAGGCATCCAAAACAATCAACTGGATAGTGAACGTCCGGCGAATTTCCCAACAGTAAGGCGGTTTATTCTCCGTTTTGAAATCCAATTTTTTTAAATAAAAATTTTTTTTTATGCCACTTTCAGACATATACAATTGCGATGACCAAATTGGCACACACATATTTGATCCGTGTCCGACCAATCGCGAATATGGCAGGGTGCGTAGTGCAGGTTTCATAAAAAAAACTTACCTGGCTACACTTCTGGCCGCTCCAACTACAGACACTGCCTGGAAAGCAGGTATTGAATCCGGAGACATTATTGTTATTCCTGAAACCGCCGGTTCGTTTGATCCTGGTGATCCTAAAGAGCTTAAAGGTTATGGCAACCGTAAAAGCTCAAATGGTCCGCGTGCCCAACAGCTCGTATTTAACGATCCGAACTATACGGACAACTACCAGTTCTATAACGCGCTGACGAACATTACACAGTTCGTTGTATTCTTTCGCACAAGCTCTCTTGTGCATATTGCAGACGAACCTGCAGTAATTGTCGCAAAGGACAAAGTTGAAGATGATTTGGAAAGTGAAGTAACATGGGAAGTTACCAGTAAGTGGGATTCGATAAATATCCCTTCAATTCACGACGCTGCAAATTTGGCTTCGATCTTTGATGGATCATATGTTGCAGCTCCTACCAGCTTTGATTCAAACATCACACCTGGTGCATCCGCAGTAACAGCCAGCGCAAATGGAATCACCTTTACAGTTCCTACCGCAGACGCTGATCTGAAACTTGAGTTCAACAAGATCACCTCACCTTCCGGTACGCCAATCAGCATGACGCTCAAGATCGGTACAACTACAGTAGCCACTGTTGACTACCCATCTGATTATGCTAATAAGCCGTTCAGGTTTACTGATTCAGCCGGCACTCAACACACAGGAATCTTCCGCTCATCTACCGGCAACACAACACTCACTTAACAAATCAAAGCCCACTTCGGTGGGCTTTAAATCATTCCGTATGGCTACAAATGTGTTTGTAGGACCAAATTCTGTTGTGGCAACGAAAGCCGCCCTGATGACAGAGCTGGGCCTAACTGATACGAATTGTCTGATTGCGTTTAAAACGACTACGGACGGTTACAAGAGCTGGCAACCTGGTCGCGAGATCAACGCTTTTAACAGTATCGCGAAAGATGATGGATTGATCCTCATTATGCTGCAAGATCTCGACTTGACAGAATTCTTTGCGCCTCCGATCATCGCTGGCAGTGGTGACAGCCAAGACTATGAATTTATTGACATGAGCGACGAAAACATTTAACAATGGCAATTACCAACCAACAAACTGGATCTACTTATACAACGTTGCTGGATGCGCTTAACGCTCTTCCAGCAACGTTTGATAAGGATTATTCTATACTCGTAGCCCAGGATGTTAACCTGGGCTCTGCTGCGTTGACATTGCCAGTTAAAACGTCCGGATCTTATAAGCTCACAATAACTTTTGATGTAGCTACCAGAAAGATATACACAGACAACACTCAAACGTCTACACTCATTGTTGGTAATATCAACAACTTTGTTCTTGACAAGTGTATTGTAAGCAATCCTAACTATGGCAGCACTTCCGCACGTGCAATATTGATCAACGGATCCTGCAACTCTATCAAGCTTTCAAATGTAAAGTTTGACGGATGCGCTTATGGCGTAGGAAACAGCAGCTCTTTTGCAGGGATAGTTTCCACACTGACATTGGACAATTGCATGTTTCAGAACTGCTCACAAGGAGCTACTTATATCGGCGCTGGCACTATAACGAATGGCGACTACACTCAACCGTCTTCTGCATATAATTACACAAATTGCACGTTCACCAAATGCATTGGACAGGATGTAAATGCAAAATCTTTTATTCCTGGTACCAGTAATAACACGAACGTCCAATTTGTGGCGGTTAAATGCTACAATCTGACCGTTCAGGATTGCCAGGTTCTTACATCATCCAACAAAGGATTTGACTTTGAACATTGCCAAAACTTAACCATCCAGCGGAACTATGTAACTGATACCGCTTGGGTAAATGCTAATAATAACCCTATTATTATAAACAACGTCCTTGGATTGCGCTTTGAACGTAACCTGGTCGCAGATAATAATAACACTGCAAACGCCGTACAGGTCAACTACAACAAAACGACTTACTTCAACTCAAACACGATTGACACAGCTTCAGGAAAGCCTCTGAACTCCACAAACTTTCTTGACTGGAAAGAATTGTGTAACAATATATTTTGGTCTCGTGGCAGCTACGTTCAACTCGTTAATTCTACCGCTGGGCTCAACTTCAACACCGAATTTCAACTCGCAAAAAACAACTACTACCGTTGTGATGGAAACGTAAATAGTGTGAACGTGCAGGTTGGCACCACGACTCCCGGAGCCAATGTTACTATTAAAAGTAATGGGGATGCGACTATTGCAACTTACCAGGGCAATGGATACGAACTTGGTTCATTCTTTGTTGGTTCTGGAGCTGCTACTGGGGACAAAGCTGAAATATTCAACAAAGGCACCGTATCTACCAAGCCAAAATTTATGGTGTTGGTTACAGCAACAGCATCTGTATTTCAGAAAGGTGATGCAACCAAAGGCGGAGCCAAAGATGTCCGCGGTTGGAATATTCAAGCCGGCACTCCTGACATAGGTGCTTATGACAACTCTGCAACCGATCCGACTGCAACACACAACCCTCCTCAAATTTCATTATCTGTAAACCGGCCGGCCGGGATTAAGAGCGATTCAACTTTTAATTTCAGTGCTGCAGTAAATTTTTTGGACACTGGAGCAACGGCATCAGCATGGCTTTGGAATTTCGGTGATGGTACCACTTCAACATCACAAAATCCATCAAAGCAATATACCAGCCTGCCATCATCCGGAAACACATTTACAGTTGTATGTACATTGACGGATAGCAACGGCATGACAGACACGAAGACCTTGTCTGTTAACGTATACAATGATGGCGTGGAAATTATCGGTGGCAATGCCAACGGAGAGGTGTACACAGGATCCGCTGCTTTAATGAATGCAGCAACACGCGTGTTTAAATCCTCACCGACAGGATCTTTAACGCCTCTTACAGGCAACATCTCTATTGCGATAAAAACCACTACTGTACAGGATTATTTCTATTACAGCAATGGCGATGCCGGTAATTATCGCGTTACCATCTATACTGATCTAACTTTCACCGGTGGCCAGAAATGCTGGGTACGTTCGCTTACCAGTGAGAATGGTGTTTGGATGCAGGGCCGTACAAATATCAATTGGGTAGGCTTAAAATTTACTACTGCTACAGGTCTCGGAGGTGTTCGTTGCACAAATGGAAAATCAAACGTATTTATCCAGTGCGACTTCACTGATTCGCAATATGGTGTTTACATGACAGGTGCCGACGGTTATGACTTTTACGACTGTACGTTTACCAGGACTAAGGTCAGCAAAATGTACATGAACGCTTGCAGCAACATTACGTTTGTTCGCTGCAATCTAACTTATGACGGAACCGACACGGAAAGCACTTACACTGGTACCAGACAGCAGCTTACAATTGGCAACTGTTCCAATATCCGCTTCTTAAAATGCACTATTTCCGGAAATGGAAACTGGGATTGTTTTATCAAAGGCAATCAACTAAGGGATCTTATTTTCGATGGCTGCTTTATTGAGAAATTCAATCAACAGGTGTTCTGGTTCATCAACGGACCTGCTGGTGAATTCAATGCACAGCGCGTTACTATCCGGAACAACATCTTTAAGAATTCGATGGTGGTGGCCGGTCGCGGATCTGCAGCAATTTTTGATCTTACAGATTGCTACTACTTTGACATTGCCAACAATACCATTTTTGAAGATCGTGCCGGCACAGCTGGCCTCCGCTTCTTTAATGTTACCGGGACTTCTGCAATGATCCACTATTTCAACAACTTGCTTTATGTTAAAGATTCTAATCCGACAGCAGGCGGCGCAGAATGTAACATATTCCGAATAGTAACTACCGGAAACACTTCAGACCAGCCAACCTTTGTGGCCGACCACAATTATTACATGTTCCAGGATGGCGCCCGGACGAAGATCAAGTGGGGAAATGTCAATAACGTTTCATACCGTAACCTCGACAATGCAGTCGGAGCAGGATTAGAAGCTGCTAATAGCGTTCAATACGCCAACGATGTAGCTGCTACAAACCTGATTGACACTACGACAATGGAGCCTGTGGCCGGATCTCCTTTGATTGGCTTTGGAACAGACGCGATCATGGCACCGTATGACTACGATTTGAACACTCGCTATTCAAATGGTACAATTGGCGCAAAGGAATATGTAAAGTCTGCTTACACGCTTACTGCAGCTTCTTTTGTTGTAACCAACATGAGCAAAAAGGCTAATCGCATTGAGTACACTAGCGACAATGTCTCTTACAATATTCCTTCACTGGATCCTTTGGTGTTTGCAAACTTGTTTGCACCGCTAATCAAGGATTACAAATGGGAGATCACTGGAGGTGACTATTCAAACACGCAGTATGCGGGCAATTTTGGACTATTCTTCGAATTAGAGCAGACTTACAACGTAAAGCTCACGATAACAAAGAATGACAATAGCACGCTTGTAATAAATAAGCCAGGATTCTTTGTGGTGTCCAAACCAAGACCTATACCTGAGTTTAAGATTTCTAAATACAGGATATTTAAAGGCGACAAGGTTGATTTTATCAATGAAAGCCAGTTTGGCGCAACCTATGAGTGGACGATCACCAATAGTGCTACTACTGTTTCAGAAACTATTACAACAGAAAACATTTCTCAAAAGCAATTCGATACCGTTGGTGTTTTTGATGTAAAGCTGAAGGTGACAAACACCATAGATAACGACACGAAAGAATACAAGCGTACGTTACACGTGAACGATGAATTTGCTCTTCCTTACCAGATTTACGATACAGAGCGCGCAATATACTACTCTGATGAGCAGATCAATGTATCTCAGTACACACGGTTCAAGAAGAAAACTGATGTTCACCGTTGGTTTATTCATAATTCGAATACCGGTGACCTTGTATATACCAACCCGCAGAAATCTCCGACAATTCCTGCTGGTCGCATTCCTGCAGGCGACTATGATATCCTGTTCGTTATTTACAACAAGAACGGTTCTGTACTGAATTGGCGAAGACGCGCGTTCTGTGTGCTTCCCATCGCCAGCACAGCACCAAAGTTCAATAAGGTCTGCACTATTACTGATCGCTTTGTGGATCCTATCTCCGGAAATAGTTATGATGGTGTGAGAGTTGACGGGACAAACGACAACATTGCTCCTGGAACAATCATCGTGCTTACCGGTGAAGCAAGGCGTGTTGAACTTACTTACCTGAAAGGAACGGCAGAGGCACCTATTGTGATCGTTCCGGGACAGGATGAATTTGAGATCAAGATGAACAGCTTCAACGGGTTCCACATGGTCGGATGTGAGCACGTTGTAATTGCTGGCCAGTTAAATCCATCCCGCCAAAAATTAGGCTTCAATGTTCATAATGACACAACGGGCATTCCTGTTCATGCATCCAGCTCTTGTGTAAACGGAGAATATTTAAGTACCTACATGCGCGTAATGGGTTGCGAATTGTGGAACTCTGGTTTTACAGCCATGCGCATGAAAACGGAGCCTTATGGTGAGTCTCCACAATATTGGCGTGGTACCGGGTTTATTCAAATGGATACCCTTCTTCATGATAATGAAGTGCATGACACAGGTGGAGAAGGAATGTACCTCGGTGGAACGACGGCAGACGAAGCAACATCATACTACCAACCATCTGTTCCGGACATCAATGGCAATGTTGTAACTAAATGTTTCTGGACGCCATTGTTTAACACTAAAGTTTGGCGAAACAATGTGTATGCAACCGGATGGGACGGAATTCAATGCGGCAATTGCTTTAGAGGTGCAGAAGTTCACGATAACGTTGTTTTGAATACCGGTGTAGCGCAGGTAGCAAACCAAGGATCCGGCTTTAGTATCAACAATGGCTTCCAGGGAGACATCTATTACAACATCGTTGATAACAACATTATCATGCAGCCGGGTAAAGGGCTGACCAGGGTATTTGCAAATTCCATTGTTCGTAATGGTGGTAATGACTCTATATACATCATCAATGACGGTCATGTCGCTGATTGGAATTTTGATAAAACTCCGACCAATGGACCTTACGGTGGCCAGTGGGATGGTGTGACGTACTATGATGGTAGCGCTACACAACTGGAGTTCTATGCTAACTCGATGATGACAAACAGAATGGCATTTTATTTTTTGAGTAAGATGCCAAGCAATATCATGCCTTCTATCAAAGTTTACGGCAACCTGGTAATTTACTCAATCGTCTCATATAACAATTTCGATCCGTTAAGGTCTCCGCAAGCACCCGCAGATATGCCACAGCGCAAGTTGGTATATACTGCTTCTGAAACCGGTGGCTTTATATCCGATAATGTTAAATCCTTCCAAAACGTGGTTCGTCGATTCGATGACATTGACGACCTGCAGCTGAGTAATATCGTGAAGGTCGATACTTCAATATCTCCCGGATCAACAGCACTTTGGAAAGAGTTTCCGGATCCTGTTTTCGCTGACATGATATCCCGATCTAACTACCTGGGTAAACTGTTCAGTGCGGAAGGTTTGCATAATAGCAATGCTGCAGGTTTTGTCACCATCGGTGCGAACACACTGCCGGCTTAT
The DNA here is from genome assembly GCF_041060425.1 of Danxiaibacter flavus. Classification (NCBI taxonomy): domain Bacteria; kingdom Pseudomonadati; phylum Bacteroidota; class Chitinophagia; order Chitinophagales; family Chitinophagaceae; genus Danxiaibacter; species Danxiaibacter flavus. Next base: position 551,556 of record NZ_JAULBC010000005.1, read on the forward strand.
ACAGGTGGCGCATACAATCCAAAGTATTACAACTTTATGGGCGGCAATACCGCTGAGAATAACGCCTATACGGGTCCTGCAGACACGATAACCATCGATTACGAGGCAAATGTCTTGGTGGTCCATGATGGCGTAACTGCAGGCGGCAAAAGGACCGTAAAACAGGGAGCCACAGGATTTTTTATGATCGGGACAAAGAAGTATGTCGTTGACAAAGGATCCTTTGTTAATATCATTGAAACCGGTGGCGGAGGCGGAGGAACTACTCCAACTGCCTCCGGAGCTGTTCAGAATTTCAATGTAGTAGCAAACACCAATCAAAATGCAGTTAACTGGGGTGCGCCTGCAAGCAACGGCGGATCTGCTATTACATCCTACAAGCTTTATCGTGGCACCGCGTCTGGATCTCTTACTTTATTCAAAACGTTGAGCTCGAGTCAGCTCAACTATATTGATACCGAAGTAACCAACGGTACAAAGTATTATTATCAGGTTACCGCTGTGAATGGTGTAGGAGAATCAATCCGTTCATTAGAGAAGAGTGGAATGCCCCTTGCTGCGAGCAACGATGCTGAGTTTGTAACAGTATCGGGATGGGACGACGCCTATCCTACACAAATGGGATGGCTGTATAAACCAGCGGGATACAATAACGGTAACACCAATAAATATCCGCTGATCATCTTCCTGCATGGATCCGGGGAGATTGCCAACTCTTTAACGGCTGCTCCGGGAGGCATTACCAAGCTCGCAAGTCAAGGTTTGCCTTTGCTACTTAAAAACGGACAGGTGATGAACTCGCTTGTATTCTGCCCACAGATCCTTAATTCAGATTTCAGGAATGACAGGCCGAATAAGGCACTGAATTTCATGATTGCAAATTGCCGTGTCGATACAAATAAAGTGTACCTCGTAGGTCTAAGCTTAGGCGCTCAGGGCGTATGGTATGCAAGGACACAGACACCTCAAATTTTCGCTGCAGCCATCATCGCAAGTGGTGCGGGCAGTCAGACCAATACAACCGGGTATAATGCCGCTAAAAAAGTAAATGCTTTGTGGGTTGGCGGAGATAATGACACCACTCAGCCATTCTACAGCTCTGGTGTTACCACAACACCTGTTGCTCTGCAGACCGGCATGAACACTTACGGACCTGCTCCGGATGTGCCAGATCAGATGATCGTTATTAAAGGAGGTACTCATAGCGCGAGTGTTTGGAATGATCACATGTTTGATAAGTCAAAAGCTGGTTTTGATTTCGAACAATGGCTACTTCGTTTCTCACTGGTACCAGAAGACGCAGCTACAAATTTTGTAACATGGATAGAAGGCTTGGTATCTGCCGGCAAATGGGATAACGTTCTCTTCAGTGTATCCGACGCGCAGGCCTTCATTACAAGGCTTACAGATGGCACCGTAAAGACCAATCTGCAGGCCAGGTTAAACGCAGTAACAACGGCGCTGGATGGAAGAGGCAAACGCTTTGTGATCGATCTTGGTGCAGCATCCGGAAACTACAACTATTTAGCTTCAGGCGCAGCGGCTGCTTCAGTTAGTTCTCTTAAAGATCAAACTAACACTGCAAGCAGCTACGGATTGCAGGTTATAACAGCTGGTACCACTGGCACGACTGAGTTCACCACGTCAAACTACTTTCCAACAAAATGCTTTGGCTTTACATCACCTGTAATGCGAAATGGTTTTGTCGTAAATGGATCCGGTGGCCAGTATAAGATAACAGGCCTCAATCCTGCGAAGACTTATCGAATGCTATTCCTTGGAGGTATTGATAAGACCGACGCGGCCAATCCTGCAGAGCTTACGATCACAATAGGTGTTACCTCGAAGTACAAGTTCACTCCTGGAAACAATCGCGATTTTATTGAGTTCTCCGGGTTGACAGGGCTAAGTGAGTTAACGTTCAAAGCACAGAGCTCTCCGAACCTGGCAAACAGTGGATCCGTAACAAAACTGGAGAATGGCGCCATCCAGACAGCAACAAGCAATATATCCTCTTTCAAGTCATGCGATACATACTTGAACGCAGTAATTCTTATAGAAACGACAACTATTTAAAATGTTTAGAGCAAACAATCTTCCGGAATATATCGAGGTCGACGGACCGGCCACCGGCGAAATCACTTTTGAGGATTTTAAGGCGACGGTGTGGGAGTACCAGCTGGCCAGTCTCGCGCGCACGGATCCTGGTCATCGTGTGATCATAAAAGAGCTGGTCGTGATCGGTGATCCAGCACAGGAAAACATATTTGAGGTTGGTCCTAACAGTGATCACAGCCGAATCATATTGATCGACTGCGAACTGAGAAACATTACGCTGATCACCCCGGAACCAACAACACCTTCTTATTAAAACTTACTGAAATGGCAGACGAAACACAATTTAAAAGTTTGACACCGGAGGAACTGTCAACATTCATCGGCAGAGATCGCTGGATAGTGATCAACAAGGTTACAAGACAACCAATAGTTTGTGATGGTCAGACGCCAGGCGGACAACCGCAGGCACTTGCTACGAATGTTAACAACACTTTTACCAGCTCGGATGGCAAGACGGTTGTAATCGAAAATGGTGTAGTTAAATCTATCACTTAATAAAATCCAATACAATGACACTACTTGACGCCAATGACAGCAACTTCTTATCGAACGTAGGCGAAAAGCTCACTGTGATCGGAGCTCTCGCATTCTTCCTCTATTACTTCATGAAAGAATTGAAAGAGGTCCGCGTTCAGATGGATACGCTCAGAAAGGAGTATGAAGCAAAGCACGATGTAATGTTCGAAAGAGTCGTGGAATGTGAGAAAAAGAGTACCGAGGCTTTGAACAAATGCAGCGACAGCAATGATCGTCTTGCGGAAGCTGTTGATTCTTTAAAAGAAAAATTAAACGTATGAACCAGCAAACCCAGCGCTTAGGCATTGTAGCCCTGCTGATCCTCTGTTTGGTTTTATCGCTACAAACCTGCTTTAAAAAAGTGCAACAGGTTAGCGATCTGAAAGATGTTGTAAATGCCAGCCAGGACACCGTCAAAAAATGGAAGGATAAAGCAGGCAATGAACATGCTCAAAAAGTATTGGTAACCGCTGATGTCTCACTTTTAAAAGCGGTTTACCAAAAGCAGATCGATAGCATTACCGACCTGCTTAATATCAAGCAGAGCCAGCTCGAAGCGTACACAGGCGTGTCTTTAAAAAACTCTGGATCCATCAGGCCAAAAGTAGACACTATTACCCTGGTCGATTCAAGTAAGGAGTATCAAATAAGCTATTCTGATCGATGGCTTTCACTTAGTGGCAAGCTTGGTAAGGATCCGCTGATCAATTACGCATTCACCGACTCGCTGACCGTAACGGTTTATCATAAACGCAAAAATTTGTTCTCGCGATCGCAGACTTACATAGATGTAGTGAGTCTTAATCCTAATGTCACAGTTACCGGCCTGACTGGCTTCCGGATTCCGGTTAAGAAGCCCGGGCGTTTCGGCGTGGGTCCATATTTCGGTTATGGCTATAGCGATGGTAAATGGCAGCCATCTGCAGGCATTTCAATTCAATATTCACTTATAAGATTCTAATATGAGTAAAATAACTACAAATAACTTAATCACAGGTGAAATACTTAATAAAATCTGCGCGCAAATAAGTGCAGCAAGGGCGTCACAAATCGCTGATGTCATTAACCAAGTGTTTCCCACATACGGTATGACAGATCCGCGGGTAATGCAGGCTGCTATCGCTCAGATTGCTCATGAGAGCGGAGAGTTTTCAATTAAAAGCGAGAACATGAACTATACCACTCCGGAAAGGATAATGGCTGTCTGGCCGAGTCGGTTTAAAACTGTAGCCGATGCAAAGCCATACATAAAAAATGCACAAGCTTTAGCCAATAGGGTTTATGGTGGGAGGATGGGGAATAACCAGCCTAATGACGGATACAGCTTCCGCGGCGGCGGCTTCATGCAATTAACCGGCCGGGAAAGTTATGAGAAATATGCCCGCTACAAAGGCCTATCTGTCGAGCAGATTCACGAGCAAATAAAAACTTCTGATTTCTTTGCAATGGATAGTGCGTGCTGGGAATTCTCGATTGACAAGGCTCTAATTGACGAAGCCATGACCGGCAATTTCTTAACTATCACGAAACGGATTAATGGTGGATTAATTGGTTGGAATGAGCGTCAAAAATATTTCGACCGAGCAAAACAGTTTATTTCTCACTAGTCATCTCTTCAATCTTTTTTATAAGAGCATCTGCCTTTGTTACATAAGCGCAATTATAAGCATCATCTGTACCAGATTGAATACCGATAAGTTTGATCCGTTTGGACTTGGATTCATCAATTGCGAAAATTGGTGCCCCAGACATTCCTGGTATGACCTTTGGACTCAATCTTATATAAAGCGAATCTAAATTTCGAGCTTTATAGTAAGGGTTATAAAGACCTGTATCTGCAAAATTACCCTCATATTTCTTTGACTTTACTTGGTCGTTATAGGCGGTAAGAGTGGGATAGTACCAAGCTTCTGAGACAGGAAAACCGTAGGCAAAAAACGAGAGATTCTCGGACCGTTTCCTACGCTTTTTTATTAAGAGATCTTCCCACTTCAAAAAATTTATTTTTGCGTCCAGGAATAGGTCAGATACATCGATCACGTAAACATCTGGATATTCAGGAAAGGGATTCTCAGAAGATTCCTTTTGTAATTTTTTAATGTAATAAGGCAGTTGTTGAAATCGAAGATTACCAAGTGTGTCAGAATATCTGACCAGCCAATAGTCGATATTTGTGGGAACTGTTTTTAACGTATATACATCACGCGTTGTAATAACGTGATATGCACTTACCAAAAATAATTTAGATCCTTTTTTCACGAAAAAACATGTAGCATAATTACCTGCATTCGTAAGATCGCTTGCAGATCTTGCAAATAATAGGCTGGGATTCACAGCGCTACCAACCAATAAATAGCTATACTTTTGGTAATCGTTTTCCGGTAGTTGTGCGCATAGATCTAAAGATCCTAATGTCAAGCATATCACCGAAGACAGCAAAAAGCATTTAATTGAATCAGGAATTTTACGTTCTAAATTTCGGGCTTGTGAGTATAACGGGTTTTTCTTGCAAGAGCCATGAGTACGTACAGAGTTAAAGGGCATAATACGAGAATTTGAAAACAAATTAGTTTTTTTTCTTTTTGCCTCAAAATTTATAAGAACGTTTAGAAAATATTTCACAGTTGGGGAAATAAGCAACTCCAATTGTATGAGAAAACAATCTATATTAAGAACACCGTTGAGTTACTACGGCGGCAAACAGAAGTTAATTAAGTACCTGGTCAAATTTACTCCAGAGCACAATCTTTACGCAGAACCATTCCTCGGTGGTGGAGCTCACTTTTTTGCAAAAGCCCCAAGCGAGATAGAGGTGATTAACGACACCAATGCCGAGTTGGTCAATTTTTATCGGGTCTGTAAAAACAGGTTTCATGATCTGCAGGCGCTTGTAAGAGTAACCTTACATTCCAGGAAGGACCATGATGACGCGTGGGTGATCTACAACAAACCACATCTTTTCGATGAGGTCCGGAGATCCTGGGCTGTTTGGGTATTATGCACGCAGAGCTTTTCAGCCATGATGGATGGTAGTTGGGGCTACGATAAAACGGACAACACCACAACTAAGAAGATCTCCAACAAGCGTGATCAGTTTATTGAAGACATAGCATTTCGACTTCAAAATGCCCAGATTGAGTGTGCAGATGCCCTTTACATTATTCGTAGCCGGGATAGCGAAAAATCATTCTTTTATTGTGATCCTCCGTACTATAATTCTGATTGTGGTCATTACGATGGCTACAGTGAAGAAGACTTTGAACAGTTACTGAAGTGCCTATCGAAGATAAAAGGCAAATTCCTTTTAAGCAGCTATCCATCTGATATACTAAAAACGTATAGCAGCTCCTATGGATGGCATATGTTTTCCGTTGAGCAAAATGTAAGTGTAAATTCAAAAAGCGGCTATCTGAAAAGAAAGGTGGAAGTACTGACAGCAAATTTTCCGTTGAAATAAAAATAGCCCGGACTGTTTCATGTGACGCCAATCGACACAAAACCACGTTCCCGTGTGTCCGGGCCGTATTCTTGAGGAAATAAGCCTGGTTACGGGGAACATGGTTAACAAATATGTGTCGATTGGCGGCGGCGAAGATAATGCATTTGAAAATTATCGAGCTGACCCTGAGGAACCAGGCGATTACATAGATCAAACGCCAATTCATCACACATTTTTGCTCAGGTGGAAGTTGCCTATCCTTTCATCTCGCTGACTTTTGGTTTATAGATAGAAAGGTTTGGCTTAGCTAGACAGATCTTTATAAGACGCTCTTCATTCACAATTTTATTTTGTCTTAACTAGCGCAGAAATATTGCAGCTTTATAATTTTCATTTAAGGAACATACCAACAGCATGTTCTCTTTTTGGTTTAAAATTATTTTAAACATGAAAGTTGGCATCAAAAATGAGAGTATAAGCTTGGCTGAAATTTTTAAATTGTAGTCAGATTGTAAGTAACCTCACAAATGGTCAAAGAATATCGAGTCTTAGGAGCCCCGAATGTCACAGAATTGCAGCTGCAAGTCAATTCTTTAATTATACAACATGTTGGATGGGAGCCATTTGGCTCATTAATTTACGTTGGCGATTTATTTTATCAAACGGTAGTCAGGCGGTAAAAGCAGTTTGATCGGTCTATTTGACGCCAATAAATACAGATGATTAGCTAGGCTTTTCATGTGCGGCATATATCGTTTATTTTGTTGTAAAACCTAGTAGTTCACCGTCGCTTTGATTGATAGATTTTACAGTTAAACCTCGTCTCATTTGTTCAAATGTTCTAACTTATAATCACAAAAAAAAGCTTATGGAAATGTTGCAATTTTCCAACAAACTGCTGCAAAATGAAACCGCCTTAAAAAATCTAGCACTTCAACTCACAAGAAATAGTCAAGATGCTGAAGACCTATTTCAAGAGACTTTTTGCAAAGCCTTAGAGTATCGAGAGAAGTATAGAAGTGATTCATGCCTAGGTGCTTGGCTGTACGTGATTATGAGAAACATTTTCATTAACATGTACCGCCGCAAAAAGCGATCTTTAAAATTATTTAGAACAGTTGCCGACAGTACTCCGGCGATGAACTCAATTGAACTTAGTTATAGGTTAGATACTTGTGATCGGCCAATCAAATCGCAAATTGCCCAATTGCCAAACCACTACCAAACGCCACTGGTTTTGTACTTAGAGGGGTACAAATATTTAGAGATTTCAGAGCTATTAGCAGAACCGTTAGGCACAATTAAGGGTCGCATATTTTTTGCAAGGAAGATTTTGAAAAGTATAATCGAAAGAAGCTAGGGACATTTTATTTAAAGAATAATAGGTTCCCCAGTGTCAATCTGCCCACTTAAGAAGTGGGCTTTTTAGTACCAATTTTCCAGACTAAGAATAATATTAAAACTTATCTCAAGATCGTACATTCGCGTAGTTTTTTAAGGGTTTAGGGTTGAAAAAGGGGCGTTGGTTTTCCTCCGCCTCTATTTTTTTGCGTAATATTCATTGGCGCGCATTTTGCAATAAGTGATACGCTTGAAAATATTTAAAGGCAAGCAAAGGGGAATGCCTCATCAGTCTTGGTGAGGCTTTTTGTTCAAATTAATGAACCTCTTGGCTTGCTAACTGTTAATAATAGTGGAATCGAAATATTTCCTTAACAAAGAATTGGAAAAGCCTGCCTCTTTTTTAGTTGCATAGACAAAAAAGCCCGCACTTTCATGCGGGCAGATGTAAATAGGTATTAAAAGTCAACCAAAAAGTTATTTTTATCTGATAGAAATCTTTTGTTCGATTTTTGCGATTGAGTTTCGTATGTCCACGATCATGTGCATTGTATTTGTTGAATTCTTGGCGATGATATATTGACAATATGTTTGCAAATCATCGTTCCAATTTTTCCCAGTTTCTTTTTTGAACTCAGTTTTCAAGTTCTCGAAAGCGTTCGTGTAGGTTAAACTCATTGGTTTGTAATTTTGAATTTTAAATAATGAGATTTATAAATTTAGCCCTTTGATAGCAAGTACTTGTTTTATGTCAGTAGCATACATAAGACCACTATTTTCGTAAGTTGTATCTTTTTTTCCATTGTTGCGCTCGATTACATTCATTTGGTTGATATATCCACCGACAATACCAATAATCTCCCATTTATTTCTATAGTAGTTGTAATAAATCACTGGGCCGCCAGAATAGCCATACGTGTTATTTGCGCTGATGAATAGCAGATCATTACCGTTGGCGCTATTAAAGCCCGAGAATATCCCCTTATTCACCAAAGGAAGTGGATGAGCAAAAATTTTATTCGTGGCTATAGTTTGAAAATTTAGCGGATATCCGAGAAACGCCATATCCTGACCTAACACAGTTCTGCTTTCCCAAATTTGATGTGGCCGCTGGGGGAGTTTTTGGTAAAGCTTAATTACGGCAATGTCAGTAAGCGTATCCTTATAAAAAACATGGCCATGGGCTGTTTTCCAAGAATCTTCGTGATACATAGTAATGGTACAAGTATCCCCATTCTTAAGCTTGCGTATCCGGTCTTTAAACAAATGAAGTGCTGTAATAATGTGTATGACTGAATCTTTTCCTACATGGAGAACTCCAGAAACTGTTGACCCATCTATTCTTAACTGGACGGTTCTCTCGAAAAACATATTCGGAATTCCTTTGTCTGCGGCTATTGCCGGCAATGACTCATCGCTTTGAGAATAAACTGAGAAGGCTTTAAAAAGGCATAGAATTACAAGGAAGTGTTTCATATGGTTGTTATTTGTTTTTTTCTTTTTCTAATACTCTCACTGCCTCCTTGAGCATATCCATTCCAGACTGCTTTGTTTTATGATCAAAAAACCAATCCATGCTTCTATTCATGAGTTTGGCTGCTGCAAATATTTGTTCTATTGTAAATCCCCTGGTGCCAAGGCGAATGTTACGGATGTTTGATTGCTGGATCCCGATCTTTTCGCACCATTCTGCCTGGGAGGCCACCACCTTTTCAGCTAAGGCAATATCCATTAGATCAAACATGCGCTGGTTCCATATGGTGAGTTTTGGCTTCACTTAGTTACTTTGTATTGTTTGCATTGAATGAAATCCAAAGAAGCCGCCGGCGTCTAAGAAATCATTTGTTTCTTTTGATTTCATAAACTCTGTACAATATTCAACATGGTCAGCTATGTCGCAGAAGAATACGCCCTGAACAATGCGGGGTTTAAAGGCAAGCAGAAAACCAAAATATTGATCGGCCTGGTCTTCTGTAATATCTGGGATTAGCTCGATGATTGTCTGCATGCTTACTAATTCATCAGTATCATTAACATGATGCAAAAGGTTGTCCAAGTGAGCAGCATCTTCAATTGTCAGCCTCAGGTCCATGAGCTGATTTAAGTTGAAATAGTATCTAAGTTTGTCTTCAAGCATAGTTTAAAGTCTTTCCAGTATTTGCCACTTTAAGTAAAATAAATCATTTTTCACGGACTCTAAAGATGTGGTTTTGCCGCCGTTATCTCTTTCTTTAGCAATTGAAATATCTATTTCCTCAATTGCACCTTCAATATCTTTTAAGTGTTCTTCTAGTGAAATGTTTTGCATCACGTCCATAAATACACGTTTATAAGCGCTGCGCACATTTTCTGCTTGCTGTTCGTCGGGATTCATAATTAGTGCCTTTTTGCGGTAATACAGAAGTATGTAAGCCCAGCCAGGAAAACAAATAAAACACTGTATAAAACCCTTCTCCAAAACAGCTCGGATTGTTGATCGGCAGCGGTTGCTTGTACTACTGCTTTATTGCCTGTAAGTACATTTCCCAAATTGCTTAAGAAAAACTCTTGAAGGTCGCTAATTATGCCTATAGCCAAATTGCTTCCAACTGTATTATAAACTTCAAATACACAATTCGTTGAGTCTTCGCTGGCCTTGTGTAGGGTTATATTGATTAACGCGGTATTTAATCCCTTGACAACCGAAATTCTGTAAGTATTAAACAGGGCATTATGGTCTAAAATCCTGAAACCAGGTATAGCACATGTTTCTTTTATTGCCTGATTAATTTTGTCGATGTTGAATTGCAAAAGCAGTTCTCTTTTAGGAGCTTGAGTAATCATATGGTAATTGTTATATGTTTTTAAAGGTTCAAAAGTTTCTTTTTCTTGGCGTCAGATCACCTGCTCTGCAACTTGCTTTTCAAATACCTTGGTGCTTATAGCTCGACTTCTATTTGTTTTAGATAAATTAACGCTTGTGTTGCCAACTGCATAAAAGCTTGAGATATTTGAAACGTTAATCAGATTTATATTTACCGTTGTGGTGCTATCCTGGTTTCTCTTCACAAAAATGTTCCACTCAATGTTGCCTTCTTTAGCATACAAGTATTTTCCGCTTGCAGGATCATAAATCTTTTGTATTACAGCCCATGCTTTTGGGTTAAGTAAATTACCGTTTTTATCCTCGGTTGTTACAGGAGCGGCTGTATTTTCGGCAACAATTAATCCACTGCTTTTGTCTATTATTTTTATACCAATACCTTGCTTTGCAAACATTTCAATTACTCTTCCCCAAACTGTTTCAAAGTCAGATTTGGAAACGACTTCAAAAGGCTTTGTGTCGTAAGTGTTTTTTAATGGTACGGCTTTAGGAGAGCATGCAGAAAGTAATAAGATAAGAGCAAGTATTCTTTTCATTTATAAAAGTGTTTTATGGTTGATAATTCAGTCAATTTATTGTATAGGGTTATACAGTTACTTCAAATTTTTTCGGGGGCGCCATTTCCCAATCCATTTTGCGTTTCACCTGCCACAACTCCTTTACGTCTCCAATATGTAAAACAAACTGAGGGTAGAACTCTTCATTGTCGCTGATGACCGCAAATTCTGTCGCGCTTTTTTTAAACAACCTCTTAAGCATAATGCGATCTTCGGTGACTACAACATACACATAAAAGTTAGCAATGTGATCATAAGACTCATGTTCAACAAATTCACAAAATACATGATAACCTTGTTTTAGTGTAGGTTCCATACTGTCTCCATCGACTTCAAAAATGCGATAACGCTCCCCTCGATAAGGCATGCCAGGGATATAGATTTTCTGTAGGGACTTCACGAATACTGGATTAAGATAGTGCTTTGAGTAGCCTGCCTGAGCACTTATGGGTACGAAAATAATGCCCTCTTGTTCAGGGTCCGTTTCAATCTTCGGTTTACGGATGGATTTTTCTTCAGCCGTCAAATTTCTGCCTATAATCGTTTCAAAGCTCGTTCCTGTAATTTCTGATATTTTCGTCAAAGTATCAAAGTCAGGGACGATTCGACGTTCATATTCGGCATAGGTTGATCTTTTAATTCCAAGTTTTACAGCAATTTCTTCCTGCGTTAAGCCAGCTAACTGTCTAGCAATCTTGATATTAATTAATATTTGCAACTCTGTTTCAGAAATATTTTCTGATTTTTTCATCATTTAATTCGATTATGACGAAAATTTCGTCTTAAATTTGTTCTAGCAAAACGCTAAAGCAAAATAATAAAAATTATGGCAAAGCAAAGAATATCAGATAAAGCATGCGAGGCTATACTCATGGATAATGAATTAGGGCTGGCTGTATGCGAAGAATTAGGAGTACGTTTTTCGGCACTGCCATCATATCTGATTCGCAGGTCGCCCAGTCTTACTTATTTCAACGTGGTTCAAGTTATTGCTGACAAAACAGGAATGTCTTTCGGTGAGATACTGGAGAATAAGGTTGAGAAAACAAATGTAGTAAACGCTTAATGTTTTTACAACAATAATGGATTAAAATTTAATCTTCCCGATTGGCAAACACTAACGTTCGAGTCGTTAACGGGAGCATCACCATAATAATATTGATCATGAAAATAGCTGTATTAATTGCGGCCTATCCACTTATTGTCCTAACTATCCTGATGTTCTTCAAGGCCGGCAGGAAGTATGACGCGTCAATCGAAAAGACTCATAACACAACACTTTAAAACCTTGACATATGAACTTATATCAAAAAGAAATCGATCAAATCCATTCACCACTCGGGATGGTGCCGGCAACTGAAAAGAAAACTCATCTGGAGGCCTTTCATGAAGGGTTTAAAATTTCCGGCGTAGTACAGTCCGGAGCATTTGCCAACTGTTACGTGTACAAAACACTACCTGGTCAGTGTGAAGTAAAAGCCCTTATTGCCAATCGCATAATCAAGGAGTTGGGGCTTCCGGTTGTGGCAATCGCTACAACGTTTCAAACAAGAGATTCTTTTATTGTTCAATACTTATACAACTAATTATGGAAACCGCAACTATAACAAATCAGCAACATTGCGAGCAGCTTAAAGCGCTTAATTGGCTTGCTTCTCCAATTGAATCCGATAAGACTTTCGAGGAAATTGGACAGATGGCCAGGGAGGGAATGGCAGCCGAAGAAACGCCTGTTTCTAAAAGAGGTTGGATATCGCAAACGGCAAATACTGCTAAACTCCGGGTAGCTCTATCATTAGTGATTATTGACGCAATGGGAGGTGGTGATGATGATGATCCAGCGCTATTGTTCTGGAAAATTGGCAAATGGTTTAAGGCCTATGTTGCAAGCAGTGAGTTTTCAAAACTTGACAGTGAGTCGAGGCAAGATGCAGTGGCGAATTACACTCAGGTATCCAAAATATTCAGTCGCCTCGAAACAATCGTTGACGAATGTTATCCTTTCCAAGATGACATCAGCAAACTAATGGATCAACTTCCGGAAACTTTCACATACGAGACTCTCACCTCCGAAGATTAATCATTATTCAATTCAAAATAATATGCAAAACAAAAAACACATTGCGCCAGCTGCGCAAGATAAATCTATTGCCAGGCAGGCGATCCAAGGAATGGTTGCAGAGGCAGATAGTCAAACAACCGTTTCAGAATCGGTGGTAATTACTCGTGATGAACTGGCTCGTTATAAAGTAATGGAAAAAATGTGTGAAAGCATGGTTTCTAACTTTAGAAGCGGTATGAAGCTCAATCATTACACGAATTATGCAGAGGGATGGTCCGTCGATAAAATATGCGACTTTTTCTCAAGCCACGCCTTCCGTGAAATGGTCGCCTTATATGCGAATACATATGACGTATTCATTGCCACAGGGATGGACGATTATGTAGATCATCTGATGACAGGTCTGAAGCATATGATTTGCGGGGTTATTGACAAGGACGAAGAAGTGAGTGAATATTTGGAGGTCAATAGGCTGCGTTTGGGAAATATGATCCAGACGAATAATGAAATCATAAGATTCTTAAATAGCTCTGAGCAAATCGTCAGGCATGCAAGGTATTGTTTTGAAAATTTTAGAAATAAAAACAGCGAAGATGAATAGTTGTCGTGAAGTCATTGCCTTGGAATATAGTCCATCCCAAAATGCATTTCACTCCTGCAACCTGATGGATTCGTTAATTAAAAACAGAGAGGCATTACTAAGAAAGGCCAGAACAGACTATGTTTTGATTGGAATATATGATAATTACGAACGAATGGATCAGGCGGTAATTGAGTTCAGAAATCTCCTTACAGTGAAAGGAGTGATTAGTCGACCTATGAGTGATACGACGATCGATGATTTATTAAGCAGCATGTAGACTTAAGTTTTCACCTCCAATATTTTTTATGCCGGATTATAACAGAATATGGTTCCCGTTATATGTGTCAGATTATTTAAGTGATTCCAATGTCCAGTCCTTAACAATGGAAGAAGAAGGTGTTTATGTTAGGCTTCTGACTATATGTTGGAAGGAAGACGGTATTCCGAACGACAGAGAACGACTTCGATTACTTTGTAAAGGTGTGAAGGCAAAAGTCATAGAAAATGTGATGAGGCTCTTCTATGTGGATGCAAATGATAATACCAAACTGAGGAATAAAAGGTTAGAAAAGGAAAAAGAGAAGGCTGCAAAATTTAAACAACTGCAGAGTGAAAAGGGCATAGCATCAGCTAAAAAAAGAAAGCAAAAAATGTTTGAAAAAGAGCTTATGCAGGCTGGTGAATTATTAACCGATGAGGCAGCCGAATGCATGACCGAAAATGAACCGCGGTTGAATTTCGGTTGTAATTCGGTTGACGTTCGGTATATACCGCAACCCAACTTATCACAGTCACAGTCACATTCACATAGAGAGAGAGAAACAGAGAGAGATTTGAACCCGCCCCCACAAGTCGAGTCGGAAAGCCCAACTATCCAACAGGTCAAGGAAGCGTTTTTCCTCAAGCGGCCCGTTCACTGGACGCCGCAAAAAACCACTCAAGAAGCTGAAAAATTTTTCTATCACTACGAGTCCGTAGGCTGGGTTATCAATGGCCAGTTGATAAAACTCTGGCAGGCGAGGGTTCCTGTTTGGATAAGTAACGACGCAAACAGAGAGCAGTTTAAATCTAAAAGCTCAGAAGTGCCAACGGCTCAGCCAAAAATTGTCATAGCGTAATCATGGAAAGAAAAAAGAAAAAAGATGGAATGTTCGAAGGCTATGGGATGGTGCCGCCTCACTCGGAAGAAGCGGAGGTGTCCGTTCTCGGATCTATGTTGAGTTTTCCTGAGTCAATACCCATGGCGATAGCAAAGCTCAAGGAAGAGGTGTTTTACAAGCAAATACACAAGGTTGTTTTTAAAGCAATTTTGCAGTTGTATGACAAGACTCAATCTATTGATTTGATAACTGTTGTTGAGCAAATTAGATCCAATGATGAATTGAGCATCGCTTCTCCGTACGAAGTAACCAGGTTGACAAATAAGGTGAGCACGTTCGAGGTTTCGAGGATGGAAGTTTATGTGAAAATTGTTCTTGAATATTTTTTAAAGCGCAAACAAATTGAGATCGGTTCGCGAATGATGGCGGAAGGATTTGATCCGGGGATTGATGTCTTCGATTCTCTGAATGCAGTTAGCGATGAAATATTGTCGTCGCAGGAAGGAGTTTTAAAAGGAAGCATTAAAACGATGGCTGATCACGTCTTCGAGTTAAAAAAGCATCGAGATAGTGTGAAAGCAAAAGGCGTGATCGGAGTTTCGTCCGGATTTAAAACACTCGACAAGTTGATCGGAGGTTGGGTTGCGCCGAATTTCATCGTAATAGCAGCGCGTCCTGCAATGGGTAAAACTGCAATGGTTCTTTCTTCACTGCATAGTCTCTCTGTCGTCAATGGGATTCCCGGTGCTTTTTTCAGCTTGGAAATGTCAGTACTCCAGTTAACGGAAAGACTTGAATCCATCGACTCAGAAATTTTTAATACGAAGCTCAGAAATGCACAGCTTAGCAATTTTGACGAGATTAAATTATCCAAGACAGAAGATCGTCTGGCCAAGGCCCCTATTTTCATTGAAGATACTCCGGCTATAAACATACGAGAGTTGCGCACTCGCGCCCATATCTTAAAGCGAAAAGCAGGAATACAGTTTATCATGCTTGACTATCTGCAGCTGATGTCGCCGGTTTCTGGTGGCTCAATGAAAAGCAGAGAACAAGATGTCAGCGAAATGTCCAGAGGATTAAAGCTAATCGCAAGGGAATTAAATATTCCGGTAATTGCCCTCAGTCAATTGAGTCGCGCCGTTGAGAGCAGGCAAGATAAATTACCTCAGTTATCAGATTTAAGAGAATCAGGATCCATTGAGCAGGACGCCGATGAAGTGCTATTCTTAATGCGTCCGGAGTATTATAAGTTCACAGAACCTGTCGTAATCAAAGATGGCACTTATGATGTTCATCAACTTGTGATTTGCAAAATAGACAAGAGTCGTCACGGTCCGACTTCGACCGTAGCCCTACGATTCAGAGGAGAGGTAATGAAGTACGAAGATTATCACCTTCAAAATGATGCGGTTTATGTATCGGATCCAGGTTCAACCGACGATCTTCCTTTTTAAAGAGCTAAAAATAACCGGCCGATACTTTCTGAATTTATTAGCGTATGCTAAAGTGCGTGCGAATAAAATGCTAACAAATCAATACCTGTAAAATTTATTAATACAAAGCGAGATGAGTAATACAGCGACATCAATCAATGAAACAACGGTGATGAAGGCTATCGCACTATGTCATAAAGAATGGCTGAAACCTGAGGAGGCCCAGATTTATACAAATCTGAAACGCACGCAATTGGCCAGGAAATGCGAGGAGTACGGCATTTATAAAAACCGTAACGGATATTACAAAAGGTCCGAACTGGATAAAATTCTGTCCGGAGCGCCAACTAACATCGAAGAAAAGACAAAGGGCATCAAATTATAATTGACAGGCCGGTGGGGATTTTGACAGCTAAAAAGCTATTAAACGATTATATCTGCAAGTGATTTTAAACTTTTTTCACATTATCAAAAGCTTAAGGAGGCATCAAGTTAGATCCCTGGACTAGATACTTGAGGCCGTAAATCAGTTGAGAAAGAAAGGGGGCGCTGTGGGGGTAACAATACCCTAAGAAGTTACGATCTTATCTACGGCGAGCATAAAATAACATTAGATCAGATAGTTATGACTAAAATTGAGGAGCGGAAAAATTCGAAAATGGAAATAATTTCGCCGAATAACTTGCGATTATCAAAAAAGATATTGAAAATTTAAAGAAAAGATTATAACATTGTTCGCTCAACCAAATTCCCAAGTGCTTTACCTTTATGAACTTGCTTGAAAAATGTCTTGATAACTTTCTAAAGTTCCAGTGGTTTGTCTATACCCTTGTAGGTGGTATGATTCCGGTGGGAGTTCGCTTTCTTGTAGCGTACAATTTTAATTTGGAAAATAAACTTGATATAAAAGACCTTTTATTTGCCTCGCTAGCAATGAACATTTCGAACTTTTCGTTGTTGACAAATGATGATCATAAATTAAAATCGATCTTTTCAGCAGCTTCAGGCATGCTATTGGTATTTATATCAGTCGCTATCGGGATTTACATGGCAAAGGAGAATGAAAAACTTCATCATCCTGCAGCGAATTGGATATTTACCGGTCTTATGTTTATAGTATCGATCGGTTTAAGTTATACGGCGAATTTTACAGCCATTAAAACTAAAGAAGATGCAAACTAGTGATTATTACTTTATCGGTGCTTGCTTGTTGGGCAGCATAACTGGTATTGCTGGCTGCATTAAAATGATAAAGCACGTGCGCTCAAAAGAGCTGGAACGCGAGATATGGAAATTTCGGAAAACCGCAAGTCTCCATATTATGCACTTCGGCGGTGATGCCGAGATGCTCAGTCTCCTTCGAGATATTGAGATCTTGGAACGGGAAATAGAATTGCTGTCAAGACAAGAAGTGAATGTCGTTCATAAAACAAAGCTTTTTCATCCTAAAAAGCCATCCGGAAAATTAGAAATGAAAAATGCGCAAATAACTAATTCAAAATCAATCGAATACAAGGTTCAGGAATCATTAGAACAACTAAACTTGTGTTGGGCATGAGCGTAAAAGAAAAGAATGAGTCAAAAAAAACATCAACAGGTTTTATTCTCGGTATAACTAAAATTGATGTAGAAGATTTTAAAAACAACGTCCCAGTTGATCTTGATGTTACGAATGACTCTTCAATAAAATTTGAATATCGTGCGAGGCTAAAAACGGACGAGGAAAAACGAAGGTTAACTCTCAGTATATATTATGCTTTTATAAGAGACGAAGAGACACTGTTCGAAATAAGAGTAAACACTGAATTTATTATATCAAGTTTTCAGGATTATATTACGGCTAATCATTCAAAAAAGAAAATATTAATGAATCGTCTGGTTGACGTGGCAAATGCCCATACTCGTGCCATCCTTGCAATGAAACTTGAGGGCTTTAAAATGAGAGCACTCCACCTTCCTTTTCTTAGGCCAGATGAAATATCGGATACGCTTTTAACTCAAGATAAGTGATATCATCTATACAGACAGCCTCTTCCCACAAAAGCAACAGTTCCCGCGCGGAACGATCGTCCAATAGTTGGGGAAGTTGGCCCTTGCATAAAACATAGATAAACAATTCATTCCGGAAGTGTGAAAATCGCTTCCACTGCACTATTTTGAATATACCGTTTATAAGTCTGTTGTACGTATTTGCTCGTAGTATGGCCGAGCAGTCCGGCTACGGTCGCTACATCCACGTTATTTCGCTGCAGGAGCACGCTGAAGCTATGTCGGGCGGAATGCCAGGTTATGTGTTTTTCAATTCCGCAATCTTTTACCCACTTTGATAGTACTTTGTTTGCGCCTTCAGCAGTTGGTAGCTTGAAGATCAATCCGGATCCTCTCTCGCCGATCACTTCTTTCAGGACCGGGTGCAAGGGTATTTGAAGCCGATTGCCGGTTTTGGATTGAACCACAGTAATACTATCGTCTTTAATACTTTCCCATTGAAGCTTCTTTACCTCCGCCCACCTTAATCCGCTGTAAAGTGAAAAAATGAAAGCCTTTTTCACTTCATAGTTTAAGCATGGCGCCTTCATCAGTTTGGTGTATTCCTCAACCGATAGAATCTCCTTAATTTTCTTATTCTTTCCAGTCTTGGCCTCAATTTCTTCAGCGGGATTATTTTTAAAATAACCATCTTTTGTTGCTGCGCGGATAAGCTTTTTGAACCTGGTAAAATAACCCGAAGGGGTTTCCCCGTTGTAATTATCAAGCAGATAATTCCTGAACCGTTCGCATAAGTTCTCATTGATTTCTCCGGGGGAAATAAAATCACGGCCTAAAAACTCTTTGAATGCCGACATGCTATTCTGCAGGTGTCGATTTGTGGAACGTCTGTTGGCTTTTACAAACTCATTATAGTAATCCAGGAAATTTGATTTTAACTTGTATTCAGGCACATACCCACTTGCGATCGACTGTCGGTCAAGGACCATCTGAGAGCGCTTCATTTCAAGAATTGCAAGCGCTTCTTTGTTGTGATTCTTCTGCAGCTGATCTTTTGGTTTGCTAAACGTAAATATACCGGTAGCCTTACGTTGACCAGCACCTCTACCCCAGGAGAGGTAATAATATATCTTGGACTTGTCTCGGGACGGAGACGATACAATTGAAATGTTCATCGGGTTCTTTTGTCAGTCAGTGTGTCGGTCAAATGTAAGTCAAAATTATGGGTAAAAAGCGTGAAAAATGGGTAGTAACCGGATTGCCTTAAAATGAAAAACCGTTGTAAGTCAATGTATTTCAATCATTTACAACGGTTATCTGGTGCCCAAGACTGGATTCGAACCAGCACGCCGGTTAAAGCACTACCACCTCAAAGTAGCGTGTCTACCAATTTCACCACCTGGGCATTTTGGAGAGTGCAAATGTAAAGGGAATTATGTAATCTTTTTCAGATCGCAATCTTTGCGGGAAATTTTTTTCTTTAAAAAGTAAAAGTATTGATAATAAAGGAGTTAGTTCTATGGAGAGTTAGGCTAAAGCCAAGACATTAAGATGAATCCTGATCCGCCAGCTAAAGCCGACGGCAATGAATACGATTCAAGAGCGGAAGCAACACGACAATCATGTCCGTCATTTGTTCAATTTTTCCGCTAGGGCATTTAAAAGATATAGAAAGAAATGACATCTATAAGATCAATCCCGTAAATCCCCTAATCCCCAAAATCCCGGTCCAGACATATCCTCCAAACCCGGTCCCGACAAACTCCTCCAAATCCGGGTGTGAAAAATCACAGTAACATTTTGTATTTCTCCCATTGTTTTCGCGTCTGCATCGTTACATCTTTGTGGTGCTGTTACAGTTTTGGAGTTTGTTTCTCATGGATCATTAAATTTTTTTCATTGGGGGTTATATGCTGACACACCGACGGCGGTTTTCTAACTGCCGTTTTTCCTAAACCCAATTTTTTTAACCCAGACCAATAAAACTAAATGGTTCATTAAATATTCGTTTCAACCCTATCCCCTTTTTAGCTATCAGCTGTCAGCTATGAGCTATCAGCTCACTCAATTCCAGGCATCTTACTTTTTTCACAAGCACCTTAAGTTTTTCATTGGCATAAATTCTATGGCAGATTATGTGTTTATGCTTACAAAAGAAATAAATCCTCTTTGCATATAGCCGTTGCGTCGCCGCTTTTAGCTATCAGCTGTCAGCTATGAGCTATCAGCTCACTCAATTCCGGGCATCTTACTTTTCTTATAAACATATTCAGTTTTTTATTAGCACAAAAATTCTATTGCAGATTTATGTATTTACGTTAGCAAAAGAAATAAATCGCCCTTGCACATATCCGTTGCGCCGCTGCCTCGCCGCGTCCGCTGCGTGAAACAAAAAAAACCTGGCAGCACTAACCACCAGGTTTACAAAATTTCGTTTCTGAATATCAATCCTTCGCTTCAATCACATCGTACACCGTACCCGCCCGAACGTGCCGTCGGTACGGGCAGGCATCTAACATCGTACATCCTCATGCTTTATCCGCGGCATCAAAAATCCTTCTTCTCTTCCAGTCGTACCATTTCATCGGCATGGTCCTCTTCATCAAGGTATCTATGTTGCGCATTCCCACAAGATTCCAGGCGCCTTTCAGTTTTCCGCTTACGGAGCTGTTTAGCGCGCGTAAACTCATAGCGAAGCCACTGTCAAGATATTCCATATGATGCCAGTAGCCACCGGGCATAAACAAGGTATCACCGTGTTCAAGGATCACTTCGAGTCCATTAGCAGATTGCACCGCAGGGTACTTCTCTACATCAACCTTGCTTTTCTGCGGATCGTAATAATTGCTGAAATCAACCAGGCTCAACACTTCGAATGGTTTACGATAAAGTTTGTGCTGTTCTTCGTAAGGAAAAAGCAATACACGTTTCCGGCCAATGAATTGTGTGTGCATGATATGGCTCAGGTCAATATCAAAATGCATATGTGTTATGGAACCTTTTCCACCTACAAAAAGCATGGGTAATTTTTTTACAAAGCCCTTCATCAAATGTTCGGGCCAGGTAAAATCTTCCTTCAGTTGGGGGGCATGGCTGAAAATGTTGAACAGGAAAATTCGCCAGGCTGCCGGCCCCTTGCTGATCATATCAATATAATCTCCGAAAGAGGTATAGTCATCGGCCTTATTAACGGGCGTGTAGGCGTCGCTTTTTACGTTGTTATAAATACCTATCTGCTTGTCGCCCGCAACGGACTTCAGGTATTCCCATGTCCATTTATTATAAGCGGGCCACTGCTTTGCAAGGTCACGGATGACAACAGGCACCTGCTTATCAAAATACTTCACCTTAAACTCTTCAGGGCTAATGTCGGATACAACATCCACAGAACGTAACTGCATGTTGGTATAGTTTATGTGCAAAAGTAATATGAACTTAACGTTAACACCAAGCGGATATTGGAAATTTAGCTGACGATTTACGCACAAAATTGCTTAAAATCACTCGCATTCTAATATTTCATTGCTTATTTTGTGCTTATAATCATCAAATTAAAGGATTATGCTATTACACATTCATCCCGACGATCCTCAACCCCGTCATATCAGAGCCGTTGCGGAGTGCCTTAGAGATGGAGGTGTAATTATTTATCCTACCGATACCATTTATGGTTTTGGCTGCGACATTCACCAGCATAAGGCCATTGAACGGATCTGCCGCATTAAAAAGATGGATGTTGCCAAGGCTCAACTAAGCTTCGTTTGTTACGATCTTAGCGACCTGAGCAAATACACCAAAAGCATTTCAACACCCTTGTACAGAATGCTGAAAAGTCATTTACCCGGTGCTTATACTTTTATATTACCCGCAAGTAAGGAAGTTCCGAAAATATTACAAAGCAAAAAAAGTACGATCGGTTTACGTGTCCCCGACAATAATATTGCCCGCGCTATTGTCCAAAACCTCGACGGGCCCATCCTTTCTACCTCTTTGCCCGGCGAAATGGTAGAAGAGTACACAGATCCCGATCTTATATATGAGAACTTTAAAGGACTAGTTGATATTGTAGTCAATGGCGGCATCGGCGGAATGGTTCCTTCTACCGTAATTGATTGTACAAAAGATGATTATGAAGTGATAAGGCTGGGTGCCGGTGCGTGGGAAGTGGAAGATTGAGCTTAAAGCCTAAAGCCCAAAGCTTAAAACTTGGTTTCGAGTCTCAATGAAGTAATTTTCCATAATACTATTCTTTGTAGCCTTATTTTTTGGTTTTTTGTGGCAAAAGATCCGTTGTGTATCGCTTGTGTCGCCGTGCCTCCGTGGTTCCAAAACTTTGTGCTCCTTACTGCCTTCGTGTCTTTGTGGCAAAAGATTCGCTGTGTATCGCCCGTGCCGTACTGCCTCCGTGGTTCCAAAACTTTGTGCTTCTTACTGCCTTTGCGTCTTTGTGGTAAAAGATTCGCTGTGTATCGCCCGTGCCGTACTGCCTCCGTGGTTCCAAAACTTTGTGCTTCTTACTGCCTTTGCGCCTTTGTGGCAAAAGATTCGCTGTGTATCGCCCGTGCCGTACTGTCTCCGTGGTTCCTATATCTCGTCGAATAGTTCCAGCGCAGTAGATAAAATATTAAAGCTTTTTCTATGGTATTTGCACAGGCCGTGTGTATCTATCGCGTCGCGGTGCTCTTTGGTGCCATAGCCTTTATTGCTTTTCCAGTTGTAGTGAGGGAATTCATCATGCAGCTTTTGCATGTACTCGTCGCGGTAAGTTTTAGCAAGAACGCTCGCCGCGGCAATATTGGCGTACAATTCATCGCCTTTTACAATACAATGATGAGGTATAGTTTTATAAGGTGTAAATCTGTTGCCATCTATTACCAGCATTTCCGGAATCACCATTAATTGATCCAGCGCAAGGTGCATGGCTTTGAAAGAAGCTTTTAAAATGTTGATGGTATCAATTTCATCATTATCAACCATCGCTACCGCATAACAAATAGCTTTCTTTTCAATGTAGATTCTCAGTTTGTCGCGTTGAGCAACAGTCAGCTGCTTGCTATCGTTCAATTCCGGATGACGGAACTTTTTAGGAAGAATTACTGCAGCCGCAAACACCGGACCTGCATAGCATCCTCTTCCTGCTTCATCACAGCCGGCTTCCACTAACTCTTTCTGGTAAAAAGGCGACAACATCTGCCTGCAAGATTAAGGATAAAAATGAGATGTAGAGGACGGAGTTAATAAATTATCCTTTTCGGTTAATAACCTCATTGATGAAGTCAAAATTTCCAGCCAGACCAGTCGGGCTGGAAAAATAAAAAATTCAAAAAATGGTGATCAACATCTTGCATCGGATCCTCAGAATATACATTTAGGCACATTAATTAATTATCCGGAGACATATTTTGCTGAAAGCTGATTGCTGAAAGCTCATAGCTGATTGCTGAAAGCTGACCGCTGATCACTACTTTTGCACCCATTATGAATAAGTTACAGCAGCGCTCCAATCGCGCAGTAGCCTATTGGCTTTTAATAGGTGTGGGAATGATCATGGTGCAGGTTTTACTGGGCGGAATAACAAGGTTGACAGAATCCGGTCTTTCAATTACAGAGTGGAAACCCATCACCGGCGCATTGCCACCATTGAATGATGCGCAATGGCAACTTGAGTTTGACAAGTATAAAAATACCTCTCAGTTTAAATATGTGCACTCAGGTTTCACTTTGTCTGATTTCAAATTTATATTCTTCTGGGAGTGGTTTCACAGAGTTTGGGCAAGACTGCTGGGTGTAGTGTTCATCATAGGCTTTGGTTATTTCATCTGGAAGAAAAGCTTCAAAAGAGAAATGATTCTGCCGCTGGTGATCTTATTCTTTTTAGGAGCAGTTCAGGGTGCAATTGGTTGGGTAATGGTTGCAAGCGGACTTGTTCCCGAAAAATATTTCGTTGGCCACGTGCAACTGGCAACGCACTTTATTGCGGCGCTTATTCTGCTGGTTTACACACTATGGTTCGCCTTCAAAATGCTGATCCCCGAGAATAAAATGATTGTAAATGGTGGATTAAAAACGCTTACACTTACTATCATTCTATTGTTGTTTGTACAACTAACCTATGGGGCATTTATGGCAGGATTGCATGCCGGGCCTGTCGCGCCAACATGGCCTACCATTAATGGCGAGTGGTTTCCGCATTATCTGTTCAACAAAGAAGGGCTTGAAAACTATACCGGGAACGCTTACATGGTGCAGTTTATTCACCGTGGACTTGCGTATCTGCTGACAATACTAATCATCATTTGGTTTGTAAAGGCATCAAGACAAACATCCTCGTCTCTGTTCAACCAGATCAAGTGGCTGCCCTTGTTACTCGTACTTCTTCAGGTGGTGCTAGGCGTTCTTACAGTAGTTAACTCTCCCATATCCAATAAGTTAGTTATGTACGGTGTACTTCACCAGGCCGTAGCAATGCTGCTGCTGGTAAGTTTGGTTTGGGTGTATTATGTGATTAAGGCGCCTAAAGCCTAAAGCGCAAAGCCTAAAACTGTTGTACGTTATAAGTTGTGCGTTTTACGTTTAAGCCATTGAGATTCTGTGTTAATTACCAAGTAAGAATTTAGTTAAGTTTTTATAATTTTGTTTTTCCAAGGCGGCAAAAGTCAGCCTGTTTAGGGCGGTCTGTAATGACCGTCCTAATTAATTTCAGACAGGCTTGATTTAATGTGTTGTTTAGTCGTTGATTAATATCTCTTGTTTTGAGAGATAATCCGGGTCATACTTGTTTTTTGTTTTGAATAAGGTATACAGCAA
>NZ_JAULBC010000006.1:0-17033 GCF_041060425.1 Danxiaibacter flavus
TGCGATGACACCTGTATGTGAAGGTTCAGACCAACTTCTGACAGCAACAAGTACCACAGCCGGTGTAACCTATAACTGGTCAGGACCAACACCGCTGGTAGTAAATAATGATAAAGCTACAATCAAGGCGGCAACAGTAGCATCAAATGGCAGCTATAGTGTATCAGCAACATTAAATACCTGTACCTCTAAATCTGCTACAGTAGATGTTGCGATCAATCCAATGCCAGTTGTGCCCACTATTGCAATGATCCCTGTATGTGAAGGTTCAGATCAACTACTAACCGCAACAAGTACCACAACGGGTGTAACTTATAATTGGTCAGGCCCTAAACCGTTGGTAGTAAATAATAATAAGGCAACAATCACGGCGGCAACCGTAGCATCAAATGGCAGCTACAGTGTATCAGCAACCTTAAATACCTGTACCTCTAAATCTGCTACAGTAAATGTTGCGATCAATCCAATGCCTGTTGTACCCACTATTGCGATGACACCTGTGTGTGAAGGTTCCGATCAACTCCTGACAGCAACAAGCACGACAACGGGCGTAACTTATAATTGGTCCGGCCCCAAGCCGCTGGTAGTAAATAATGACAAGGCTACTATCAAGGCAGTAACCGTAGCAGCAAATGGTATCTATAGTGTATCTGCAACATTAAATACCTGTACCTCTCAATCTGCCACAGTAAATGTTCAGATCAAGCCAATGCCAATTGTACCCACTATTGCGATGACGCCTGTGTGTGAAGGTTCCGATCAACTCCTGACAGCAACAAGCACGACAACGGGCGTAACTTATAATTGGTCCGGCCCCAAGCCGCTGGTAGTAAATAATGACAAGGCTACTATCAAGACAGTAACCGTAGCCGCAAATGGTATCTATAGTGTATCTGCAACATTAAATACCTGTACCTCTCAATCTGCCACAGTAAATGTTCAGATCAAGCCAATGCCAGTTGTGCCCACTATTGTGATGATACCTGTGTGTGAAGGTTCAGATCAACTCCTGACAGCAACAAGCACAACAACGGGTGTAACTTATAATTGGTCAGGGCCGAAGCCGCTGGTAGTAAATAATGACAAGGCAACAATCACGGCCGCAACCGTAGCCGCAAATGGCATCTATAGTGTTTCTGCAACATTAAATACCTGTACCTCTCAATCTGCCACAGTAAATGTTCAGATCAAGCCAATGCCAATTGTACCCACTATTGCGATGATACCTGTGTGTGAAGGTTCCGATCAACTCCTCATAGCAACAAGCACGACAACGGGCGTAACTTATAATTGGTCGGGCCCCAAACCGCTGGTAGTAAATAATAATAAGGCAACAATCACGGCTGCAACGGTAGCCGCAAATGGTATCTATAGTGTTTCTGCAACATTAAATACCTGTACCTCTCAACCTGCTACAGTAAATGTTCAGATCAAGCCGATGCCAGTTGTGCCCACTATTGCGATGACGCCTGTGTGTGAAGGTTCAGATCAGCTCCTGACAGCAACAAGTACAACAACGGGTGTAACTTATAATTGGTCAGGGCCCAAGCCGCTGGTAGTAAATAATGATAAGGCAACAATCACGGAAGCAACCGTAGCTTCAAATGGTATCTATAGTGTATCAGCAACATTAAATACCTGTACCTCTCAATCTGTTACAGTAAATGTTCAGATCAAGCCAATGCCCGCGATGCCGACTATTGCGTGGTTGCCAGTGTGCGAAGGCTCAGATTTGGATATGACAGCAAGCACGAACATTCCGGGGGCAACATTCAGCTGGACCGGCGTAAATAATTTCACTGCAAGAGGAGCAACGGCAACCCTTCCACAAGCTACCCGTAAGGATAACGGAACTTATAATGTAACGGCTACTTTAAATGGATGCCCTTCTCTTGTCGCCAGTACTTCTGTGACGTTAAAAAATGTTCCTGCCAAGCCTACGGTTGATTGGATAGCAGTTTGTGAAGGGAACGACCTTAGCATGAAAGCAAGTACCGATTTGTCTGGAGTAAGCTTTGCCTGGACGGGAGTAAACGGCTTTACTGCGGCAGGAGCTACAGCAACGTTGACAAAAGCAACGCGGAACAACAACGGTATTTATAGTGTAACGGCTACTTTAAATGGATGTCCTTCTCTTGCCGGCAGCACTTCCGTTACGCTGAAAAATGTTCCTGTAAAGCCCAGTATTACATGGGCATCCATATGTGAGGGAAAGGATCTGACATTGCTCGCGAAGACGGATCTCGCAGGCGTGGACTTTAGCTGGACCGGTGTGAACAGTTTTACTGCAAATGGCTCCACTGCAGTGGTACCCGCTGCTACAAGAAATAACAATGGAGTTTACAGTGTTACTGCGTCGCTGAACGGTTGTCCTTCTGCCCCAGGATCAACAACTGTAACGGTCAGGAACACGCCTAAAGCGCCTTCTATAAGTGTGCCATCCATTTGCGAAGGAAGTGATCTTACTTTGTCTGCAACTACCGACTTAGCGAACAGCGTTTTCGATTGGACAAGTGCAGGCAATTTTTCAGCCAAAGGAGCATCTGTAACATTTGCAAAGGCCACTATCAAAAACAACGGTGATTACTCGGTTACTGCAACGCTTAATGGATGTCCGTCCAAACCTGCAACTGCTACAGTCGCTATAAGAGTAATGCCCCTTGTGCCAACTGTTGCATGGAACACTGGTTTGTGTGAAGGAACTGATCTAAAACTCTCTGCAGCTACCACTACCGCGGGTACAATAGCTTATGCATGGAGCGGACCAGCCAGCTATTCATCGTCAACACAAAATCCGACAATTGCCAATGCCACCGTTAAAGCCAATGGCACCTATTCTGTAACTGCTACGTTAAACGGTTGTACATCGCAGCCTGCAACTACAAATGTGACAATTAAGGTGATGCCGGTTATTCCAACTGTTGCCTGGAACAGCGGGCTTTGCGAAGCAAGTGATCTTAAACTATCAGCCAGCACAACAACTCCGGGAATCATTGGTTATAACTGGACGGGGCCATTGAGTTTTACTTCAAACATTCAAAATCCTGTAATCACCAATTCAACCATAAAGAATAATGGAACATACGCTGTAACTGCTACCTTAAACGGTTGTACTTCCAAACCTGCAACAGCAACAGTAGCGGTGAAAGTAATGCCTGTGGTTCCGACAGTTGCCTGGAATAATGGTCTGTGCGAAGGTACCGATCTGCAATTGTCTGCAGCAACAACCACACCAGGCGTTATTAGTTACGCATGGTCCGGACCAGCCAGCTATTCATCAAACGTACAAAAGCCGGTTATAGCTGCAGCTACTGTTAAAAACAATGGCAGCTATTCAGTAACGGCGACGTTAAACGGCTGTACGTCCAAACCTGGAACAACAACTGTAGCAGTGAAAGTAATGCCACTGGTTCCAACAGTTGCATGGAACAGCGGTGTTTGTGAGGACAGCGATCTGAAATTATCAGCAAGCACAACAACTGCAGGTGTGATCGGCTATAATTGGACCGGGCCGTTGAGTTTTGCATCCAATGTTCAAAATCCGGTAATTACCAATTCAACTATAAAGAATAACGGAACCTACGCTGTAACTGCTACTTTAAACGGCTGTACCTCTAAACCAGCAACAACAACTGTTGCTGTGAAAGTAATGCCTGTAGTCCCTACAGTTGCCTGGAATAATGGTCTGTGTGAAGGAACCGATCTGCAATTGTCTGCAGCAACAACCACACCTGGCGTTATTAGTTACGCATGGTCCGGACCTGCCAGCTATTCATCAAACGTACAAAAGCCGGTTATAGCTGCGGCTACAGTTAAAAATAATGGTAGCTATTCTGTAACCGCTACATTAAATGGCTGCACCTCCAAACCTGCAACAACAACTGTAGCAGTGAAAGTAATGCCACAGGTTCCAACAGTGGCATGGAATAATGGTGTTTGTGAGGACAGCGATCTGAAACTGTCAGCCAGTACAACAACTGCAGGTGTGATCGGCTATAATTGGACCGGTCCATTGAGCTTTGCATCAGCTGTTCAAAATCCGGTAATTACCAATTCAACTATAAAGAATAATGGAACTTACGCTGTAACAGCTACATTAAACGGCTGTACATCCAAACCGGCAACAGCAACAGTTGCGGTTAAGGTAATGCCAGAAGTGCCTACAGTTGCATGGAACAATGGCTTGTGTGAAGGCACAGATCTGCAATTATCTGCAGCTTCTACTACAGAAGGCAATATCAGCTATGCATGGTCAGGCCCGGCAAATTATTCATCAACTTTACAAAAACCAGTCATTACCGGAGCTACCGTTAAAAACAACGGTGATTATAGTGTGACAGCAACATTAAACGGTTGTACATCCCAACCTGCAATAACAACAATAGGTGTTAAAGTAATGCCGCAGGTGCCAACAGTTGCATGGAACAATGGTTTATGTGAGGGTAATGATCTAACGCTGCACGCAGCTACATCTACAACGGGAAGTATTGTATATAGCTGGAGCGGACCTTCTGGTTTTACTTCAGCTAAACAAGATCCTGTTATTAGCGCTGCTACAATAAAAGATAACGGTAATTACAATGTAACCGCATCTTTAAACGGGTGTACTTCATTACCGGCAGTCACTGCCGTAGCAATTAAGGTTACTCCGTTAGCGCCCGTGATCACCTGGAACTATCCGGTTTGCGAAGGAAGCGATCTGCAATTAAATGCAAGTACTTCAACACAGGGAGCTATTAAATACAATTGGAACGGCCCGTCAAATTATTCTGTAGCTGACGTGCAGAACCCATTAATCGCTTCTGCAACAGCAGCGGGACAGACAGGAAAGTACACGGTAGTGGCAGTATTGGACGGATGTTCATCTGCACCAGCAGTTTCAGATATTGTAGTGAAAGTGATGCCGAAAGTTCCTGTGATTAAATGGAATGATCCGTTGTGTGAAGGAAACGATCTTCTGCTAAGTGCAACGTCAAACACACAAGGCAATATTCTGTATAGCTGGACAGGTCCTTCAGGGTATTCATCACTCGTTCAGCAACCAGTGATCAAAAATGCATCATATGCTGCGAATACCGGTGCGTATGCTGTAACTGCAACTTTGAATGGTTGTACTTCTGCACCTGCAGCAACAGTTGTTTCTGTTAAAGAAGTACCGAAGATACCTTTGATACAGTCTGTTGGTCCGTTATGTGAAGGAACAGACCTGCAACTGACTGCAACATCATCTATTGTTTCAGACGGAACAATTCAGTACAACTGGACTGGTCCTTCCGGTTACACATCAAACGTTCAAAATCCTTTGATCGCTGCAGCTTCATCAGTTACCAATACGGGAGACTATACGGTTTCAGCTACGCTGGATGGATGCACATCTGCATCATCAACTATAAACGTTTTAGTAAAATTGCGCCCTGCAAAACCTGCTATCCAGGCCAATGATCCCTTGTGCGAAGGAAGTGATCTTCAGCTTAAGGCTGAGACAGAAACTGCAGGTGCAATCCGCTATAGCTGGGCGGGTCCTGCTGCATTTAAATCCAGCAAGCAAGGGTTTACCATTCAATCCGTAAGTTTATCTGAAAACGCTGGTATGTACGCTGTAACGGCTGTACTGGACGGTTGTGTGTCAGAACCTGCTACCAGGAATATAATTGTAAAAGTTGTTCCGGCTGCCCCTTCAATTACTTCAAATGCACCGTTATGTTTTGGTACCGATTTGTTGATGAATGCATCAACTGTTACGCCCGGAAATGTAACATATAGCTGGACTGGTCCCGACGGTTTTACCTCAAATGAAGCTAATCCTTCAGTTGCAAAAGTAGATCTTGATGCTGCGGGCGTATATCATGTGGCTGCAACACTTGATGGATGTACTTCTGCAGCGGCTGATCTGCGCGTTGTTGTTAACAGCCTTCCTGCGCCGCCTTCTGTAAGAAATCCGTCGGCTGTATGTGCAGGTGGTGGAAGCATTCAACTTGCAGATTACATAACAAGCGGGCAAAATGTAACATGGTTTACTGATGCTCAGGTTTTGATTGGAGCAACGGCACCAACGCTAACCCGGGAAAATGCCGGAAACTTTGTGTACTATGCAGCCAATAATTCACCGCAAAACTGTCGCAGTGAGCTGGTAAAAGTTACGTCCGTTGTTCACGAAAATCCTTCAGCTACAGCGCGCAAAAAAGATGTTTCCTGCCTCGGTGGGTCTGATGGAAGAGTAGATCTTGTTGTATCCGGCGGACAGTTTCCATACAGGTTTAAATGGAGCAATGGAAGCAACGAGCGAAGCCTGGTTAATGTATCATCCGGTGTGTATAATGCGATGGTAACAGATACAAGGGGATGTAATGCAAGAAGTTCAGATGCAGTGGTGAATGACGGTGTAAATCCACCTGCTCCAATTGCACGCAGCATTGATTTGTGCGAAAGTGGTGGTACTGTAATGTTAAGCGCAAAGGGAGCTAGCGGAACCAACCTGCAATGGTACACATACGAAGGAACGCCATTGTCATCAGCTCCTTATATCGATAAAGGTGGTCCTGCTTCTTATGCCTATTATGTAAGTAGCAGAAGTGCACTTGGATGCGAGAGTGAAAAAACATTTGTTTCCGCAATGGTAAGATCAGCTCCTAAAATAACAACCATAAACAAGCATGAGCCGGATTGTAACGGTTATGAGAAGGGTTATTTTGATGTGGTAGCTGATGGCGGCTGCAATAATTCC
This sequence comes from Danxiaibacter flavus, assembly GCF_041060425.1. NCBI lineage: Bacteria > Pseudomonadati > Bacteroidota > Chitinophagia > Chitinophagales > Chitinophagaceae > Danxiaibacter > Danxiaibacter flavus. Next base: position 6,725 of record NZ_JAULBC010000006.1, read on the forward strand.
GCATACACATTCAAATTGCTTAATACAATGCAGGAGCAATCGACCGGCATGTTTAACAATGTTGCTCCGGGAACTTATAAAGTACAGGTTTCAGACGAGTGTGGATGTTCTACAACTCAGGATGTTGAACTTGGCATAACGATGAACGACTGCGATGTTCTGATGCCGACCGGCTTTACACCGAATGGAGACAAGAACAACGATGTCTTTAGGCCGGCTGCTTATGGTAAGATCAGCGATTATAAATTGCAGATCTACAACCGTTGGGGGCAATTACTGTTCGAGAGTGAAGTTCCTGGTAAAGGATGGGACGGAACTTATGGAGGAAAAGATCAGCCTGTTGCCACTTATGTATGGCAGATGTTCTATAAAAATGCGCAGGGTGAATCCCGGTATAAAAAAGGTACAATCGTACTGATAAGATAGTGTTTCGCGCCTCATCATAGCTACGCTGTTCACAGCGTCACTTGTTTACCTCGCCGCAAATGCAGCAATGCAGTTTGCGGCTTTTTTATGAAGATTAAGTTTCTTTTAATAAGTATACTGTTTAATTGAATTAAACATTGTTTAGTATTGTTTTACTTTCAATGCGATAGAGCGTATTTTTTATGCATGCTTCAATATTATTGAAATAAGCAACATCCAAACAGTAGTGCTCTTCAAATCTGAGTACTTCGTACTTCGTAGATCGTACTTCTTTGGAAGGATTTTCGTTAATTCAACGACATTGATGCATGCTTATTGATTGAGTAATATCGTTGATGATCGAAAGCTGCCTCCAATTGTATAATTCACGTAACTCTCAAATAACTATGCCATGATAGAAGGATTAAGCTGGCAGGAAACGATTTTGCGGCTTTTACTTGCAGCTATATTGGGCGGCCTCGTCGGAATAGAGCGTCAAAGGCTGGAGTGGGCGGCCGGCTTGCGCACGCATATGCTTGTGTGCTTAGGATCATCACTTATTATGATGGTTTCTTCTTTTGGCTTCTCTGATATTCTCGGAACGCCCAATGTTAACCTGGACCCTTCCCGCGTAGCGGCACAAGTGGTTAGTGGCATTGGTTTCCTTGGTGCAGGCACCATTCTTTTTTTAAAGCATGAAGTTGTGCGTGGCTTAACAACGGCTGCAGGATTGTGGACGGTAGCCGGTATTGGATTGGCGGTAGGAGGAGGAATGTATATTGCCGCGTCTGCAGCCACCGTGCTGGTATTGATTGTACTTGTACTGGTAAAGCCTTATAAGAAAAAGATCACGCGAATGACGCAGCCCAACGAAATCTATCTTGCAGCAAAAAAGAAAGAGGGTATACTACAATATGTGGAAGGCGTAACTGAAAATAATAACCTGGTAGTGACTGATATTAGCATTCATCACTCGGATAAAAATGAAGTAGAACAGGTTTATATCAAATTCAGTAAAAATACAGATGCGGGATCGTTGCGCTCCGCTATTGATGCATTTAATCAAATGCCGGGCATACAGGTGGTAAGGTGTAAGATCAAATAATTCCCTCGCTTTATAACGGACAAGGGTTTATGCAGATTAGTCAGGTGTCAGGTATCAGGTATCAGGTGTGAAACAATCGCCTTAGTTTTAAGCTTTGGGCTTTAGGCTTTGAGCTTAAAGCTTAACTGAATCTACATAAACCCTTGTCCGTTATATTTAAGTTGCTATTGTGTTTTCAGCTGAAGCTGTGTTATAAATTGTTCGGGATTTTGCAGGAATGTAGCCTTACATTCTTTGGAGCAAAAACCAATTACATGATTTTTGTAATGAGCAGTATCGCCAATTCCGGCTGTTACAGGCATACCGCATGCAGGATCTTTAATATTGTCTACCATTGATGCTGTGTACATAGAAGCATGCATTGTAGTATCCGTTTTTTTATCAGCCGCTTCAAACGTTTGTTTTGAATCGCCGTTCTTACAAGCCGCGAAGTATAACGGGCTTGCGAGCAACATCGCTTGCAGAAAAATTTTGTTTGTCATCTTAGCATTTTTGAAAGGTTACCTTCAGTACGAATGGAACTATTTAAGCCCGATAGTAAAAAAGGCTTGAAAAGGTAAAAAAAAATCCCGGTTTCAAATTTCGGTAAAAGTTATTTTCCTCCCATTTTACATGAACGGTAGAACCGGGCAAAATGATCCGAGGTTTTTTTGATCCCAGAGGTTTCTAGAGGTTTTACTTGTTCGGCTGAAAAACGATGAATAATACAACCGGTTGTCAAACTCATAGGCATCAGATTTTTGATTTGCTATATCTCCTGAATGGATATATCAATATTTTTTCTATTAATAGAATATGGGGCTTAAACTCATTATTTGCATCAAAAAATGTCATCTCTCGCCTAGTATGTTCAGAAATTATTGTATTTTAAAGAAACCTTTATAAATCTTTAAAATATTAATGTGAATTTCAGTTAAATGTTAAAGGTTGCTTAATGCAACTATAAATGCTGATTAAAGGTTATTAAACAGGATGAATGGTCTTAGAGCATGTTTAATGGTTTTCTATTTTTAGAGAACTAAAACTACTGCTAATGAGAAAATTAACTATCACAGTTCTTTTATGTATCCTCTGTTCCTTAAACCTCCTCTCTCAAACCACAACCATTTCAGGAAAAATTACCGATGAAAAAGGCGCTGCACTCGAAGGCGCATCCATCCTGGTTAAGGGTTCCAGACAGGGGACAGTATCATCCGCAACAGGCGCATTTTCTATTCATGTAAAAGACGGCGGCAAGCTTGTAATTTCGGCATTGGGCTACGAAACAAAAGAAGTTGCTGCAAGTGAGAACATGGTAGTCCAGATGGCCTCAAGTGTTCAATCACTCAGCGAAGTAGTTGTTACGGGGCTTGGTGTGGCAACATCCCGTAAAAAGACGGCTATTTCTGTTGAGTCAGTTACGTCGGATAAATTACCGGCAGCACCTACGGGGTCTATTGACCAGGCACTTGTCGGCAAAATTCCCGGGGCACAAATATCATCTATTGACGGAACGCCCGGTGCTAAGATTAACATCCTGCTGAGAGGTATAAATACCATTCAACGGGGTACAATGCCGATTATTCTTGTTGATGGTGTGCAGGTTGGTGCAACTGATATCAACTCACTTGATCTCAGCAATATTGAAAGGGTGGAAGTTATACAGGGTGCAGCTTCAGCAACCATTTACGGTGCGCAGGGTGCAAACGGTGTTATTCAGCTTTTTACTAAAAAAGGAAAGCAGGGTAAGATAAACATAGACTTCTCTTCCAGCTATAGTGATAACGCATACATCAATAGCGGAAACGTGCACAAAGCACGATTGCATAGTTTCAGAACGGATAGTGAAAACAATGTTGTAGACGGTTCCGGTAATATCATCAAAGTAGAAGATGATGGTACTTATGCCGGAATTGCATGGGCTTATCCGGCAGGCAACGGCAATCCGACTGCAATGTCAAATCCTTTAAACATCGTCAATAAAAAATACGATCACAACCTGCAATACTATGATCATTTCAAGCAGTTGTTTAAGAACGGTTACTCCATCAACAACAATCTGAATGTTTCGGGTGCAAACAATAAGATGGATTTTGCCCTTACGCTTTCCAATAACAGGCAGGAAAGTAACATCCGTAACAACGGATATGTGGACAGAACCAATTTTACAGCAAACGTGGGAACACAACTGTTTAATGGCTTTACACTACGATCCATTACACAACTGGTTTATACAAAAAATACATTGCATCCATTTTATGGAGAAGGGAGGAACAATATTTACAACATGCTGAATACTTCTCCTTTCTTTGATCTTGAACACAAGCTTGCAGATGGAACCTATCCCTTCTCGCTGAATGCGGGTACTATTAGTGTAAATGGTTACAATCCCAATTATGATTTTGAATACACAAGCGGCGAAGACAATAAAGTTGACGTTGTACAAAATTTGCAGGCGAATTATAAGGTGAACAAATTTGTTGAACTGGATGGTAAATATGGTATCAATTACAAGAAACAGGATATCAAGTGGATCTTCCAGAACCAGTCAGGCAATTTGAACTCAAATAGCCAGGAATCATGGCAATATCAATACAACAGCAACGATAATACAGGTGAGATCGACAATTTCTCCTACACAACAACCTTCCAAAACCTGTTGCTTTCTGCTTACATTAAAACAGACTTTCAGAAGGACTTCAACTCAAGATTACCCATTACAACCAGCACTCAGATCTCTTACGATTACAGGAAGAATATGTACAAGCAATACATTACTTACGGTGTAGGCTTGCCGTCGTATCCAATCTATAATCTCAACCAGACAAGCAGCCAGGCGGTTGTTGGCAGATTGTCTGACGGAACACAAGGAGACTATGTAGAACCGTTTGTGACCTATGGATATCTGATCAATCAGAAAATAGATTTCGGTGATTTTGGTGGGATATCCGGAGGCTTTAGAAGTGATTATTCCTCAGCATTCGGCAAAGGCTCTACGCCATTTACTTTTCCACGTGCAGATGGTTATATAAGACCTTCTTCATTTGACTTCTGGAAAAATAGCAAGATCGCAAATGTATTACCTGAGGTTAAGTTGAGAGCCGCCTACGGAGAGGCTGGTATTCAACCATTACCATTCGACAGGTACCCAACATTAAATACGGGTAATATTGGAAGCAGTCTTTACTTCTCATTACCAACTTCACAAAAAAATCCAAACCTGCAGGTAGAAGTTTCAAAAGAATTTGAAGCAGGAACAGATATTGCTATCAATGGTGCCAGAAATGGAGATTGGTTCAAAAACTTCAATTTCAGTTTTACATACTGGACACGTAAAGGAGAGAACGTTATTTACCCTGTAAGCATTGCGCCTTCAACAGGTGGTTCAACCTTGCAGAACAATTCGATATTCCTCTCGTCTCACGGGGTACAAGCATCCTTAAACATGGAAGTACTGCATACGCGCGATCTTACATGGAACTTTACAACAAACTTTGGCAAACAGACCTCTAAAATTGACAGGATAAATGGTCCTGATATTATACTTACAACAAACGCGGGAAGCACCAGTCTTGTATTAAAAGCAGGTGATAAAATTGGTCAGATTTATGGTTACAAAGCTTTCAGAAGTTTTGATCAGAAGAAACAGGACGGAACTCCTTATATCGATAAAGCTGATTATGGAAAATATCAGTTGGTTAATGGCTACCTTGTTGATACGGCGACAAAAGGCGTTCAGTTTACCAATGAAGCATATGCATTTGGTGATCCTAATCCGAAATTCAATGCATCATTCATTAACTCATTTTCTTACAAAGATTACCTGCTTTTCTCCTTTCAGTTTGACTGGGTAAATGGCAGTCATTTATACAACCAGACAAAAGAATGGATGTATCGTGATGGTATCAGCGGAGACTATGATAATGCTGTTACAATAAACGGGCAAACTGCTGCTTATACTGCTTATTACAGAAGTGTGTATGCTGATTATTTCGGCGCACGCAATGGCCCGGCCCGTAACGGAACCAAAGATTATTTTTATGAAGATGCTTCGTTCTTAAGGTTAAGAAATATCTCGATCGGGCTTGATTTCGCAAAACTCTTTTCAATTAAAAATGTGAGAAGACTGCAACTGGTGCTTACCGGCAGAAATATCCTGACTGTTACAAAGTACTCAGGATTTGATCCGGAGGTAAGTTCAGGTACAACCAACTCTGCATTTGACAGAGGTATAGATCATAGCTCTATGCCAAATGTAAGATCGTACCAGGTGGGTTTAAATCTTGGTTTCTAATCCTTTAAAATTGAAAAGATGAAAAGACATACACTTTATACTATAGTACTAACGGCATTGTTACTTGGCGGAATATCCTGTAAAAAACAGCTGGATGTCGAGAATCCCAACCAGCCAAGTTTATCCAATGCACAAACAGAATCCGGTATTATTTCGCTTGCAATGGGCGCCGTGTATATCAACGGCTTCCAGGGAGTAGATCTCGGCGATTTAAACTGGTTGGGTGATACCTATTTTTCGCTGGCTATAGGTTTTCATGAGTTGCTTGGTGATAATATTTCCGCAGAAGCATCCAATCAGAACATTAACGTGGTGAACCTTCCTGATTATGTAATTCTTGATAACGGAAGTAAGATAACTAACTCTTCGCCATCCAAAAGCGTAATGCGTATCAGTAATTCGCGTGATAAAAGGGCATCAAATGCATTCTATTATGAATGGTCATATTTGTATTCCATGAACAACGCCTGCAATAATGTGCTGGATCTGGTTGATGGAACTACATTCTCCGGCGATTCCGCAACAAAGAAAAATACCATTAAGGCATGGGCTTATTTCTGGAAAGGATTTGCGTATTCAAGAATTGGTTCTATCTATTATTCTGCAGTAATTACAAATACGACCAATGCGCAGGTGAGCGATTATAAACTGCATGACGAGATTGTTACAGAAGCCAACAAATATCTTGATATGGCGGCTTCAACATTACAGGGTATTAATAATGCCGGCGATTATACAGACGTATTAAGTAAGCTGATTCCTTCCTTTACACAAACCGGTCACGGTGGTGTATTGACGACAGATATGTGGGTGCACAATATTAATACACTTAAAGCAAGAAATCTTTTGGTGAACAAGGCTGTAACTGCCATGACCGCTGCAGACTGGAAAACCATTTCGGATCTGAGCGCAGCAGGCGTACAGGAAGGCGACTATGTATTCACAGGAAGAACAACGGATATTAACGGGTTCTTCTCCGCGGGCGCCGGATCTGTAGCAGCTATGACGACTGGTAATCCTAATAATACAACGTTCAAAATAAGCGAGCGCCTGATACAGGATTATAAAACAGGCGACAAGCGACTGGATAATAATTTTTCTCTTAAGACTTATCTTAACCAGGTTGGGGGTTTTACATTCAGTACAAGATATGCTTTGGTTGATGCAGGTAATGGCATAGCCGGAACGGCTGTACTTACTGATAAAACACCGGGTAACTATGAGCTATACATTGCCGGAAGTTATGAAGAGAATGCACTGATGCAGGCCGAATCTAAAATATATGCAGGAGATATTGAAGGTGGTCTGCAATTAGTAGATAAAGTGAGAACTTACCAGGGTGCAGGTATTGCTGCCGTTGCTGGTACGGGCTTAACCCTTGCACAGGCAAAAGAGGAGTTGAGAAGGGAACGCAGGGTTAGTCTTGTTTTCAGAGGAACATCTTTTTATGATGCAAGAAGATGGGGTGTTATTTATGATGTAAGCAAGGGGGGAGGACGTAGAGGTTGTGTAGTGCTCACACCTCAGAATGAGTTAAATACCAATGCTACCATCAACTATAATTTTCTTGATTACTGGGACGTGCCTGCGGATGAGTCAGATATTAATATTCCTTCTTCTGGAAGCGCTCCAATCAAGAATCCTGACTAGGATAGCATAATAACTGAAGCTGTATTGTATTAAGCAGCGATCGGTAAATCAATAATGGTTTTGGTTCTCTTCATAGACGATTGACAAATGAATGCACTTGCGAAAGCGGGTGCATTTTTACTTATGGCAGTTGATGTGTCCGGGTGAATTAAATGAATAGAAAGCGTTCGTGACAGACAACGAAAAAATAAAAAAAAGCACCTCATGTAGTGAGGTGCTTTTGTGCAGGGTATTGTTATAAACAATGTCAGGTAATAGTGTTACTGTATCTTTTTCACATTAACCGCCTGCGGTCCTTTTCTGCCATCTTCCACATCAAATTCCACATGGTCATTTGATTGGATTTTGTCAATTAAGCCATTGGCATGCACAAAGGTTTCTTTGGATGAATTATCGTGTTTAATAAATCCAAACCCTTTTTCTTCATTAAAGAATTTTACTGTGCCCTGATTTTTAGTACTGGTGCTCATATTTGTTTGTTATATAAGCAACAAGGTAGTATATAATCTCCGGCTTTAGGGAAAAACATTTGAGGAAAATCGCCACTCCAATGTTTTGTGAAATTTTTACCAAATAAAGAGCTACCTTCGCGAATTAAAATATTCTCCTTAAATAAAAGACTAGATAATCTTTCCTTCACTGACAAGCTTTTCCAGTCTCATTATGAGTAATATATAAGGCCCGCTTTTACAGACTATTATAAGCTGCCTCTCACTTTTTAAACAAAAAAGAAATATTTTGACATTTCAGGATTTACAACTTTCAGAGCCAATATTACGTGCATTGACAAAAGAAGGGTATACTCAGCCCACTCCGATTCAGGAGCAGGCGATACCGGTTGTTTTAAAGCAACGTGACTTATTGGCCTGCGCCCAAACCGGTACCGGTAAAACGGCTGCATTTGCATTGCCGGTAATACAGTTATTATTAAATGCTCCTCAACATAGCAAAGGTTACAAGCACATAAGAACATTGGTAATTACGCCTACGCGTGAGCTGGCGTTACAGATTGACGAGAGTTTTGCCGCCTACGGAAAATATACCGGCCTAAAGCACGATGTTATTTTTGGTGGCGTTTCTCAACATGCACAAACCATTGCTTTAAGGAATGGGACCGACGTACTGATTGCAACACCCGGCCGCTTGCTGGATTTAATGAACCAGGGATATATTCATCTTGCCCATCTCGAATTTTTGGTAATAGATGAAGCCGACCGTATGCTTGATATGGGGTTTATTCACGATATCAGGAAGGTTATGCGGGAGTTGCCTAAAGAACGGCAAACCTTATTCTTTTCCGCAACCATGCCGCCGGAAATAGCAAAGCTTGCGAATGCACTATTGCAAAACCCGGTAAAAATTGAAGTCACTCCGGTTTCTACTACAGCCGAGAAAGTTGATCAAACAATTTACATGGTAGCAAAACAGGATAAGTCATCCTTATTACTGCATTTGCTCCGTGAAAAGGATATACAGCGTACGTTGGTTTTCACACGTACCAAATATGGTGCGGATAAAATTGCCAAGCACCTTAACCAGGCCGATATCAGAACTGCGGCTCTGCATGGCGATAAATCACAGGAAGCACGTCAACGTGCACTGCATAATTTTAAAACAGGACGTTTGCGTGTTTTGGTGGCCACAGATATTGTAGCCCGTGGTATTGATGTTGATGACCTGTCTCACGTAATTAACTATGACTTGCCTGAGGTTCCGGAAACCTATGTACACAGGATTGGAAGAACAGGGCGTGCTGATAAAAGTGGTATCGCAATTTCTTTCTGCAGCAGGGAAGAAAGGGCAAACCTGAGAGATATCCACCGCGTTACAGCCCAGGTAATTCCTGTTACCGAGGATCATCCGTATCACTCAAGACAGGCAGAAGCGCCTGCGCAACCCAACAACAAACGCAAGCCAAAGAAAAAGCCTTATCCCCAAAAAAGACGTGAACCTGCAAGGATGGCTAATCAAAATGCCAACCAGGTTTAATTATACGGATGGGTATTATCTAACTTAAATTTGAATTGTATGAACGTTGAAGAAATTGAAAAATTCCTGGACAAACAGGAGAACACCGGTGATAAAAAAGTGAAGATAGATTTTAAGAAGCGTGATAGCATTTACGGTGTTTTTGTAAAGGGAAAGGATTACGGCGATCTGAAGGAGAAAAACTTCTGGCGCGTGGTAACCTTGCCAAATGTAGATGCGTGGAGGAAATCAAACGATCTGAATTTTGCTAAAATTTTCAGTGGAAGCGAATTCTCCAGGCTTACTTTAAAAGATAAATAGGACTCGGATTTTTGAATACTTAAAAGGCTGTGCAGTTTAAATATTGCACAGCTTTTTTATTGCGGTAAATAGAATGTATTTATTCGTCATGTCGGGATGAATGTGTAAAAGAGGGAATTACGGGACAATGGCCAATAGGTATTCTAACTTTCCCGTAGGGAATTAAGCTCAATAGAAATGATTGAATCGGGAACTTCATAGCCCGTTAGTGCTTTAACCAATGAAAGGGTTAATGTCCTACGGACAAGGAGAACATGAATTATTGACTTTTCTATTGAGCTATAAGCCCTACGGGCTATCGACACCAAGCGTACTGTCACCACCTTTTGATGGTAATTAACCAAATTCGCTGGTACCAATGACAGATTTTATAACGTTGCAATTTTTCCCGTAGGGAATTAAGCTCAATAGAAATGATCGAATAGGGAATTTCATAGCCCGTTAGTGCTTTAACCAATGAAAGGGTTAATGTCCTACGGACAAGGAGGACATGAATTATTGACTTTTCTATTGAGCTATAAGCCCTACGGGCTATCGACACCAAGCGTACTGTCACCACCTTTTGATGGTAATTAACCAAATTCGCT
>NZ_JAULBC010000006.1:17133-103678 GCF_041060425.1 Danxiaibacter flavus
TGCAATTTTTCCCGTAGGGAATTAAGCTCAATAGAAATGATCGAATAGGGAATTTCATAGCCCGTTAGTGCTTTAACCAATGAAAGGGTTAATGTCCTATGGACAAGGAGAACATGAATTATTGACTTTTCTATTGAGCTATAAGCCCTACGGGCTATCGACACCAAGCGTACTGTCACCACCTTTTTGATGGTAATTAACCAAATTCCCTGGTGCCAATGACAGATTTTATAACAGTTGCAATTTTTCCCGTAGGGAATTAAGCTCAATAGAAATGATCGAATCGGGAACTTCATAGCCCGTTAGTGCTTTAACCAATGAAAGGGTTAATGTCCTACGGACAAGGAGAACATGAATTATTGACTTTTCTATTGAGCTATAAGCCCTACGGGCTATCGACACCAGATATACTGCCATTACCTTTTTGATTGTGGTTAACCAAATTCACTGGTCGGGATGACGATCCTGGCTTATCAACAAGCAATCACAACATTCCGCTAATTTTGAATTTTTACTTTGCCTTATCCCTCACGCCTCAAGCCCGACACCTGATGCCTGACACCTGATACCTCACGCCTTACAGCTTCTCCCTCAACCTCAACCTGCTATTCTTCTTCCCGTATCCAAAATAAATGGCAAAGCCTATCGCAAGCCAAACGATCAATCTGATCCATGTATCAGCAGGAAGAGAAACCATCATTACGAGACAGGTGATAATACCCAGAATAGGTACCAACGGAACAAAGGGCGTTCTGAACGGACGATGAACGTCAGGCTGTTGCTTACGAAGTATAAGTACTCCGGCACAAACCATAATAAAGGCCAACAGGGTGCCGATGCTTGTCATTTCACCAACGACACTTATCGGTACCAGTCCTGCAAACAGGCTGATAAAAATGCAAAGCACAATATTTGATCTTGCAGGTGTTTGAAACTTAGGATGCAATTGAGAAAAGGTTTTGGGCAACAAACCATCGCGGCTCATGGAATAAAATACACGTGACTGGCCAAGAAGATCAACCAATATCACCGATGTGTAGCCGATAAGTATGGCCACAATCACAGCCTGGCTTAGCCATGCATACGGTGTTTTTTGTATAGCTACCGCAACAGGTGCGGCACTGTTTTTAAATTCTGTGTAGTTGGCCATTCCCGTCATAACATAGCCAAACAACACAAACAATATTGTACATATCAGCAATGAACCGATGATGCCGATGGGCATGTTGCGTTTTGGGTTTTTAGTTTCCTGCGCCATGGTGGCAACAATATCAAATCCAATAAATACGAAGAAAACAACACCAGCGCCACGTAATACACCGCTCCAGCCAAATTCGCCAAATTTGCCGGTGTTTGCCGGTATGTAAGGATGATAGTTGGCCGGATCTATATAGTTCCATCCTAAGGCAATAAACACCAATACAACGCCCACTTTAAGTGCAACAACAATGATATTAAATAACGCTGATCCCTTTGTGCCTCTGATAATTATTGCGGTGATGAGCGCGATGATTAAAACTGCAGGCAGATTAATAATGCCATGAATAATTTCTCCATTGGCTAACGTAACACTTTCAAATGGAGATTGAACAAATTGTGCAGGCAAATGAATGTTGAATTTTGCGAGGAACTTAACCAGGTATTGCGACCAGCTGATGCCTACCGTGGCTGCGCCAACAGAGTATTCAAGTACCAGGTCCCAGCCAATGATCCAGGCAAACAGTTCGCCCAGTGTTGCATATGCATAAGTATAAGCACTTCCTGCAACAGGAACCATAGATGCAAATTCCGCATAACATAAGGCGCTGAATGCGCAACCAACTGCGGCAACAACAAATGACAGCGTTACCGCCGGCCCGGCATTGTTCGCCGCGGCAATGCCTGTTAATGAGAATAACCCGGCGCCAATAATTACACCTATACCAATAGCAACCAGGTTAATTGCTCCGAGGCTTCTTTTTAAAGTTAGTTTTCCTGTTTCTGCAGCTTCCTGCTGCAGCATTTCCAATGACTTCTTCAACATGCCAGATAATGTTCATATAAAAAAAGCCTTTCATAATGAATGGCTTTTAGAAATTAGTTGTTCGTTACAGGCGGCAAACATACGACAAAAAATGATAGTCTAGTTAATTGGTAGAGATTAAAAAGTTTTGTGTGTTATGGTTGCGGGGGCATGTCGCTTTCGTCCATATAAAAAATCTCCCACAAATGGCCGTCAGGGTCTTCAAATGAGCGGCTATACATCCAGCCATCATTTTGGGTGTCTTTTGGTGAAGTTCCACCTGCTTTAATAGCATTATCAACTATATCGTCCACCTTGCTTTTGTTATCAACCGACAAAGCCATTATTGCCTCAATATTTTTTGAAGAATCACAGATTTCTTTTTTTGTAAAGGTTTTGAAAAAAGGTTCTGTCAGAAGCATTGCAAATATGTCTTCGCTAATGATCATGCACGTGGCATTTTTATTTGTGAATTGCGGGTTGAACATAAAGCCAAGGGCCGTAAAGAATTGAATCGATCTGTCCAGGTCTTTCACCGGGATGTTTACATAGATTTGTGTTGCCATAAGTGTTGTTTTTAGATTGATAAAGCAAATTTACTTTCAGCAAAAATGAATGAAGCTGTGTTGATCCGACCATTTGACGGGTAGATTGCGACAACCATAAAAATATTCTCAGCAAGCATATAACCGATATTATTTCCAGTGCTAAAACGCGTACTATGAGAAATGGAGACGCTAATGCAGGACCGGTTCTCTCTCACGCCGAACCGGTGATGGCTGTAAGAGATGTGGAAGAAACCATTCAATACTGGCAGAAAGTGTTGGGTTTTCCCAATAAGTGGACCTGGGGAGACCCGCCTGATCATGGAGGCGTTTCCTGGCAAAAGGTGTTTGTGCAGTTTCATAAGGATGAGGAGCGGGCAGCAGCTTCAAAAGGCAATATTGTCTGGATCCGTGTGCAGCGAATTGCCTTACTTTATGCAATTCATCAGCAAAAGAATGCCGACATTATAGAACCACTTAAGGCTGCTTCTTACGGGTTTTCAAGGTATATTATCCGCGATATCAATGGTTACATGATCCATTTTGCAGGACCTTATGAAGAACGGGAAACGGGGCCAGCCAAACTTCCTGAAAACATACAAATTGTTGCCAGGGTGCCAACTGAAGAAGAGGCTCGCGCACTGTCTTCATCCATTGGGTGGCGTTATTCATCGCCTTCAGGCAACGGTAATCCGGCACCGTTACCGGTGGTGTTTGCAGTAGTTGCAGAAAACTCAGATGATGGCACCGTTGTTGCATCAGCACTGTTATTAGGCGATCAGCGCAGCTTTTATTACATAAAAGATGTAATGGTTCATCCTGACTGGCAGGGCAGGCGTATTGGCACCGCATTAATGATTAAGATAAACAACTGGCTCGATAGAAATGCCACCAATCATTCACTGGTCGGATTATTCGCAAAAGAAACACTTGAACCATTTTATCAGCAGTTCGGTTTTAGCCAGGCGTTTGCTATGCTGAGGTATATTGAAAGGGAGGAATAATGCCGGAGTAGGTCAATGTGCATTTTAATACCAGTCATGCTTCTATACAACTAGTGAATAGTCAATGGTCAATGGTGAAGGTCCGGGCTGGCTAAGTAAATGTAAAGTCGTTTAAGTGCAATTATTATCGCAGGCAAAATTCTTATTTGCTCTATATGCCTTCTATACAACTGGTGAATAGTGAATGGTCAATAGTGAAGGGTACAAACTCGTTGAGTAGGTACAGCCGGCTCTAGTCAACATTGGCCGGCGTGTAAGGCCTTATATTCCCTTACATGCCTTATATGGTTTAAAAAACTTCGCTTCGGTCAGCTTTTGGCTTTAAGCTTTAGGCTTTAGGCCAGTTGTTTATAGAGAAACGTTGGCATGGCCGACACCTTGGTTATATGTTAATTGTAAAACCAATCATATGCGTTTGCCTGTAAATGTAACCTTGCTTGATTTCAGCACAAACCCTGATTTGCCAAGGTATATTTTTTATATTGTCATATTTAGTTTGATCGCGGTGATTGCGATCAGGGCGATCAGGAAAAGAAACAGGAAAAACAATGTGTAGGCTGGGCTTTTCTATTTAGCCTGTCGTATTTAACCCTCAAAAAGACGTCATCATACCCCTGCTTGTTTGAAATTGGTTGCAAACTTTGTTACACAAAAAAATTATTGTCATGGACTTTACAATCACCATCAATGCACCCAGGGAGAAAGTCTGGAACACGCTCTGGGATGATGCAACTTATCGCAAGTGGACATCCGCATTTGCCGAAGGTTCCAGGGCCGAAACAGATTGGCAGGAAGGAAGTAAAATACTCTTTCTGGACGGAAAAGGAGAGGGTATGGTTTCTGTCGTTGCCGAAAGCAGGCCCAACGAATTTATGTCTATCAAGCATCTTGGAATTGTGAGTGGAGGTGTTGAAAGTATAGACAGCGACGAAGCCAAACAATGGGCCGGCGCACTCGAAAATTATACGCTCGTAAACGAGAATGGCAAAACTCAATTGCATGTTTCAATGAGTGGTGCTGAAATTCCTAAAGAGTTTGAAGACTATTTTAAAAATACCTGGCCAAAGGCGTTGGATAAGTTGAAAGAGCTGTCAGAGCAATAGCACTCAAAGGCCAGTACAAATACGAATTACGAAGTACGAAGTACGTTGGTTCGGAAAGGCTCACTGGTTTGAACACGCAGCTGTGCTTTAAGTACGAGGTACGTTGGTTGGGAAAGGTTCACTGATTTGAGCACCCGCTAGACTTTATGAATGAATTATAAAATGCGAAGTACGTTGATTTGTATTACAAGGTTTGATATTAGAACTGTCTTAAATTAATTAAGTACTTCTTCGTTCGTACTTCAAAAACAAAAAAGGGGCCGGTTATTTAAACCAGCCCCTCTTCGTATAATATAACCCAATTGCCAATTCTAAATTGATAGTTTTTGAAAACTGTTAAGAAAAAAGACGGTATACAAAATTAGGTACTTCGTACTTCTGACTTCGTACTTGCTGTTAGTATCCCGGATTTTGCTTGTCAATCCCACCTTCTCCCAGTTTCGGATTATTATCAATTTCCTGTTGTGGTATCGGAAGCAACTCATCTCTTCCCTTTCTGAAATAAGGCAACGGATCTGTTGTGTAGTAGCCTTTTTTGCGCCATCTTATAATGTCTATGTTGCGAAGTTCTTCATCACCTAATTCCACGGTTCTTTCATGCATAATGGCTTTGGTAACCTGGTCCTTGGTTCCGGTTGGAAATTGAGCTGTGGGATAGTGTGGCATTTTCACTGTGGCCCTGTCTCTAACCTGGTTCAAATATGCTACGGCATTAGCGGTACCGCCTGTTTCGTTTTCACATTCAGCCAGCATCAGTAAAACTTCGGCATAACGAATGATACGCTGGTTATTGCCGGCGGGATGGAAAGATGCCTGGGCAAGGCTCTGTTTGTAGATCATCATAAACTTGCGCCAGCTTACCTTCTTTGTAACTCCGTTTACAACCGAAGCATTACCGTTCTGCATGCCATCTGTTAAAACATCCTGATCATTATTGAATTTGTCGCCTGTTTCGTATACAGTCACTTTATAACGGGGGTCAGTTTTTGTTGCGCCTGTTGCGGTATTTTCAAATTCGTTCAGGAATCTGTTGGAAGGGATCAGGTTTCTCCATGCAACAGGGCAGTATTCCTGGTTGCGTACAGTTGCCTGTGCGTTGCCGGATCCGTCACCTGTATAACCCCAGTCAAAAGCATTGTCACCTTTATCGAAATAAACAGCTTCCCAAATGGATTCAGGGTTGAACTCAGTTTCTTCAATAAAATTATCTTCATAGTTATCTACCAGGTGATACAGGCCCGAAGAAGTAACCTTTAACAAGGCTGTTTTAGCTGCGGCATAATCGCCTTTCTGCATATTCACTCTGCCAAGCATTGCATTCGCAGCACCGGAAGTAACTCTGCCAAGGTCTGAAGTACCGTAACTCGGGCTGAGTACCCCTGCAGCATCGTTAAGATCCTGGAGGATTTGTGTATAGATGGCATCTTCTGACACGCGTGACTGAAACTGGTCGGGAGCAGATACAACCTGTGTGTACAAAGGAACAGGTCCCCACATGCTCACCAATTCAAAATAAGCCCATCCGCGGAAGAATTTTGCCTGGGCAACACATTGATCGCGCACAGCATCATTATCTGTAACATTGGCTGCACTTCCTATCACAGCATTTGAACGGTGAATTACTGTAAACAATCCGTTCCATACACTGTTCATTACGGAATTATCAGAAGTGGTTGCACCGTTTAATATTTGGGCACGTGGCACTTCCAGCTGACCGCCGCCAGATGATACATCATCGCTTCTGCAATCATGCAGAAAGAACCATTCGCGTCCAACCAGGCCGCCACCATGAAAAACAGAATAGATGGCGTTGGTGCCTTTCTGCAATTCGTCTGCATTTTTAAAATAGCTATCCAGTGTTATATAACTGGGATTGCTTTTATCTAATTGTTTATTACACGCTATAATTAAGGCGGTTGATATTAAACAGGCAATTACAGCGCTCCGGTAAAAAGTTGTTTTTTTCATGATCAATTTTTTTGCATTTCAAAAATGAATACCTGTTTTAAAATCCTACCTGTAAACCGATTTGGAAAGATCTGGCCGCCGGATATTGACCATAGTCAATACCGTTGGTAAGTGTTGTGTTTTTAGAACCGATTTCAGGATCCCAACCTTTATAACTTGTAAAGGTCAGCAGGTTTTGAGATGCCACATAAACTCTGAAACTTGCCACTGTGCCTTTCGTAATATTGCGCAGTGTAGAAGCCGGAATGTTGTAACCCAGTATAATATTTTTGAGCCTCAAATAAGAACCATCTTCAATCCATCTGCTGGAAACACGCACGTTCTGATTGGGGTCTCCACTAATCGCTCTCGGAATATTTGTGTTGGTGTGTGATGAGGTCCATGCATCAAGCACTTCAACTCCCGCGCCAAACAAACGGGCCATACCTTCGCGCAGTACACGTGTACCATCATATATTTTGTTGCCGGAAACACCCTGAAAAAAGAGAGACAGATCAAAGTTATTATAGGTTGCACTATAGTTCAAAGCGTAAGAGAATTTTGGTATATAGCTGCCGAGGAATGTGCGGTCATCAGCAGTAATTTTTCCATCATTATTCAGGTCCTTGAACTTAAGGTCACCGGCTGAGGTTGATTTTGTAGGATCGGTGCCAGATATCTGTGTCGGGCTCTTGCTTACTTCATCCTGGCTTTGGAAAATGCCATCAACAACATATCCGTAGAATGATTGAATCGGCTGTCCCGCAACAGTTCTTGTGATGTTGCCATTACCAAAGTCAGCATCAGCACCCGCGTCAATAGTTGCATTCGGCGTGTTCAGATTTAAGATCTTGTTTTTGATAAAGCCGATATTACCGCTTAAGGTCCAGGTAAATTTGCCTGACGTTTTATTGTACGCAGCCTGAATATCAACACCTGAATTTTCCATGGCTGCTGCGTTCAGTTGAGAACCAGCGCCGCCAAATCCAAAACTGGAAGGTGTTGGAATGGTAAGTATCAGGTTGTCTGTTTTTCTTTTGTACCACTCAGCAGTAATAGTCACTTTATTTCTCCATAAACCGAGGTCAATGCCCAGGTTAAGCTGTTTTGTTTTTTCCCACTCAAGACTGCTGCTTGCTAACTGGTTGTAGTAAGAAGCGTTACCGGTGCTAAGTGTATTGCCGAAAGGATAGGTGGCTCCGTTAGCCTGTACAACAGCCTGCCAGGGATATTCGTTTGCAAGAATAGAGTTTTGCAGTGCAGGGAAAATACCAATGGCATTTAAGCCGGTAATGCCCCAGCCCCCTCTTAATTTTAACTCTGAAATTGTTGGGATCTGCTTCATGAAACCTTCCTGGTCAACTCTCCAGCCTGCAGAAAACGATGGGAAATTCTGGTACTTCTTTCCCGGTGCCCACACTGATAAACCATCCCGGCGTATAGCGCCACTCAGCAGGTATTTGCCTGCGAATTCATAATTGATTCTTCCGATCAAAGATGTAATAAGTGTTGCTGTTCTTGTTGAAAATGCTGTCACATTTGTTGCGCCTGTAAGTGTTTCTACATCGTTACTGCTTTGGTTGCCTGTTTGATTTTCGCCAAAGTTTTTACCATCCTGGTTTTCGAATACGGCGATAGCGTTAACATGGTGTTTGCCAAATGTTTTATCAAATGTCAACTGTTCAGTATACAATAGTGTGGTTCTGTTAGCGCGTTGATCGGTGATAGTAGCAACGGTAGCATTCCTTCCTTTATCATTGAAGATAGGGCTGAACTGATGCTGATATTGGCTTGCATAGTCTGCTCCAAAAGTTGATCTGAAATTCAACCATGGTGTAAAGTTTACCTGCACATAAGCGCTACCCAGTAGCTTAAGGGTCTGACGGTTAGCATCGCCTAACAACAACGCGTCTTCAACCGGATTGGTAGGATCTGCACCATCTACACTGTTTTCAGCATTGCGGTAACCTCCCAAAGTAGTTGGATCACGTACCGGTAAATAGGGGAGCGATCTTACAACGTTTGCGATCCTTGTTCTGTTACCGCCAGTGTTATCATATCTCTGTTTGGAATAAGAAAGCAAAAGATTTTCACCAACGGTGAACACCTTGCTGATGTTGTGATCTGCATTAACTCTGAAATTACCGCGCTGGTAATTTACACCCTGTGCAATACCATCTTGTTTAAAATAACCACCCGACATATAATATCTGGATCTGTCATTACCCCCACCTACAGAAAGGTTGCTTTGCGTGATCATTCCATTCTTGAAATACTCATCCTGCCAGTTGGTATTTGTCTGCGCGTAAGTCTGCGTGGTACCTTCATATATAGGCGAATTAAAGTTTGCATCCTGTAATCTTGGAGGCTTAGCAATGCCCGCCGCGCCATTCAGTGCGCGCTCATATTGCAGGTATTGATTGGTATTTAATAAGTCAACTTTTTTCCATGGACTTTGAACACCAATATAACTGTCCAAATACACATGCGCCTTACCATCTCTGGATCCTTTTTTTGTAGTGATGATGATAACGCCGTTGGTAGCGCGTGAACCATAGATAGCCGCGGCACTCGCATCTTTCAATACTTCTACGGATTGGACATCTTTACTGTCAAAGTTGGCAAGATTACCTGTAGGTATACCATCAACTACATATAAGGGATCGGATGCGTAGCTGATTGAACTGATCCCGCGGATCCTCACAATGGGATCAGTGCCCGGTGCTCCGTTGTTGGTAACGGTAACACCTGCAACACGTCCCTGTAACGCACCCTGTACACTTGCTACAGGTAATTCATTGATGGTTTTACCTGTAACTGAAGCTACCGAACCGGTTAATGAACTTTTCTTTTGCGTACCATAACCAATTACAATAACCTGTTCCAGCGATTGAGTCTCAGGCCTGAGGCTTATATCATACTGTTCACCGCTGCCAACTTTTATTTCGTTCACAGTATAGCCAACATAGGTGAAAGTAAGTATGTTGCCTGAGTTTGCGGTGATGCTGTAGCTGCCATCGTTTCCCGTAACAGTACCTTTTGTTGTGTTTTTTATACCAACGGAAACGCCTGACATTGGTTTGCCATTTTCGTCTGTTACAACACCTCTGACACTCCTGGATTGCGCATAGGCTTTAGGGATGAAAAAAATGCAAAATGCAGATAGGAAAAAAAGATAAAAGATGCGCTTCTGGATATTTAATAGCGGCTGCATCTTTGAAAAGACTTCTGACAATGATTTCATATAGCAGTAATTATAGTTGAAGCAATATGGCTGTTGAAGCCACGTTTCTGGAGCAGAAGGTTTGGCAAACAGTTTTAGCTTGAGTTCATAAATAGTTTTTTAATTGTTTTCAAAAGGCAGCATACGTGCTGAAGATCTGTTCAATCTTACGGTCATACTTGTTCAGAAAGTAACATCTCCATTGTCTGAGCATCATTATTTAATTCAGCAGTCATAGAATCAAACAATGATTTTTTTTAGACGGTCTGTAATGCAAGTCAACATCTGTTTACTGAAATAGAAGCAAGGCACGTCCAGTCCGGCTTATAGCGCTATAAGCCAGTTGCAGTACAACTGTTTCAGATAAAAGAATTGGCATTTGTTTCCGGAGTAAGCAATTGTTGATATTGGCATTTTTCAATCGTTTTACTCTCCGGCAGTTAGCATTATCAAAATAAAAGTAAGTATGTTTTAAATATATTGCAACCGATTGCAAAACTTTTAAGCTTTATTAAATGTCTGTATAAAAAAGGCCTTGATATTATGCACTATTTGCACGGAATAAACCTATTTTTAAACCAGTAACCGATTGCACAATTTTATTAGTGTTGCCCCTGTTTTGTAAATCATAGCGCCGGTGGATCAAACAAATTGAACAATGCGATGAAGTCATAATTGGTCTATATTGTTTAACAAACCGGTATAAATAATCTGCAACGTTCTTCCTTATGATGAAACAACTAACTGCGTTAATCCTTGCTTGTGGTATTATAATGGCATCATGCAAATCGCCTGGTAAAGAGAAACTGTTTACAAAACTTTCCTCCGGACAAACGGGAATTCATTTTAGTAATGACATTGATGAATCATTGTTTAAGAAACAGGCGCTGAATGAGTTTGCCTATATGGGCGGAGGCGTTGGGATCGGGGATTTTAATAATGATGGGTTGAAAGATATTTTTTTCTGCGGCAACCAGGTAAGCAGCAGGCTGTACGTTAATAAAGGAGAAAACAAGTTTGACGATATTACGGAAAAGGCCGGCGTTTTCACTACTGCCTGGTGTACCGGCGTGAGTATTGTAGATATTAATGGTGATGGTTATGATGATATTTATGTTTGCAACTATGGTAAAGGGCTAACATCGGCCGCTGCTAATCAATTGTTCATTAATCAGCACGATCTTACATTTAAAGAAGAAGCGGCTTCATACGGACTCGCTGACAGCAGTTACTCTACGCAAGCCGCATTTTTTGATTTTGACCTGGATGGAGACCTGGACATGTACCTGTTGAACTATCGCTTTAACGGGCCTAATGCAAATACAATTTTCCCGAAAGATCTTTCAGGCCATTCTCCTGCAAATGACAAGTTATACAGGAACGATGGAAAGATAAACGGCGCCGCTCATCCGGTTTTTACAGATGTAAGTATGCAGGCCGGTATAAAAGAAGATGGTTACGGACTGGGGGTTTCTGTAAGCGACTTTAATAATGACGGCTGGCCGGATATTTATGTATCAAATGATTTTTTATCGAATGATGTGTTTTGGTTGAATAACAGGAATGGTACGTTCTCCAATAGGCTGGACGCCGCTACCAAACATCAGAGTTATTCAAGTATGGGATGCGATGCGGCAGATATTAACAATGACGCCCTGGTAGATTTTGCAACGCTGGATATGATGCCGGAAGATAACAAGCGTAAGAAGTTAACGTACTCCTTTATGAATTATGAACGTTATGAAACAGAACGTTCACTGGGGTATTCGCCGGAGTTTATGCGCAACATGTTACAACTGAATAATGGCAACTGGAACATGCATGATACAGCAATTCCTTTTTTTAGCGAAATAGGGCAAATGGCGGGCATTTCAGAGACAGACTGGAGCTGGAGTGTGCTGCTGGCTGATTTTGACAATGACGGTTGGAAGGATGCTCATATTACAAACGGTATTGGCAGGGACTTTATTAATTCCGATTTCATTCAGTTTACAACAACAGTGGGTGTGAATACAATTGATCCCGAAAAACAGCGCCAGTTGATGAATGAGGAAATAAAATCACTTGATCATGTTAATCTTCCCAATTATCTCTATATCAATAATCACAACTATAGTTTCCGCAATGCGTCTCATGAGGCAGGCATTGACCAGCCTTCATTGTCTACCGGCTGCGCTTATGCTGACCTTGATAACGACGGTGATCTTGATCTTGTAGTGAATAATATTAACGGAGAAGCCTTTGTGTTTAACAACAATTCCATGCAAACCAAAGAAGGCCGGCACCACTATCTGGGTTTTAATCTTGTAGGAGAGAGTGCCAATCGCGAAGCAATTGGCACTAAGATATATGTGTACAAGGATGGCAAGGCGCAATTGCAGGAACAGGAACCGGTAAGGGGATATTTGTCAACTGTCGACAGGAAGTTGATCTTTGGTTTGGGAGATGCATTGTCGGCGGATTCAGTTGTGATATCCTGGCCCGGAAGCAAACGGTCGGTGGTGAAAAATGTTCGCGCAGATTCAGTATATCGTATCGAAGTAATGGATGCAGTTGCCGCACCACCACAGGTAAACGAACATCATCCCTTTCTGTTCAGCAACGTAACAGATAGTACCGGTCTTATATACAAGCATATGGATGTTACTTATAATGATTATGCAGTTCAGCGATTACTGCCACAAAAGTTTTCACAACTGGGGCCGTTCATTGCAGTTGGTGATGTAAATAATGATAGCCTGCCCGATGTATTTGCCGGAGGCGGATTTAACTTTTCCGGAAAGCTGTTTACGCAGCAAAAAAATGGCTCTTTTCTAGGAAAAGACCTGGTAAGTGGAGTGAAGATGCAGGAGGATATGGATTGTGTTTTCTTAGACGTGGACAATGATGGTGATAATGATTTGCTGATAAGCAGCGGAGACACAAGATACAGCGACACATCATCCTGGTATAAACCGCGTTTATATATAAATGATGGTAAGGGAAATTTTTCTCTTGCTGCGAACGCTTTGCCAGAAGCCGTTCGAACGATAGCAGGTTGTGTTGCCGCCGGCGATTATGATAACGATGGAGATATGGATTTGTTTATTGGCGGCAGAGTTTCTAAGCGCTATCCACTTTCACCCAAAAGTTTTATTCTTCAAAATAATAAAGGAATTTTTACTGATGTGACTGCAACTGTTTGTCCTGCACTGAAAGAACCCGGTATGATTACAGCAGCGAAATGGGCCGATTATGATGGAGATGGAAAGACAGATCTTGTAGTGGCGGGAGAGTGGATGCCTGTCCGGTTCTTCAAAAATAACGGATCTGCCTTGACGGAAGCAACTGGAACTACCGGTCTTACTCAAATGAACGGCATGTGGAGGAGTCTTGCTGCTGTAGATATTGATAAAGACGGAGATCTGGATTTTGTTGCAGGCAACCTGGGGCTTAACTGCAAATACCGCGTTGTAGCTGGCGAGCCAATGAAACTGCTTGCCAAAGACATAGATGGCAACGGAAGCATTGACCCGGTGATGTTCTATTATTTAAAAAATGACAATGGGAAAAAAGAGCTGTTTCCTGCCATTAATCGCGATCAGTTTGCTGACCAGGTGCCCGCAATTAAAAAAATGTTCCTGAAACATAAAGATTATACTAAAGCCGATGAGGATAAAGTATTCAAAAATAAAGAAGGGTTATTGGAGTTTACTTGTGATGAAACTGCCAGCTGCTGGCTGGAAAACAAGGGTAATGGTAAGTTTGTAAAGCATCTCCTGCCTGCAGAGGCGCAGTTTGCGCCTGTAAATGCAATTATTTGTGATGATCTGGATGGCGATGGCGTCAATGACTTATTGCTTGCCGGTAATGAATATCAAACGGAAGTAATGACCGGCAGATACGACGCTTCTTATGGCTGCTTTTTGAAAGGGACTGATAAGGGGACATTTGCTTACACTTCACCGGCTACTAACGGCTTCCGGGTTGACGGAGATGTGAAGGATATGAAAATCATCAGATCAGGAAATAACAAATTGATCCTCGTGGCCATAAACAATAGCTATATGAAAGTATTCAGGGTGAACCCAAAATAGCCATGAGATAATATGTTGCGTTAAGACTTTTTTCTAAGTGAAGATTCTCTTATCAATACTTCAGACTTAAGAATGATCTTATTTGTTATCAGGATGTTGGTTAATCCGGCTAAATGATTGATCATATATGTAGCGGCCATTTCTCCCATTTGAAATGCCGGGTAGTTCACCGTTGTAATATTTGGTTCTATCAGCCTTGATACGGGATCATTGTTAAATCCGGCAATCGCAATGTCTTTCGGTATTTTAAGTCCGTTTTGTTTAAATACCCGTATACAACAGGCCGCGCTCATATCATTGGCAGCAAATAAACCGTCAGGTAGCTTTTTCATTGAAAGGATCTTCGCTGCTACTTCGGTTGATGCCTGTTCAGAAAGATCACAACTAAAAACGAGGTCGTCCGAAAAGTTGATACCAGCATCCATTAAAGCATGCTTGTAGCCGCTAAACCGTTCATTGTAAACGTTGCGTTTTAAATTGGCTGTTACGTGTGCAATTCGTTTGCAACCTTGTTCTATCAAGTGTTTGGTAATATCATAACCGTTCCGGTAATTATCGATCACAATGCTTACCTGTTCTGTGCTTTCCGGAACGCGGTCAAAGAAAATTACCGGAATATTTTTTTCTGCAAACTTGCTGAAATGATTTACAGTGTCTGTGTCATATGCTAAGGAAACGAGCAGACCATCAACCCGGTTGTCAAACATGGTCTGTGCGTTAATGATTTCTTTTGAGCCGGATTCGTTCGACTGGCTGATGATGATGTTATATCCTGCAGCGCTGGCAACTTTTTCCATAGCTGCGATAGCGGTGGAAACAAAATGGCTGTTCAATCGCGGTATGATTACGCCAATTGTATTCGTTTTGCGCTTTCGCAAATTGCTGGCAAAAAAATTGGAACGATAACCCATTTGCCGGGCTTTCTCCACCACCCGTTTACGTGTATTGCCGTTAATGCCTGAATGATCCTTAAGAGCACGGCTTACAGTAGCAGCAGAAATATTGAGTTCTTTCGCAATGTCGTAAATGGTAATATCCTTGTTCATAGTTGGCAGGCATCCATTATTTTAAAATTCCATGAAAAAGTTTTGCAATCGGTTGCAATGTTCGGATTCTTGTTTACATTAGTAATGAAAATCAGAATGCTTGCTGCCTGGTTAGTTGGCTTTTTCGGAGGAGCCAGTAGTGAAATTAAAATAAAAATAATTAACTGTAAAGAGAAAAATCGTTTTAGCTATTGTAACCGATTACGATTTTGAAACAAGGAATGGATGAGTTATTTACCCGGTTAGTTTTATTTTAATGGCTGATAGCTGAATGCTGATAGCTGAATGCTGATAGCTGAATGTTACGTATCAAATGCCTGTCGTCTAAAAACACCAAAATGAATTGCTTGCTAAAATATGGTTTCATCTTTTTGATACAACTTTTTTGTAGCGGAAATCTACCGGCGCAGCAGTTTGTTTCGGACAAGCCCGGCGCAGACTTCGTTGATATTTGCTCGAAGGCCGGTGCTGCTACTATATACGTTGACGACAACGACTTTGCCGTAGTAAAAAAAGCTTCTGTGCTTTTGCAACAGGATATTGAATCTGTAACCGGAATAAGACCTGATATTAAAGGAAATATTTTACCTGCAAAGACTGGTATTATAATCGGATCAATTGAAAGATCTTCCCTGATCAGGCAACTGGTACAGCGTAAAAAAATAGATGTAGCAAATATCAAAGGCCACTGGGAGGCATACCAGGTGCAAATGGTTCAGCATCCGTTTGCCGGTATGCAGCAGGCATTGGTGATTACAGGAAATAACAGGAGGGGAGTGGCTTATGGCATATTTGAGCTGTCAAAACAAATAGGTGTATCTCCATGGTATTGGTGGGCTGATGTGCCCGCAAAGAAAAGGGAAGCAATCTATATCAAGAAAAACCTGTTTATATCCGATGAGCCGAAAGTAAAATACCGGGGCATTTTTATTAATGATGAAGCGCCGGCATTAAGCGGCTGGACCAAAGAAAAATTTGGGGGCTTTAATCATCTGTTTTACGAGAAGGTCTTTGAATTGATATTGCGTTTGAAAGGAAATTATTTGTGGCCCGCGATGTGGGGAAATGCTTTTTACGATGATGATTTGTTGAATATTAAGGCTGCTGATGATTATGGCGTTGTCATCGGCACTTCGCATCATGAACCGCTGATGCGTGCGCACGTTGAATGGAAGAGATACGGTACAGGCCCATGGAACTATGATAGCAATGAGGTTAAACTAAAAAAGTTTTGGGAAGAAGGAATGCATCGTGCAACCAATGAGAAAATTGTAAGCATAGGTATGCGAGGTGATGGTGATGAACCAATGACAAGAGAAACAGCAACAGCTTTGCTGGAAAGAATTGTAGCAGATCAGCGTAAGATTATCACCGATGTTACACACAAACCCGCTTCCGAAACACCACAGTCATGGGCGCTGTATAAAGAGGTGCAGGACTATTATGATAAGGGTATGCGGGTTCCCGATGATGTTACGTTATTGCTGTGCGATGATAATTGGGGCAATATCCGCAGACTTCCAAAGCCCGGAGATAAACCAAGAAAAGGTGGCTACGGTATTTATTATCATTTTGATTATGTTGGCGATCCAAGAAATTATAAATGGCTCAATACAAACAATATTTCCAGAACATGGGAGCAAATGAACCTTGCCTGGGAATATAACGCAAGACAGATCTGGATCGTAAATGTGGGTGATATTAAGCCAATGGAGTATCCCATCTCTTTCTTTCTTGATCAGGCGTGGGATCCGGAAAAGATGACGATAGATAAGCTTACGACGTATTCAGAACAATGGGCCGCTGAACAATTTGGAAGTACTTACGCAAAAGATATCGGTGACATACTTACAAAATACTCAAGCTACAATGCACGGCGTAAGCCGGAATTGCTGGATGCGGAAACGTATAGTATTGAACATTACGACGAAGCAGACCGGGTTACCCATGACTGGCTGATGTTGCTTAAAAAAACTGAGGAAATCAACTCGAAACTTCCTGCAGTTTGTAAAGACGCTTATTTTCAACTGGTGCTTCATCCTGTAAAGGCTTGCGCAAATCTTCAGCAGCTATATACTGCAGTCGCCAGGAATAAATATTTTGCGGCCAGGCAAAATGCTATTGCCAATGTTTATGCGGATAAGGCAAAAGCGTTTTATAAAAATGATTCCATGCTCACAATCCAATACCACGCCATTGCCAATGGTAAATGGAATCACATGATGGATCAGACACATATTGGTTATACATACTGGCAGCAACCTCCCAATAATAGCATACCTGCTGTAACATATGTATCAACGGGGGCCAGCTTGCCGCAAAATTCAGTTTCTGTCTCTGCTTCCCAGGTAGCCAAAAACACGCAGCCGGCAAACAGTAAACAAAATGTTTTTTATGAGAATGATGGGTATGTATCTATGCTGGCAGGCAATTATACCAAAGCTATAAATGGAACGGATGCGCAATGGAAAGTGATTCCGGGCATTGGAAGAGAAGGTGATGGGATAACAACTTTTCCTGTTACGATGGCGCCAAAAGACCGTGAACTGTCACTGCGATTTGAATTTACCTGTAATGACAGCGGCGCAGTGAAAATCTATGCATTTTTCTCACCTACGTTGAATTTCCTAAACGGAGGTGGACTCAGGTACTCAATTGCAATAGATGATGAACAACCGCAGAGTATTGCCATTAATAAGGATGACGATGATAAGCCGACGTGGGAGAAATGGGTGGCGAACAATATTATTATAAAAACTACAGAACATCATTTATTGAAACCGGGAAAGCATACGATCCATTACAGCGTGCTGGATCCGGGAATTGTGCTGCAGAAAATAGTGATTGATTTTGGTGGAGTAAAACAAAGTTATCTCGGTCCGCCGGAGACATTGATGAATGGAGAATAGCGACAGTTGCCAACAATTAAAATCAATGATTTTTGGATGCTGAAATACTATACATTCTCAATATTGAGTACTTCGTAACTGTACTTAAAAACCGGCATAAATGTCTGTTAAAAGACAACATAGCATGTTCAATATGGAGTACTTCGTAACTCGTACCTAAAATAAATTCTTTACAAAACAAACAGAAAAACTTTTCACATGGCAATAATTAACCGCGCTCTGCCCATATTTGCCGCAGCGATTATTACAGGATGTGCGAATAACAAAAGTCCTGTAAATATGCAGGACAGCGCCAAAAGTAGCACAGAAAAAAAGAGAGA
The DNA here is from genome assembly GCF_041060425.1 of Danxiaibacter flavus. Lineage (NCBI taxonomy): Bacteria > Pseudomonadati > Bacteroidota > Chitinophagia > Chitinophagales > Chitinophagaceae > Danxiaibacter > Danxiaibacter flavus. Next base: position 35,309 of record NZ_JAULBC010000006.1, read on the forward strand.
ACCAATTTCTCAGCCACTGGTATCACACATATATACAGCAGATCCGTCTGCTCACGTATTTAACGGGTGCATTTATGTCTATCCCTCTCATGATACTGCAACGGGGACGCCGGAAAACGATAACGGTGATCATTTCAATATGATGGACTACCATATTCTATCGATGGATTCAATCGGCGGTAAAGTAACGGACCACGGCATTGCGTTACACATAAAAGACATCCCATGGGCAGGACGGCAGTTGTGGGCACCTGATGCAGCTTTTGCAAACAATACGTATTATCTCTACTTCCCTGTAAAAGATAAGAAGGATGTGTTCCACATAGGTGTGGCTACAAGCAATAAACCGGAAGGTCCTTTTGTGGCAGAGAAAGAGCCGGTCAAAGGAAGTTACAGTATTGATCCGTGCGTGTTTAAAGATGATGATGGCAGCTATTATATGTATTTCGGCGGCATTTGGGGCGGACAACTTCAACGCTGGAATGACAATAAATATGATTCAGCAGCAGGCCTGAGAAAAGGTGATGAGCTGGCTGTTTTGCCGCGTGTAGCTAAGTTGTCAAAAGACATGAAGCATTTGGACGGCAATGTAAAGGAGATAAAGATCGTTGATAAGAACGGCAATCTTTTTAAAGAAAAAGACAATGACAAACGCTTCTTTGAAGCATCATGGCTACATAAGTACAAAGGGAAATATTACTTCTCCTACTCAACCGGCGATACACATTTTATTTGCTATGCCACAGGAGACAGTCCTTACGGACCTTTTACCTACCAGGGTGTTATTCTAAAGCCTGTGGAGGGTTGGACAAACCACCATTCCATTATCGAGTTTAAGGGCAAATGGTACCTGTTCTATCACGATGTGCAGTTAAGTGGCAAAACGCATTTGCGGAATGTAAAAGTCACCGAGCTGAAATACAATGATGATGGTTCGATTCAAACTATTGATGCATATAAATAACATTTAGTAAAACACATTGCCAAATTCATGACTACTAAGATCATAACGCTTATTGTATTAGTTTGTGCATACTCATTTGTGTATGCGCAAAAAGGAAATGTATGGAATTTAAAAAAATGCGCCGTTGTATTGACTTATGATGATGCATTGAATGAAGACATTGATAACGTGGCACCTGCACTTGATTCATTGGGATTGAAAGGGACGTTTTATTTGTCCAACTATACAGGCACGTTAGATACACGTATGGATGCGTGGAAAAAAATAGGCGCAAATGGTCACGAGCTGGGCAATCATACTTATTACCATCCTTGTCTTGGGAACCTGCCAGGCCGTGGATTTGTAACTGCTGAAAAGGATCTGAGCCGTTATGCGATCCAGCGCATTGATGAAGAGATTCACATGATGAATACTTTGCTTAAGGCATTCGACGGAAAAGACAAAAGAAGTTTTGCCTATCCATGCGGAGACGTAAAAATCGGAGACTCCGCCTATCTCGATCCTTTGCGGAAAGAATTTACCGGTGCCCGTGGCACACAACCAGAAATGCCGCAAATACAGCATGTGGACCTGTACAACATTGGCTGTTATGGAATAAACGGGCAAACAGGAGCGGAGTTAATTGCGTTGGTTAAAAAAGCGGTGGATGCCGGTAGTTTGCTCGTGTTTCTGTTTCATGGAGTTGGCGGTGGTCACTCACTCAATGTGTCATTAGAAGCGCACAGCCAGCTTTTACATTTTCTCAAACAACATGAAAAAGAGATCTGGATAGCGCCTATGACGGAAGTAGCATCCTACATCCGCCAATATCAATCACAAACAAAATAAACAGCATGAAAAAAGTTGCAGGCTTTTTTCTTTTTCAATGCATGACCCTGTGTACGTTGCATGCACAAAACAATGTTGCGGATAGTCTGAAGCGCGACAGCATCTGGCGCGCCAATATGAAAGCGATTCAACAGGAGTCGCAGGCCGATCATAAAAAAATGCTTGAATTGTTGCATATCGATTCATTGAGGCCCGGCCCTTCCGGTGATCCAGAAGCGCCAAATGCGGCTAATGTTGATGAGTCAAAAGCAACTACATATACATCGCTGCCTGATCCTCTTGTGCTAAAGAATGGTGAAAAAGTGACCGATGCTAAAACATGGTGGGAGAAACGCAGACCAGAAATTGTGGAAGATTTTGATCGCGAGGTGTATGGCCGTGTTCCGCAGGAGGTCCCCAAAGTTACTTGGGAAGTAAAAAGCGTGACTAGCGAGGCCGTTGGGGATATTCCTGTTGTTACAAAAAAATTGGTTGGTCATGTAGACAACAGTGCCTATCCATCGATTAATGTTGATATAGACCTGACATTAACAACGCCTGCAAATGTGACGACGCCGGTGCCTGTAATCGTTGAGTTTGGATTTATATTTCCTCCCGGCTTCAGAATGCCTGCATCTCCACCGGGTGCGCCAAAAGAACTTTCGTGGCAGCAGCAGGTGCTTGCAAAAGGATACGGTTATGCAATCCTTATTCCGACCAGTTTTCAGGCTGATAACGGTGCTGGCTTGACGAAAGGAATTATCGGTCTGGTCAACAAAGGACAATCACGTAAGCCCGATGACTGGGGAACATTACGCGCCTGGGCCTGGGGAGCCAGCAGGGCGATCGACTACTTTGAAACAGACAAGGCTGTTGATGCTAAAAGAATTGCTATCGAAGGATTGTCCCGCTACGGTAAGGCTGCCATCGTTGCCATGGCCTATGAACCGCGCATTGCGATAGGTTTTATCGGTTCATCAGGAGCAGGTGGAGCAAAGATCCTGCGCAGGACATTTGGCGAGCAGGTGGAAAACCTGGCGAGTTCAGCCGAGTATCACTGGTTTGCAGGGAATTTTATTAAATATGCCGGTCCGCTGACGCCCAATGATCTTCCTGTTGATGCGCATGAGCTGGTTGCTTTGTGTGCACCACGTCCCATATTTATAAGTGTTGGCTCGCCTAAAGTTGAGGGAAACTGGATTGATGGCAAAGGCCTTTTTCTTGGTGGATTGTATGCAGGTCCGGTTTATAAATTACTCGGTAAAAAGGATCTCGGTACTGATACAATGCCTCCTATTGAAACCGGTTTGACAGACGGTGATATTGCATTCCGCCAACATGCCGGCGGCCATACAACGGGGCCTAACTGGCCGACATTTTTGAGTTTTGCGGAGAGGTATTGGAAGTGAGGGGTGAGGAATTGAAAATTGAAAGTGGAAAATTGAAAATGAACAAGGGCGACAGGTAGAAGGTTTCAGGTATGAGGTCTAAGATATTAGGAACGTGGAATAAGCTACCAGGAATGAAACGCGACTTGAACTGCAAGCCATGAGGCCTGAGTGTGCAAGTCCTGATACTCCATCAACTTTGCGTGTGAAGTAAAGAAAAAAGAGGGAAAAGATAACAACAAGACAAACGATATTTTTCTTCCGGCAATAGAAGGGGATTAATGATTGCAACCTTTGGGAAAAACTGTGTAGAATATGTACGTGTAAGCCGGATCAGTGCTGCACTTTGGAGAGGCGTGGGCCGGCAAAACGGCCGGAGGCATCGTGTTTGCCTTGAGTTTTTGGTTCTTTTGGGTTAAGCCAAAAGAACAAGCAAAGAGAACGGCTGTTTCGATGCCGGGTTTTATCTCATGTATCGGTTGCGAATAACTATTGCAATGCTACTAAACATCAAACTTGTTATATGAAACAAATAACAATTCTGCTAACACTTTTACAATGTGCATTTGCACTTCATGCGCAAGATATATCAAAGCATATTGATAGTACAAAAGGATTGAAAGACTATTATAAGAACTACTTTTCAATTGGAGTAGCAGTGTCTCCGGCAGCGCTAAAGCGTGATGATGAAGTAGCGTTGATATTGAAAAACTTCAACAGCATCACGCCTGAAAATGCCATGAAGATGGGACCGATCCATCCCAGGCCAAATGAATATAATTGGAAAGATGCAGACTCTATTGTTGCTTTCGCACAGCGTCATAATCTAAAAGTACGCGGCCACAACTTGTGCTGGCATGAGCAAACTCCATCGTGGTTCTTTACAGATTCTTCTGGCAAATTGGTCAGCAAGGAGGTATTGTTACAGCGGTTAAAGGAACATATTACAACTGTAGTCAATCGCTATAAAGGAAAGATCTATGCGTGGGACGTGGTGAATGAGGCCGTTGATGATGATGCTTCAAAGTTTATCCGCAACAGCCTGTTTCAACAGATCTGCGGAGATGAATACATTGCGAAGGCCTTCGAATATGCACATGCCGCAGATCCTGATGCCATATTGTTCTATAATGACTACAACACAGAACGTCGTGAAAAAGCAGATCGTGTATATAAGCTGTTGAAGCAACTGAAAGATAACGGAGTGCCCATACATGCAGTAGGATTACAGGCGCATTGGAGCATCTTTGAACCTTCCCGCGAAGATCTTGAGTATGCCATACAAAGATTTTCTTCACTTGGATTGCAATTGCAGTTTACAGAGTTGGATATGTCGGTGTACAAATGGGAAAAGAACCGGAGGAGTAAGCTGCCATCTGATGATGATGCTTATACTGCGGAAAAAGAGCAACAACAAGCTGCTCAATATAAAATGGTATTCGATACTTTTCGCAAGTACAGACAGTTTATTACGGGAGTAACATTCTGGAATATATCTGACAAACATACATGGCTGGATACTTATCCTGTACCCGGACGGAAAAATTATCCGCTGCTTTTTGATGTAAATCTGCAACCCAAAAAAGCTTACTACAAGGTTGTGAATTTTTAAAGAACCTAAAAGATAGTTAGCAGGGAATTAATATTGCAATTACGTTCCCTGGTGGATTGTTTTAAAATCTATTAACAAGCGTATTAGAATTCGTCGCTATAAAATAAACAAAATATCATCTTCTGTTAAGAAAAATGAAAGCCACAAAGCTTTAACACTTATGCTTTAAACGTCTTTTTCTAAAATGTATCTGTAGTTCTTTCTTTATACAAAACACAATAATTATGAAAAAGATCGTCATTGCAACATTTGCAGTTGTATTGTTTTCAGCAAGTGCAAAAGCTTCCGGAAAAAGTCACAAATTATTTGTCCCTTCAGTAATAGAATCGTCTTTTGATATCAATTTTCCTGGCGCGTCGAATCCTGCGTGGAGCCTGGATGAACAATTTATGAAAGCCACTTTCATCCAGAATAGCGTTACCGAAAATGCCTATTTCTCTTCAGATGGTGATTTAGTCGCGACAACAAAAGCAGCTTCATTTTCTGAGTTACCTGAAAAAGCGCAGCAACGCATCAACGCTAAATACAAGGATTATAAAGTTGAAGAAACTATACAGTTTGTCGATAACGATCCCGAAACAGAATCAAACATTTATTCAATACCCGATACGGAGATCAATTATTTTGTATCACTAACAAATGGAAAGGAAAATGTGATCCTTGACGTAAATAAAAATGGAGATGTCGCTTTTTATGAACAAAGACCTGAAATCAAACACTAGAGCGGATATATTAAACCATATAAGGCATATAAGCGATCATTGGCGATAAAGCTTAAAGCCCAAAGCCTAAAGCTCAAAGCTGACGGGAGCGAAGTTTTTTAAACCATTTAAGAAATAAAAGAGCAAATACGAGTTTTTGCCCAGGATAATAGTAGCACTTAAACGACAATATATTTACTTAGCCAGCCCGGACCTTCACCATTGACCATTCACTATTCACTATTTGCATAGAAGGTATATAAGAAAATAGTAGAAATGAAATATTGCCTTTGTGATCCTGGAACATGCATGTAACTGAGTTATTAGAGAGGCCGTGTTCTATCCCCGGATAAGAGATCGGAGTCGCTGAAAAGGCGCGAAGTGTAAATGCATGCAGCAGGCAAATAATGCTATTAGCCGGCGGAAGTGTTTTTCTGGGATACACAATCAGTTAGCGGTTTAATAAAATAAGCCAGGTGGGTGGCCTGGCCTTTATGCAAACGAATGCATCAGATACTAAATATACAATTTTTGAAAAACAGAAGACTACGAACCAGGTGGTAAAAAGAACGGCGGCAAGAAAAAAGCAGTCTGCGGCAAGTAGGAGAATTGTTACCTGGTTTTGAATAGATCAATGTCGTATTATTGAAAAGGAGTTGTTTTTTACCACAGAGGACATGGAGTTTTTTCACAGAGTGCACTGTTTAGGAAATTTCTTAAAACCTGGTATAACCCCTCAGTTAAACATAGTGCTTGTACCGAACAATGCGACTGTTGCATCTTTCACTATTTACGATCTGCTCATGCAATATGTAATTGTCCCACCAAATTGTACGCTGTTGCATCTTTCACTATTGACCATTCACCATTCACTATTTCGTCACATTATTCTTCTCCCTAAACTCACTGGGTGTCACATTAAACTTCGATTTAAATACTGTTGAAAAATAAGCAAGCGATGAAAAGCCAACCTTGTAGGCAATTTCCGATATGGTAAACTCTTCTTGCTGTAGCAGGTATTTGGCTTTTTGCATGCGTTTGTTAAGCACATATTCATTAGCGTTTACATTGAGCAGCGCTTTAACTTTCCGGTACAATTGCATACGTGATAACCCCATGTGTTTGCAGATCTCTTCAACACTAAAGTTTTCATTGGCAATGTTGCTTTCAATCAGTGCATTGAATTCTGCGATAAATTTTTTATCTATTTTATTAAGTGTTTGGATTTTTAATTCGGAAGGAATTTCGCCGGAATAGTGCTCCCGTAGAATTGAACGGTTCTTTAAAAGGCTCCTGATATTTTCCTCCAGAAATTTCTGATTGAAAGGTTTTGTGATGTATGAGTCTGCGAGATGCCGCATGCCCTCAATCTGCGCTTCTACTGAAGTTTTTGCAGTCAGCAGTATTACAGGAATATGTGAGGTGCGGATATCGGATTTAAGTACATTGGTTAATTCAAAGCCGTCTCTGCCGGGGATCATTACATCGCAAATAATCAGATCCGGAACGGCATCAAATGCCTGTTGCAAAGCATCGGTTCCATTGTCCGCTTCCAGTATCTCATAATATTTACCCAGCCGGTTCTTCAGGTAGTTTTTTAAATCCTTATAGTCTTCGATAATAAGGATGGAATACTCATTAGGAACCGCAGTGTCTGGCGTTTCTTCCGTGGTCGGCTGCGGCAATAATTCAGAAGTATAGATCTTTTCATCTTCATGCAAAACGATGTTGGCAATTTCCTTATTGATGATCTCGCTTTTTTCAAGATGGCTATCTCCTAAAGGAAGCGTAATAATGAACTTTGTTCCTTTCCATTTTTCACTCTGAACTTCTATGGTGCCTTTATGCAGCAGTATGAGTTCTTTTGAAAGGGCAAGCCCGAGGCCGGAACCTTTATAGTTCTCATATTCGCCCTGGTAGAATAATTCAAACGCATGTTGAATCCCTGTTTCACTCATGCCCACGCCATTGTCTTCAACAGTTATGCGTACATTCTTTCCTTCCTCATCTTTGGATATAGAGACATATATATAACCGTTGTCGTTGGTAAATTTAAATGCGTTAGACAGCAGGTTGAACAGAACTTTGTCAAGCATTGTTTCATCAAACCAAACATTCAGGCAGGGGATATTTGTTACAAAACGCAGATCAATATTTCTTTTTTTTGCAAACTCCTTGTAGGCTTCGATAATCTGATTCAGGAATAAAACGATATCATTTTCGGAGAACCGTAATTTCAGTTTATCAATCTCAATCTTTCTAAAGTCCATCAACTGATTTATAAGGCGCAGTAACATGATCGTGTTCTTATGCATCAGTAAAAGACTGCGTCCGGCATTTCGATATACTGTTTCATTTTGCAACAGTTCTTCTAACGGACCAAGGATTAATGTAAGCGGTGTTCTTAATTCATGCGAGATCTTCGTAAAGAATTTTATTTTAGCATCGTTGGCTTCATTTGCCTTTTTACTTAGTTCTATCAACTGGTTACGCTGATTAATGATCTCTTCATTTTGTATGGCAAGTCGCTTGTTAATTTTCTTATTTTCCAAAAGATAATAGAATAATATCGATCCAAAAATCAGGGCCAGGGCCAAAGAAACCGAAATAGCATAAATAATGTTCGATTGATTTTGCGTAATGATCTCTTCTTCCTGTATCTTCTTTTGCCTTCGGTCAATATCGCTTTGCTGTGCCAGTATTTTCTCATTTTGCATTTTCACAATACGTACATTCGAAGAATCGATAACTGTACTGGCAAGTGGATTTTCCTTTCTGTATGTTTTGTTTTCAAGAATATTTACGGCAGTTAAAATTGCTTCCTCGCCGCCGCTGGGATACAATATCGTAGCTTTTAATGCGCCTTTTTCAACAAGGTCAATGCCGCCGTTTATTCCCGGAAGTCCGTCGACACCGATAATCGAAATCTTTTTATCAAGTCCTTTTGATTCACTCACCCTATAGGCTGAAAGCGCCAGCCGGTCGTTCTGACAAAATATTAATTGAATGTCGGGATTGGTTTGCAGGAATTGCATAAGGTTGTCGCCAGATGGGTTTTCATCGCCGGGAAAGTATATCCTGGCTTTGTAATTTATTCCGGGATACTTCTTAATAAAATCAACAAAGCCATTGTGTCTGTCAATATCCGCCGATGAACCCGGTATGTCTGATACTTCCAGCACGTTGCCCTTTCCTTTTAAAATAGAATTTGCAAAAGCTCCGGCGCTTAAGCCTACGTCATAATTTCGCGCACCCACATAAGCTGTATACTTATCAGATGATGTTCGCCTGTCCACAATTATCACCCGTATTCCCCTGGCGAAAGCCTTTTCTACAATAGGGGTGATGGGTTCAGCTTTGTTGGGAGATACAATTAGCAGGTTAATATTTTCATCTATCAGTTCCTGTATCTGTTCAATTTGTTTTTCCGTGCTTCCATTAGCATCTTTAAATATAAAGTTGATCTCCGGGTGAAATGAGAGCTCTCGTTGCATCCCCTCCAGCATGGTTTGCCTCCATTTGTTTACCATTGTACATTGAGAGAAACCAACGAGATACTTCTTTTGATCTGATTTGCTGTTGCAGGCCAGTATAAAAATGCCCAGGGTTGTGAAAAAGATCTTTTTTTGAAGCAAGATTAAATTCAAAATGGACATGAAAACTTTCATCAGGCAATCTTCGTTTAAATTAAAACTTGATTAAAATTATCGTTGTGTTTTTATGAAAATTTCAGGTTGTGGCTAACAAGCCTGTTGGTGTGGAGTATGACAAGCAATGGCAATAAAATCCGTTACATCTTAATATCGGCTCCAGGAAAATTCCGGGCAAGCATTCAAAAGATTCCAGCCTAAGTAATTTAAGCTTTTTATTTTGTTTCATGAAAAGTAAACCGGGTAATGCGTTTTTATAAAATAATTACTTTAAGTTGTTTACATGAAATATCGCGCAATATTTATTGACGTTGACGGAACGCTTTTAACAGATAAGCTGGAAATATCCCGTGCCACGAGGGAAGCAATAGGATGGATTCATCGGATGGGTGTGTTGGTTGTTATCGTTACCGCAAGATCGCCCGGTGCATCTTTATTTCTGTATGATGAACTGGGCATTTCCAATAATCCTATAGTTTGTTTTAATGGTGCCTTAATCGTTCGTGAGAATACAATATTGCATGATCAGCAGGTCGAAACGTCAGACCTGAAAAATATCGTTCATTTGTTGAATGACTTTGACATAAACATAAGCGTCTATAAGCATCACGACTGGTTTGCGGAGAAAATAGACAAATGGATTGAACAGGAAAGTGCAATCACGCATTCCGTCATCAACAGAATTGATTTTGCCGAACTTCTTGAAAATGAGTTTTGCGCAAACAAGCTGCTTTGCATGGGAGAACCGGAAGAGATTGATCGTGCTGAAAAATATTTAAAGCATTCGGGCTTTGAACATCTTAATATTCATAAGTCTAAAACTACGTACCTGGAGATTACGAATCTCAATGCGTCAAAAAAGCAAGGTGTCCAAAAATTGTTGGATGTTTATGAGTTTAATCCGCAACAAATAATCGCAATCGGTGACAATTTCAATGATATAGATATGCTTCAATTCTCCGGGACAAGTGTAGTGATGGGAAATGCGCCGGAAGAAGTAAAGCAGGTAGCTACGTTTGTGACTGACACAAATAATAATGATGGTATAGCAAAGGCATTAGAACGGCTCTTCGGTGATAAGTAACCGGAAAATTAATAATGGATCAATTCCAAGAAGCTTATATATGCCGCTGATGTGCGAGTAATGATTCGCTCCCTTTAAAGCAGTTTTCGAGTCAGGTATTTTGAAAAAATATTAAAACTCCCCGTTACAATTTTGTAAATCATTCGAGTTCGGTGATGGCTTTTTCAACTTTAAAATTCTGATTTTCAAAGCACTATTTTTTTCTTACTCACTTTTACAATTTTTAAAAGATTTGATACAATAACTAAAAGAATTTTTTTTCTGGCGGGCTACTTTGTAAGCACTAACGCTCTTGCTTATGAATAAGAAAAAAGTTCTTTTGTGGAGTATTGTTGTTGCGTTGGGTGGCTTTCTTTTTGGATTTGATACTGCGGTAATTTCCGGCGCGGAAGAATCTATTCAGCAATACTGGCATCTCTCAGCCTTTGAACATGGCTTCACTGTATCGATTGCATTGATCGGCACAATTATAGGAGCGCTAACTGGCAGCATCCCGTCTGACAGGCTGGGCAGAAAAAAGACACTCGTCTTTATTGCCATTACCTATCTCATTGCTTCAGTAGGTTCGGCAATATCCACTAACTGGTATGCATTCCTTGTGTTCAGATTTATTGGTGGCCTGGGGGTTGGTGCTTCATCAGTTACGGCGCCGGTATATATATCAGAAATATCACCGCCGGCATACAGAGGCCGGTTGGTAATGATGTTTCAGTTTAACGTGGTCTTCGGGATTCTTATCTCATATTTCTCGAATTATTTAATTGGGCAGTTAGTTGGTGGAGAATCATCCTGGCGGTTAATGCTGGGGATTCAGGCCGTACCCTCTTTTCTTTTTTTAGTCCTGCTGCGTTTTGTTCCCGAAACACCGAGATGGCTTATCCTGAAAAAAAATAAGCTGGATGCAGCGAGAGCTGTTCTTAAGATTATCAATGCCGATGAATATGAAAGCGAGTTACAGGCTATAGTTGAGAATAATAAGGAGGAACATGCAACTACATCTTCTGATTCACTGCTGTCAAAAAAATACCGCTTTCCGGTTTTTCTGGCGGTTTGTTTTGCCATGTTTAACCAGGTGTCCGGCATCAATGCCATTATTTATTATGCACCGAGAATTTTTGAGATGACCGGTTTGGGCAGGCAATCTTCTTTGTTGTCCACGGCTGGTATAGGAATCGTCAACTTCACCTTTACACTTATCGCCATCAACTTCATTGATAAAATAGGAAGACGAACATTAATGCTGATTGGTTCTCTTGGGTTGATTGTAACGCTTGGTATGGTGTCACTCACATTTTACAGGCAGGATTTTAGCGGCTTCGGGATCATCGTATACCTGATGGTCTACATCGCCTTTTTTGCCTTTTCTCAAGGTGCGGTAATATGGGTGTTTATATCAGAAATATTTCCAAATAATGTAAGAGCAAAAGGGCAGACATTGGGCAGCTTTACCCATTGGTTTATGGCTGCTGTTATCGCTTTCTCCTTTCCAGTTCTTGCAGAAAAATTAGGAGGGGGAAATACCTTTCTTTTCTTCAGTGTTATGATGGTTTTGCAATTGCTTTTTGTATGGAAGATCATGCCTGAAACAAAAGGTAAATCGCTCGAGCAGATTGAAAGGACATTGGTGTTGCATTGATAAGATAGAGGTTATTTGGAGCGACAATTGAAATTTCAATATCCCGTGTCTGGTATTCGGATTGTGATTGAATAAACGTTCGTGTATGTCCGGCAATACTTACCAGGTAATATGCTTTGGTGAAATTCTTTGGAATGTTCTGCCTCAAAGGGCTGTGCCGTGCGGAGCGCCAATGAATGTTGCTTATCATTTGAATAAGCTTGGTAAAAGCCCTGCGCTGATTACTCGTGTAGGCTTTGATGATAAAGGTAAAGAGCTGATCAATTTGTTATCTGGCTGCGGTATTTCAACAGATTTTTTCCAGGTAGATTATCATACCCAAACAGGTGTTGTGCATACACGAATAAAGAAGGACGATGAAATGGTGTACGATATAGTAAAGCCTGCAGCCTGGGATTACATTCAATGGGAAGATGACTTTGAATCCCTGCTTCAAAATGCGTCCTACTTCGTATTCGGAAGTCTTGTTGCAAGAAATGCGCAGTCAAAAAATATCCTTTTTCAGTGTATGGAAATAGCCAAAATAAAAGTGTTTGATATTAATATCCGGTCGCCATTTTTTCATCAGCAGCTAATAGAAGAGCTTTTGGGAAAAACTGATGTTCTTAAAATGAACATCGCAGAGCTGCATCTCGTTTCAGGCTGGTACAACGATTATAAAAATGATCTGGAAAGGGTCAAGTCATTGAGAGAACGATTTAATATAAAGAGCATCATCGTTACCAAAGGGAATGATGGTGCATTATTCAATTTGGATGAAACATTTTATAGTCACCCAGGCTATACAGTTAAAGTTGCCGGTACATCAGGTAGTGGAGATGCATTTCTCGCCGCAATTATTTCGAAGCTTATTGACCGGGCACCACCTGTGGAAGCGCTTGATTTTGCAAGCAGGTTAGGCGCTTATGTGGCATCCAGGAAAGAAGCTTGTCCGGATTACACACTAAGTGTTCTTGACCGGATACATATTCTGCAGAATTAAAACATTAACGATTAAACCAAAAAATTATGAGAATATTCCTGACAATTTTTATAACATTCCTTGTTGCAGCAAGCTTTGCACAGCAAAAAAAAGTAACAGGTGTGGTGACCAGTAAAACGGCCAATACACCGTTGTCGGGCGTGGCCATTCAATCAAAAGTGGCCCATGCCTTTACTGATAGCAGTGGCAGGTTTTCTATTCTGGCCAATGAAGGTGACGAGCTCATGTTCACTTATGTAGGCATGAAAGCGCAGTCCGTAAAAGTATCCGGTTCATCTCCTTTATCTGTGCAGCTTGAAGACATAAATGCCGATCTTGTACAGGTTGTAGTTACAGGTTATAAGGCCGAAAGAAAGGTGGACCTAACAGGTGCTGTGTCAGTTGTAAACCTCAATACAGTAAAAAATTCACCTACAACAAGTCCTATGCTAGCCCTGCAGGGACAAGTGCCTGGTCTGTATGTTCAAACAGACGGATCACCCACAGGGGGCAATGGTAATCCGCCGACCATTCTTGTGCGTGGCGTAAACACGCTCGGCAATACCAATCCGTTGTATATTATAGATGGCGTGCCTACTACACGTTACGAGGATTTTGCCAATTTAAATACCAATGCCATTTCTTCCATACAGGTCTTAAAAGATGCATCGGCTTCATCTATCTACGGTTCAAGAGCATCCAATGGTGTAATTATCGTAACAACAAAGGCTAACGGTACCGGCGATAAGATGCACATTACATTAAACACCAGTTACACAAGGCAATCTGAAAAACCGTGGCAGGAAAAAGTACTGAGCTCCTACGACAGAGGAGCGGCACTATGGCGTGCTGCGGTTAACGACAGCACGGATCCCAATGGATTAGTAAACCAGATATACCGTTACGAGTGGAATGGAGACTATACAAATCCTGTGTTGAGCAAAGTGTTGATAGCACCATTTGTTGGTGCAACAAATAACAATCAACCTAACTACGATCCCTTTGTGGGACCTTATTCTGCGACAGATAGTCTTATGCCTGTAGCAAGCACCAACTGGCAGGATGCGCTGTTTAAACCAGCAAACGTGGTATCTACAGATCTGGCAATATCTTCAGGCAATGCGCGGAGTGGCTTCCTGATGGATGTGGGTTTTTACAACAACGACGGGCTTATCGAATTCACGAAATACCGACGGTATAACGCGAGGATTAATGCGCATACGTCGGCGTTCAATGATAGATTGAAGATCGGGGAAAACTTCCAGGTATCGAGAACGTCACAAGTGAATTCAACAACAGATGTTGGCGGCGCAGCTACACCCGGGCTGGCTCTCACGTTAGCGCCAACAATTCCTTTGTATAAAACAGATGGTACTTATGGTGGCCCGAGAGGTGCGGGTTATTCTGATAGGAACAATCCTGTCGATATGCAATATCTGAACAGGTTTAACGATAGAAATCAGTTGATAACATTAGGTAACGTTTATCTTGATCTTGAAATTATAAAACATCTTGTTTTTCACACCAGCTTTGGTTTTGAGTACTCAGATATATTGGCTAAAAACGCCGCGCTGATAGGTGATGAGGGCCCGGTAAGATCTTTTAATAGTTATGGTATCCAGGAAACAAAGGAATTTAGTTTCACCTGGACCAACACACTTAACTATAATCTGGAGTTTGGAAAAAGCAGGTTGAATTTGTTGGTGGGAACCGAAGCCATAAAAGATGACTATTCAACTTATGGTGCAAACACAACCAACTTTGCATTGCAGGAACAAAGTTATCTGCAGCTAAGCGCAGGCGTGGGTGCACAAACAAATAATGGTTCTGCAACAGGTTATAGATTGCTTTCTCAATTTGGAAAAGTGTTCTATGGGTACGAGGATAAATATCTTGCTTCATTTACCATCAGGCGCGATGGATCTTCCCGTTTTGGAACCAATAATCCTTATGGTGTATTTCCTGCATTTACATTGGGTTGGAGAATTAATAATGAAGATTTCTTTAATGCTAAAAAGCTCGTGTCAAATCTTAAACTACGTGCAGGTATAGGTACGGTGGGTAACCAGGAAATTGGTAATCTTTCATCATTCACCATACTGCAAGCCAACTATGGTACAGCCAGCCCGGCTTTTCCGCAATGGTTGAATACAGGTAGCGCTTATGATTTGTTTGGTGTAAACACCGGATCTCTTCCTTCAGGATTTGTGCAGGTGCAAAGGGGTAACCCTAACCTGAAATGGGAATCGACAACTGAAACAAATGTGGGTGTGGACTTTGGTTTCCTTAATGAAACAATTACCGGTTCATTCGATTATTTCAGCAGAAAGACCAGTGATATATTGATTCAGCCACCTGTAGCCGCTGCACTCGGTGAAGGGCAACAACAATATGTAAATGGCGCCAACGTGAGCAATAAAGGATGGGAAGCAGTGCTCAGCTATAATCACAGAACTTCCGGTGGTTTTAGTTATACTATAACAGGTAATGCAAGCCATTGGGCTGATAAGGTTACCAGTATTCCGGATAATGTACGACCTGCGTATCCTGGTGATGCAAATCACTCAATCGTAGGACATTCACGTTTCTCCATTTTTGGCTACAAGACAGCAGGTCTCTTCCAGACTTCAAAGGAGGCGCAGGATGCACCCACACAACCCGGAGTGCTGGATGGTGCGCTTAAAGGAGCCGGACGAATACGATATGAAGATCTTGCAGGAGTTGATGCCAACGGCAACTTAACCGGACCTGACGGAAAGATAGACGCCAATGACCAGACATGGTTGGGCACAACATTGCCCAAGGTTGAGTTTGGTCTGCGGTTAGATCTCAGCTATAAGAGTTTTGATCTGTCTGTATTCGGATCAGGTGTGGCAGGTAAGACCAGCTTTGACCCTACCAAGTTTTTTAATTCGTTTGCTAACGTGAGGAACAATTTTGGACCGGGCACCTTAAGTGCATGGAATCCGCAAAACACAGGCTCAAGCATTCCTGCATTAAGTGTTTTAAACCACAATGGTGAAGACAGAACTTCCGATTTCTATTATGTGAACTCATCTTATTTTAAACTTCGCAATGTTACGCTAGGATATAATTTCTCCAGAGGTATCGCCAATAGTATAAAGATGGAGTCCCTGAGGATATACATAGCAGGTCAGAACCTGTTTGCCATCAAGTCTAAAGACTTTACATCAAAGGATCCTGAAAGGGCCACAACCTTCGATACATGGCCGGTGCCAACCTCATTTACATTTGGATTGAACGCAAACTTTTAATTCAAAAAAATCAGTTATGAAATATAATAGCATAAAAATTTTTCTGGTTGCGATGTTGCTCTTTTCGATGAGTTGTAAGAAATTTTTGGATTACAAACCGCAGGGAGCATTGTCTGCATCAGATTTAACCACGCCAACTGCTGCAGATGGATTGGCTACGGCAGCCTATGCCGGAATAGCCAATGACTGGTGGGATGCGCCTGTTACAAGCATGTGGGAATACAGTAGTATTCGCTCTGATGATGCTTATAAAGGTGGCGGTGATATCAGTGATCAGCAGCAAATGGATAAATACGAACAGTTTTATTTAGTGAATGCATCTAACAATGGTGCCGGTGATTTTGGTTTTCCCGGTACATGGATCAGAGCTTATGCTGCCATCAGCAGAATGAACAATGCATTGAGAGCATTGAATAATCTTACCGATGCAGCGTTTCCAAAAAGAACAGTGCGCATTGGAGAAATGCATTTTCTGCGAGGACATATGTTTTTCTTGTTGAAAGTGATGTTCAGGAATATTCCATGGTTTGATGAAACGTTTTCTAATGACCAGATCCTGAAGGTCTCCAACAACATGTCAAACGATTCGCTTTGGGAACATATTGCTGCTGACTTTCAGACCGCCATTAACGATCTGCCTTTGACGCAGCCAGGCGAGCCGGGACGTGCAAACCAGCTATCAGCAAAAGCATACCTGGCTAAAGTCAGGCTGTACCAGGCTTACACACAGGATGACAACTACAATGTGACAGGCATAGATCAGGCAAAAATGCAACAGGTAATAACATTAACCAATGATGTTATTAGCTCGGGCATCTATTCACTGAATAGTGATTTTGCTTTTAATTTTTTAGATGGTCATGATAATAGTCCCGAATCAGTTTTCGCAATTCAGTATTCCATTAACGATGGAACGGCTATCGGTGGACGATTAAGTATGTCGACAAGCCTCAACTATTTTGCCGGTGCGCCCCAGTATGGATGTTGTGCATTTCATGTGCCGTCGCAGAACCTGGTGAACGCATTCAGGACAGATGCAAATGGACTTCCCATGTTCGATCATTTTAACGATGTTGCTTTGACTGATGCTGATCTAACGACCAATGGCGTTCGGATGGATCCGAGAGTGGACCATACAATCGGCATTCAGGGGCATCCATTCAAATACAACGCCGCAATACCATATGATCATAGTTGGGAACGATTGGCTGGTGTATATGGTGGATTCGGTACAATGAAGGAATTACAACTGGCTTCCTGCCCGTGTTTCAAAAAGCTTGGCCCATTCTATGGCACATCTGTGAACATGGATGTGATACGTTATGACGACGTGTTGTTGATGAATGCAGAAGCGCAGATTCAATCAGCCGGCGGTAATCTGAATACTGCATTGGCAGAGATAAATCTGGTAAGGGCAAGAGCTGCGCAAAGCACAAACCTGGTGAAGAAGAGTGATGGAACTTTCCCCTCCAACTATAAAATTGATGTATATAAGCCTGGTGTAAATATTCCTGCGTGGGATAAGGCTACTGCATTTAAGGCCTTGCAGTGGGAACGGAGAATGGAGTTTGCGATGGAAAGCCCAAGGTTCTTTGATCTCGTGCGCTGGGGAATTGCCGCGGAAACGCTCAATGCATTCTTTGCGATTGAAAAAACAAGACACTCATTTTTAAGCAGTGCGCATTTTACAAAGAACATGCATGAGTATTTCCCAATACCACAGGAACAAATAACATTCACAAACGGCCTGTATAAACAAAATAAGGGATACTAGGAATAATTAAACCATATAAGGCATATAAGGGATATAAGTTTAGTGAAACAGCTTGCATGTTCTTATATGCCTTCTATACAACTGGTGAATAGTCAATAGTCAATGGTGAAAGTCCGGTCTGGCTAAGTAAATGTAAAGTCATTTAAGTGCAATTATTATCGCAGGCAAAATTCTTATGTGCTCTTATATGCCTTATATGGTTTAAAAAACTTCGCTTCGGTCAGTTTTAGGCTTTAGGCTTTAAGCTTTATCAGTTGTTTACAAAGAAACGTTGGCGCCGCCACCTCCTTACCTATATGGTTCAAAAAATTTCGCTCCGGTCAGCTTTATGCTTTATGCTTTGAGCTTTGGGCTTTAAGCTGAAAAAAATACTATGTTTCAAGAAAAAGTTCCTCCTGGCATCAAATTTTTTTGTAAATTTTTAGACGTTTGATTATTGATATGCTGAATATTTAAAGTTTTAAGTATGCCTGTCCGGAAACTAAATATTTATATCCTGCTAATGTCAATCCTGCTTGCTTCCTGCCATAGTTCAGACAAACTGTTTACAAGTTTATCCTCATCCAAAACAAATATTGAATTTGCCAACAACCTTCAGGATAAAAGTTTTTTCGGTATCCTCAATTACATCTACTACTATAACGGAGGGGGTGTAGCTGTTGGAGATATAAATAATGATGGTTTGCCGGATATCTATTTTACTGCGAACAGCAAAGGCAACAACAAGCTATACCTGAATAAAGGCGATTTTGTTTTTGAAGATATTACAGAAAAAGCAGGAGTTGCAGGCACTGCAGATTGGTGCACCGGTGTTACCATGGCTGATGTGAATGGTGACGGTTTTCTGGATATTTATGTTTGTGCAGTCGCTACAATACATGGCTTCAAAGGTCGCAATCAATTATTTGTCAATAACGGAAAAGGTGGCTTTACAGAAGCAGCAACAGAATATGGGCTTGATTTTTCAGGCACATCAACCCAGGCTGTTTTTTTTGATTATGATCATGATGGAGATCTGGATTGTTATTTGCTCAATCAGTCGGAACATCCAAATCAGAATATCGTTGATACAAGTAGCCGGCGAAAGGTTGATGCTATTGCAGGTGACAGGTTATACCGGAACGATCTGGTAAATGGAAAAAGAAAATTTACGGATGTTTCAGCACAGGCTGGGATTTATCAAAGTAATTTGGGTTACGGACTTGGTATTGCCGTTGCCGACTTTAATAATGATGGCTGGGATGATATTTACGTTGGTAACGACTTTCATGAAAACGATTATTACTATGTCAACAACGGAGACGGGACTTTTTCCGAAAGTGGGGCAAAACACTTCAGGCATTACAGTAGATACAGTATGGGTAATGATGCGGCTGATTACAATAACGACGGACAAATAGATATTTTCACAGCCGATATGCTTCCATCTGATGAAAAAGTTCTAAAGACTTATGGAAACGGTGAACATTTGGATATCTACAACCAAAAGATCACGCACAATGGTTATCAAAATCAGTATTCAAAAAATTGCCTTCAAAGAAATAACGGAGATGGTGTAAGCTTCAGCGACGTTGGACTAATAAATGGCGTTTCAGCGACAGATTGGAGTTGGAGTGCTTTGTTCGCGGATTTTGACAATGATGGGAAGAAGGATCTGTTTATTTCGAGTGGTATTGTAAAGCGGCCCCTTGATCTGGATTTTATCATGTTTATGTCCAACACAAATCCGCGTGATGTCAACAGCAATGAAAAGTATGCAGAGCTTATTCAGAAAATGCCCGACGGTGCATCTCATCCATATTTGTACAAAGGCGACGGTAACTACAAGTTTAATGATGTAAGTGAAAATTGGGGAACTGGTAACATGAGCGGTTATTTTAACGGAGCAGCTTATGCGGATTTAAATAACGATGGGAGAGAAGATCTTGTAATTAATTGCATAAATGCGCCAGCCGTTATTCTAAAGAATAATTCTATTCCTGAAAGTTATTTGTCAATAGTATTTAAAGGCGGTGGCATGAATACTTCGGGCATTGGTGCTAAGGCTTATGTTTTTGCAAATGGAAAAATGCAGTATCAGCAACTGATGCTCACAAGGGGCTTCATGTCATCCTCTGAGCCAAAGCTTCATTTTGGTCTTGACAGCGCTTCTAAAATAGATAGCTTATTGATTGTGTGGCCCGATCAAAAGTATCAAATACTTAAAGATGTTGGGGTGAACAGACAATTGTCAGTGAAGCAAAGTGACGCTACGCAGCAATTTAGCTACCACACTTTTTTTCCTGGATCGCTACAGTCATTTGAAGATATAACAAAGCCGGTAAATGTTAACTGGAAGCATATTGAAGATAATTTTACTGATTTTAATACGCAATATCTAATCCCGCACATGCAGTCTACCAGAGGGCCAAAGCTGGCTGTAGCCGATGTTAACAAGGATGGCCTGGATGATTTTTTTGTGTGCGGGGCAAAAGGACAGCCCGGTTGTTTGATGA
This sequence comes from Danxiaibacter flavus, assembly GCF_041060425.1. Classification (NCBI taxonomy): domain Bacteria; kingdom Pseudomonadati; phylum Bacteroidota; class Chitinophagia; order Chitinophagales; family Chitinophagaceae; genus Danxiaibacter; species Danxiaibacter flavus. Next base: position 55,656 of record NZ_JAULBC010000006.1, read on the forward strand.
TCCAGGCGAAGGATGGAAAATTTATCAATACAGATTCAGCGCTTTTTGCTAAAAACAAAGCCAGCGAAGATGTTGATGCCGTTTTTTTTGATGCCAACAATGATGGCTTTCCCGATCTGTATGTTGTGACAGGTGGTAATGAATATGAAGATGGCAATGCTAACCTGGCCGATCATCTCTACTACAATGATTTGCATGGCGGTTTTACAGAAGCTGTGAATGCACTGCCTCCTATACTTTCCAATAAATCGTGTATTGCTGTTGCAGATGTAAATAAGGATGGAAAACCGGATGTTTTTATAGGAGGGCTGGCCGATGCAAAGAAATATGGATACGCGCAGTCGTCTTATTTGCTAATGAATGATGTTAAGGCTCCCGGAACTTTTAAGAAGGCAGATGAATCGATGCTGGCTTTAAAAGATATCGGGATAGTGACCTGCGCAACATTTACAGACATAAACAATGATGGATGGCCCGATTTGATAGTTAGTGGGGAATGGATGCCAATGAAAATATTTATCAACAACAAGGGCGTTTTCAAAGCAGCGGATATTCCTCAATCCACCGGCTTGTGGCAGTCGGTGTTTGCCACGGATATAAATAGTGACGGATTTACGGATATACTTGCAGGTAACTGGGGGCATAATTCAAAACTATACGCCGGAAAGGCAGGACCGTTAAAACTGTATGTAAAAGATTTTGATCAGAATGGTTCTGTAGATCAGGTTATGACTTACAATATAGCAGGGCGGGAATATCCGTTCCTGGCAAAAGATCAGTTGGAACTGGATATGCCTGTGCTCAAGAAAAGACATTTATTATATGGGGAAGTGGCTGGCAAGTCTGCGCAGTTTATGTTGGGTGATATGATGGATGATGCAAAAGAATTAACCGCCGAAACGCTTGGCTCGGCCTGCTTTCTTAATGATGGTAAAGGCAATTTCAGGAAGACAGATCTTCCGGAAGAATTGCAACTGGCACCGCTTTTTGCTTTCGCCCGCGTTGATAGTAGCGCATGGTTTACAGCTGGTAATTTTTACGGTGTGTTACCATATGAAGGGCGGTATGATGCTATGTTGCCTGCAGTTTTTTCTTATGACAAAGTGCATCAGCAGTATGATGTAATATCGGTTTTCCCGGCCATCAGCGGTGAAGTGCGCGATGCTAAATGGTTGAAGTACGGAAATGAGAAATTACTGGTTGTTGCGAGAAATAATGATTCGTTGATTTTTCTTCGGCCTTTAAAGAAATAAGATTTTCGCTGACTTGTAGTGCTGTTTACTTAATGTAAATGCCTACTGCCCTGTGGCTGATTTCAATTCGTTGCCGTCTGCTTCAGCTGACGGATAGTAGTCATTCGTTTTTCCTGGCTTTAGCCCAAAAAACTGGAATGTGTAGCTAAAGCCATAATCAGAAATGCTCATTTTCGTAAGTTAAAGCACAACGTCATTTAGTTAAGAAAATTCATAGCTCCAGTGGAGCCTCCTGTTTGCTGAACGAACTTAAAATATTATTTAATTCTATTAACCAATATACCATCATATGAATAAGCTATTATCAAGCATAATACTCTGCCTTTTAGCTTCAACACTATTGGCACAAAGCGACCCGCAGGAAACTCCTCAATGGCGGCCGGTATATCATTTTACACCCGAAAAAAATTGGACAAATGATCCCAATGGCCTGATATACTTAAACGGCATATACCATTTGTATAATCAACAAAATCCTTTTGAAAACAAATGGGGGCATATGAGCTGGGGGCATGCTACCAGCCAGGACCTTATTCATTGGACGCATCATCCAATAGCCATTCCGGAGAAAATAGATAAGGATACAACCTGGATATTTTCCGGTTGTGCTGTTTGGGATAAAAACAATACAAGCGGTTTTTGCAATAACGGAGGTTGCATTGTTGCCGTGTATACTGCTGATCAACCTAATTTGAAGAAGGAGTCGCAATTCATTGCTTATAGTAATGATAGGGGAATGACATACACCAATTATGAAAGGAATCCTGTGATCGATTTGCAAAAAAGAGATTTTCGCGATCCAAATGTAATATGGCTTGCAAAAGAAAATAAATGGCTAATGACGGTCGCGTTGCCGCACGAACATAAAGTGCGATTTTACAATTCATCGAACCTGAAAGACTGGATGTTGCAGGGCGAATTTGGAGAAGAGGGAGATACACGAAGAATATGGGAATGTCCTTCTTTAACGCCGCTGCCCGTTGATGGGAATACTGCTAACACAAAATGGTTGCTGATGGTATCTTCCGGCAACCAGGATGCACAGACCGGAATGCAATATTTTATTGGTGATTTTGATGGAAGAAACTTTACAAACAACTATGCCGCCGATAATAAAATGTTTGTGGATGACGGAAGTATCTATTATGCTGCCATACCCTGGAACAACCTTCCGGATGATAAAAAGATTATGATCGGTTGGCTCGTTCCGACAAAAACAGAAACATATCCATGGCGTGGCCAGATGTCGATTCCGCGCGATTTGATGTTGAAGACAACAAAAAACGGTGTGCGTTTATTTCAACCACCCTCAGCAGTTGTAAAAACTGTGGTAGAAAAATTGCCAGCAGCCAAAACAATGGCAAAGAAAAATCTTGTCATTGATAATAAGGAAATGGTGCTGAATACAGAAAGCACGTTTAATGCAAATGTAAATTGGATTGAGGCCGATTTTGCAATTGGCTCAGCCACCGATTTTGGATTTAAGCTCGCACAACAAAAAGATAACAACGGAAAGGTTGTTGACGAGACAATAGTTAACTATAATACTAAGACAAGCGAGTTGAGTATAAGTCACAGTTTCAATGGCAGTGTTACTGAGCCCGTGTATACAACCACGGTTAATCCAATGGGGGATACGTTGAAATTAGAAGTGTTGTTGGATAAATCTTCACTGGAAGTGTTTGCAAACAAGGGAGAAAAGGTGATTACAACGCTCATATTTCCTGATAAAAATGCAACACAATTTTCAGCCTTCGCAAAAGATGGAAAGGTTACGGTGGAATCTTTGAAAGTATGGGATTTAGGTAATTGACAGTTGAAAATTGATAATTGAAAATGGAGGAGAGGTATATCATTTCGATGATATTTCTCTGTGCAACTCTGAGTTTTCTCCTGTATTCCTCTGTGTAATTGTCCTTATTTTTTAGCGAACCACGTTACAGTGATCACAGGAACCTACGTTTTGTTTCATTTTCAATTATCAACTTTCAATTTTCAATTAAATGAACTATTTAAGCTTATTTTTTTCTTACAGATGACTGTCTCTCTATTAAATTTGTTTTTAGCGATTTTGTAACCGGCTTAAAACCGTCAATTCCTTTTTTTATATTATCGAGAAGAAGGCGCATGGCTGTCCTTCCTATATCAGCCACCGGCTGTTCCACCGTTGTTAGCGCGGGATCGATCACGGCAGAGATAGGGTCATTGCTGAATCCCACCACACCAAGCTTCTCCGGAATTTTAATACCCATGTTTTTCGCGACAAGCATTAATTGAATAGCCGCCGGATCATTCACACAGAAAACAGCATCAGGTCTGTTCTTCAGGTTCAATAACTTTTCAGCACAGGCATGTGCCGCATCTTTAGAAAGGTCGCAATGTGTTATCAGTTCATCTTTTATTTTCAGTTTGTGTTTTTTTAGTGCATCCTTATAGCCATTTAACCTGTTGTGGCTAATGCGAAGGATGGATGGACCTCCAATATGTGCAATGTTTTTATAGCCGTTCTTTATCAGGTGTTCAACGGCCATAAAGGCACCATTGTAATCATCTACAAGCACACGCGGCGTATTCATTTCTTCACATACCCTGTTAAAAAACACAACTGGAATTCCATGGCGTTCAAATGTTCTGAAGTGCTCAAAGTTTTTGGTGTCTTTGGTCATTGAAATTAAAACGCCTTCCACGCGGTTGGAAAGTAAAACCTGCGCATTTGCAACTTCTGTTTTGAACGTTTCTTGTGATTGACAAATAATAACATTATAACCAGCCTTTGCCGCGACTTCCTGCGCGCCCATTATAATCGTTGGAAAAAAATAGGTAAGAAATTCCGGTACAATAATACCAATCGTATTGCTCTTGCTTTTTACAAGACTTTGTGCAAGTTGGTTGGGCTGGTAATCCAGTTGTCTTGCTTTCTTCAATACAGCTTCCCTTGTTTGCGGATTTATATCGCTGTGTTCCCGCAGTGCCCTGGATACCGTTGATTTTGAAATATTCAAAGCCTTAGCAATGTCAACAATTGTCGCCATATGCTTTTTGCCTGTTTCCGCAACAACTTTTTTATCTGCATCCGGCAAAGTGAAATACGTTTTGCAATCTTTACAATAATAGCGTTGCTTGCCTCTTAAAATACCTGCCCTCGTTATAGCATGTACCTGGTTACATTTAACACAACGGATCATCTCTTTAAATCATTTATTTTTTTTCATTGGGTATAAGCATCTGCCTTCACAACATAGCAATTTATTGACAACTTAACATCTTAATGTCATTTTCCAGATCTCTTTTACATCGCACCTCTAACATCCTGCTTAACCGCCGCATGTCGCACCTAACATATTTCATACTTAAAGGCATTTCGTGACGCGTACATCGTACACCGTACATCTAACATCTTACATGGCCGCGCCTGTTTCACCTAACATACTTCGTACCTCGTACTTCGTACTTTTTTGCATTCTTTGATGAGTACACTCTGCATCGTACACCATAAATCTAACTTCACCTTGCATACCCGCCGCCTGTTTCACCTAACGTACTTCGTACCCGTCCGAACGCACATTCGGCGCGGGCGGGCTTCGTAATTCGTACTTCATTACATTCCTTGATGAGTACATTCTACCTCGTACACCGTACCCGCCCGAACGTGCCGTCGGTACGGGCTGGCATCTGACATCGTACATCTAACATCTGACATCTGACATCGTACCTCGCATACCATCAGCCTGTTTCACCTAACGTACTTCGTACCCGTCCGAACGCACATTCGGCGCGGGCGGGCTTCGTAATTCGTACTTCATTACATTCCTTGATGAGTACACTCTACATCGTACACCGTACCCGCCCGAACGTGTCGTCGGTACGGGCTGGCATCTAACATCGTACATCGTATACCATCAGCCTGTTTCACCTAACGTACTTCGTACTTCGTAATTCGTACTTGCTGTGCCTTCCAACATCCATCCACCTACATTCACCAAACACGCTACATCGTACCCGCCCGAACGTGCCGTCGGTACGGGCAGGCATCTAACATCTTCCTCCGCCTATCGGTATCGTTTGCGAAATCGTTCCCGGTAGATTTCGTTATCAGTGTATAGCTTTCGTTTTTTAAACTTCTCTATCATTGCAATCAGTTTTACGATCATGCTTTCTGAAACTAACTAAAGATAACTTGCATATGAAGAAATTGTCTCTCACACTCAAAACCGTTTATGGTTTTGCCGCAACATTCCTTCTGATGTTGCTACTGGTTTCAACAGTCATTCATGCACAAAACCTTCCGGCGGTAACGGGCAAGGTTCTGGATGAAAACAATAAGCCCCTTGCAGGAGCGTCGGTTACCATAAAAGGATCATCCAAAAGCACAGTAACAAATAACGCTGGTGAATTTACGTTGAAAGATGTTAAACCCGGCACAACTGTCAGTATTTCCTTCCAGGGATATGAAAATGCAGACCTTGCGATTAGAGATCAAACCAACTACACCATAGCGTTGAAGCTGGATGTAAAACAGCTAAGTGATGTTGTTGTGGTTGGTTATGGAACCCAACGTAAAGCTGCATCAACAGGTTCTATTGCTTCTGTAAAAGCAGCAGATATAACGCAAACGCCTGTGATAAATGTGGCGCAGGGCCTTGCGGCAAGAGTTGCGGGTGTGCAGATAACACAGAATAATGCTGCTCCCGGCGGCAACATCAGCGTGCGTATCCGCGGTACAAACTCAATCAATGGTTCTTCCGAGCCGTTATATATTGTTGACGGAATTCAGATCTCCAACGGAGGAAGCGTCACAGATGTAAGTCCGTTATCTACTATCAATCCAAACGATATTGAATCAGTTGAAGTGTTGAAAGATGCCTCTGCTACGGCCATCTACGGTGCAAGAGGCGCAAACGGCGTGGTGCTTATCAGTACGAAAAGAGGTAAGAACGGAGCCACCAGGGTTCAGCTTGAGACATATCAGGGTGTCCAGAATATTACAAAAAAACTGGACATGATGAATGCTTCGCAGTTCGCTCAATTGGAGAATGACGTATATAATACCGCAGTTTACGATAATCCTTCATCACTGGGTGCAGGAACCGACTGGCAGGACTATACTTACCGTAAAGCAAACATGCAAAATTACCAGGCAGCAGTAAGCGGCGGTTCTGATAAAACAGTGTTTTCATTATCCGGCAACTATTTCAACCAGGATGGGATCATCATTAAATCAAATTTTAACCGCTACTCATTAAGAGCTACACTCGACCATACCATCAGTAAACATTTCAAAGTAGGAACAAGTATTCTTACAAGCTATACAACCAACAATAACATCCCAACCGGCATTAACTCAATTGACGGTCCGGTGGTTACACAAGGCATAGTGGGTGCTACGTTAGGTGCTCCCCCAACTTTAGTACCTTATAAAGAGGATGGCAGTATTTATCCTTTTGCAGATCAGTTCAACGGTCGTTACCGAGAGGTTGCCAATCCGATTGGTCTGGCAGAAATATTAAATCGAAACACCATAAAGCGCACACTTGCGAACGTGTACGTTGAAGCAAAAATAATTGACGGTTTGAGCTATCGCGGATCTTTCAATGCGGATATTTCCGGTACATTAAACGATTATTATTCTCCTTTGTATATACTGGGTAAGGCAGAAGTAAGCGTTAACTCAGGTTCAGCTCAAAAAGGAAATGTGAACACAACTGCATGGCTGCATGAAAGTGTTCTTACTTACAACCGCAATTTTGGCGATCATTCTTTAAAGTTTACGGGTGTGTATGCTACACAGGCAAATATGTACAACGCCAATAGCATAAGCGCAGGCGGCTTTCCGAATGATGCAACGCTGAATGAGGCTGTACAACTTGCGATAAACCGCACGGTAAGCAGCAATCGTAGTAAAGATGTGTTAAACTCTTACATGGGACGTATTAACTACGGCTACGCAAACAAATATTTTGTAGATATTACTGCGCGTTATGATGGTGCATCTAAATTTGGAGAGAATCATAAATGGGGTTTCTTTCCTGCAGTAGCAGCTGCATGGAGAATTATTGAAGAGCCATTCATGAAGAACAACAGGATCTTCAGCGATCTTAAACTTCGCGGAAGCTACGGATCGACAGGTAACGCAGGCGCTATCGCTCCATACCAATCACTCGCGCTTGAAGGTTCAGGAAGCAATTACCAGTTTAACCATATTTATACAGTTGGTATCAGTCCAACAGGCATTCCCAATAAAGATCTCCGTTGGGAAAGATCATTGCAGGCAAATGTTGGTTTAGATATCGGGTTCTTTAATAACAGATTGAACCTGGTTGTAGATTATTACAATAAAGAAACTAAAGATCTGCTCTTCGTCAAGAACCTGCCGTTATCCTCAGGGTATTCTTCTGTGACGGGTAACTTTGCAAGCATCCGGAACAAAGGTTTCGAAGTAGCTGCTGATGCAAGAATACTTACCGGCAAGTTTAAGTGGAACGTTAATGCAAATCTTTCCTTTAACAGAAACGAGTTATTGGGGCTTGAAGGCGGCGTGAATGAATTTGTATTGAATCCCTACAGTGTGTTAAGAGTGGGCCAGCCGCTGGGTGTCTTTAAGACGTATGTGTTTAATGGAATTTACCAGGCCGGTGAAGCAGTATTGCCTGGAAGTGGTAGCAGAACCGGTGGTGTTAAAGTTGCAGATCTGAACAATGATAAACAGATCACCAGCGATGACCAACGAATTACAGGTAATGCTAATCCTTCTTATATTTTTGGATTCTCATCCAATTTCAGTTACAAGAATTTTGATTTAAGCTTTTTCTTCTCAGGCGTCCAGGGCAACAATATCTTTAACCTGAGCCGTTACACTTTCGAGAATGCGCTTGGTGGAAGGAACGTTGTTGAAGGTATGGTAAACAGATGGTCGCCAACCAATCCAAGCGACGAATATGCATCCGGGTTCCAGGGCGGAAGAATTCCTGTATCAGACCGCTTTGTTGAAGATGGATCATACATACGTATGAAGAATATTACGCTCGGTTATAAATTTCCAGCCATTAAAGGTATTTCAAGTGCAAGGATCTATGTGAGCGGTAATAACCTGTTTACGATTACAAAGTATTCGGGCTACGATCCTGAAGTAAACTCCTTCGGCGGATCAAATACATTAATCGGCATTGATAACCTGGTATACCCAATGGCAAGATCATTCCTTGTTGGCGTCCAGGTTGGATTTTAAGTACTCAGGAAAAAAGAAAAAGTATTAAGCGGTTCTTTAAATGAAGTAATATGAAAGCAATAAAAAACTTACAATATATTTTAGGCGGCGTTTGGGCCCTGGTGATAACAGCATCTTGCAACAAGCTGGATGAAAAGCCTTACTCATCTATTTTTACGGAGAGCTTTTACAAAACAGCCTCTGATGCGGAAGCTGCGCTAACGGCCGCGTACGGTCCGTTAACGGGTTTGTATTTTACCGCTGCTACCTGTGTGCCTGATTTTAGTGCTGATCAGATCTATCCAAGACCCGTGGTTGGAAGAGATACTTACACGTTATTTAGCTATGACCAGAACTATACCACGCAAAAAAGCTTTAGCAGGCAGAATGAATCTGCTCAGCAAATCTGGGAATCTTGTTACTCAGGTATAGAGAAAGCCAATTGGGTGTTATATAAAGTGCCTTCAACAAATATGGATGAAGCGAGGCGCGACGTTATTTTGGGAGAAGCTTTTTACCTGCGCGCATTTTACATGTGGATGCTCACAAAGAATTTTCGTGATATAGTAATTAAAACTTCACCAAGCATCAGTATTGATTCAGCCATTATTGGTAAAAGTCCGCAGGCAGATGTTTTCAAGCAGATCTTTGCAGACCTGGATCAGGCTGTAAATAAATTGCCCGACTATGCACCAGGCATTCAAAAAGGACGTCCGTCGAAACAGGTGGCCCAGGCATTGTATGCAAAGGCGGCGTTGTATGCAGAGAACTGGACCCTGGCGCTTGAAAAAGCAAAAGATGTTTTAAATGCCAATAAATATGCTTTGATGCAGAATGTGAAAGATGTTTTTGACGTTTCAAAAGAAGATGTGGCAAGATTAGAAAATATGTGGGCGTTTGAATGTGAAAGTACTTCTCCGGGTTTTGGAACACAGATTATCAGTCTGTACGGACCGCGTAATAGTGATGGACCGCAATTCTCAGCTACTTCTTTTGGTTCTGCGTTTGTATACCAGTCATTCTTCAATTCATTTGATCCTTCGGATAAAAGAAGACAGTTGCTTGATACCAACTATATCAATAAACAGGGGCAGACAGTCGCACAAAAAGACATTACACCAATTACAACGCAGGGCGTACTGTTGAAGAAATACATGGATCCTGTGGCACCGAGCAATGCAGTTAATATTCCGATCCTGCGCCTGGCGGATGTGTATTTGATTGCAGCTGAAGCCGAAGCAAGACAAAATGGTGCTACTACAAATGCTTATGGTTATATAAAAGTTGTACGGGACAGGGCTGGTTTGCCTGACCTTACACCTGGTCTCAGCAAAGAACAATTTGTTGATGCCGTATTGCAGGAACGGAGCTGGGAATTTTTTGGTGAAGGCGACAGGTGGTATGACCTCACAAGAACAAACACGTTTATTAAAGTAACAACGGCGGCGGTGAACAATGTGTTCCCTGTAAGAAATCCACAGTCACGCAACCGTTATTTCCCAATTCCGTTGGATGAAATAAATGCCAATCCAAAACTTGAACAAAATCCTGACTGGAAATAAGCGATCGATGAAAGTAGTTGTGTATCTTATCTGTATTGTAATGTGTAATTGCGCAATGGGACAGGCAGGTGCATTGTTCCTGGTAGCTGGTCAAAGTAATGCGGTAGGGCAGGGCGATAGCCTGCAGTCTGCGCAATGTGATGCCGGAAGCGCTTATGAATATAGTTTTATAACGAATGCACTTAGGGAGCTAAAAGATCCGGTAGGTATTGCGGAATTACATTTCGAGAAAGCACATACAGGCAGTGCGTGGCCGGCTTTTGCAAAGGCATTTCATCAACTGTCAGGAAAAAAAGTAATTATTATTCAGGCAGCACGTGGTGGTAGTTCGTGTCATATTAAAGCCGAAATGAATAACTATGGCACCTGGGATACGCAAGGCCATCTTCCGTTGTTTGACAGCGCCATCATAAAAGCAAAGGCTGCTGCACACAATACCAACATGCCTGTTGCCGGCATTATCTGGAGCCAGGGTGAAAGAGATGCCAATGCAATTAACGCGGGACAGCTTACAATTACTGAATATAAAAATGCACTTGAAAGTGTGATTAAAAGATTCAGAAATGAGCTCGGAGAGAAGATTCCATTTTACATTATACAGACTGGCCACTATGTCAATCATCCGGTTAATGGTTTTGATGAGGTTCGTAAAAGCCAGGAAGAAGTGGCTGGAACTATGAAACATGTTTTTATTGTTTACAGCGATACAAATACGTTCAGGCAGAAGCAGTGGATGAAAGATGAGATACATTATAATCAAACTGCACTAAACGATATAGGAAAGGAGATTGCTAATAAAGTGTTTTTAACGAACAAGAAGTAAGATGAAACTAAGATTGATTCTGGTATTATGTTTTTTGCCTGCGATTGCGTTTACGCAGGGACGGAAAAGTAGTGAACTAAATGGCCAATGGACGTTTGCTATGGATCCCCTGAAAGTAGGTGAACAGCGAAAATGGTTTGAGAATGTTTTTCCGTCAGATAAATTTGACAAGGTTAAGGTTCCCCACTGTTTTTCTGTTGATCCGCGTTATATGTTCTACACGGGTACTGCCTGGTATTTTAAAAGATTTGCCGCTGCACCTGTTGATAACGGCCATGTATTTGTGAAGTTTGATGCCGTGTTTTATAAATCTAAAATATGGTTGAATGGAAACCTGATTGGCGAGCATGAAGGTGGATATACGCCATTTGAGTTTGATATTACGCAATATTTAAAACCGGAAAATGTATTGTCCGTGCAGGTGAGCAATGCATGGGATACAACTACGATACCTGGCGCAAAAACTGCTATGAATTATTCGGGCGATAACCAGGCCCAGGTTTTTCCCTGGATTAATTATGGAGGTTTGACGAGAGCGGTGCATTTGATAACCCGTCCCGACGTGTATGTAAGTAATGCAAAAGTTGTTGCTGAGCCAGATCTGAAAAAAGGAGATGCTTCCGTTCGTATTACAGCATTGGTTAAGAATAGTGCTTCTACTGCGCAGAAGGTAACGGTGAATGCCTTTGTGTTTAATAATGGTAAACAGAGCAGTATCAAATTTAAGCCTGCTACAGTTAGCGTGGAAGCAAGCGGAGCGAATAAGGTAGAAATAATTGCACACATGCCAGCGAATGAGGTAAAACTATGGAACCAGGACGAACCTAATCTATATGCGGCCCATATTGTAGCCGGTGGCGATACCTTGAATGTGAATTTTGGCATCCGCAAATTTGAAGTGTCTGGCACTAAACTTTTATTAAATGGGGAACCAATAAAAATGGGTGGTTGTAACAGGCCTCTCGATTACCCTGGCTATGGTTCAATGGATCCGCAGGAAGTACTTGACAAAGATCTTGCCCTGATAAAAGGCGGCACCATGGAGCTTTCCCGTATCAATCATTATCCTGTATCTGAATATTTGTTGGATTGGGCAGATAGAAGTGGCTTGCTGATAATTGAAGAAGCGGGCAACTGGCAAATGACGCCAAAACAAATGAGTGATACCATGATGCGTCGCAAGTTTCAATCGCAAATGCAGGAAATGGTTGAACGTGACTGGAACCACCCAAGTGTTGTGGCTTATAGTGTAGGTAATGAATTTCAATCCCAGGCAGAAGAAGGCAAGGCTTGGGTACGCGATATGAGCAGTTTTGTAAAATCACTTGATAATTCGCGTTTGATCACGTTTGCGAGTATGATTGTATTCCGCGACTGGATTAAGAAGCCTGAAGATGAAGCTTCCCAATATGTAGATTTTGTGAGTGCCAACATATACACTGATCATCTTAAACATGTACAACATATACATGAATTGTACCCAAACAAGCCGGTGTATATAAGTGAGTTTGGCCTTCGGGCAGACGAAGGTAAAACCGAGGAAGAGCGCGTGCAACATTTGAAAAAAGCGATGGCAGATTTCAGGCAATGTGATTATGTAGTGGGCGCATCAGTGTGGACTTTCAATGATTATTTCAGCCGCTTCCCCGGCACAGGTGCCAATGGATACAGGGCATGGGGCCTCGTGTCTCCGGAAAGGGAAAAACGAGGTATGTACATCGCATGGCAGGAAGAGTTTGCACCCGCTACACTTGAGCTGCTGAATAAGCAAAACGGCAAGGCTGTTATCAATGTAACTGCCAGGAAGGATTTTCCAAGCTATACGATCAAAGGATACCGCATCAGGTATAACGACAGGGAAATTGCTTTAAATACGTTGCACCCGGGTGAGAGTCAGCAGATTGATGTCGACTTGCCTGCCGGCGAAGTTGAAGTGGAACTTGTGAAGCCTGGTGGCTTTGTGATACTTAAAAAACTATTGAAATAAAGTTCTTATAAAACAATGGTTTCATTCAAAACGATATCTTCCGGTTGTTGCTTTTTGCTTTGTCTTTTTACATTGACGATTTCTAATAATGTTAATGCACAACCGGTACAATTGCCGCATTTCTTCAGCAGTAATATGGTATTGCAGCGGCAGAAGCCGATTGTGATCTGGGGCACAGCGCGTGCAAACTATGTGTTTCAAATAGCGTTTGCAGGAAAGAATAGTAAGGTTGTTACAGGTAAAGACGGAAAATGGCAGGCTGTATTCCCTGCAATGCCAGCCGGTGGTCCTTATGATTTGGTCATTAACGCAGATTCTTCTTATACATTGCGTAACATAATGATCGGAGATGTTTGGCTGTGCTCAGGGCAAAGCAATATGGAATGGATCATGCTGAAAACATTCAATGCGCCATACGAATTGCAGCATGCCGGTTATCCTGCAATTCGCTTCATCACCGTTCCAAAAAATGTGAGCGCTGTTCCAAAAGATGATATTGATAGGGCTGAGTGGAAAATATCAACTCCTGCAACTGCTTACGAGTGCTCGGCGGTGGCTTTCTTTTTTGCAAAGCGGCTTTATGAGAAGTATAAAGTGCCAATTGGTATTATTCACTCTTCCTGGGGAGGCACACCAATAGAGGCCTGGACAGGGTTTGATTCAATTGCCTCACAGCCCGGTTTTAAGGAAAAGGCTGCTGTTGTATCAAAGCAAAATGCTGAAGGTAAAACGGTACAAGCGCTGCAGGCGTTATACGCTGATAGCTTAAAACAATATCAATCGGCTTTGCAGATGTTGGATAGAGGTTATGTTGAAAAATGGTACGGTGCAGGTTTAAATCCATCAAACTGGGGAAAGATCAGTCTGCCTGCTCTTTTTACAGACACACTAACAAGCTATAAAGGGAGCATTTGGTTACGGAGATCCTTTTATGTTCCTCCGATGCTCGCAGGAAAGGATCTGATACTTAATCTGGAAACATTGAATGAACGGGATATAACATGGTTCAATGGCATTGTTGCCGGCTCAACTTCCTGGGCTCCGGGCAGAAGGACTTATCGCATACCAAAAGCTTTTGTTCATGAGGGAGAAAACAATATAGCTATCCGTTTAGAGAATTTTGAAAAGATCAGCGGCTTCCAAAGTAAAAATGCTGCAGATCTCAGAATAGAACCCCTGGTTGCTTCAGATCGATCAATTGTAATTCCGCTTGCCGGCGAGTGGAGGTATGCAACCGGTCTAAGTCTTGATAAATATCCACACCAGGTAACGGCCCCGCCTTTGTCTTATCAATTAGCTGCATTGTATAATGCCATGATTGCTCCTTTTAAAGACCTTGGGCTGAAGGGCTTTACGTGGTACCAGGGAGAAGCGAATGCCGGACGTGCATTTCAATACAGGAAATTATTGCCGTTGATGATCAATAATTGGAGGCAGCAATTCAACCAGGGAGATCTTCCTTTCCTGTATGTACAGTTGGCTGGCTTTGGAAAACTGACCGGGGATCCTGTTGAAAGTGAATGGGCTGAATTGAGAGAAGCGCAGGAGAAGACTTTGTCGTTGGCTAATACGGGTATGGCCGTTACTGTGGATGCCGGTAATCCTTACGATGTTCATCCGACAGATAAACAAACTGTAGGCAAGCGCCTCGCTGCAGCCGCTGAAAAGATGGCATATGGTGACACTGCATTGCAGATCTCGCCGCTATATCAATCTTGCCGGATTCAGAATGATACAATCTACATAAAGGTGAATAACGTTAGAAATGGGTTGATTGCAAGAGGTGCGATGGCAAAAGGTTTTTCTATTGCTGGGAGTGATCATCGCTTTGTATGGGCTGATGCAGTTATTCGCAATAATGAAATAGTTGTGTGGAATAAGTCAGTATCAAATCCATTAGCTGTGCGGTATGCATGGACAGGAAGCCCTGTAGAAAGCAATGGTGCAAATATTTACAATAAAGAGGGTTTTCCGCTGTCTCCTTTCAGAACAGATGACTGGAAAGGTATTACGGAAGACAGAAAATAAGATCTGTAAACGAATCGGTTTTATAATACGTCAAAACATCAAGAATGATACAATCAGAAAGCAGGGATAGCCGCTCTTTTCCCGTCGTAAAAATACATGCGGACCTGGTTATAACGGGAGGAGGCTTGTCGGGCGTTTGTTGCGCTATCACTGCTGCCAGGCAGGGGTTGAAAGTTGTACTGGCGCAGGATAGAAGTGTGTTGGGTGGCAATTCAAGCAGTGAGGTGAGGCTTTGGGTACTGGGTGCAACTTCTCATATGGGCAATAATAATCGCTGGGCACGAGAAGGCGGTGTGATTGACGAAATATTGGTAGAGAATATGTACTGCAATCCCGAAGGTAATCCCATAATTATGGATATGATCTTGCTCGATAAAGTGGTGAGCGAACCCAATATTGAATTACTGTTGAATACATCCGTTTATGATGTGGTGAAGAAAGATGCTGATACCATTGAATTTGTAAAAGCTTATTGCAGCCAGAGCCAGACTTCTTTTGAGTTACATGCGCCACTGTTTTGTGATGCTTCTGGTGATGGTGTTGTAGGATTCTTGTCCGGCGCAGCATTCAGGATGGGAGCGGAGAGCAAAAATGAATTTGGAGAGCAGTTTGCACCAACGGAGGAGTATGGAGAATTGCTGGGTCACTCTTTGTATTTCTATTCAAAGGATACAGGTGTGCCGGTTAAGTTTGTGCCTCCGTCATTTGCATTGAACGATATCACAAAGATCCCCCGCTTCAAAAGTTTTAATTCGCAGGAGTTCGGTTGTAAACTTTGGTGGATTGAATATGGCGGCAGACTGGATACAGTACATGATACGGAAAAGATAAAATGGGAGCTCTGGAAGATTGTTTATGGTGTTTGGAATTATATTAAAAACTCCGGCAATTTTCCCGAAGCTGAAACCCTTACGCTGGAATGGGTGGGCATGATTCCCGGGAAAAGAGAAAGCCGGCGGTTTATAGGCGACTATCTTCTACGTCAGCAGGATATTGTTGAGCAACGGACCCACCCTGACGCAGTTGCTTTTGGTGGCTGGAGCATCGACCTCCACCCTTCTGACGGGGTTTATTCCAGTGCTCCCGGATGCAATCAGTGGCACAGCAAAGGCATTTACCAGATCCCTTATCGCAGCCTGTATTCAAAAAATATCAAAAACCTTTTTCTTGCAGGTCGCATCATTAGTGTGTCGCATGTTGCATTTGGTTCTTCACGCGTTATGGCCACCAGCGCTTACGTAGCACAGGCGTCAGCAATGGCTGCAGTGTTGTGCAAAAAATACAATTGCAAGCCTGCTGATTTACTTCCAAAAGAGAAAATGATTGAATTACAGCGCTCACTCGCCCGCATTGGCCAGTTCATTCCGGGTGCTGATGTGATTGATGAAAAGGATCTTGTTCAGCAGGCTACAATCATAGCTAGCAGCGAGCTGCAATTAAAAGAGCTGGAAGAAGATATTGAAAGAGTTTCGTTAGATCTTTCAGTAGCGCAAATGATTCCTGTTGAAAAAGGACAAATTCCTGAAGTATATTTTCATGCCTATGCTGCGGAGCAGGCAATATTGCACGCTGAGATCAGGGCTTCATCACGTATTAATAGTTTTACACCCGATACTTGCCTGGCAAAATTTGAATTGCCGGTTCAGCCTGGTAAAAATTGCCTGCGGCTTAAAACGGATATTGAAGTGAGTGCGTCACAATATGTTTTTGTTACTATACATAAATGTCCCTCCGTTAGCGTGTCAAGGTCTGAAAAACGCATTACAGGCATATTGAGTGTATTTAATACGGTTAATCCCGCTGTCTCCAACTATGGCAAACAGGAAGCTCCGGATGAGATTGGTATGGATAGCTTTGAATTCTGGTGTCCGCAGCGCAGACCTGCCGGTCATAACCTGGCACTGAAATTTGAGCATCCATTGAATGTGTTTAAAGCCGGGAATATTCGCAATGGTATTGCGCGCCCGGTGAGTGCGCCAAATGCATGGGTGGCTGACTTTTCGGATAAATCACCCACATTAACCATTACGTGGGAAAGCCCAAAACACTTAAAAAAGATACTCTTAAGTTTCGATTCGGATTTTGATCATCCGATGGAATCGGTGTTAATGTCTCATCCGGAAAATGTAATGCCTTTCTGTGTGCGTAATTATGCCATTTATGATGACAGGGATAATTTGTTGTTTGAAAAAAAAGGCAACTATCAAACGAGAAATGAAATTGTGCTTGATGAAGCGATAACAACAAACAAGTTAGTCATTCGTGTTGAACATCCGTCAGAGTATTCACCTGCGGCTGTGTTTGAGGTGAGGTGCTATGAGGAGCTGTGAGCTGTCAGCTATCAGCTATCAGCTATCAGGTGTCACGTATCAGTTTTGATGCATGAGGTATGAGAAGGCATGAGGGGTAAGTGTTCGGTCAATCTGAACAACAAATATATCTATTGTAGTACTGTTTAAAATTGAGTCTTTAGTTTTAGGCTTTAAGCTTTACGCTTTGAGCTTTCAAAAAATGTGCGTATGAAAAAAGTTTTGTTATTAATAGTATTGCTGGGTTACACCGTAGGCTTGTTCGCGAAAGAAGATGTTATAGAACTTGTAAACAAAAGCATTCGGATTTCATGGGTGAAAAAAAGTGAAGGATGGCGGATTAAAAGTTTTGAATACAATGTCGGAGGACAGTGGCAATCCGTTGGTCGTCCGTCAGGCGAATACAGTTTGCTGTATGCAGCTCAGAAACCGGCTCAACAACCTGACACTATTTTCAAAACCATTACTGGTAATCCATGGCCGGATACGTTATATAAATACCAAATCAATAATTGGAAACAGGCTACTTCTCCTGTGTCTCTCAATACTGCTGGAGATGCTTATCATTATTTTCCTTCCGCAGCAACTAAGCAAGGGAATATTGTTCAGTTCACACAAGAGACACCACTGGGAATTATCAAGACAGAGTGGAAGCTCGATGATGAGCATAACGGAGATGTATTGGTGAAGCAGGAAATGACCTGTAAGAAAGATGGTTATTTTTCGCTGGCAAGCCCATCGCTTGTTACTGTAGATGAACAAGATATTTCCTGGGCAACCGTTCCTGGGTATTTTCAGGGAAATGAAGTACAGAAGAATGTGATACTGGGTTATGGGTACGGGCAGGGTATTCCGGCTTTGCCTGTTGTGTATCGTGAACGTTGTGCCAGTTCCTTTTGCCCTATCATAACTACCAGAGAACAAGTTTCTTTTGCTGTTATTCCCAATCCTGGTCTAGGGCGTGATCCATGGGCGTATGATAAAAGTACACATGAAGATTGGTTCCTGGGAATCTCTCATAAAAACCGGCGTTCGCAATTTTCCCCAACGATGTATTACCCTGTTTTAGGTGAGCCTTCGTCCCTGCAAAAGCAAGGAAATAAAATACAATACGGTTTTCGTTACAGTATTCAGAATGGGGGATGGTACAAGCTTTTAACACACGCGGTCAATGATGTGTATGGCTTTAATAAAACGCTTGCACTCCGGAAAAATAAGCAGGCGCTGGTAAACAGGATTGAAAAAATGCACGATTATCTCGTTGATAGAAAAACATCTTTATGGAGCGTTGAGGATTATAAAGGCTTAAAGATAGGAGGGCAGGCTTATTTCGGAGGCGTGGTAGGTTCTAATCGTGATGCCATGAAAAATTCGGATTATGGTGCGATGTGGATGCTGGCAAACCTGAGTGGCGACCAGTTCCTCAAAGACAGTGTGCTGCCTTTTGCTTTGAACTTTAAACTGGCACAGCAACAAACGGATGATGGCTTCTTTAAAGGTGCCGCAATAGGGCAATACTATCTTGCAAAAAGAAAAACCTTTACAGAGGAGTGGGGTGAGTTCGTGGAGCCCGTTAGCCTGACATACTACATAATGCTCGATATTGGTAATATCCTTCTGTTTGATCCCAATAACGCTGCATTAAAAGAACGCCTGGCGCTTGGTGCAGATCTGTTAATGAAATGGCAGAAGCCCGGTGGCGATTGGGAAGTTGCTTATGATAAGCATACGCAACAACCTTTGTTCACAGATATAAAAGACCTCCGGCCAACATTTTATGGGTTGATGGTTGCTTACCGCATTCTGAAGGATGAAAAATATTTATCAGCTGCTAAAAAAGGTGCAGACTGGTTTATTAAGAATGCGGTGGAAAAAGGAAATTTTATTGGTGTTTGTGGTGATGCGCGTTATGCGCCGGACTTCGCGACAGGGCAATCCGCACAGGCATTGCTGGACTTATATGATCTCACCAATGACAAAAAATACCAGGATGCTGCTATCCAAACTGCAAGAATGTATCTGACTTCAATTTATGCGCAACCTGTTGCCAGCAGCAAAATAAAGCAGGTGAATGGTGTTGAACGGGAGGACTGGCAAATTTCGCAATCAGGATTAAGTTTTGAACATGGCGGCATCTTAGGTTCAGCCAATCACGCCGGGCCGATTATGCTTTGTAGCCACGCAGGTATGTTTGTCCGTATGTTTCAACTCACGGGAGAATTGTTGTTTATAGAAACTGCACGTGCGGCCGCTATAGGAAGAGATGCCTTTGTTGACAGCAAAACCAGCGTAGCTTCCTATTATTGGAACACGATGAATAAAGGCGCAGGTCCCTACCCGCATCATGCCTGGTGGCAAATTGGCTGGATCACCGATTACCTGATGGCAGAGGTGCAAATGCGTTCTAATAACCAGGTTGTTTTTCCAAGAGGTTTTGTAACGCCTAAAGTGGGTCCGCATGAATCTTATGGGTTTGCCCCGGGCAAAATATTTGGTGAGTCAGCCAATTTAATCATCCGCGAGGGATTGGTAACATGCGACAATCCGAATGTTGAATATATCCTGGCTCAAAGCGTTGATAAAAAGAAATTGTTCATCATCTTACTTAATGACATAAATGAACCGGCCAGTGCAAACCTTAAGATCAACATTCAACAAGCCGGCACCGTTAGTCAAACCCGAAAAAATACAATAACAGAACTTTCGACGGGAAAAAGCGGGGGGTTAACAGATTCGTTTAAAACGGAAATAAAAGGTTACGGGCTGCGGGTTTATGTAATTGAATAAAATTAACCTGTTACAGTAATCGCCTTTCAGAAAAACAGAATAATTATCTTTCGAGTAAAACTAAAACAGCTATATGGGGCAACTTGATTTTATTGTGATGGCGGTGTTCGCTTTGCTGATATTGGGCATAGGCATGATGTTTACAAGAATGGGAAGCAAGAACTCTTCCGCTTTTTTTGAAGCAGGAGGATCTACTCCCTGGATGATCAACAGCATTTCGTTGTTCATCAGTTATTTTTCGGCTGGAACTTTTGTCGTATGGGGTTCTATCGCCTATAAAAGCGGTTTTGTTGCTAATGGCATACAATTAACGATGGTTATTGGCGGGCTTATAGTAGCCATGTTCATAGCAGCAAAATGGAAACGTACAGGAGCAGTTACTGCAGCCGATTATATCGGAAAACGTCTTGGCACTAAAACACAACAGTTTTATACGTTTCTTATTATGCTGCATGGATTGTTTACCACTGCTTCGGTGTTATATCCTGTTGGTAAAATGGTAAGTGTTGCTACGCCTTTGTCGCTAAATACGTGCATTCTGATTATTGGTGGTATCATCATATTATACACTTCTGCCGGGGGGTTATGGGCAGTGTTGGTTACAGACGTCGTGCAGTTTGTTATACTTACTGCTGCAGTTCTTATAATCATTCCCATTGCATTTAAAGAAGCCGGGGGCGCCAATCATTTTGTGCAGCAGTCGCCGGATGGATTTTTTAAATTCTTTAATGAAGAATATTCTTTTGGTTTCTTTCTGGCCTTTCTGGCTTATCAAACGGTCTATATCGGAGGTAACTGGGCCTATGTACAACGATACACCAGTGTTTCCAGTGAAAAGAATTCACGTAAAGTGGCTTACCTGTTTTCTATACTGTATTTGATAAGCCCATTTATCTGGATGCTTCCTCCGATGTTGTATCGCGTGATTAATCCTTCACTTACCGGCTTACAACCGGAAGGAGCATACATGATGTTGTGTCAGCGCATTTTGCCTGCCGGGCTGATAGGTTTGGTTTTGTCCGGCATGATCTCAGCCAGCGCCAGCAAAGCCAATACTACTATTAATATGATGGCTATTGTGTTCGCTCATGATGTATTTAAAAAGCTGATTAGTCCGAATGCGAGCGAGAGGACGTTGATAAAAATGGCGCGCGTATTTACGGTATTGTTTGGCGCCATTACAATTGGTATTGCCATGCTGGTGCCAATGATTGGCGGCATTGTTGAAATGGTGCTCAGTACTGCTTCAATTGCAGGCGGCGCACTATTCGCGCCAATTATCTGGACGCTTTATTCAAAAAGACAAACGGCAACATCAGTTGTGAGCGCTTCGTTATGCGGCCTGGTGATCAGCCTGGCTTTAAAGTTGTTTGGTCCGGAGCTTATTGGACATAAGCTCAACCGTGTATGGGAGACTTCGTTGGGAGTGGGCATACCTGTATTTGTGTTGTTGTGCTGGGAATTGTATTATGTAGCTAAAGGAAGCATTGCTGTTCATCGCTTTGTGCCTGCGGCAGAAAAGTCACGCGATGTAATTCATCAGAATAATGCCGATGCCCATGAGCAGAACGTTTTTGGTGTTAAAATAATCGCAGGTGCAGTTGCTGTCGTTGGCGCAGGTGTGGCATTATTGGGTATAATCGCAGATAACGGAACTGTTGCGCTCGTTGTCGGCATATTTATATTATTTACCTCATTGCCTATCTGGCGGGCAGCTTACAAGCCTGTTCGACAAAGCGTAAGAGATACCGGGTCTTTATAGTAATGTTTCGTTTTTGAATTGTTTGATCAATATCATTATTGTTCGACTAACCTGTGAAACAGTATTTTAATTAATAACGGAGAAGGTAGTCAATCTAATTTTATTAAGAAGATTAAGCTCAATTTATACAAACGTATATAAATTTCTATAATAATTTCATCCCGAAGGGCAATGTCATTAAGTTAAGCACAGACATCTTCAACTTTGGGAGATATCTCCTATCGTCGATATGACGATCCTGGCTTGTCTGAAAAAATAATCACAACAGCATCAATACCAAGTACAGAATAATGAGCAAGTCTGCAACCTCAACGTCACCTCGACGACAGGAGAGGTCTCCCGAATATAAAACTGATGGTGGTATTTTATAAGCGTTTGATATGAAAACTCTTAACTTAATGACATTGCCCTTCGGGATGGGGTAATCAGCGCTCAAATGTTCCTCTGTATATGTTATTTCTCAGTCACGTCTGTTCACAAAAATCTACATGCCAGAATAGGCTATTTTTTCTCTTTGCAACTCCTGGTTTGAAACATCGGATACTCCTCCCTTTATTTAGATGCAGCTTAAACTCATCTGGTACTATGACTTAAGAAGGGCTTACACTTAGTTTGTTCAAATTTTAGTCGGACAATAATGGATCAATATTAAAAAAAGAAAAGCCGCACCATTATTTGATGCGACCTTCTTTTTTATTTAATATCTGCCATTACAAAACATTCCTTGTTATTGAGGTATTGCCCTTATTGCAGCAGATAACGGACTTTCCCCAATTGCATTCAAGGCACTGATAACGTAATAGTAAGTTGTTCCGTTAACCTTATTTCCGTCAACGTACGATAATGTGCTACCGTTTGTAGTTTTGATAAGATTATACTTGCCAGGAGCAGTTCCGCGGTAGATCTTATAGCCTGTGATAGTTCCACCCGTTGTAGCAGGAGCAGACCATGACAAGGAAACTGTGTTGCTTGATGTAGCAGCGCTGAAATTAAGCGGAGCGGACGGCGCTGTGTTTGCTACAGTTGTTGAAGATGCAGGGGCCTGGATTTACTGGCCATCTGTACCGCCGTAGTAAACGTTTTTCGCATAGTCTACAGTTTTCTTTTCCCAGCTTGCAACATCATAAGTGAAGTTCGTTACTGTACCGGGTATTGCAGCCAGAGCTCCGTTGGTGGTACCATTGATCACATACATCGCAATTTTTCCTTTAACGCTTGTTGTCTGTTTAACACTTACGTTTTCCATGAACAGCTTTTTGGCTCCAAGATTATATCCCCTGTCGTACCTGTTGTCAACGATAATCCCGTAGGATTTAGAGGATAATGCTACATCCTGAAGGGCAACATTGCTTACGTGTACTTCTCCACAAGAGAAGATATTTAAACCTGCGGCGGTACTCTTGTTTACAGTAAGATTCTGGAATGTACCTGTTGTCGCATCCTGGATGGTAATGCCGCTCATTTGTGCTTCTTTGTTGGCTGTACCAGCGTTGATAACACGTACGCCATCCACTAAACAGTTCTGAGCGTTTGTTACCTGGAAGCCATCCCAGCCTGTGTTTTCTGCAGAAACATTCTGTACGGTAAGACCGATGATCGGGCTATTTTTATAACCATTCTGATAATCAGAAGTATTACCAATATAAAAGCCTTCATCAGTACAGTTTTTTACAGACACATTCTTCAAAGAAACGTTTCTGATAACGGCATTGGGATAGTAGGTGTTCGGATCGGTAGCTATCGCATCATTCTTAAGCATTACACCTATGGCAGCGCCATCAATGTGTATGTTTTCGAGCGCAATATCAGAGCAATAATAGGCTTTGATACCAATTGCTGTAGGCTTACCGGTGATGTTGATATCAACAAGTTTAATGTATTTACCCACGATATCAAATGAAGCGCGGTCGAAACCTCCGATGATAACACCCGGGGCAGCGGTAATAACAACTGGTTTTTCAGCGGTACCGTTCACCTTGTATAAAGTAACACGTACAACATTTTTTGGAACTACCAGCGTGTCACCTGGCAGGTACTTGATTGTACTGGCGTCTGTGATGTATACAGATGTGCCGCTGATTGGAAGATTGATTCTTTTGTTGGTAGTTATGGACTCGGCTGCAAGTCTTTGTGACTGAGATTCGGTTGCTGTTGCAGGAGCAACAACGTCGTTCTGTTTTGAACAACTTAAGAGCATAGCGCTGGCTATAAGCGCAGCTACTGCGATTTTAATCATGGATATTGGCTTTAAAATAATTGGATTTTGTTCAGGGCTTCTGTAGAATATTCCGGTGCACCTTGTGTATTCTTTTTCTCCCTTTGACGATGCAAAGTTAATACGGGGATCAATTGTTTTTTGTTAATGGAGGTACTTATGAAGACATTTAATCGTTTTCTAATTGAGTATCATTGCAGGCTGAAATGCCCGTCAGTACAGCGTGTCAGCGAATCTTAACACAGTGTAATAATATGATATGTGTAAAATGTGTTAGATAAAATAATTGCCAAATGTTTAAAAGTATAGTCTCGGTGTACACTTGCATATTGGGGTAGAAATAATAAAAAACGGGTTGATATAAATCAAACCAAAAATAAAAGTCTTCGTGACTTTTTTTAAGCCCGGCGACATTAATGATTTTAATTTTATTGATGTAGATAAAGTTTTTTTAAGCAGCGAACGGCTGAGTGTTAAAATTGTCAGCTAAACAATTTTTTAATGCGCTGCATACGGGTTTGGCACGATGAAATTTTGCGACATATCGAGGCCTAATTGATAGGTGCAGTTTCCACTTCCAATATCAATAATATATGGGTACTAGTGTTGTTTTTATTTCCATCCCTGATCTGTCGCATTGTTTGCAAAGCGCTTGTGCATGCAAAAGATAAGATTGTTGTCAAGGAACCTGTAGACATTAGGAAAGAACCTGCTGGAAAGCAAAGAAGCTGTATCATATGATACAGCTTCTTACTTCTTAAAAAATCACACTATTAAATCCTGTTAGGGGGTTACTTTTACTGCTGCTGATAACGGTCCTTCACCTATGCTGTTAAGTGCACTGATTGCGTAGTAGTAGGTTGTTCCCGGTACTTTATTGCCATCTGCATAGGAGAATGTACCTCCCGAAGCTGTTCTAATGAGGTTGTATTTTCCGGCAACAGTTCCACGGTAAATTTTATAACCTGTAATGGCGCCACCACCTGTGTTTGATGGTGCTGCCCATGTTAAATTTACAGTAGTGCCCGCCGCTGCTGCTGCAACGTTTACGGGAACTGATGGTAATGCCAGCGCCTGTTCTGTGCCTGTTGAAGAGGATGTAGTTGTAGGGATGCCATCTGTGCCGCCGTAGTAAACGTTTTTCGCATAGTCTACAGTTTTCTTTTCCCAGCTTGCAACATCATAAGTGAAGTTCGTTACTGTACCGGGTATTGCAGCCAGAGCTCCGTTGGTGGTACCATTGATCACATACATCGCAATTTTTCCTTTAACGCTTGTTGTCTGTTTAACACTTACGTTTTCCATGATCAACTTTTTCGCGCCAAGGTTAAATCCTCTGTCATATCTGTTGTCAACGATAATACCGTAAGATAGAGAGGACAATGCTACATCCTGAAGGGCAACATTGCTTACGTGTACTTCTCCACAAGAGAAGATATTTAAACCTGCGGCGGTACTCTTGTTTACAGTAAGATTCTGGAATGTACCTGTTGTCGCATCCTGGATGGTAATGCCGCTCATTTGTGCTTCTTTGTTGGCTGTACCAGCATTGATAACACGTACGCCATCCACTAAACAGTTCTGAGCGTTTGTTACCTGGAAACCATCCCAGCCTGTGTTTTCTGCAGAAACATTCTGTACGGTAAGACCGATGATCGGGCTATTTTTATAACCATTCTGATAATCAGAAGTATTACCAATATAAAAGCCTTCATCAGTACAGTTTTTTACAGACACATTCTTCAAAGAAACGTTTCTGATAACGGCATTGGGATAGTAGGTGTTCGGATCGGTAGCTATCGCATCATTCTTAAGCATTACACCTATGGCAGCGCCATCAATGTGTATGTTTTCGAGCGCAATATCAGAGCAATAATAGGCTTTGATACCAATTGCTGTAGGCTTACCGGTGATGTTGATATCAACAAGTTTAATGTATTTACCTACGATATCAAATGAAGCGCGGTCGAAACCTCCGATGATAACACCCGGAGCAGCGGTAATAACAACTGGTTTCTCAGCGGTACCGTTCACCTTGTATAAAGTAACACGTACCACATTTTTTGGAACTACCAGCGTATCACCTGGTACGTACTTGATTGTACTGGCATCTGTAATATATACAGATGTGCCGCTGATTGGAAGGTTGATTCTTTTGTTGGTAGTGATAGATTCGGCTGCAAGTCTTTGTGACTGAGATTCGGTTGTTGTTACAGGAGCAACAACGTCGTTCTGTTTTGAACAACTTAAGAGCATAGCGCTGGCTATAAGCGCAGCTACTGCGATTTTAATCATGGATATTGGCTTTAAAAAAATTGGATTTTGTTCAGGGCTTCGGTAGAATATTTCGGTGCACCTTGTGTATTCTTTTTCCCTTTGACGACGCAAAGTTAATACGGAGATCAATTGAATTTTGTTAATGGATATCCGGGACGGTAATTTAATTTTATTCTAATCCGGAAAAAAATGCTAGTGCTAATACATTTTAGCAATAATAATATTAAACAATTATAAGATATTAATAAGGTAATATGTGTAATATATAGCAGATAAAATATTTTGATAAATGATTAAATTGATTTTATTGATTAAGGATAACAATCGGGTAAACAGGATTTGAAATAGTCATTGATTTTTATCAATCAAATGTTAAACGTTGTTTTTACTTTTTTTAAGCCGCACATACTGATATTATTTTTTTATTGATCTGGATGAAGATTTTTGATGCGCTTAGCCGCGATATATGTTAAAATCGGTGGCTTGGCTGAAATTTTTTGCCTGTTGGAAATGTATTTGACTCGCAGATTACCGGATTGTTACGGCTTTACAAAAGGGCTTCCTTGCAGGGTATGGTTTACAGTTGACGCTTAACCAAATAGCGCATTTCCTGCTCAACATACTTGCTGATGAAACAGGAAATGCGCTGGAATGTATTCTTCTTTCTAACGGCTAATGAGTATACGTCTGCTAAAGCTTTGTTTCTTTTCATCTATTGCAATAACATAGTACATGCCGGGTGCGTAGCTGGCAACCTCAAAGGAGGCAAATAACCGGCTTTTTATGGTTTGCATCTTTTGAGACTGCAGTACCTGGCCGGATTGTGTTCTTAGTTCCATAATGAATTTGCCGTCGTTTAAACTGTTTATGGAAATATTTATTTTTTCTTTCGCCGGGTTCGGATAAACAGAGAAGTCTGTTATTTCAGCGATCGATGGCGCTTGTTGAGGCGCTAGCTGTACGCTCTTGGCTACAACCTGGCTGCCGCAGGCGTTAGATGCTTTTACTGATATCTTTCCAGGCATGTCATTCCATGTTATTGTTATAGCATTGGTATTTTTGCCTGATGTGATGGTGGTGCCGGATGGAACTAACCATTGATAACTGCTCACATTGTAATCATTTATTACGCTAAACATTAATCCTGCCTCGTTACTATTTACAACAGACGGACCGTCGATCGGCGACGGCTGGGCGGGTGCTTCCCTGGTTACAGTTATTTTAATGTAGTTGCTTGTAATGGGAACAATGGCGCAATTCCTTGCTAAGTTCAATATACAGGCTACCGAATCACCCGTTGCCGGTGTATTGTTTGTATAAGTATCGCTGTTCGTTCCAACATAAGCGTTGTTTTTTATCCATTGATAACTTGCTGAAGAGTCTCCATTGGTGATTGTTGCCTTAAATGTAACGGGGGTATTTTTACATACGTCAGTTTTGGTTGTTGAGATCTTAATCGTTGGCTTTAAAACCTCGTCAATATGAGCAGTAATCACATTGCTCTTCATTTTAAGGGTGTTTGTGGTAAGCACAGCCCAAACGCTATCACCTTCTAAAAGGCGTGTTGTTCTGTATTCTGCATTTCTGTTACCTACTCTTACGCCATTTTTAAACCAGTCGTAGTAAGCGCCGGACGGTTGATTGCGGATGATTGTTTTGAACAAAGTAGTCTCTTCCTTGCAACCAGATGAAGGTAAAGTTGATTTTATACTTATAGAGGTAGCTGTGCTATAAGTGAACTTGTTATACACGGCTGTGCCTGCAGCTGAAGTTACTTTAACAACGCCGGTTGCGCCGCCACCCACAACTGCTTTTATTTTAGAGTCAGATAGTATACTAAACATCTGTACTGCACTGTCGCCGAGGGTAATGCTTGAAACGCCGGAAAGATAGTTACCGTTGATAGTGATGGTATCGCGAATTCCACCCGTCGGAGTTACATGCGTTATAACCGGAGTTTGTGACGAAGTTTTTACCTGGTTTTTAAGTATATAGGTCTCGTAACGGGTGCTGTAGGTGTGATAGCCCACAACTATATCAGGTTTTGCATCATTGTCAATGTCATTTACGCAATTTATATAGTTGAAATTTCCGTCGTTATAAAGGATGGCAGGATCGAATGCGATGTTGCCATTCATTCCCGTATTCTTTAATAGAGCGATTGTTGTATTGTCTTCACTGTACTGTCCGAAAGTCTGGATGTCTGCTTTTCCATCACCATTGAGATCATTAAGTAATACCTGGAGCGGAAAGCTGCCGGTGGGGAAAGTAATGGCGGGCGAGAAGATTATTGTTCCTGCCGTCCCATTGTTTTGCAAAACAGAAACGGTGTTGTTATGAACGTCGGTTACTGCAAGGTCTGGTTTCAGGTCTCCGTTTACGTCGCCAACTGCAACATCCCAGGATGTGTTTGTTCCAATATAGAGTGAGTGGTATTCAAATATAAAATTGCCGGGTGTAGAGTTGTTTTTAACAATGTCTACATATTGATTTCCGTTCGCACCGAGTGCATCAATTTTGCCATCGGCGTCAATATCGCCAAACTCTATATGGGAGTTAGCGCCACGCAGAAAGAAACTGGCAGAAGTTGTTGTTGAAAAAGAGATTTTTCCATTGGCGCTCGTGTTTCTGAATATCTTCCAGTCTGCAATATCAACGCCTATAAAATCAGCCAGTCCATCGCCATCAATATCGTGAACATAGCTGGTATAGTTTAAGCGTTCATTTACTTTGAAGTCAACTGGTGGTTCAAATTGAATCTTACCGGAGGTGCTTATGTTCTTGTACACTTTAATTATGGAATCATATCGTGCGGAAAGGACCAGGTCAGGTCTTCCGTCCCCGTCCAGGTCAGTCAATGCATTTTCTCCCAGGTAAAAGGCGGGGCTCTGTGGTAGCTTAAATGTGCCGGAAAGCTTGAAATTAACATAGCCGGCCGACCCCATGTTTCTATAGAAGGAAAGGGTGGAGAAATCATAGTAAACGCCGTTAAATTGTCTTGAAGAAGATATTACCAGCATATCCAATCTTCCGTCGCCGTCGAGATCTTTAAATGCGGTGCCTGAATTGGGTACAATTGGTGCTGCTGTGCCAAATGCACCTTGAGAAAGGTCCCCGTTGTCGGTGAATGTAAAAATGAAATTGTCTTTTGAACGCCCGGTCCTGGAATTAGCAGTTACACTGATTGGTCCGTAGCTGGCTCCGGTTGGCACCGTAACGGTAAGTGATGTTGCTGACGCTCTCGAGACAATGGCGCGTGCGGCACCAAAATAAACAGTATTGCCCTGGGTTGTAGATGCAAAATATTGCCCTTGTATGGTTACAGTAGTTCCTTTTGCTCCTTGCAGGGGAGTGAATGATGTAATCACGGGCTGTTGCGTCGAAGCAGAATGGGTAAAGAATAACAGGCTTATGCAAGCAAGTAGTTTAGATGGCTGCAGTTTACACCACAGTTGGGTTGATGTTTTCTTCATCGTAATTTATTTTAGGTTAATATGGGCTGATCAGCAGGTGTTGGAAGTTCAAAAGGCGACAAACAGAGCAATGCTCCGGAATTATACAGTATTGCTAAATATGGGGTCAGGTAAAGCTAGATAATTTGAAAAGGATTGTCAAGAGCAAAATGTGTCTGCCAGATCGTTGGGTTAAATTGCTAACTCGCAGTGGCTGAGTTGTGAAAAAGCGAGGTTTACGTGTTTGCCATTGATGACATCATTGAGAAGCTAAAAACATAAGCCTCTGGAAACGGGAAGTAATTTTATCGCAATTGGAAACGGGAAGTAATTTTATCGCAGTATTTTTATGCAACTAATGTTCTCTATGTCAGCAGCCCACCCGACGTTTTGGATCATCAGATAAACCATGCCCTCAATTAGAATTGCAATATTTTTTAACAAGAATCGGAAGCACCTGTCTTAACCAGGACGGGCGTTTTTACATCCCGACTATTAAAACAAAAATAAATCTGCAATTTCATCTAAACTGTGTAGATAGTTATTGATGTCTACTGTATAAAAGAGATATAAAAGTGTACTTGTGATTCTAAGCTTTACCGGCGCAATTTCAGGAGTTTTTTAAAAGAAGAAACCCCTTGATTGCCAAGGGGTTCTTTCGTAGGGAAAGTGGGAACACAGTCGAATCTTTTATGGAAATAGCCGATGTTTTTAATGTTGCGATCTGAGATATAAATCGGTGATTAGACAGAAACTTAGGGCATATTCTCTGCTCCTTCAACTTTTTTGGCCAATAGATATTTTGCAAGCAGGGGGCTAGAAAATACAGCGCAAGTTTTTTGAACCTATCCTAGACCCTTGTATTTCAACGCAAAAAAGAAGGGACGCAAAACAAACCGTTTAATAAATAGCCCACATTTTAGCTATACAGACTTGTGCTATCAATAGTATTATTGTATTTTGTTATTCCTACATACTGACACAGAGCTTGGTTAACGTACCTGTAACTAGCAGCATGCCCTTCGTTGCATCTATACATAAAATTTCAACCAGCCGCACTACTGATGAAACAGTATATCTCAACACTTTAAATCTTTTGAAATGAAACTTTTTACCCAACACATTTTGACAATGCTTTTTCAGGTCTGCTTACTTGCATTTGCATACAAAACAAACAGCCAACCCCAAATACAATCAGTTGCACCAACCTCGGGTGCGATTGGAACAACCGTAACTATTAAAGGCTCGAATTTTAACCCTGACAAAGGAAAGAATATGATATTCTTTGGGCCGGTAAAAACTGTACCGGAAAATGCAACAACAACAGAAATTGTAGTGAAGGTTCCCGCAGGAGCTTGTAGTGGACCTATTTCAATAACTACAGACCACCTTATCGGCATTAGCCCATCTTTATTCTTTATTACTTTTCCAGGAGATGACATTCTTAGACCAGCTTCATTCGCTGAACCAATCAAGATCAGCAAGCAGTCCTCCGCACTTCATGTATTCACCAATGACGTTGACGGTGACGGTAAAGAAGACATTATTGTGCAGCATGACGTAGGTTTCTCTGTAATTCCAAATGCTTCATTAAACAACAACGTTAGTTTCTCGCGCCCCGTTGATTTTCCGTCGATAAAAGCTTCGCTAGGTATGCAAATTGCCGATCTGGATGGCGATGGAAAAACAGACATTGTTGTGTCCAACTGGTATGAAAATACTTTGACCATTTATCGAAACACAAGTGAGCCAGGCAAGTTCTCGTTTGCGCCCGGATTTGACATAGCGACGGAAAGAAATCCAAGAGAGCTGACTATTAATGATTTTGACGGCGACGGCAGAATGGATATTATCGTTATCAATAGTAACGCATTTACCATCTCACTATTTCACAACGAAGGTGCTAATAACGATAGAGCGATCAATTTTACTTTGCAAGAGTCTATACCCACCAATGGTTTGGTAAGTCTTTTCTCTGATGATCTCGATGGCGATAACAAGCCAGAATTATGCTTGTCCACTGTAGATCTCCAGGTATTGAGAAATATCAGTACAAAAGGAAAGATCTCTTTTGGCGAAACTGTCAACCTTCCCGTGGGCGTTTTAGTATCCTCATTGGTATCGACTGATCTGGATCTTGATGGAAAAAAAGACCTTGTTGCTGCTAATGCCCATGACAGCATGGTCTCTATTTTTCACAATATCGGAACGGTCGGCCACATCAATTTCGAAGATAGGATCGATTCTTCAGCAGCATGGTCGAATACTGTTTTAGTGAGCGACTTTAACGGCGATGGCAGACCTGAGATCGTTACAAGGGAATATTTCAATAATATCGGCATCATTCAAAACAATAGCCTGCCGGGTAAACTAAACTTTATTCCAAAGATCATGTACCCTTTACAGGGCGGAGCAAACGGATTTGCCCAGGGGGATTTTGATGGAGATGGGAAACCTGATCTGGTAGTGGTAAACAGTGATCTCTATGTTATGCGTAATTTATCAAAACCAGGCGTAGCAAGAGACACAGTGATCGCTCCGGGTAAATTCAAGTACCAGGATCCCCTCGGTTTCGTTGTTGGAAAACCAGTAACACCAATTTATCCGTTGAGATCAATTGAACCTTTAGCTTTCAATGGCGTTGCTTCGAGCGTTACGGGTGATCATTTAGGTAACTTATACATAACTGATTACAAGGATCATTCAGTAAAAAAAATAACAGCCTCCACTAATGTTGTTAGTACAATTGCAACTGATCTTCTTTTCCCTAAGGGCATTTGCGTTGATAAAGAGAACAATGTATACGTAACCGATTCGAAGGCCAACTCCGTAAAGGAGATATCAGCGACAGGCGAAATAACCATTATAGCATCTGGTCTTAATTCTCCAGTGGGCGCCGAGATAGACGATAACGGCAACATATATGTAGCAGACCTTAATAATGGTGCCATTAAAAAAATAGATGCTACAACTCACGCCATAACACCAATTGTAGCATTTCCGGTGCCTCGGTATTTTGCCGTGGATGGGCCAGGGAATATTTATTACTTACAGTATCCTTTCCAGGAGGTTAAAATGTATTCTGTTTCTGATGGTTCTATTAAAACTATTCTAACCTCTTCTACCTGGTTCACAAGCATTGCGACAGACGTATTTGGAAATGTATTTGTGCTTGACAATAAGGGCATGGATGTTAAAGAAATAGTTGCGGGAACTAACCATGTAATAACTATAGCTAAAGGGGAGTATAATTCTTTTGATTTAGGTACAGATGGAATTGGAAACGTGTTTTATGTGGACCTTGCAGGACAAGTAAGCAAAGTTGTATCACCGGGAACTGATGTTCGCTTTACAGTTAAGCCTACCTTGGTGCCCGGCCTTTCTATTAACGACAGTACCGGTGCCATAAGCGGCACTCCGTATACGCGCAGCCAGTATGTAAAATATATCGTTACCGCTGCCAATTTAAAAGGAAGCGTAACAGATACGGTCGCAATAAAAATAACTCTTCTCAATGCTCCCGGTAATTTTGCTTATAATAAGAATAATGCGTTTGTGCAGGGGCAGGTTATCAGCCCACTTTCTACTACTTTCACACAGCCGGGAAATATTAGCGTAGTTGGTTCTAACATTTTTCAACCCCAATCCGGTACAGTAGATGCAAAGCACAATGTATATGTATTGCAGAAGGGTGCAACCAAAGTGACGAAGATAGATGCACTAACAGGCAACATCTCTGGTTTAGGTTCTGGCTTAATCAATCCTGTGGACATCTCTATAGATACATCGGGCAATATTTATGTGGCTGACGCGGGAGATCAGACAATTAAAAAAATAACCGTGTCAACAGGACAAACAAATAAAGTTAAGGCGGGCTTTAAGGATCTGCGATGTATAGCGCTTGATATGCCAGGCAATATTTTTGCCGCTGATGGAATGAACGGTACAGTGCAAAAAATCGCCATCCCAAATGCACGTATGACCACCATTGCTACCGGATTAAAAAACACTTCTGACCTGGCTGTTGATGTTGAAGGCAATATATATGTGGCCAACAGCGCCAATGATACCATCAAAAAAATAGCCGTTCCTGATTACCAGGTAACAAGTATAGTCGGCAATTTCAGCGGTGTGTCAGGAATTACGGTCGATGCTGCAGGCAACATATTTGTAGCAGATAACGGTAATACGATAAAGAAGATTTTAAAAGCAAATGGAACTACAACTGAGCTCGGCAGTGGTTTCAGTATGGCAGCGGATGTGGCTGTTGATTTTTCGGGCAACGTGTATATTTGCGACGAGGGAAATAATGCAGTAAAAGTTATTGCAGGCGAGGGAAATTCCGTAAGCTCCTATGCCATAAGTCCTGCATTGCCAAGGGGGCTGACGCTCAATCCAAAGACGGGCAAAATATCAGGTATCCCTGCTATAATCAGCCCTGCTACAAAATATACAGTTACAGGCACCAATCCAGCGGGCAGTGTGATGACTACATTGGTTATAAAAGTATTTCAATATGCTCCGGCCGATTTTACGTATAGCACGCCAGATGTTTTCATTAAAAATCAACCTGTGCAATTTTTATCACCGGAATTTGTATCACCAAACACAGTTACAACAATTGCCACAGGCTTCAACAACCCTTCAGGTATTGCTCTTGATGATTCTGAAAACATTTATATAGCGGATACATATAACAACCGTATTCAAAAGATCGCAGGAGGAACAGTGATCAATATCACTTCCGGATTTAATGCGCCAACAGCTATAGCAATTGATATAGCCGGCAATATATACGTGGCTGATAAAAACAATAACGCGATAAAAAAGATAAGCAAAACAGATGGCACTGTTACATCTATTGGAAGCGGCTTTAGCGGACCAGAAGGAGTTGCTGTAGATGCAGCTGGCAATATATATATCGCTGATTCGAAACACAACGCCGTTAAGAAAATCGAAGCATCAGACGGAAGTATTAGTACGCTAGGTTTAGGGTTCAATCATCCTACGGGAATAACTATCGACATTTTTGGCAACGTATATGTAGCAGATCAGGGTAACAACGCCGTTAAGGAAATTTCATTTTCAACAGGAATGACTGAAATATTAGCATCCGGATTGAATAAGCCGCATAGCGTTACAGTTGATACGGCGGGCAATGTATTTGTGACTGACACTTATAACGACGCTATCAAAAAAATTGCGGTCAATACCATGCAGCTCACAACAATTGCAAGCAACCTTCATGATCCAGCCGGTGTTGCATTAGATGGTTCTGGCAATGTTTACGTAGCTGATACAAAAAGCAATTCCATCAAAAAAATATCATCCACTGGTGGTCCTGCAAAATTATTTACCATAAGCCCAGGATTAACACCGGGACTGCGCATAAATAAATTTACCGGCGAAATAAGTGGCAACCCGGCAACTATAGCCGATGCTATAACTTATACGGTAACTGCAAGTAATTCAGCCGGCAGTTCCAGCGCAAAGCTGGTTATTAAAGTAACCACATTTGCACCCGGTAATTTCAAATATAATAGTCCAAATCAATTTATTGCGGGACAGTCTATAACGCCTATATCACCTGAGCCTGTACCTGAAGGAACCGTACAAACAGTTAAAGGTGGATTAGAAGGGCCCAACGGCGTAGCTATAGATAACAGGGGCAATCTATATGTGGCAGAATCCGGCAAAACAACTATTACCAGGATTGATGCTACTTCAAAGGCTACCACAAACCTGGGATACGGTTTCAATCATCCCGAAGGGATTGCACTTGACTCTGCAGGAAATGTATATGTAGCAGACACCTATAACAGTGCTGTTAAAAAAATATCCGCATCAAACGGAAATGTTACAACACTCGGCAGCGGCTTTAACAGGCCTGTTGCTGTAACTGTAGACGGAACAGGCAACGTTTTTGTCGCCGATCTATACGCAGGTGTTAAAAAAATAAATATGTCTAACAACAGTGTGACGAAGATTCTATCCAACTATAATTTTATCAATCCAAGAGCCATAGCAGTTGACAATAAAGACGAAGTGTTAGTAATAGCTTCACAGGCAGATGCCCCGGAATATAACGTTGTAATAAAAATAACACCTTCGGGACAAACAGTTGTATTTGAGTCAAGCCTGGATGAGCCTCGCGGGCTGGCACAGGATGCAGGTAACGATCTGTATGTGTCTTACAGTAATCCAAAAATTGTTAAGAGGCTATCTGCATACGATGGACCTTTAACCTTTATCGGCACAGAAGCGCAAACAGCCAAAGGCATTTCGGTGGATGCTGCGGGCAACGTTTTTCTGGCGGATTCTGCAAGTAATTCCGTAATAAAAATTATTGCCAAAGGAGGCACAGCAAATTCATATAGCATCAGACCTGCGTTGCCGAAGGGACTTTCCTTCAATAAGAAAACAGGTATAATCAGTGGCACCCCTGCTAAAATTGATACTGTTACAACTTATATTGTTACCGCAACTAATAGTATTGGCTATTGCGAAGATTCGATAGTGATAAGTGTTGTGGACAAGGCATTAATTGCTTCAACAATCAGCTTGCGGAGTTTTGATGGAGGCACAATAGAATGGACAACAACTACAGAGAAAGGAATCAGACAATATAAAATAGAAGGATCTTCAAATGGAAAATTTTTTAAGCCTATAGCAACTATTCCTGCACGAAACAGCAGCAACAAAGAAGTTTATGCTTTTAGTGATAGGCAAACTTCAACAGGCATTAAATACTATCGCATAGAAGCCATTAACTACGATGGCACTTCCAATTACAGCAATCTAACAGAAGGCAAGAAGACAACTGATAATTTCTCCATCACACTTTATCCTAACCCAATACAAGCAGGTGCGGAGTTGCATATTACGTGCAGAAATTTGTCAGAGGGAAAATATGTATTGGCGTTGTACGATATGCAAGGCAAGTTATTAACAAAAGAAGCAATGCAGCATTCAGGAGATATTTTGACCCGCACAATTAACTTACCAAGGACTATTGCGGCGGGTAATTACAGGCTCATAATCATTGATGAAAAAAACACCAGGTACACCAAACAACTAATGATTGAATAATTACCTGTAATTGATTTTGATCATTTATAAAGTTGAAAGGGTAGTAAAGGAGTGTTTCCTCTGCTGCCTTCTCACACCCTGCCAACGTCATTTCTTTATTTTCCGCTTAGCTACGGATCATAAACGCACTATTAAGAACCGTTAAACTTTTTATTATGAAAAATGATTCTAATGGCTGTCTTCAGACTACAAATTCTTTCATTCGCTTTCAGCAAAACTATTTCCTTTTAAAAACAACTATCCGTAAAGCTTCCATACTGCTGCTTACATGCTTATTTTTTCAACAGCTTTTTGCTCAGCCGGTAGTTACTTCATTTTTGCCGCTAACTGGTTTACCGGGAAGCACCGTTACAATATATGGCAGCGGTTTTAGTGCAAATCCTTTGGAGAATATTGTGTTTGTGGGCGGCTCACACGCTTACGTTAAAACAGCTTCTGCCAACAAACTCACGGTCCAGGTGCCACGCAGCACAACCAATAAACCTATCAGCGTAACGGTGAATAACTTAACTGGTTTTTCAGCCTTGCCTTATATAACAACATATAAAACTGGTAATGTTATTACGCCGGGCACATTTGAAACGCCAGAAAATTTCCGAATGAGTCTCAGGGCAAATGTTGAGGATGGTTTAACGATTGAAGATCTTGACAATGATGGCAAACCCGACATTTTTGCCAAATCAAGAATTGGGCTCGGCTTTTTATATAGTATATACAGGAATACCAGTACACCAGGAAATATAAGTTTTGCCGCCGAAATATCAGCAGTAATACCATTAAGACGTATTGATAACGTACTGCCTCTGGCTGATATTGACGGTGATGGAAAGAAGGATTTTCTTTGTCGGAACTCATCTGATGAGTTTTTAGACATACGTATCCTAAGAAATAAAAGTACACCGGGCAACATAAGTTTCGAAAATCCGCAGTCATTTCCGTTAAACACAAGAGATCACGTATTCGACCTGGGTGTTGCAGATCTGAATGGAGATGGCAAATTAGACCTTTTTGGAATTAAAACCCGCTTCTATGCGACTGATGATCCATCTCCGGATTCTATAGCCTTTACACAAAATACAAGTTCCGGTGGCAATATTTCCTTTGCGCCACCGGTGTTGTTGCATTTCAATTTTCTCAACTACCGCTATGCTCTTGCTGATTTTAACGGAGATGGAAAGATTGATGTTTTATCTGTAACCCATGATGCCAGTTCAAATTATTCTATTTCCGCAAGCATCAACACGAGCAGCCATGGCAACATTTCATTTGACGATGCTAAGAATATTTATCCTGCCGGCTCCAATTTATTGCTCGGCGTGGGAGACGTTAACAAAGACGGCAAACCAGACATTGCCATCAGCAGCCTTCATAATAAAAATGACAGTTTGCTTTTCTTACTCAACACCAGCACTTCTAATAATGTGAGCTTTGCCGCGCCAGTTTCTTTTCCCTATGGACTTAACGCGGCAAATTTCCACATGGTTGATGTAGATGGAGATGGCAAGCTTGATATTTGCGCCTACAAGGGTAATACTGGCAATTATGTTATTCTAAAGAATACCAGCAGCACTGAACGCCTGTCCTTTGCCTCTCCGGTAAGTTTTCCGGCATTTCCCAAAAAGGCAATTGAATTTGGCGATTTTGATGGAGACGGCCGGCAGGATCTGTCTTACACCGTCAGAGATTATTTTTCATTTGTTTCGATCCATAGAAATCAAACAGATACAGCCTTAGGGATACCTTCCATTGTTTCTTTCACTCCTGCAACAGCAAACCAGAATGATACATTAACGATTGATGGAGATAATTTCAATGGAACAACCAATATAACGCTTGGAGGCACCCCCGTTCAATCGTTCAAGGTTATATCCAACAACAAGATCTCTGCAGTCGTAAATAGGGGAAGTACAGGAGATCTTCAGGTTACAACGAGAAAAGGTGTAGCAACAAAATCATTCTTTACTTATTTGTCAGACACGACAGTTAAACTACTAAGCACTTCTTCCGGAATAGTATGTTCTGAAAATCTTGTAAAAGTTAAGGCCGTAGTAACTAATGCGGACAAGGGAATATTTTATAGGTGGTATAAGAACGGAAAGCTTTCTACTATTAGCGGAAACATCTACTCTTCCCGCGCTTTAGTCGACGGAGATTCGCTTTGGTGCGTTGTGTTCTTTTCTCTTGCCCCGGGGCACAAAGAATGGAAGAGCGATGTAATAAAATTTGATGTGAATCTTTCAAGATCTCCCCAACTGCGAATTCAACCAAGCAGAACGACGACCATATGCAAAGGTACCCCTATTACCTTTAAAGCAATAATTAACAAGATCGATTTTGTACATCTCTGTCAATGGAAAAAGAACGACCAGGTTGTTGGTGATAGTAGTGATACTTATGTTGACGACAATCTTAAAAATGGTGATCTTATAAGTTGCATGATAGTACAGGCACCGGAATGCATAGTGATTCCCGGAATAGATTCTCTAAGGGTTGCGGTTGATGAGGCGAAGCCATCTGCACCGGCATTGATAATAGGTCCGGATGAAGTATCTTCATCTCAGGCTGGAATTATTTTCAGTGTTCCCCCCGTTGCTGATGTAAGAAAGTACAAATGGCAAATACCGCACGATGCCGGGCTTGTTTCCGGAAACGGTACGGATTCGATTATCGTTAACTGGGGTACTACAACAGCAAAAATATCTGTGTTAACCTGGAATGCTTGTGGCGCGCCTCCCGCAGTTACCAAAACGGTCCGGGTAACTTCTACCAATGAACGAATAGCTAAAACGGCAACAAGCAAGCAAGTAACTAACGAAACAGGATCAATAATGGTGTATCCCAATCCTGCTAACAACAAGGTTTCAATAGTGCTGGCGCCTAATACAGGTAACTATTGCATGATTGAACTAAGAGACCCCAATGGCAAACTTTTATTGCACCAAAAAATAACTACAAACGGAGAAATGCGGACTGAAATAAACACATCAACATTAGCGCCCGGTGTTTATTATATTCAAGTGATAGACAAAAGCAATAAAATAACCAGTAAACGATTAATGATAGCTAAATAAAAGCAGTCTATCGGCCAAAAACAACCTGTCCTAAAATTTTGAAGTGTAGGACAGGGTGTTTTTTCATTTTGGGGAGTTAAATAATGCGAAGCTTTTTGAAAACAGCCCTGCGGTACGGTTGAAATTGGTGAGTATTATTGATATAGGCGATGGCAATCTGCGAATATGCTAAAAGATAAATGACCAAAAGGTATTAAGATCTGTATCTAAACGGTTTTGCTCTTAATTGATGTTTTGACTTCTCCTCGGGTTTATTTCTTGGAAAGATATTCCTCAACTTTGGCCCTGTCATTACCCACTTGTTTTATAGCATCTAATATTTGTTGCTTGCTTACACCAAGCTTTTCTTCCAAATACTGTAATTCATAGTCTTCGGACCCTGATAGACGGTTGCGATCACGTTGATCTTGTAAGTTTGAAAATCTTGATGGAGACATCATGTCGACATTCTTATCTGTAATGTATACAGTGGAAAAGATGCCACCTGAAAAAAAAGGAAAGTACGAATCAAAATTTACCGAAATGGAAAGAAGGTGGCTGTTCATATGGATAAAAGTGGCAACGAAATGGAAAAGGAGTATTATATAGAACAATCCGGGTTACCGCAGTTAGCTCAAAATTATTTAAAAAAGAGTTACTCCGGAGCTAAATTTGAGGAAGTTTCAAAAGTGGTTAGCCCGAAGGGAAAAACGTGCTAAGAAGCCGAAACTAAAGGAAAGGAAATTTATTTTGATGAAAAAGGAAATCTTATCAAAGTTGAAAAGGAAAGAGATGAATAGTAGGGGATGTTGTAAATTGGAAATATTAAACCGGGCATGACGGCTAATAAATAAGTGTTATATAATTTCCAAATCGTAGTTCCTATTTTTGAGTTGAACAGACCTTAGAAATATTCGGGTGTGTAAATCCTTGAGTAGATAATTTGCTTTACGGCGCCACGTTCTCCTAAAAATATCAACCTTATCATCGGTGACGCCAATATTTTGCAGGCCAACTTATCACCCGACCAGGCATTCGAAAAATCCCAAACTATAATTAACCGTCTGCAGGGAAATGATGAAGAGCAGTAACCAGGAAAATGATTCAGTTACGGTTAAACTAAACCGGTCGCAAGCGTTAATCCAAATTATCAATGCAGGCACAACCTATTGCCTTTGGCCACGTGCGGGAGGTAAAACCGGTGGAGGCATAGGGCCAAGGATCCAGCGATTAAGTGAAGTGATGCCGCGTTCGCAAATATTGCTGGTCTCAGATACTTATGAGCGACTTGAAACAAGGGTGGTTCCAAATATCATCAATTTCATTACGGACAAGCTAGGCCTGATAGAAGGCGTGGATTTTGTGAAATATCAAAAGCCACCAGACCAGTGGACAAAACCACTAATACCGCTTGGCCGGTTTAGCCGTGTAATCTCTTTTGCTACTGGCATGGCCTTGTGCTTGGTCAGCATAAAGGTTGAAGGATCTGCCAATGCGTTCAACGCCCAGGCAATGATCTGCGATGAAACCAAGTACTGCGATCCGAAAAAGATCGATACGGAAGTTGTGCCGGCTCTGCGTGGTGCAGAACAACATTTTGGCCATCTTCCGGAATACCTCAGCAAATGGTTTTTCACTGACAAATACCTGGATGAAGCAGGTGATATAAAATGGCTGCTAAACAAACGCAAGCTAGTGGATCACGAAGCTGTCGAGGTTGTGTATGTTCTGCAGATGGAAATCTTCAATATGCAAAAGGAACTGCAGCAAGTAGAAGAAAAGTCAGCGAAATACTATGCTCTAAAGAAAAAGATAATAACCTATGAACAACGCGCCAATGCCATCCGGAAGGAACTTATCTATGTAAGTGAAGCTCAACCCTATGAGAACAAGGATGTGTTAGGTGACTTCTATTACCGCAGCCAAAAGCGCAACTGCGGACGCATTGAATATAACGTTGCTATTCTTAACGAAGATCCTGGTGAAATCCTTAACGTATTCTACCCAACCCTTGACAATGCCCACAAATACAAGATGCTGAACGACGTAGATCCAGCCTTGCCACTTGGCATAGCACTGGATTACCAATGGCGAATCTCTCCGATGGCGATTGGTCAGTTCGGGTCATTACCAGGAACTCACATCAATACGCTCAATATTGTAGCTGGTGTTCACACCCTTCACGAAGATAAAGGAGGACTGGAAGCTACCTGCAAGGCTTTCAGCGACCTATTTGCGACACATCAAAACAAAACGGTTTATTACTTCTACGATCACACTGCCATCGGTAGAACCGGATCAATAACAAACAAACCATTCCGGCAAATTGTCTACGATGAATTAACTTTTTTGGGCTGGACTGTGATCGAAGTCTACATTGGTAAAGCTTCCGACCACAACATACGTTTCGAACGCTTTAAAAAGGTGCTCGCTCAAACTGGCGAAGAGTCCGTAATGTTCAATGATCTAAGAGCTGCTACGTTACTCACCGCAATGCATCAGGCCGGCGCGATCACATCCGGAGGCGTGACCAAAAAGGATAAGAGCAAAGAAAAGAATCTCAACTATCCCGCAGAAGAACAAACCGACTACACCGAGGCTTTGGATATGTTGCTATGGGGCCATCTCCACTTTAACGAACTACGTTTGGCATTGTCCGGACAGGTTTTAGGCGGCATCTCGATAAGGTAAAATTTGCTGATTTTTGTTAGCTTTTATGGCAGGAAAGTCGTTTCATATACCTGACAAATGTCATCGTCCGGACAGAAAACGGATAGGGAGCGCCTTGCTGTCGATGGGCATTTCTGACTAAAACATTTTCTTTTTTTACCGGAAAGACGCATAAATGCTGCATTCCTTGTTAGAAAAATTAGACTAGTAACATTGCCTCACCATTAAAAACAGCGCGGTTGTTTGTGAATACCAGTTAAATTGCATTTCTCAAAAGTCAAACTAATGGCGTCACTTAAACCGTACGGAACTCCGTCTTCTTTTAGAAAAGCTCATGGAAACTTGTTTTCTTCAAACGATTTGTTTTTTCTCAAATTTACTCGGGTTATTGACCGGATAAAATCTGGGGAGGATGAATTTCGAGGGGCCTGCAAAATTTATGATGGTGGATCTTTTATATTATGTCTCCTGTCGTCGGAAAGATGCGTGCTCTACTCGAATAGTTTTCACAATGGAATGGTGAGAAAGCTTGCAGATTATTTAAATCGATCGAAGGGTCTTTCCATGTTAATAGGTTCAAAAAATATTGTAGAAGCAATCGCACATTGGTCAAAGGTCGAATTTCTATGTGACAGTAACGCGGTGTTTTATGAATGTGTAGCGATTTCATCGACATTCAGTATAACTACTGGGCAAATGAAAAATGCTTGTGAAATTGACATAAATAAATTAATAAGTATGTCTGCTAAGTTCAAGGAAGAGTTTACAAACGGAGAAGAACGATATGCGCATGATACCAGTAACGTGTTGGGGCCGATTGAAAATTATTACGTTTGGGTGGTCGACAACGAAGTGTGCGCATTTGTCTTGTTCGGGAAATCAGATACTAAGGATCCGTGTATAATCTCTATTTATACCCCACTTGAATTTCGCAATCATGGGTATGCAAGCTCACTTCTTTATGAAGTCACAAAAAAAATATTGGAAAAAAAATATCGTAAAGTTGTATTATGGACGAAGGAGCGCAATATGCAAGCTCGAAAAGTATTTGAAAAAGTAGGCTATTCTTTTGTGCAGGAATCACTAGATTTAAAAGTTGTCAGATAATACTTAAAAATCTAAAAATTGAATAAATGAAATTGCCAGACATTTCGCTTGAGCATCTGCAAACAAGACTTTTCCGCTGGGCTTCAGATCCAGACATTCCCATGAGCTATATTGAGTGGGAGTTAGAAAGATATTTGTCTTGGGTTGCTATTCCTCACGTGACTCTGGATAAAATCCCTCTATTAAGGGCGAGGCCAAACGATGGCAAGAAAAAATTCCATTCACTAAATGATCTCTC
The DNA here is from genome assembly GCF_041060425.1 of Danxiaibacter flavus. Classification (NCBI taxonomy): domain Bacteria; kingdom Pseudomonadati; phylum Bacteroidota; class Chitinophagia; order Chitinophagales; family Chitinophagaceae; genus Danxiaibacter; species Danxiaibacter flavus. The sequence goes on from NZ_JAULBC010000006.1 coordinate 99,469, forward strand.
GTATCCTCCCGATGCCCAAAAAATTAGATTCGCGAGGGCGAATTACGAACAAGAACAAGTATTCTATGCGGCACTTGTATCCAAACGACATCTTGAAAGCAGGAGGCTTGACTCTGGACAAACAACTGCGGTAATGGAAGTTGGCGCTGACTTTGCGACAAGAATTCATGAACCTAGTGCATTATTTACGGTCGGTAGTTGGTATCTTTCGCAGCCCGTCAACGCTTATGTCTTACCCTTTACGTCTTTATCATTTGCAGCATATCATGACTTCAATTGGTTAAATTTGCTGTTCTATAACGAATTGGAAAAAATTTGTAAAGGCAACTACGAACGATTTGCTTATTCGTTGTCGTTTCTGAATTTTATGAGTGATGTTTTCTGTCAACAGCACGCCAAATATGTTCACTATCGAATTTCAGCGCCTTTTTTTAAGGCTTTAATGAAGCTCAAACTGCCATTAGCAGCCTCGGGACTTATATATCCTAGTGCGAATACGAATGCCCAAGGAATGAATATTGTTTTGCCAAAGGAGTTGGTTGACGACGGAACTATTCAAAAGCCTTATTCGGTAATAATGTACATCGCTGAACGTCAAAAAAATAAACAAATGATTGAATTGAGGCCTTATTCTTTTCAGACTCGTCCAAAGGAAAATGGATATTTTAATTGTAAGGTCAAAGTCAATAAAAAAAACGAAGATGTTCAGTCAAACGTAGCAAAATTTAATCCCTCCACTTCAATAAAGTAAGCACCAAGCTTCCTATTGTAACGATCCGTCATAGCGCTACTACTATGTCTATTTTGCATTTGTTGCCACTTAAGATCCACATTGCCCTTGTTGTTTAAGAGGTAATGAATATTACCACTATGTTTTAATGCATACATGTCTTTCATAATTCCTAAGTCTTCATGAACAAACCAAACCCACCGCCGATAAGGGAAATTATTGTCAAGCTTTTTGGTTCCTGGCTTGAAATTATCTGTTGTAAACAGATAGTCCTCTGGATTTCGGGTTTCGACTAAATGTTCCGTCAAAATATTTAGGAGTGGGGGTACGATTTGTATGGTAGCTTTTTTATCGGATTTCGTGCTTTTGGAAGGGAAGTAAATGCATGAATTTTTAAGGTCTACGTTAGAAATTTTTAATCTGTTTATTTCAGCCGGTCTGGCCCAGGAGTAATAGATAAAAAGAAGATAGTTTAAAAACGAGTGTTCGCCTAAAATTCTTAAATGTTCCGCAATTTTGTTTAGTTCTTCCGGTGTCAGCGGTTCATAAAGTTCTTTCTTGTTTAGATTTCTCGCCTTGTCTTTATTTGTTACTCTCGCTATTGAACTAAATGGATTCGAAGATGCCCATTTTTTTGCGATCATTAATTTCCAAAAATTACAGAGGTACGATAAAGAAGCATTTGTTGTTTTTGGCGATAGATCTTTGTGCTTAAATACATACTCTTTAAACTCCTCCGCCTTTTCTACATCAAACTCGTAGGCAGACATCGTATGGTAACTCTTGTCTTCCAGAAAATCCGTAAAACGCTTCGCATAACTTTTGTAAGAAGCTTGCGCATCTTTACTTGCTCCAACAGATTTAATCGATACAATTGCTTCAATTTGAGTAGGCAAAGTTTTGCCTGCAGTCTTGTACTCTTTCGATTTTACTGCAGTAAAAGGGTTAAATCCACTCTTGAGCTTTTCATTTACAAAATTTTCTAACTGTAAGGCATGTTTCATACGGGCAGACCTGATTTTAATTTGATTAATATCAAAGTATTCTCTGAAACGTTTGTATTTATTTGAAGATCCTGGTATTAGAAAGTAAAATTTTATATACCACCGGTTGGATTTTGATACTACAAGTTTGGCTTGTTTGTACATGGGCTTAGGTGTTAGGGTTCTTTCTTTAAATTCTCTTAATAGGATGTTTCCTATTGTATCTTGAAGTGACGCAGAAATTGACGCAGATTCCTGTGTAATAGAAAGAACCCCTTGATTATCAAGGGGCTCTTTGTAGCGAAGACGGGAGTTGAACCCGTGACCTCAGGGTTATGAATCCTGCGCTCTAACCATCTGAGCTACCTCGCCAAATGGGCGGCAAAAATAATAGTGGCAAACCATTCTGCCAAATAAAAACACAAAAAATATAAAAAAAGCCCGTTGTAAAAACAACAGGCCATCTTCGATTGCTTGCCATATGAAAACTCTTGATATAACTTATATTAGTTTTATATTTATGTATGTGTTATTCTGTATCGATGACACAAAGTAAAGGGATTAATCTTGAAAAACAATACATTAATGAAAAAAATATTTAAACTTTTCCGGGATAATTCTGCAAAGCTTGAGCCAAACAGTCCATAGAACTATTTATGTCATTTAAATTTAATACGTAGGCGAGTCTTACTTCTTGTCTGCCCAGTTGCGGATCACCGTAAAAGCCTGTTGCAGGGGCCAGCATTACCGTCTGATTGTTGTATTGAAATTCTTCCAGTAACCATTGGCAGAACTTGTCGGAATCATCAATGGGCAATTTGGCTATCGCATAGAAGGCTCCGCCGGGGTTGGGGCAATGCACTCCCGGCATTTCATTTAAGCGTCTTACCAGTAGATCCCTTCTTTTTTTATATTCCGCTTTGGTTTCGTCAAAGTAATTGTCGGGCAAGTCAATGGCTGCTTCGCCTGCTATTTGTGCGAATGATGGCGGGCTTAACCTGGCTTGTCCAAATTTGAGGACTGTACTATATAAGGCCTTGTTTTTGGTCACCAATGCACCTATTCTTCCACCGCAGGCGCTGTATCGCTTACTGATGGTGTCCATTAATACGACGTTTTCTTCTACTCCCTGAAGGCTCATTGCACTGAAATGTTCTCCTTCATAACAAAACTCCCTGTATGCTTCATCTGAAAACAGGAAGAGATTGTGTTTAGATACAATTTCTTTTAGTGTTTCCAGTTCTTGTTTGCTATATAAATAACCGGTGGGGTTGTTGGGGTTGCAAATAATGATTGCCCTGGTTCTTGGGGTGATTGCTTTTTCAAACTCTTCAATTGGGGGAAGCGCAAATCCGTTTTCTATATATGAAGTGATCGGAACAACTTTTACGCCAGCTTCAACTGCAAATCCATTGTAGTTGGCATAAAATGGTTCTGGAATAATAATTTCATCACCTTCATCGCAACAGGCCATCATGCCAAAAAGGATGGCTTCAGAGCCGCCTGTAGTGATAAGAATGTCTTCATAACTTACATCAACACCCACTTTCTTGTAGTAGGAAACAAGCTTTTTCCGATAGCTCTCATTGCCGGCACTGTGGCTATATTCAAGTATCTTAAAGTCGGAATGCCTGACGGCATCCAATACCATCTTCGGGGTTTCAATATCAGGTTGACCGATATTTAAATGGTATACTTTTACGCCCTTTTTCTTAGCAGCTTCTGCAAAAGGCACCAGTTTCCTGATGGGAGAAGCTGGCATTTCTTCACCTCTTCGGCTTATGGTTAAATGTGTCATGGGGCAAACCTACAAGATTCGTTGTCAATTGACAATTGAAATTCTGATAATTGACAATTGAAAATTGAAAATTGAAAATTGAAAATTGAAAATGGGGGAAGGTTGACGGGTGCGGGCCTGACAACAATTGAAGGGGGAGGTGGTCATGTAAGTTATGACCGTTATCGATTCTTAATAAGAGGAAAAAGAAGTGGTGTAGGGCCACCCTTCAGCAATTTTAAGACTTACAGGAATATACAGCTTTCGCATCTAACATACTTCGTACTTCATATCGAATTTAAAACGGACAAAAGAATCGTTTGCTTCTCTCACATAAAGTATTTCGTACTTTATCCTGGATTTATAAAAACTAAAGAGAAAGGTCAGATTTCGCACCAAACGTACTTCGTACTTCGTATTTCGTACTTCATCCGGAACTTATAAGGAATAAAAGAACCATTTGTCTCTCGCGCCAAACGTACTTCGTACTTCATATTTTGTACTTCATCCGGAACTTATAAAGAATAAAAGAAACGTTCGCTTGTCGCACCTAACGTACTTCGTACTTCGTATTTCATCCGGAACTTATAAAGATAAAAGAAACGTTCGCTTGTCGCACCTAACGTACTTCGTACTTCATATTTTGTACTTCATCCGGAACTTATAAAGAATAAAAGAAACGTTCGCTTGTCGCACCTAACGTACTTCGTACTTCGTATT
>NZ_JAULBC010000006.1:103778-177218 GCF_041060425.1 Danxiaibacter flavus
TCGTACTTCATCCGGAACTTATAAAGATAAAAGAAACGTTCGCTTGTCGCACCTACCGTACTTCGTACTTAAGGGTGTTGCACAAAAAAGCCACAACGCACCCGGCGTCATGGCTATAAAAATTTAAGATATAAACTCAACTACTTTCCTCCGCCTTCTACAACTTCTCCGTCAATTTCAAGAATTACCGGTTCTGCTATTTTAGCGAATTTTACTGTAACCTTTTTTGTGAAAGGTCCGCCTGCTGCGGCATTGTAAGTTACCTTAATAGTAGATGTCTTGCCTTTTAACACGGCTGCTTTGGAGTATTCAGGTGAAGTACATCCGCATTCCGCTGTGGCTGTTTCAATCATTAAAGGTTTACTACCGTTGTTGGTAAATGTGAAATTGGTTGTAACCGGCTTTCCCTGGGTAATTTTTCCAAAGGAATGCTTGGTTTCAGAAAATTTAACGTCAGATGCCTGCTGAGAAAAGGCATAAGTGCCAATCAATAAGGCAAATAATACCAATAATTTTTTCATATTACGAATGTTTTACCGAATTAGTTTTTTGTTGCCGGTGTGCTTTCGGCAAATGTTTCTCCGTGGAATTTGACTACTTTGCTCAGGCCGTTATTAAAGAAGATAGTGGCTGTTTTAGTGAAAGCTCCTGAAGCTGCTGCATTGAATCCAAGTGTAACCTTAAATGATTCTCCCGGCGCGTAAGGTCCAGCTTTCCATTTAGGAGTGGTGCAACCGCAACCTACCTGCACGTTTTCAATCTTTACGGGGCTGTTGCTTATGTTTTTAAGAGAGATATCGTATTCAACTGGTTTGCCCTGGGGAATTTTGCCAAAATCGTGGTCAAGCTCGCTAAACTCTACAACTTTTGTAGCATCAGCGCTTTGGGTTGTTGCAGATCCCTGGCCTGTTGGTGTTTGCGCGTTAACGAGGCCGGCAACAAGTAATGCACCTAATAAAAAGGTTATCTTTTTCATTCCGTGTTTTTTATTGTACAAAAGTAATGAACTAACAGACTATAAATTGCCGCTAGGACTTTAAAAGTCTGCATGGGTTTAAATTTAGAATAATATTAATGAATTTTGTGCTCATAATAAAAGAAAATAGGCCTGCCGGGAAGCATTTTAGATTATGCAAATAATCAATACATTTGGCGCATGGAAAATCTTGCTGTTCATACAGATGCAAACAATGATATGCTTTCTTATGAAGATTTCCGTACGGAAGTACTGAATGATTATAAGCGGGCCATTGAAAGTCGTGAAGTGAGTCTTTTGGGGAGAAGGGAAGTGCTTACCGGGAAAGCCAAGTTTGGAATTTTTGGCGATGGTAAAGAAGTGGCGCAGGTGGCGATGGCCAAGTTTTTTAAACCGGGAGATTTCAGGTCGGGGTACTACCGCGATCAGACTTTTGCATTTGCATCCGGGCTCGCCCAGGTGCAGGATTTCTTTGCACAATTATATTCTGACCCGAACATCGAAAACGAACCGCTGAGTGCAGGCAGGCAAATGACGGGACATTTTGTGACCCGCAATGTGGATGAACAGGGCAATTTTGTTGACATAGGCCATCAGAAGAATACAGCTTCGGATATGGCGCCGACTGCGGCCCAAATGCCTCGCTCTGTCGGGCTGGCTTTTGCATCCAAGCTGTTCAGAAACTCAGCCGTTTTAAAGCCTTTTACACAATTTTCCACTAACGGCAATGAAGTTTGTTTTTGCACTATCGGTGATGCTTCAACAAGTGAGGGACATTTTTGGGAAACAATAAATGCAGCAGGCGTACTGCAGGTTCCGCTTGCAATATTTGTTTGGGATGATGGTTATGGTATTTCCGTTCCCAAGCAATTACAAACTACCAAAGGATCCATTTCTGCTGCTTTGCAGGGTTTTCAAAAGAAGCCCGATACAAACGGAATCGATATATATAAGGTGAAGGGATGGGATTATGCCGGCATGTGTGAAGTGTTTGAACAGGCTATTCAAAAAATACGGGATACACATATTCCGGCGATATTTCATGTTGATGAGTTGACACAGCCGCAAGGGCATTCCACTTCAGGAAGTCATGAAAGATACAAATCTCCCGAGCGTCTTGAATGGGAGAGGGAATGGGATTGTATCAGGAAAATGCGTGAATGGATCGTTGATAATGAGATTGCGGTTAATTCAGAGCTCATTGAAATTGAAGCTAACGCGAAAAAATATGTGCGCGAATGCAGAAATACCGCATGGAGCAACTATATAACGCCTTTAAAGGAAATGGCAGCCAATGCTATTTCCCTTATCAAAAGCACTCCGGTAAACGATGTTGAATCGCACAATGATCTGCAGAAAATTGCGCACGAATTAGCGGGAAATAAAGAGCCGTTCAGAAGGGATATTTTACGCGCATTATCACTTGCCATTTCTACGGTAAGGCACAGTTCTGCTGCGCAGGAGCTGATTGACCACAAAGCATCATTGCTGGAAGAAAATGCACGTCTGTATAATACCTACTTGTATGATGATGGTCCGAAAAGTGCCTTGCGTGTGCCTGAAGTGAAAGCTGCATTCGGATCAGATGCTCCCTTTATAAACGGTTATGAAGTGCTCAACCGTTATTTTGATCAGTTGTTTAAGGCCAACCCGCTCGTAGTTGCTTTCGGTGAAGATGTAGGAACAATTGGTGATGTGAACCAGGGATTTGCAGGCTTGCAGCAAAAACATGGTGATAACAGGATCTTCGATACAGGTATACGTGAACTTACCATAATGGGGCAGGGGATAGGGCTTGCATTACGCGGCCTTAGGCCAATTGCTGAGATTCAGTATATGGATTATATGGTGTATGGCCTGCAACCACTGACGGATGATGTGGCTTCACTTCATTTCAGAACAGTAGGTCAGCAGAGCTGTCCGCTGATCGTACGTACGCGTGGCCACAGGCTGGAAGGGATCTGGCATAGTGGATCTCCAATGGGGATGTTGATCAACTCGCTCAGGGGAATGCATGTATGTGTGCCTCGCAGCATGGTTCAGGCTGCAGGAATGTACAACACATTATTGCAAAGTAACGATCCGGCGCTGGTGATTGAATGTTTGAATGGTTACCGCCTGAAAGAAAAGCTTCCACAAAACCTTGTTGAGTTTACTGTTCCGCTTGGCATACCGGAAGTCTTAAAAGAAGGTGATGATATCACAATTGTTTCTTACGGATCAGTTTTACGCATTATACAGGACGCTGCCGAAAGGTTAGAAAAACAGGGAATTAACTGCGAAATTATAGACGTACAGACGTTGCTGCCATTCGATATTCATCATTCCATCCTGGAATCTTTGAAGAAAACCAACAGGATTGTTTTTGTTGATGAAGATGTTCCTGGCGGTGCCGCTGCTTACATGTTCAATAAAGTAATGGAAGAACAGAAAGGCTATAAATGGCTGGATGTTGCTCCGCGCACGATAACCGCAAAAGCACACAGACCATCTTATGGCAGTGACGGAGACTACTTCAGCAAACCCAATGCTGAAGAGATATTTGATGTGATTATGGATATGATGAAGGAGTAGTTGTGTCGCGTGGAGATGTAACTTGTTAGAAGGTTTTTTAATGGACAATTGATAATTGAAAATTGAAAATGAGGGTTGGTCTGAAAGGTGAAGCTTGCAAATCGTCAATTAGCAGGCTTTACTTCAAATGCCTCAAGCCTCACACCTTACACCTCAAGCCTCATACCTTACACCTGAAACCTGACACCTCAAATTCACAAACCATGAATATACCTGAAGGATATCAAGCTGTAATGCCTTACCTCATCGTTAATGATGCTCCGGGATTTATTGCATTTCTGAAGAAGGTTTTTGATGGAACGGAAAAAATGCGCGAGCTGCGTGACGATCATAAGATCATGCATGCAGAGGTTGTAATTAACGGATCCGTTATTATGCTTGCCGATGCTACCGAGGCTTATCCTCCAAAAACTTCGGGGATGTTTGTTTACGTGGATGATGTAGATAAAGTATATGAACTTGCACTGAAAGAAGGCTGTCACAGCCTCATGCCCCCGGCTAACAAAGAATACGGTCGCGCCGCCGGTTTCAATGATGTATATGGCAACACCTGGTGGCCCGTAACGCCTTAGGGTTATACGTTGTAAGTTATACGTTGTACGTTTTTGAGACCAGCTGAAAGCCTAAAGCCCAAAGCCTAAAACTAAATGCGGAGAAAGGGGCCTTTTTGTAATCTTTACTTCTTTTTGTGTTCCTTTGCGCCTTAGTGTCTTTGTGGCAGATAAGTTGTACGTTGTAAGTTATACGTTGTACGTTTTTCTCCTTAGAAGTTTTCTTCGTGTTCCTTTGTGACCGTTGTGACTTCGTGGTTCTTAATTTGTGTTTCAAACCTTCGTGCCCCTTTATGTTCGTTGTGCCTTCGTGTTTCAAACCTTGCGCCCTGGCGCATAAAAAAGACGCCGTGTTTCTCAGCGTCGCCCTGTCTCCGTGGTTCAAAAAAAATTATGCTTTGGGATGTATACTTTCGCCTTTCAATCTTTCCTTTACCCATTTATGTGCCACTTTCAGCTGTTCTTCCATTGTCAGGTTGGAATTGTCCAGCACCAGTGCATCGTCTGCTTTTCGCAACGGGCTAATCTCGCGATTGCTGTCCATATAATCACGCATTTCAAGGTTAATGCGTACTTCATCCAGTGTTATATCCGGATTCCTTTCAAAAAGCTCTTTAAATCTTCTCTCAACGCGTACTGCCGGATCTGCAGTCATAAAAATCTTTAATTCTGCATCAGGAAATACAGTCGTGCCGATATCCCTTCCGTCCATAACAATACCTTTCTTTTCGCCCATTTTCTGTTGCTGATCTACTGCAAATTCTCTTACTTCCTTAACGGCGGCAATTGCACTTACATGTTCACTTACCAATAGATCTCTTATCAGTGCTTCCACATTTTCTCCGTTCAGGTATATATCACTTCTGCCGCTTCTTTCATTAAACTCAAACCAAAGCTCAATATTGTGGAGCGCTTTTTTTACTTCGGCCGACTTTTCATGGTTAACGTGATTTCTGAGAAAATACAGTGTAATAGCACGGTACATGGCTCCGCTATCTATAAATACATAATTCAATTCCCTTGCCAGTTGCTTGGCTAGTGTACTTTTTCCGCAGGAAGAAAAACCGTCTATCGTTACTATTATTTTGTGTGCCATACTACAGCAAAATTGCGGCAAATTATTGTGTAATGCAAGCAAAAAAGAAAAGCCATCTCAAAGATGGCTTTTAAATATAAAGTATATTACAAATTATTAGTTGGTAATCACTTCAACACCGGGATGTTTTGCTGCATCAAAAACGAATTTGTTATCGGGTAAAGATGCGTTTGTGTTTATGTTGGACAAAGAGAAATCAATCGTATTGTCACTTTTGTCAAGAATGTGCGCTTTGGTGATCATATTTTTCGATTTATCTACAAATACATTCACCTGTTTGAAATTTTTCTTTGAATCCACCGGTATCATCTGGATTTCGCTAAAGGCACCTGCAGAAGAAACTAATTTGTAAGTAAAATCTTTGTCGTAAAAATTAGAAAGCAATTTTTGCGGGGTTAATGTCTTGTTGTCGTTGTCCACATCACTTACTGTAACCTCACTTTCGCCATTGTAGTTCCAGGTTTTGGTTCCATTGCAAAAAATCTCAGTGCTTCCCTGTTTAATATAATATTGTTGCCCTTTAAATGAAATTAACCCGTTTACAGACCCTTTTTTCACATTTTTCTTGTCCCTGGTCGTGTACGAAAAATTTGCGGTAACTCCTTTCAGCGTTTTTAGCTTAGCACTCACGCCGTCCAGTATTTTTTTTGCATTTGCATCATTTTGCGCTTGTGATATAATTCCCAATCCCAGAAAAACCGTTAACAATAAATAGAATTTTTTCATCTTCTTACTTTTAAAGTTTGCAAATATAAAAAAGAGGATATTGCTTTTTAATTATAAATTAATTGTTCAAACATTTAGAGTTGATCCTCTTTGAGATATTTAAGGCTAAATGTATACCGTATTTGATATTAATCAGTTATTTTTTAAAATTCTTAACTAGCACAATTAGCGGCATAAATTTTCTATTCATAAATTGCCGTCTTTAATGTAATTTTGCCCGCTTTATGAAGTTTTTTGTACATGTGCTTCTTATTGGTGTATTATTATCATCTTGTTCTTCTAAGTTTTCGAAGGTTATGAAGAGCAAGGATAGCGAATACAAACTTAAAATGGCTGAACAGTTTTATGCAAATAAAAAGTACAGCTATGCACAGCAGCTATTTGATGATCTGTTTCCTACGATGAAAGGAAAAGAGGGATATGAGGATGCATTTTATAAATATGCGTATTGTGCTTATTATCAGAAAGATTGGTTAAATGCGGAGAACCTTTTTAAAACGTATATAGAAACGTTCCCCAACAGTCCGAGAGCCGAAGAGTGCGAGTATATGAGGGCATATACCTTCTATAAACAGTCGCCAAAAGTGGATCTGGATCAGACAAACACCACCAAAGCAATAGCATTGATGCAGGCATTTATCACAACGCACCCTACTTCAGAAAGGAGTAAGGAAGCAACGGAGATAATTGCCAAACTCAGGCAAAAGCTGGAACTGAAGGAATTTAAAACGGCCGAATTATATTATAACCTTGGTCATTTTAAAAGCGCGGCAACGTCTTTTGGCACTTTGATAGACAATTATCCTGATTCTGACAAGGGCGACAATTATATGTTATATAAGATAAAATCATCTTACAAATATGCTGAGATGAGCTTTTATGACAAGCAGGAAGAGCGTTTTGAAAAAGTAATTACTGCATGCGGAGAATTTAAAGACCGGTTTCCGGACAGCAAATTACTTGCAGAGGTTGAAGAATTTAAGACACATTCTACACATAATATAAAAAAAATACACAATGAGCAAGCTCAGGCGACAACTCAGCGCTAGTACCACAAATGTGGTGGAAACCAAAAGCCTGATTGATATTAAGGCCCAGACAGGAAACCTGTATGAGTCAATTTCAATCATAGCTAAAAGGGCCAACCAGATAAATGTGGCTATTAAAGAAGAGTTGCATAACAAGCTGGAAGAATTTGCCAGCCATACAGACAGCCTTGAAGAAATTCATGAGAACAAGGAGCAGATCGAGATTTCAAGAGCGTATGAAAAAATGCCTAATCCTGCTATCCTTGCAACCCAGGAATTCATGGAAGGTAAAGTTTATCACCGCAAGAACGACGACGATCTGTTCAGATAAGCAGAGCGGTGCGTTAAATTATATAAGAAGGGTAGTGGAAACGCTGCCCTTTTTAGCTTTTAGCTATTAGCTGTCAGCTATGAGCCTGGAGGAGGTCCAGGTGTCAGGTATCAGGCGTCAGGGATCAGGTAAGAGGTGTTAGGTATTAGGTATGCAGGCTTTTGCCTTCTTCATTGTATGTCATTGTTTGACTGTCGCTTGCAATAAAACCAACCCGGAATATGTCAGCCACTCCAGCCCAACGTACTTCGTAATTCGTACTTCGTCCTTATTTCTTAAACCGGTCCCCAAAATATCAACCACTCCAACTCAACGTAATTCGTACTTCGTACTTGCATCAAGAACTGCTCAAGATAAATCAGCAACTCTGACCTAACGTACTTCGTACCTCGTACTTTGTACTTTTACACCATTTCTGAGAAATAACGTTCTCCCCATTACATCGTACATCGTACACCATACATCGTACATCCGCCTTATCCAACATCAAACATCTTTTCGTAATTTGGCAGCGTGTTAAAAGGAAAAAAAATATTACTAGGTATCACCGGCAGTATTGCCGCCTACAAATCCATCTTGCTTGTAAGATTGCTTATAAAAGCTGGAGCGGAGGTTAAAGTTGTTATTACTCCGGCAGCAAGAGATTTTGTGTCTCCTTTGGTATTGTCAACACTATCCGGCAATAAGGTTCTTGCAGATATTTTCAGCGAAGACAGTTGGGCCAACCATGTAATGCTCGGGCGATGGGCAGATGTGATGGTAATAGCACCTGCAAGCTGCAATTCCATAGCGAAAATGGCCAATGGTCAGTGCGATAACCTGCTGCAGGCGGTTTATCTTTCTGCGACTTGTCCGGTTGTGGTTGCACCTGCTATGGATGAAGATATGTGGCACCATCCATCAACAAAGCAGAATATTGCAAAACTTGTTTCTTTTGGCAACAAGGTAATGGACGTGGAAAAAGGCGAGCTGGCCAGTGGATTAATAGGAGAGGGCCGCATGCCAGAACCGGAACAGATCCTTAGTTATATAGAACATTTTTTTTTCAGGGGCGATGCATTAAAGGGCAAGAAAGTGTTGATCACCGCCGGGCCCACACAGGAATTGATTGATCCGGTGCGTTTCATCAGCAATCATTCTTCTGGCAAAATGGGCTATGCACTGGCCGAAGCATTTTACATGCATGGCGCAGATGTACATGTTGTAACCGGGCCGGTTAATCTCCCTCATTCCAATAATGGTATACGTTTCAGCAAAGTTGTTTCTGCAAATGAAATGTACAATGCTGCCGTAGATGCATTTAAAGATGCTGACATAGCTGTAATGAGCGCCGCAGTAGCAGATTATACTCCGGCTGAAGTTGCAGAGGAAAAGATCAAGAAAAATGACGGAGAGCTTGTTATCCGCTTACTGAAAACAAAAGATATTTTAAAATCCCTGGGGCAACTTAAGAAACCCGGACAGTTGTTGGTGGGGTTTGCTTTGGAAACAAACAATGAGCGGGAAAATGCTTTGCAAAAGTTAAACAGCAAAAATGCTGACTTAATTGTTTTAAATTCATTACGCGATACCAATGCCGGTTTTGGCTATGACACCAATAATGTGACGGTTTTTGATAAAGAAGGGAATGTGTTTGAATCCGGCCTGGTTTCCAAGCAACAAGTTGCCGAGGACATCGTTAATATTATTATTAAAAAGCTGTATGATAAAGCGTAGTTTGTTATTAAGCTGTTTGCTGCTCGCATGCATATCCTTTATTCATGCGCAGGAGCTTGTAACCAAGGTGGTTGTTAACAGCCAGCGCATTGCCAGCTCTGTTGACAAGAAAAGGTTCAATACCTTACAAACCCAGCTTACTACTTTTTTAAACAGCCGTAAATGGACCGGTGACACTTACCAGAACAATGAAAAAATTCAATGCTATTTTTTGCTGAACCTTGAGAGCATTGTTGAAACCGATGTATATAAAGCTTCACTAACAATCCAGGTTGCAAGGCCGGTTTTTAATTCATCTTATCAGTCGCCGCTGATTAACTACCAGGACGGAGATGTAACTTTTAAATACGTGGAGTTTCAGCCGGTAGAGTTTAACGAAAACAGAGTACAGGGAACTGATCCGCAGGCCGCAAATCTTACCGCAATTTTTGCATACTATTCCTACATGATACTTGGCTTTGACTATGACTCTTATTCTCTGAAAGGTGGTGATCAGTATTTTAAAAAAGCACAGAATATTGTTAACAATGCGCCTGAATCAAGGAATATTACGGGATGGAAAGTGTTTGACGGATTACGTAACCGCTACTGGTTAGTGAATAACATGGCCAATCCCAAAAACAATACTTTGCATGATGTGTTTTACAACTATTATCACAAAGGGTTGGATAATATGTACGATAATCCGACTGAATCACGAAATCAGGTAATAGATGCACTTAGCAAGCTGCAGGATTTTAACCAGGATAATCCGAATACGATGATTGTTCAATTTTTCCTCCAGAACCGCTATCAGGAAATGACGGGTATCTTTAAAAACGCAGATCCCCAAAGCAAAGCAAAAGCAGGTGATCTTTTAGCAACACTGGATGTTTCCAATTCTAACAGGTATAAACAGGATCTTAGATAATGGTAAAAAGAGTTAGTGTTTTTTGTATGTTATTGCTGTTCTTTTCCTGTGCTGATAAAGAACGGGTACCGAAAGGAATTATACCGCCTGAACAGATGAAAATGATCGTGTGGGACCTGATGAGGGTAGATGAGCCCGCTTACAAATTAAAGCTTGACAGCAGTATTAATACAATAACCAACAAGCAGATGGTGATGTATAAAACTGTATTCGCCATACATAAAATAAGCAGGGACGAATTTTATAAAAGTTATGCTTATTACGAAGCGCATCCTGATTTGCATAAAGAGATGCTGGATTCTTTACAGACATATGCAAACAGGCAGCAAATGAAACTATATACCCGCGACAGTGCTGCAACTAAAAAATAAAAGTCAAATTGGCTAAGGCCTTTTGACCGTGTCGATTCAGTTGTTAATTCGCGGTTAGTTATAAGTCAAAAATCAAAAGTAAAAATTCAAAAGTTCTGATGTAACTAGCTAATGTTTTTCTTAATCACCAAAGAGAGAATGCATATCACCAGACCGCAATAGGCTTTTTTTGAATTTTGACTTTTTACTTTTGACTTAGGCCTTATGTTGCAAATCTAACGACGAGTCATATGAATAAAATCTACGTTAATGCTGATGAAGCATTACATGATGTTGCTAACGGAGCTACCCTTATGCTTGGCGGTTTTGGCCTTTGTGGTATTCCTGAAAATTGTATTTCCTCTCTTGTTAAAAAGAATGTACAATCGCTCACCTGCATTTCCAACAATGCCGGCGTGGATGACTTTGGCCTCGGCAGGTTGTTGAAATCAAGACAAATAAAAAAAATGATCAGCAGCTATGTGGGTGAGAATGCTGAATTTGAAAAACAGCTTCTTTCCGGTGAGTTAGAGGTTGATCTTGTGCCGCAGGGTACGCTGGCTACGCGTATTCAAATGGCAGCCATGGGTATTCCTGCATTTTATACACCCGCCGGTTTCGGAACCGAAATAGCTGAAGGCAAAGAAACCAGAAGGTTCAATGGAAAGACCTATCTGATGGAATATGCACTGCATGCAGATTTTGCACTTGTAAAAGCGTGGAAAGGTGATACAATGGGCAATCTTGTATTTCGTAAAACGACGCGTAATTTTTCCGTTCCCATGGCTAAGGCCGGAAATATCACCATCGCAGAAGTTGAAGAACTGGTAGAGCCAGGTGTATTAGATCCGGACCAGGTTCACGTTGCCGGCATTTATGTTCATCGCATTTTTAAAGGCGAGCATTATGAAAAACGCATTGAGAAAAAAACGATCAGGATTAATTGATAAGTGACAGTTCCTGCCCGACTTAGATCGTTCAGGCGGGGAAAATTGAAAATGGAGGGAATGGGCGAATGTGCAAATGTGCCGATGTGCAAGTCAAAAGCTTGAGTTAGTGCAACTGTGGTTCCACGCCTTTTGCCTGATACCTGAAATCCTTCTTAGTGCATCGTACACAGTCAGAATCAATTTGAGAATTGATAGTTGAAAATTGAAAATTGAAAATGAGGGATGCTGATTCAAACCTGGCGTTCAATAAAATTCGAGGAAGTTGCAAAGTGTAAACGTGCACACAACCAGGTACTTCGTACTTCGTAAATCGTACTTGAAGCATAATCATCGAGCATCCACATCTAACATCGTACATTAAATAACTTGCTATGTCTCTTGATAAATATGGAATTGCGAAACGTATCGCGCAGGAATTGCGTGATGGAATGTATGTAAACCTTGGCATAGGAATACCAACACTTGTAGCGAATTTTATACCTAAAGGCATGTCCGTTATCCTGCAAAGTGAGAATGGAATGCTGGGCATAGGCCCATACCCTGAAGAAAGTGAGATTGATGCGGATCTCATAAATGCAGGAAAGGAAACGGTAACCGTTATTCCGGGAGGTGCATTCTTTGATAGTGCCGAAAGTTTTGGCATGATCAGGGCGGGGAAGATTGACTTAACTGTTTTGGGTGCAATGGAGGTCAGTGATACCGGAGATATTGCCAACTGGAAAATTCCCGGGAAGATGGTTAAAGGCATGGGCGGTGCAATGGATCTTGTTGCCAGTGCAAGAAACATCATCGTAGCAATGCAGCATACAAACAGCAAGGGAGAAAGTAAATTGTTGCCTGCATGCACATTGCCCTTAACAGGGGTGAAGTGTGTGAAAAAAGTGGTGACAGAGCTGGCTGTGTTTGACATAACGGACGAGGGCTTTCTGCTGAAGGAAAGGGCGCCGGGAGTATCAGTGGATGAAATAAAAAGTAAAACAGCAGGGCGGATTGTTGTTCCTCCCGATGCTCCTGAGATGCAATTATGATTTGTGAACTTTTGAATTGATTGTTTTAATGTTGAATTTTCTGATTTTATGGTCTCTGATGTCTGATTTGTTTATGTGCAGCCGGATAATAAAATTCAGACATCACTTGTGAAAAAGAAAAAAACATGCTCAGTCAATGTGACCCTGGATAATAGCCAGAATGTTCATCGCTTCCAAATCAGAGATCAACAAATCAGACATCAAAAAATCCCACATCTGCGAACAATTTTGAACATTTACTTCGATGTATTGTTTTTGATAAAAAACACAGTTTATCAAGACGGCGAATAAAACCCCGACGAAGCGTATTTCCTTGCAGTTACAGAAAAGGTGCAGTTGGCTGTGCGCATTGCTAATGCTAACTTCTGCAACCCATGGGCAGTTTGGAAATGATTCCATACGAATGGCTGAGAAGAAAGGGTTGCTGCTTCCTTATCCTGTTTTAGGTTATGCGCCTGAAACAAAGTTTCAGTATGGGGTTGGTGCCGTTTATAGTTTCTATATTGATAAGACCTCACCTAAAACACGAAACTCCGCACTGTACTCCTACAATATGTTTACCGCGGAAAGCCAGATCCAGCTTATACTCCAGGGGAGTATATGGACAAAGGATAATGTCTGGCATTTTTTTACAAGTGGTATCTATAGCGATTTTCCCATTTATTTTTACGGTATTGGCGCGCACACCAAAGAAAGTGATGCGGACCTGATAACTGCAAAACGTTTTCGTTTTGTTGCTGGTGCTGAAAGAAAAATTATTGAACATGTATATGCAGGAGCGGGGCTTGGACTGCAATCTGACGATTTTACCGATGCAGCGCCGGGCGGCATATTTGATACCGGCAAATATGTCGGCAAACAAGGCGGTAAACTGGCTTTGCTGGGTTATCAGTTAGTGTATGATGATCGTGACTATGAGAACTACACCACGAAGGGTTATTATTTAAAAGCCGGCGGATGGTCGAATTTTGGGTACAGTGACTGGCATTACACGTTTTTTACTATTGACGGCCGGTGTTTTATTCCTGTCGGAAAAAATCAAACCCTGGGCTTTCAGGCTGTATTCCAGACAACACAGGGGAAGGATATGCCATTTTATTCTCTTTCAAATCTTGGTGGTTCAAGCTATTTGCGTGGCTATTATATGTGGCGGTACAGTGATCAGAATTTGGTAGCAGCCCAGGCCGAATATAGATACCGGCCATGGGGCAGTAAGCGGGACAGAGGATTTGTTTCGGCTTCAAGAATTATCTTCGGTGCCTTTGCAGGAACAGGAACAGTTTTTCCAAATACAGGCTTTTCGTGGAATGATTTATTTCCAAGTTTCGGTGGCGGTGTTCGATATATGTTTGATCCGCTGGCACGGCTCACGCTTCGGCTTGATTATGCCGTCGGAAGCAAGAAAACCGGCGAAGACCGGTCTACCGGTTTTTATGTGTCTTTAAATGAAGCGTTTTAAAAAAATACAGTTACACTGAGTTGCACAAAGAAGACACAGAGGGCACGGAGTTTTTTTTCGCTACAATCATTTTCAATTCTCCATTTTCAATTTTCAATTAATTGACTCTGTGTCTTCTCCTCGCTTTCTCCGTGTAACAAACTCCGCTCAGATCTCAAATGTAAAAAAACGTATCACGTATAACTTACAACTTACAACTAAAACTCAAATCCCACCCGTAACGAAATTCGCCTGTAATCATACGTATAACGGTCTTCGTATTGTTGTTGTGCGTCGGTATAGTAATTCGTCCTTTCCGTATAATTAAAGCGCTTGTAGCAATAACCAAGCATTAGATTCATTGCGTGCCCGTCATTCAACTTTACTTTGTAACCAATACCTGCCTCTGCATAAGGCCCGACTTTCAGTTTGTGCCAGGTGTCATCTGAGTTGTAATATTTTTCCGGTATTACGCCATTGTTCCATGGTATTGAAACACCCAGACTGGCAAATGCAAACGGCGAACTTTTATTGTTATGCAAAGCATATCTGAACTGAGCAAATACAGGGATGGTCCTAAATCCGTAAGGATCCAGCGCAACACCAACACCTGTGAAATAGTTTTTAAAACTAATTCCCTGCACTATTTGGGAATTCACTTTGGTATATGCCTTGCCAATCAGCATTCCCACTTCATACATGCCACTGTATTGCACTTTACCGGTTTTATTATCCTGGCAATTACCTTTAAGACTGCTCGCCGTCAAAAGCAACAATAGAAAATAGTAACGCATACAACTAGTTTTTGCGCAAGGTTATTTTGCTGATGATATGAGTATTATTGATGTCCGAATAGTCGCACTGATACAGTCCATCGCTTCCGGCTACAATGGCAATGTTGTTGAATGAAATAACATCAACGGCATCTGGGATTTCTACCCTTTTGATCAGTTTGATATTCTTAACATCAGACGCATCAAACACTCTCAGTCCATCTATACCGTCACATATAAACAAGTAATTTCCGTCTTTGCTTAATCCTTTAGGATTGGTAAGGTCATATGATTTTATCTCAACCGGCTGGGTAAGATCTTTTATATCGAGTACGTGCAGCTGATTCATATTGCCGCCACAGGTACTACCTGCATACAGTGTTACAAAAGCATATTTATCGTCTGCTATTACCGGGTCGCAGGAGGTTACATGCCCGAACGATCCTAGCTTTGAAGGTGATGCAGGATTGCTTGCATCATAGATCTGCATCCCGTTAGATGCGCCGATAAAAAGCTTGTTCTTATACGGAAAAATTGTTTCGATGGAATTGCCGAGATCAACTGTCTTCATCCATTTCGGATCAGGGCTTTCGCGAACATCTATTACATTTAGCTTAGAGAAAGTCACTGCGTAGAGATAATCGTTCATCAATGCAAATCTTGACATGGAACCAGCCATTCCTTTTGAAGGAGAGGACGAAGAAGCGTTTGGCGCAAGTGCATAGAAAAATACATCATTGACCGAATAATAGATCGGCGCATAGTAGCTGCCGTCCTTCCAGATACCATTGTTTTCGGATACGGTAATGTCGATTGTTGTGTCTGTTGTCACCCAGTCCGTTATAATGGTGTTACCTGTTACCTGGTAACCCATCACCCACTGCCTGTCCGGGAAAATATTGGGTATAACATTTTTAAGCTTGACATTGTTGGGGTCGCTGATGTCGATGGCCATAAGGTCGGTAAAACAATCGGCATACAAAATATTTTCTTTCACAGATATATCACCGTTACCGGGTATGTGAATGAATGCTTTGTTAACCGGTGCAGAGGGATTTGTATTGTCAATGATATGAACGCCTCTTCCTGCTTCGTTCAGGAAGATATAATTGCCCATTACAAACAGTTTGCCCGGGTGAGCGACGTCTTCTGCTGCATCGCTTTTTATAGACGCCCGCACCTGTTCCGAAGTAGAGAACACCGGCGTGAACTTTTTAGTCTTTTTAAATCCGCTGTCTTTTACGCAGGACGTAAAGCTGATGCCGGCAAACAATAGTATTGCCAGCCATAGTATGATAGCTATATGTTTCATGAGTGGTGGTGTTGATAGTATGTGTTTCTACTGCCACTATTCTTTCCCGGGATGCTGAAGAATAGCTTTAGCAAAAAAATATAAAGCGCGTTAGTGCCGTTTTTTTAGTTGTAAGGGAAGGGTTGAATAAAATGACCAGTTTTGCCAGATAAGTTTTGGCATACTAGCCTGGTCAGTTAGTTTAGTTATACTTCTTTGATACCGCAATCCGAATGATATATCAGACGGTAGTTTTACCGCCGCGCCAACATTCACGTTGAAAATATGTTTGTTCAAGAGCGAATCGTTATAATACAGTTTATTAAGTTTTGTATCAGGTAAAATCCAGTTGGAGGCAAACATCCACGCATAAGATCCACCGGCCTGTATGTTGAATTTTGTTTTACTGCCGGGGTTCACTGTAAATATCATGAATGCCGGCAGTTCCAGCCAGTGTGCCGTATTTGTAATAGTATTTGTAGTGCCTGCGTTGTACAATAAAGCTCCTCCTGTTAATGAATAGTATTGTGATGAGTACATGTATGAGCCAGCCTTCTGCTTGTTACTTAGGAACCGGTATTGTAAGCCTCCTGCAATTTCAACGCCCCTTGCAAGTTCGCGTGTGTACTGTATTCCGGCCAACACGTGGTAACCGCCATTTGCCACTGTTATATAGCTGGCAGAATCCGGACGCGGTAGCGAAACGCCACCGTTGCTGCTCCCGTTGCCTGGGCTATTGTAATTATTATCCAACATGTTTTGTCCCGAACTAAAAATACCCAGGCTGGACTCTTTTACAGACATAGGGCCGCCTCCGGCCACAAAGCTCCATTGTTGTTTTTTGCGGCTGGGAGTTTTGATCTTAATATCAGCCACATGATTATTCAGGCTGGTGGTTGTTTTTTTTGAATTTTCGAGATAAGAGCTGTCTATCGATGCTGATCCTGTTTGAAGAGCAGACCAATAGTCGTCCGGTTTTTTGGGGCGTTCACCATCCCGAATGAAAACAGTATCATTGATATCAGCTCGTGGCTCGCTCCCGGTAAACCTGGGGAGGTGCTCCTTACTTGCTGTTTGATTGCCTTTATACCCGAAATTGTTCTTGTATAAAGTTGTAGCTGTTTGTTTTGTTGTGATCTCCGGGTTGATGTTCTGTCTGTCTTTCTTATCAGATACTTCACCCGTCAGGGTTTTCGATGATTGATTCGTTTTCTCGTCAGAAGGATTCTGTTGTTTTTTCTCCTGCAGGTCCTTTTTTGTAATGATGTTTGTCGACGGTTGTTGATTATCTGCTTTCTGCGTGGTTTTTTCATTTGTCGAAAAATAGATCACTCCCAAAAATGCAATCAACAATGCCGCCACGCCGGGTAGAAGCCACCACCAGGCTACGAAACGCCTGCGCTTTTTGCTGTCAAGTGCAGCGTCAATCTCCTGCCATACCAGGGGTGATGGATCAAGATTGAAATCCTGCATTTGTTGCTGAATATTTTTTTCAAATCCTCCCTGCATAATTTTTCTTTTCAGATTGATCAGCAATTTTTTTTAAAGCGTCGATTAATAAGGATCTGGCTCTGCTGTATTGACTTCTTATCGTATTTTCTTTTGAGTTGAGCAGTTTGGCTACCTCTATGTGGTTGTAGCCTTCTATTGCTACCAGGTTGAACACTGTTTGGTAAATAACCGGCAGTTCGCGTACCAGTTCAACCAACTGCTTTGTATCTACATGTATTTCAGGTGTTTCATCACTTACCGGATGCATCGGGATGTCTTCAATCTGTAGTTCTCTTTTATACCGGTTGTGCTTGTTTAAATAGCTGATGCTCGTGTTTATCATTATGCGCCTGATCCAGCCGCCCAGTTCTCCGTCGTTCCTGTATTGATGCAGTTTAGTGAAAACCTTGATAAATGCTTCCTGCAGGATATCTTCAGCGTCGGCAATATTTTTTGTATAGCGGTAGCAGATCCCCAGCATTGCCGGGGAATACCGTGAATACAATAAATGTTGCGCACTCCTGTTGCCCTTAAGACATTCTTTTATTAGTTCTGTTTCCTGCATGCAGCTCTTGTACAGTTAGTATGACCGCAATTGTTGCCTGATCATTGCAATAATTGTAAAAAAAACTAAAAATATTTATATCGACCGGAATATGGAAGACGACGGCGGTATTTGACCGGGATTTTGGGGGATTGGTAGGATTTGCGGGATTTACCAAAATCCTGTTTAATTTGACCGGGATTTAAAGGATTAAGAGATTTACGGGATTTATCAAAACCTTGTTCAAGAAATCCCGGCCCAAAATCTCAGCAAAACAAAAGGCCCTCCAAAAGGAAGGCCCGCATTCAGGATTTTACTCCTGCTCATGAAACTTTTGCTTAGTCTCTTTAATCTGTATTTGTGCCCGCAAAGACATTTTGCATTAATCCAGTAAATCCCTCCAATCCGCAAAATCCCGGTGTAGAAATTCTCGGTCAAGAGAAGGGCCCTCCAAATGAAGGGCCCGTAGTCAGGATGTTACTCCTGCTTATGAAACTATTGCTTATATCTTTTAATGCGTTTGTAAGCCAGCAAATGCTTACTGTGTAATCCCATAAATCCTGCCAATCCAAAAAATCCGGGTCAAGAAATCCTAATCAAATCCCGGTCAAGAAATCATCCGTATTCCAAATCCCGGTCCCCTATTGCATTCCCTGGGTTGCACCTTGCATGCCTTCACCCTGGCTTTTGTTGTTCTGGCGCTTGAATATTGAAGCATCCATTTTGCCGAAGCGGTAGGTAAAGTTTAGTTTGAACATATGCGGGTTGGTCAGACGGTAGTAATCCTGCACAAAGCCATCCCCGTAAGAAACCTGGTCAGATCTTCTTGTTCCGAAAATATCACTCGCACTCAATGTGATCGTCGCTGCATTATTCTTCAGGAAACTTTTTTTAATTGCTGCATCCATGCCCCAGAACGGCTTGATATAACCTTGTGAAGATGCCTGTGCCTGTGACATTGGTGGTCCGAAACCTTGTTGGTTATTCACCGGTAAGTTTGTTTTTGACTGGTAATCAGCAGACAACTGGATGCTGAAATTTTTAGGCAACTTGAAGTTGTTATTGAATTTGCCGAACCAGCTCCACAATGCATCCTGTGAGGTTCCGCTGATGTTATCAGTATTTATTTTTGAGTTGTATACGTTAACGTTGGCCGTAACATCCCACCACTTTGTAAGATAATTGATAGATGTGATCTCTGCACCTGTTGAATAGCTTGAGTTGGCGTTTACATAGGTGTTGATCTTATCTTCCTGACCTGTTACGGGGTTTGTACTTGTTTGCAGATAACGTGTGATCAGGTTATCAGTGTGTTTGTAATATACTGAAGCGAGAATATTATTGTTGCCCTTAAATGTTTTGCTATAAGATGCTTCAATAGAGTTAGTGAATTCCGGAACAAGGTTTGGATTACCCTGTGTAATATTCAGGCTGTCTGTATAATCTGTATAAGGAATTAACTGGAAGAAATTCGGTCTGTTGATCCTTCTTGTATAGCTCATTTGTAACTCCTGGTTCTTCTTTAACTTCTGGCTTAAAAACACAGAAGGGAAGAGGCTGATAGGATATTTGTTATTGAATTTCTGATTCAGGTTTGTGAGCTCGCCGTTGTAGTTGGAGCTTTCTGCTCTTAAGCCAAGTTTATAACCAAAGTCTTTAATAGAACTTGTTACAGATACATAAGCAGCATACACATTATCACTGTTTTTGTAGTTGCTTGCTGCTGCTGGTATTTTTATAAAGTCGCTTGCACCGGCATACTGCATGTAAGTATTGTTGTTGCTGGTTGTATTGCGTAACTGCGCACGTAAGCCTGTTTCTATTTTTGAATTGCCTTTAAACGGCCTTACATAATCTGTCTGAATAGTAAGGAAGCTGTTGGTACCATCGCTTAACACCTTCTGGTATTGAGTGCCTGTGATAGCGCCATTTGCTGGTGCATCATAATAGTTGGTTGTGTACATCGCGTTTCCGTCGTTCTTACCGGAAAAGAAGTTAGCATCAGCAGTCAATTCTTCACCTTCTTTTTTGAAGTTGTGTTTAAAGCCTGCCTGTAAGCCGTTTGCATTAAATGTTCTTTGGCTGTTCGACAGACGTTGACTATAGGAGCTTATTTTGCTGTTATTGAACAGGCTATCTGTTCTTACGTCGATTGTTTCACCCGGTTTGAATTCACCGTGTACTTTCATCGCAGAAAGAGACAACGTCGTTCTGTTCGTCATGAAATAATCAGCACCAAGGCGTCCAAAAACAAACGCACCATTTGTTTTATTATAATTGTCCTGTGCAATATTGGTAATAGTATCACCTTCATTTAATCTTCTTGTTGTACCGTTTGTGCGGTTCTTCATCTGGTTGGCCATTACGGCTGCAGATAAATTAAACTTGCCTTGTCTCAGATTAAAATTACCACCACCGTTCACAGCGCCACGCTTGTCAACACCGGCCATAATATTTCCGTTATAACCGGTCTTCTTATTTTTCTTGAGAACGATATTCAGTATGCCGGCGTTACCACCAGATGCATCATATTTTGCAGAAGGGTTGGTGATCACTTCCACGCTTTCTATTGCATCAGCAGGAATCTGATCCAGTGTTAACGTTGTAGGTCTGCCGTCAATATATATCTGGGGTGCAGCATTGCGCAATTTCACGTTGCCGTCAATATCAACCTGAACGGACGGAACGTTGCGCATTACATCTAATGCCGTACCTCCCGCACTAACGATATTCTTTTCTACATTAAATACTTTTTTGTCGATATCGAGCTTCATCATTGGCTTGGATGAAGTAACGGTTACGCCTTGAAGTTGTGTAATGTCCTGTTCCATTTTAATATCGCCAAGATCCTTATCAAAAGAAGGCATAGCACCCATCGGCGGCATGCCATTGCCCGGTTTTGCGTTTGCAGGAGGAGCTCCGGATCCTCCGCCACCGCCAGGCGCAAAAGAAACAGGCTGTTGATGGACCTTAAATCCGACAGCAGAAATTTTTAACGTCAGACTACCAAACACAGGCAGGTCCTCCATGCTGAATTCACCATTTGATTTGGTTGTAATGCCCTTAACCAGGACTTCTTTTTTCTTTTTAGACACAGTGTCTAGAGTAGTCTTCATTAAAAGGACAGATGCTTCTGCTACCGGTTTGCCACTGCTGTCCACAATTTTGCCGTAAATGTGACCAACATTGGCGTTGGCCATTGCAGAATTTCCCTTCTTTGCCGCAGGCGCCTGCGCAAATATTTGCGCCGATAAAACAACCAATAAAGAAAGGAGTAAAAACTTTTTCATGCTTTGATATTTTTTTCGCTGTAGTTAGCATATCAAAAGTATTTTGGAAAAAGCTGCGCGTGGAGTAATTGCGACAATTGTAAAAAAGTTCGCGACAAAGTTTAGCGTGCGGAAATCATGAATTTTTGAGGCAATTGACAATTGATAGTTGACAATTGACAATGAATGTGCAGAATGTGCGGATGAGCGGATGTGTAGATGTATGAATGGTAAATGTGCAAATGGGTAAATGTGCAAATGGGTAAATGTGCAAATGGGTAAATGTGCAAATGGGTAAATGTGCAAATTGGTAAATGTGCGAATGTGCAAATGAGTGAATGTGCAAATTATCAATCTGCAGATTTCCGGATAAAAGCTATTTTTTAAAAATCGATCAAAACGATTCTATTCATTCTGATTTCAATGCTCAATAATAACCTGATTGCCCATCATTTGCACATTCGCACATTCACGCATTCGCACATTATCAATTGTCAATTTGCAACTGTCAATTATATTTTTACTTTCTCCAGCAGCATCTCAGGTTCATTCGTTGTTATGTAGTTGAATTGCTGGTTGATAAGTGAGTCCATCACTTCTGGTTTATCAACGGTCCATGCGTTAAGGTTTACTTTGTTGGCTTTAGCTTGATCAATCCATGCCGGATTTTTTTGGAAAACTGAAAAATGATAGTCGATGCCAAACAAGTTATCCTTTTTTATCTGCTCTGGTGCTATATCTCCGTTCAGGTATGCGACTTGCGCTTTTTTGTCAAGCGCTCTAACTTTTTTGCAGACATCATAGTCAAAGCTGATGTACATGGCCCATGGCTGCGCTTTTAACTGGTGAACGAGTGCGACTACTTTTTCAGTGGCTTTTAATGCGCGTTCTTTGGAAATCTTTGATGGCTTGATCTCAAGTACCAGGCGCGTAGTATGCTGTTGCATGCCCGCTGTAAGGTATTGCAACAAAGTGGGGATGGTTTCACCATTAGATAATTTACTTTCTGCTAATTCAGCATAAGTTGATGTTTCGATAGGCTTACCAAAGAAATCCGGATCGTGATTAATTACCAGTGAGTCATCGGCGGTAAGGTGAATGTCAAATTCAGAACCGGCGCACCCAAGTCTTATAGCTTCCTGCAAAGATGCGATGGAGTTTTGAGGTAATGCTTTTGTTTTCCACGCACCTCTGTGCGCAACAACAATATTGTCCGCAAATTTACCTTTTGTCTTTTTGTTTGTTTGTGCAGATGTGTGCATCATAGTCGATAATAAAACGGCAATAGCAACAATTTTTTTCATGACAAATAAGATTGGTTGTAATAAGGGCTTGAAGATAAGAAGCTTTTAGCTATAAGCTATCAGCTATTAGCTATTGGGTATCAGGTATCAGGTGTCAGGTATGAGGTGTGAGGTGTGAGGTTCGAGGCATGAGTGTCAGTTGTATTTGCGTAGATGGATAAACAAGATAGCCATAAAAAAAATGCAGGTGTTGGCTTCAAATCAGCGATCATAAAATCAGAGATCAGACATATTAAATTTCAAATTTCAAATTCCACATCCTCACATCCCTGTCTTCCCCGTTATCATCAACACGGCTTCCTTATAGTTGTCTCCAACAGGTATTTCAATATCGCCGATGAAAATGCTGTTCTTGCGTATTGCTGTTACGTAATCTTTAGAGACGATATAAGATTTTTGCACACGGATAAAACTGGTTGCAGGCAATTGTTCTTCAATGGACTTCATGCTCATTCTTGCAACAACTGGTCGTGTAGAACTTTTGAGGTGGATTTTTATATAGTCCTTCAATCCTTCAATCCACATAATGTCAGCAAATACAACCTTCAGCATGCTGTAGTCAACGTTAATAAAGAAGTATGAAGGAGAGGTGCTGCCACTTTCCTGATCTTTTGCCTTTGTACGCAGTTGATGCAACTCAAGCGCTTTGTTGCAAGCTTTCAAAAAGCGTTCTAACGCTACAGGTTTAACAAGGTAATCAACCACATCAAGACTATAACCTTCCAGCGCATATTTTTCATACGCTGTTATCAGTATAAACATGGGTTTTACAGTAAGGCTCTGAATAAATTGCAGGCCCGTTAAGCCGGGCATTTGTATGTCAAGAAAAATGAGATCCACCGGATTAGATTGAAGTATCTTCATTGCTTCTATCGGATTGCTGCATGAGGCAACAAGTTCAAGGTATGGAACCTTGCTGATGTTGTCAACGAGCAGTTCGAGTGCAAGCTCCTCATCATCTATGGCTATACATTTCAGCATTAGTGCAGGTTAATTTGAAGTGAGACGGCAAACCATCCTTCATTCTTTTGGATGTTAATCGAATGATCATTGCCATAAAGTAAATTTAAGCGTCTTTTTACATTTGCGAGGCCAATGCCGGATGTTTTGTCTTTAACCTCTTCCTTGTTCTCATTAAACTTGTTCTTCACGGAAAATATCAACGAGCCATTTACTGCTTGCAGTTTAATATCAATGCAGGCGTCTTCAATCAGTCCCGTTCCATGTTTAAATGCATTCTCCACAAAAGGAATCAGTAGCATAGGCTCAATAAAGTAGCTTTTATCTACCTCAGACATATCTGTGTGTATGGCCACTTTTTTGCCAAATCGTTGTTGTTGCAGATCTATATAGCTCTGGAGATATTCAATTTCTTTGTCGAGCGCCACTTTATCCTCATCTGTCTCGTATAACATATAACGCATTAAAGAAGATAATTTTATCAGTGAAGGCTCCAGTTGTTCAGAATGCTTTCGGGAAAGTGCCACCATATTGTTCAGTACATTGAACATGAAATGGGGGCTCACCTGTGACCGCAAAAAAACAAGTTCTGTTTTAAGGTTTTCATTCTCCTTTTCCTGTGCCAGCTTGTCTGCGTTAATTCGATCCTTTATTACCTCATAGGCCGTGCTACATGCAACCATAAAGATGTAGGGAAAAATATTGAGTAAAGCGTTTCTGAAAATGTATTCCTTGTGGAAAACGAAAATATCAAAGCATAAATAATCCAGTAATAATACAAGTGCCAGCAAAACAATATGAGTAATGAAGTACTTCCAAAATTTTTTAAGGTAAATCAGGCGTGGCACCAACAGGAAAGCGTTGATATAAAATATGGCCATCCAAACCACAATGTGGGAAAAGTATAAATAGGTAAACCCTTCATCGTGTTTTTCGGACGCATGCTTTTCATTGTCATATGGCTTTAACAGGTACGGCAGGGAAAACAGAATTACCCAAAACAAAAGATGAAATAAGACCTGTACCCATTTCTTGTTGTACCACTGTAATTTCATAACGGCAAAGTAAACTACTATCCATGAGTTTAAAGTGCCGGCCGAAAATTATTGCGACGTAAGAATAAATAACTGATACAAAAAAAGCCGGTTTTCACCCGTTCCATATCTTCGGCTTTTATAAAAAGGCAATTATTAAAAATAAATTAAGCTAAAATGAACGCAAACGGCGAATACCTCGTTTATAAAGAGAAAATGCAAAATATTGCGGACGTAAAATATGCGGCCGCGGTATTGCAATGGGATCAGGAGACTTATCTGCCGCCGAAAGGAGCAGCAGGAAGGGCACGTCAACTCGCTACACTTAGTGAAACTGCGCATGTGATGAGTACGGATGAAAGCCTGGGCGCGCTGTTGAATAGTCTTGCCGGAGCCGGGGGCTTGTCCGCCATCCAAAAGAAAAATGTAGCCCTTACGCTTGAAGAGTACAACAAGCAGAAGAAATTTACACCGGCATTTGTCCGTGAAATGTCGGAAGCTGTTTCAGCAGCGTTTTACGCCTGGATCGATGCGCGAAAGCAGAATGATTTTAAAGTATTTCAGCCAAAGCTGGAGAGAATAGTTGCTTTAAAAAGGCAGGAGACGGGGATACTTGGTTATGAAGGCCATTGCTACAACAGTCTGCTGAATGAATATGAAAAAGGTGCCACGGTGCAGATGCTGGATGAGGTTTTTGATAAAATAGCCACTCCGTTGAAAGACCTTATGGTCCAAACACAACGGACGACCCCTGACGACGGATTTTTACATCTTTTTTATGATCGCAGGCAGCAATGGGAATGGGGTATGTATCTTGTTAAAGAGCTGGGATTTGACCTCGAGGCGGGAAGACAGGATATTTCGGAACATCCGTTTACTACGAATTTTTCAGCAAAAGATGTACGCATAACCACCCGCATTGATGAACACGATTTTGCCAACATGACCTGGAGTTGTATTCATGAAACAGGACATGCGCTGTATGAACAGGGCTTGCCAGATGAAGAATATGGTTTGCCGTCAGGAGAATTCGCCTCTTTAGGCATTCATGAATCCCAAAGCCGTTTATGGGAAAACTGTGTGGGCCGCAGTAAAACGTTCTGGAAACATTACCTGCCGAAACTACAACAGTATTTTCCTGAGCAATTGAGTCCAATATCGCTTGATCAATTCTTTAAAGCTATCAACAAAGTAAGCCCTTCACTTATCAGAACTGAAGCTGACGAGATTAGCTACCATTTTCACGTACGTATTCGATACACTATTGAAAAGGAATTATTAGAAAACACATTAAAGGTTGGTGACATACCCGGGCGATGGAATGATTTGTACAAGCAGGACCTGGATATTACAGTGCCTGATGACAAACAGGGCTGCCTGCAGGATGTACATTGGAGCCATGGCAGTTTCGGCTATTTTCCAACTTATAGTTTGGGCAGTTTTTATGCAGCTCAATTTTATAACAAAGCGGAGAAGGATATTCCCAATCTGGAAGAACTGATTGCCGGCGGCAATACTGCACCGTTATTAGACTGGCTGAGGCAGAACATCCACAAGCATGGCAAAACATTTAATAGTGAGGAATTGTGCGAGCTTGTTACCGGAAAAAAACTGGATACCGGGGAGTTTATGGCATATGTGAAAAAAAAGCATGCATTGGTGTAAAAAGAATTGAGCTTAGCCGTAACCCATTGGTTTGTGCTGCTTTAATGTGTTATTAAGCATTGTAGAACAACATTTAATTGATTATACAGTTAGTAAATATAATATTGTCGGCATGATTTTTTATTGCCTAAGAGCTAATTAACTGTTACCGACTGGCAGGATATAAAATGAACTAAAGCAACTCAACTTGGGGATACGGCTAATCTTAGAAACACGGGTTTGGGCTATTCTTTGTAGCTGTCTTTTTGCTTGCGCTACCGTTGCTCAGCCAAAAGCAGATTTTACAGCGGACTCAACACAAGGGTGCCCTCCGTTAGTTGTGCATTTCGCTGATCAGTCAACAGGTAATCCAACTGCCTGGAAATGGGATCTCGGCAATGGTGTTATTTCTACTGATCGCAATCCAAGCACCATCTATTTAAACAGTGGTTCTTATACAGTTAAACTAACCGTCTCAAACGCTGCAGGTGAAGACTCCGTAATTAAAACAAGTTATATTGTTATCGGTGAGTTACCGCAAGTAAAATTCTCTGCAACGCCTTTGCAGGGATGCGCTCCGCTGAATGTGCAATTCACTGACGCCAGCACTTCTGGCGGTGGCACAATTACCGATCGAACCTGGTACTTTGGGGATGGTTCAACCGACAGCAACACACCCAATCCGTTGCATACATATACAGCCGGCAATACATATAGTGTAACGCTTATCGTAAAAAATAGTCTTGGGTGTAGCAAAAGTGCGCAGCAGCCTGCCATGGTAAAAGTAGAAGGTCCGGTTAATGCGGATTTCAGCTTTACCAGTACCAGCAATTGCAAGCCGCCTACTGACGTAACCTTCCAGAATAATTCAACACAGGGAACATTACAATACCAATGGAATTTTGGAGACGGGGCATCGTCAACCGATATAAATCCACAACATACTTATACAACCGGCGGCACATTTAATGTTCAGTTGATCGCCAATTCCCCGCTCGGTTGCAGGGATACAATCAGCAAAAGCCTTACAGTTGGTGCAACAAAGCCTGATTTTTCTGTAACCTCTGGCTGTAGCAACCGGCCTGCTGTATTTACCAATACATCACAGCCAACAGCGGCAAATGCTAAATGGTATTTTGGAGATGGCCAGGAAGCCACCGGGGTAAATGCTTCACATGTGTACACTGCAAACGGTACATACCAGGTAAAAATGGTTGGTGTGTTTAATGGTTGTACAGATTCCATAACAAAAGCTGTTACTATAACAAACACGCCGGTTGGGGATTTTACATCTCCCAATGCCGGTAGTTGCAATGCGCCGGCTACCATTAGTTTCAATAGTAGTGTTCCCGGGGCTGCAAATTTCTTTTGGGATTTTGGTGACGGAACAACTTCAACAGATCCGAATCCAATCCATACATACACTGCAATAGGATCATACAATGTTAAACTTGTGGCTGCAACAGCCGGTGGATGTTCCGATTCAATGACGAAGCGCGGGTTTGTGAAGATTGGGCCGGCAACGATTGTACGCCTCATTAATACACCTTATTTGAATTGTGCACCAGCGTCCGTTAAACTTGGCGCGCAAATAAACAGTTCAGAGCCCATCACGTACATGTGGGATCTGGGTGACGGCACTACATCTAATAGTCCGGCACCTTTCCACAAATACAATACTGTTGGCAATTATACTGTTCAATTAATAATAAAGACTGCAAGCGGTTGTTCAGATACATTAATAGTGCCGGATGCCGTTGTATTAACCGATCCTCCAAAGGTTAATTTTTCTGCAACGCCGGTTGATGTTTGTGCAAGTACTCCAATACAATTTACAGATCTGTCGACTGGCAATATAACAAAATGGTCCTGGCATTTTACGGGCGATGACTCAAGTTATTCACAGCAAAACCCTATTCATGTATATAACGACACAGGGTATGTAGATGCAACTCTTACGGCTTATAATCAGGGTTGTGCAGCAACATTAACAAAAAAAGGTATCGTTCATCTGAAAGGACCGGTATCACGCTTTGCTGTGCTTACGGATTGTAATAATAGGCTCGTTAAGCAATTTTCAGACAGTTCACTCATAACCATCACTCCGCCAACACAGTACACCTGGGATTTTGGAGATGGTAGTCCCGTGTCAACTGAACAAAGTCCAAAACACATATATAGCAAGACGGGCAACTATGTTGTTACTTTGACGACAACGAATGGCGAGTGTACTTATTCATTGCAAGTGCCTGTGCCTGTAGTTGACGAAAATCCGTCCTACACTTATCAACTGCCTAATTCGAATACAAGTTTATGCCGGAATGATTCTGTGCTATTTAAAGCAACTTCTTACACCCCGGCCAACATAGCAGCATTCTACTGGGCCTTTGGCGATGATTCTACTGCAGGGCCGGCACAAATTGACAGTACCATTTGGCACAAGTATAAGACAGCCGGCAGTTATCAGCCAATGCTTGTAACTACCGATATATTGGGGTGTAAAGACACGGCCCTGGGTAATCTGAAGCTAGGTGTTTATGGCCCCACTGCTGCATTTACCAACCCTACAGGAACCTGTATTACCGGAACAGTGACATTCACTGACCAATCGCAAGCCGATGGCTTACATCCCATCACAAGCTGGATCTGGAATTTTGGGGACACCACTGCACAAACTTTTACAGCGCCACCATTCAGTCATACATACAATACGGCAGATAGCTTTAATGTCGCTTTAACTGTTGTGGATTCTTATGGATGCCGCGATTCTGTTACCAGGAAGAGTGCCATACTGGTAACACATCCTGTTGCATCTTTTTCTGTTCAGGATACCATCAGATGTACAAAGACAGATATTGCTTTCTCCAATCTTTCAACAGGTATAGGATTGCATTATACATGGTCGTTTGGCGACGGAACAACTTCGCAGGCATTTAGTCCAACACATCAATATGCATCTGCGGGCATATATACAGTCAGGCTCAATATAGTTGACACAATGGGTTGCGTCGACAGCATGGTTATGACGAACAAGATAAAAATTATGGATCCGCAATCGTCATTTAACCTGCAGGATACTTTTTCCATTTGTCCACCATTCAAGATCGAGCCTCAAAGTACAGCTACGGGTTTTGCATCTCTGCAATGGATTTTTGGTGATGGAAATATCTCGACCGACACAATGCCAACGCATTACTATTCAACAGCTGGCGTATTTAACCTGCAACTGGTGGCAAAAGGATATGGTCAATGTACAGATACAGCTAAGAAAACAATAATTGTAAAAGGTGCTACAGGAACTTTCACCTATCCAACTTTTGGTCAGTGCGCGCCTCAAACGATTGCTTTTTCCGCCGATGTAGAAAATGCGACAACCGTGATCTGGGATTTTGGCGACGGCGATCTGAATACGGACAATGTTGAGCAGGTTTCACATACATACAACGAGGCCGGTATTTACCAGCCATCCCTGTTATTGATTGATGACAATGGTTGCAAAGTGGGTGTTCAGGGATCAGAGTTGATAAAGATATCGGGCGTGCGTGCAGGCTTTGGCGCAAGCATACAGGGTGTTTGCGATTCCTCGCTTGTATTGTTTACAGATTCAACGCAGACCTTCAACGATTCTACTATAAAATATCATTGGGATTTTGGAGATAACACAACGGTAGATAACGTTTTTAATCCTTCGCATACTTACGCTAAGACAGGCATTTATACGGTAAAACTGGTAATTGATTCAAAGCTTGCATGTATAGATACAGCTGCACTAAACCTCGATATAAAAGTATATTCCAGCCCGGTTGCAAGCATTCTGTCTGCTGATAGCACATGCGCCGGTGTGCCGCTTACACTACAGGGAAAAAACTCGGATACACTTGCTGTAACCTGGACATGGTTGATGGAGAATACAACTTCCCTAACGGGCGATTCGGTGCAATACGCTTTCAGTAATGCCGGACAGGCCAATGTTCAGGCCATTGCTACCAACGCATTTGGCTGCGCCGATACTGCAACCAAAAGCGTAACGGTTATAGGAAAACCTGTAGTGGATGCGGGTTTAAACGCAATCTTATGCGAGGGGCAAACAAAGCAATTACAGGCAACCGGCGCGTTAACCTATGAATGGTCGCCAGCTGCTTCGCTTAGCTGTACCACATGTACATCACCAATGGCAGCGCCGGATTCTACAACAATGTATTATGTTACCGGTTATCTGCTGGCAAATTGTTATACTACTGACTCCATTCAACTCATTGTAAAACATCCCACAACGGTGAATTTAAAACCGGTTGATACCTTATGTGCCGGTAGCTCGGTTCAATTAATTGCCTCAGGCGCGGAAGTGTATAAGTGGCAGCCATCAACCGGGTTAAATAATACCGGTATACCAAATCCACTGGCATCACCCGTTACATCTACAACGTATACAGTAACCGGAGGCGATAGTGCAAATTGTTTTAGCGACACTGCAAGTGTATTGGTGAGAGTTTTTCCGATGCCTTCGTTTAATATCATAGATAGTGTGATACTCATGAATATCGGTGACGAAAAAACCATTTATACTACCAGCTCACCGGATATTATCAGGTATAAATGGGAACCCGATAAATACCTTTCATGTAACGATTGTGATACACCTGTAACGGCAGCCAAAGTGAGTATTCGCTACAGGGCAACGGCATATAACGAAGGCGGTTGTTCGGTGTCTGATGTAGTATCTGTTCGTGTTAGCTGTAGTGGAGAAAATGTATTTATACCTAATACATTCTCCCCGAACGGAGATGGAATGAATGACTATTTCTTCCCGAGGAGCAGATCTCCGCTAACGGTTAAGTCTATGCGCATATTTAATCGCCTGGGCCAGGTAATGTTTGAGCGGACAAACTTCGCGATGAATGATCAGTCGAATGCCTGGGATGGCACGTTCCAGCGTAATAAACAACCTGCGGATGTATACGTTTATGTTATAGAAGTGCTTTGTGATAACAACAACAGCATTACAATGAAAGGAAATGTAACGTTATTGAGATGATAGCAAGTGAAACGTGAATAGTAAATAGCGAATAGTGAAACGTGAATAGTGAATAGTGAATAGTGAAGGGTGTTACCATATTACAATAGTAAAAAGAATGAATAGGAAAGATCAATACAAAAATATTTGCGGATGAAAAGAATCGTCATCATATTACTTATTGTGATGAGCATAACGCGAACCGGGCTTGCGCAGGATCCGCACTTCTCTCAATTTTTTGAAGCACCACTACTAAGAAATCCTGGCCTTGCAGGCTTGTATGATGGAGATATCCGGGTACAGGCTTTGTATCGCAACCAATGGAGCAGTGTTACAGTTCCATATCAAACCACTTCTTTAAACGCTGAATATAAGCAGCCGTTAAGGGGTGAGGATTATATTACATTGGGTATGCAATTGTTGCAGGACAAAGCGGGCACTACAAATTTTACTACGACAAATATTCTTCCCGCTGTTAACTATCATAAAGCATTAAGCGGAGAAAAGAACAGGTATTTATCATTGGGGTTCATGGGTGGGTATGTGCAACGAAGGATCGACCGCAGCAAAATAACTACCAACAACCAGTTTGACGGTGTTGGCTGGAATCCCTCACTTTCTGATGGAGAAACTTTTCTTACGACAAATTACAATTACTGGGATGCAAGTGTTGGGATGAGTTACAATTCAAGTTTTGGCGATAAGCCGGAGAATCTCTTTTATATCGGTTTGGCGTACCATCATTTAAACCGGCCTAAAAATTCTTTTTATAAGAATCCCAACATTGAGCTGAACGCCAAATGGGTATTAAGCGGCGGGATTAAGTTTGCATTAAATGAAGTAAGCCTGTTTACTATCCAGGCTGACGTAAGCCGCCAGGGCGACTTTGTGGAAGGGGTAGGAGGTGCATTGTATTCCTATAAACTTGGGCCAGAACCGGATAATCCCGATTATATAATAAGTTTTGGGGCTTATCTTCGGGCGCGGGATGCATTTATCCCTGTTGTTAAACTGGATTATCATCCGTTTTCTGTTGCGCTCAGTTACGATGCCAATATATCTCAGTTAAAGACTGCCAGTCAGTCAATGGGTGCGATAGAAATATCGCTCTCTTACGTGGGATTTTTAGATAAGGGCAACAGCACCCGTAACGCTGTATTGTGCCCCAGGTTCTGAACATAAAACAAAGGGGCAGGCTCTTGCGCAAGCAAGAGCTTTTTTTATCAGGTATGGATAGGGTTGGTGCAAGGAATGATTATTCATGTTCTTTTTTCCCGATGCAATCGGGACTGAATTGGTAGACACGAATGATCCTTCAGAACACTTACGCCAAAGCGGCGAGTTCTATTGCGCAGTTGATTTCAATTCATTGCCGTCTGCCCTGCCCGGATGCGGCCAGACGGGCTTAAGCTTAATGTCATTTAGTTAAGAATATTTAAAGCTCCAGCGGAGCTCCCTGTTTGTAGAAAACGGGGATTTTAAAATATCATCGGACTCCAGCGAAGTCTCCTGTAATGCTTGACAGGTAGCACCTAACGGAGCTTGAACGATCTGTTTTTTTCTTTCTGCAAACGGGATGCTCCTACGGAGCGACACATTCAAAATTCAAACAAACAAATTAGTGCGCCAGTATTGAAGGGTAAGCTGCCAGGAACAACGAAACAAATTCGCTGCTGCTAAGTATATGTCCCTGCTTTTGTGCATTGTCAGCAACCTGATATGCCCATTCAGCTGAGGCCATTCTTTGTGTTGGAGTGCCGTGATGATTAACATTCGTAAATCCGCAATCGCCAATGTTAAAGAACACTTGCAAAAATTGTTTAACCCTTT
This sequence comes from Danxiaibacter flavus, assembly GCF_041060425.1. Taxonomy (NCBI): domain Bacteria; kingdom Pseudomonadati; phylum Bacteroidota; class Chitinophagia; order Chitinophagales; family Chitinophagaceae; genus Danxiaibacter; species Danxiaibacter flavus. The sequence continues at coordinate 136,607 of NZ_JAULBC010000006.1, forward strand.
TCCATTGCATGGAAGCGCCTCTCGCATGGGACAAATAGTAAGCGGAGAAAGCATCAGCCATCAACTCCATTTTCCTTGTGTTTTCCGGTGATGACGTACTGGGATACAAGTTCAACTGAAACTGTATGTGATGTCCAAATTCATGTGCCAATACGGCCTGGGGCGCCACATCACCATAGCCAATACCAGTATAGCCATCCAGTATTCCATCGCCCATTACAATCTTTGATGGAATTGTTCCGTATGGCGGAAAATCAAACGAACTTTGTGCGAAAGCATTGAAAGTAAATATCGGATGATCCCCCTTTCTATACTGTGGTACATCGTTCATCAGAGATATGATCAGGTCGGCCCAAAACTCAGCATCCGTTTGTGAATCACCGTATAGTATCATATCTATTCTTATAATTCTATCTCTGTCAAGCAACATATTTCCATGCATTGCCACCATAATGATGTCGGCAGACTGTATGTCCCAAAAACGTTTCAGGTCTTTAAATGTTTTTGTAAGCACATGGGTGTATTCACCGTTTATGCCAAATGTTTGCCCGGCTTCACTGTTTTCAAATAACAATGCATCGTAGGTGGGAAAATCCAGCATGCCGGTTATTGATGCAAAGAAGATTGTATTTTCATCCCAGTCACTAAGCTGTTCATTAAGCCACTGCCTTATTGGAGTATTGGAGTTACAAACCGGCGCACCCGGAGCCTTTAAAGCCTGTAACACCACAGACTTATATTCAGGATGCTGCTGGAGTAAATTACTCACGTGCGTATTCAAATTGTGTTCGGGTAGAGATAAAGACGAACGTAACGATGCAAGTCTTGCAGAAACATCCGCCGCAGTTCCCGTTTTTCTCAGACCATTTGTACTTTTTGATTGCGACGAATTAGGTGACTGATTTAGCTTTTCTTCTTTTGTACAACCCTGGAGCAACATAAGGCATACGGCAATCACAGCCGCATAAAGGGAGAGGATTCTCATACTTTTAAGGTTTATTAGTTGGAGGAAATAGTTAGCTAATACAAATTAATGTATAGATATGCAAAGTCATAATTTATTGTGCTGTTTTTTAAAAAAAAGCAACAGCTTTAAATTAACCGCGATCGCAATCCATTAAGCATGTGAAAGCACTTCACACGCTTAATGGATTGGTTGACACCAGTGATTTTGCTGAACATATCAGGCTGTTTGTGAAAGTATGCGGCAATGTCCCTATGCGGCATGGCAGGCATTAGCCAAAAATCGTTATCAAAAATTTTATCAATAAAACTACAACCAGATTGGTTGACTCAGCATAAGTATATTGCACACATAGCCCGGCTGCATACTTGCCCAAGGAAGGGAATTGCAAGTCCGGTGAATAGTCCTGGTTTCGGATCATTAGAAAATCACAGACTTTTTTTAATTTTATAGAAGACGAACAACGCCAATTTAACGATATGGTTGGTCAGTCGTTTCTACCAGGTCCCGCTTTGCGGGAATATGTTAAAGGGTATCAGCTATGGCATTTTACATTTCCGGATGCCAATGATTTACCCTTTAAACCATATGCGCCAAGGCCTGAGCAGACGCTCATTTTTTGTCCTCGCGGTGTTGAACAGGTGACGCATGCAGGTAGCGATAAAATCATCAGGCGGACCCGCTCTTTTATTATGGGGCAATTTACCGAACGTACCAATCGTTACATGGGAAGTACTGACTATGTCGTCCTCCTGGTGACATTTCAACCTGGTGTGTTGTACCGCATTACCGGCATCCCTTACGCCGAACTAACCAACACATTTGTCGATGCCGAAGCTGTTTTCTCAAAAGAAATGCGACTTGTTAATGAACGTCTTAACAGTACCGATGATCCGCTGGAGATGATTCGGATTGTTGAAAGTTTTCTTTGCTTTTTACTGAGGGACATAAAACGGGATATGCATCCACTTGATGCAGTTGTCAATCTTCTGCTTGAACGGCCTGAAAATTTTAAGCTGCTACATCTGGCAAGAGAAAGTTTTTTATGTACGCGGCAGTTTGAACGAATATTCAAAGAGCGCATGGGCATTAATCCGAAACTGTTTTCCCGCATCGCCCGTGCTTATAAGGCATACCGTATAAAATACCAGCATCCCGAACTGGATTGGCTTGGTATTGCTTTGTTTTGCGGTTATCAAGACTACCAGCACCTGGTGAAGGACTTTCAGGATTTCGCCGGAGTACCTCCAAATCTATATCTTTTAGAAGACAGCAAAGCACCGGAAAGACTGTTGGGAGTTCGGGATCTCTCTATTTTAAAAGATGTCGTTTTTTTACCACTGAATTCAACGAAGAGCGTCTCAATTTTATGAAACAAAATTGAGGCTGTATGAAACTTGTATTCATCTCTCTCGTTATTTGGCTTTGTAGTTGTGCGACAATTTATGCGCAAAAGTGTGGGTCAGGAAAATTGGACCCCAGAGTTGCAGATGTACTTAAAGCAGGTCTTGGCGATTTTCTTTCAACGTATACCACTTCGGTGGAAAAGATAAGGGATCTAAAATTTGAAACTCCCGATTTTCCCTCATCTGATGTGAAGTATTTGAAAGTTACTGCCGACAGCATTCCAGTCCAGGTTTACAACCCGGCACATGCTACAGGCATGACTATCATCATTAGTTATCATCCCGGTGGTTTTGTAACGCCTATTCTTCCTTCCATGAAGTATGATTTTTGGAGACAGGCAAAAAACTACCAGGCCATAGTGTTCGCAGTGGATTACAGGGTAGCTCCCGAAAATAAATATCCTGCTGCGGTTAACGATGCATACAATGCATTTAAATGGATCGCAGACCATGCTCAGGACTACGGTGGGGATACCAGTCGTATTGTATTGTCAGGGGCAAGCGCTGGTGGAAACCTTGCCGCTGTCGTATGTCAGAAGGCGAAAAAGGAGGGTATAGCCCACAAAATAAAATTACAGGTGTTGAACTGCCCTTCAACAGATAACCCGAAGAACTATGCAAACTATCCATCATACCAGCAAAATGCCTCCGGGTATTTTTTGTCTAAGAAGTTTTGTCTGTACTACATATCGGTTTATGCACCGGACGAGGAGCTAAATAATCCGGAAGTAGCACCTGTTCAAAGCAAAGATTTGTCCGGGTTGCCTCCGGTGGTTATGATTGCTGCTGAATTTGATCCGTTACATGACGAAGACTTAGCTTATGCTGAACGATTAAAGAAGGCCGGGGTTAGGGTTTGGTATAAATGTTTTCCGGGACAGATACATTGTCTCTTGGGACTTCCGCCTGATGCGGAGGAGTTAAAGGAGTTAGACAGATTGATTATGACCTCTATAAATCAATTGCCGGCAAGTAAAATTAAATGAAGAACGTGCATGAAATACAGTTACACGGAGACACACGGAGAATACACAGAGCTTCACAGAGAATGGCTTCTGATCTTCAGAAACGAATTGTGATCTGGCAATAACCTCAGTCCTCATATCTGTTATTGGCACGACAGGAGAGGTCTCCTGAATATTAACCTGATCGTGATATTTTATGAGCGCTTGATATTGACAACTCACATTGACCTAAGAAATGTAATAATCGCCCTTGTGAATTCCTCAGGCGCCTCCTGAGGCAAATTATGTCCTATTCCTTTAGCAACTCTTCTTTCATAACCGCCTTCAAAATAACCGGCATCTTTACCTGTTCCCGAAAACGGTTCAACTCCGTCGGCTTCTGCATCTAATATTATAGCCGGTACTTTTATTGCTGGCTGCTTTTGCAGCAACTGTTCCATCATTTCAAATTTCGGTTCGCCATTTGCTAATCCATATCGATGTCTGTACGAATGCACTACAATATCTACAAAATCGGGATTGTTGAATGAAACGGCTGTTGCTTCGAAAGTGTCGTCATCAAATTTCCAGGTTGGAGACCAGTTTTTCCATAAAAGCTTACAAAGTTCTTTCCTGTATTTTGTCAACCCGAGGCGTCCGCGTTCGCTATGGAAGTAGTATTGATACCAATTCAGCATTTCAATTTCGGGTGAAACAGGTTCTGAATATTTTGCTATGGTCTGGATGTTATACCCCGCCATTGATACAAGTCCGGTAATGCGTTCAGGATAAAGTGCAGCAACAATACAACAGGCACGTCCGCCCCAATCATAACCACCCACAATTGCTTTTTGTATAGATAAGGCATCCATTAACGCAATTAAGTCATAGGCTAGTGCAGCTTGCTGACCAGAACGGATGGTATCAGGAGATAGAAATTTTGTCGGTCCGAACCCACGTAAGTATGGAACGATAATCCGGCAGTTTTCAGTCACCAGGATTTTTACTACTTTATCATATGCTCTTATGTCATAGGGAAATCCGTGAAGAAGTATAATAGTCGTGGCATCAACACTTCCACTTTCTTCATAAGCAATGCAAAGGTCTCCTGCGTTAATGTATTTTAATATGCCCAATATCATATCATTTATTTTTTGAAATGGGTGTATTGTACACAACGGCTAAAGCTTGGCGAAGAACTGATAGCATTCCTGTCAGCCCGAACCCATGCTAGATTTATAACTAATGTTCATTGTTATTAATGTCGCTAATTTATAACGTCATGCTCAGTACTAAAGTTGAATAGCAAAACAAAAATAAAGGTTGGCATTCGTGCAGCCGGATTCTTAGCCAACCTTATTGTTATACACTACATTTTTCGATAATTATTGGCTACAGTTATTCCTAAATTAGTCTTGCATATTTTAAGATGTAAGTTTTGTCCAACAGGATAACTAAGTGGCGAGTATAGTGTGATCAAACTGTCCCCACTTTTTATAGTATAAGTGTAAACAGTGTGAGAACGTCCTCCGCCGGTGCTGCTTTTATTTACGATAGACGCTTTAATCAGTTTCCATTGCTTATTTGTTGTATAATAATCAACGTATTTAATTAAACCACTTAATAAATACATCGGCAATAGTGTTATCATCATTAAGATAATGGTCATAAAAACTTTATCCTTAACGGTCAGGTTTTTTATTCTTTTACCAATAAATATGAATACTGGAACTGCTGAACAGAAATATAATATTGGTAACAAAAAGGCATCTGTGTCATTAGAGTTCTGAAAATCATCTAATTCGTTTCCATGAAGCAATATCATCAACACAATTGCTGCTATCGTAAAGATTATTATTTCTTTTTTACCTGAGGATTCCATGTCAATATTTAGTATACGACTGATAATTACGCGAAGGTATCCTTCCTGTCCAAAGTTGCGGCAATTTTATTTTCTCCTCGATCTCTAATAGATCCTTTCAATTACCGCAACTTAAAAAATATAAAGTAAGCTTCGCAAATACAAAACAAGCTGAGGAATTGACAGACATGTGATCGTGCGGAATCTTCGTGGCAAAATGCCTTTTCTGAACATTTGTTTTAGCTGCAGTTTTTTACTGTTGAGGTTGCGGCAAAGTTGCCAACAGATTTTCCAAATTGATCATTGACATTTTAAATCCTTCTGTAAAGCCCATTTCAATCATCTTTTCCATACGGGCAAGAGATTCATTATAAATAGTAATACTGACTTTTGTCTTTCCGTTTTCTTCGCTGAAAGTGTAGTCCCAATCAGAACCTGGCAATTCAGGATTTTCATCTTTGTCAGCAAAAGCATTAAACATTTTGAAGTTGGTTTTCGGGCTAATGGAAGTGTATTTCTGAATTGCCCAACGCTCATGACCCTCAGGGCTTACCATCGCATAAAATCTTCGCCCGCCAACTTTGAAATCCATAAATTTTGTTTTTGATGACCACGGTTTAGGCGCCACCCATTGGTCAAGAAGTTCAGCTGTGGTAAAAGCATCCCATACCAGCGAAAGCTCGGCATCAAATTCCCTGGTTATGAATACCGTTTTAGTTGCTTTATCAACGGTAAAATCAAATAGCAGATTGTTTGTCATTTCTTTTGTTTTTTTAGTGTTGATAATACGTTGTCGAGTTGATTAAATTTTGTTTTCCAGATTTGTCTGAATTGGTCTAACCATTTATCAATCTCTTTCATTTTTTCAATTTCAAGAGAATAATAAATTTCCCTGCCATGTTGTTCCTGTTTTACGAGTTCACATTCAGTAAGTATGCGCAGGTGTTTGGAAACAGATTGTCGTGTAGTCTGGAAATTGTCCGCAATGGCGTTTGGTGTCATTGCCTGCAATGCAATCAGGGTAATAATAGCCCGCCTTGTCGGGTCGGCTATTGCCTGGAAAATGTCTCGTCTCATAGTGTTTGAATTTTCGATTGTGCAGCCAATCGGTTGCAAATATACGTGCAGCTATTCGGTTTCGCAAATTTTTTTTCAAGATCGCTTTTTTATCGAGATACCTTGTTAAACCCTAACTTCGCTTCTCCTAAATACACTACATATGTCTACAAACAAACTAATTATCTGCAAAGCCCGTGCTATGGTGTGGAGTGGCGAAAGCCCCCAGTGTTCGTAGTGAACATAGGACACCTAAAGCACGGGCTTTGCATCTCCTAAATCACTACATTATGGCAGTAACATTTGGCAAAGACTCTATGTCAATTGAATTAAGCAAGACAAATATCTACGCTGATTTTTACGAAATGCAACTAAGTTTGATCAACCTGATGAAGAACTATGTTTCCAATGATTATGGGCAAGGTGATGGTTCAGAAATTTATCACGGCCTGGAATTATTGGAGGCAATGCTGATAACGCCCGATCAAATGAAGATGTAAAACGAGCCAAGCATATTCTTGATGTTACAAAAGCCTGCATGTTGCGGGCTTTTTACCTTTTAATAATGTACTGTCTCTGCTAGCGCCGATGCAATCGGCTTGGAATTAGCAGACACGAGTGATCCTTCGGAACACTCGCGCCAGAGGACTGATATCACCCTGTATAATATTTGCAACTTGTTACTCATAGATTTTCGTTCCCTTTAAAATGTCAGCAAAGACTTTCCATGAAGGTGTGTCTGCATTGATCGTTTGGTTTGTGTTGTCGTAGTAACCTTGGATGTCTTGAGTGTAGGCAATCATTGCTTCTAAAAATCTTTCAAGGTTGGGATTTTCCCACTCATTTTGATTATTCAAAAAGTCCTGGTAAAGTAACTCCAGGAATTTAATGAATGATTGCCTGTCTATTACTTCAATATCGTAGGGAGTGTCCATAATTTTACTGATAATTTTAGGCTCTGCGGTTGCGGCGTTACTAATATTCCATTAGCCCGGGTTTATTACATAAGTTTAATGAATTTCAAATGACGAGTTTTATTCGTCTGCTGCCATGAAGCAAAGCCCGTGTTATGTGCCAGTAAAGTCTTCTAGTTCTTTCGCATAATATTTTTCTATCAACATATAGCCAATCATAAAATCGACAGTATATTTTTTGTTATCAATAGTTATTGGTTTTGCATTTTTGAATTTTGCTTTTGTGACTAAAAAGTCCTTAATAAATTTTTGTCTTTCTGTTTGCAAAATAAGGAAGTAGTAGCTGTCAAACTTAAGGATGTCATATATTTCTGAAGCCTTACCGGAATGCACTACTAACGTGCTCCTGTTTTGCCGCGCCCATCTTCCACTGTCGAGCTTTGAGTTGCCGTAGCAATCGTGCCCAAACTTTTCAAACGTTCCGTTGCTGTCGAGAACAAGTCTAAATCCAGCAAAGCCATTTGAGATGTGGTATGTACCTGATAGATCAAGAGCTTTTATTGCGTTAACAATTGTCAGATCTTCGATGGCATTATAAGCACTTATTGAAGAAATTGCTTTGACTGTTTTTTGTCCGGCTACAACCGTCGAGAAAACTAAAGTGATTATTGACAGAATTTGCTTCATTAGAGAGTGTTAGTCTATTTGCTCATAAGTCATAAATATACGAGGGATCTCAGAATTGGTAGACATGAGTGATCCTTCGGAACACTCGCGCCAGATCGGAGGAATTGATAGACACATGATCTGCCCAACCCTTTGTTGGCAGCATAGGCACTCTAGTCGATTTCATAGTCATCTGAAAAATCAGTTTCTCCTGTAATACAAGTGAAACAGCCTTTTCCGGAAATAGCGGATCCTATTACCCATAATGAGTTTCCACAGTCACATTTTATGCCGTCCTTTTTTAGCTGTTTGATGTGCAAAATGTTTCTTCTTAACTGGGCTAAGTCCTCCTTTGGATTGCTCATCTTATATTTTTCAATAAAATTGTCGATCGATATTTTAGTGAATTTATAGCCTTCAGATTTTGGTTTAAAAGTCATGACGCTGTTTACTTTCTGGGATTTTATTTATTTCTGAAATGGTAGTCAATATTTTTCTGGTGTCAAATGTAATTTGTTTTGTCAAACGCATTGATTTGGTCAAACATTAGTTTTAATATTTATAGGATTGTTCACAACTCCATATCCGGTAATACGTTCATTTGCACACCTGCACATTCGCACATTTGCATTATCTTCGCCGCTGAAAAGCTCTTTATAAATGATTAGTAGAAGAAATATCAGAGTTAAGGTAATGCAGTTGATCTACTCACTGGAATCCATGGATAACTCGAAAGCAGACCCGGTAAGAACACTCCAGAAGCAATTTGATCAGTCCCGCCAGTTATTTGTGTATTTGTTGTATTTTTTAACGGAAGTTACCCGTTATGCTGAAACGGATGCCAGGGTAAGAGCTTCTAAAAATCTCCCTTCGTACGAAGATCTTCACGTAAATACTAAAATTGCAGGTAACGAACTGCTGTGGCGCATCAGGGAAAGCGGTTCTTTCCAAAAAGCAGTTGAAACAGAAAAGCCGGAAGCTATCCTGGACTATGATATGGTGAGAAAGATCTATACGGAACTGGTTGCTTCTGATCTTTATAAAGAATATATCACCGTTGAAGGACGTGATAAAAATACCGAGCGCGACATCATCAAATACATATTTACTGATCTTATGCTTCCTAACGAAGATTTTATTTCGCAGGTGGAAGAGCTGTTCAATAATTGGGATGATGATGCCGATATGATGAATCAGCTAATTCTCAACTACATACATAAACCAGCTTCGTTTAATCTGCAGGATATTGTTGGGGATGACAAATGGAAGTTCGCCAGGAATCTTCTTACTACATCCATGGAACGCAAGGAACAGTTAATGGAGCTGATCGTTCCAAAGCTGAAGAACTGGGATTCAGAAAGGATTGCCATATTAGATATGATCTTAATGCGAATGGGTGTATGTGAATTCCTGTATTTTGAAACAATTCCTCCCAAAGTGACTATTAACGAATACATTGATGTTGCAAAAGAGTACAGTACGCCTCAAAGCGGCCAGTTTGTTAACGGTATTCTCGACAGTATTCATAAAGAGCTGCTGGCTCAGAATAAAATTCAGAAAATAGACTTCAAACAAAAAATATAACAGAGATTTGCACCTATGAATCAATTAAAAGTGCTGATTTTTGCTGCAGTTTTATTTGTTGGAATGGCTGCTTGTAAAAATGAAGCATCCTCAAATCAACCTACAGCGGAATCGAAAAAGGCCCTTGCTGATACGGCTAATTACACAACGGTTCAATGGTTGGATTCCATTTACAATTTCGGAACGGTGGCGAAAGGCGAGCAGGTAAAAATGGTTTTCAGATGCAAGAATACAGGTGAAAAGCCGTTGATCATTACCCAGGCAAGGCCGGGATGTGGTTGCACAGTGGCTGATTTTACAAAAAATGCCATTCCTCCGGGAGGCACAGGTGAAGTTACCGGCGTGTTTGACAGTAACCGGGGCAGCGGAATGGTACATAAATCCATATTCGTTGTAACAAACACCAAACACAACACCGAGCATATTTTAATTTTCACAGGAGAAATAAAAGAAAAAAGTTAGTCAAGCTTAAATACACAAACAATGAATCAAATGAATGCAATTTTATTAGCAGCCGGGCAAGGTCAGGCAGGTGGCGGCGGAGCGTTTCAGCTAATCATGATGGGTGCCATTATATTGGTATTCTGGCTCTTTATGATCCGTCCACAGGCTAAAAAAGCAAAAGATCAAAAGAAATTTATCGATAACCTGCAGAAAGGCGACAGGATTGTAACTATCGCTGGTATTCACGGTACTATTTCTAAAGTAAATGAAGACAATACCATTCAGTTGGAAGTTAGCCCTGGCAGCTATATCAAGATCGAAAAATCTGCTATCAGTCTTGAATGGAGCAATGCCATCAACAAGGCAGCTACTACAGCAGCAACAGCAGAAAAGAAATAGACTTAATTTATAGTAGGAGTGAAGAGGAAAGCGGGTGATCGTTTTCCTCTTTTTTGTGGAGAATAGGTGTTAAGTATCAGGTGTCAGGTATCAGGTTTCAGGAGAGAAGTTTAAGGTGTGAGGTATAAAGCATAAGGTGTGAGGTATGAGGTATGAGGAAAAGAGGGAAGGTGCCAGTGCTTTTAGAAATCAGACATGAACAAATCCTACATCAGACGTGCCATCGAACATATTACACCGTACATCGTACATCGTACACCGTACATCCCACATCGTACATCGTAAATCGTACATCTAACATCAAAATCGTGGTTTTAAAAATCGGTTTAACCGGCGGCATAGGCAGCGGCAAAAGTACAGTCGCAAAAGTGTTTGGTACACTTGGTATACCTGTATTTGATGCAGATAGTGTTGCAAAAAATATCATGAACGAGGATCAGCATTTGCAACAGCAAATACAGCAAACTTTTGGAGATGGTGCTTATTCTGATGGAACGCTTAACAGGAAATATCTTGCGGATCTTGTATTTAATGATCCATTTAAGCTGGAGCAGTTAAATGCGTTGGTCCACCCCGCAACTATACAAGCCGCGGAAGAATGGATGAAAAAGCAAGATGCTCCTTATGCTATAAAGGAGGCTGCACTGCTGTTTGAAGCCGGCTCTGCAGGACATCTCGATTACGTAATAGGCGTTTATGCGCCACAGGCATTGCGTATAAAACGTGTGATGGATCGTGAACAGGTTGGTCGCCAGGATGTCTTAACGCGCATGAGCCGTCAAATAGATGAGCAAATAAAAATGCGTTTGTGCGACTTTATTATAATTAACGATGAGCAACAAATGGTGATTCCACAAGTACTGAAACTACACGAAAAATTGTTGGATATAGCTGGTAAAGAAAAATAGCTGACAAATTTGCCGCGCCGGCAGGTAATTTGCTTAACCACAATCAAAAAGGAGATGACGGCATATTTTTTTTCGATAGCCCGCAGGGCTTAAAGCTTAATGGAAGACCTGATATGCATGGAGCTTCTTGTTCGTAGGACATTAACCCTTCTATGTGGTTGAAGCCCGAACCTGCTATGATGTTCTCAATTCGGAAATTGTTATTAACCTGAATTCCCTACCAGGAAAACTTTCACCGTTCTTAGATCTGTCATTGGCACAGAGCTCTTAGACAGCCCCGCAATCTTTCAGCGCATTTAACCACCGCGCTGCCTTTTCATGAAAAAAATGATGATAATGTCTTTATCAAATTGCAATTTTATTAAGTTTACGTATAGACAAGTTGCATGATAAAGAACATATTGTATATCGGTGCTTTCATACTGGGCATGTTTCTTTTGTTGTATGTTTTATCTTATATCTTTCTGCTCCCTTATCTCGCGCAAGTACAAGTACCGGCAAGATGGCAACAGCTCAGTCTCCCTGTTACAAAAGAACAAATGACAAACTATCTTGGTGATCCGGCTTCGGAATTACCTCCGAATGAAACCAATTGGATCAGGCACAACAATCGCTTTACCTACACACTCACTGCTCACTACGATACATTACAAATGTGCGACCGCTTTACCATTCGTTATAAAGTACACACGTTCTTTTACAGAAGGTCTGGAGTGGTGAAGGTGGATAGTGTGAGGTGAGAAAATGTACGATGTTAGATGTACGATGTTAGATGGCGGGAGAGGAGTAAGGTGTAAGGTTTAAGGTATTAGGAGAGCCATTGGCAGTCAGCTATTAGCTATAAGCTGTCAGGGGTGAGGTATCAGGTATCAGGTATCAGGTATCAGTGTCTTGTCCCGGATAAATTCGCTTCTCAGCATTTGCACATTCGCATATTTACCAATTCGCATATTCACTCATTTGCATATTTGCACATTTACTCATTCTCCCCGTTTTCAATTGTCAACCGTTATTGTCCGACAAAATTTCAACAATTTGAGTCGTAATCCTTATTGGATAATAGTTCCCGAGGACTTCTGTCAAATTAATCCCGAAGCCCGCCTGACCGGACGGGCAGGGGATGGAATTATTATAGAATAATATATAGGCCTGTAGTAAACCCCGACGGGCAATGTCATTAAGTTAAGAGTTTTCATATCAAACCGCTTATAAAATATCACCATCAGTTCTATATTCGGGAGACCTCTCCTGTCGTCGAGGTGACGTTGAGGTTGCAGGCTTGCTCATTATTCTGTACTTGGTATTGATGCTGTTGTGATTACTTTTTCTGATAAGCCAGGATCGTCATATCGACGATAGGAGATATCTCCCAAAGTTGAAGATGTCTGTGCTTAACTTAATGACATTGCCCGAAGGGGTGGCATAATAAAATATCACCCCGTCGGGGTTTGAAGGCATGGTTTCTGCCTTTTCTATAATAATACCATCCCTGCGGGATTGCATAATCCTCTGCTAAATCTTCTCATAAAAATTGAATATCGGCACGTTTAATCGTTTGCATATTCGCACATTTACCAATTCGTATATTCACTCATTTGCATATTTGCACATTTACTCATCCGCACATTCATTTTCAATTCTTAATTAATCTAAAGCACCATCTTTTCAGCTTGCCTTCAAAGTCAAAAGGCGTGGTAGCTTTGGTGATGTCTTTTATTTCAGTTGTATGAATTTGCTCTTTGTCGAGTTCGAATTTGGTGAAGTTGGTACTGAAGTAGAGAGTGCCGCCTTTTGAGGTTGCTCGGAGAACATCATTAATTAATTCAACATGGTCGCGCTGAATGTCGAGGAAATCCTTCATGCGCTTGCTGTTGCTGAAGGTAGGCGGATCCATGATCACCAGGTCGAAGCTATCTGGCTGTAAGGTTTTAAGGTATTGCTTTACGTCCGCATGAACGAAGTGATATTTCTTGCTATTGGAGAGATTGTTTGCTTTAAAATTATCTTCTGCCCAACCCAGGTAAGTTTTAGAAAGATCAACAGATGTAACGGAAGCCGCATTTGCGCAGGCTGCATAAACAGAGAATGATCCGGTATAGCAGAACAGGTTCAGCACGCGTTTATCTTTTGCCTGATCGAAAACCATTTTCCTTGTGATGCGATGATCGAGAAACAATCCTGTATCAAGATAGTCTGTTAGGTTCACCAAAAAATTGAGCCCGTTTTCTTTCACTGTATGAAACTGTTTTTCATCACCCAGCTTTTCATATTGATCCTGCTCACGGTGACTCATTCTTTTTCTCTCACGCACAAAGATCTTATCCTGGGGAATTTCGAGTATCCTGCTGATTGCAGGCAGACATTCATCCAGCCACGCATCATGTTCTTCATCCGTCATTCCATGCCTGCGAACATATTCTGCAACGTAAATCATATCCTCATAGATCTCAATACAAAATGGAAATTCAGGCAGATCATGATCGTACACGCGGTAGCAGGAAACGCCCTGTACTTTAGCCTGCTTCCTGCGGTGTTTGAATACTTTACTCAAACGGTTTTCAAACATGATGAGCTTATCCATTAGGTTGTACGTTTTACGTTTAAGGCCTTTTTGATTATCCGCTTGTTATATTCTGTTATAAACTACAATGTTGCGTTGTAAGTGGAGTGTTGTACAAATTCCAACCACCTTCTCCGGTGAAAAACGTACAACGTATAACTTATAACGTATAACGTCCCACTATAAATTAAAAACGTTGTACGTCTTACCTTTTAAGGGCTTAAACGTACAACGTATAACTTATAACGTATAACTTATTTCAGCTTCGCCAGCGCGTCTTTCACTCTTGCCCATGCTCTTTCAATGTTAGGAAGGCTGTTGGCAAAAGAGAAACGAACGCAGTTAGGCTCTCCGAACGCATCGCCCATTACAGAAGAAACGTGTGCAGTGTTTAAAACATACATACAGAAATCTCCTGAATTGTTGATGGTTGTAGTTCCGTCTGATTTGCCAAAGTAAGAACTAACATCAGGGAAGATGTAGAACGCGCCCTGTGGTTCAAAACATTTAACACCAGGAATGTCTTTGATGAGTTCCATTACCCTGTTTTTTCTGCGGGTAAATTCTTCTGTCATTTCCTGTGAAGGCTTCAAGTCGCCGGTAAGTGCAACCACAGCAGCTTTCTGTGTAATAGAGCATGTACCGCTGGTGATCTGTCCCTGCAATTTTTCGCACGCTTTTGCAACTGCGGGGTTGGCAGCAATATAACCAAGGCGCCAGCCGGTCATTGCAAAACCTTTACTCAAACCGTTGATGATCACGATGCGCTCTTTCAGTTCAGGGAACTGAGCAATGCTTTCGTGCTCGCCAATAAAGTTGATATATTCATAGATCTCGTCAGAGAGAATATAAATGTGCGGGTGCTTTTTAAATACTTCTGCAAGTGCAGTTAACTCTTCTTTTGTGTATACCGCGCCAGATGGGTTACATGGAGAAGAGAACATGAACACTTTTGATTTATCAGTAATAGAAGCTTCCAGTTGTTCCGGAGTGATCTTGAAACCAGCTTCAGGTGTAGTGCGTACTTCAACAACTTTACCCCTGGCTATTTTCACCAGTTCAGAGTAAGTTACCCAGTAAGGAGTAGGAATGATCACTTCATCACCTTCATCTACCAAAGCAAGAATTGCATTTGCAAGACTTTGTTTGGCACCGGTTGAAGTAACAATGTTTTCTGGTTTATAATCAAGATTGTTGTCGCGCTTCAGCTTTGTACAAACAGCTTCTCTAAGGTCTAAAAATCCAGCAACAGGTGTGTAGTGGCTCCAGTTGTCATTAATTGCTTTAATGGCTGCATCCTTCACGTGTTGTGGCGTATCAAAATCAGGTTCACCTAAGCTAAGGTCAATTACATCAATTCCCTGAGCTCTTAATTCGCGGCCCAATTTGGCCATTTTGAGTGTTTCCGGTTCATTGAACCTTTCCAAAAGAGAAGAAAGTTGCATAGTTGGTTGATAGATTTTTGGCGGCAAAAGTAAGTAAAAATGTGTTTTGTACTTTTTATATTATACCACCCGTTGTTAGTTTATAGAATATTGACATTTTCTTTTAAAGTTATCGCCAGTCGCATCAAGGGGTATTATCAATCAATTCCAGGTGAAGCTTCTGGGCAGCGGTGGCTCTGGTGGAATCAAAAAAGCCGGCAAGGTAAAAAGTATAGAAATGTGTTCGGGTAATTGGAAATTTTTGCTTAATAATAACTGTGTCTTTTATGGCAGTGGTATCAATGTGGTACAAGCTTGCCAAAATCTCTACTGAGTCTCTTTTGGTTTTAAGCGTTGTGAAATTACCAAATGCATTGGTGATATTTTGGTCGTTGAAAACGCGGGCCTGGGAAGGATTAATAATAATCGTATCAATTTTTTTATCAGAAGTATCGCTCAACACGCGGAAATAAATATTTAATGGCCTGCCATCGGGGCATAAGTACAATACGCGTGCTCTCGCATAGATACTATCTGGTCTGAAATCGTCTTCAATGATTGAAGGTCTGATCTTGTAAAAACTATCCACAGCAAAAATGCTGTAATAGCGTGCCGGCAGCCATGTTGCAATGAAGGAAAAAAGTGAATCGGTTTGCCCGGTTTTAGTCAGTTTCATGCCATATGTGCCTGTAATAAGATTATGGGCATATGCAGTTGAGTCCCCGAAATTTACGTTTGAAAAGATTGAATCACCATTTCCCCATAAAGTAATGCCGGTCGGCGCATCTGGGCTGGCATTAATCAACATAACACTGCTATTAGCAGCAGTAACGTGAGTCTTGCTGCATTGAATGGCCAAAACAGAAGTTAATAAAGCTGCTACAACGAATAATCCTTTCCTAAACCTTGTCATGAATAAATTTTGATAACACTGGGCAACAATGTTATGCAAATATTGTGAAAAAGCGATTAGCTATGAGCTATTAGCTATTAGCTGTCAGGTATCAGGTATCAGGTCTCAGGTATTAGAGAAGGTGTAAGGTATTAGAGAAGGTGTAAGGTATGAGGCATGAGGTGTGAGGTGTGAGGCATGAGGTGTGAGGTGTAAGGCGTAATGGTTAAGGTGCGGGACGTATGCGTTAAGCTGCCAGATGTGATCGTTTGGTGTGCATTTGTTAAAAACGATAATTTCAAAAACGATATGTTAATTGTGGTACCAAAACCTCAAAGCCTTAAGCCTTATACCTGAAACCTGAAACCTGATACCTGATACCTTATGCCTCACACCTCACGCCTCATTCCTCACACCTATTTCCTATATTTGACGCATCCAAGAATAGTTATGCCACACGAAGCAATATCCGCATTTGATATTTTTAAGATAGGAGTAGGGCCGTCCAGTTCACATACTTTGGGACCATGGAAAGCTGCATTACGTTTTGTAGATCATATTGAAGCCAATTATGGATTGAATAATCTTGAATCGGTAACGGTATTGCTGTATGGTTCACTGGCAAAAACCGGTAAAGGGCACGGGACTGACGTCGCGGTAATACTCGGTTTGTGTGGCGAGAACCCTGAAACGATTCCGGTGGATTCTATCAACGAAAAGATCAACACAATCACCAACAAAAATCAACTGGTTGTTGGCGGTAAAAAAGCTATTGCGTTTTCACCTTCATCTGATATCCAGCTTTTATACAGCGAATCACTACCTTATCACCCCAACGGAATGAGCTTTTTGGCTTCTTTTACCAGCGGAGAACAGATAAGTGAGACCTATTATTCAATAGGAGGGGGGTTTGTTGTAAAGGAAGGAGAAGAAGGTTTAGCGGCAAAGCCTGTTCAGTTACCTTTTCCGGTTAATACGGCGAACGATCTGCTGCACTGGTGCATGACCACAGGATTTGCAATTAATGAAGTGGTAATGGAAAATGAAAATGTGTGGCGGAACGAAGACGAAACAAAAAGCGGCATGCTTCGTATCTGGCATACGATGACCGATTGCATATACAGGGGCTGTCATAGCAAAGGTGAACTACCGGGCGGACTGCATGTAAGGCGAAGAGCTTTTGATCTTAACAAAAAACTGCTAAATGGTTCCGCATATAACTCGCAGCAGGAATGGCTGGATGCTATTAAAGCAAAGGGCAGTAATTTTCAATATATTCTTGATTGGGTAAGCTGTTTTGCACTGGCGGTAAATGAAGAGAACGCCTCTTTTGGCCGTGTGGTTACAGCTCCTACAAATGGCGCTGCCGGTGTAATTCCAGCAGTTCTGCAATACTTTGTAATATTCTGCGACGGCAATGATGATGATAAAATTGTACGCTTCCTGCTTACTGCTGCTGAAATAGGCAGCATATTCAAAAAAGGAGCTACAATATCTGCGGCAATGGGCGGTTGCCAGGCTGAAATCGGGGTATCTTCTGCAATGGCTGCAGCGGCGCTTACAGAAAGCCTGGGAGGGACGCAGAAGCAGGCATTGATGGCTGCTGAAATAGCAATGGAGCATCATCTCGGATTGACATGTGATCCTGTCGCAGGCCTTGTGCAGGTTCCCTGCATTGAACGCAACACAATGGGTGCCATCAAAGCAATCACCGCTTCTCAGCTTGCACTTCAAAGCGCTCCAGATTATGCAAAAGTTTCGCTTGATAATGTGATTACTACTATGTGGAACACAGCGCTTGATATGAACAGCAAGTACAAGGAAACCGCTGATGGCGGCCTTGCTGTAGCTATTCCAATCAGCTTAAGTGAATGCTGATGTTTAGCTATTGAGCTGAATTTGATTTTAGTTTCTAATGTTAAAAATGCATGACGGATGCGGCTTCACTTGAAATGTTGCGTTATTTTGTTTATATTGCCCGGAAAGTTTTCAAGTTCTTCCTCAACCAATATCCAATGTAAAATTTTTCTTCTTTTTTAAACCGCACCCAGTTGTATGCCATCTGAAATTGAATCGGAAATTCTTATGCTGAATTAAAGGTTTTTTAAAGTTGTACGTGGGATTTGGCAGGAGAATTGCATTTTTAAATGTATTCAGTATTCAATTTAGTAACGTCAGTAATGAGAATCCAACTAACTTTTTTTGCACTGGCTATGCTTGTGCTAACCTTGCCTGTAAAAGGGCTAACGCAGACCAGACCTTTCAATGGAGCCAATAAGATCATTGCAAGTTTCAATGGCAATAGTGACTCTTTAATGAAGAAAATACTCACCTATTTTGCCGACAAAGGCTATGCTGTTGAAGCTGTAGACAAGAATTCAGGAGTCATAAAAACAGGAGAAAAGTCTCCGATGAAAACGCTCGTGTCAGTTAAGATTAGTGCGATCGTAAAAGACAATACCATCATCTTTACAGGGCTGCGTAAATCGCGTAACGGCAATGGCCCTACTATCGGGCAGGATTTTCGGGAGATCACTTGTGGAGGAATTTGGTCAAGTGAGCAAAAAGATGCCTGGGACGAACTGAATAAAGTTGCACAAGGCATAAAGCCAACTGCAATAACGTATGCGAAGAATTAAATTTCCTTCGGGTTACGTGAGAAATAGTAAGGACAGCGTTCAGTTTATGAATGTTGTCTTTTTTGTGTGAAGGAATATCCGCTAAAAGTATTTGTCCAGCTTAAACACATCCCACGCAAAACGGAGAACAGTTCCTGCTATAACGATCAGAAAAAAAATCCTGATGAAGCGGTTCCCTTTTAACAGCGCCAGTTTTGACCCCAGAAAAGAACCGGTAACATTACATACAGCCATAGGAATTGCGTACTGATATAGGATATGTCCTGTCGAACTAAAATATAAAATTGATGCAAGATTGGTTGATATGTTCACCATCTTGGCGTAGGCATTAGAATGCAGGAAATCCTGGCCTATAAAAGTGATAAATACAAGTAACAAAAAACTTCCGGTTCCCGGTCCGATAAAGCCATCATAAAAACCGAGTAACAAGCCAAAGCAAATGCCGTAAGCGAGGGCGTTTTTACTCGCATCAGGATTGTGTTCTGTCTGGCCGAAATTTTTATTTATAGCCGTATAGATAAATACCCCTGTAAGTATAATCAGAATAACAGGTTTGAATATATGGTTACTGAGCGTGGTTGCCATATAGGATCCGGCAAAAGCAGCAACAAAGGCGCAGAGCGCAATGCTCAGTAAAAGCTTCTTGTTGAATTTAACTCTTCTCGCATACTGCCATGCGGCGGTTCCTGTACCTGCGAATGAAGGAATTTTGGTTGTGCCTAACAAAGTAGGCACCGGGTAGTTTGGCAGAATAATGAGTGTAGCCGGTGTTTGAATCAGGCCGCCTCCACCAACGATCGCATCCACAAAACCTGCAGCGAACGAAGCGCAGCACAATAAAACGAGTGACGAAAAATCCATTATTATTTTGATCCTTATAATATTCCGGTGCAGGATAGTGCTCTGCACCGGAATGCATTTATTTTCTTGATTGTGACATCAGCCAGGGTAATAACCCAGGCTCTGCAAAAGCGTTGTCCCAGCTATTGTGTTTCACGCCCGGGTATTCGGTATATTTTATGTCTGCACCTGCTTGTTTCAAGGCCGCGACCATGTTCCTGCTCCAGTCCGGATTAACAACATCGTCTGCCCCGCCATGAAAGATCCATAATGGAAGTTGCTTTGCATATTTTGTTGCATCTTCCGGACGACCTCCTCCGCAAATGGGAAATGCAGCTGCAAAGTAGGACGGGAAACGTTGTAACATGTCAAAGGTTCCAAAGCCGCCCATTGACAAGCCGCCAATGTATAACCTGTGTTTGTCAACACGGTTGGAGCCGGAAATACTATCCATCAGCAGCTTGGTAAGCTCTAAAGATCGCTGTATTGGCGTACCATCTTCTAACGCAATCATGCGCTTTCCTGTACTGTCCTGTTTGGACTTATATCCAACCCAGCTGGTACCGGAAGGGCATTGGGGAAATATAACAATTGCCGGATATTTTTGTCTTACCGCACTGTCAGCAAAAAGCTTTCCGCCGTGTACAAGCTGCGCTGTATTATCATTGCCTCTTTCACCCGAGCCATGAAGAAAAAGAATGACAGGATATTTTTTCCCTTTGTGGTAATTTAACGGGTAAAGAATCCGGTATAAAAGCGTATCGCCATTGCGGATGAACGTTTTCTTTTCAAAATCAGGAAACTGATCCTGCGCCCTGGCTGATACAAAAGCCAGCATTAAAGCAATTGCCAGAATTTGTTTCATCGTTTTATTTTTTACTCAAGTTAGGGTTTGTATGTTCAATCTGGTTACATTTCGGTTGTCTTGCATTTTCTTTATGTGAAATCCTGTAATTCACCCTGCACATTAAAAATCTATTGTAAAATGTTGTTTCTCTTTGTTTTCTTTTCTGAAGAATACAATGCCGATAAAAAACAGGTCGATGCTTAAGGTTACTGCATTATGGTTCTTTACGTACTCCCATGCTTCCTCCATTTCGCTGCTCCAATGCACATCGTCAAAGATCAGTATACTGTATTCATGAATTTTCGGCAACAATGCATGAAAATAATTGATCGTCGGATCTTTCCGGTGATTGCCATCAAGGAACGCAAAGTCAATTTTTTGAGGAATCGTCTGCAAGGCATTATCGAGTGTTTCATCAAAATTGCCCTGGATAATGCGAATGTTGTTAAGGTTGAGTGATTGGAAATTTTCTGACGCAACTTTTGCGATCTCAGAAGCTCCCTCCATCGTAACTACTTCAGCATGTGTGTTGGCGCTTGCCATATATGAAGTGGTAATGCCAAGAGAAGTTCCAAGTTCAAGTATTGTGTTTGGTTGATAGTAATTCACCATTCTGAATAGTAACTGGCTGAATTTGGCCGGCTTTAAAGCTGAATGAGCAATAGACGCAATGCTGCGCTGATAGTGGGAATTAACACGTGATCCCGCACCGAAATCTTCTATCATTAAAACTGCCCGATCTTTTTTCAGCTTATCGCGAAGGCGCTCTATTGCATTAAAAGAATAGAAAGTTCTTTTGTCGTTTAATACTTGTGTAATAAAATTGAAAACAAAAGGGGAGTGAACACCGTGCCCCTTGCCATTGGATGATTGAACCTTGTACCGTATGTATTTACGTAGCAACTGGAATTTTGAATACATTCGGCGAAGATAAGGTGAAAGCTGTCGGAGAGGGCAAAGTAAAAATTCAAAAGTCAAAAATCAAAAAGTTCGAGGGTAAGGCCGGCTGATTCAGTGAAATACGGCTTTGCAAAGTCAAAATTTAAAAGTCAAAATAAGAAAGCGAGCGAAGTGAAGTTTGAATCTGCGAAGAACGGTATCAAGATGATAGAGCCTGCTTGTGGCTGATAGCTGACAGCTGACAGCTGACAGCTCACAGCCTTTCCCACACCTGGAAGCTGTAATCGTAGGCATGGTGCGTGTCTTTGAAAAAATCCTGATTGGAAGTAAGTTTGAATGTTGATTCGTCTATAACCGGGAAGAAAGTGTCAGCATCTTCAAATATGTGATGCACGCGGGTTATGTAGATCTTGTCTGCTGTCTTGATGGCTTCTTTGTAAATTTCACCGCCTCCAAGAATCATTAACTCTTTATAATCATTCTGCGCTGCAAGAAATTCCGCATCTCTAAGATTGCCCACGCTAACAATACCATCACCTTTAATATCTTTTTGTCGTGTGATCACTATATTCATTCTGCCGTTTAGCGGTTTGCTGCAAAGCGATTCAAAGGTTTTTCTACCATAAGCTACCGGCATGCCCCATGTGATATTCTTGAAAAATCTCATATCATTGGGTAATCGCCACAATAATTCATTATTTTTTCCAATCGCATTATTAGTAGAAGCCGCAACAACAAGAGATGTAGTCATATTATAGCTTTCAGCCGTCAGCTATCAGCTTTCAGCTTTTGGGTTGTAAAATCTCACTATTCTTCTAAAACAAGTTTATATAGCTTTCAGCTATTAGCTTTTTTGGCTGTAAAATCTTACTATTCTTTTAAACATGTGTATATATCTTATCCCTCAATTCTTCCTGTCTTACCAATCTTACGCGTCTTACGGTCTTACGATCTTACGATCTTACTGTCTTACTATCTTACTATCTTACACTGCAACCGGTGCCTTAATTGCCGCATGATGCTGATAATTCTCCAATGTAAAATCTTCAAAATTAAAGCTGAAAATATCTTTCACTTCCGGGTTGATCTTCATCGTAGGAAGCGGATAGCATTCGCGTGATAACTGAAGTTTGGCTTGTTCCAGGTGATTGTTGTAAAGATGGACATCGCCGAAGGTATGGACAAAATCACCGACCTCCAGGTCACAAACCTGTGCGATCATCATGGTTAAAAGTGCGTAAGATGCAATGTTAAACGGAACACCGAGAAATACATCCGCACTTCTCTGGTAGAGCTGGCAGCTCAATTTTCCATCAGCAACATAAAATTGAAAAAGTGCATGACAAGGCATCAGCGCCATTTTGGGAAGATCTGCTACGTTCCAGGCACTGACTATAATGCGCCTGCTGTCAGGATTATTTTTCAGTTGCTTGATCACATCGCTGATCTGGTCGATTTCCAGCTGATTGTCGCCACCGGTCCATCTGCGCCACTGTTTTCCATAAACTGGTCCCAGTTCGCCATTTTCATCAGCCCATTCGTCCCAGATACTTACGCCGTGATCTTTAAGATATTTAATGTTGGTTTCACCTTTCAGAAACCACAGCAATTCGTAAATAATACTTTTTACGTGAACCTTTTTTGTTGTCACTAACGGAAAGCCTTCTTTCAGGTTGAACCGCATCTGGTAACCAAAACAACTTAAAGTGCCCGTACCGGTGCGGTCGGTTTTAGAAGCGCCGTTATCAAGTATATATTGTAGTAATTGCTGGTATTGCTGCATAATTTTAGTCTTTAGCTCAAAACGAAAAGAAACAAGTAACAACTAACGCGTATTACGAAGCCTTTCTTCTTTCCAGTTCCTTTTTTAATAAACCCAGTTCCCTGCCTGTTTGTCCGCTGATGCTCGTGTTCTCCTGTGCGCGACGCATAAGGTAAGGAATTACATCGTTAATCGGGCCGAAGGGAAGGTATTTACTCACCGCATAACCGGCTTTGGCCAGGTTGAAGGTAATGTTATCGCTCATGCCATACAGCTGAGAGAAATGAACATTCGGGTGATTGTGTTTCCAGCCTTTTTCGTCGAGTAACCTGGCTGCCAGCATGTTGCTTGCTTCATTGTGAGAAGCTACGATGGCAGCTATTTTATCCAGGTGCTCAATACAAAATGTCACAGCAGCATCGTAGTCGCGGTCTGTCGCTTCTTTATCAGGCTGAATAGGAGAAGGGTAGCCCATTTCCAGTGCGCGGGCTCTTTCTTTTTCCATATAAGCGCCACGAACCAGTTTCACGCCAAGAATAAAATCCTGCTGCTGAGCTATCTGGTATGACATTTTCAAAAAGTTGAGCCTGTCGTGACGGTACATTTGTATGGTATTGAAAACGATGGCTTTATCCTTATTGAATATTTCCATCATTTCCATGGTAAGTCTGTCAACAGGGTCCTGTATCCAGCTTTCTTCAGCATCAATCAGCACTCCAATTCCCTTTTCGGCGGCATCTTCACAAATACGGAACATTCTTTCACGAACCTTGTTCCATTCCGCCATCTCTTCTTCATGATCATGTATGCCACTTCTTAAACGAGGAGCTTCGTTCAGGGTTTGCAGCAGACCGAAACGTGCAATTCCGGTTACTTTTACACTTATGAATGGCACATTTTTGCGTGATGCTGCAAAATCTATCACTTTGATAAATTCTTCAGTGGCATGCTCAAAACTTTCTTCGCCTTCCTTGCCTTCAACCCCGTAGTCCAGAATGACATTTACATTATAGTTGCCAAGCATATCACTGATGGCAGAAGTTTCGTTGAGCGTTTCGCCACCCACAAAATGCTTGAAAATGGTTTTTCTTACGATCCCCTTTATTGGTAAACCGGTTTTCATAATGAAGGGTGTAAGGCGTGCCCCAAAAGTTACAAACATAGGGTAATGCATGGTTTGTAATAGCCTTTTGGCGCTTTTTAGTTCTTTGTAGGACTTGTACGCGAATGCGGTTTCTGTGTTGTCAAAAGATAGATCCATATCATGCTGCTTTCCAGCTGCGAATATCGGTAGACTGTTGTTAAGTAAAAAATGAAATATGAAAATGTATTATGTACAATGTACGATATATGGTGTACGATGTACGATGTAAATCAACGCCGGAGCCTAGTGCTATTTATGACGTTTTAAGTACGAAGTACGGTACGAAGTACGGCAGGTGCGGCAGCGTGAGCAAAGAACGGATTAATAATTGTGCGGTCAGCGGCCTGATATGATGTTTTAAGTACGAAGTACGAGGTACGAAGTACGTCAGGTGCGACAACGTGAGTTAATAATGAACTGCGAATCGTTCGGTCTGGGACGGATTTCTTTGGCAAGCTTACGGACACTTACACCTCAAACCTCAAACCTCAAACCTTACACCTTACGCCTGAAACCTGATACCTGATGGCTGATAGCTGATAGCTAATAGCTAATGGCTCACAGCTCACTGCTGATAGCTAACAGCTTTCCGCTATCTTCGCACAAATTTTAATAATGGAAGAAAAAAGAGCCTCAGATAGTTTTACTATTATGAATGAGCTTGTGCTACCTAACGACACCAACGTTTTTGGAAATCTGATGGGGGGAAGGTTAATGTACTGGATGGATATTGCTGCCGCAATGGCTGCCGGCAAACACTGCAATGCACCCTGCATGACTGCCAGTGTTGACAATCTGAGTTTTAAAAATCCGATAAAACTTGGAAATATTGTACATATAGAAGCGAAGATCTCAAGGGCTTTTAATACATCTATGGAAATTCACCTGCGTGTTTGGGGTGAAGATTCGCTGCATCAATATTCATACGAAAGCAATGAGGCTTATTTCACTTTCGTGGCGCTGGATCCCAACGGTAAACCAAGGCCGGTACCTGCTGTTATCCCTGAAACAGAAGTAGAAAAGAAATTATATGATGGCGCTTTAAGAAGAAGGCAACTTCGTCTTGTACTTGCCGGCAAAATGAAACCGGATGATGCGGTTGAGCTGAAGGCGTTTTTTGTGCAGGCGCAGTAGGAAGCTTAAAGCCTAAAGCTTAAAGCTTAAAGCCTAAAGCAAGGTGCAAGTTGTACGATGTGCTTTTAGTTTTAAGAATAAGTGAAATCATCGAAAGCGGAAAATTTTCTGAAGGGTCAGGAACATTAGGTTTGTAAATCGTACATCGTACACCGTACATCGTACATTGAATCATCTCTCAAAGCCAAACACATTCTTCCCCCTCTTTCCTCGGCAAATGAAATCCCTGATCATTTGTGCGGCGATTA
The DNA here is from genome assembly GCF_041060425.1 of Danxiaibacter flavus. NCBI lineage: Bacteria > Pseudomonadati > Bacteroidota > Chitinophagia > Chitinophagales > Chitinophagaceae > Danxiaibacter > Danxiaibacter flavus. The sequence continues at coordinate 162,143 of NZ_JAULBC010000006.1, forward strand.
CGCTGAATGTTATGCCATTGCCGCCGAAGCCGAGCGCGAAATAAGTATGGGGATGTTGTTTTACACTACCGATATATGGAAGGCCGTCTTTCGTAGAAGCAAAAGTTCCTGCCCACTGAAAATCTGTTTTAAAAGGAATATCCGGAAACAACGATGCAAAGCTTCTCTCCAGTTGTTTGGTTTTCTGTGGAATCAAGGCGTCTCTTTTTTTTGATCCCCTGAAATACTCATCCTTTCCGCCAATTACGATCCGGTTTGTGGCGGTTGTGCGCAAATAGAGATACGGGACAGCAGTTTCCCAGATTAGTGAATTCCTGTGCCAGAACTTACTATTGTTAAATGGTTCGCTGATGATGGCGTAAGTTGAATGCAGCGTTTGCACTTTTTGCCGGATATATTGTTGCGCTTCATAGCCGCAGGCAATAACCAGTTTTTTTGCCCTGATCTTTTTTTGAGAATCAGTAATCAGTTCCACTCCACGTTTGACATGGTGAATTTCTTCAACTTTTGTATGATCATAAATGCGAACGGATTTTTTTATGCAACTATTAAGTAAGGCATGCGTTAGTGCATAGGCATCAATCTCCGCTGCATCCCTGGAAAGAATGCCTCCGCCTTTTCTAAAGCCGAATTTATTCTGGATATCAATATCACTCAGCCATTCTACTTTAATACCTGCTGCTTTTCTTGCATTGTACTCAGCTTCCAACGCGGGAACATGTTTTTGCGTTGATGCAAATTGAAAGCTGTTTCGTTTTTTAAACGAGGTCTCATCTTTCAGATGATGAATAATTTCTTCCAGATCATAAATGGATTGTCTGCACACCAGGTAACTTTCTATTGCTGCGGACTCCCCAACTTTTTCTTTAAGCTTAACCAAAGACGTGTCAATTTCATATTGAAGCAGTGATGTGCTTGCGGCTGTACTTCCCGTTCCAACATGGCGCTTGTCAACAATTGTTACATCAAATCCTGCTTTATTCAAATGGTAAGCAACAAGGCTGCCAGTTACCCCTGCGCCAATAATTGCCACATCTGTAGAAACGTTTTCATTTAGGGATGGATAACTTTTCATCAGGCCATGTTCCAATAGCCAGTAAGGATAATCCGATCGTAGATCCATTTTACACGTTATTGTGGTTAATAATACACATAATGGTACACTGTTAATCAATTTACGGTAATAAAACATCTGTTTCCGGCTTTGCATCAAAACTGGCAATATTTTTTATTACAGTATTCATATTGTTTAAAATTAAAATTGTATCACTATGAGAAGTATATTGTACGTAGTGGCTGTTATTCTTGTTATAGGTTGGTTGCTGGGATTTTTTGTATATAGCGCCGGAGGTTTGATCCATATTCTTTTGGTGCTGGCAATTATATCAATCCTGCTCTCATTTATTAACAGGGGACCAAGTGTTTAATGTCGCTCTGGCCACATTCACTGTTTTTACCGGGCATGATCAGGTTATGCCCGGTAATTTAATTCCAGCAGAAACGAGCGCGTTTATTAAGAGCCTTTGAACTGCAAATCTGCTTTCCTCAAACTGGTCGGCGTCAACCCACGCCTGGGTACGTATCCGGTATCCATCAGGTTCTATTAAAGAGATTCCTATTTCAGGTACAGGGTCATCCTTTACTTTGTCTGATTTTGCAAGTGCATCCTGTATAATTGATCTGATTTTCTCGAAGTCAAAGCTAAAGTTGAACTTAAATTCAACGTCCATTCTTCTTATGCCATTTTTACTGATGTTTACAATTACTTCGTTAGAGAGCTTGCTATTGGGGATAATCACTGTTTTATTATCCAATGTTATAATAACGGTATAGAAAAGCTGAATAGAATTAACAATCCCATCCTGACCCTGTGCAACAATATTATCGCCAATCTTATACGGCTTTAGCAATAAAATAAGAATGCCACTGGTAAAATTCTGAAGTGTACCGGAAAGAGCCAGCCCAAATGCAACACCGAGGGCGCCTACAAATGCCGCAAAAATGGTCATTTTTACCCCGATGACCTGCATTACGGCAAGAATTACAACAATTTGTAAAACAGTCGTTATGAGGCTGAGTAAAAACGGCTTCAACGATGAGTCTACTTCGTGTTTTGAAATCATATTGCTGAACCATCGCTTCAAAAGGCGAATGGTCCAGAATCCAATGACGAGCAGAACAAGTCCTATGAGAACTTTGGGTCCGACGTTGGATATCCAGTTAACAAACTTGCTGTAGAAAGTGTGGAAATTCATGCTGGTTTTTCGATACTACTTTGAAAATTATGCCAGATGTAAAGGGCAGGATGCTTCTGATGATCGCACCTGGAAATGTATTTAGAAACAAGAGAATGTGTGGCTGTGGCCTCTTGCAGGGACTTATTCGTTCTTAAGATCCTGTTGAAACACACTTGATTTCTGTTTGGCATAATAGCTGTGAAAAAGAAACTATAAACTATTACCATGAAAAGTTCCACAGAAGAAATGAATACACCGGTCCAGATTATTGAACGGTTAAGAAAAAATGGTTATGATCACGAATTCAGATGGAAACCCGGCGGGTTGGCTATAGAGGATAAACTGTACAAACCAAGTCAGCTGAAAATTATTAAAACCTACAGGTTTGAAGGTTTTTCTGATCCGTCTGATATGTCTGTAATATATGTTATTGAAGCAGATGATCATACAATCGGCTGGAGTATGGATGCCTATGGCGCTTACAGCAGTCATGAAGATGAAGCCGGTTATGATAACATTATGCGAATGATACCTGTTGAAGGAAGAGATGAGCAACTGTTATTCAAGGTATAAGATTATCACTATAATTATCCTGTATGCAAAAAGCAAAACCACCTAAAAAACAGCGGCCGGAACAAAAGATCAGAAGCAGACAGGGCAAGGAGGAAAAAATGACTCCGGAACCGGTTTATTACAAGGAAAATCGGGATAAAAAGTTATTGGGCAAAGTGATCCTGATTACCGGAGGAGACAGTGGGATAGGACGCGCAGTTGCAGTGGCCTGCGCACAGGAAGGGGCTGATATTGCCATTGTTTATAAAGAAGACGATAGAGATGCAAAAGTCACTAAAAGCGAAGTAGAACTCCAGGACAGGGCATGCCTGATTTTACGCGCAAATATCACCTCTCCGGCTAATTGCAAAAAGGTTATTGAGAAAGTGACCGGCCATTTTCAAAAACTGGATGTGCTTATCAATAATGCTGCGGTTCAGTTTCCTCAAAAAGAACTGTCCGCCATTACCGAAAAGCAATTGCTAACGACATTCCAGACGAATATATTCTCACAGTTTTACATGTGCCAGGCTGCTGAACCTTATTTAAAAAAGGGTAGCTCAATTATTAATACTACTTCTGTTACAGCTTATCGCGGCAGCAATCATTTGCTGGATTATTCAGCAACGAAAGGAGCCATCGTTACTTTCACAAGATCACTGAGTGCATATTTTGTTGATAAGGGTGTGCGTGTCAATGGCGTAGCGCCCGGCCCCATCTGGACTCCGCTAATTCCGACAACATTTGATCCCGGACATGTCGCCAGCTTTGGTTCGGAAGTACCTATGGCCAGGGCTGGGCAGCCTGTGGAAGTTGCAGGTTGTTATGTTTTTCTCGCCAGCGATGATAGCAGCTACATGACCGGCCAGGTGCTTCATCCGAATGGGGGAGAGATTATTAATGGGTAGGGGTGGGGAGGTGTGAGGTATCAGGTTTCAAGGTATCAGGTATCAGGTATCAGGTTTGAGGCGTGAGAGTAAAAATAAAAATTCAAAAGTCAAAAACGTAGCCCGGATGCGCGCTCATTTAAACAAAAAACAGAATGTTTAGGCTGGAAAATAATATGTAAACGGCTCAATCGAATGAACAGCCTTTTTACTTTTTACTTTTGAATTTTGACTTCCCTTCTTCAATAAAAAAAGCGCGGAAAATCTCCACGCTCTTTTTTAACTCCAAATTTTTAAGTATCTATTTTAACCTGATTCCATCTTCCTCACACCTAATACCTCAAGCCTCAAACCTCCGACCTGACCTGATACCTGACACCTTCTATAGAATCCTCGCCGCATCTCTATACCCTCTTATCACATTATGTGATTGTAACAATTCTGATTTTTGTTTAATGATAATGCTTCTTAAATCAGTATCAAGATATTCTGACTCAATAGCCTCATTGTATGCTTTCTGTGCGGCATCCTCTCCATATTCGCAGGATTCCAGAATGCTTTTTCTATCCTGGCCCGCAAATGTATTTTTTACATCCATCCATGCACGATAAATTTTTCCGGGAAAAGTTGTGCCTTTGTCAACATCGCCGCCCAGGCTGGTTATTTGTGAAGAAAGTTCCTGCACATAGCCCTTGCTTTCGTTGATCATCCTGTTAAATAATATTTGAAGATCGCCATCAATCAGATCAGTCTTTTCTGAAGCCTTTTCATACCCGGCTATTCTGTCGTTGTTTATTTTTATCAGATCGTTCAGCACTTCAATAGTATTTTCTTTGTTAATCATAAAAGTTAAGTTTAGAAGTTATTAATACTACTGATGATAAATAAAATTCCGTGCCTTTTTGAACACAGATTAAAACAGTAAGCTGACGGGTGTTGTGTGGGGAAAATTTGGATACCACTTACACAAACGTAGAAACTAAGAAACAACAATTCCAATGGTTAAACGGTGTGCGCATTTGCGAAAGTGAATATTCAATAAGGAATTGCGTAAAAACAAAAAATAGCAGTGTTAAACATTGTTATCTTGCATCTTTTGTAGTAATACGTTTTAAGTTATACATGGTACGTTTATCAAAGCGCAGAATATTTAAACCATGTCTAACTTCTAACATTATAATCTACTACTCATAAAACGTATAACGTAAAACTTACAACGTAACATGATGAAACGGCTACTCACAGGTGCCTTTTTAGCAGCAGCAATGCTGGGGCAGGCGCAGGAACACAATACCAGCGCAAAATATATATATCCTTCTGATACGTTAGTTCAACAAAAACTGGCGCATTGGCAGGATATCAAATTCGGTTTGTTAATGCATTGGGGAACTTATAGTGAATGGGGTATTGTGGAAAGCTGGAGTATTTGTCCCGAAGACGAAGGCTGGACACAAAGGCGCGGTCCGTATAGCCAGACATATAACGGTTATGTAAAAGCTTATGAGAACCTCCAAACGACTTTTAATCCTGTTCAGTTTAATCCGCAGAAATGGTCTGCAGCAGCAAAAGAGGCGGGAATGAAATATGTGATATTCACAACAAAACATCATGACGGCTTTTGCATGTTCGACACAAAAGAAACTGACTACAAAGTAACTTCAAGTAAATCGCCGTTTTCTTCCAATCCAAAAAGCAACATTGCCAAAGAGGTATTCAACGCTTTCCGGAATGATGGTTTTATGATCGGTGCTTATTTCTCCAAGCCGGACTGGCACAGCCCTGAATATTGGTGGCCGTATTTTCCGCCAAAAGACAGGAATGTGAATTACGATCCCAGGAAATATCCTGAAAAATGGAACGCATTTAAAAAGTACACATACAATCAGATCAAAGAACTAATGAGCGAGTATGGTAAAATGGATATTTTATGGCTTGATGGTGGTTGGGTTCGTCCGTATTCATCCATTGATCAGTCTGTTGACTGGCAAAAAGCAATCACCTACAACCAGGATATAGATATGGCTTCAATTGCATCAATGGCAAGAACATATCAACCAGGTTTACTCATTGTAGACAGAACTGTTGAGGGTGAATATGAAAATTACGTAACGCCGGAGCAGACCGTTCCTAAAAAGGCGATGTTAACACCGTGGGAGTCATGCCTTACAATGGGTAATTCATGGAGTTATGTGCCCAATGATCATTACAAATCTTCCAATCAGCTTATTCATCTGTTGGCGAGAATTATTTCACGTGGCGGCAACTTCCTGCTGAATATTGGCCCATCACCTCAGGGCGATTGGAGCGATACAGCCTACAGCAGGCTGAAGGATATTGGTGCCTGGATGAAAAATAACAGCGAAGCAGTTTACAACACTATACCATTGGAACCTTATGAAGATGGTAATGTTGTTTACCTGCAATCCAGGGATAAAAAGAATATTTATGTGTATGTGCTGGCAGATGAAAAGAATGAAGATGTGACATTGCCTGCGCAGATTGATCTGAAAAATATCAGCCTGTCTAAAAGCGCTAAAGTGAGCATTTTAGGCAATAAGTCAGCAAAAGCAAAATTACAGACAACAGCGGCTGGGGTTAGCATCACCGTGCCTGCAGCCTTGCAAAAAGCGCCGGCAGGCAAATACGCTGTTGTGTTTAAAATCCAGTTGTAAAATTGTCAGTACAATCGATTGTGTTCATTGCCGTTCGCTTTAGCGAACGGATAATTTAGATCATGGATTATGGCTTTAGCCACACATTTCACTTTTTGGGGCTAAAACCTTGATCTTAAGATCAATCGCTATCCGTCGGCTAAAGCACGACGGCAATGAATTTATCTAAAACGGCTTCAGGGAAGCCGTTTTTTAATTTTAGAGAACCCCAAAATCTCCTCTTTCAAAGAATTCAAATATTTGTTAGCTTTAGTAAACAAGTAGTTTACCATACCCGGTCATTCAAAGCCTCATAGTATGACTAAAGCTAACCAGTATGCGTGAGAAAAAATGTGTCCGCCCTGTTGCATATGAAAACTTCTGCCGTAGTACCTTGCTCACAGCTTTGTTTACCTGCCTTTTTATATGCTATTCTTCAGGTAGCTACAGTCAAAAACTATTTAAGTTATTAGCTGCCAGGCAAACCGGAATAAAATTTAGCAACGAGATTAATGAAACTGAAGGTCTGAATGTAATGGCCTACGAATATTTTTATAACGGAGGAGGCGTTGCCGTTGGGGATATAAATAACGATGGCCTGGAAGACCTGTTTTTTACCGCCAACATGAAGCCAAATAAACTTTACCTCAACCTTGGCAACATGAAGTTTAAGGATATTACGAAGGAAGCCTGCAAGGAAATGGAAGGAAAGAGTGAAGGCTGGAAAACGGGCGCTACAATGGCTGACGTCAATGGCGACGGATTGCTGGATATTTATGTTTGCTACTCCGGAAAAGTGAGTGAAGATCTTCGCAGAAATCAACTTTTTATTAATCAGGGCAATCTGAAATTCACCGAACAGGCAAAACAATATGGATTGGATGATCCCGGCTACAGTACGCAGGCTGCCTTTTTCGATTATGATAATGATGGCGACCTGGACATGTTTCTGCTTAATCATAATGTGAGAAAAATAGATAACATGGAGCTGGCCAGGTTCCGTAACCAAACTGATCCGCTTGCAGGAAGCCGGTTATACGAAAATAGAAACGGGCATTTTATAGATGTGTCTTCTAAAGCTGGTATCTATCAGTACCCGCTGACGTTCGGATTGGGGATCGCGATAGCTGATGTAAACAAGGACGGGTGGCAGGATGTATATGTTACCAATGACTACAACGAGCCCGATTATCTATATATTAACAATCATGATGGCACTTTTAAAGAAGATGCTGAAGATTGTTTCCGGCATCTTTCGCAGTTTTCCATGGGTGTTGATATTGCAGATTACAACAATGACGGGCTCCCCGATATAGTAACGCTGGATATGTTGCCACCTGATAATCGTCGTCAAAAATTGCTTCAGCTGCAGGAAAATTACGAGTCATTTCAATTGATGAAAGATCAGGGTTTGAATAGCCAGTACATGCGTAATATGTTGCAGCTAAACAATGGTGATAACACATTCAGCGAAATTGGACAGCTGGCCGGAATATCGGCTACTGACTGGAGCTGGTGCCCTTTGTTAGCGGATTTTGATAATGATGGCTATAAAGACCTCCTGGTTACAAACGGCTATTTACGGGATTATACCAATAAGGATTTTCTGAGATATTGGGGAGATTATAAAATAAAAAAGGCAATTGAAAGGGCACCTGAGCAATTGATGGACCTCGTGAAATCGATGCCCTCAACAGCTTTGGAAAATTATGTTTTCAAAAATAACAGGGATCTGACATTCAGCAATGTTCAGCAAGAGTGGGGACTGAATAATGTTTCAGTTTCAAGTGGTGCAGTCTATGCAGATCTTGATAATGACGGCGATCTGGACCTGGTTATAAACAATATCAACCAGGAAGCTTTTGTATATCAAAACATGCAGCATGAAGAACGAGGTGATGATTATTTGAATATCCGGCTAAAAGACTATACAGCTAATACAAGTGCGTTTGGAGCCAAGATATATGCCTATGAGAGTGGTCTTCAGCAATATGTTGAAGTAAATCCTGCCCGTGGCTATTTGTCTTCAGTCAGCACAAATACACATTTCGGATTTTCAAAAGCAACAACAATTGATTCGATCAGAATTATATGGCCGGATAATACAACGCAGCTGGTTTCCAATGTAAAGGTTAATCAGCAATTGGTTATTGAACATAAAAAAGGGTTACCCGTCTTTGATTATTCTGTTCATAAAAAGGCGAATGCAATATTCACAAAAGCGCCTGCGCCGGTTGATCATAAACGCGAAGAGTTTACAGAGAACGACTTTAAACGGCAACTGCTTATGTTGTTTATGTATTCGCAAACGGGGCCGGTTATTGCGCACGGAGATGTAAATAACGATGGAAAGGAAGATCTGTTTGTAAGCGGTGATAAAGCAACACCCGGTAAAATTTACTTGCAGCAAGCGAACGGAAGTTTTAAACCAGTTGGAGGATCTAAAATAGGAGATGAGGCAACTTCTGCATCATCGGCTGCCTGTTTTTTTGACGCTAACGGCGATGGCTTTGCAGACCTCTATGTTGCCAAAGGCGGGTATTCTTTGTTTCAGCCAGGTTCTGAAGCCTTGCAGGATGAACTATATATCAATGATAAAAAGGGAAATTTTTACCTCGCTTTAAATGCATTGCCTGTTGTTACAGCCAGCAGTAAATCATGCGTCCGGCCCTGCGATTATGATAATGATGGAGACATAGATCTTTTTGTTGGGGGCCGGGTTATTCCGGGCAACTATCCGGCAGCTCCTGAAAGTTATTTGCTGAATAATAATGGTAGAGGTGTTTTCTCGTTAGTAGATGTGCCTTTTAAACGGGCCGGCATGATCACCGATGCACAGTGGACAGACCTCAATGGCGACGGCCGTAAAGATCTTGTGTTGTGTGGAGAAATGATGCCGGTAATGATCTTTTTAAATACGACAAATGGTTTTGTCGATAAGAGCGCTGAATTCTTCTCCATGCCTGATAAAGGATTTTGGAATACAATTGCCATTGCAGATGTTAATAGAGATGGTATGGATGATATCATAGCCGGTAACCTTGGCTTAAACTCCCAGATCCATATATCCGACTCAATGCCGGCGGAATTATATTATGCAGATTTTGATCACAACGGCTCAATAGACCCGTTTTTCAACTTTTATATCCAGGGTAAAAGTTATCCGTTTGTAAGCAGGGATGAACTGAATGAGCAGATGTATTCTATGCGTAAGAAATTCATTTCTTATAAAGCATATGCTGATGCAACTATGAAAGATATTATTCCGCCGGAAGAACTTGTATCAGCAAGTAAGTTAACTGCCAATGAAAGCCGCTCTGTTGTCTATCTGAATAAAGGCAATAAGTTTGAAAAGGTGCCATTGCCGCTTCAGGCGCAGTTTTCAATGGTCTGCAACATTCTGCCTTATGATTTTAATAACGATGGCAAAATGGATCTGCTGTTATTCGGTAACCATACTGATAACCGGCTTAAGCTCGGCAGCATTGATGCCAACTATGGCTGCCTGCTGCAGGGTGATGGAAAAGGGAATTTTGTTTGCATTAATCAGGCGGATGCGGGTATTTGCATAAAAGGTGATGTAAAATCGGCGGGGATAATCACGATTAAAGATCAGCGGCATGTTATTGTTGGAGTGCCTGGTGATGTGTTTCAGACTTATAAGATTGGGAAGTGAGGAAATGTGTGAATGTGCAGATGTGCGAATTAGTAAATGTGCAAATGTGCGAATGAGGAGATGTGCGAATATGCAAATGCAGATGAGCTGGACGATAGCGGATTAAGGTTGATTAATGAAAGACTTGCAGAAAAGGAACATTTTCAAAGACAAGTACTTCGTACTTCGTAAATCGTACTTATAATTCATCATGTTTGTCAGCTGAATCATGAAAATAAAATATATTTTTCTTGTACCATTTCTGATGTTTGCAGGCAATGCTCCGGCACAGATAAATAAGATGGGGTTGGAGCAACAAATAAAGCCTGCGGTATTTTCTTTGTCGATGGTTATGATGCATGATGTGGTAAATCCTCCTGCTGCATCACGATATTTTGCATACTGCATGATGGGGGCTTACACAATTGTAGCTCAAAATGATACTTCGCTTCGTCCGCTTGAATCAGTTGTCCGGTCATGGCCCAAAGATTTTAAACTTAATCAAAATCGCATTAGTTACGATCCGCAGATTGCTGCGGTATACTGTATCCTGGAAACAGGCCGGCAAATGCTTCCGTCAGGATATATGCTGAAAGAAAAGGAAGATTCACTTGTTGCTTTTCTGAAAAAGAAAAAGGTTGCAAAAGCAATAATTGAGCAATCAGTCAGCGTAGCACAAGATGTAGCAGGTCAGGTAGTGAAGTATTCAGCAACGGATCATTATAACAAGTTAAGCGCCTTGCTGCGATATACGCCGCTGAAAGGTGATGGCTTTTGGTATCCGACACCACCTGCTTATATTGAGGCTGTTGAACCCAACTGGAAAACGGTGCGACCGATGATAATAGATTCTTGCGATCAGTTTAAACCAATGGCTCCGGTTGTATTTAGCAAGGATACTGCAAGCGGTTTTTATCTGTTGAATAAAGAAGTCTATGATGCAGCTGTAAATGCAAAGCCTGAACAACAGGAAATAGCTGCATTCTGGGATTGTAACCCGTTTGCAATAAGTACATCAGGGCATATGTCGCTTGGGTTTAAGAAAATTAGTCCGGGTGCGCATTGGATGAATATCATCAGTATCGCAGCAGAAAAAGCCGGCGTTGGGTTTAACCGCCACATTACTTTGCTAACGGTGGGCGCCCTGACGGCAATGGATGCATTTATCAGTTGCTGGGATGAAAAATACCGGAGTAACCGGATAAGGCCTGAAACCTATATTAACAGGTATATAGATGCTAACTGGCAGCCCTTGTTACAAACACCACCTTTTCCCGAATATCCCAGTGGGCACAGTGTGGTATCGGCGGCATGTGCGGAAGTGCTTACCTATTGTTTGGGTGATAATTTTTCTTTTACAGATAATACGGAGATCATGTTTGAGTTGAAGCCAAGAACATTTGCTTCATTCAGACAGGCTGCAGCAGAAGCTGCTATATCAAGGCTTTACGGTGGCATTCATTACAGGGATGCAATAGAAAACGGAGTGGCTGAAGGCAAAGCCCTGGCTGGCTATATCATCAGCAAGCTTCAAAGCGCGGGAGTAAGATAATTGAAAATTGAAAGTTGAAAATTGATAATGTGCAGATGTGCAAATGTGCAGATGTGCAGATGTACTTTCATCATCTATAAACTTTAAAACGCAGGGTTCAGATAATTGAAAATTGACAGTTGAAAATTGACAATGTGTGTGTTAGTTGCATTCGCGCTCTGCACGTTTTCAATTTTCAACTGTCAATTTTCAATTGTCAACTATTTTGATCAAAACCATTCGGCCATTCTTTTGCAAGAAAGTCTACCTTTTTCAGGACGGCTTTATTCATATCTTCTTTATAGACTTTCATTCTGGTTGCGACAGTCTCGTCGTGTGTACCGATAATTTGTGCAGCAAGCAAACCCGCGTTCTTGGCAGCATTCAATGCAACCGTAGCCACAGGAACGCCGTTTGGCATTTGCAGGATAGACAAAACAGAATCCCATCCATCAATAGAGTTAGATGATTTAATAGGAACACCTATAACGGGCAATGTTGTAACAGATGCCACCATACCAGGGAGGTGCGCGGCTCCGCCAGCTCCGGCAATAATAACCTTAAGGCCGCGTTCTTTTGCAGATTGGGCATATTCAATCATTCGCAAGGGTGTGCGGTGTGCAGAAACAACAGTCAGTTCAAAAGGAATATCAAATTCTCTTAAAACATCTGCGGCCTGCTGCATAACAGGAAGATCACTATCGCTTCCCATAATAATACCAACGAGGTTGGCTTGTTGTTGTGACATGTGCTATGTTTTTTTAGCTCTCAGCTATTAGCTATCAGCTTTCAGCTTGATCGAAGCGAAGCTGTCAACTCAATAAAAATCTTTTGTTTGTATTCTTTTCAGGTTCTTCCTCTCTCTTTCATTCTTTCTTTCTAACCTCTTACCATCTTACATGTCTTACTGTCTTACGATCTTACAATCTTACTGTCTTCACCACAAGTGTCTCCTTAATTTTCTTCGCCATCTGCACCAACTCATCTTTATCATCATGCATTATAGTCACATGGCCCATTTTTCGTCCTGGCTTGGTTTGTGTCTTTCCATAGAGGTGGACAAACACACCACTCATCTTTAATACTTCATCCATGCCTGTGTAGTCAGCCTCTCCGGAAAAACCTTCTGCACCCAGTATATTAACGATTGAAGATCTCTGAATGGCTGTTGTATCTCCAAGAGGATAATCCAGCATAATGCGCCACAACATATCATACTGGCTGCAATAATTTGCTTCAATTGTATGATGCCCGCTGTTATGTACCCTTGGAGCGGTTTCATTTACCTGTACCTGGTTATTTTGATCAACAAACATCTCTATCGCAAAGAGACCTGCTGTATTTAATGCTTTTGCCAATTGACGGGCAATGGCCGAAGCTTGTTGAAGTATATCATCGCTGATATCTGCCGGACTGATCTGGTAATCAAGCAAATTCAGTTCAGGATCGAACACCATTTCGGCAGGAGGGAAAATAGCTGTGTCTCCGTTATTTGCAACAGCAATGATAAGCGCAATCTCTTTTTGAATATCGACCATCTTTTCAAGTACTGACGGAGCATCAAAGCCTTTAGAAATATCATCCGCAGTCCGGATCACCTGTACGCCTTTACCATCATATCCGCCCTGTCCGATCTTATGAACGGCGGGTAAAAGACTGGTATGCTGGCTGAGCTCGTCCAACTTATGGGTTATGACAAACTCAGGTGACAGGATGTTATGATCTTTATAAAATTGCTTTTGGGTAACCTTATTTTTAATCATTTTGATAGCAGCAGGAGCCGGATACACTTTTACGCCTTCCTGTTCCAGCTTTTCCAGCGCTTCAACATTAACCGCTTCTATTTCAATGGTTATTGCATCAAGATTTTTTCCGAAATTATAAACCGTATCAAAATCGGTAATATTTCCTTTTGTGAAGTGATGACAAAGATGAGCTGCAGGACAATTTTCATCATTTTCCAGTACATATGTTTCAACGACATAATTTGCTGCTGCCTGTAATAGCATTCTGCCTAACTGGCCACCACCTAATATTCCGATTTTCTTCATATAATTTCAGTTAGCGGCGAAGATAAAGCGGAAAGCTTAAAGCCTAAAGCTTAAAGCCCAAAGCTTTGTACACCGGCTCAAAATTTCCAACTAATCAATATCACCTAGAAAAGTTTTATGGTATTTGATTATTCCTGGAACTCCGGTTTTAGGCTTTGGGCTTTAAGCTTAAAACTTAAGACTTACTCCTTAATATAAGTCACATACATATTAAATTAACTTTTGTGGAAAAAAATAGTTCAGGAACTTTTAACTTGCACACTCTTAACTTTTAAAGGTAATTTGAATATTTTCGGAGTATGAAGCAGTTTAGCTGGGTGGTTTTATTTAGTTTGTTGACCTCTGCCGCCTTTTCCCAATCTTCATTTTTAGATTTTCAGCGTACATATCCCCGTGTTGCGCAGGCTGTGCGTTTCAAAGAGGATACACTACGCAAGCAATTTCAGGCTCAGGGACTTCAATGGCCCGCAAAACAGATATATATCCGTTCTTTTAAATATGACGGGCAACTGGAGGTTTGGGTACGTGGCAATAATTCCGAACAATTTAAATTATTCAAGACTTACAGGGTGTGCGCAATGGCTGGTGCGTTAGGTCCAAAAAGATTTGAAGGCGACTACCAGGTTCCGGAAGGTTTTTACTACATCAACCAGTTTAATCCCAAAAGCACTTATCATCTAAGTCTTGGGTTAAATTATCCCAATGCGTCAGACAGAATATTAAGCGATACGCAGAAACCAGGAGGAGACATTTACATCCACGGCAGTTGCGTTACTGTTGGTTGTATTCCTATCCAGGATGCCTATATTGAAGAGCTGTATATCTTAGCTGCCAGCGCAAAAAATAATGGACAGGATTATATACCCGTTCATATTTTCCCTATCCGCTTTAGTAATTCAAAAAGTGCGGAGTATCTCGCTAAGGCAGCCAAAGATGATCCGGATTTACAAAAATTCTCGGTTAAACTGAAAGAGGTATACGACTTTTTTGAAAAGGAGAAAAAACTGCCATTGATATCGATAACGAAAACGGGGGAATATTTGGTGGTGAATTAGGTCAATAGTGAATCAAGTCAATAGTGAATGGTGAATAGTGAAAGGTGCGGCTTACTAATAAACACAGGCCTTAAGAAATTCAAGTCAGAAATTATAAATAAAAAGGATCGGTAAAATCTCACTTTTGTCGATCCTTTTTTTATGCGCTATTAGCGAGCCTAAATTCAATCGCGCTGTATCACCTTTCACTATTCACTATTGACTATTCACTGGTGAAAGGTGAATAGTCAATAGTGAATAGTGCGACTTACTAATTAAACACAGGCCTTAAGAAATTCAAATCAGAAATTATAAAGAAAAAGGATTGATAAAAGTGAGGTTTATCGATCCTTTTTTATTGTTACATTATGAGCAAGATTAAATTCAATCGCGCTGTATCACCTTTCACTATTCACTATTGACTATTCACTGGTGAAAGGTGAATAGTCAATAGTGAATAGTGCGACTTACTAATTAA
>NZ_JAULBC010000006.1:177318-441803 GCF_041060425.1 Danxiaibacter flavus
ACACAGGCCTTAAGAAATTCAAGTCAGAAATTATAAATAAAAAGGATCGGTAAAAGTGAGATTTATCGATCCTTTTTTATTGTTACATTATGAGCAAGATTAAATTCAATCGCGCTGTATCACCTTTCACTATTGACCATTCACTATTCACGCCTTCATCACCAACTGCACCGTAACCGGTGTTTGTTGTAAAAGAACGATGCTTCTGCCCCGGGTCATTCCGTCGACAAGTTCTTTGTTGAAATGACGGATCGTAAGCAACTCAAGGTCCTTTTCAATCTGCACATCGAAAATATCGGCTGAGGAAGTAGCTAACTGGTTTATTTTATCTTCACGATCATCCAGGCACAGCTGTATGCTTATCGCACCTGTTTGAATCAGGTTGGGTTTTATTTTTATTCCGCCGAACAATTCATATAAATCGCTCATTGGCTGCTCGCCAACAAAAGAAAAATCTTTTGTATGTAAATGCACCAATACCTGGTTGTTCTTTTGAATAATGATCGGAGGGAGATTTTTCGCTCTTTTGCTGCTGATTGTTGTGCCGGGCAACTGCGGATCGAGAAAACATTTTACATGCAGTGGAATGCCTTTGTTTTGAAGCGGCTTGATGGTCTTGGGGTGAATGACCTGTGCACCGTAATAGGCCATTTCAATTACTTCATCAAAACTCAGTTGTTCAATAAAAGTTGCATCAGGAAAAGCTTTGGGGTCAGCACTCATTACGCCCTCTACATCTTTCCAAATGTATAGTCCTTTTGCATCTAACAGGTTGGCAAATATTGCCGCCGTATAATCACTGCCTTCACGTCCGAGTGTAGTGCTTTCATTTTCATCTGTGCTGCCAATAAATCCCTGGGTAAGTACAATGCCATTCTTTTGCAGTGCTGGTAAAACCCTGTCTTTTACGCGCCTCCCGGTAAAATCCCAGTTGACGCCTGCATCTCTAAAGTTATTATCGGTCCGGAGAATGTCGCGTACATCCATCCACTCGTTATTGATGCTTACTTCATTCAGGTAGTGGCTGACAATAACAGTACTTAACATTTCCCCAATACAAACGATCTGATCATAGTAGTAATCATAATTCCGCACAGGCTTATCGTGCAGCAACCATTCAACTTCAGTAAAGAAATCAGATAACGTTTCAAGGCAGGCATTAAAATGTGTTACCAATAAATACTTTGCCGTATTAATATGCTGATTCTTGACAATTGTAAATAGCTGAAGAGCCTCGTCTTTGTTCCCTGCAAAAAAAGCCTCTGCCACTTTTTCCAGCGCATTGGTTGTTTTACCCATCGCTGAAACTATCACCATCAAATTTTCATCTTTATAAAGGGAAAAGATATGTTTGAGGTATTGAATACGCTCTATATTGCTAACGCTGGCGCCGCCGAACTTAAAAACTTTCATGGTTGCAAAGATAGGAGAGCGGAAATTGAAAATTGATAATGGAGAATTGAAAATAGGGGAGGGTGAGGTATCAGGTGTCAGGTATCAGGTGTCAGGTATCAGGTGTCAGGTATCAGGTATAAGGTATAAGGTATAAGGAATGAGGTGTAAGGCATGAGATGTTGAAAAAAATGAGCGGGTTTAAAATTAGGTACTTCGTCCTTCGTAAATCGTACTTGACGAGAGGATGGTATGGCGTTTAAGGTACAAGGCATGAGATGTTGAAAAAAATGAACCGGTTTAAGACCGGGTACTTCGTACTTCGTAAATCGTACTTGGTAACGGGCCCGACGATAGGTAGGTTGTTGCACCTTTCACTATTCACCATTGACTATTGACTCATAAATAAAGAGGCCGGAATCAACTTCCGGCCTCTCGAAATTATTTTCTCTGTACCAACGGGTAGTGGTCGATCGTTTCGAACACGTTCCGCGGATCTTGTTTTAAAGTTGCGATGAACTTTGTCAGCGAATCTGCATATTGTGGTTTTGCAAACATTCTGTCGTGAGCAAGAATTACAATTGTGTTTTCTTCATTGCTTGTTTCGTTGTCAAATTTTGCATTAACCATTCTTACCATTTCGTCTGCACCCTGAACAGGCGTAGAACCACCTTTAAATTGCCATTCAATATCCCATCCGATTACTTTGTATCCTAAGGAGTCAAGCCCTTTACAAACTGCAAGCGTTGATTTCGGGCCGCGTATTTCACCTTTGCCAACCCATGAGTTGTTACCCGGTAGTCTAACTATTTTCAGTGGCACTTTCAATTCTTCCTGTGCTTTTGAAAAGTCCTTTAAAGCACTATCTACATGCGTATAAAAATGCTTATAGTTGTTTTGAAAGCCGTGCGTATAACTGTGGTTTGCTATCAGAAATTGCGGATAGGCATTGCGCAGGCTGTCCACTATTCTTTTGCGTCTCGGATCAAACTGGTGCATGCCAACCATAAAGAAGGTGGCTTTTACACCCTGTTGCTGAAAAATTTGTTTGCAAATATTAGTTCCCGGAGGCTGAGGCGCATCATCCCAGGTTAAATAAATATATCTTTTGGAGCTATCCATTTTAAAAGGTCCACCCGGAACCGGCTGGGTAACTTTTGCAGTAGAATCGCTCTTTGCATTTTTTTCTTCTCCTTTGTTTCCGCCGCAACTTGCCAAAGCGGCCAACAAAAACAAACATCCTGTTAATCTCATTCTCATGTTAAAAAAGTTTAGCTGTAATAACTCAAAAGTAATGGCCTTTATTTTAAAAAGCCTTTAATGTGCATAAGATGTAGATGGTTGGGCATTTAATTACCAATCGCACCAAACTTATGTGATTTGATAAACTGTTTGTTAAAATGACCAGAGAAAACTAAAAATTTAATGGGCTATTAATATTATGTGTTATTTTGCCAATAGATATGATTTATCGTGCTTACTATATTATGGCCATTCATCGTTTTGCGCAAGCAGCATCCCTGCTATGGTTGTGCCCGGCTGTAAGCACTTTTTATAATCGACCTCGCTTTTATTCCTCCTTTAAAGACTTGGATAAGTAAGCCCCGGCCTTTGTAGCAATATTATAAATGTAGGTCCGGGGACGGTTCTACCTGTTTTCATTCCATATTTTAAATATTGCTTGCCGTGAGTGTTAATCAAAATTTACCCTACGTAAATAAGTCCGTTTTTGTTGTAATGATATTGATAAATGGAGCCATTCTTAAAGTTGGCTACATCAATCCAACATGGTATTGGTTACTGTTGCCAGCAGTGCCACTGCTACTGATAGCGTTATACAAAGCCGGCGATAAAGAAAAACCTCGAAAAAGATCAGGACAAAGCTGATTCCAATTGTCCACAACTGGCTGTAAATATTTAATAATCAATTTTTTAACGTAAAACAATACATATGAACTCTGCAAGCACACTTTATTTATTAAAAGAAGAATATCACCTGTTAATGCGCTATGCTGAAGGTCCGAATCCTTTTACGGCTGGAGAAAAAGGAAGTGCATCAGGTTTATTGCATGAACTTAGCCGGGCTGAAATTGTAGAAAAAGATGACATGCCCTTAGATGTCATTAGATTAAATTCAAAGGTTAAAATTAAAGATGAAGGTACAGGTAAGGTCACCGATCTGATTTTGGTATTGCCCGAATCTGCAGATATCAAGCAAAGAAAAATTTCAGTTCTGGCACCCATAGGTACTGCTCTTATTGGTTTTAAGAAAGGTCAGCAGGTTACCTGGGATGTTCCTGCCGGCACTAAAACATTTCAAATAATCGAAGTATTGAATGATTAATTCCGGAAACCAGGCAGTATACATCCTGTACTACCCACTCCTTTAAATAAGGAAGCTCTGAATTTTACATCAGACATTTTTATTTACTTTAGTGCAAAATTGAATATAGTTGAAAGCAATTCTTACAGAGCAGCAAGTAGCATTATCTATTAAAAGGCTGGCATACGAGATATATGAAAATCATTTGAACCTGGATAATACGGTGATCATCGGTATTCAGCCAAGAGGAATCTATCTGAGTGACAGGATTGTAGAGGAACTAAAGACAATTATTGGGGATAAAAAAATACAATACGGTAAGCTTGATATCACATTTTATCGTGATGATGTGCGTAAAAGCCTGCATGTGGCAAATGCTACAGATATTCCGTTCAGCATTGAGAATAAACATGTTGTAATCATTGATGATGTTTTATGGACGGGTCGCACGATCCGTTCAGCGCTCGATGCATTACTTGATTTTGGTCGTGCATCTACAGTTGAGCTTTGCGTGCTGATTGATCGTCGTTTTAGCAGGGAACTTCCTATTCATGCTGATTATGTTGGTGCTGCCATTGACACATTTTCTTCCCAGAAAGTAATTGTACGCTGGAAACAGAAAGGAGATAAGGATGAGGTGGTGTTGATGTAGGGGAGTCAATAGTGAATAGTGAAAGAGGCAAGCCGCTGATTTAGAATTTGCGACGATAATTAATGGGAAATAAATTTAGCTTACACTTTCGTCATTCATCCTCGTTGAAATAAATCTTAATTGAATATTTTTTTTAGCCGGAACAAACAGGTTCCGGCTTTGTTATTCTTTAGTACGCAGGCGCAAGTTGGACAAAAAAATTGAAGGGCACGCAAACTAAACTTGAATTCCTATATCTTCGCACTTTAATGGAACTATCTACACGACATCTGCTTGGTATCAAGGATCTTACTAAAGATGATATCAATCTTATTCTCTCAACGGCAGAACAATTCAAAGAGGTTTTACAGAGACCGGTTAAGAAAGTACCTTCTTTAAGAGATGTAACAATCGTTAATCTTTTTTACGAGAATTCAACACGCACCAGAATGTCATTTGAGCTGGCTGAAAGACGCCTTTCTGCTGATGTGCTGAATTTTGCGGCAAGCAGCTCATCAGCTGCAAAAGGGGAAACGTTGCTGGATACAGTGAATAATATCCTAAGCATGAAGGTAGATATGGTGGTAATGCGCCACAGTGCAAGCGGTGCCCCGCATTTTCTTGCAAAACATATTCCTGCAGCCATTATTAATGCCGGTGATGGAATTAATGAACACCCCACCCAGGCATTGCTGGACGCTTTTTCCATGAGGGAAAAAACCGGCAGACTGGAGGGATTAAAAGTTGCCATTATCGGTGATATTATGCATAGCCGCGTTGCACTTAGCAATATTTACCTGCTAACAAAAATGGGAGCAGAGATAATGGTCGCCGGGCCCCCTACACTAATTCCTAAATATATTACCGATGCCTTCGGCATTCGTGTTGAATATAATATTAAAAAGGCGCTTGAATGGTGCGATGTGGCCAACGTGTTGCGCATTCAACTGGAGCGTCAGAATCAACCGCTGTTCTCGTCGCTGCGTGAATACAATATTGCGTATGGCATCAACAGGCGATTATTGGAAAGTCTGAAAAAAGAAATCGTGATCATGCACCCGGGTCCCATCAACAGAGGTGTGGAACTGGATAGTGATGTTGCAGATGGTCCTTTCTCCATTATTCTTAACCAGGTTGAAAATGGTGTTGCTGTGAGAATGGCTGCGCTTTATCTTTTGGCTAACCGCCAGGAGTAATTGGATGCATTTTACCTGTGCGTGATGCAACTAATATCCGGAGCAGTAACGAGCTGAGATCAGTAACCGTTCAAAACCGGTAAGCCTGATCATTTGTTTTTATTCGAACTTTGACCAAATAATATTTGAAAAACATGCAACGCATTTGCTTGTTCCCCGGCACATTTGATCCCGTTACGCTTGGACATGTAGACATCATAAACCGGGCGCTCTCTCTATTTGACAAGATAGTCGTGGGAATTGGAATAAATTCCGCAAAATCTCCCATGTTCAGTCCGGAGCAACGCCTTACCTGGTTTAAGGAAATATACAAGGATGAACCTAAAATAGAAGTTGGCGTTTATGAAGGATTAACCGTGAACTATTGCAACAAAATCGGCGCAAGGTATATTTTACGTGGCATCAGGTTCGTAAACGATTTTGAGTACGAAAAGACCATCGCGGATGCCAATAGGACACTGGACAAAAATATTGAAACTATTTTCCTTACCTGTGAGCCGCAATACACATCCATCGCTTCTACCATTATCAGGGATATCTTAAAAAATGACGGCGACGCTTCTCCGTTCCTCCCCAGGGTGGTGATCGAAAGTCTGAAGCTTGGAGTCTAGCGCTCCCTTACTGTTAAATCAGGGTTAAGCCTGATCTAGTGGGCTTTTGCATATTTTGGTATCAAACCTTCGCTGCCCGGTTTAAACGTTTGACTTTGGTCTTTGCGCTTTAAAGCTTATATTGGAATACAATTTGAGAATAAATTAATCATTCATGCAAAAGATTGATTTATGCGTATACCAATTGAACGAAAGGACATTAAAGTATACCCTGACTCCTCACGCGTAATTGCACGCTTTTTTTTCTCGGACATTGACCGGGCCAAGAGCCTGATCCAACGGGTAATGGCTTTGAGCGAAGAAGAAGTATATTCCATTGTCATTCCACTGTTACAGGAATTTTCAAAGCGACACAGAAATATAACCCGCGTTTTTGAACGGCACTGTAAAAAGCTTGATGCTATATTCAAGCAGCTTAATATTGACGCAGAGGAACTTTCCCGTCACAGAAAACTACTTATTGGTTCTTACTTCACACACGAATATTCCATTGAATCCGCTGCTTTTTTTAATCCTTCCATTATAGAAGATCCTGATCAGACAGAGCTTACCGAAGGTCAGAAAAGATTGATCATTAGTTTTAGGGCGGTGGGTGAAGGACATATTTCTTCCATTGTTTTCCGGCGCGCGATCGTAGACGCTAATAATGATATCACTGTTATTCCGGCGGGTGAATATATTGATGAAGCAGAAGTTGTGAGAAATTCCATCTACAATAAAAAGCTATTCCTCAAAAAGGCACTCGAGGCCAAAATCAATCTTAATATTTTAAGTGAGGCGGAAAGTAAACTGGATGAGCATTTTGAATACAAACGACTTAAAAAATTTGTAGTCGATTCGCAGCATCTTGCTGATGATGATCTTACAAAACTTGAATACGAAAAAATCTTGTGGCTGTCTGATTCATATCATGAGATCCAGTTTTCGCTTGATACTGATATCTCTGACAGAGTAATTTTTCCTATTTCTGAATTTGAAAGCAAGGGCATTGAAGATGCACGTTTTGTTAAGTTTTTTGATGAAAGTGGTGAAATCAGGTACTACGCGACCTATACCGCTTACGACGGAACTATCATTCTGCCGAAACTTTTAGAGACGAAAGATTTTTATCACTTTAAAGTAAGGCCTTTATATGGCAACGGTGCGCAAAATAAAAACCTGGCGCTGTTTCCTGAAAAGATCAACGGTAAATATGCGATGCTTTCACGCATTGATGGCTGGAACAATTATATTATGTATTCAAAAAATATCGGACTGTGGGATGATCCGCAATTGCTGCAACCGCCAAAATATCCATGGGAATTTATACAGATAGGTAATTGTGGTTCTCCGTTAAAGACAGAAGACGGATGGCTGGTGATCACTCACGGAGTAGGGCCAATGCGGAGATATAGCCTCGGCGCCTGTCTGCTTGACCTGGAGAACCCTTCCAAACTAATTGGTCACCTGAAACAGCCACTGCTTGTACCGAACGATGATGAGCGTGAAGGATATGTGCCGAACGTGGTTTATTCATGCGGCTCATATATCAATAATAATAAGGATCTGATTATACCATACGGCTTAAGTGATTATTCTGCTTCGTTTATCACAGTGGATCTCCATGCATTGCTGAAAAGATTAAAGGAAGATGGTGATTGATAAATGATGTAAGTTTGCAATCGTAAACGAAAGAGCCCCCACTAAAAAGAAGGAGCTGGATTTGTTACCCTGAAGGGGTATTAACCTATAGAACTGCAAAATTAAACTCAGCTCCTTTTTTCATCAAATCAAATGCTCCCGGATTGTGTAGACGAATGTCGAATTTTGGTAGTAAAATGCTTAAGGTGTTGTTCTTCAGAGGCTTTTGCATTGCGTCGATTTCTTTTGCCTTTCTGAATTATATTGCCGGGCTTGCACTCAACCGGGGTCAAACCTCAAAAACCTAAAAATTGCATAGCTTCTCATACACTTTCACGTAATCATTCACCATTTTCTCCTGGCTGAAATTTTTGACTACGTGATTGTGGCAGTCTATTCTTTTGATGGATGGAACCTGTTGAACGGCTTCTGCTGCCTCGTCAACAGAAGAAACCAAAAAGCCGGTTTTTTTATCTTCAATTAATTCCGGCATTGAGCCTTTATTGAAAGCAATTACCGGTGTGCCGCACAGCATGGCCTCTGCAACGCTGAGCCCGAAAGGCTCTTTGAAATTGATGGGATGCAATAATGCATAACTGTTTCCCAACAGCTCATTCCTTTTTTGGGGGCCTGCACTTCCAATATAAATGATTTGCTCATTGTCAATCTGAGGAAGGATCTTCTCTTCGTAATAATTTTTGTCCTGTATAAGCCCGGCAATGTACAACCTGCGCTTTGCTTTTTTGGCTATTTCAATTGCTTCAGCCGTGCCCTTATCGTGATGTATTCTTCCAAAATATAACAAGTCATCAGAAGGCTTTTCGGTAAAGGAGAATAATTCAGTTTGAATGCCATTATACACCGTGGCTATATAATCCAGCTCCGGGCTCCTGTCTGCATTGCTGATTGAAACATAGTGGCAGTGTCCGTTATATTTTTTATAAACAGGAATAATTTTTTGCGATGAGAAACCATGAATAGTAGTGACAACAGGCGTTTGGATGAGTTTAGAATAAGTAACAGGCAGAAAGTCAAAATTATTGTGGATGATGTCAAAGCGATCGCTGTTTTCCATCAGGTGGCTTATGTGAAGACATTCAGCAACTTTTGCATCCTGATCAGATTCTTCGTAACCTTTTTCGATAACGGACTCCAGCTTGCCGCTGGTAACAGAATCTTCCGTGGCAAACAATGTTACGTCAAATCCTTTTTTAACCAGGCCCTCCGCAATGTTTGAAGCAATCTGTTCCCATGGCCCGTAGTGCCGTGGCGGTGTTCGCCAGGCAACGGGTGATAAGATGGCTATCCTCATAATGTTCAGCTGTTCGTTTTATCCAGCAATTTATGACTATATTGATATTCCAGTTCAAATGCTTCAAGAACGGTGAGATGAGAAATAATATATGCCAATGTGCTTTCCGCACCCTGGTTTCTGTTTATGCCGTTGGGCTGTAACCCGTCGCAGCAACCCTTTGTTTCAGGATCGTACAACGGAACCCGCAATGTGTTTTCTCCCAGGAACCAGAGATAGCTGGTAAACATTTTTTGGATGTAAGATGTGTCATGAGTAAGCTGGTAAGCCTGGAAATAGACAAGCACCATCGCCATCACTTCAATAGCTTGTTGATCAAATACCGGTAAACTTCCTCCGCGATAATGCCAGCCATCGTTACCGACCGGACTCAGATAGCCTTTACTTAACGTAAGTTCGTCAAGAAAATTCAGCGAAGTCAGCCCGATTGATTTTGTTTTTTCATCACCTGTTATTTCTGCCGCGTGCAACAATGCAAGTGGAAAAATACCGTTGTCATAAGTAAGTTTTTCTTCAAACCACTCCCAGTCGTCATCTGCATTACGTTCATATGCAGTAATAAGGGGAGCGCACAACTCATTCATCAGCGTTAACATCTCTTCATTGTCCGGATGCAGTTTTAAGAAATACGACAGACCTATGATGGCGTTAGCTGAACCTCTTAGATGCTTCAGCGATCTGCAATGAATGATAGATTTATAGAATAACTCTTCTGCAAACTCTTTATAAGAATTCTTTGGTGCATTATAAATAAGAAATCCCAAAGCCCAGATTGTTCTGCCGTAAGAATCTTCGGAACCAACTTCATCAAGATATTCGCGGTTAAAGCTGAGGAAGTTATGGAAGTTACCGTCTTCTCTTAGCATATAATGTATATAGCTCAGGTAAACAGGCAACACACGCAGCGCTTCTGTGCTTTTGTACTGCTGATAAGCCATAAGAGCCATAATCAAGGCCCTGGCGTTATCATCCAGGCAATATCCTTCTTTAAGATTCGGAATTCCATACTTAGCGTGTTGAACTATTCCGGTGTCATCCGTCATTCGCAATGCATGTTCCATGCTGAATGCCGGCATCAGTTCAAGATTGATCAGTAATTCACTTTCTTCTTTAAGATCGCTCCAATTATTGATCGCTTCTTCAAAAACCTGTAAAAATTCACCACCAATCTTGGGCCAGCGAAGGTTAAGTCCATAATTAAACGCCTTGTCCTTGATACCCTGCATCTTATTCTCGTTTTCCAACAGATCTATAATAATATTTGCAAGGCCTTCAGTGTCCTTAAAGTTAAACAACACACCTTTGCCTTCTGCCAACAATTCTTCTGCGTGCCAATAGGGCGTTGATACAACAGCGCAACCCGCACCTACTGCATAAGACAACGTACCGCTGGTTATCTGTGCTTCATTAAGGTATGGCGTTATATAAACATCAGTTGCTGCCAGGTAACTGATCAGTTCATCTTCACCAACAAAATTGTTGATGAACATCAGGTGTTTATCAACCTTCAACTGCGTTGCAAGTAAACGGATACTGTTTCTGTAAGACTCTCCGGAACTTCTGAACACTGCGGGGTGTGTCTTCCCAAGTATAACATAAATAACATCAGGATGTTTTTTTACAATAGCGGGTAAAGCTCTGATCACTGTTTCCAGCCCTTTGTTCTTACTTAGCAAGCCAAAAGTGAGCAGGATCTTCTTATTGCGAAATGTGGGCAAATGCTGAAATGGATTCACAACAGGCAATTCAAAATCAGGCACGCCATGTTCAATAATACTGAGCTTATCAGACGGGATATCGTAGATCGTTGTAAGGAAGTCAACTGCACGTTTAGTCATTACCACAATTTTTGCAGCATGGGTTGCAATTTCCTTAACAATCACTTTCTGTATATAACTCGGGCTTTGCAGCACTGTATGCATAATGCACACAAGTGGCTTCTTAATGCGGTGGATCAGTGGCAAAATATAAATTCCGCTTTGCCCGCCAAAAATTCCAAATTCGTGTTCAAGCAGACATATATCAGCATCGCTGTTATTAATAAACTGGGCAGCATTTATGTAATCCTGCTGTTCTTCCTGCCTGATAATATATTTCACTTCTTCGGGGTAATCATAATCTTCCGCATCGTCGCCATCGTGCATCGCAACAACAAAAAAATCATTTAGATTATTGTTGTTATTTACGTTTGACCAAACTGCCTGTACAAGATTCTGATTAAAAGTCGCTAAGCCACATTTACGTGGGGGATGTGTAGAAATATAAGCTATCTTCATAATATAACCTTAACAGAGTAAATGTTTGATTAAACTCCACTAATGCCATGCCATTTAGCAAGACAATATATCAGGAAGAAAGATGTTAATATTAACGGCTGCTGGAATTGAGATACTTATCAATTATTTCGACAATGTTTTTGTAACTATTGGTCAAATGATCTGCTATTTGTTTTCTGTCAGCCCATACTATCTGTTCAATATCTTCCTCAGTTTGTGGAGTCAGGTTTTGATCGGTGACAGTTTTCATGGCGTACCAGTGAGTTCTTTTTATAACATCTGCGTTAGTAAATTTATCGAAATATTCGTGATAAGTAATTCCAACTTCATTCAATAAATCTAGTTGTTGCAACCCGGTTTCTTCGCGAACCTCTCTTAATGCACACGCTTCAATGCTTTCTCCTTCATCCAGCTTGCCTTTGGGTAAATCCCATTTTCCGCGTCTGAAGATCATTAGTAGTTCGTTTTTTTCATTTGTAACAAGTCCGCCTGCAGCAATAATGATTGGTTTCATGAATTATAAATTTTGGACTGGCTAATGTAGGAAATCAAGCTTAAAGCCTAAAGCTTAAAGCGTAAAACTATTTACTGACTGAAAATGAGATTGTACTCGCAAACAGCTTAAAGCCCAAAGCTCATAGCTCAAAGCCCAAAGTTCAAAGCCTAAAGCTAAGGCCTAAAACTATTTGCTGACTAAAAATGAGATTGTGCTCGCAAACAGCCCAAAGCTCAAAGCTCAAAGCCCAGAACTATTTACTGACTAAAATGAGATTGTGCCCGCAAATATGTTTATTATAAAACAATTTATCAGGTGAGTTTTATTTGAGTCGTCAGTTTTAGGCTTTAGGCTTTAAGCTTTCCGCTTTCTCCCTATCTTCGTGGCTCTTAAAAATCACCTATGTCTTCAAACGCAAAAGCAGTAGCAGAGAAATTATTACAGGCTGCAGCCATTAGGCTAAGCCCCGCAGCGCCTTTTACCTGGGCAAGCGGCTGGAAAAGTCCGATTTATTGCGATAACAGAAAAGTTTTGTCATTTCCTTATATAAGAGATTTTGTGAAGAGCGAAATGTGTAACGTGATTTTTGAATCATTTCCTGATGCGGATATGCTCGCAGGTGTTGCTACCGCCGGTATTGCCTGGGGTGCAATGGCTGCTGACCAGTTAAAACTGCCATACATTTATGTACGCCCGAAACCTAAAGAGCATGGACTGGGTAACCAGATTGAAGGCTCCTACGAAAAGGGACAGAAAGTGGTGGTTGTTGAAGATTTGATCTCAACCGGTAAAAGCAGCCTCCAGGTTGTGGACGTTCTCAAAGCTGCAGGAGTTGAAGTAATAGGAATGATCTCAATATTTAATTATGGGTTTGCGGTTGCTGACAAGGCTTTTGAAACTGCAGCCGTGCCTTATAAATCTTTAACCAACTATCCCGCATTGATAGAGCTGGCGCTGGAGAAAGGCATTGTAGGCAAGGATGATGAGCAGATTTTATTACAATGGAGAGAAGATCCGTCGAATTGGGGAAAGTAGGGGATTGGAGATTTGAAATTTGAGATTTGAAATTCCGACGATAAATCAGCTTCACGAAGTTCGGTCCGTTTTTTAAGAAACAGGATTAAGACCAATAGATGTTCAATTAAAATTCAGAATTTCAATCAGGATCAATAATTTCAAATTTCAAATCTCAAATTTGAAATCTCAAATCTTAAAAAAGACCAAATGAAAAAACTATTATTAAGTCTGCTCCTCGTGGCCGGCGGTTTTGCTGCGAAGGCTCAGGTAATGCAGAATAAGACGCAATGGGCAACGATAAGCGTTCCTCAGCTTAAATGTTGGGAATGTAAAGATCGCCTGGATAAATATCTCCTGAGAGAAACCGGCGGCACTGGTGATGCAGGAATAATCAAGTGGAACGTTTATATGAATACGGGCACCATCCGTATTCAATATTATCCCGACAGGATAACGCTGGATTATCTGCGCACTTCAATTGCCAACGCGGGTTTTGATGCTGATACTGTAAAAGCTACAGAAGACAGCTATAAATTATTGCCTCCGATCTGTAAAAGAAAAGAAGAGGGCGGTGGTCCGGAAAAAGGGAAGCCATGTACGATTCCGCCGGAAGACAGAATTAAATAGTGAATGGTCAATAGTGAATAGTGAAAGGTGGAAATGGCTTTGTTTAATTGAAAATTGAAAGTTCCTGCCCGACTGACGTCGTTCAGGCGGGGACAATTGAAATGTGCGGATGAGTGAATATGCGAATGTGCAAATGGATTTAATTGAAAATTGAAAGTTGATAATTGAAAATTTCGGTAAAGAGCAATTCTGATAGTTATAGCAGCCGCAGAATGGGTTAACTCCTCTGTGGCTGTTTTTTTGCGATCCGATAGAAGTTAGTTGCTCCAACCAATCAACCCGCCTGCATCTTTCACTATTGACTATTGACTATTCACTTTTTTTATTGCAGAACCGATTCAATGCAAGATGCCGCAACCAATCAACCTGCCAGCATCCTTCACTATTGACTATTCACTATTCACTTTTTTTATTGCAGAACCGATCCAGTGTAAGTCACCGCAACTGATCAGCCTGCCTGCATCCTTCACTATTGACTATTCACTTTTTTTATTGCAGAACCGATCCAATGTAAGTTGCCACAATTAATCAACCTGCTTGCATCTTTCACTTTTGACCATTCACTATTGACTTTTTGATTATTCACCATTCACTACTTTCCCCTCAGGCACAAATACTCCAGCAATAATGCCTTATTATACGCCGTGCAATAAAAATAGTAGTTGAGCATGCCGTTGTTCAAAAACATTCTTTTGAACGGGCGTTTCATTTGTGAGCCTGCCCGCGCCTGGTAAAATATGAACTTGTCATCCTGCCGGGTTATGTCATTTATGTTTTGTATGTCAAGGCTGTCGGTTTTTTCGCCGAGCCTGAGAAGTGATGTGTGCAGGATCACCTTATCCATGGGGATTTCGCAATATTCCAGTTCATCCTTGATCTGCTGAATTAATGTGTCTTTATATGTGCTGAGCTGCGGAATGTTGAAAGCGCCGATCAGTCTCGCCAGGTGATATAAGATTACTGGTCTGCGTACGTAGTAAGGGGCTACATATGCACCATCTGAAATATGTTCATTGTTTTTTAAGATCGATGCAATGAGCTCAATGGTTGCAGTATCATATTTCGTGAGCGGGATATTGTTGGCGTAAGTAAAGTATAACACGTTTGCATGCACGCAAAGATCAAAATCGCTGTGCATATTTTTTCCAAGGTAAGTGTTGTAAGCAGCCACATCACTGTATTTCTTGTAGGTACTTTTGTTACTGCGAAGGTTGGTATTGGCAAATGAGTCTATGATGGCTTTTGCCAGGCGGTTGATGCTGTCGTTTTGCTGAAGCATGCTCATTAGAATTATCACTGTATCATCGGCGTCCTCCGCTGTAGAGATCAGTGATGTCATATTTTTAACCAACCAGGTATTGGGCATTATTTGCTTACCGGTGGGCCAGAAAAAATAAATGGGCTTGCCATCTTTATTTTGAAAATAAGGGTAAGCCTTTTCTGCGTTTTGTAAAATGGTGGTTGCGATCTGTTGCTGAGTTGATGAAAGGTATTTGCTGATAGTTTGCAGTGTAAAACAAGTTGTGCCGGTATAAAAAATGCCGTAGTCAGGTTTTGTGTTTGGCGGAAATCCCGCAAAATGCCTGTAAGTAGGGAAGGAGCCGGTATAAAAATCATTGCTTGTTTCAGTTGATTGCATGCCCTGTATCTCGCTAAGAAGCTGAGTAATGAGAACGGAATCATTTGTTCTTTTTTGCGAATACACACAAGCATATAAAAGCAACATCGCTAAAACTGCAACAAAACGGGTTAAGTATTTCCTCTGTATCATTTGCTCGAATTCATTTATCGGGTTTATTCTATAAAGACATTAACTGCCTGAGCCATTTTAACTGTATGGAGAGCTTTTCTGCATCACATATCAGTTCACTTCTGCTGCAATTTTCCCATGTGAATGTTCCGCTTGTGTTAGCCTGCAATTTAGACAGGTTATTGAGTGATACCAGCGTCATCGCGAATAGAAACTGCGGGCGCCGCAAAAAGGCCTCTAAATTACGTTTCGGCAATGGTAACGCATTGGCGCGTAATATAAGTTCATCATACTCTGACAGAAAATATAGTTTCAATTGTGTTATGTCCGTATAACTTCTGGGTAACGTGTAAATTCCTTTTTGTATGTCCTTATAAATATCAAAAATATCATTGCAAAGTTGCAGTAGAGCGCCCGTTTTATAAACTACGTCCTGTATTGCTTCATTTCGCTCAACATTCATTCCTGCATAGTAGAACAACAGCGAATAACCGCCTTTGTTGCGGGTGAGTGTTTTGTTTTCTTCAACAGAGATTTTACTGCTTTCCTGCAAAGCCGAATCTATCTGTGACCTGAAAACCTCTTCTGAAATGTTGCGGAAGAATTGTTTGTCAGGAACCGAGGATAGTATTTCACGCCCGTAATGTGTAAATGCTTGCTGCATCAACGTATCAACGGACGTATTGAAAGGATCGGTAAACAAAGCATGAATTTTTTCTTCGCTTAACCGCTCAATATCAAAAAAGTCATCGAAGAAAGGTGTGACAATTCCAAGAAGCGTCAACAGGCGTCTTTCTTTTTCAGAAAGCGCTCTACCGTGCAGCCGGGCAAAACCATTCCCTATCACAACCGGGACATACAAAGCGTAGTACTTGAATATTTTATGGCAGAGGTAGGTGTCGAACTGTTCATGATATTCATTTTCCAGTTCCCTGAAGCCGGGCATAATGGTCTCTTCAAGATAACGGTGCTGGGCTTGTCTTTCTTTTTTAAATGAGAGTATTTCAGGGAACAGTAGAAAAAGGTTCATAAGTTTAATGTTTCCATTACGCACTGGTGAATACACATAGTCTGCGGCTTCAGTAAACTACAAAGTACTAAGTTTTTTTATAGCCTTCAGCAATTGCCACCTGGTCGGCCATTTTTCCATATCGATCACAAGCTCTTTTCTTGTTGCTTCGCTCCATTTTACCGGCCGGCCATATTTTTGTTCAAGATCTCTGAACTGATGAAAAGCAACCAGCGCATAGCCGTGAACACAAGCAAAACGGTTTACCAAATGTTGCTTATTCTGTTTGGAAGCATTGCTTTCACGGATCAGCGTTACAAGCTTTCTCCATTCAGCAACAAAAAAATCCTCGCTTGCTACCAAAGATTCAAATCGTTGCAGATAGGTTTGAACGCCGGATCCGATGTCTTTAAAAATGTCGTATGTATCATTAACAAGCTGTCCGAGAAATCCTGATTGTGCAATAACCTCTTTCTCAATTTCGGTCCATTCCTCATCCAGCAGGTAAGAAAACATCAAAGAAGTCTGACCGTTTTTTTCTTTGGAGATCTGCAATATTTCTTCGGTGCTTATCGCTGGATTGAGCTGATCGAGGGATCTTGCCTGCCAGTATATCGCCGTTCGTAGCTGCTTTTCATAAACAATATCCGGGCGATGTGTTTTGTATAGTGCTTCATTTAATGCAAGAATCAGTTTTGCTTTTGGTGATAAAGGCAGCGATTCAAGACGGTTGTCAAGCAGGTCAAACAACTGTGCGGGCATCCAGTTTTCTTCATCGATCAGATCGTCACATAAGCCCGACATAATGCTGACTGCAGTTAACCTGTATCTTTCCTCCTCGTTTAATTTTCTCTTTTCTTTTAAAAGAATAAAATTCTCTGCTCCAGCAAGAACTGTGAAACAGGGGTAGTAGACGGTTGTTTTCTTCCAGTCGGCTTTGCTGAAGGTATAGTTTAACTCGTCTGCTTTTTTCCGGAGAAACTGCTCAAAATGTTCTTTGATGAATTTCTTTTCTTTTTGTAAAGACCAATAATATCCGGTAAAATACTGTATGAGACGAGCATTATTCATTGGCGTCAAATATAACGCATAGCCCAAAAACAGTGGTCACTATTTTTATTCAGGCGGATCAATCCGGACAAAATTGCCGGATGTTTTATTGATCTAAAGGAATACAAAAGAAATGTGCAGGCTACTATTTTTGTGTTGAAATAAAACGGGCCGCCAGGCAGGAAAAATCCAGAATGGTCAGTAGTTTTCAATCGTTGTAGAGTGGGAGTAATATTTACTTTCACTTTTTTTTTGACGGATTTGGCAAAATAAAAAGAGATGTTTCAAGCCGAAACATCTCTTTTTATTAGATCCTGCTGTGTTACAGGTAACTCAAATTGGTTGTAGGCGTTAATGCCAGAACTGTTTCATACATCAGCCTGATGGTGCTTTCAATATCTTTTTTATGGATCATTTCTACAGTTGTATGCATGTAGCGAAGCGGTATAGATATCAATACGCTTGGGCAGCCGTCGTTGGCGTAAGCAAAGCTATCTGTGTCGGTGCCTGTGCTACGGCTAACGGTGCGCATTTGTAATTGAATTTCGTTCTTCTCAGCCACATCCTGAACAAAGCTCAACAGTTTGTTATGCACTGCCGGACCGTAAGCAGGAGAAGGCCCTTTTCCGCAGGCAACATCACCTTCAATGGTTTTGTTGATCATTGGTGTCTGGGTATCATGCGTAACGTCTGTAATGATAGCTACATTCGGTTTTATGCGGCGGGCAATCATTTCCGCGCCACGAAGACCAACTTCTTCCTGAACAGCATTTACTACATAAAGCCCGAACGGTAATTTCTTCTTATTTTCTTTAAGTAACCTGGCAACCTCAGCAATCATAAAGCCGCCAATGCGGTTATCCAAAGCACGTCCGATATAGTAATCGTAAGCCAGTTCGTCAAAGCCTTCTTCGTAAGTCACAACAGCGCCAATGTGAATGCCTAGTTCTTCAACTTCTTTTTTATTTCTTGCGCCGCAGTCCAGGAAAAGGTTCTCCACTTTTGGTTGAGGTTCTTTTTGTTCACTGCTGGCGAGTCTTGTGTGGATAGCCGGCCATCCAAAAACTGCTTTTACCTGTCCTTTTTTTCCATGAATGATCACTCTTTTAGCAGGTGCGACCTGGTGGTCTACACCGCCATTGCGTTTCAGGTAGATCAGGCCCTGATCATTAATATAGTTTACAAACCAGCTAATCTCATCAGCATGTGCTTCTATTACAACTTTAAATGGCTCACTGGGATTGATCACTCCCACCGCAGTGCCGTAGGGATCCACAAAATGCGTGTCAACATACGGCTGCAGGTAGTCCAGCCACAATTTTTGCCCCTTTGCTTCAAACCCAACGGGGGAGGCATTGTTGATATAGGATCTTAAAAATTCCAGGGAGTCATCGGTTAATATATCGTGTTTGGACTTTTCTTTCGAATGTTTTTTCTTGTCTTTAGCCATGGCTGTATATTAAAAGTTGTTTGAATTAGGTTGCTAAGGTAAGGCCAAAAGAGCAAAGGGGGAAGAGGTATCAGGTGCCAGGTATCAGGTTTCAGGCGTGAGGTGGTTAGTTATACGTTATACGTGGTACGTTTTGGGAGCGGAGATGGCAGACGAGATAAAACGTTGACCTGGCTGGCAAAAGATGAGGCGGCAGTTGTTTCGACCCGATTAAACTTTATTCTTTGCCTGAAACTTTATATATTCAGTATTCTAACGGTTGCTTATGATGAATCGCCGCCATCTCCTGAAAAATGCCGCACTTTTTTCCGGCGCATTGTTGCTTGACAAATTTTCGCCGGCTTTTGCTTTCAATAAATCAGCCTATAAGATTGGTGCCTGCGACTGGAGCCTGGGCAAAAGCAGCAATTTAAGCGCATTTGATGTGGCAAAACAAATCAGGTTGCAAGGTGTGCAGGTAAACATGGGATCATTAGGTGATAACATGCGGTTGCGGGACAAAAATTTGCAGCAACAATATTTACAAAAATCAAAGGAGACAGGTGTATCTATAGCTGGCCTGGCGTTGGCAGAACTGAACAATATTCCTTACAAGAGCGATGCACGCACGGATGAATGGGTGGCTGATAGCATTGATGTAGCCGCCAACATTGGCGCGAAAGTAATTCTACTGGCTTTCTTTTATGCAAATGATCTGCGGAATGATGATAAAGGGAAAAAGGCTGTAATTGAAAAACTGAAGAAGGTGATGCCCAAGGCCGAAAAGCAAAACATCATTCTTGGCATCGAGTCGTACATGACGGCAGAAGAACATATCGATATTATTGAAAAAGTAGGCTCGGACAACCTGAAAGTTTATTACGATTTTAGAAATGCTGCAGATGCGGGTAATGACATCTACAAAGAAATAAAACTGCTTGGCAGTAAGTACATCTGCGAATGTCATTGCAAGGAAAACGGATATCTGTTGGGCAAAGGTGACCTCGATTTCAGAAAAATACGGACCACCCTTGACGAAATTGGTTTTTCGGGATGGCTGCAAATTGAGGGGGCCGTGCCGAAGGATGTTTCCGTTGTTGATGCCTATGTGCAAAATCTGGCATTTATGAAAAGCGTGTTTGGCTGATAAGTAGTCTTACCGTTTTGTTCAACTATACCTATACAACCAACATACATGAAACGATTGCTTGCTTTTTCATTTCTTATCACATTGCTGTTGGGCTTAACACAATGCAAAAACAACAAACAGCCTGCCGAACCTCCATTGGGATTGTATTTACCCGACGACCTCGAAGCAACTTTGTGGGCAGAATCTCCCATGATGTACAATCCTACCAATATGGATGTGGATAGCAAAGGCCGCATCTGGATCACCGAAGCTGTAAACTACCGTAGTTTTAATAACGATTCCGTGCATCATCTCCATCATAGCAAGGGCGACAGGGTTATGATCCTGGAGGACCGGGATGGCGATGGAAAAGCTGATACATCTAAAGTGTTTGTGCAGGACAAGGATCTTACTTCGCCCCTGGGTATCGCTGTTATAGGAAATAAAGTGATTGTTTCCTGCGCACCCAATCTTATTGTTTATACTGATGAAAACGGTGATGATATACCGGATAAAAAGGAAATTTTGCTAACAGGATTTGGTGGGTTTGACCATGACCATTCGTTACATTCCACCGTTGCCGGCCCTGATGGAAAATGGTATTTCAATACGGGCAATGCAGGTCCGCACATGGTAAAGGATAAAGCAGGTTTTATGCTGCGGTCAGGAAGTGTGTATACCGGTGGAACTCCTTATAATACAAAAAATCAAAGCGGGCTGGTAAGCGATGACGGCAAAGTTTGGGTTGGTGGATTGGCGCTGCGGATAAATCCTGATGGTACGGGACTAAAAGTGCTGGCGCATAATTTCCGTAACTCTTATGAAGTGGCGGTAGACTCTTATGGAAATTTCTGGCAGAACGATAATGATGACCAGGTGCTTACCTGCCGCACAAGCTGGCTGATGGAAGGGGGGAATGCCGGGTATTTCAGCAACGATGGTTCACGCTACTGGCAGGCTGATCAGCGCCCCGGACAGGACATGTTTACTGCGCAATGGCACCAGGATGATCCTGATGTGATGTATGTGGGCGATAACAGTGGTGCCGGTGCTCCAACAGGGATTGTGATGAATGAAGGCGACGCTTTGGGAGAGAAATACTGTGGAATGTTGCTGAGTGCCGACGCTGGCAGGAATGTAATCTTCGGTTACAAGCCTTTGCAAAAAGCCTCGGGCTTTGAATTGAAAGGACAAAGGCTGAATTTTATTACATCACTTCCTGATGATAATACCCATTATGTCTGGAATGATTCGGCTGCAAACAGCAATAAAAAAATGTGGTTTAGACCGAGCGATGTTGCGATTGGAACCGACGGCGCCATTTACGTTGCCGATTGGTATGATCCGGTTGTCGGCGGCCACGCCATGCAGGATTCTACCGGCTACGGAAGGATCTACCGCATCGCTCCAAAAAATAAGAAATTAAAAAGGCCCTTATATGATTTTTCGACCACTGAAGGACAGTTACAGGCAATGCAAAGCCCTGCCATTAATGTGCGCGGCTGGGCAATTGATCAGTTAAGACAGCAAGGCGAGTCCGTTATACCAAAAGTATTGCCATTGTTAAATGCTTCAAATCCTTATTACCGTGCGAGGGCAGTTTGGTTGCTGTCTCAATTGGGTAACAGTGGTATTGCAGAAACGGAGAAAATTCTTGATAACGGCGATCCGCAATTGCGTGTAGCCGCATTTCGTGCGTTGAGAGAGACAGGAAAAGATGTGATGCCTTACTGCCGGAAACTTGTGAATGATACTTCGTCAATGGTACGCCGTGAGGTTGCAATAGCGATTCGTGACCTGCCATTCGATTCGACTCATCAGATGATTCTTCAGTTGATAAAAGGTTACAATGGTGATGACCCGTGGTATTTGTATGCGCTGGGTTTAGCTGTTGGTCAACATGGTGCTGAATTATATCCTGAAATAATTAACGCATTAGGAAAGGGAAGTACTTCCTGGAATAAGAAACTTGCCGATGTGCTTTGGCGAATTCATCCTGCAGCCGCAGCCGGCGTCTTCCAGCAATGGGCGCAAGACAGTTCGCTTACTGCCGACGCAAGAAAGACAGCTATAACGGCTTTGGCTTTTGTGAATGATAAAACGGCTGTCAATGCAATGTTAGTGTTGGCCAAAAGTCCTTTACAGGATGTCGCTGAGCAATCAAAATACTGGCTGTCCTTTAGAAAAGACAATGATTGGTATGCACTGATAGACTGGAAAAAGACCGGGCTTGATCTGGATAAAGAAAAGAAATATGCGGCCATGAAAGTATGGGCTGGCAAGGCTTTGAATAAGGATCTCACATTGTTTGACAGAAAAGATGCACTTCAGCACATGGCTAATGATTCGATAGGCGGCCAAATGATTATGGGGCTGCTTGCTGATAATAAGTTTGAACCAGGCCTGGATACAATTATCGGGAAAATGATCTTTAAAAATCCTGATTTGAGTGTGCGCGTGCAGGCTGACAAGTATTTTGCAGGGAGAAACGACAAGGCTGAGTTCTCCATAAATGATGTTGTTGCACTCGCAGGCAATGCAGAGAACGGCCATGTGGTATTTACCTCGAAATGTGCCACCTGTCACCGCGTAAATAGCGAAGGACACGATATAGGGCCGGAACTTACGGCTATTCAAAAGAAGCTGGATAAAACGGCTCTTGTTGATGCGATCATTCATCCGAGTGCTGCAATTGAATTTGGATACGAGCCGTGGCTGGTGAACATGAAGGACAGCACGGCTGTCTATGGTTTTATCATTGCTGACAGCAAGACTGTTGTAGTAAAAGATTTGGCAGGAGTAAAGCATTCATTGCCGAAAGACGAAATTAAGAATAGAAAAAAGATGGATTATAGCCTGATGCCGGAACCTGCAGTGCTTGGTCTTTCAGCAAATGATATTGCTAACGTGGTAGCATTTATACAGGCTAAAAAATAAACGCTGGTTGGGTTGATAGCAGTACAAATTTTCACTAAATCGGTGTATTTTAGATACGGATTAAGTGAGCACATAAACTGTCTTATTTCAAACAACTGCTATGATCAATTTACCCCGGCATTCTTTTCTTTTTGTTGTTTTGCTTTGCCCTTTGTTTTTGTTTGGCCAGGCCAAAATAGCTACGAATCATGTTGGTTACGAGATAGGCATGAACAAAAAAGCAGTTTTGGTGTCCGACGGCAAAAAGCATGTTGGCTCTTTTCAACTGGTAAATGTTTCTGACGGAAAAGCTGTTCTGGAAGGGATACCTTTTTATAATGGCCCTGTTAATAAATGGAAGAACTGGACTTTCTGGACGCTTGATTTCAGCAGTTATAATACACCGGGTTCTTATTACATGCAGGCGCAGGTGGATGGTAAATATATCATCTCTTATCCTTTTATTATCGGCAAACAGGTGTTGGAGCAAACGACGTTATCGGACGTTATCTATTATTTTAAAGGGCAACGGTGCTCGGGTTTGCTGGATGCAGCGGATCACCATTTACCTATGCCCGGAAAAGAGGGGCATTTCGTGGATCTGCATGGTGGCTGGTACGATGCCACAGGTGACTACGGTAAACATCTTTCTCATCTTTCATTCTCCTCTTATTTCAATCCGCAACAGGTGTCACTAACGGTGTGGACCTTGTTGAAGACATATGAAGAGTTAAGTAAGAAAACAGGAAATAGTTTTCGTCAGTATAAAAGAAGGGTTTTGGATGAGGCAATGTTTGGCGCCGACTATCTCGTTCGTTTGCAACAGCCGAATGGTTCTTTCTTTCGTTCGGTTTCGGCACCCGGTCCCGCAAAGTTGGCCAAAGACAGGGTTGTTGGCGCAGAAAGCAAAGGCTACAGGATAAAGCAATCCAAAGATCAATCCTGGGGTGGTGGTTCTATTGAGAATAACTGGAAAAGCTACCAGGTTAGTTTCCGTTCGGGCGGCGGGCTATCGATTGCAGCGCTCGCAATGGCTGCTGCTTACGATACAAGCGGGGATTTTTCCAACGCTGATTATCTCAAAGCTGCTGAAAATGCATTTGCATTTCTTAACAAGAACAATGCTTCCATGACAAACGATGGAAAAGAGAACATTGTAGATGATTATTGTGCATTGCAGGCTGCAACGGAATTGTTTAAAACGACGAAAAAGCCTGTTTATAAAGAAGCTGCGGACAGAAGAGCTGAGAGCCTGATGAATCGATTAGCATCGTGGAAAGAATATGTTGACTACTGGCGGGCGGATGAAAAGGACAGACCATTCTTTCATCCATCTGATGCCGGCTTGCCTTTAATCAGCCTCGTAACCTATTATGAAGTAGCCGACAAATCAGCCAGGGCGAAAATAAAACAGGTTATGCGCCGGTCAATCAATTTTGAAATGACCATTACGCACGAAGTGAACAATCCTTTTGGCTACAGCA
This sequence comes from Danxiaibacter flavus, assembly GCF_041060425.1. NCBI lineage: Bacteria > Pseudomonadati > Bacteroidota > Chitinophagia > Chitinophagales > Chitinophagaceae > Danxiaibacter > Danxiaibacter flavus. The sequence continues at coordinate 201,587 of NZ_JAULBC010000006.1, forward strand.
GGCAACTGGTTCAGGATACATCGGAAAAACGATGGAGCTCTTTTTTCTTTCCGCAGGGAAGTGAAGCTTCTCCCTGGTGGCAGGGTGAAAATGCACGCTTAGGTTCTATGGCCGCAGCCGCGCGAAAGATAGCGCCATTGTTTAGTGGCGATAAAAAGCTATACGACAGCCTGCAAAACTTTGCCCAGGATCAGTTGAACTGGATACTGGGTCTTAATCCTTTTGATGCCTGCATGTTGCAGGGCACTGGTTATAACAATCCTGCCTACAATTTCTTCGGCACATTTGAATACACCAATGCGCCCGGTGGCATCGTAAACGGAATTACCTCGGGCTTAAACGATGAAAATGATATTGACCTGAATGTACCTTATTCTATTACCGGCAAAGACTATGACTGGCGTTGGGCCGAACAATGGTTGCCACATGCGGCTTGGTACATGTACGCGGTAGCTTTAGGGAATTGAAAATGAATGTGCGAATTTGCAAATGTGCAAATGTGCGAATGTGCGAATGAGAGAATGTGCGAATGTGCAAATTTGCAAATGTGCAAATGTGCAAATGTGCGCACCGGCAAATTCGTAGGCTTCAAGTGCCTTCTTTCTTTTTCTCAATTCATTTTCTCTTACATTCTTACCATCTTACACGTCCTGCGGTCTTACACGTCTTACATGTCTTACTGTCTTACGATCTTACTATCTACTTCATATTCACTCCAACTCTTAACGCTTTAAGCCCCGAAACTCCCTGCAGTTCCTGTAGCTCAAGATATTCGAGATCATTCAGCAGCATGTTTTGTTCCTGCAGGTACTTGATATATTGCACGTACTCTTCAGCATCCTTCTGGTTGTAGTAAACCATCGCAATTTTTCCGGGTTGCGTCAGACGCTCTTCGGTGTTTTTGATGAAGGCTTTGTCAATACGTTTTTTTATCACCTGGTACTGAATATTGTATCCGCCTTTTACATCAAACCTTTTTTCATCAATCCTGAATTCAATATCCAAAGGATTGGTATGTATGAAGATCAACTGCGTTGTAAATAAAGCTTTTGGTATTTGCGGCACTAAAGCTTTGGTAAGTTGAGCAATAGCAGCCATGGATGTCAACTGCCAGAGGCGGATATCTTTCAGATATTTTAATTCGAAATGCTTGTCCGGCGCAATCGACTGTCCAATGTAAATATCATATTCAACTCCATCTGTTCTGAACTTTTCAAAATAGAAAGGAAATGCTGTTTGCAGCTCCATATTCATTAGATCGAGATACTGACTTATTGAGGCATTAATGGTTTGCATGGATTCTTCCAGCAGACGTCTGTGTTTGTAAGCCTCTCCATCTTTGTCATTCATGTGTGCTAAGTATTCAGCAATCCCGGCGCTGCAGTCAGGTTGTGTTTTTTGGACATGTTGCAAAAATGGCAATACTTCAGAATCCCTGAAATAGTTGATGTTGTTTTCTACTTCTGTTGTAATAAATTCTTTTATCCGTTCTTTCCATTTATTGGTTTCAAAAATAAACTCATCTGTTAGTATTAAGGTTGCAGATTGTTTGATCTTTTCCAATAGGTCAACAAGATTGGTCAGCTGATAACGAAGATCACTTCTCAATGCCTCATTTCTTTCCAGCGTTGAATTGCGAATGTCTACTGCGCCATACAAGGGATAAACTTTATTAAAAACAATTTGCTCCAGGGGATTTTTTTTCTTTTCGAAGCGGTTTTGCATATAATGCCATGCCGCTTCATTAAACTTCCATTGAACGGCAGATTGCAACGCTGTGTACTTGCGTTTAATTACGTCGTTAATGCGGATGTTGAAATCATCAATGATCTTTTGCATTAATTGCGCAATTAGCGGTAATGCAGGTTCCAGGTTTGCCAGTATGCTTTCGTCCAACAGATCAGGAACCCTGCTGTATATTTCCATTGCGCCGGCCATCTTCGCGTTATAAAATATCGGCAACATTGCAAAGGATTGAATGTCTGTATGCTGAAGCGTGGACATCAAAAAGAAATGTGATTTAATCAGCTCCGCGTGATTTCTGAAGAAAAGCAGCCTTGGGTTTTTGACATAATTTGTAGCAAGCGAAAGAAATGCCTGCTCCGCTATTCCGGCATCCCTTCCTAACGATACAACTACACTTTTCTGCTGATGTGCGTAATCAAGAACCAGCTTGTCATTAACCGACAAAAGAGGTAGTAAACCAAATTCAATCGCGCTATTACCCGCCAACGTTTTTAGTGATTGTACAAGATTGACATAATTCACTTCTTTTTTCTCGTTTGTATTATTAAGCAATATGCTTTTGATATTTTCAATAGCATATTGCTCGGTTATGTCTTTGATGGTGACAATGGACATACCGCTGAAGTGAAAATTTTCAAGTGGAAGAATATCGTCAAGTACATCCATGGTCGGAGGTTCACGCAGATCGATATGAAGATGCTCGATATCAATCTCCGGTAAGGGCATTGTTGTTGTTACTTCAACAAATCTATTATCAACATTTAGTTTGAAATATTTTGTAAGAAGTGTTTGATGGTCCACAAACGAGCGGATGAGATTGCTTTTTTTTGTGATCTTAATGTTATAGAAACGCTCCAGGATCATAGAATAAAGCAATTCTTTCTTTTGCGCCAGTATCATTTCCTGTTCAGAAATTACAGTGCCGGTAATTGCTCTGCAAGTGGCATCCGTGAGCGTTTCGTACAGCCTTTCTGATCCATAAACGATCAACGGAGAAACGGGTAGGCTAATTCCCCAGTATGCTTGCTTTTCATCATCCATCAATGTAGAAAGACAGACGTAAACAAGATCGAACAACTTCTTGTATTTATGTAAGTCTTCGTTTTTTATTGGATGTTCCAGTTCCGGATATTTTTGAAATTTCTCCAGCAACATTGGATAAATGGGAGCCTTTACAGAGCTTTCATCTTTACTTAGATTTTTCAAATAAGTAATAAAAGGCTTCAATGAAAAAGAAGAATGCTGAAGCTCACTTGTCGTTGTTCGTGTTAATATGTTGAGTAGAATTTGCTGCATAGTTAAGTTTAATCACGGGCCTTTTTAATACCGTTGTACTAGAAACGGAACCCCATCGTCAGGTAAGGATAAAAGCCTTCCCTTGAGTAACCCAGTAAAAATTGAAATAGTGCAAGCTGGGCAGGTGCAAAATATATGCCTGCGCCAGCAGCATTGTGCCATTTTCGCGAATCTTCATCTTTTTGCCACACTCTGCCGATGTCATAAAACGCAATCATGCCAAATTGGCCGGGTAAAATATAATTGGCAAAGTCGGCCAGTTTAATACGTGCTTCAAAATTATTATACACCATATGCGTGCCCGCGAACCGGTACCTGCGATAACCGGAGAGGTTTTCGCGTCCGTCCAGGAACATTGATTGATAAAATGCTGCATTGCCAAGCGTAAAACCACCTCCCAACCTGTCTGCAATTACAACGCTTGATCTGGCATTCACACTTTTGTACAATGCTACTTCGGGGATAATCTGCGCAAAGGACTTGGAGTATTTGTTCAGCCCCTTAAAACCCTGCAAGCGCACATTTATGTAGGAGCCCCATGTGGGCAATATTTTGTTGTTTCTTGAATCTTTAATAAAACTGGCTACAAAGCCAACATGGCCTTTGTCATTTGCAATCGTAGCGCTGTCATAAGTAAGAATCAGCGCTGAATTGTTAATAACCCTGCCAACATTATCAGTGCTATCGTAATGATAAAACTGAACTGCAGGGCCAACAGTAATGCTGGTACTTTCATCTGTTCTCCATCTTAAAGATGGCATAGCTTCGTACAATGCAAATCGCGTTCGGTAATATCTTTTGTAATCGCCGGTCTTATTAAACTCAGTTTCATTGCCGCTGCCAAAAAAGTTGATCGTGTTGTTTGGGGCATATACATTGCCATAGGCAACGATATCCGCATTGCCGATTGCTTTGATCCATTCGCCTCTGTATCTTATCCTGTATGCTTTTGTAGAAAAAGAATGTGCTGCGGTAATTTGTTGTACGCTGCCATAAGGTCTTTTTCTGAATCCCTGTTGAGTATACTTAACACCAAGACCCAGTATCAGCCCGTCATCAATATTATAACCGGCCGTGATCAAAGGAGCTACTATATTGTATATGTTGGAAGGAACAATGGCTGTGTTGGCGCTGTCATTAGATAAATGTTTGTGTATTTTTTGGGTTGATCCGCTAAACGCTGGGCTGTCTTTCTTTTCGTAAATGTGGGTTGCGGCGTTATTGTTTGCAATGTTGTATGATTTTTTTCCTTCTCCACCAACAATGCGGAATTTGATTGCGTTAAGCTGATTGTCGATGGCAACGCTGTCATCACCTTTTGATGTAAATATTCTAACTTCTTTTGTTTCTCCTTTTACAAAAGTCCGGTTGTAGATAGATTGTTTAAGATCTCCGTCTTTGGCGATTTTTTTGATAGATACGTTTACTGAACTGTCGTTGTTCGACGAAATCTTTACAAATTCATTTTTGGTGGTAGTTTGTATATCAACGGTCTTACTATAAAAGCGATAATATGCCTCCATTGCCTTAGGAAGGTTTGTTCTTCTTTCTTTCAACTTGCGAAGCAGTTCATCATGTCGCAGATCATATGCAGCTTTGGGGAGTGTGCGCAATGCGGCTTCGAGTACTGAATCTGTAAGCTTGGAAGTGAAATCATTCGTGATCGCCATCCACTGCTGATAGTTAAACTGGTTGAGCAGTCTTGCATTCATATACCTGGCGGACCAGAAGACGAAATTTGTCTTCTTAATTTCACCGTCAAAATTATGGAGGAAGGGTGCAATCCATTCCCTTGCTGCCGCTGTCGGAACTACACCTTCTTCTACATGAAATACCTGGTCGCGATCTCTTGGTACGGCAGCATAGGTTTTACCCTTTCCTTTTTTGGTGTCAACCCAGCGCCATTGATCCTCATGCCTGTCCCAGTCGCCAATGTAAAGATCAAGCAGCTTGGCGCGGAGATACAAAACGCTGTCTACGTTGTTGTCATTGTCTTTGTCAAGCTCTGCGGCCATTTTAAAGGTGTTGTCTGATTTGCCCGGCGGTTCTCTTTCTTCCAGTAAACAGACCGTGTTTACAAATGTCTTTGCATAAATGCCTAACGCCCTGTCAGGAGCCACTACTCCGATTACCGGGTTACTGTGGGGAACATTTACTGCGTTTGCTATAACCGGCACCACCAGCGCCGCGAATGGATGCTGCGCGCTCATTGCATCGTAAACCACATCTTTCGCAAATGTTTGTCTTAATTGTTCAGGAAGCAAAACGTCCGGATATTTCTCAACACTTCTCAGCGCCCATTCATTTCCGTTTTTGTCTTTTAGTCGCAACGATTTGGATTGGTGTCCGCCACCGCGTTTTACCGGAGTAAGGCCACTCTTTATTTCTGATATTTTTATCACCGGCAGGGTAGTAGCAGCAGCCCATTCTTTGCGGTAATTTTCACCAAACAAATATCTGTGCAGCTTGCTTACATCATCATAAGCAGGGTGTACTTTTACTGTTGCGCTATCGCCCAATAACTGTCTAAAAGTCGTGTCTTCCTTTAGCTTCACATCTTCATTTTTTTGCGTGTAGGTAAAAACAGGTTGACTAACGGAGTCCGTGTTTATGTAATAAGTAAAAAGTATATTCCTGTTGCTTAGCAGATCGGCGGTGACAAAGCCGCCGCTCTTGTTTGTATACAGCGCATTTTTTCCCTGCCTTACATAAGCATTTTTGGCGCCGGAGCCACTTACAACCTGTACCTGTTTATCTTTTATAAACTGAAGACCATGTTCGTGACCAGCAACATGTACAACATTTGGGAAGTCTCTAAAAACATGATCAATCTGCCGGATCATATCCTTGTATAAAGGATGTGCCAGGTCCTCAGGATTCGTAAATGCTTTTCGCAACAGCGGGTAAAGTGAGCCTACAATGGGCAACGGTATGTAAAGGTTTTTATTGATTGCTGTAAAAGGAAAAAGATGATCCTTCCAGGAATAGTAACCGCCATGGTGGCCATAAGACTGAAATGGATGATGTGATGCAAGGAGAATGGTTTTGTACCTGTTTTTGAACAGCAGTTCTTCAAAACGGGCAACTGCTTCCTCTTTTGTATTACAGTCGCAATCCGCATCGGGATTTTTTTTGTCGTGGACATAGACCCACCATTCAGAGTCGAATGCAATGATCACCAGATTATCTGAAACATTAATTTCTACCGGTCCCGGGCAACCGTTGGGCGGAAGCAGTTGAAGCAATGAATCCTGTTGTTCGTTCAGGAATTCCCATTGTCTTTTAATTTTTTGCAGGCCTTTGGGACCCATTCTGTCCCAATCATGATTGCCCGGTACAAAATAAACAGGTGCACCTTTGCTTCTCATGGGTTCATACTGCGAACGCAATATATCTTGTGTTTCCTTTTCTTTTTTGTTTCCGGGCAGGGCCATTCCCGTTGGGTAGATATTGTCTCCTAAAAAAAGAACCGTGGTGCGGGATGGAAGAATTCTTCCGGCTGCGGAAGTGATCACCTGTTTTTGCTGTGGACCTATTTCTCCGGCATCGCCAATCAGTATGATCCTTTGTACAACAGAGTCCTGTTCAAATGATCTGAACGATAATAAACAGCAAAGAAATGTCAGTGTGATCGTTCTTATTCCCGGTCTATATGTAATGCATGTACTCATCAGCAGGGCATAAATTATTTATTCAGGAATTTAAATTTCAGTACGTTCCCATTTTTCAGATCGTCACCTTCATTAGATATGTAAAGATTGTGTTCACTATCAAAAGCAATCCCTTCCGGTTGAAGAAATGTCCCGGGGTCCAGATCAAATACCTGCTTGACTTTCCAGTTTTCATCTGTAATCACCAGCATCTTATTGGACGCAGAAAGAATGAACCACTCGTTGGTACGTAAATTAAATGTCAATGCAGAAGGACGGAACTTTACATTTTTTTTCTCCGTTAAGGCCTGTATTTGTTTTACATCTATAGAGAACTGACTTGAATTGATCAGTGAATCGTTGCTTACTGTTAATACATATCCGCTAACTTCTTTTGAAGATTTATCGTCGGCGCATTTTTTGCACAGCACATACAGGTTGTTCTGTTTTGCATCAGCATGCAGCCCCTCGTATTCACCTTTAGGTAAAAGATTGACCCATTCTTTTGAATTTATGGATGATTCAGTTTTGGCGGAAAGTGGAAAAGAGTAAAGTGTTCCGTCGCTGCGCAATACAAAAACAACATTATTTAAAATTGCCAGATCTTCATAATCGCCGCGCTTGCCAAATTTTGCAGAGCTTATTTTTCTACTGCCTAGTTGCCAGAAAAACAACTTGCCTTCTTCATCCTGTATCGCATAAATTGTATCATTTTTCAGGTTGTTAAAAGTAATGCCGGAAATTTCCTGCAGGCTTTCCGTCATGGTGAATTTTTCCGGTGTGTTTAAATCATAATTGGCAGGCGAAGGAAAAATTTTCTTTTGTGCGCACGCAGTTATGCTGGTAATGATTATGTATAAGTAAGAAAAAATGATTGCGTACTTTAACTTCATGGCCCCATTGTTTAAGATGAATGATCAGCAGATATTTGCTTTTCACTAAAAATTTCTTCCTTAGATGAATTGTTGCTTAACAGATCATAAATGGCTTTCTGCGAACATAACGGAGGCGCATTTCCGCTGACCGGCACATTCATGAGCTCGCTGTTGATGGTAACGGCTTGTGCATTATCGTTCAGTTGCAAGTATGTTATTTTCAGCAATTCATTTTTTATTGTAGTGTCGTAAATCGGAAAACAAACTTCCACGCGATGATAAATGTTCCGGTTCATCCAGTCGGCTGACCCGATAAATATTTCTTTGTCTCCATTATTATTGAATATAAACAGTCTGCCATGTTCCAGGTAACGGTCTACAATTCTTGTTACTGTTATATTCTCGCTCAGACCTGAAATGCCGGGAACAATACAGCAAATACTCCGGACGATCAGCCGGATCTTTACACCGGCTTTAGAAGCTTCATACAATTTGTCAATCAGAACCCGTTCTTCCAGGTTGTTGAGCTTTATAATTATCTCGGCAGGAATGCCTGATTTAGCAAAACTAATTTCGCGATCTATTAGCTGCAGAAACCGCTCCTGCATGTTGACACGCGCAACCAGCAGGTGTTGCAAATGAATGTTGTCAAATGCCGGACGTTTCTTGCGTTGTAAAAGCATAATGAAAATCAACTCAAGTTCGCGCAGCATTTCTTTATGAGAAGTGAACAGGATATGATCTGTATAAAACCTCGCCGTACTTTCATTGAAGTTTCCCGTAGCTAAAAGCCCGGAGTATTTCAGTCTTCCATTTTCTTCTTTTTTTACCAACGCAACTTTCGCGTGCACTTTGAGTGATGGTATGCTGTAAACAATTTGTATGCCCGCGGCTTTCATTAATTTAGACCATCTAATGTTATTGCCCTCGTCAAACCTGGCCTTCAGTTCAACAAATACAGTCACTTTTTTGCCGTTTTTTGCCGCGCTGATCAAGGCATTGGCAATTTTTGAATCATCAGCAATGCGGTATAACGTCACGTATATTTCCCGCACATCTTCATTGATGGATGCCTCATTAAAAAAGCGTAATACGGTATTGTAGGTTTGATAGGGCGTGTGAACGATGATGTCTTGTTGCTCGATTTGGCGTAAAAGAAGCGTCTCTTTGTCCACCAGTACATCTATCGCCGGCCACTTATCATAACATAATGCCGGAATATTCAAAGGTAGCTGGGCTAGATCTTTCAGGTTGTGATAATTGCCGCCCTGCATAAGTGTACCCTCGTTAAGTCGGAATGCGCTTACTAGCGTGTGAAAAATACGCAAAGGAATGCCGGGCTGATAGAGGAATCTTGCGGCAAAACCAAGGTCTCGTTTGCTAAGTTGTCTTTCAATCAGTTCCGCGATATCTCCCTCGTAGTCTTCATCCAGAAATAATTCGGCGTCGCGGGTGACTTTAAAATTATAGGCTCCCTTAATCGCGTGAGTTGGAAATATATCCTGCAGGTTTTCGTTGATAATATCATCCAGAAAAACAACATATTGTCTCCCTGCTTCAAAAACAGTGTAAAATCTCGGAAGTGAAACGGACGGAATATTAATAATGGCTAATTGTTCAACGCCGTTCTTTTCTAAAATTACCGCCATGTACAAACGGTTATTTTCGGGAAAAAAGTTAGCACCCGTTGAGATAAAAACAGGTTGCAAAAAAGCCAGTACCTGTGTAAAAAAATAAGCTGTTATATGTGGCCTGATAATTTCCGGCACAGCTTTGTTAACTATCAGCTCAATGTTATTTTCAGCAAGCAGTGGTTGTATTTGCCCCAGGAATATTTTTCCGAAGAATTCCTGCTGTCGCTGTATTGTATTTTGAATATCGTTCAGTATGTCTGTAATTTCATTTTGTGCTTCAGTATCCTTTTTATTGGCAGCATTTTTCTGAACGGCAAGTAATGCAGGAATTCTAACGCGGTAAAACTCATCAAGATTGGAAGAGTATATAGACAGGAATCTGATTCTTTCCATTAGTGGCACAGATACTTTTGCTGCTTCGTCAAGCACTCTTGCGTTAAAAGAAAGCCAGCTAATATCCCTGTTAAAATAAATTGGTGTTCCGGTCATGTAACGCTATTGTTTTTATTGCTGATCTCCTGGTTTAAATTCCTGCTTAACTAGATTCGCCGTTGTCTGTCGCCCTGCATTAAATTGCTTTTCAGCAAAGGATGCCCATTCGTATTATTTCCCGAAATAAACAGAAGCAATCACAAACGCTATTACAGATACCACCATTCCAAACATGAATACATTGTAAGAAATACGCAGCATCCGGTATTTTTTGCCGAGTACAGTTCCCTGGGAATATACATCCTTAATAAGACTCCCATACAGAAACTCCCGGTCGTTCATCATATGCAACATGCCATCTGTATATTCTTCCAGGTTCATGCGGTAAAAATTACCAAAGAAGAGGAGGTTTACTTTTTTTTGCCTGATATCTTCCGGCGTAAAAGTGCCGGAAGGAATTTTTGGCCTTGTTGCAATAATTGAAAACACCGTGGTTATAACGCAGACTGCTAAAAGCATCACCGATGGAATAGTAAGGTGCGGATAATCTTCAATTTTCCTCAACAGCACACTCAGTAATACTGAAATGATAATAGAGTTGGTTGAAATCATTATGTGTGCCTTGCTGTCCGCCATGTCGCTCAGGCGTTGCTGATTGTTGGATGTAATGCGGAACATCGTTTCAATTCCGCGTTCAGGCCTGTCGTTTTTTTCTTTCTTGTTCTTATGACCTTGCTCTTTCTCGTCTTTAACCGGCGTCAGTATTGTTTTTTCAGTGATTTGTTCCGAAGCATTTTCTTCTTTCGCTTCTATTTTATGCATTAACTTTTCCAGGTTCTGTTGTTTTGTATCCGAAAGAAGCAATCGGCAATAATCTGTGTGATATTGATGTTGCTGCAGGAAAAGCACAGTTTTTCTATTCCACTCGTCTTTGCCGATATCGGCGTTATGAAATGCCATATATTCTTTTCGCAACAGCTTATTCACTTTTCCAAAATCTTCTGTTCCCAGGTGAAAAAGGTCTGCGTCGCAAACAATTTTTTCCAGCAAAGTTTCCGGCCGTTGAGGCATTTTAGTAGCCAGGATACATTTTTTTACTTTTTGGATCGTACCCTCGTCAACGGACGTTTTCTGTAAAAAGTCTGCTGCCAGCTGCGCGCCTGCTGCTTCGTGATCCCCTGGTTGGATGTAATAACCTGCATCGTGAAACCAGGCGGCGGCAACCACAATAAAAAAATCCTCGTCCGATAACTGATAATGATTGGCAATTTCCTTTGCAGCTGTAACTACCCTTTCGGTGTGCTGCATATTGTGATACACCAGCTTTTCGTCGGGGTGTTCCGTAAAAAAAGTAGTGGCAAATTGTTTGGCCTGTTCTAATAACTGCTGATAATTCATTACTTCCGATAATTATTATTATGAATATAATGCATGTTCACCTGGAAAGGAAATTCCGCAACGCTTGTTCCCCGCCTGCATTTTTACTGTGATAATTTAACTGCTGTTTACCTAAAGGTGCGCAAACCGGCAAAAACAAAGGCATCGCTAAGAAACAACATTGAAACGTAATATTATAAATTGATCTTAATCCAATTTTTTACAACATGAAATTTGACAATAAAATGAATAGTTTATACTACAGTTAGCCTTTGATGGTGAAAGTGTTGCAAAGATAATCATGCGAACTTTATAAGTACAATTTTGTGCTATAATGTTTTTGCAGTTCCAAAACATTGGCTGCGTTGTCTTGTGTTGATGGTGAATTAGTTTAATATGATGGTTGGTGACCGGGTTACAAGTAGCCAATTACCTTTATTTTTTTGATTTTAAGTTACTTATCGATAAACAGACAGCTGATAATTGAAGTAGTTTCTTATTTTTGAAGCCTCTTTGTTTGTTGAAATTAAAAGTATTATAATTTACTGCCAACAATCAGGCATCTATTGGAATAATTCCTTACCTTGAAAAAATGCTTCTAAGGTAATTTCAGCAAAGTTTAGAAACGTAATTAAACCTATAGCTATGAACAACTGCACTTATGATCAAGCAATTATTGAATAAGGAAGCCTTAAATGTCTATTTCGATAACGATTATGGCATAGCCTTAAGTGTGTTAAAGATTTTTATTGATGAGATATTGCCCGAAACGTATTCGCTCTTATCCGTAACCGGTGAGGATGATGTAATGCAGATCGTGCATAAGATAAAACCCTCGTACAGAATGATTGGCCTGAGATCATTTGCCGGAGCACTTGAAACAATTGAAGAGAATTGCGACAAAGGCAACTACGGCAAAGTCAAAGGTATGATTGGTGATTTTATGAGTGAACTTAATTCAGTAAAACCCCTGATACTGGACGAATTTACTCATCTGTCAAAATTGTATAAGTAGTATGGATCTGAGATGTATTATTGTGGATGACGATAAGATATCATTATTGCATCTGCAACGTTTAATAGAGCAGGAACCTTACCTATCCCTTAGTGGAGCTTTTACCGGTGCTGAAGAAGCATCCGCTTACCTTGTCGAAAACGTGGTGGATCTTATCTTCCTCGATATTGAAATGCCCGGAATTAATGGCTTTCAGTTGCTGGACACATTGTCTTATATGCCGCATGTTATCTTAACTACTTCTAAAACGGAGTATGCTTTTACAGCGTTTCAATACAACGTAACAGATTACCTGAAAAAGCCTCTCACAAAGCCTCGTTTTAAGGAGGCGCTTGAAAAGGTTAAGCCTTCATTACCCAAACACAAAAGCGCAACCGTTAGCGACCTGTTCATAAAAACAGATGGCCGCCTGATACGTTTGCATGATAACGAAATACTTTTTGTTGAGGCCCTGGGTGACTACGTGAAATTTGTTACAGAGAACAATAAGTACCATCTTTCACTAACCACGCTGAAAAGTATAGAAGAGAAGCTTAACGGCGATATTTTTTTGAAAGTGCATCGTTCGTATATCATCAATACCAAAAAGATCAATGATATAGAAGATAATTCCATTGTGATTGGTAAACATGTTATTCCTATAAGTAAAAGTCACCGCAAACGTGTAATGGATAAGCTGAATATTGTTTAGGTCCAGAAACCTGAACTTATCAAATACAAACGACCCTTTTATTTATCTCCGCAATATCCGATATCCTTGCATAAGCCCTCATTCAACGGTGAAAAATTCCATTTAACGACAATATCCTTTTGTTCAACGAAATTGAATCCAATTCGCATTCCCGGTCTGTATTTTCGATAAAGAATTTACAACATAAAACAAATATGTTTAATAGTTAAGTTGTATTCTTTAAACATTTTCCTATTACTTACAAATATAAAAATGCGGTGTTTTTTACGCCGCATTTTGCTTTTCCATACATTAAGCCATGCTTACAGGTGTTTGGTTAAAAATAAAATTAAGGATGCTGCCGACAATTGGCTAAATTGGGCAAAATCACAGGTATTTTCACCTAACCAACTGACCTGTGATAGGTAGATATATGCATAATATAAGATCTGTATTCGTAGCTACCGGAAGCTATATCCCGGAACTTAAAGTACATAATGCTCATTTTTTAAATCACCAGTTTTGTGAAAAAGACGGCTCACTGGTATTAAAAGAAAATAGCCACGTAATTGAAAAGTTTAAGGAAATAACGGAAATTGAATGCAGGCGATATGCGAGTGACGACCAAAGTGCTTCTGTACTTGGGTATCTCGCGGCAAAAAATGCACTCAATAGCTCAAATATTGACAAAGAAACGCTCGACTACATAATAGTCGCACATAATTTTGGTGATGTAGCAAAGGATTCTAACCGTTCAGATATAGTGCCTTCTTTGGCGTCAAGGATAAAACGGTTATTGCAAATTAAAAACCCGGATTGCGTCGGTTATGATCTGGCGTTTGGATGTCCGGGCTGGGTAGAAGCACTAATTCAGGCCAACTATTATATCCGTTCGGGAGATGCACGTCGTTGTCTGGTAATCGGCACAGAAACATTGTCCCGCGTTATAGATCCGCACGACCGCGATTCCATGCTATATGCTGATGGGGGGGCTGCTGCTATCCTGGAAGCATCAACATCCGGTGATGCAGGTATAATAGCACACAAAACACAAACGCACGCTATTGATCATGCGCTTTTACTTAAGATGGATAAGTCCTATCACTCAGACAAGTCGCAAAGCCAGAACATATATCTTAAAATGAATGGCAGAAAACTGTATGAGTTCGCGCTGAACCAGGTGCCGCTTGTAATAAAATCATTGCTTGACAAAGCTGGTGTGCCATTGACGGATATTAAAAAAGTGATCATTCACCAGGCAAACGGGAAAATGGACGACGCTATCCTGCAGCGATTGTTCAAGCTCTATAATGTTGAACAGATTCCTAAAGGAATTATGCCAATGACTATTTCATGGCTTGGTAACAGTTCCGTGGCAACGGTCCCAACTTTACTGGATCTGCTCATGAAAAATGAGATAGAGGGGCAGGCAGTTACTAAAGGCGATAAAGTTTTAATTGCATCAGTTGGCGCAGGTATGAATATTAATGCGTTGATTTACCAGTTTTAAAATTTTATGCTTAAGTACATTTCTATTATTAAAACCTGAACAATAGATAATTAATGCCATTGCCAAATTGGGTTAGTGCTACGGTTTGCCGGCGTTGTTAATATTTATTGTCCAACATTAACGTCTTTGAAATAATTGTAAAGTAGATTTATACGTGTCATTTGACTACCTTCACATTTGAATTAGCCACACAATTGATAAAAGGGGCATTTGCGAAATAACGATTGTCTGTTTTGCAATTACTAATTGCGGTTATTTTTTCACCTTAATAGAAATGAACATGGTTCTTTTTGTAACCGGCCTAACGCCCGATATGGATGATATCGATTTGAAGGAAATGTTTGAATTGTACGGCGAAGTTGCCTCTGCAAGAGTCGTGCTGGACAAAATGACCAAGAAAAGCCGTGGCTTTGGTTTTGTTGAAATGCCCAATAAGGAAGAGGCACTCGAGGCAATAAATTTATTGGATGGTGTTGGCCTTGGCCGTAAAGTAATGTCCGTTCAGGAATCAGAAGAGCGCAAGCCTGGTTTTGGCGGCAATTCTGGCAACAGGGATAACTTCAACCGGAATTTCGGTAACAGGGATAACCGCGGCGGAGATCGAAACGATAGGGGCGGAGGCGACAGAAACAACCGCGGCAATTGGAGAGACAGGAATGACAGAAACGACAGGGGTGACAGAGGCAACCGAGGAAACTGGAGAGACAATGACGACAGGCGATATTAGTCTGTAGAACTGTCTAGTTCAGTCGATTGTTCTGTTTGATTGTAGAATCCACTAAAAAGATTGTTTTATAAAAAAGCTCACTTTGTGGGCTTTTTTTATGCCCATATACATAGGGGGGCTTTACAGAAAATGTAATTGAGGGCTGAAAAAATAACCTGGTCGAATTTTCTAAAAGCCAGATCCAATATAGGTTTGCATCCGGTTGGTTGTAAATATTTCAGAGAAAAGATTTACAGCTTTACAAACTTCTGGTTGATATAGGTTAGCAAGGGCCCGATTTTCATCGGGGCCTTTTTTAATTTTATGAACATTACAAAGACTATTTGCTACGCAGATAACTGATGTTGTATTGTTAATTATGGTTGGCTACCATTGAAGTTGCTTCTGTTTCGCTTTTGCTGAAGGGTACTCATCGTCATTTCGATGATAGGAGAAATCTCTCAAAATTGAACAGGATTGTAGAGCAAAAAATACCTCTTCCAAAATTCATCAGCATTAACTTCGTGAGACCTCTCCTGCGGGCCAATGACAGATTTCACAATAGTGACAGTTTTTCCCGTAGGGAATTAAGCTCAATAGAAACGTTCAAATTGAGAATATCCTAACCCGTTAGGGCATTAACCAAATAAAGGGGGTTAATGTCCTACGGACAAGAAATGCCTTGTATGTTTGAGTTTTCTATTAAACTTAAAGTCCTACGGACTATCGACGAAAAGTGTACTGCCCATCTCCTTTCGACTGTGATTAACTAAATCCCCTGTCGAGGTAACTATGCAAATGCATTCTTTTCATTATTAGTTACAGGCTGTTACTAAAACTGCTTATGTTTATGTCGGTAATGAATACTCATCGTCATTTCGACGATAGTAGAAATCTCCCAAAATTGAATAAGATTTAAAGCAAAAGAACTCTCCCTATTCAATCATTGAGAAAAATACAATCTGTATATTGCTTATCCGGTTTATTTTCATGAAGAAAATGCACAAATCACGCAATCGTATCATCTTTTACTGATATTATTTTGTCAGTTCTTAGCTTCGCACTACAACGGGCAAACCTGTTGAGAAGAAGCATTTATTTTTACCCACAATAAGAATTTTCGCATGAGAAAGAAAAGTATTTTCCGCCTGGCCGCAGTACTGGGAATAGTCATTCTACACAGTTCTGCAAACGCTCAGTTGTATAAAGACCCCAATGCACCTGTAGAAAACAGGGTAAAAGACCTTTTACAAAAGCTCAGCTTGAAAGAAAAAATTTCTTTGTTGGGATATGTTAGTCCCGCAATTGAAAGGCTTGATGTACCTGCTTATAACTGGTGGAATGAAGCATTGCATGGTGTGGCCCGCAATGGCGAAGCAACCGTTTTTCCACAGGCTATCGGGCTTGCCGCCACTTTTGATAATAACCTCGTAAACAACGTTGGTTCTGTTATCTCAACCGAAGCACGTGCAAAATACAACCTTGCAGTAAGCCAAAACAGGAGAGGGCAATATATGGGCCTCACTTTTTGGACACCTAATATCAATATTTTTCGCGACCCACGCTGGGGCAGAGGTCAGGAGACCTACGGTGAAGATCCCTTTCTTACAGCAACCATGGGCACGGCATTCGTGCAGGGACTGCAGGGAAATGATCCGCATTACCTGAAAACTGCAGCGTGTGCAAAGCATTATGCCGTTCATAGCGGACCAGAAGCAGAGCGTGACAGTTTTAATGCCGTTATTGGAGAAAAAGATTTACGCGAAACTTACCTGTATGCTTTCAAAAAACTGGTTGACGCAAAAGTTGAGGCCGTTATGTGCGCCTACAACAGGGTAAATAATCAACCTTGCTGCACTGGCGAAAGTTTGTTGCATAATATTCTGCATAAGGAATGGAACTTCCAGGGACATGTTGTTACTGATTGCGGCGCGCTGGATGATGTGTTCTCTCAACATAAAACCTATCCCACACGGGTGGAGGTTGCAGCTGCTGCCATTAAAGCTGGCGTGGATCTTGAATGCGGTTCTATTTTACAGAGAGATGTTGAAAAGGCGATTAACCAGGGTTTGTTAACTGTTGCAGATGTTGATAATGCACTGACTAAAACATTGGGTACTGAGTTTAAGCTCGGTTTTTTTGATGATGCATCACGTGTGCCATTCAGCCGTTATGGTGCGGATAGCGTACACAACGATCAGCATGTAGCACTTACAAGAAAGGTCGCTGCACAAAGCATGGTACTCTTGAAAAATAATGGATTATTACCGCTGCAAAAGGAAAAATATGCTTCGATAATTGTTACAGGTTCTAACTCATCTAACCTGGATGCATTGATGGGCAACTATCATGGAGTTACAAATAACATGGTGACATTTGCAGAAGGCATTACGAGGGCCGCTGGTCTTGCAACTGCCGTTCAGTATGACCAGGGCTGCGATTTTACCGACACAGTGCATTTTGGAGGTATTTGGGCCTCACAAAACAGTGATCTTACTATTGCAGTTGTTGGCCTGACACCGCTGCTTGAAGGCGAGGCGGGTGATGCTTTTCTTTCTGCCTCTACAGGCGACAGGCAAACATTGGGGCTGCCCAGGTCGCAGGTTGTTTTCTTAAGAAAGTTGAGGGAAGCACATAAAAAGCCTATTGTAGTTGTAATAACAGGCGGAAGCGCTATTGATGTAAAAGAGATTGAACCTTATGCTGATGCTGTGGTGATGGCATGGTATCCCGGCGAGCAGGGTGGTAATGCCTTAGCAGATGTGTTATTTGGTAATGAATCTCCCGGAGGTCGTCTTCCTGTCACATTCTACAATGCACTTTCAGATCTTCCTGCTTACCGCGACTACAATATGGCCGGAAGAACTTACCGTTATTTTAAGGGCGAGCCCCAGTATCCATTCGGTTTTGGCTTAAGCTATACAACCTTTACAAGCAAGTGGTTGCAGCAGCCCAAGAATAGTTATAGCAAAACAGAGCGCATTGATTGTACTGTTGAGGTTGCCAATACCGGCAATTATGATGGTGACGAGGTGTTGCAACTGTATGTTGAATATCCTGATATGGCTGGTATGCCAGTAAAAGAATTAAAAGCCTTTAAAAAAGTACACATTTCAAAAGGCGGCACAGCAAGCGCTAATTTAAGCTTGCCTGTATCTGAGTTGCAGAAATGGGATGTAGCCACACAAAGCTGGAAATTATACAACGGCAGATACAATATAGTTGTTGGCAAAAATGCAAAAGAAAAAATTCTTGAAAAAAGTATTCAAATCAATTAGCGAAGTGGTTTTGTTGTTTTAAAAGGTTAGATGAAATATGCTATTATCTCACTAAAAGTTTGAGATAGCAATTTGGTTGGTAAGAGCAAATTAATCAGATTTGATCTTATCATGTCGATCGAACTTGATTGATGGAATCCCGAAGGGATGAAATTTTTATAGCAAAGCCTGGCCTATTATTTGAACCCAGAATGGGTGACATTATACTATGTCACCCATTCTGGGTTTATATATTTAGGCTTTTGCATTTCTCTATAATAATTTCATCCCCTGCCCGTCCGGTCAGGCGGGCTTCGGGATTTGCTTTATCGGTACTCCTCTATATTCCGATGTAGTTTAAACTCATAGGTAATTATCATCTCAAGTGATTTTTGGTAAGTCACATCCGTTATGCTGTTGATGTTTAAATAGAGTGAAAGAATATCGCTTTTCTTATTGTTGAACTTTACTCTGACGCCCAAAACTTTGCCAGCTTTGTGTATTAACCGCTGTGTTTTCAAGCGTATCAAATGAATATTGAATGAAACATTTTGGTTGATGTATATTCGAACCAAAAAGGCATGCGGAATACTACAAAGTTGAAACATATTTTAATGAAATACGATGTAAATCTTTCTATGGATGACGATGGCCACATGAAAATGACATTGGTTGATAAACAGGACGGCTCAATGGTATCTTTCGGGCACAGCTCATACAGTTCTCTCATCGCCAAAAGTTATTCTCATCTGTTAAAACAGGTGAAACCTTCGCTGCAAAAAAGGATTCGTGAATAAACATACCGGCTAATATTTAGTTTGCCAGCTTTCTGCATTCTTCTTCAAGTATACCTGTAATTATTGTTGGTGATTTATCCCATTTAGCAATGGAAGAATCAGCCAGCAGTGCGTATTTTGAACTTAATCCACCAACTTCTTTATTTGTCAGACCAATAACGACGGCCTTGATTTTTGTTTGACGGATAACGTAAGAGCACATAATACACGGTTCATGCGTCGTGTACATTATGCATGATGAAAGATCCTGGCTTTTCAAATTTTCAGTAGCTCTGCGAATAGCTTCAATTTCTGCGTGAAAAGTAACGTCGTTATGCATTTTGTTGGATTCAATGCCTTGTCCTATAATTTCAGTTCCCTGTACAATAATGCTTCCAACCGGACTTTCTCCCTGTGCTTTAGCCCGGAGCGCAAGTTCAATGCATTTAAACATATATGCTTCGTGTGTGTTTAATTTATCTGATGTGTTATCTGACGTGGACATAGTTGAGCAATAAGCGTGATTAACAATATTGTTGGATGAGGTTAATTATTTTTAGTAAGTTTAAAATAAAAAAACATGACTTATAAACAAAAATTTGAAGCACTTCAGAAAGACCTTGCTGAGAAAACAGAAAAATATCTGCAAGCTGACAAGGAATTATGGCAAATAGATGGATATGTTGACCATGAATTGAATGACTACGCAATGGCTCGTATGGAGTTTGAAACCGCAAGCGACATATATCACAATTTTGTTGAGGCATTCAAAAAAAGTGGTAAAAGCCCGTTAGACGAATATGAAGAAGTATAAAATGCTTTTCTGCTCAATTGAAAAACTTTTAGCTTTGCACCACTCTTCTTTATAAAGGCTTTACCTGAAGAAATATTTACGCTACAAGTGCCAGGTTTTGAGGTAAGACTTTATTATTTACCGGATCATAAACTTGCTAATATGAGTAATTCTTTAATCGTCAAAAGTTCCATCGTTATTAATGCTCCTGCATCAAAAGTATGGGATGCACTGGTGAATCCCGAACAGACAAAAAAGTACATGTTTGGCTGTGAAACGGTGTCTGACTGGAAGCCCGGCAGCCCGTTATTGTGGAAGGGGGTGTTCAACGGCGCAGAACTTGTTGCAGTAAAGGGACATATAGTAAGTATTGTGCCAGGGAAATTTCTGGCATACACTGTCTTTGATCCTAATTCAACAATGGAAGATGTTCCTGAAAATTACACCACGGTGACTTATGAGCTCTCTTCCGAAAGTGGTCACACCGTGTTAGATGTTACACAGGGCGACTTTTCAACCGTAGCCAACGGCCAGAAGCGCTATGAAGAAACTTATAACAATGGTGAAGGGTGGAATCCTATTT
Organism: Danxiaibacter flavus; assembly: GCF_041060425.1. Lineage (NCBI taxonomy): Bacteria > Pseudomonadati > Bacteroidota > Chitinophagia > Chitinophagales > Chitinophagaceae > Danxiaibacter > Danxiaibacter flavus. The sequence continues at coordinate 221,907 of NZ_JAULBC010000006.1, forward strand.
TAGTTGAAATAAAAAAACTTGCGGAAGCATAATCTTAATTGCATTCCTCTTTCAAATCTTTTATAACAGCATTGCTGTCTGCTGCGTAATAAACTTGCCGAAGGCAACCAATAGATTCTTTATTGCAGGACTAAATGCTTTTCTTTGCGGCGCAGAATGTTGTATGATCAGAAGCATTGCTAATACCTATCGTTCTTCTTTTAGCGGTTTAAGTAAAGAAACCTGGCTGTTAAGTGTAGTTATATTAATAAACAGGTGTGGCTATATGGCTATACCGTTTATGAGTATGTATATTACCCAGGGCATGCACAGAAGCCTGGAAGATGCTGGACTTATAGTCACGTTGTTTGGTGTTGGTTCGGTATTAGGGACTACCGCCGGTGGCTATTTAAGCGATAAAATCGGGTTTCGTTCTGTGCAAATAATGGCAGCACTGGCCAGTGGCCTGGCTTTTTTCGTATTCGGACAAATAACCAATTTTTCGGTTCTCTGCATTTTAATTGTCCTGCTCGGCTTTATAGTTGAAGCCTTCCGTCCTGCGAATCTTACGGCTGTAGCAAGCTACGCTACGCCAGATAACCTTACCAGGTCTTATTCATTAAACCGTTTAGCGATCAATATTGGCTGGGGCGTTGGTAGTGCGCTTGGTGGCTTTCTGGCATCCATAAATTATCATTTGCTCTTCAGGGTTGAAGGCGCGGTAAATATTTTTGTAGGTATACTCATCATCATTTTGCTGCCTGCAAGGAAGGTGCCTGTAAAAGAAAAAGATAACTCGCAGAATAACGAGAGTATTCAATCTCCATGGAAGGATAGAGCAGCAGTGCGCTTTTTGTTGCTTTCGACCCTGTGGACTATTTGCTTCGTTTTGTTGTTCCGGCTTGTGCCTGTTTACTGGAAAGAGGAAAAGCATATAGGCGAGTCCGTTATAGGAATTGCGCTCGGTCTTAATGGAGTTATAATTGCTGTGTTTGAAATGATATTGGTAAAGGCGCTGGAGAAACGTTCGGCTCCCCTTACCTATATCAGTGCCGGAATTGCTGCCACTGCTATTGGGTACTGTTTTCTCTTACTGCCTGCAGCCGCTTCATTTGCAATGCCACTACTTGTTGTGCTCGCTATAACTATCGGGGAAATGCTCGCGATGCCTTTTATGAACAGCATTTTTATGAAGCGATCCAATGAATATAACCGTGGCAAGTATTCTGCAGCCTACACCTTGTCCTGGTCCGTTGCAAACATTGTGGGCCCGATGGGCGGGGCCCTTATTGCCCAAAGATTTGGCTATCTGTATCTGTGGTTGTTAATGGTGGTTGTGTGTTTGCTATGCGCATACCTTTTTAAAGTTTTTGCTGCACGTGAAGTGATCTGAGTATTCAAAGTTCGCACTATTATTCACGCTACATCTTCGCTTTTAACTTTATCTAAGCGTTTGGTTTTTTAATTTAAACAGCAAATTAGCTAACTATGACGCTGCTTATCCTTTTACTATTTATTGCCGGCTGGGGTGCGGGCATGTATGGCATGTTTAAGAAAGCCGGTATAGCTGGCTGGAAAGCGTTAATCCCTTTTTACAATACCTGGCAAATTGTAGAGAAATGCAATATTAAACGCTATTGGTTCTGGCTGCAGTTGGTGCCTGTTGCAGGTCAGTTTGTAACTATCTGGATCACCATCATTTTTGTAATGCATTTCGGTAAGTTTTCCCTGCTTGATCATACGTTGACCGTGTTAGCGCCATTCCTTTGTTTCCCCTACCTGGGTTTTTCTAAAGGGGAAACGTTTAAAGGTGCAAAGCATGTGGCCCAATACAAAAAGTCTACTGTGCGTGAGTGGATTGATGCCGCTGCATTTGCAATAGTGGCGGCCACCATTATCCGTACGTTTATTTTTGAGGCTTATGCAATTCCCAGCGGCAGTATGGAAAATACGCTGTTGGTGAACGAATTTTTATTTGTAAACAAAATGAGTTACGGGGCCCGCCTGCCGCAAACACCGCTGAGTTTTCCATTCGTGCACAACGTAATGCCAGGTTCTGAAACACAGCCATCTTACCTGAAATGGATAGAGTTACCCTATAAGCGGCTTCCCGGTTTTACTATGATAAAGCGCAACGATGTAATCGTATTTAATATGCCGGAAGGTGATACGATTATTAATGTTTCCGGATTTGGATCAAAAGTTTTGTATTACGATGTGCTTCGCGAACAATATAAGGGTAACAGGGATGCATTAGAGGCGGATTATCCTGTGTTGGTTCACCCCGCAGACAAAACAGATAATTATATTAAACGTTGTGTGGCAGTGGGTGGGGATGTTCTGGAAATAAAAGACGGCGTTGTTTATATAAACGGACAAAGAGGATTTGTGCCCCCTGATGCAAAAATGGAATATATGGTGGAGACTAACGGTCCTGCCTTTTCGAAGGATTACCTTGAAGCGGAACTGGGTTTTGAATTTATAAATGATAGTGAATCAGGAAATGACTTTGAACATAGCGACGATCTTCAGATCCTTGGTGATAATAAATACGTGATGTACTTGTCAGAACGGAATATAGCAAAAGTGAAAAAGCTGCACGGCGTCGTAAAAGTTACTCCGGATCTCAAGAGCGGTGCCGATGCCAATTTGTTTCCTTTCAAAACGGATACTTATAAATGGAATCTTGATAACTATGGTCCGTTGACAATTCCTGCAAAGGGGGCAACTGTTCAGTTGAACGCGAATAACATCGCACTATACCAGCGGATTATTGATACCTATGAACACAATACATTTAAAGCGATCAATGGCAAGTTTTTTATAAACGATAAAGAAACTTCAAGCTATACTTTTAAATATAACTATTATTGGATGATGGGCGATAACAGACATAACAGCCAGGATAGCCGTTATTGGGGTTTTGTGCCAGAAACGCATATTGTAGGTAAGCCTTCTTTTATTTGGTTTAGTCATACTGCCGGCTGGAAGCCCCGATGGAGTCGCCTGTTTACAGGGATTAAGTAATAGTTACTGCATGTACGTTGAATGTGATTGATAAATAAAAAAGCTGTATTGCTACAGCTTTTTTTTGTTGGGACTTTCACGGAATATTGGATCGCATCATCTCATGTAAACTCGAATATTGTTGGAGGTTAATTGCTGCTTCTTGAATTTGCTGATGTTATAGTTCTCTGATCTGCCACATCAGTTACTGTGCCATTTTCAATATATCTTATCTGTATTTTTTTTGTTGAATCTGTTGCTTTTGGATCGCCCGTTAACAGGATTGTATAAGCTTTTAATTCATCAAGCTTTATTGTACGTGTTGCATTAATTGTGTTGTCGTTTTTTACAGACACGGTTACCTGTCCGGCTGTTACCTGTGTGAAATCAGAAACTTTTCCGAACGGCGCATTTTCATCTATCACGCTTTTTTCAGCTGTAACAGAAACAACAGGTTTACCCGAATCTGGTATCGCATTAATGTAGCGAATGAATGCGCCACCTTTGGCTGCGTCTAAACTATCAAGATTGTCCTTCACAATTACGTTGCTGTAATTTTTCAGATTGCCTATTACAAAAAGTGTATAATATTTGTTTGGCTCAAAGTTATAGCTGGAGTTTGTCAGCATGCTACCGGTGAAATAATCGAATGCTGCAACTGTTCTGGATCCCGGAAAAATTCTGAGGTAACCGCCTGTATAACTAAGATAGTCCATCGGGCTTCCCGGTAAAATATTTCCGGATAATGTAATATTTGTTGCGGGTTGATCCGTTGCGAGATTAAAAGCCATTAACCCTGCGGCTGGTATATTGCTATCGTTGTCAGTTTTTGTACACGACGAAAAAACAATGAAGAGAACAGCCAACGTTGCGGAAATCATCTTACTAAATCTCATTGCCTTACTAGTTTTAATTTTTCTGGTTATCGTCTCACCTGGTTTTGATGGTTTGAAAAAAAGGAGGCAGAATGTTTTTGAGAATAAAGAAATCATTAACAAAAGTCCTGGCGATGGAACATGTTGTGTATACAATATGTTTTTCCTTCTTATCCCATTATTACAAAACCGAATCGCTTATTATTACTCCACAAAGGTAGAACGGGTGTTGCGATGGTTGTTAGCCCATTGAGACGATATGATGCTCCAAAAGGTGGGAGGGTGATGTGGTGCGTTGGGTGTCAGGTATCAGGTTTCAGGTATAAGGATTAAGGCATTACGGTTTTGCGTTAGGCTAGCAATTATTAGTTGCGAAAGAATCGTAACAATGAAATGTTAAAAGATGACAGTTGCCGATTAATTTGTTTGCAAAAAAAATATAGATACAAGTAGTAAAACTGCTTGCACCAGCGTACTTTGTACTTCGTAATTCGTACTTATTTATTCAATTAGTAAAGGATCAAGGGGGAACCTTTCTGCACCAACGTACTTCGTAATTCTAACTTCGTACTTATAACCGTTGCCAGCTAAAGATTGTAAGCCTGCCCGAACCAATGTACTTCGTAATTCTAACTTCGTACTTATAACCATTGCCAGCTAAAGATTGTAAGCTTGTCCGCACCAGCGTACTTCGTAATTCTAACTTCGTACTTATAACCGTTGCCAGCTAAAGATTGTAAGCCTCTCGCCTCAGCGTACTTCGTACTTCGTACTTCGTACTTGCTCATTGGCTCGCAACAGCTCCCGGTGTGATATCAAATACATCTTTGAATGCTTTGGAAAATTTGCTGAGGTTATTGTAGCCAAGCATATATCCAACTTCGGAAACATTAAGCTTTTGCTGTTCCAGCAGTTCTTTCGCTTTATACATACGTACATGTTTATAAAACTGGTAATAGGTTTGACCAAACACCTGCTTAAAAAGTGTCTTGAATTTTGTCGGTGACATACCTGCTTCCTGTGCAGCATTGTCAATTGAAGGGCATTTCTGATCGTATTTTTCGAGTAAACGGCTTTTTATCTTATTCAGTTTGTCAATGTCTTCATGATGAACATGTCCGGACGTGTTGCTATGACGTTGTTCTACGCGCTGAAGCATGTAATAACATAACTCAAGCGTTCTTGCATGCAGCAGCAAGTTGTTTGATCTTCTTTGGCCGAGCTGATAATCAATGTCTTTTAGTATGTTTAAAAAATGGGCATCCAGCCATTCAAAATGATAAACCGGTTTTTCTTTATCAATGATCAGGTACAGAAATTTTTTTTGTTCTTCACTCTGAGATGCAATGAAACTTCTCAGTCTGTCATAGGTGATTACTACAAATATTAAATGATATTGCGTGTCTGGTTCAAAAGTGTACGAGGCAGCCAGGAGGGGCGAGCTGAAATAGATGCCATTGTCCGTTCCTGAGCCTAGTTTAAAATGGTGTTCGTTGGTAATTGTTCCAATATATTGATCTGAAAGATTAGACACAAGTGCAAAATATCCCGGCCTTAGTGCAGGCTCACGGATAAATATAACTTCCCTGTTAAACTTCAGCTCTACTCTTCTTAAACGCAATCCGGCATCAATTTCAGCTTTGTACATTCGCCCCGAACCGATTTCGTTGTCAAAAGTGAGCGTAGTGTCGTCAAAGACGGCATTTAGTTGCGGTCCGATCTGGGGAAACCAGTGTTCATCATTTTTATAAAATATTTGCAGGGGCTTTGAGAAGGCCATAAAAGTTTCTTCGGTTATACAAAATAACATAATCCCGCAAATGGTATCGCGTTTTAATGATCTTTTATACCGAAATAAGGGCTTCATTATTTTTGCATCCAAAAAGAGTCTGTATTTGGTGCGGTTGTTGGAGCATATTTTATCTGAAAAATTATTTTAATCATTTCTAAAAGATGCAAACAATGGAACATGAACCACTTGTTGTAGAGCGAACGTATAACGCAACAGCAGAAACTGTTTGGGATGCGATAACAAATAGCGCTAAAATGAAAAAATGGTATTTCGATATTTCTGCGTTTAAGCCGGAACCAGGCTTTGAATTTGAATTTACTGCAGGATCGGATAAGAAAATGTATAAGCACTTATGTAAAGTAGTAGATGTCGATCCTCTTAAAAAGTTATCCTATTCATGGAGATATGAAGGTTATCCGGGCTCTTCTGTTGTTACATTTGAGTTAATGCCAACTGGACATGAAACAGTAGTGCGTTTAACTCATACCGGCCTGGAAACTTTTCCCCAGGATAGTCCTGATTTTGCTTTGGCGAGCTTTACAGAAGGGTGGAATTATATTCTTGGCAAAGGTTTGAAAGAGTTTGTGGAAAGTTAATTTAGTAATTTTTTATAAAAAAACGGTCTGATAGCCTACGATATTTACAAAAAAGGCGTTCAAAATCCGCTGATTTTGAACGCCTTTTTTGTAATGGGAAAGCTATAAAAATACCGCTTACAAAGCCCATAAAAAAAACTTTCAAAAAAACTTGCGCAAGTAAGTGCTTGCATATAAATTTGCAAGCAAATGATTGCATAATATGGAGACACGCAGAGATGTTTTTCAGGCAATAGCAGATCCTACACGCCGGGCTATAATAGGGATGATTGCACAACAGTCTGTAAATGTTAACTCAATAGCGGAGCAATTTGATGTCAGTCGTCAGGCAATTTCACTTCATCTTAAAATTCTTTCTGAATGCGGGTTGCTAAATATACAGCAGCAGGGACGGGAGCGTTTTTGCGAAGCAAGGCTTGAAAAGCTTAATGAAGTGCATGAATGGGTGGAGCAATACCACAAACTGTGGGCTGGCAGAATGAAAACTCTCAAGCGTTTTCTTGAACAGGAAGAACTGCAAGCATCAGTTGTGTCTGAAGAACGCAAGAAAAAGGCAACTAATATCAGCAAATCAAAAAAATAATATAATGGAAAATCTAATCACCAAGAATGAAGTTTTCATTGAAGAAATCTTCGACGCCAGTATTGAAAGAGTTTTTAGTGCGTGGACCGATCCTGACAAATTAATGCAATGGTATGCGCCCGATGGATGCACGTTTTTTATCAAAAAAATGGATATTAGAACGGGTGGCCAATTTCATACGTGTATATCTAATCCTCAATATGGTGATTGCTGGTGCATAGGAGCGTACAAAGAGATTTTGCCTAACGAAAAAATTGTATTTACGTTGATGAACGCAGACGAAAATGGTGATCCCATTAATCCGGTGGACATTGGGATGGATCCTGATTGGCCCGGGAAAACACTTGTAACGGTGACATTCACGGAGGAGAACGGCAAAACCAGATTGCAATTGCGACAAACAGTCTCTCAGGAACTTGCGAAGAAAACCGGTGCTTACCCAAGCTGGCTTCAAATGCTCAACAAAATGCGAAATCTGTTCAATCAAAACGGGTAAAATGAAAAAGACAACCTTATGCGCTATTGTTGCGCTGCTGATTTTTTCTTCCTTTAGCAATAAGAAGCAATCTGCAAAAAATGATCATAGTAGTAATCTATTGGTAAATGATACCCTGATGTTTCAGAAGGGGTATTCTGAAGTTAACGGTATTAAAATGTATTATGAAATCTATGGACAAGGCCAGCCACTCGTCTTGCTTCATGGAGGTGGATCCACCATTCAAACAACATTTGGAAGGGTTATTCCGATGTTAGCCAGGCACAGGAAAATTATTGCTTTAGAGTTGCAGGCTCATGGCCGGACCAGCGACAGAAATAAGGATCTTTCCTTTGAGCAGGATGCCGATGATGTAGCGACACTTCTGAAGAATTTAAATATTAGCAAGGCAGACTTTTTTGGTTTTAGCAACGGAGGAACAACTACTGTTCAAATAGCCATTCGTCATCCTGAAATAGCAGATAAAATTATTTTAGGATCAGCGCTATGTAAACGTAGTGGAACGCCTCCGGAGTTTTGGGACTTCATGAACCATGCAAGGCTGGAGAATATGCCTGAAAAACTAAAGGAAGCATATATGCAGGTTGCACCGGATCCAAAGGGTTTGCAGGTAATGCACGACAGGGATGTTAAGAGAATGGTGAATTTTAAAGATATACCAGATGAGCAACTGAAATCCATCAAAGCGCCGGCATTAATTGTCATTGGAGATAAAGATGTGATAACGCCTGAGCATGCTGTCGAAATGTACCGGTTGATAGCAAATTCAGAACTGGCAATTATTCCTGGTGGGCACGGCGATTACATTGGAGAAATAACAACGCTAAAGCCAAACTATAAAGAAGAAGAATTTGTAATTCCCATGATTGAACATTTTCTTGATAAGTAATGTCAAACAGCGGAATAAACATACTGACATAGGGTTGTCATAATCCAAATTTACTTTCGGCTCGTAAAAAGAAACCGTCAAAAAGTAAAAATTGAATTATGCACCTAGTTTCAATCAGAATCATTACTGAGGATGTCAAAAAAATGAGCTCATTTTATGAGTATATCACCGGAATAGCTCCAGTACTATATACAGAAGATTTTGCCGAACTAAAAACTCCTTCAGCGATACTGGCTATCGGCAGTACAAAGACCTTGGAATTATTTGGGGGTGATGAGGTTGCAAAGGCTGCTCAAAATCGCACGGCGATAATCGAATTTCGGGTAAATGATGTAGATGATGAATACAATAGGCTGGCTGGCTTCGTTCAGGACTTAATCGTGCAAAAGCCAACAACAATGCCCTGGGGCAACAGATCTTTTCTATTCAGAGACACAGATGGCAATCTTATAAATTTTTTTGCACCCCTTACCCGTGAGGCAATCCAAAAATTTAATGAAGGTTCGACTGAAGAGCTTGCGTAGAAAAATTATATCAAAAAACTTCATACTTGCTGTTCGAAATGTTAGCGCACGTCGAACAGCAAATATTGCTTGGTTCCTTAGTCCAGCCACGGCGATTGCAGAATCGAATCGCAAAAGTCTTTTCTTTGGTATCCAGGGATCATGCAGGCACAGATGTCTGCATTAATGCTGCCATAGGTTGTGTGCGGTTTGTGTTTAAAGCCATCAAAAAAAGTCGGAATAATATTCTTCTTAAACCCATCGCGAGGAAATTGTCCGAGAATTTCATGCCGGTCACTTTCCAACAGTTTTTCGTACCCTTTGCCCACCACATCCAGAGCAACTCCATAGTTCAGTAATGCCACTTCCGGTTCCTTATATTCTGCGATACCAGGCGAGGTGTGAAGTGCGATAGCATCCCAAACCAACTGAAGCATTTGCGGTGAAACACCATGGCCGCTAAGAAAGTCTCGTGCAGCATTAGCTCCGTCAACTTCGAATCTTTTATCCTCACTGCGATAATGCGATGTCAGACCCAGGTCGTGAAATACTGCACTGACGTACAAAAGTTCCGTGTCGAACTGTATATTATTTTGCTGACCGTTCAGCGCGGCGAATAGAAACGTTCTTAATGAATGGTTGTACAGAAGTTCTGAACCATATTCGCGCAATAGTTCAGTTGCCTGACTTGTCATTGCGCTGTCGGGCATTTTAATCCCTGCGATAATTTTGGCTGTTCCCATGCCTTTCTTTTTATTGGTAAAACCTTTAAATTGCTGCTGTCTTGGTTGAAATGCCCACACGATTTAAAAAATTCATGTGGCAGATACTAATGAAAATATGAGCTATTTCCTGGTCTGTAAAATAGGATTTGAGATTTTCGTACGCCTGGTCTGAAACACCATGATTAAAAATGTAGGTCATTTCCTCTGCTACCTGGAGAACAGCCCGCTCTTCGCTGGTGAATAATGGACTTTCCTGCCATGCAGACAAAGCAAATATCCGGCGGGATGTTTCTCCGTTATTTAAAGCTTCCTGTGTATGATAGTCAATACAATAAGCGCATTTATTGATTTGCGAAACCCGGATTTTAATAATATCCAGCAGCGTCATAGATACTGTAGACTCATGCAGGTGTTTATCCATTTTCGCTATCAGATCCCAGTACAAAGGTTGCTCTTTCCATACATCCAGACGATGTTTAATTACTTTTGCCATATCGTTTTGATTTTGTTTTGGCAAAGTTGGAAAACATAAAAGCCTTGTCGCTTAAACCAGTTTAAGAAATATATTTTTTCCTGATTTCACTTAGATATTCAGGCGTGAAACCCAGAAAAGAGGCAAGCAGGTATTGTGGCACGCGTTGAATAAATCCCGGAAAATGCTTTAAGAAATGTTGATATAGTTCTTCTTTTGAAAATTCAAAAAGAAATCTAAATCTCATTTGGCTCGCGGCGTATGCTTTCTGGAATATATAATGAAAATATTCATTAAGCTCAGGAACCTGTTTTAAGAGTTTGCGTTGCCGTTCAGCAGTGATAGATAATACTTCTGTATTTTCAACGGCGCGAATTGAAAACTGTGCGCCGGCACCTTGTTGAAAGGCAGTAAAGTCTGAAGTCCACCAATTTTCCAAAGCAAAGTCTATCGTCTGTTCGGTACCATTTTGTCTGAGGTAAAACAAATGCACACATCCCTTTACAATAAAAAACTTTTCATAACATCGTTGCCCCTCGGTCAATAGTAGTTCCTTCTTTTTGTATATTTTATGCTCGAAGAAAGGTTCCAGTAGACTGGCTTTGTTCGCAGGAATCGAACTGAATTTTTCTATGTGGGCTATAAGAAGTTGTATCACTGATAATTAGCTTGCTTTACGCAAAATTATTGTAATTGTCTTTTTTAAATATTATTCTTTAAGTCAGAATAATTGTTCAGGTCGATATGGGCTAATTTCAACAGTCACCAGGAATCGATGGCAATCGCGGTATCGGGATTGATGACAATCAGCAATAGCGCTGCGGCTTATCATTCATTCTTAAGATGTACAAGAATAGCTTTGTTTTATCATCTGCACATTATGAGAAGGGTCTTGACAATGTTTCGAGGTGTAATCTACAGGTTTCGGACTGCTCTCCTGGTTAGTACTGTGCTATGCTCTGACGCGTGTAAGAATATACCGGTGATTTATCCTGAGCGAAAAGATATTATCGAAGTAGTCTATGCTTCTGGTAAGATCGTTTCGGAAAATGAGTACAGGCTTGCTGCGCTTAGCAACGGTACTATTATTAAGAAACTTGTGAAGGATGGGGACACTATACAGAAACAACAACTGCTATACATTGTTAGTAGCGAAGGTGTGCAGGAAAAATACGATGCTGCACTTAAGAATTATAATGTGGTAACTGCAAATCTCTCTGACAATTCACCATTACTTAATGATCTGAAGCTGACTTTGCAAAGTGCGGTCATGAAGTGCAGTAACGACTCAGTTACTTATTACCGATACAAGGATTTATGGGCTCAGGATATTGGGACTAAAGGAAACCTTGATAATATGTATATTAATTATCAGCTGTCCGTTAACCAGAAAAAGATCGCTGAGCAAAAATATTATGCCGCTTTAAATGATCTGCAGGTGTCCTATAGCAATGCCCGCAGTCAGTTGACGGCCGCGGGAAAAAGCCTGAAAGAATATTTCATAAGAAGCGATCGCAATGGGGTTGTGTACCAGACTTTTAAGGAAGCAGGAGAAACTGTTAATGTAAATGAGACAGTGGCTTTAATAGGCGAGCGGGCGAGTCAGGTAATTCGTCTGGCAGTAGATCAGCAGGATATCGGAAGAATAAAAACAGGTCAACAGGTATTATTACAAACAGATATTACAGCTGATACAATATATGAAGCAGTCGTAAAATACATCTACCCGGTGATGAACGATCAGGATCAGACATTTCGGGTAGACGCTGTTTTTACCAGGCAGCCTGCTTCCTTTTTTATTCATAGCTCGGTTGAGGCAAACATTGTTATACAGAAGAAAAATAAAGTATTGGTTTTGCCTCGGAACGTATTGTCCGGAAATGACAGTATTTGGATACGCGAAAGCAGGGGAGCAAAAAAAATAGCGATTCAAACGGGCATTACCACGCTGGATAACGTTGAGATTATTTCGGGCGTAGACGAGAAAACAGCGGTTATGCCATCTTCAAAATTTAATGAGCCATGATGTTGCCCGTAAATTTTAAGATTGTGAGAGCGCACCTGCTGTCTCGTAAACGCCAGACCATAATTGCTATGTTGGGTGTAACATTTGGAATAGGCATGTTTATTTTGATGATGAGCTTTATGAAAGGGATGAATGATTTTTTTGAAAATATCATGCTTTCTGTTACCCCGGATATCCGTATCTACAATGACTATAAAACTGATTATTCTTTTTCTGTTGCACAACAGTATTTTGGTGAATCACCGCAAAGCTGGATTGTTATTCGACATCCCCGGCCAAAACAAATTACGCTCAATTTGAAAAATGCGCCCGGTATTATAAGTGATCTCCATAAGTTCAATGAAATACAGGTTGTATCACCACTTGTTTCTGCGCAACTACTTTTTAATTATGGTCCCGTTCAATTAGGTATTGTTGTTGACGGTGTAGATATCAGAGAAGAAGACCGTTTGTTTGGGCTTTCAGACAAAATGAATGGCGGAAGGCCGGAAAATCTTCTTACCACAAACAATGGAATCCTGTTAGGTTATAAACTCGCTAATAAATTAAATGTAAACATCGGAGATATGGTAACTGCTATAACGCCGTCAGGAGTGCAGTCGAGATTCAGAGTTGTGGGCACTTATAAGTTCGGAATATCCATTATGGATGAATATAAAGCGTACATAAGTCTTGCAAGTATGCAACAGCTATTAGGAAAAAACCGGGACTATATTACTGACATTCGTTTAAAGCTTAAAGACATGAAAAACGCGGCGGCATTGGCTTCTTCTTTAGCAAGAAAATACCGGTACAAAGCGGAGGATTGGGAAACGGTGAACGCTTCAGTAAAAGCCGGTAACCTGATAAGAGATACATTCACTTATGTATTAAGCTTCACGTTGCTGCTGATAGCCGGATTTGGTATCTATAACATTATGAACATGGTAATCATGGGCAAAATGAAAGATATTGCGATTCTTAAAGCTGAAGGGTTTGCAAAGAAAGACATTGTGCAGATCTTTTTATCACAATCGTTATGTATTGGTTTAGTGGGTGCAGTTGCCGGGCTGTTACTAGGCTTTCTTTTATCCTATGCATTATCACTGGTTTCGTGGCCGGAAGATGAATGGATTGTGATAAAGCATTTTCCGGTTAATTTCAATTCTCTTTATTATGTGGTGGGACTGATTTTTGGACTGCTCACTACCGCGCTGGCAGGTTTATTACCCGCACTTAAGGCGTCCAGGGTTGACCCTGTAGCTATTTTACGAGGATAAAAATAATTATATGGCGCAGGCAGTATTGACGGCCGAAAAGCTAAATAAATACTTTTATGATCCGGCAATGATTCATGTGCTGCATGACGTGTCCTTGTCGGTTTGCGAGGGCGAATTTGTTTGCATTATGGGTAAGTCCGGCTGTGGTAAATCAACCTTGCTATATTTGCTGTCAACATTGGATACGGCGTATGAAGGTGCACTGTATATTAACGGCATCAGGGTAACGGGGCTCGATGAAAATGATCTGGCGCATTTTCGCAATAAACATATTGGCTTTGTGTTTCAATTTCATTTCCTGCTTCCGGAGTTCACTGCATTAGAAAACGTAATGTTGCCCGCTTTGAAACTGGGAAAGCTGAACCCGAAAGAAGCGGAAGAATATGCAATAGAAAAGCTCCGGCAAATGGATATGCATGAACATGCGCGTAAATTGTCGGGCAAGTTATCGGGCGGTCAGCAGCAGCGTGTTGCTATTGCCCGTGCTTTGATCAATGATCCTAAAATAATTATGGCTGATGAGCCTACCGGTAATCTTGATTCAACCAATACCGCGATAATATTTAATATTTTTGATCAATTGGTTAAAGAAGGCAACACGATTATTACTGTTACACACGATCACGACTTTGCTGCCAAATCAAATCGTATACTTGAAATGGCAGACGGACAAATAAAAAGTTGACAAAGCTGTTCAATTTTAAATAGAAGTTTCAAAATAAGGAAGCTGCGTTATTTGATATCCCCTTCCAGATTTTTCCATCCACCGCCGTTAAATGTTTTGATTCCTTTGGCTGACAGGATTTTTTTTGCCACCGCACTGCGGGCGCCACTTGCACAGCATACCACAACTGTTTTGCCTTTTAGCGTTGTAATTTGTTCGGATAACTCACTAAGAGGCATATTGATACTGCCTTCGATGTGGCCGAGGTTATATTCATTTGGCTGACGGACGTCCACAATTATCGCATTTTGCTGCAATATTTTTTTGAAATCGATGGCTGGTTTACGCGTGGAGATATGAAGTAATGAATATAACGGACAAAAACGGAAATATACCGTGAATAGCATTATTATGCCTGTTACAAGAGCAATGGTACCGGCGGTATTGTTTAGGAACTGTAAATAGTATGTTGCTAATGCTGCTGCTATTGTAAAACGGATGGAACGATCGGTTGAACCTACATTAGTTTTCATATTATCTGTTTTGAATTAAAGTTGGCAAAAAGTATTAACGGGATTGGTAACTTTAGTTACATAAACAGAGGTTTGTTTTTACTATAACCGTGTGATATGAGATGTGCTGATCTTACGAAAAACAGATTGATCAAAACTTACTCTGAGGAATGAAGCCATAAAAAATATCATTACTGAAGATTTAGTGTAGATGGATATAATACTTATCGATTTTTTCGGAGTAGAGTATGTAGGTATAGGGTAAAAAACACCATTTCAGGCGGTTACTGATTCCGCTAAAAAAGCGGGGATGTCCACCAACCTAGCCATCAGATCTTTATTGCAATAAAAAGCCTTCAATTCCTTCGGAAAGAAGGCATTTTTCGGATCAAGTTAAATTCTTGGGGGATTGGAGGATCAAGCATAAATTTTAGATAGTCTGTAAAGAAAGAATTGAATATCCCTTACACCTCTGGATGACGCCCTAAAAGCCTTAATTTTTGCATTGAAAGATTCCGCGGACGCGTTTGTACTTCTATTATTAAAGAAGTTAAGAATATACGTGTAATGGGCTTGTATTGACCTTGCGACTGTTTTGAATGAATCAATGCCGCAATCTTCAATATCATTATACCAAAGAGCCAGCTTTTTAAATGCCTGTTCTTTACTGGTACAGTTCTTAAAGATGAAGCCTAATCTGATGGATAGTTTATAGGCTTGATCAATGAGTGGATATCTTTCGAAAAGTAAATCTGCCCGTTGTTTTTGGGAAGGCGTCCATTTCGTAGGGTGTTTGAACAGAAGATACCTGCTGCGGGCCAATAATTGTTTGATTGAATCTCCGTTGGATAAGAGTTCCGGCTCGTAGACCTGCTTATTACGTTTGGCTGCTGCTATCTGTTCATTTTCCTGTTCCAGAGCCTCCCAACGATATTTGATTCTTATTTCCTGCACTGCATCATAGGCCAGTTTTTGCACATGAAACCGGTCTATGACCCTGGATGCGTGAGGAAAGCATCGCTTAATGACCAGGCTCATAGCTGCAGCCATGTCCATGGTTACTTCAGTCACACGCTTTCTAATGCGTTCAGGAATTTTATTCAATACTTCAATAAGCTCCTCTGCCTGTGTTCCCTTGATCATTGCAACAATACAGCCTTTACGTCCCCTGGCTGACTTGTTGGTTACAATGGTGTATAATTCCCCATTAGACAATGCCGTTTCATCAATACTGAGATGAGCGCCTACATTGTTTTCAAATAACATCCAGTCACAAGCATGATCTTTCTGTTCCCAACTGCTAAAATCACTGATATGTTCTTTGTATTGCTGCTGAAGCTGTTTGCCATCTACCTGGAAAAACTTCCCTAACAAAAAGCAGCTAATGGGTTGATTGTCCAAGTATGCCTTTTAAAAAAGCCGCAAACTCTTTGGTTATTCGCGTTCCGGACTGAACCAGTTGCCAATCCCTGCTGACGATTTCTTTAGTATCTTGAATTTCCCAGCGCCGCCGCTTGATACATAATTGAACTTCCTGACCACGAATGGGAAAATCTTGTATGCTTATTTGAGGATAAAAACCTTTTGAATGAAGTAATTGCCCCTTAAACTCTTCGGGTATTATATTCTTTTCTTCCAGATATATCTTAAGGCCTTCATGATCTTTTATTGTATTCACCAACTCAAAATATGTCAATATGCCTTCTGGTAATAATAACTCTATCAATTGCCGAAACTGTTCTTCCAAAATCCAAGCTTTTTAAAGACACAAAAAAATGTCTTTTTTCAAAATCCCCCAACTTTTCGGCTTGATCCCATTTTTCTGTGATCCCGCCGGGACTCAAACCGAGTGCCTTCCCGATAAAAAATCGGGGGGCTCTACCAACTGAGCTACTGGATTTTTATTGCAATAAAAAAGCCTTCAATTCTTTCGAAAAGAAAGCTTTTTTCAGTGATCCCGCCGGGACTCAAACCGAGTGCCCTCCCGATAAAAAATCGGGATGCTCTACCAACTGAGCTACTGGATTTTTATTGCAATAAAAAAGCCTTCAATTCTTTCGAAAAGAAGGCTTTTTTCTGTGATCCCGCTGGGACTCGAACCCAGGGCCCATACATTAAAAGTGTATTGCTCTACCAACTGAGCTACGGAATCTTATCTTTTTCAGATACCCCGTTTTGTTTTGGGAGTGCAAAAATAGGGGAATTTAAATTAGTGCCAAATTTTTCTTTTATTTTTTTAAAAATTCTATCAACCTCTTTTTCAATATGCTAATCAGTTTGAAGTAGTTACTTTTGCAAATTAACTAAGCGTTCATCATGTCATATTTAAAAGATAAAGTTGTAGTCGTTACAGGCGGGTCAGAAGGTATAGGTAAAGCATTGGTTGATGCATTGCTGCAGAAAGGAGCAAAGGTTGCTACATGTGGACGTAATTATGATAAGCTGTACCAGCTTCAAACACATTATCCCGGTAAGCCTTTACTTATTTATACTGCGGACGTAAGCAAAGAAATTGATTGTCAGAATTTCATCGATCAAACCATTAAGCTATTTGGCACAATTGATATCATGATCAATAATGCAGGGCTTTCCATGCGCGCCATGTTTGCTGAAACAGAAGTAGAAACATTGCGCAGATTGATGGATGTAAATTTCTGGGGCGCTGTATACTGTACCAAATTTGCACTACCACATATCCTTAAACAAAGAGGACAAATAATAAGTGTTTCATCTATTGCCGGCTTCCGTGGATTGCCGGGCCGTTCAGGATACTCTGCGTCAAAATATGCGCTCAACGGATGGATGGAAGCATTGCGTACTGAATTGTTGTACACTGGTGTAAATGTGATGTGGGTTTGCCCTGGCTTTACCGCATCAAATATCCGTAATGTAGCATTAGATAAAAATGCACAGCCGCAGGGTGAGTCTCCGCTTGATGAAAAAAGTCTTATGACTGCTGAAGAATGTGCTTCACATATCCTGCATGCAATTGAAAAACGTAAGAGAACCCTTGTGTTGACCGCTAAAGGAAAGCAAACTGTTTTTATGAACAAGTTTTTTCCTGCGTTAGCTGACTCGTTGGTATATAAATTCTTTTTTAAAAACGGAGAGCTCGTAAAATAACTCTTACTGAAGTACTGCTGAATGTCCATAGTAACATTATCTACAGACATAGGTTCGAATGACTTTGTTACAGGAGCCATCAAGGGGCAAATCCTTTCGATGGCTCCCGCAGCAAATATTGTTGATATAACCCATAACCTTTCGGCCGATAATTTTTTACAGGCTGCTTATATCTGTTCTAACGCATTCAAATATTATCCTGAGGGAACAATACATCTGATCCTGGCAAACTTGTTTGAGTCAAGGCCCAATTATTTATTGTTGGTTGAATACAACAAGCAGTATATCATTTGTCCTGATAATGGTTTGCTAACAATGATCATGCGTAATAAGCCCGCGGAAATATTTGCTATCAGTGTTGAGGCCTCAAATGGTTTGAATATCCTTAGCTGTACACAATTTGCAGCTAAAGCTATTGCTGAACTGCAACAGTTTTTGCCATCGCAAATCGGACAGCCTGTTGAGCGCATTGTTGAAAAGTATCCGTTACGTTCTACTGCAACGTCCAACATTGTTGAAAGTCAGATCATTTTCATTGATAATTTTGAGAACGTAGTCCTGAATATTACAAAGGAAGAGTTTGAAGAATACAGAAAGGGGCGTTCATTTAAAATATTCCTCACACGTAACGAAATAATAGAAACCATCAGCGAGAACTATGCATCAGTTCCGCAGGGTACAACACTGGCATGGTTTAATGCGGCAGGCTATCTTGAGTTGTCCATCAATAAGGGCAATCTCGCCGGTTTGTTTGGTCTGCAGGGATTCTCTGAAAAAATGCAACACGCGCCATCAATGCAAAACAGGCTGCTTTACCAGGTTGTCCGGATCTTTTTTGAATAGCACAGGGCGCTGCATAAGCCCATGTCCGTTATTTTATACAACTGTTAGTTTACTGATTATCAAATTAATTGTTAAGAGCGGGTTACCTTTTTTTGAAAATGGTATATACTGATGTATATTTGCATCTCCATAACGTTATCGTAAAGTTGCAACCCTGATTGTCTCGCACTGAAAAAGAAGTTTACGGTTGATTGTCTGCGATTTAAATTTTTTATCAAAGGCTTCGCGCCATTTTTAAAATTATATTGTATGAGAACAATCATTGCACAATTATTTTTTGATAGAGAAGTTGTTGAAGCTGTTAAGCAGACTGAAGTTGACAACGCGAAATTGTACAACTATCTTATGGAAGGAAAAATTACTATGCAGGAGTACCTGCAATTATGCAAAGCATAAATCTTCGTTTCTTGTTTCTGTGATTAATACTAATGATTTAGAGTTTCTGAAAAGCCGGCCTTGCGCCGGTTTTTTAGTTTTCAGCTGTGAGCTTTCGGCTTTTCACAATTATGATATTACCCTGGTAACCTGCCCAATATTTTTTCTTATCACTTTTGTACTGTTGCCTGTTCAACTGATTATCCCGCACTTTCTTATTCGATTCAATCTCCCAGTTGCTCCGCTGATAGCTGACAGCTGATAGCTGACAGCTGATAGCTCACAGCTCAACAAAGTGGAACCAATTGCATACTTGTCCCAACGTGTTTGTTACTGACGGCGCTTGCATGACTTCAACATCAACACAAAACCTCTCTCTTACCTACATGGCGCCGACAGCACGTGCAGTTGATTATGCTATTAGCCAGATGAAGAAAGGAGAAATACAGTGTTAAGCCTAAAGCTTTAAGCCCAAAGCTTAAAACTGTTGTTGCCTCTTGTTGTGTAAAAACTGATAACAAGGTACTATCTGACTATAGACACATTAAGCAATATGCCGAAACGCTATTCATTCGCTTATAGGTTTTAGGCTTTGAGCTTTAAGCTTTGAGCTTTTTAAAATTAAACCGCGCAAATCGCAGAATTATGACATGCAGGCCATAACTTAGATAACCAAACTATTTTGCTATGTCATACCCTGTTCGGATCGCACTGATCGCGGCCCTTGGCGGTTTCCTTTTCGGATTTGAAACCGCTGTTATTTCCGGTGCTGAGAAAACTATTCAACAATTATGGTCCCTATCCTCATTCTGGCAGGGTTTTACTGTTGCTTCCAGCCTTATCGGTACAGTTGTCGGTTCACTGATCGCAGGTGTTCCTGCGAAGAAGTATGGTCGTAAAAAAGTGTTGCAGTGGATAGCCGTATTGTATATTATCGCTGCGTTGGGTTGTGCATCTGTTTCTTCGTGGATCCTTTTTATTTCTTTTCGCTTTCTGGCGGGTGTGGCAGTTGGATCGTCTTCAGTTGTTGGCCCGATGTATATAAGTGAAATTGCTCCTACAAACTTACGGGGCCGCCTTGCCGGATCTTTCCAATTGAATGTCGTGGCCGGTATTTTTATAGCATATCTCACGAATTTTCTTTTTGTGGGATTGGGCGATAATGCCTGGCGTTACATGCTTGGTATAATGGTGGTTCCTTCAGTTTTGTTTTGGGCATTACTGCGTAGTATACCTGAAAGCCCTCGATGGCTGATTCTGAACAACCGTGATGCAGAGGCTATTCCCGTTATGCAGCGGCTACAGGAAACAGATATTAACGGAGTGATTGCAGATATCCGTAATTCAGTCAAGGCGCACAAAGAATCGCTTTTTCAAAAAAGATATGCTAAGCCTATTCTTTATGCTGTAATACTCGCCATGTTTAACCAGCTTTCAGGCATCAACGCAATTTTATATTATGCGCCCAGGATATTTGAAATGGCGGGTTTTTCCAAGAGCGAGGCATATCTCCAACCTGTATATATTGGAGCTGCTAATTTGTTGTTCACTATTCTGGCCATGACTCTAATCGATAAATTCGGAAGAAAAAGATTGTTGATCATCGGTTCATTGGGAATGATTTTGTTCTTAGGATTAACTGCTGCAGCATTTAATAATGGTGCTTCAAGCAACAGCAATGTGTTACTTTATCTCATTGGTTTTATCGCTTTTTTTGGATTTTCACAAGGGGCCGTAATATGGGTATTTATCTCAGAGATATTTCCAAACTCAGTACGTTCTCAAGGGGGCTCGCTGGGCAGTTTTACACACTGGATCATGGCGGCCATCATTTCATGGACATTTCCTATCATCGTTGAAGGTAGTCCCAAAGGCGGCTATTATTCTTTCATCTTTTATACTGTGATGATGTTCCTGCATTTGTTGTTCGTATGGCGCGTTCTTCCCGAGACAAAAAATAAATCACTTGAACAAATTCAGAAAGAACTGGGAATTGAGTGATAATTGAAAATGGAGAATTGAAAATTGACAATGAAGAGTAAGTACGAGTTACGAAGTACGAAGTACGCAGGTTCAGACAGTTTATTTTTTTTGATACATCATGCAAAAAAGAACAATCAAGTTCAATTTATAAAGCGTCGGGGTTTGGACAACACAAAGTCCTGAAAGGGCGCCATCACTAGCCCAGGGCAACGCCCTGGGAATAAAATAACAAATGGCAATCAAGCCTGAAAGGGCGCGAGCGGCACATACAAAAAAAGGCCTGAGTTTGATAAAATAACTCAGGCCTCGTTTGTATTTCACTGACTGTTCTTCAGTTAAAAATTTGCATGATTCTAGTCTTCATTTTCAATTGTCAAATTTCAACTATCAATTGACAAATTTCAATTGTCACTTATCCAGGTATAGCTCAAATGTGTCACTTCTCAATCCAATCCTCATCGCTTCCAGCGCAATAACATCTGTAGTGGCGATATTACCCAGGTTAACATTGGCGCCAATCGTTTTGATGAAATACAATTGCTGATCTTTTTGCGGCGTTTCCCAGATAATTTTTTCTGCAGGTATCTTTACCAGTATTTCCTGTACCAATCCTTCCCTTACTTCACCGCTATCACGGAACAAGCCAACCGTGCCGGTTTCGCGTGCTTCTGCAATTACATAGCTCGCACCTGCACTTAGTTCTTTTGTCATCAGGTCAATCCATTTGTAAGGTGGCGTAACCAGAACCTTGTCTTTATCTTTAGAACCAACTTCGCTCAATACTGTTCCATATTTTGTCAGCTTTTCAATATAGCCGCACTTTTCCTCGTGAGAAATGTTTAATGATCCATCGGACATTTCAATATGCGTTATTCCAAAGTCTTGTATAAAGCGGATATAGTCGCTAAATTGGTTGCGTATGATAAATGCTTCAAGTAACAAGCCACCAAGATAAACGGGTATGTTCTGTGATTGATAAAGCTCAATTTTTTCGCGAAGCAGCGGAGTAAAAAGTGATGTGCCGAAAGCCAGTTTTGCAAAGTCAATATATGGAGCCGCAACAGATAAAAGATTTTTGGTTTCCTGCAAGCCAAGTCCTTTATCTGTTATCATAGTTATGCCATAGCTGCGTGGATTTGTAGTACGTTCGGGAATATTGTTGAGCCGAAAATTCATAGCCTCTCATGTTTTTAATAGATCAAAAAAATATCTGCCGTTGGCTGGCAGAATGAAGCAACATTCTTTTTACCGCGGCAAATTTGGCAATAACTGTCAGAATAATTTATTGCCTTAACATTTTTTTACAATTGCATGCGCCGGCGTTTAATTTTTTTCGACGTTTGCCCGCAACAAAAATTGTTTGCAAAGGAACTTTGACTTGCTACACTTTCTGAGTACATTTCGCGCTGTAAAATTACACACTAACTATGAATAAGCTAAAGATAATAGCTGTTGCGGCTTTTGCATCAATACTCGTACTGATGCAAAGTTGTTCCACCCAAAATATATACTACGCTCCTGTATGGGCTGCTGCGTACCAGCAAAAGGCGGCTGAAAATAAGGCACTGGCCATGCAGGCATACAATATTGCACACGAAAGGCTGGATAAATATATTGCTGAGCCATCGGACAAACCTTTTGCTGTTATTACAGATATAGACGAAACAGTTCTGGATAATAGCCCATATATTGTACATCGTGCATTGCGAAACAAAGGCTATTCTGACACTACATGGAAAGCGTGGACAGCCAGGGTGGATGCAGACACAATTGCGGGCGCGTTATCATTCTTTACATATGCAGCTTCAAAAAAAGTTGAAGTATTTTATGTCTCAAACAGGCAACAATCTGAGGCTTCGCAAACATTGGCCAATTTAAAAAAATGGAATTTTCCATATGCCGATGAGACGCATTTGTTACTAAAAGTGAACACTTCAAGCAAAGATGCAAGACGCGCGGCTGTTGCAACGAAGTACAATGTGCTGATGTGGTTCGGTGATAATCTTGGCGACTTTGAAGGCACTTACGATACTTTGCCTGTTGCTGCAAGGGATAAACAAACTGTTCAGGAACGTGATAAATTCGGAAGCAGGTTTATAGTACTGCCCAATGCCATGTACGGCGGCTGGCAGAGTGCACTGCTGAATTATAACCATAAACTTTCAGCTAAAGAACAAAAGAAGTTGATAGAGAGTCAATTAAAAAATTATTGATACAGTATATGTCATATAGTAAAGGCTTTTTATTGATCGCTATAAGACTATCCCTTTAAACACCCTCTATACCGATTTTTCACTTCGTTTTTGAGTAGTGGAACAACGCATTGGGCATTTAGCCTTATCTTTGCCGTGCGTGAAAAAAAAGGTAGCCATATTATTGCTGATCATTTATGTGTTTGGAGCAACAGATGCCAATCAGTTGCTTAAGCTACCTGCGTTAGTCAGTCATTACATTCAACATCAGCATACAACACCAGGCATAACCCTTGCAATGTTTATTAAGCTGCATTACGAAGATGAGGCGCTGAAAGATCTTGACCAGGATTTTCAGCAGGACATGCGGCTTCCATTTAAAACACATGAGGCAGATTGTTGCCTTACGATGCCTGTGTTGGTTCCCCAGCCTATTAAAGTGGCCGCCCACACTCCGGAAAGACCATGTGTTCAATACAATATTTCCAACGATGATGTTCCTCAATATTTAATTCCCGTTTCCATCTTTCAGCCTCCCCGGATCTGAGTTCTCAGTTAAATGCTCTGTGGAAAGCACTGTGCGCATCTGTTAAACCATTTGTGCAGTTATATTATTTTCTTCGAAAAAGATGTTTAATAACTTTTAATACTGTCATGACTTACGTTGTCATGATCACAGCGCTATAGCTTTACCACTGTCATTTGGCTAAATTTCCCTTCATTTCATTTGGCGGAGAGTGAATTGCCCAACCGCATATAGTTCATTCTTATGCACAAAATCCCCGTGAAAAAGTAAGTGATGTATTCATATTAATAGATATTCATGTTAAACAGAATTATTCATTTTTCCGTAAGGAATAAAATAGTTGTCGGACTAATGCTGCTCGGGTTAATTGTCTGGGGAAGCATTGTGGTTACCAGGCTTCCGATTGATGCAGTGCCTGATATTACAAACAACCAGGTAGTCATTATTACCACATCGCCAAGCCTTGGAGCAACTGATATAGAAAGGTTGATTACAGTTCCCATTGAGCAGGCTACAAGAAACGTT
Organism: Danxiaibacter flavus; assembly: GCF_041060425.1. Classification (NCBI taxonomy): domain Bacteria; kingdom Pseudomonadati; phylum Bacteroidota; class Chitinophagia; order Chitinophagales; family Chitinophagaceae; genus Danxiaibacter; species Danxiaibacter flavus. The sequence goes on from NZ_JAULBC010000006.1 coordinate 245,851, forward strand.
CCTGGTATTATTGAACAAAGAAGTTTCTCACGTTTTGGGCTAAGTCTGGTGACAATAGTTTTTGACGATGAAACTGATGTGTACTGGGCGAGGCAACAGGTAAGTGAAAGGCTGCTCAATGTACGCGATCAAATACCGCCGGGTACAGGCACACCCCAATTAGCGCCGGTTACCACGGGGCTGGGTGAAATATTTCAGTATGTAGTTAAAGCAAAACCCGGGTATGAAGGCAAATATGATCTTACAGAATTAAGAAGTATACAGGACTGGATTGTTAGGCGGCAGTTACTCGGTACTGAAGGCGTTGCGGATGTTAGCAGTTTCGGAGGTTTGCTAAAACAATATGAAGTGGCTATAAGCCCGGAAAAGTTAAGAAGCTTTCACTTAACCATTGGCGATGTATTTAATGCGTTGCAGAAAAATAATCAGAATGCCGGGGGAGCCTATATTGAAAAAGGACCTTCTGTTTTATTCATCCGCAGTGAAGGGCTTGTTCAAAACCTGGAAGACATTGGCAATATTGTAGTAAAACAATCAGCGTCCGGAGCGCCTGTATTAATTAATAATGTAGCGCAGGTAAAGATTGGTAGTGCCATTCGCTACGGTGCCATGGTCTATAACAGTGAAGGCGAGGTTTCCGGTGCAGTGGTGATGATGTTGAAGGGAGAGAACAGTAATAAAGTGATCAAGAACATCAAAGCCAAAATAAAAGATATTGAAAAGACATTGCCTGAAGGCGTTACTGTTGAAGCTTTTCTTGACAGGTCCAAAATGGTGAATAATGCAATCGGCACAGTGGAGCAGAATCTAACGGAGGGCGCACTTATAGTGGTCTTTGTGTTGGTTATCTTTCTGGGGAATTTACGTGCCGGTTTGTTGGTTGCTTCCGTTATTCCGTTGAGTATGCTCTTTGCATTTATCATGATGGATCTGTTCGGTGTAAGTGGCAACCTGATGAGTCTTGGTGCGCTTGACTTTGGTCTGCTTGTAGATGGTGCAGTAATTATTGTTGAAGCAGTGCTGCATAAACTACAGTATGACCGGATATACTCACATAAGCAGAGGCTGGATCAACAACAGATGAATGCCGAAGTGGAAGTGTCGTCCAAAAAGATGATGAACAGCGCTGTTTTTGGACAGATCATCATCCTGATTGTTTACCTGCCTATTTTGACATTGCAAGGTATTGAGGGGAAAATGTTCAGGCCAATGGCGCAGACTGTTTCATTTGCCATTATCGGCGCATTCCTGCTTTCTCTTACCTATGTTCCCATGATGAGTTCATTGGTGCTAAGTAAAACAATCAATCACAAGCATAATCTGTCAGACAGAATCATCCATGGCTTGCAAAATCTATACAAGCCAATATTGAAAAAAGCGCTTAGAATACCTGCGTACATTGTTATTGTTGCATTTGTTTTGTTTGCAGGAACGCTTTACCTGGCTACAACACTTGGCGGTGAATTTATTCCGCAACTGGAGGAAGGTGATTTCGCTGTAGACACCAGGTTGCTTACAGGTTCGTCATTGACCAATACAGTTAATACCACTCAAAAAACGGCCAAAATACTTACAGATAACTTTCCGGAAATAGAGAAGGTGGTCACTAAAATTGGTAGTGGTGAAATTCCTACCGACCCGATGCCACTTGACGCTGCGGATATGATGGTAATACTTAAGCCAAAAAAGGAATGGACCAGCGCAAAGACATTCCCCGAACTGGCTAATAAAATGAGTGCCGCATTACAACAACAACCGGGTGTGGCAACAGGCTTTCAGTTTCCCGTTCAAATGCGATTTAATGAGTTGATGACGGGGGCGCGGCAGGATGTGGTTTGTAAGATCTTTGGTGACGATCTTGATACACTTGCTTTATATGCAGCTAAGCTAAGCAGGCTGATTGGTTCAGTGGATGGTGCCAAGGATCTGTACACCGAAACGGTTACCGGCGTATCTCAAATGGTGATCACTTATAACCGGATGGCAATAGCAAGGTATGGAGCGAATATTGGGGATATCAACAACACGATACAATCCGCCTATGCCGGAAACACAGCAGGACTGGTATTCGAAGGTGATAAACGATTTGACCTTGTAATAAGAATGAATGAAGAACAGAAAAAAGATCTTGAAGAAATAGGCAGCTTGCTTGTTGGCCTTCCCGATGGCCAGCAGGTTCCTTTGAATGCACTTGCTACAGTTGAAATGAAAGAAGGTCCGTACCAGGTTCAACGTGAAGACGCACGGAGGCGTATTACTGTTGGCTTTAATGTTCGTGGGCGCGACGTACAAAGTATCGTTACTGAATTGCAAAAGAAGGTGGGTGAGCATATCAAATTTCCTGCGGGTTATTACATCACCTATGGTGGGCAATATGAAAATCTTCAGCATGCCACCAAACGGCTGGGCATTGCTGTACCTGTTGCGCTCGCACTTATCCTCTTTATGTTGTATTTCGCATTTCACAAAATATCCTATGGCTTGCTGATTTTTACTGCGATACCCTTATCCGCCGTGGGAGGTGTACTGGCGTTAATTCTGAGAGGTATGCCATTTAGTATTTCTGCGGGTGTGGGATTTATAGCCCTGTTTGGTGTGGCGGTATTAAACGGCATTGTTTTGATAACCGAAATGAACCGGCTGAAGAAAGATGGTTTAACTGATATAAAAGAAATTATTATGCAAGCGACAATCATAAGGCTGCGGCCCGTGTTGATGACAGCTGCTGTGGCGTCGCTGGGCTTTTTGCCGATGGCGTTAAGTCATGGAGCCGGCGCAGAAGTTCAACGCCCGCTGGCAACCGTTGTTATTGGCGGCCTTGTTTCTGCTACGCTGCTCACGTTATTTGTCTTGCCATCTTTGTATTTGCTGGTTGAAAGAAAAAAGACAAAGAAGAACATAAAGGCTGTGGCCGTTAGCACTATCCTGGTTCTTTGCCTCGCAATGCCATTTGGTTCAATGGCTCAATCTGTAAAAAAGATCAGTCTTACAGATGCACTGTCTCTTGCTCAATCGCAAAACCTTAATTTAAGTGCAAGCAAATTGCAGCAGCGGTATTATGAAATATTGAAAACCTCCGCAGCAGATATTCCCAAAACACAGATCATCGGAGAGCTAGGAAATGTAAACAGCGGCACCTTTGATAACAAATTTACATTGTCGCAAAGCATTGCTTTTCCCACAGTTTATAACAAACAAAAGCTGGTGCTGGAAGATGAATGGCAAAGTTCCAAACTGCAAACAGCTATTCAACAGGTGGCTATTTCGCGACTTGTAAAACAGGCTTATGTACAGCTTCAATATATTGGTGCAAGAGAGAAGCTCCTGGTAAATATTGACTCTGTATTATACAGGTATTTAAGTATTGCCAGGTTACGTCATGAAAAAGGCGAGGCCAATCTGCTTGAGAAAGCAACATTGGAAAATGATGTGGCTCAATTGGAAATGCAATTGAAAATGCTTAGAACAGATCAACAGTCTGCGCGTGCTCAGCTTGCGGTACTGGTAAACAGCACTGAATTATATGATGTTGCCGATACTTTAAGCGATAAGACTGTTTTATTTGATACGTCTGCTTTACAAAATCATCCTTACCTGGCTTATTACAGACAGCAGCAACAATTGGTGCAGCATCAGACTGCTGCTGAAAAAGCAAAACTTTCCCCTGATCTTATGCTGGGATACACCAATCAATCTTTTGTAGGTTGGCAGGCAGACAAGAATGGTAATGAGGTTTATTATGATGCAGGGAAAAGATTTTCTGCTGTGCAGGTTGGAGTGGGTGTGCCGTTGTTTAATAAGTTACAGAAAGCCCGCGTAAAGGCTTCGAAGCAACGTGAAGAAGTGGTGGAAACGCAATCGCAGATAGCATCACAAGAGTTGAGACTCGGACTATTGAAAAGTTTAAACGAGTACAATAAATATCGTGATGCGGTTGAATATTACCGGTCCAGTGCACTTCCGCAAAGCGATATTATTATGCGTACAGCTAACCTGCAATACAAAAACGGCGAGATTAATTACATTGAATGGGGAGCACTCATTAATAATGCCATCAGGTTACAGGGACAGTATGTGGATGTGTTGAGAGATTTAAACAATACAGCAACAGAACTGGAATACCTGTTACAGAACACCGGTTCCGCGCAATAAATTTTTAATGCAACCTAAATAGTCATCGGGTTTATAGTTTAATAATTGTATTATGAAAGTGATCATTAAATATATTTTAACTGCAGTTGTATTAACTGCAGTATCCTGCAAAAACGCCGCTGTAAAAGAGGAAGAAAGGCCCAGGCCGGCAAATGATTCTACTGTTACTTTAAATGCCGCTCAATTAAAAAATGCAGGCATAAAAACCGGGAGTGTTACAATGCAGAACTTACGTGCCACAATCAGGGTAAACGGAGCCGTTGACGTGCCCCCGCAAAGTATGGTAAGCATAAGTTTTCCTTTGGGAGGCTATCTGAAGTCAACGTCGCTTTTACCAGGATCGAGTGTGAGAAAGGGCGAAGTGATTGCAATAATGGAAGATCAGAATTATGTTCAGTTACAGCAGGATTACCTGACTGCAAAGGCGAAAATGGAGTTTCTTCAGACGGACATGCAACGTCAGAAAGAGTTGAGTGAAGCCGACGCAACAAGCAAGAAAAATTATCAGCTTGTATTGAGTGATTATAAAACTCAGCAGGTGTTGTTGAAATCACTCGAGGAAAAATTGCGGATTATTGAGATCAATCCCGCCAGGCTGAACGTACAGAACATTTCAAGGGATGTGCCTGTTTATTCCCCGATCAATGGTTATGTAACAAAGGTGAATGTAAACATTGGCAAATATGTGAACCCTTCGGACGTTTTGTTTGAATTGGTTGATCCTGATGATATCCACGCGTCCATCACTGTCTTTGAAAAAGACATCAATTATTTTAAGAAAGGGATGAAAGGAAAAGTTTCTTTGGTGGATGATCCGGCGAAGACTTATGATGTAGATGTAATTCTTGTAACAAAAAACATTAATGACAATAGAAGCGGGCTGGTGCATTGTCATTTTGATAACCCAATTCATGAGCTGCTGCCAGGCATGTTTCTCAACGGAGTGTTTGAGTTGGATAACAAAAAGGTGCAGGCCGTTACAGAGGAATCAGTAGTGCGGTATCATGGTAAGGATTATCTTTTTGCTGCCAAAGATTCCAACGTCTTTGTAATGATGCCCGTGCAAACAGGCAACAGAGAGAACGGCTATGTAGAATTGATACAGGATGGCCGCGACTGGACAAACACACCTATTGTTACCGGCGGGGCCTATGCGTTGCTTTCCAGCCTGAAAAACAGGATGGAAGAGTAAATTAATTGACAATGGAGAATCGATAATTGAAAATGACCGGTGAATGCGCAGACGTACAAATGTGCAGATGTGCGAATGAGTAAATGTGCGAATGTGCAAATGGCTAGAGGAATTGACAATTGAAAATGGGTTGATGTGCGAATGTGCAGATGTGCAAATGACTAATGAATTGAAAATTGACAATTGACAATTGAAAATGGGTGGATGTGCGAATGAGTAAATGTGCGAATGTGCAAATGACTACATGTTAATCGTCACCAGGACAGCGATGAGGGCCAAATATTCGCACATTTACTCATTCGCACATTTGCACATCCCGCCGTCATTGTCAATTTTCAACTTTCCATTTTCAATTAAACTTCGAAGTAGGCCATCGTTCCGCCCACCCAGGTCTTATCAGCATTGTAACGTACACCGATCATTTTTCCTTTGCTTAGGCGGGCGAGATTTTGTGTGGCAATGGGCCTCGCCGCTCCATCTTTCCAGAAATAGAAGATCCTGATCTCTGCTTTTGCGGGTATATCCGGGGTTTGGATGATGTCTGCATATTTAACCTTGCGTTGTAAGATCCAATTGTGAGGATCGGTTATATGATCAATGTCTTTAGGTGTGACATCTATTACTACTCCTTGTCCTGCGAAAGAGAATAACGGCTTTAATACGTAATTTTCAAGATCATCCGGGATTGTTTTAACATCGCTTAAGAACTTTGTTTCCGGCACATAAGGATGTTGTATAAAGGGAAGCGTGTATTTACTAATGCGGTAAAACCAGTTAGGATGGGGTACCCATTCAACATCGTTTTTTTCGAAAAAGATCCTTCCTTTTTCTTTTACGCCGGCTGGTTGTTGATTCAGTTCGTCAAAAATAACGCGGTTATAAATCCGTTTTATTTCTATCAACTTGTCATCTTTTTCATAATACAGTTTGTTGCCTTGTTTTTGCAATTCTGTGAGACAAACAATTGGAATGCCCAGGTAATCATGTGTGCAGTAGAAATCAATCCGCGTTTTCTGCTTATGCGGAAACAGCTCCAGTAAAACAACATTTTCTGCATTGCAGTCTCCAACAATTATTTCTTTGAGAAGCTGCAGATAAGTTTCTTTCGTAAATCCATTCAGGTATACAGAATAATTGTCCGGTATTGAAAAATGTTTTCTGGCCATTTCGTCAAAGAAAACATGAAAGGCAAACAGGGTAGGGAATCCCTGCATTTCAACCAGCTGCGGCTCCGGTTCACCTTTTTCATTTTCACAAATCCCAAAGTCAAAGGCTATAAAATGTGAATGACCGTTCTCGTCGGGAACCGATATGTTTTCAGGCACAGCTTTGCTTGTCATTTCCTTAAAATCCGGACGGGTAATCACATCAACAATGCTTTCGCAGGCAGAGAGCATTTTATCCCTGAAAGATTTATCGATAAATATGGGTGTTTCCGCTACTCTGAATTCAATAGCTCCGGGATGTCTTGATTCCAGATCTTCTAAATATGCTTTATATTTTTCCGGGGTAAAATGTTCATTGAACCATTTACGCATTGCTGCAACCATGCCTGATTTTTTTTTAAAAATAGCTAAAGAAAATGAGTTGATAAAAGGAGAACAAATGTTGACTGCGAATGGATGTTTAAAAAAAGGTAGTGTAGAAACACCACCTCCTTTCGATTGCTTGCCTAAAATAAGTCGGGTAAACCAAACCCCACTAAAAAAAATTATAATGACTGTGTGTTATGTTCTGTTTTAAATATCCTACAAATTTAGTAGACTATTTGAATTATCCAAATAATTTTATTATATGAGCCGAATGAATTACTGTATGGTATGGAAAAGGCTTTTTTGCGTTTGAACCGCCGGTTAGTTATTAGTTAATAGCAACCTGGTAGAAGGCGAGTTGGGAGAGTTTACTCAAGGCGCAAGTTCGGGGTATAGAATTCAGTCATTCGTAAAAAACAATATACGAATGACTGAGTTATTTTTTTATTGAAGTTCTGCAACAGACATCGTAAGAAAATTTGGCAACACATGATTGTGCGTCCATGTAATTTTATCGGGATCGTTCAAATGATCAATCATGCTGCTCCATTTATCGCGACCGTGGCTATTGATTATCACCGTCTTCTTGTCTTCACGCTGGAGGTACATACTCATTCCGGTTGCATCCGCTTCAGGATGAAACTGGGTGCCGATAAAATGAGGGGTAAAGCGAACAGCCATCACCGCCCTTTCATAAGGAACATGCGGCCTGTTCTTTTCAATGGTGAGTATTTTCCCGCCTAGTTTTTTAAGTCTTTCATGGTTTGGTTTTACTACCTGGTAGTCCCTGCTGTCAACTGCATAAAAGGGGTCCCGTAACCCGTCGAAAACAGGTTCCTTAGATCCATCTTTAAGCATGTGTACCGGGAAAATGCCAAACGCAGTTGAATTTCTTTTGCAAACATCAGCAATATTAAAATAGCGACATGCTAACTGAAAACTGTGGCAAATGAAAAATACGTTCTTCCTGGGATGATTGCCCGGCTGCGAATTCCAGTTCTCAACTTCTTTGATCCAGTCGAAATACTTGTTTTCCCATTCAGAATTTTCGCTTTCAAGCGGAGAGCCGGGACCGCCACTGGAAATATAGATATCATATGATAGATCAGGAAGCTGCAGGAGACGACGTACTTCAAATTCTTCTAAGGTAACGTCGACGTTTTGATCCATGCTCCATTGCGCAATTATCTCACGCAGACACCTCATGCCCTGGTTTGGCAGACCATCATTCATGTCCAGTATCGCAATTCTAATGTTCATCTTTTCTGCGGATATTAAACCGCAAATGTACTTAGTTTTCGCTAAACGCCCGGAGCCGCTGGCTTTGATGCTCGCGGGAAGCTGTTTATGAATTAATTATTGATTAGATTTTAAATGATATATTGAGGCTGATTTTATTTTACCCTCAATTATTCCGGCTGCGTCTCACCGTTTTGCGTGTAATCATATTGCTGAATGGTAACAACGAATAGTATAACTTGCCTTATAAATTTTGAAAATGGCGACAACCTATTGCTCATATGTTACAACTGTGAATGGAGACAATGTTCATAAACTCTATCACGATAATGAATATGGATTTCCCTTAAAAAATGATAATGACCTTTTTGCACGCCTTGTGTTAGAGATTAATCAGGCTGGTTTAAGCTGGGAAACCATTCTTAAAAAGAAAGATAATTTCTTCAAAGCCTTTGATGATTTTGATGTGAAAAAAGTTGCCCGCTATACGCCTGCAAAAGTGGAGAAGTTGTTACAGGATGCAGGCATCATTCGAAACAGGTTAAAAATTAATGCTGCCATCGAAAATGCAAAGAAAATTATTGAGATTCAAAATGAGCATGGCTCTTTTGAAAACTGGCTGAATAAACATCATCCGCTTACAAAAGAAGAATGGGTAAAATTGTTTAAAAAGAATTTCCGGTTCACCGGCGGTGAAATTGTTAATGAATTTTTGATGAGTACCGGATATTTACCCGGCGCACATACACTGGATTGCCCGGTGTATAAGAAAATTGCGAAATTAAAGCCGATGTGGATGAAGGGAGAGAAGTTGTAAGTTTTTACGTGGTACGTTATACGTTTTACGTGGTACGTTATACATTTATTGGAGCGGAGTGTGTTGTAAGTTATACGTTTTACGTTGTACGTATATCAAAGCGGAGAGAAGCTGTAAGTTGTACGTGGCACGTTATACGTTTATTGAAACGAAAGAGGGTCGGCATATAATGAATAAAGAAAGTTGTAAGTTATACGTCAACATCAAACCTTTTCAGTCTAAAACGTACAACGTATAACTTACAACGTACAACTCTTACTTGCCAACTTTATGGCCGGCAATAGCAAAATATAAAATAAAGAGATAAGCCGGAACCATGATCCAAAAAGCCTGTTGTAAGCCAATCTGTTCGCCTAAAGTAGCCCACACTCTCGGTAATACAGCGCCGCCGCCAATACCCACAATAAGTAATGCAGAGCCTGTTTTTGTGAACTTGCCCAAACCTTCAATAGTCAAAGGCCACAATGCGGGCCATATCAAAGCATTCGCCAAACCAAGGAATGCGATAAACAACACTGAAGTATAACCAGATGTAAAGATCGCTGCAAGCGAAAATAAGAGACCGAGGATAGCCGATACTTTTAATGCGGTGTTCTGCGAAATATATTTAGGAATAGCTGCAATACCAATGAGGTAACCTGCAAGCATGCCGATCATGGTGTATGTCGTAAAATGCTTTGCAACGTCAAGGCTGATCCCGATAGACTTTCCATAAACCTGGATGATATCGCCGGCCATTACTTCCACACCCACATAAAGAAAAAGTGAAATAAAACCCAGCCACAAATATGGATAGCTGAAGAGGCTGCTTCTGTTAACTACAGCAGAAGATGCATCATTCGAGTCTTCGCCTTCAGCCTTAACTTCCGGTAAATGAGAGAAATAAACAAACACAGCCAGTGCCACCAACACAGCAGCAATTATAACATAGGGAAGAATTACTCTCGAAGCAAGCAGATCAAGCTCAGCAGCTTTTTCTGCAGCATTCATTGTGAGCAATTTTGCTTCAAGTACGCTGGAATCTTTAAGAACAATGGCGCCAAGAATCAGCGGAGCAAGTGCACCCGCAGTCTTGTTACAAATACCCATAATACTGATGCGTTTTGCTGCGCTTTCAATTGGTCCTAAAATAGTGATATAGGGATTGGAAGCAGTCTGTAGTAATGCAAGGCCGGTGCCTATCACAAAAAGGGCAAATAAGAAAAGTCCGAATGTGCGTGTCTTTGCCGCAGGAATAAACAATAATGCACCAACAGCCATTACGAGCAATCCAAGCATCATTCCATTCTTAAAGCCTGTCTGCTTTAATACCCATGAAGAAGGAAACGCCATTACGGCGTATGAAATATAAAAAGCAAAAGTTACCGTTACCGCTTCTTTGGTCGTAAGCTGGCACGCTATACCGAGATACGGTATTAATGTACTGTTTGCCCATGTAACAAATCCGAAAATAAAAAACAGTATACCTATAATAAAAATAGCACCTGTTGTTTTGTTCTGCTGTGCGGATAACAATGGGGACGGTGGAGTTTTAATAGCTGTTGACATGTCAGTAGATTTCAGTTTTAAGTGCGATAAATATACCGATGGATTGTTTACTAACCTGAACTTAGTTATATAAATCCGCAAACGTTTGCTTAGAGTTATTAGCTTTAGCTATGAGCTATTAGCTTTGGGTATCAGGCGTCAGAATTGAAAATTGAAAGTTGAAAATTGAAAATGAGCATAAGGTACCAGGCTTCAGGCATAAGGCATAAGGCATAAGGTTTGAGATACCGGCTTTACGTATATCGTTGCATAAACAACTGCCTGCAATTGAGATTAACCATCAAGCTACAAACATTTTGCAAATCTGCACATTTACACATTCGCACATTGATGATCATTTTCAATTTCCCTTATCAATTATCAATTAGCATTCGCACATTTGCATATTCACACATTCTCAATCATTTTCAATTGTCAATTATCAACTATCAATTAAACTGCCATACCACAACGTTCCATTCATCATCAGCATCGCGGTAAGTATGAATAGTTGTAAAGCCAACTTTTTCATGTGCCCGTTGAGAGCGTGCATTGCTTGTTGAAACTTCCGTAACCAGCAAATCAAAATCATTTGAATGCAGTGTTTTGTGATGTTGGTACAGTTTATTAAACAGGCCTTTGCTTCTGTATTCTTTAGCAATACATATTTGTCCCATTATATAGTAACGGAAATCATGCAATGGTTTGTCCTTATAAATAACTTTTTCAGTATGGCTGATCATTGTGGCCAGATCTGGATGAAAGCTGCTTGCCTCCCGTGGTGTAACAAGTGCATAACCAACCACTTTATCGCCATCTTTGGCAATAATACTTGGCACAAGCTTGTGCATCTGCTGCAAGAGTTCAAGCGAATACAGCCAGGTAACAAAACCCTGTTCCTGTTTTTCTTCAGCAGAAAGCCCGTGCTTGATGTTCTCTTTGTTCAATGCATGAATCTGCTCCAGCTCATTATTTGTGCTAACGGTTGTTATTTCTATCATGGCCGCAATGTATAGATTCAGTCATTAAATCCAAAATCAATGCGTCTTGAAGACGATAACCGAGGGAAGAATTTTGTTGATAACGAGAGTTTTAGGCGTGAAACATTTAGTTTTTACTTGCTAATTCATCAAACTCCTTATTTTTGCCTTCTTCTACAATTATAATGGTTTGATTATGAAAAAAGAAGAGGATTTTGACTCTAATTTATCAGGCGAAGAAGAAAGTAGTGATAACCCGGTAGGCGCGGCGAACGCAGAAGCGAGGGAAAAGTGGTACAGGCGTTTTAGAAAAGGGATTACTACAGCCACTGCAGAAAAAAAAGAAACACCTGAAGGGCTTTGGAGCAAATGCCCCGAATGTAATTATATATGCACAACAACAGAATTGAAAGAAAACCTGTTTGTTTGTCCGAAATGTAATTATCACCACCGCATAGGCAGTGAGGAATATTATGAGATCCTGTTTGACAACGGTGAGTATATTTCTCTCTTCGATAATATTACCAGCCGTGACTTTTTAGGATTTACTGATTTAAAGCCTTACCAAAAGCGTTTGGATGACATTCATGCAAAAACAGATCTGAAAGACAGTATGCGTGTTGCAGTGGGTAAGATTGATGGTGAAGAAATGGTGATTGCATGTATGGATTTCGAATTTATTGGTGGCTCGTTGGGCAGTGTGATGGGCGAGAAGTTCAGCCGTGCCGTGGATTACGCCATTCAGCATAAATTACCTTATATGGTAATAAGCAAGAGTGGTGGTGCCCGTATGATGGAAAGCGCATTCAGCCTGATGCAGCTTGCAAAAACCAGTGGTAAACTGTCTCAGTTAAGTGATGCCGGACTGCCTTATATTTCCATGCTAACAGATCCAACATTTGGCGGTATTTCTGCAAGCTTCGGAATGCTTGGCGACCTGAACATAGCAGAGCCCGGAGCGCTGATTGGTTTTGCCGGTCCGCGTGTTATCAAGGAGACCATCAAAAAAGATTTACCGGAAGGCTTCCAGCGAAGCGAGTTTCTGCTGGAACATGGTTTCCTGGATTTTATTATTGACAGAAAATTATTAAAACAACGCCTGAAACACTTAATAGTGCTGTTCAGGGATTAAAATTTTCAATTGATAATTGAAAATGGACAATTGAAAATGAATTTCCAAACGAAAAGCGTTTAGAAATTCATTTTTGTTTTTTGAGAAGCGTGCGCATCGTGTATCAACATGCTGCGTACTTTGTAAATCGTAGTTGACTAGTATATGGCAAAGGAGATGAATAACAGGCAGGCTTACTTCAACTATCACATAGAAGATAAATATGTGGCCGGCCTTGTATTGCTTGGAACAGAGGTTAAATCCATCCGCGAAGGAAAAGTGAGCTTTAACGACAGTTTTTGTCTTTTTGACAACGGAGAACTATGGGTGAGGGGATTGTACATTGCCGAATACAAATTGGGCACTTCTAACAATCATATTGCTGTTCACGACAGGAAATTATTATTAAACAAACGTGAACTAAAAAAGCTGCAATCTGCGTTAAAGGAAAAAGGGTTGACTATAGTGCCGTTACGTGTCTTTTTTAACGAAAAACAGTTGGTAAAGCTTGAAATCGGGCTGGCAAAAGGTAAAAAAATTCATGATAAGCGTGAAACCATAAAGCAACGGGATACTGAAAAAGAAATAAAGCGCTTTTTAAAGTAGTGACTTCGATTGTTGTTGGAGAGATATTAACATACCGCAAAACCGCTCCTGATATAGCAAAAGTTACGCACGTATAACGATCCTATAACATACTTCCCTCTATATTTGTAGACAATGGCCGGTGCACAAAGTTGGCTGATGCAGTAACCGGTAGTGGGTGTTTCAAAATGACTCACATCTTTACAACGTAAAATTTTTGTATGAGTAATTTGCCAGCAGAAAATAGCTTTGAATCCCAAAAAAATATACGTGCATTCGGGTATACGGTTGGCGTTTGTGTGGGGATATTCCTGCTTTTCTTTTTGACAAGCTGGACATTGCCACAATTGCCCCAGCCCATACAGGATGAAGGAGTTGAAGTTAATCTCGGTAACAGTGACCAGGGACTGGGTGACGTGGCTCCGATGATTCCGGGTGAGCCCAACGAATCTACTGAGACAAATGTAAATCCTGTAGCTGTTTCTTCTCCCGCCCCGGCGCAGGAAGATAATAAGCTGGAAGAAGATAATGCTCCGGATGCAACGCCAATCAATCCGTCAAAACCCGCAGTAAAACCCAATCCTAATTCTACAACACGTACTGAAGTAAAAAAACATACAGTAAAAACCACCGCTAATCCAACACCTGCACCTCCAAGACCAAAGGCTGTTTATGCAGGAGGTAAAAATTCAGGTAACGGAGGCAATGGCGCGGATAGTTACAACGGTGTTCGCAACCAGGGAATCGCGGGTGGAAATGGCGATCAGGGCAAAGCCAACGGTAATCCAAACTCTGACAGCTATACCGGTAATGGCGGAACGGGTCACTCCGGCATTCGCGTAACCGGAAAGTTGAGTAACCGTCGTGTTTCTTTGCCTGCCATGACGGACGACTTTAACGAGCGCGGCGTTGTTGTTATGGATATAGTTGTAAATGCGGATGGCAAAGTTATCAGCGCAACAGCCCAACCAAAAGGAACCACTACCACAAGTTCCAAACTCAAAGAGATCGCAAGGCGCAAGGCCATGCAGTTAAAATTTGCTGCCAACAATAATGAGACGGAGACCGGATCAATTTTTTTTACCTTCAAGTTGCAGGAATAGTTATACGTTGTACGTTTTTGCGTTGCGAAAACATGCAAAATCGCGTACTGAATTATTCTTCTAGATTCCTGGTCAATTTATTTGGAAATCCTGAAACAAAATGTGCAATTTTACATGCATAACTTATTGGTTATAATGTAATACGTATAGCCTCGATTCCAGATTACATCAACCGGAGAGGACGTATAACGCATAACTTACAACGTATAACGTATAACGTAAAACGTATGAATTACCAGCAAACTATCGAGTTTCTATTTAACGCTTTACCCATGTTTAGCCGCGTTGGTGCGGCAGCTTTCAGAAAAGATCTTGATAATACGATCAGACTTTGCGAGGCTTTGGGTAATCCCCAAAATAAATTTAAGAGTATTCATATTGCCGGAACAAATGGAAAGGGTTCAACAAGTCATATGTTGGCTGCAATATTGCAATCTGCAGGTTATAAAACCGGCTTGTATACTTCACCTCATCTAAAAGATTTCAGGGAACGCATAAAAGTCGATGGAAAGCTCTGCAGCGAAGATTTTATTGTTGATTTCACGCAGCGCATCCAGCCGTTAATAGAAGAGTTAAATCCCTCTTTTTTTGAGATAACGGTTGCTATGGCATTTGAATATTTCGCTCGGCAGAAAGTAGACATAGCTGTGATTGAAGTAGGGCTGGGCGGCAGACTTGATAGTACAAATATTATTACACCTGAATTATCTGTAATCACTAACATCGGGTATGATCACATGAATATGCTGGGCGATTCACTCGACAAGATTGCGTTTGAGAAGGCTGGTATTATAAAGAAAGATATTCCCGTTGTAATAGGCGAGTGGCTGCCGGAAACGAAGCCTGTGTTTGCTTCTGCAGCTGAAGAAAGAAAGGCTCCGATAATTTTTGCGCAGGAAAATAAATGGGTAACGGAGTGGACCTTTGCACACCATCATTTATTCGTTACTGTTGCAGATAAAAGAACAGATGACCGCCCTGTTTATGAATTGGATCTTCCTGGTGTATATCAAACCAAGAATGTGGTTACGGTGCTGGAAGTGGTTCACCAACTGCGCCTGTCAGGATGGAAGCTGGATGAGCCAGTGGTGAAAGATGCATTGAAACAGGTAAAAAGGCTCACAGGGTTACACGGACGCTGGGAGCTTGTGCAGGAGAACCCTTCGGTTATATTGGATGTTTGTCATAATGAAGATGGGATAAGGCAGCTCGCCCAGCAAGTGGAATTAAGTAAGTACAACGATCTGCACATTGTGTTGGGCATGGTGAAAGACAAAGACATTTCAAAAGTGCTGCCACTTCTTCCCAAAAACGCCGTTTATTATTTTACCAAAGCACAAATTCCACGGGCTTTAGATGAAACAGAACTTGAACGTCAGGCTGCTGAAGCAGGCTTGAAAGGCAAGAATTATCCGGATGTAAATACTGCGCTGCAATCAGCAAAACAACATGCGGGAAAGGAGGACATGATTATTGTATGTGGAAGTGTATTTTTAGTGGGTGAAGTGGTAGTATAACTCAAAACAATTTAGGAGAGATTTTTTAAACCATATAAGGCATATAAGGATATATAAGCAGTTTGATTAAAACTTATATTCCCTTCTATACAACTAGTGAATAGTGAATAGTCAATGGTGAAGGGCACAAACTGGCTGAGTAAATGTATGCAGCTCTAGCCATGACGGACCTCCGGCGTAACTTCTTGTACGCCCTTATATACCTTCTATACAACTAGTGAATAGTCAATAGTCAATGGTGAAAGTTCGGTCTGGCTAAGTAAATGTAAAGTCATTTAAGTGCAATTATTATCGCAGGCAAAATTCTTATGTGCTCTTATATGCCTTATATGGTTTAAAAAACTTCGCTTCGGTCTGCTTTGCGCTTTAAGCTTTGTGCTTTAAGCTTTACAAGTTGTTTACCATGAAACGTTGGCGCGGCCGACCCCTTACTTATACGGTTCAAAAAACTTCGCTTCGGTCAGCTTTGAGCTTTAGGCTTTGGGCTTTAAGCTTTATCAGTTGTTTACTATGAACGTTGGCGCGGCCAACTCCTTGCTTATATGGTTAAAATCATTTTCTTACACGGTGCTATGTTGTTAGCAAAGCATCTTTCATCTTTCCAATCTCCGCTTTATCAACTATCATATTTTCCAGTGTTTCCTGCATAGTTGTGCAGGTAAAACTCATTTCAGATGGAACCAGTTTCCTCGCTGATGAATGGAGTTCCTGCACGCCGGTATAAGCCGCCAGCTCTTTTATGTTGTTGCTTCTAACACCGGATCCGGGCATAATGATCATGCGGCCGGAGGCTTGTTGATTTAATTGTTTGATAAGTTCCTTGTTGTCAAACGCATTAGGCACCTGTCCGCTGGTCAGAATGCGTTTGCATCCTGTGCGGATGACATCTTCGAGCGATTGCAGGGGATCTTTGGCTCTGTCAAATGCGCGGTGAAAAGTTACATCAAGTGAAGAGGCCAATTCTGTAAGTATTGAAGTCCGCTCAACATCAATGCTTCCATCCCTGTTAAGTAAGCCTACAACAAATCCTTTGAACCCAAGTTCTTTTACAAGCTGCACATCTTTCTTTATTACTTCAAATTCGTCATCAGAATAAAGAAAGTCGCCACCCCTTGGGCGAATGATGGGAAATACTGGTATAGATATTTTTTCTATAACCGTTTTTAATGTGCCATAAGACGGAGTGGTACCTCCATCATAAGGGTTTTCGCAAAGTTCAATTCTGTCTGCACCGGCTTTGACCGCCAACAGCGCTGATTCTATATTAAAGACTGCAATCTCAAGCGTCATGTAGTTGAAAATTGAAAAGGGAAAATTGATAATGTGCGAATATGCGAATGTGCAAATGTGCGAATGTGCAAATGTGAAATGTGAAAATGTGAGAATATGCAAATGCTATACAATGTGCTACATTTTCAATTTTCAATTGTCAATTCTCCATTGAAAATATCTATTTGATGATGAATTTTGAAGGCACCATAAAGTTTTTGTCATCTGCGTGGCAAACGGCAAACTCGAAGCCGCCCTGTATGGCGTAACCGCCGTATTCGCCTTGCTTGTTGATGGCTATAAAGCCAACCTGGACTTCTTTTATTTTGCTGCCTTTTTTGCTGATAATACGCTCAACAGCTTTTTTGCATGCATCTTCAGGATGCAATCCCTGGCGCATTAATTCAACTACCAGGTGTGTACCGCAGATTTTGATCACTTCTTCGCCAAGTCCGCTTGATGTAGCCGCGCCCACTTCATTATCAACGTATAAACCAGCACCAATAATTGGGGAATCGCCTACACGTCCGCGCATTTTAAAACCCATACCGCTGGTTGTACAACTGCCACTTAAGTTGCCGTTCGCATCAAGGGCTATCATACCGATCGTATCATGGTTAAAGTCACCATTTTCTAACCTGTTCGGAACAGGAACAAAAGAGTGTTTGCCCTGATTTTCAATATTTATAATAGGTTTGTATTCGCTTTTTTTCAGCCATTGCTCATAGGCTTTTTTTGCGTCGTCGGATAGTTTCTGTTCTTCCAGCGGAAACCCTTCGGCTACTGCAAATTGCTGAGCTCCCTGCCCAACCAGCAAAACGTGTGGCGTTTTTTCCATTACCCTTCTCGCAACAGAAATGGGATGTTTAATGCGCTCAATTGCAGCTACTGCTCCACAGTTGCCATTTTCGTCCATAATGCTTGCATCGAGGGTAACTATACCTTCCCTGTCAGGGTTTGCGCCCAGGCCCACACAACAGTTAAGTGAATCTTCAGTAACCATCACACCTTTTTCAACCGCGTCAAGCGCCCTGCCGCCCTGCCTTAGAACCTCCCATGCTGCTTTGTTTGCATTAATACCTTCCCGCCAGGTGGAGATAACCAGTGGCTTTTTGCCCGCTTTGGTAGTAGAACGAAATGAAGAAAAAGATACCGCTGTTAATCCAAGAGAACCCAAGCGGATAAAATGCCTGCGATGTAACATGTGCCTGAAATTTTGCGATGAAAGTACATCATTGACCCATAATGGGGAAATGCAAAATTTTATTGGATATTAACTTTCAGCTTTTGTATCATTTCATCGCTAACTGCATCGCTATAAACACCATATGCATTTACCAGAACACCTTTCATACTTTCGTCACTCGCTTCAACTGCGTAAAGCACAGACGAATCGGCGGGATTGGTCATTCCTTCGAAACGATAGACTTCTCTTATCTCAAATTGTGATGGAAGCAGGCAAATGCCGGTTTCGGCACACTTAATCTGGTCAAAAGCAATATTAAAATCTGTGGTAAAGCCGCGTTTTTTCAGATCATTCATGGCTTCAACAAGTGTATCGTAGGTATACATATAACGTTTTTTTGTTTAAGTTACAGATAAAGCGCTGGTAAAAGTTATAACTATTATCTGAATTGTTATAAAATTCACTAGATGGTCAGCTAATACTTTTTTAAACTTTCAGTAATTTCTGAAAATTGTTTAACTTTGCATCCAATTGGATGTTGGTTGAAAAAAAAGTTGCATAATAGTTGATGCGATTGCTGATGAAAATGCCTTATGAACATGCAGATGCTATTCGTTCATAATAAATTACATCAAAATGAAAGTAGTAATTATTGGTGGTGGATTTGCGGGATTACAGTTGGCTAAAAAGCTCAATAACAAAAGAGATATAGAAGTTCTGTTGATTGATCAGTATAACTATCATCAGTTTCAGCCTTTATTTTACCAGGTAGCTACGGCAGGGCTGGATGCCAGCAACATTTCTTTTCCCCTGCGTAAAGTATTTCATAAGAGTCACAACGTTCGTTTTCGTCTGACCGAAGTAAAAGAGATTGTTCCGGCTGAGAACAAAATAAATACTGCAGTAGGCGAATTTGATTATGACGTGTTGGTTATAGCTACCGGCGCCAATACGAATTTCTTTAACAATGTCAATTTTCAGCAGTACGCCTTCCCCATGAAGTCTACGACAGAGGCATTGCAGCTTAGGCATAGCCTTATTACAACTATGGAGGAAGCGCTGGATATCAGGGATACAAAAAAACTGGAGCAAAAACTTAGCATTGCGGTTGTCGGTGGCGGTCCGACCGGTGTGGAAGTGAGTGGCGCGCTGGCAGAAATGCGTAATAACGTGCTACCGAAGGATTATCCTGAACTTGATTTCTCTCTCATGCACATTTATTTATTGGAAGGCAGCCCTAAAACACTGGGGGTGATGAGCGAAAAAAGTAGCGAACAAAGCCGGAAATATCTTGAACATTTAGGTGTGGAAGTACATACTGGTGTTCATGTGAAAGATTATGATGGTGATAATGTGGTACTACAGGATGGAACAATTTACCCCGCAAAAACTGTGATCTGGACGGCTGGTGTAAAAGGTAATGTTCCGGCAGGTATAAACCCGGATCTGATTGTACGTGGCAACAGGATTAAAGTTGACCGTACGAGCAAGGTATTGGGCTCATCCAATATTTATGCGATAGGAGATGTGAGTTATATGGAGACGCCTAAATATCCAAAAGGACATCCCCAGGTTGCCAATGTTGCCATTAATCAGGCGCGCAACCTTGCCATCAATCTCGTGCGCCAGGTAACGGGTAATAAGCATTACCAGGACGAGTTTGAATATAATGATAAAGGCAGCATGGCCACAATAGGACGTAACAAAGCTGTAGTTGATATTCCTAAACCAAAAGTTCATTTTGGTGGTGTGCTTGCATGGTTTGTCTGGATGTTTCTTCACCTCGTTCTTATCCTCGGCGTAAAAAACCGGGTACAGATCTTTATCAACTGGGTGTATAAATATTTTACTTACGACCAAAGCTTACGTTTGGTGTTTAACGAATTCAACAAAAAACAAAAAGCCGCACATGAGGCGGAAGTTGTGAAGAAAAAACAAACAGTGAGTTAATGTTAAATGCGCGGGCAAATGTCAGATGTACGGTGTTAGATGTACGATGTGGTGATAATGCATCCTACACTTTTAAAGTGCAGGACACATTATCACCGGGTTGTGAGTCAACAACTTCTAAGGTAACATTCAATTGAATGTATTAATTTAGTTAGAAGAGTTGCAATAAAAACAAATTATGCGTAAGAAGGAATATCATTTTGAATACGAGATTTTTGATTCTATTGATGATTTAAATAGTGAGGACCGCTGGCTACTGGAAGAAGCAAGGTCGGTAACGGAGAATGCTTATGCACCTTACTCAAATTTTCGTGTTTCAGCAGTGGCTAAACTTGAAAATGGCGAAATAGTAGCGGGCAGCAACCAGGAGAACGCAAGCTACCCCGCGGGGATCTGTGCAGAGCGGGTTCTATTGTCCTCAATCGCTACGCTATATCCTAATCAGCCTATACAAACGCTTGCAATAAGTTATGATAGCGATAATGGTCCAAGTGATCATCCCATTTCTCCTTGTGGGATCTGCAGGCAAAGTCTGCTGGAATATGAAGAAAGAGTGAAGCAACCCATCCGTCTTATTCTTGGCGGCATGGAAGGAGAGGTGTACATTATCAAGAATGCGGCTTGGCTTTTACCGCTTAGCTTTTCCAGCGATGACCTCAGATAGTGTTAGAGGAAAAATAAAACAGAAATTAAAATAGATTGTTTCGAAATAGAAGCTCCGAATAACTGAACTAATATGTCCCGAGTGTATTCTATTCAATGTGTTCAACATATCCCTGCTTCAATAGAAGATACCTGGAAATTTTTTAGTGATCCTTCCAACTTAAAGAAAATAACACCCGAAAAACTGGATTTTGTTGTCCACCGTGAAAACAACCAGAAACAAATGTATGCAGGACAGATCATTGAATATAAGATACGGCCACTGTTAGGCATTCCCGTATATTGGATGACTGAGATCACGCATATAAAAGAGCCTTGTTATTTTATCGATGAGCAACGCTATGGTCCTTATAGTTTCTGGCATCATCAGCATTTTTTTGAAGCGGTTGAGGACGGCGTAATAATGAAAGATCTTGTTCACTACAAAATACCTTTTTCATTTATTGGTGATATTGCTAACCAGCTTTTTGTGAGAAAACAGCTTAAAATGATCTTCTCTTTCCGATTTGCAATAATTGCAAATCTATTTGGTAACATAAAAAACAGCCAGCCGGAAATAGTAATGAGTTGATAATGTGCGTATTTAATCTTGCTTCAAATTATAATACCAGTGTCGACTATTCGATGCAATTGTGTCAGCTCTTGCAATTGTCAATTTTATTTGCAAATTTTATTCATGCATAAATGCTTCGGGTTAAGATGCCGGTGGTATGATTAAACAAAGTACTCCAATAAGTGAAGTAGCGGCATAGTTAATATTCTCGGTTCCGGCATTTTTTTGGACGGCCTGTTGTTGTGCCTTGTATAATCCCCAATTGTTCGTTTGAGCTCGTTTTTTATCCGTTGCGAAACTCCGTTTATTTTGTAAAAAAAAACTAATGGACTAGCGGAGTTTTGCTGGCCCTAGTTGATGTTTAAAATTTTCTTACTGAGTAGTATCATTTCAGTATCTCCCGTGTGTTTGCCTTTTTCGTCCGAAAGTTTAACTGTCGGGATCCAATGCATGTTCCGGGGCATTGCCTCCGTAAGTTTGATCACGATGTTCATTGGCGGCAAGCCAACATCGTTGGTAAGATTAGTACCTATGCCGAAAGATACGCCGATCTTTCCTTTGCAATAAGCCGCAATGTGCGCTACTTTCTCGTTGTTTAACGAGTCAGAAAAAATGATCGTTTTGTACTCCGGGTTTATGCCGCGTGAAAGATAGTGCCTGATTGTTTTGTCAGTGAATTCAATTGGGTCACCGCTATCGTGTCTTACACCATCGAACAGTTTCGAAAATTTCTTATCAAACTGTTCAAAAAATACATTGGTAGTGTAGGTGTCGGAGAGCGCAATGCCAAGATCACCCCTGTAAACATCAGCCCAATGCTCCAGTCCCATAGAGTTGGCCATCTGAAAGCCATAACGGGCAGCGTGAAACATAAACCATTCATGTGCATGCGTGCCAATTGGTTTGGTTTTGTGCAACATTGCCATATGTACATTGCTCGTACCTACAAAACTTGGGCGTCCATATTGAACCAGCGTGTTTATTACAATTCTTTGCACATGATATGAATGCCTGCGGCGTGTGCCAAAATCTGCAACAGTTACACCAATCTTATTGTAAGCGTCGAATTTTACTTTTGATATTTCTTCTACTTCCTGATCTGATACGCGTTGCAAACGGCTAATCTTGTAAAACAATTCGCTGATGAGAGAAAGCAACGGAACTTCCCATAAGATGGTGCGATACCAAAAACCTTCAATTGAAACTTTGAGATTGTTGCCGTGCTGTTCAATATGAACTTCAGAAGGATCGTATCGATAACCCTGTAAAAAGTCGAGATAAACGGGGTCGAGATAAGGGCAGTTATCCAGAAGAAATTTTTTTTCAGCATTTGTCAATTGAAGTCCTGCCATTGCATCGACAGATTCCCTCAGCGCTTTGCCAAACCCTTCCGGAAAAATATGTTGTCCCCTGTTGATGAATTGATACCTGGCTTTTGCATATGGAAACAGTTTGGTGACCGCATATTGCATCGTAAATTTATAGAAGTCATTATCCAGTATGGATATAAGGTTTGCTCCGGTAATCACATCCATTTATTCTGCTTTGAAAATAAATTTACTGCAAAATATGCTGGTTGTTAGTCGACACACATAAATAAAAAACTGCCTGTATTTACAGGCAGTTTTTTATTTATGTGTGTCCAGACCTTATGGGAGCTGTTATTGCTTATCCCACCAAACGGGGTCTTTTGTAGTAAGGCTCTGCTGAGGCTGAGGATTGGTGAGTATTGTTGTGTTTCCGTACGGCCATCTCCTTGGAATGTAGTTGACATATGCGTTTTGAGCTAATGTCAGTCTCGGAAATCCTGTGCGTCTCCAGTCATTATATGTTTCAATACTAAGGAAATCGGCAACATATTTTTCGGTGATGATTTGTTCAAGGCCATTCGCTGAAGTAAGAGGTCCCCTTGACGCTATATAAGCGCTTCCATCAACGCCAAGCATTTGCATATGCGCTGCAATAGCTGCCTGGTAAATGGGCGTAGCTGCTGCGGCGCCGCTTTTAATAAATGTCGCTTCTGCTTTAATGAACAGCTGTTCGGTATAAGTAGCGAGATAAAGATTAGCTCCCGCACCTGCTGAATTGCTTTCATCAAGCGGCAGATAACCTCCATAGAATGTATTTACCGATGAGAACGCGGTAGGATCAGGGCTTGCATCTTCTCCTGATTTTCTGCCTGTGTAAGAGCCATCATTGGCCTTAGCTGCTATAACAGGTAAACGCGGATCATTTCTTGATTTTAGCGAATCAACAAACGAAGCAGCCAATACAACGCCACCTGCACCGGGCAGCGTGTTCATGTACCATGGGTTTTCGGCACTGGGACTTCCGGGATAAGGAACAAATGCATTATCGTCGTTTGATGCAAATCCATTTGCAAGTGCGTTAAGTGCAGAATCGGCCTGGTTGCTTGCTGTGCGTCCCGGAGCTTTAGTGAGCCTCAAATAAAAACGGGCCTTAAGCATATACATGAACTTTTTCCATTTATCCATGTCTCCGCCATAAATGTAGTCGTCACTTCCCGGTACAACGCCGCTTGAAGGCTGATTGGCATAATAAATACCACTGTCAAGCAGGTTTTGAATACCGGCATATATTGCTTCCTGGTTGTCATACTTAGGCTTTAAGTACTTTTCAATTTGTAAGGCTTCGCTAAAGGGAATATCTCCCCATATATCAGTGGCGATAGCAAAATTAAAGGCAAGCAGCGCCTTACCTATTGCAGCATACTCATTGTGTCCTGCCGCTTCCGCCTGGAAAGTCAGATCCTTAAGATTTTCTAATGTGTTAGGATAGATATAGTAGCTCCAGGTATTGTCAACGTCTACCGGTGTTATGCGATACGTTTCTGCATTTGGAGGCGGCTGATTCAGCGATAATTGTTGCATCCAATACGCCGCGATAGTTCCGTTATATCCTCCCACCACGCTTGTTGCCATTGTCACTTCTACAGGTGAGAGTATTAATGCTTCAGAAACACTTGTTGGATGGTTCGGATCTTTATTTATATCCAGGAATTTTTTACAGCTTATAGTAGTTAAGCCCATGATGAATAGGGCTAAAGCTATATATGTCTTTTTCATCTAGTCAATTTTAGTGTTCTTAAAATGTGGCTTTCAAACCAACGATAAAATTCTTGCTGGTAGGTGTCATGAAATTAGCAAGGCCCTGGCCGTTACCACTACCGTTCAGGCTAACTTCAGGATCTGCGCCAAAGTAATTTTTGTGCAGGATGAAATTGGTGCCGGTTACGTTGATGGCTATTGATTTAAAGAATGAATTCTTCAATATTGAAGAACCCAAACGATAGCCCAGAGACACTTGTCTTAATTTCAAAAATGAGGCGTCAGAAACAGATGTCTCATCTGTAACTGAGTACAAATTCTGGTAAAAGATCTGGTCTGTTTTAACGGCTGCAGTATTTTCCTTGCCTGTGCTTTCAATTATGCCATTGAACACTTTAGTGCCGTTCCTGTTCTCTGTAACTTTTGATGTGCCATAGAAGTCAAGATAGTGCCCGTCAAGATTTAATATCTGTCCTCCCTGTTTCATATCAAGAACAAATGAAAAAGTGAAATTCTTATAAGTAAGATCACTTGTTAAGCCTCCAAGCCAATTGGGAGTAACGTTTCCTATTGGACCCAGATCATCGGCAAGCTGGGGATATCCATCATCATCAAGTAACAACCTTCCTCCATCGTTACGTTTGAAATGCGTACCGTAGATTACGCCATAGGGAGAGTTAGCAAAAGCAAAGATGCCCGGGTTGGTAAATCCGGCAAATTGCAGGAAAGTAATACCTGGGGCAAGGTTAAGCACATCATTTTTAATTTTAGTATAATTTATTCCGATGTTCCATGTAAGATCTTTTGTTCTGATAGGAGTTACGCCCAAAGTGACTTCAACGCCTTTGTTACGCATGCTGCCAGAGTTAAGTGAAGCGCCGGTGAATCCTGTCGCCGGCTCAATCGGAACTCCGCTAGTCAAAAGGTCTATACTCTTTTTATTGAAATAAGTTACATCAAGACTTACGCGACTGTCGAAAAATTTTGTTTCCAACCCAATTTCCAGTTCTTTTACTGTTTCATTTTTTAAAGGATAACCGTAGGTTGTTGTTAGCAGATAACCATTTTGGCCGGCAAATGGAAATGTGACATTTCCTACGCTGGCTTGTATGTAAGGATTTGTAAGCGAGTACGGTGCAACATTGTCGGCACCTACGACAGAATACGCAGCCCTTATTTTACCAAAGTTGAATATTTTGTTTTGTGACATACCCAATGCCTCTGTAAAAATAAAACCAGCGCTGACAGAGCCGTAGGGGTAGAATTGATTATTGACAGATAAAACAGATGAGCCATCGTACCTGCCAGTGAGGCTCAACGTAAGCATTTTTTTATATTCGGTATTTATCTGTCCATAAAAACCGACTTTTCTATTCTTGTAAGAACTATATGAAGATGTTACCGTGGTAGCATTTGATATGTTATAAAAACCGGGGACGCCTAAGCCAACACCCTGATCGAATTTGTTATCGTTGAAATTTGTAAGGATATTGTTCCCAAGCAGGATCTCGCCAAAAAAGTCGCTGCCAAAGTTTTTTCTTGCGTCAACAATAATGTCATTGTTGAATTGTTGATAAGTGATCGCACGGTTGTACACTCTACCTGTCGGATAACTGCCAACAGTTCCGATTGCTTCGTGATAATCTGTGGTATTGTAATACATATCACCTCCGAGTCTTTCTGTGATAGTAAGCCAGGATGTTGGGCTGTACGAAAGATTTACCACCGGAATAATACGATCCACTTTATCAAGAAGGCCAGTGTTTTCTAATAACCAATAAGGATTGTTACGCGCTGCACGATAAATATTTTGCGAACCATCAGCTCGTGTGCTGGGTTTGGGGTTCCATGAAATCGGAGAACCAAGTACCGTCCATAAAGGCGCTTCGAGGCTGTTACCATCCAGCGTACGGTTATTATCAGCGTGTATATAGTTGAACTGAGTTGTCAGGTTTACTTTATTACCCAGCTTCGTATCATATTTTGCAAAAAAGGCATTTCGTATATAATTCGTGGTTGGAGTAATACCGTCGTTCCTCAAAAAAGAATAGGAAGCAAGATAGTTAGACCGATCATTAGAACCAGACACGCTTACATTGTTGTCTGTTACATGGCCGGTTCTATAAAACTCTTTTAGCTGGTTATGTTTGGGAACAGGTTGTCCATTAACTCTTAATGTGTCAATCTCAGGTCCCCAGGAAGCACTTCCGAGCTGGCCATTGTTGCCATCTACATAGCGTCCGCCGCTTCCCTGTGCCCATGTGCTTTGCAACTCAGGCAATAAAGCTTTGGAAACAGTATAGCTACTACTTACAGATACGGTGGGCTTGCCTGATTTTCCACTTTTTCCATTTTTTGTTGTGATGATAACCGCACCCCGGGAAGCACTTGAGCCATAAATAGCTGTAGCAGCTGCTCCTTTTAATACATTTACACTTTCTATGATGTTGGGGTCTATGTCAATTCCCCTGTTAGATGTTCCTCCTGCACCCAAAGCTCCATCGGGATTGCCTGCTTCACTATTATCCAT
Organism: Danxiaibacter flavus; assembly: GCF_041060425.1. Classification (NCBI taxonomy): domain Bacteria; kingdom Pseudomonadati; phylum Bacteroidota; class Chitinophagia; order Chitinophagales; family Chitinophagaceae; genus Danxiaibacter; species Danxiaibacter flavus. The sequence goes on from NZ_JAULBC010000006.1 coordinate 272,825, forward strand.
CGGAATGCCATCGATAACAAACAACGCTCCGTTGTTACCGAGCAGTGTACTGTTTCCCCTGATGATAATTTGTGATGAACTGCCAGGCTGACCGGTAGAATTAGTGATCTGGACGCCTGCCACTTTGCCGGACAGGCCGTTAACAATATTTTCCTGTTTTGCGTCAACCAATGCAGATCCTTTTACTTCCTGCGTAGTATAGTTGAGCATTCGTTTTTCCCGCTTAATACCCAGCGCCGTTACTACAACTTCTGAAAGATCTCCGGTTTGATTGGTTAATGTAATTGAGGAAGCCTGTGAAGCGCTTACCGTAACTTTTCCATACCCTATAGCACTAATGATAAGGTGCCCGCCTTCTTTAACGTTGATGGTAAAGTTTCCGTTGTCATCTGCTGTTACGGCATTCTTTGTGCCTTGTTCCTGAATTGTAGCAAATGGCACTGGAAGACCTTTTTCATCCTTGACCTGGCCGCTGATCTTCTGGTTCTGCGCGAATACAGAAATAGCAAAAAATAGCCCAATAAGCATCAGCATACTGGGCAAAAGCTTAAGCTGTTTTCTCATAAGTAAGTTTTAGTTCTAAAAAAATAGACTTGACGTTTGAGCAGTAGGGGTAAACGGTTACAACCGGCAACAACATAGCTGCGCATGCGCACTTGTGTTTTGCGATTGTTTTGGTAGTTGTTTATGTGAATGTTTTGTTACGGGGGAGATATAACTCTTTTCATAGCATGTTTAGTTTTTTCTTATGTGTACTTTGACTACAATTCCGGTACGGATTTTTTGCAATCAAGTACTTAAAATAATGAAAAATTAAATGCAAAAAAAATATTTTACGAAGCAGCGTATTGGTCAGCTTATAAAGTCGATTCATGGCTGCTCTGCGTCAAATAAAAGATTGAGATAAAAAGATCGAATTTATACATGAGCCATTTATCAGGTCACAGGCCTGTTTTATTTCTAACGGATATTGTTGGAAAAATGCCATTTGTTTTGTAAATTTTTCGTGTTTGTCAGAAGTGAACATAAAAACATATTCCTTCATAATGCGGGTAAGCATTATCCGGTAAAGAAGTCTTATGATTGAACATCTGCCCTTATATATCGCGCTTGTATTTGGCTTGACAACCATGTTAACCCTATTGCTGGTATATTGGACGATGCGCAATTCGGCACTGCATGCAACAAAACATAAAGCCGTTACCGTTACTATTTTAATAACGTTCTGGCTGATCATTCAGGCAGTAATTTCCTTAAGAAATATTTACAGCGAAAGTACAGACGCAATGCCTCCCAGGCTCTTTCTTTTTGGCGTGTTGCCCGCACTCATCACTATTGCATTATTGTTTATAACAAGCGGAGGAAGACGTTTTGTTGATAGCCTCCCTTTAAAAAATATTACTTATTTGAATATTGTCCGCATACCAGTTGAAGTGGTGCTTTTTTGGCTGTTTGTCAACAAGGCCGTTCCTAAACTTATGACATTTGAAGGCCGTAATTTTGATATCCTTTCGGGAATTACAGCGCCTTTTGTAGCTTATTTCGGATTCACAAAACAGACGCTCGGCAGGCGTGTTGTGTTGATATGGAATTTTATTTGTCTTGCCCTATTAATGAACGTTGTTGTGCATGCCCTTCTGTCTGTTCCCACGCCTATTCAGAGACTGGCTTTTGATCAGCCGAACATTGCGGTGTTACATTTTCCTTTTGTGTGGTTGCCGGTTTTTATTGTACCGGTTGTGTTGTTTGGTCACCTGGTATCTATCCGCCAACTAGCAAGAAACAACTCTTAAACATACAATCAAATCCTGCAAATACCTGGCTTATGAAAAAAACATTCTTGCTCTGTACTATAGCTGTCTTCCTGATGGCTTTTGTAAACAGGTACATGATACAAGGCAAAACTGCAAATGCGAGATTCAATGCGGAACAATTTAAGCGTAAGTATTCTGTTAGCTGTGCCGCCCGTATATCTGCTGAAGAGCTGGATGATCCGGCTAATTCGATACCCTTATTAGAAGGATGGGGCAATTATGTTATGCCCGTTACCGCGGTAAATGATAGCGCGCGGATTTACTTTGAACAGGGCATTAACATGTACTATGGGTTTCACATTATAGAGTCGCTGGCATCTTTTGATAAGGCCGTTAAGTTTGACAGCGGCTTTGCTATGGGGTATTGGGGTAAGGCGCTTGCTTATGGACCGAATATCAATGATTATGGTTATGCGGCTTCTTCGGATGCGCTTGTTGCCTCCGGAAAAGCCAAACTACTTGCGAATAATTGTACTCCCGTTGAAAAAGCGCTTATAAATGCGATGCAAATACGTTATTCGGCGGATTCTATGCAAAGCAGGGAAAAACTGAACAAAGAATACGCAGACGCAATGAAAGCCGTATATGAAAATTTTCCAGAAAGCAATGATGCCGCCGTTTTGTATGCAGATGCTTTGATGCTGCTGCATCCGTGGGATTTGTATGACCTGGCTGGTGATCCAAAGAAATGGACGCCTGCAATAGTAGATGTGCTTGAAAAAATTATAAAGAAAAATCCGGCGCATCCCGGTGCTTCTCACTATTATATTCATGCGGTAGAAGCTTCTAAGCATCCGGAAAAAGCTTTAAATGTTGCAGGCAAATTGCCTGAGCTGATGCCGGGCGTTTCTCATATTGTTCATATGCCTGCGCATATCTACATACGTACCGGCAACTACAGCAAGGGTGCTGAATTAAACATGAAGGCTGTGGAAGGCTATAAAAATTACCTTTCCGTTTATCCTGCTGTTGTCAATAATGCTCCATTGTATCTTGTTCATAATCTCCACATGGAAGCAACCTGTGCCAATATGGATGGGCGGTTTGCTTATGCTGCGAAGGTTTCAGAAGATTGTAAGAACAGCTTTGATAGCAGCTGGTTAAGTATGCCCGATTTTCCGGGCATATTTGTGCAGTATGTTTATATGATGCCCTATTTCACACAGATCCGTTTTGGAAAATGGGATGACATTTTGCAGGCCCCGGAACTGCCTTCTGCTTATGTGTATGCAAATCTGATATGGCATTATGGAAGAGGACTTGCTTTTGCCCGCAAGCATGATTTTGAAAAAGCCCAGGCGGAACTTGCAGCGTTGTGGCAGTTCTTAACAAACAATCAGTTGAAAGCACCGGCCCCAACTTATTCGAATCCCGGCATCAATGGCTCTAAAGTTGCTGAAAAGATATTAATGGGTGTGATTGCCGAAGAACAGCAGAACTATGATAAAGCCGTCACCTTTCTTACTGAAGCAGTCAGCGGGGAGGATGCCATGATTTACGATGAGCCGAAAGACTGGCCGCACCCTGCAAGGCAATACCTGGGAAATGTATTGTTGAAAGCCGGTAAATTCTCTGATGCTGAACGTGTTTTCAAGAAAGACCTGGAGCTCAATCCCAATAACGGATGGTCACTTACCGGGTTAAAAGATGCGCTTGCCAAACAAGGAAAAACCAAAGACGCTGCTGCTGTAAGTGAAGCACTAAGTAAAGCATTTGTGAACAGTGATACAAAAATTAGTTCGGCAGTATTTTAAGCCTGTTTACGTCGATCTTTTTTCTTTCGTTTTTGTTTCCAATGAGGGTGTGAGTGTTTCTTGCAGATGTTGGCATGCTGTAAAAGCAACATGTACACATGCGTACATTTATTTTAAGGCGGAATAAGCTTGGGCTAAAGCAATTTCCATGTATGAAAGATTGATACTCTTTTAATTTTAAAAACAGATGAATTACTCCAATGCAATTGTTGAAGATTTAATGCGTCAGTTTAAAAACGTTATAGGCAAAGACTTTGAAAAATACCGGAATCATGTCTATCGCGTTTTTATTAATTGCCTGTTACTCGATAATGAGAAAACCAATGAAGAAAAATATTCCATTGCTGCAGTATTGCATGATATAGGTATCTGGACGAATAATACGATCGATTATATAGATCCGTCTGTAATCCGGGCAAGACAATATTTAACATCGGTTGGTAAAGATGAATGGGCTGAAGAGATAACGCAGATGATTTATTGGCACCACAAAATAAAATGCTACAACGGTGATTATAAACAGACGGTAGAAACGTTCCGCCGTGCGGATCTGATGGATGTTTCTTTGGGCTTGTTCAAATTTGGAAACAATCATAACACTTTAAAAGATTCAAAAAAACAATTCCCCAATAAAGGCTTTCATGTGTTTCTTCTTAAAAAGCTGGGCGTAAACTTTATCAGGCATCCGCTTAATCCATTGCCCATGTTTAAGAGATAATGCGTTTTTTATCCTGAAATATTTTATCGTATTGTAAAGAGGCTCATTTATCAATAAAAGAATCAATCATAATGTGGATCAAATGAAGGAGGTCAGGGTAATTTTAAAAATAAAAAAGCTTCCGTTGCCGGAAGCTTGAAGACGAGCATTAATGCTCAATTTGAGGGATTATCCTATCGACCATCGGTGCCACCGATATATGCGTTTTTAGCGTAATCAACAGTTTTCTTTTGCCAGCTTTCCCTGTCATAAGTAAAGTTGGTAACGGTACCCGGTATTGCTGCCTTTGCGCCGTTGTTTGTACCATTGATTACGTATAATGCGTTTTTGCCTTTGACAGATGTTGTTTGCTTAACACTTGCATTTTCCAGTAACAGCTTTTTAGGCGGCAGGTTAAAGCCGCGGTCGTACCTGTTGTCCACAATTATGCCGTATGATTTTGCAGAAAGTGAAACATCCTGCAATGCAACATTGCTGACATGTGTGTCGCCATTGGAGAACAATGTAAGACCCGCGCCGGTACTCTTATTTACAGAAAGATTTTTAAACCTGCCGGTTGTGGCATCCTGTATTGCAATGCCGCTCATCTGGCTTTCTTTGTTTTCAGTTCCGGCATTTATTACAGTAATACCGTCAACATTGCAATCTTGTGCATTGGTTACCTGGAAGCCATCCCATCCTGTGTTTTCCGCTCTGCAGTTTTTAACAGTTAAACCGATTATGGGGCTGTTCTTAAATCCATTCTGATAGTCTGATGTATTTCCGATATAATAGCCTTCGTTTGTACAATTCTTAACCGATATGTTTGCTATTGAAATATTTTTAATAACCGCTTTTGGATAATAGCTGTCCGGATTGTCAGCCATGGCATCATTCTTTAACATGAAACCGATAGCTGCGCCATCAACATTCACGTTTTGAAAAGCAATGTCTGAACAATAGTAAGCTCTGATTCCAATTGCGGTAGGAGCACCCTTGATGTTAATATTAACTACTTTAACAAAAGAGCCTTTTATATCAAAAGAAGTGCGATCGTGGCCGCCAATTACAACATCTCTTTCAGCAGTAACAATCACAGGCTTTTCTTTAGTGCCGTTAACATTGTACAGGGCCACGCGCATAACGCTCTGTGGTATAACCAGGGTGTCACCTGGTTCATAGCTTATGGCGCCAGCATCTTTTATATATACTGATGATCCGTTTAAAGGAAGATTAATTTTTTTACCGGTAAATTGGGGAGGAGTATTTTCTGTTTCAGTTTCCTCACGCTCTGTGGGCGATGTCGGTGCAACAACATCATTAGACTTAGAGCAGCTAATCAATAGCATGGTACCACACAGTAGTAACCCTACAATGGTTTTGATCATGGATATTGTTTTTTAGAAAATTGGATTTACTCAAAGAGGGCAATTAAAATATAACTGTATCCCTTTTTTCGTGGCGCAAAGTTATTACCTGGCAATCGATTTTTTTTGTTAAATGGCATTAAATTTCTATAAAGAATAATTAATATTTGACAGGAAAAATGGATTTAGTTTAACTGTAAAAAAATAATTTAATGCTTTTGTAAATGGTAATCATCATCAATTTTCAATTTCAATAAATAAAAAGGCCCGAAGCGCAGGCATGGGGAATCCTGCCTTCGGGCGTCGGTTTTTAACCAGGTTTTTCATCAGGACTTATAATAATTCCTCTTTGCCTGGTCGATGGCATTTTCCCTGTCATTTCTGAAGTTCCGGATCATTTGTCTCCTTTCTTTACCGCTAAGTGTGTTATCCATTCTTACAGATTTTATCTTGTCGGCGTAGTCATTCCTGATATCTGCAATTTGCATATCAAGTTTGGAAGGCCTGTTATAATAATAAGGTTGGTTCCAGTAAAATGGAGAATATAATCCAAAACCGGCATAAGGGTAATAGTAGTATGGGGCATATCCAAAGCCACCATGCACTATTACAGTCCTTCCGCCGTAGTGTGGGGCTGCATGGCCGTTAAATGCAGCAAATGAAGTGGAAACAATGCCAGTCATCAATAAGGCCGCCAGTAACTTTTTCATAAAATGCTTTTAATCCATAGACTACAGCCAAATTCAAAAGTTACGAAACCAACACTATTATAACTATTCTGTAACGATTGGCACAATGAAATACCACACAACACTGTTGTGCACGTAAAGAATCCTGATTATTCTTTAAATAATACTGGCTTTTTGTTCGATGGGAATATCAAACCAGAAAATGGAACCTTCTGCCGGGCTGCTTTCTACATAGAGATGACCATTGTGACGATGAATAATTTCTTTGCAGATATAAAGGCCGATTCCCAGGCCGGGTTGGTTTGCCTGATCTTCTACACGATAAAATCTGGAAAAAATATGCTCCTGTAATTCTTCTTTTATGCCTATTCCAAAGTCCCGGATTGCCAATATGGCCCGGTGGTCTTCCTTATGTGTCTCGACTTTTACAACGTTGGCCCTGGGAGAATATTTTACTGCATTGCTAAGCAGATTGATGATGACCTGTTCTATTCGTTGTTTGTCTGCATAAACAAACAGATCATCCTGTTTAAAATTCAGCTCAATTGTATGGGATTTAACAGAATATTGAAATTGAGTTACAACCTCCCTGGTTAGTTGAACAAGATCAAAATGCGTAAAAGACAATGGCAGCTTACCACCTTCCAGCTTAGATACGTCCAGCAGGTCAGAAACAAGGTTAGATAGCTTCTTCACTTGTTTCAGGGCGATCTTTATAAAGTCTTTATTCTGATCATCAGTTTCAAGTGAAGAATCAATCAATTGAAGAAAACCGTTAAGGCTTGTGATAGGTGTTTTCAATTCATGGCTGGCCTGGCTAATAAACTCATCTTTCTTTTCACTTAGTTGTCTTACCTCCTCATAAAGTTTTGCATTGTCCAGGGCGATGGCTGCCTGCACAGCAATTGCTGAAACAAGATCTTCATGTTCTTTGGTAAACTTTCCTGGTTGGGGATGGCCGTAAAACAGTCCTCCAATTACAGTGCCGTCCTTTGAAACAACAGGCACAGCCAGGTAACTTACAACCGGCAGATGTCCTTTCGGCATTCCGTAGTAGGGCGCATTTTTGCCGTAACGTTCATCTTTTCTAATGTCATCAACCCGTATAATGCCTTCACCTGCAAAAGTTGGTTTAAAGATGTCGGTATTGCGTGGCATTCCTAATTTCTCAAAGACTTCTTTTGGAGCCCCGCTTAAAGTGTACAGCATGTACGCTTCATTATTGTTGTCTGTAGTGTTGTAAAAGAATGCGCCAAATTCAGCACCGGTTAATTGAGTGGTGGCATCCGTTACATTCTGGAGAATTTTATCTATATCCAACGTCTGGGAAATAAGCTTTCCCAGGTTATTCATCGTTTCCAGGTTGCCGGCATTTTGCAATAAGGTTTTTTCCGCATCTTTTTGCCTGCTGATATCCCGCGCAATTTTTGAAGCACCAATGACGGTACCGTTCTTGTCCTTGATGGGAGAAATGGTGAGTGATACAGGAATAAGTGAACCGCTTTTTGTAAGTCGCATTGTTTCGAAATGTTCAACACGTTCATTGTTTCTTATCTTGCTTAGAATCATCAATTCATCATTCCGGTAATCCGAAGGAATTATAGTAACAATTGGTTTCCCTATCATTTCTGCCTCAGTATATCCAAACATCCTTTCCGCTCCAATATTCCAGCTGGTGATTATGCCGTTCAGGTTCTTACTTATAATAGCGTCATCAGAAGATTCAATAATAGCGGCGAGCATGGCTTGTTTTGCTTCGCCTTTACGTTGCTCGGTCACATCGACTAAAGTACTTACAACATGGGTCAGTTTGTGTTCCACATCATACACAGGCATGGAATGCATTTGTATGTTTAGTTTCTCGCCATCAGGTCTTTCTATAATCACTTCTTCATTATCGAAGGCCACTTCCTGTTTTATTGCCATTGCTACAGGTGAACAGGCAGGTTCGATGGTATCTCCATTTGGGGACATTAGTTTAAATGCCCCACACCATTGATCATGCCCTGTAGCTGGTGTCCTTCCCCACAGCTTTGCGGCTGCTGCATTATAGTAAACGATGCGTCCTGAATTGTCACAAACATAAATGGCAATCGCTAAATGGTCCATAAAATGCATCACCGAAGTAATATCAGATGCTTTATCCAAAGAATCAGACAAGTAATTAAGATGAGTGGACTGTATCATGTGGGTATCCAATAACAACTTATTTTACATTGAAAATACTAACTGTTATTCTTATAGAGATATTTTTTATTATATTCAGATCTTTTGTTGGCACATTAAATGGTCAGATAGCTGATGATACTTAAATGAAGGCGCCCCTCCGGTATACCGGAACGACGCCTTTTTCAACCATTGCTGCAAAATCATTATACTGTGTGCGCATCGCGAAGTGCTTTTACTTCATCATGAGCCTGCTTTAGTTCGGTCTGTTGCGACTGAATAAGCGTGCGAATATTGGAAGGAAGTTCTTCCTTCAATGCATGCCTGTATGCTTTTTGCACGTTATCTTCTCCAAATTCAGCGTTGCTTAATATAGCGTGGTCATTGTTTCCTGCAAATGCTGACTTAATATCCATCCACATACGGTACAGTTTGCCGCCGGTTGTTGTATCCGTGGCGATGGTACCTTTAAGAACTTGTATTTCAGTACCCAGGGCTGATTTGCATTTGTGGCTTTGTTGTATATAGTTAAGAAAACTCGGTTTAAGGTCCTCATCTTCAGGTCGCAGTTCCTTCAATGCCTTTTCGTACCCCGCTATACGGTCGTTATGAATTTGAACAAGATCATTCAATGTTTCAATTACATGGTCGTTTGTCATAACACTTGTTTTTCGATTATAAAAGTGGTTCGCTATTTCTTTGAAACAAACAAAAGGCCAAGACGATTCACAGATGTAATTCATATAGCATAACAGTCCGGAACAGATGATTTACTAACGTACATTTACAAATGCTGTGGTCTGTTTTTCCTTTTGTGGATTTGAGGCAACAGATGTGTAAATGTGCAAATGTGCGGATGTGCAAATTTGCGGATGTGCGAATGTGCGGATGTGCGAATAAGGATTTGGAATTGGCGGGAAGAATGAAGCTTAAACATCTATTGTATGCACTGAAAATTTCGGAAATAATTAATCAACCCTGCTTCTGTTTAACAATTGAGTCATGATTAAATAGAATTAAAGTTCGCTGAAAGGAAGCTTAAAGTGATGTTTAAATACTGAATTTATATATATATTTAAGCATCTGAAAAAACTGGCTGCCATATCGTTGCTATTACTGTTCCTATTTAATCTCATAGGTTATAACCTGTTGTTTTCATATTTGCAGCTGCGTTCCTCTACACAATTAGAAGCTTATCTTGATAAGGGTAATTATAACGATGAAGACCTGATCACCATCCGCGTACCTTTTAACGTTCCATATCAGGCGCAGGTTTCAACATATGAAAGGGTAAGCGGTGAAATTGAACTGAACGGTTCAACATACAGATATGTTAAACGCAAGTTTGAAAAGGGGCAGCTGGTTTTGCTTTGTATTCCAGACCACAATAAAACTGTGTTGAAAACAGCCAAAAACGAATATGCTTCCCGTGTTGCTGATATCCCCGGCGGAAATAACAAGACCGGTGAGATTGTTAAAAAGCAACAAACAGGAAGTGAGTATGAAGAACTTTCTGGTGCAATTCTTCCTATTATTACATCTCCATATGCACGTGAATTTTTACGTGGCGAAAACTACAGGTTAACACAAGGCTTCGAATCCTTGTCAGCCAAACCTCCTCAAACTGTTACAGTTCTTCTCTTTGGCTAAAGCAGGAATGCACAACGCAGAAACTTTGAGCTGGCGTATTGTCGTGCTGGCCAATTCGAGCATTAATGCGGGTACGTTACCACCTCAATTATTCAGGAAAATTCAAATCTTTTTTCGTGATCTGGCTTCGCACAGGGCTGGCATCCTCGCATACGGTGCATCACGGTACATATACGTCAGTAACGTGAAGTAGCTGTTCTGCGTGCATTACATGCCCGAAGAATGGAGTGTTCCGGTTCATTTGATCTTTTTAATCTTAATTCTATGGCATATATAAAACTTAACAATCAGTTACCTGGCATAACAGGTTTGCTTGAAAACAGGCCCGATACCGGTGATCACATTCGTGCACTTACGCAAGTGCTGCTTCGCGGAGAGAGTTCGCTTACGGAAATGGAGCGGGAATTAATCGCTACCCTGGTTTCCTACAGAAATGAATGCAGGTTTTGCACCAGTGCACATGCCGCGACGGTAAAAGCTTTGGGCGGCGATGATGAACTGCTTGATAAAGTATTTCATGATGCTGATAATGCACCCGTTTCAGATAAAATGAAGGCGCTCTTAAACATAGCTGCAAAGGTGCAAAAACTGGGAAAAGAAGTGAAAGAAGAAGACGTAGAACGTGCAAAAAAGCATGGAGCTACGGATGTTGAAATTCATGATACAGTGTTGATTGCCGCATTGTTCTGCCTGTATAACCGGTATGTAGATGGTTTAGGAACATACAGGCCTGAAGATCCCGGTTATTATGAAAAACTTGCTCAACGGCTGGTAACGGTGGGCTATATGCGTCCGCGTGAAGGCGTTATTCCTGTTGCCGAAACAACCTACCGCTAACCTAAATAGACTGACCAATGAAAACGCCCGGAACTTTAACTGCAGACAGCCAATTATATGATGCCTCTTTTGCTTCATCTCAAAAGAACACGCGTGTCTTTCTTTTTCTTGCCTGCTTTTTTAGCAGCACATTTGGTGGTACAGTGTCAACACTTATGTCAGTTTATCTTCCCGTCGCTGTCAAGGATCTTTTAAAAGATGGTAACACCAGTCAACTGGAAAATATTGGCGCGTTTATCAATTCGATCTTTATTTATGGCTGGATGGCAGGAGGCATCATCTGGGGAATATTGTGCGATCGTATTGGGAGAAAAAAATCATTTATTTATTCAACCTGCTGCTACGGAATCTTTACGCTGGCAACAGCTTTTGCTTCAACCTGGGTGCAACTGGTGATCTGCCGTTTTTTTACAGGTTTTGGCGTCGGCGGAGTTTTGGTAACAACTACCATGTTGGTTTCTGAGGCTTTTAGTGAAAAGAAAAGAGCCGTGGCTTTAGGTTTTTTATCCATTTCAATTCCTGTGGGTATTTTTTCTGCAGGCCTCATTAATTATTTCATCGCATCGTGGCGGTATGGTTTTGTGGTGGGGATAGTTCCGGTAACCATAGCAATACTTAGCCTGAAGTATATTTCTTCCGGTGCGGTTATTGGTGACATGCATCGAACCGATGGAGGGGTGCCTTTGGGTAAAATATTTGAAAGGGATATCCGGAAAAACCTTGTTGCAGGTTCGCTTATTTTTGGAACAACGCTCATTGGTTTGTGGGCTATTTTTTCCTGGTTACCCTCATGGATACAAACATTGGTTGTAAACTCTGATGGACAGAAAGAGCGTGGCATGGCAATGATGCTTATGGGCATTGGCGGTTTAACCGGCGGATTTATCTCAGGATGGATTGTAAACGCCGTTGGTGTTCGCAAAACCATGATCATTTGTTTTGTTGTATGCTTCGTGCTTTCACTTACATTATTCAAACTGACCGATACTTTATCGGCAGCAGTATATGTTCAAATTGCATGCATGGCCTTGTTCTTTGGTATTAGCCAGGGCGCATTATCAGTTTATATACCTCAGCTTTTCCCGGCCAGCATTGGGGCGACAGCCACCGGTTTTTGTTTTAATGTGGGCAGATTATTTACAGCAACAATCGTTTTTTTTATCGGATCACTGGTTGATATGCTGGGCGGTTTTGGTAATTCAATTTTTACATTTTCGTTCGTATTTCTGATAGGCCTTGTAGTTACATTGTTGTTCAGGCCCGAATCTTATTCACCTTCAAAAATCAAATAATATGGCACACATCCAGGTACCTACAGGTGTTCCGGGAATCAGAAGCCTCGTGATGTTCAGGCCGGAGACCGGTGAACATTTATACAACCTGGCGCAGGCGTTGCTAAGGGGAGTTTCACCGTTAACTGAAGCTGAAAGAGAATTGATTGCCGCATATGTTTCGGGTCGTAACGAATGTATGTTTTGTATGAGTAGTCATGCTGCCGCATCCCGTTGCTTGTATGGTGAAGAACGAAATGTTGTTGATGAAGTGCTGAACGATGCAGACAGGGCAAACATAACACCTAAGTTAAAAAGCCTGTTGCACATAGCAGGCAGAGTGCAAATACTTGGAAAGGAAGTTACACAGAATGATATTGATGATGCTCGTTCAGAAGGCGCAACGGACGAAGAGATACATGATGCAGTTTTAATTGCGGCAACTTTTTCCATGTTTAACAGATATGTTGACGGACTTGCAAGCTTTACACCAAATGATGCCTCTGCATATGAAGCAATGGGCGAACGGATGGCATATAATGGGTATGTCTCACCTCAAAAACAATTATAACTATGGCACACATCAACCTTGAAAATGATCTTCCCGGCATACGTGGGCTTATGGCTTATAGTCCGCAAACGGCAAAGCCGTTAAATGAACTCGCAGAGATTATGCTGCGTGATGATAACAACACATTAACGCGTGGAGAACGGGAACTGATAGGTACTTATGTATCGTACCTGAACGATTGCTTTTTTTGTCAGAATGTGCATGGTTCCCTTGCAGGGCATTACCTGGGTTGCGATATTCCCGAGATTGATGCAATAAAAAAAGAGCCCTCTCTCACAAATATCCCGGATAAGCTAAAAGCATTGCTGGCTGTTGCTGCGAAGGTTCAAGAGGGTGGTCGACATGTAACTGCTGATGTTATTGAAAATGCGAAAGATGCGGGTGCAACTGACAAGGAAATTCATGACACGGTACTGATTGCTGCTGCATTCTGCATGTATAACCGTTACGTTGACGGCCTCGCCACATGGTCTCCGAAGGACAGGCAATTCTATGTGGAGCGAGCACCTAAACGAGCAGAAGAAGGCTATATCGATTTTGACCTTTACAATAATACCATATCATAAAATCTAAACACTATGCCACACATTCTTGTAGACAAGGATTTGCCCGGTATAAGGGCATTGCTGGCTTTCAGCCCGCGAACCGCTGAACCGATGGGAGTATTGGCAGAGGCATTGCTTCGCACATCAAATGGCCTTGCACCGGCCGAACGGGAACTTATTGCAACTTATGTATCTCACCTTAATCAATGTTTTTATTGTGATGTTTCGCACGGTGAAATAGCGCGCTGTTACCTGAAAGGCGATGGTGAGCTTGTAGATGAGGTGAGAAAAGGACCTGATGCGGCCGCTATTCCGGAAAAGTTAAAAACGCTGCTGAATATCGCTGGTAAAGTACAAAAAGGTGGAAAATATGTTACTGCAGAAGACGTAAGTGCTGCAAAGGAAGCCGGAGCAACAGACGCAGATATTCACGACACCGTTTTAATTGCTGCTGCATTTTGTATGTTCAATCGCTATGTGGATGGGCTTGCTGCCAACACGCCCGCAGATCTGGCTTCGTATGAAAAACGCGCCGCACAGGTGGCCGAACATGGTTACGGTAACCATATTTATACAACCCCACAACCCGTTTAAATAAACGGTACCGGTATGACTTTTATGACCGGTAAAGAAGTACTCTTTTATCAAAACAAAACTAACAATGAGACAACCTTTAAACGTAGTGATCTTTTTGGTCTGTATCATGGCAATGCCTTCGTTGGTATGGGCGCAAAGCAAAACGGTTACCGGAAAAATAACAGACATTAACAACGCTGTGGTGCCCGGAGCAAGTATACTTGTCAAAAATTCCAATCTTGGTGTTGCATCGGATAATGAGGGCAAATTTCATATCGTTGTTTCACAAAACGCCGTCCTTGTTATCAACGCAACAGGATTTAAATCTCAAAGCATACCAGTTAGTGGCCTGGTTGATGATGTTGTGATTAAGCTTGAAGAAGATGTCACCAAGCTTGATGAAGTTGTAATTACAGGGCTTGCTACCAGTGTTAAAAGAAGAAATCTCGCTAATTCAGTTGCTACCGTATCCAGTAAAGAGTTGAATGGTGTGGCGCCTGCACAAACTTTTGACGGCGCTCTTGAAGGTAAGATTCCTGGTGCATACATTAATGCCAATACCGGTGCGCCCGGAGGCGGTATTTCTGTGAAGCTGCGCGGCGTTACTTCAGTCTACGGCAATACTCAGCCGTTATATGTAATTGATGGCGTGTTTGTTGATAATACAGCGACTTCTGCGGGTCTGAATGCTGTTACAGGTGCTGCCGCAGGAGGCAATCCCACTTCTAACCAGGATAATCCGTCAAGCCGCATTGCGGATATACCTGCGGCGGATATTGAAAATATAGAAATACTGAAAGGTGCTTCTGCTGCGGCTATTTACGGATCGAAGGCTGCGGGTGGTGTTGTAATCATAACCACAAAAAGAGGAAAGCAGGGAAAAACCAGTGTTTCCCTTTCGCAGGATCTTGGCATTATCACAGCGAGAAAGTTTATCGGTGTGCGTCAGTTTACCGCGGACAGAGCCGCAAGTCTTTCGTCTGATAGTGCAACCAGTGCAGCTTTGCGTCAACAATTTTTAGATGCAGAGTCCGCCGGAAAAATATACGACTACGAAAAAGAGATTTATGGCAATACAGGCTTTGCCCGTAACACTGTGCTCAGCATAAGTGGCGGGGGAGAAAAGACCAGCTTCTATTTCTCCGCAGCGCAAAAGGATGAAGAAGGTATTGTGAAAAATACGGGTTATCGCAACAGTAACCTGCGGTTGAATATTGATCATCGTATTACTGATAATATTAAGATTGGTATTACAACCGGATATATCAATTCATCTGCAGACAGGGGCTTGTCCGGCAATGACAATACAGGTGTATCACTAGGTATAGCGCTTGCTTCAACACCAAGTTTTGCACAACTGCATCCTGATAATTTTGGTAATTATCCCAACAATCCTTTTGCTGCATCCAATCCCTTGCAGACTATAGCTTTAATGCGTAGCAACGAGGCGGTTAACCGCTTTATTACAGGATTAAATTTTGATGCGATATTTCAAAAGAGCAATCACAGCACAACCCGTTTTATAGGTAGGGGCGGTATCGATTTTTATAACCTGGAAACAAACGCTTTGTTCCCAAGTAACCTGCAATTTCAGGCTGTAAACAAAGGAACATCCATTCAGGGGACCACAAAAAATCTCAACACCAATTATATTCTTTCTTTGGTAAATACATATGCACCCTCTGACAAGCTTTCATTTACTACTTCAGCAGGTCTTACACAGGAAACAGGAGACTATAATAATCTTCTGAACATAGCAACGCAGGTAATCTCAGGTCAGTCGAATGTTGACCAGGCCGGAGCGCTCAATTCAAAACAGTTCAGAGCGAAATTTCAGAATGATGGAATTTTTATCCAGGAAGAAGCCAGTATTGCAGAAGCCGTAAACATTACGGCTGGTGTGCGTTTTGACAGATCGAGCAATAATGGCGATGCATCCAAATATTATGTTTATCCAAAGGCCGGGATATCCTGGAACCTTACGCACAGCGGTTTGCTGAAAGGAGGTTTCTTTGATAACTTTAAATTGCGTGCTGCATACGGACAGGCCAACAACGTGCCTGCATATGGCAGTAAATTCACATCATTGGTTATCTCCAATATTGCCGGCAATCCGGGATCGTTGGTGAATACAGAAAAAGGTGACCCCAATATTAAACCCGAACGTCAAAAAGAATTTGAAACAGGGCTGGATTTTACCATTCTGCATGGACGGTTGGGTTTCCAGTTTACTTATTATAACAAGAATATTGACGATTTTTTAATGCTGGCAAACCTTCCCGCTTCATCTGGTTTTGCAACTGGTTGGGTAAATGCGGGTAACCTTCGCAATCGTGGTGTTGAGCTGGGGTTAAATGCGAAACCGGTCGCCTCAAAAAATGTTACATGGAACACATCTGTCAATTTCTGGCTCAACCGTTCGCTTGTAACAAAGTATATTATTCCGCCAATACCACAAGGGTCATTCGGATATGTACTGGGTTCGTTCCAGATAGAGCAGGGTAAATCCGCTACGCAAATAGTGGGATTGAACGGTGCCGGAGTTGGTGTACTGGGCGATGCTGAACCGCGTTTCCAGATGAATACATACAATGAAGTAACATTCTGGAATAAACTTAGTCTTAGATTTTTGTTGCATTGGAAAAACGGAGGAAACAATATCAATCTAACCAATTTACAGACAGACTTTGGAGGTACCAGTGCCGATTATGATAATGTTACCAACAAGGCGGGACTGCCTGACGGAGTGTACAGAATTACCCAGATCGGAACCAGCGCACAAATGTTTGTACAGGACGCAGGTTATTTACGTTTGCGTGAAGTAGGTGTTTTTTATTCATTTGCCAAATTGCCGGTTAAGTTCATCAAAAGCCTGAGATTAGGGGCCTCTCTCAATAACTATCTCACATTTACCAAATACAAATCTTATGATCCGGAAGTATCCAATTTTGGAACAGGATTTTCATCCGGCGTGGATGTAGACCCTTACCCGGCAAGCAAAAGAGCAAACTTTCATATTTCAATTGACTTTTAAATCATCAACCAAATGAAAACAGTGATCAATATATTTTCAACTATAGCTTTGAGTTCGGTTGTGATGTTTGCTTCCTGCAAAAAGGATTATGGCAATCTTAACAGCCCAACGGGTGAACAGTTCCTGAATAATGCCTCGGCAAGTGAATTAAACAACCTCGTTAGCGGAACAGAATCAGGCATGCGAAACAATATGGCATTTTACCTGGATGACGTTTGTACGATAGGCAGGGAAGGTTACCGTTTTTCCCCTTCGGAACCCAGATATCTTACCGATCTGCTTGGAGCGAACAATGCGGTTTTAAGCGGCAGTAATTTTTATATAAACAATCCCTGGTCTGCAAGATACCGGGTTGTAAAAAATTGTAATCTCCTTATACAGGCAGCTCAGAACTCCTCTCTGATAACAACTGCAGAGAAGAGTGGCTATATAGGTTTTGCAAGAACGATCAAAGCTTATGAGCTCCTGCTTAATCTTAATCTGACATACACTAACGGTATCAGGATTGATGTAGCAGATCCTGACCATTTGGGGCCGATCGTTCAATACAATGAGGCGCTTCAATCCATTGCCGCTTTACTGGATTCGGGTAAGACTGATCTAGCCAACGCCACCGTGTCTTTTCCGCTCGCGGGATTTACAAAATTCAATGATGCTGCAGGGCTAATGCAGGTGAACAGGGCCATAGCAGCCCGCGTTGCCGTTTACAGGCAAAAATGGGACGAGTCTTTGACTGATCTCAGTGAATCTTTTTTTGGATTAGCCAGGGATCTTGATCTTGGCGTGAGCCATGTATTTGGAACCGGCTCAGGTGATCAGTTAAATCCGGCCTTCATTCCGCAAAATCAGAATGGGGAAGTGCGTGTAGCACATCCTTCCTTTGCAGCAGATATTGCTGCAAATGATGACAGGATAAATAAAGCGACTTTGCGTAATACGACTGCCTCTCTCAGTGGACTCAGCAGTAACAGGGATGTGTGGGTGTACACTTCAAGTACTGCACCAATGCCCATTATTCGCAACGAAGAATTAATACTGATCTATGCCGAAGCAAATATCCAGGCAAATAATTTCGCCGAAGCAATAAAAGCAATCAACAGAATCCGCACCAGTCATAATCTTGCAGCTTACGGTGGTGCGCAAACAAAAGATGCCCTGATAAATGAGATGCTGCAGCAAAAAAGATATTCATTGTTTTATGAGGGTCATAGATGGATAGATCTGCGCCGTTATAACAAACTAAACACGCTGCCTATTGACAGACCGGGAGATGATGTATGGGATAAATTTCCATTGCCCGTTACCGAACAATAGGCTGTATAAATTTCTTTCATGGGGGTAATAATAAAAAAGGCTGTCTCAATGAGGCAGCTTTTCGCTTTTATTTCCGTAAAACAATAGAACAGGTCGCTGTTGTACAACCTGCAAGCCTGGTATACATAGTGTATTATTCTTCGCCGGTACCGCTTACAGGAGGTGTTACTTTTCTTTTCCATCCCATATTTAAATAGAAAAACAAGCGGATAGTATGATTCATATCATATTGATAGCCGGTATATTTCTGTTGGTAAACATTCATATAGCCAAAGTCAAAGCTTAGTGAAGGGCTGATATTTTGTTTTATACCAAGAAAAAGCCTGTTTTGATCAAATGTGTTGTATACGACTTCTTTTCCGAAATGGATGAGTATTTCATCTGCAACAACCAATGATGGCAGGTAGTTGTTCTTGAATATTGAATAGTTGTAGTTAAACAGATAGCGCACACGATTTGTGAATCTGTAATCATTTGTTCTTTTGTCGTCGACAATTTTCTGCTGCCATCGTTGTTCATTTCTGAATCTCTGCAAAATAACAGACCGTCTGATTTTTGATATTACCTGGAACTGTTGATATACCCGGTTTTCATTGGAAAATGTATGCCAATCGCTGCGCGATGGGGCCAGCCACATATGGGCGTAACCAAGAGAAACGGTCATGTTGTCTTTTATCCAATAATTTGCAGCGCCTCTTAAAAAGTAGAAACTGGGATCTGCTATAAAATTGTTTCTCCTGATGTGAAAGTCTGCCAACATACCCCACCGTTCGTTGAACCGGGTTACAGTGTTGATACTTGTCCAGAACTGAATTTGCTGATTTATCTCTTTTGGAGGTGTGGTCTGTGAAATTGTAAGCAACGGCAGACAAAGCGTTATAAGAACGGTAATCCGTTTTATTTTTTGTATTTTATTTGTCGCCATTGTCATAACATCTGTTGCTTACATTAACCGATAACTTTTAAGAAAGTTCAATAAGCAAAGTTGAAAGTCAAAAAGCAAAAGTAAAAGGCAAAATATCATGTTTCGGTTTAAGGAGGTTTATTTTGAGATCTCAGCGAGGTCTTGGTCGTGACTTTTGAATTTTCAACTTTTTACTTTTGAATTATCTTCTTTTTTTAAATTAAATATTCATGCTTTTTTGATTGTTACCCAGTTTATTAATCCAATTAATAAAAGGGTAATCAGTTGCTTTTAACAAAACATAAGTCACACGCGCGGGTATCAGATGTTACCTTTGCGTCTGTAATGAAGAGGAATTTTGTAATCATATTATCAGTTTGTATTGCGTTACTTGTTACAGTATTCAGGATGGATACAGTGGCAAATGATCAGCACGATGGATTGGTGGTTGCAAAAGGAAAAATTTCAAAAACTTCCGAAAGTAAACTTAAGCGTGATGTGTACATCTGTCACTCTTTAGTTGCAAAGGTTAATACTGGTAAAAATACCTCTGCGGAATTAGGCAGGGAGTCAAATAATAATTTTGAATCTGCAAATAAAGCCAACAAAGCGCACTCACTTATGAGTTATAAGAGAGCCTGCGTTAAACAAAGGCTTTATATCCTGAATTGTGCACACCTACTGTAAAGCGTTTTAGTTCCCGCATTTTAACGACGCATCTACCATTTGAGGTTAAACTTAATTTGTTTCAAGAGGAGCAATTGTATTGCTTCAACTAAACTATTATCTATGAAAAAGATATTAATGGCAGTAGTATGTTTATTGACAGGCTATGGTTACTTGCATGCACAGCAGAATACAAACTATGTAAAGCAGCCGCAGGCAATTCAAAAAGGTTATTATGGAATTGGTAATAATGCAAATAAACTGGAACAAAAGACGCCGGTGGCAACACTGACTACCAATGATGTTTCCAAAGGTTATTATGCCATTAGCGACAATAAATCAAAACTCAATTTAGTGCCCGTAGTAACAGTTGGCGGTGACAAGAAATCCTCTGCAACAAAAGGTTATTATGCTATTGGTGATAATTACAAGAAGTTAACCACACCCGGGATTGTAGTTTTGGGAAAAAATAGCATGGGAGCGGAAGATATGCTTGATTGATAATAATGGTTGTTGTTTTTTTATAAAACGTGGTTTTTAGAAAATGTTCATGATCAATGAGGCAAATGTCGATTTGCCTTTACTGTATCCTTTGAAAACAATTTAAATGGCCTGGCTAATTAGCCGGGCCATTGTTGTATTGGCGAAGTAATGTCGTTAGGTTAAACAAGCATCGTCAGCTTTGGAAGATGTATCCTTCCGTGCCAATGACAGATTACATAACATTAACAGTTTTTCCCGTAGGGAATTAAGCTTAGTAGAAATGTCCGAATTGAGAACATCATAGCCCGTAGGGCTTTAACCAAATAAAAGAGGCTAATGTCCTACGGACAAGAATGAGCTTGAGTATTAGGGCATCTATTAAGCTATAAGCCCTACGGGCAATCGACGAAAAGTGCACGGTTATCTTTTTCTGATGTGAAATAAAAAAATACAGTTACACGGAGGGGCACTGAGTAGACACTGAGCTACACAGAGAATATGCTCAGATCATAACCAACACCGCTGCACCTTTGAGTTTCCCGTTTTTTAAATCTGACAGGGCTTCGTTGGCTTGTTCCAGGGGATAACATTTTGTTGTTGTCCTAATGTCCACATGGGTTATAGCATCGAAGAAATTTTGTCCGTCCTGACGGGTAAGGTTTGCGACTGACATAACTTTTCTTTCTTCCCACAACAGGCTATAGGGGAATGAAGGTATGTTGCTCATATGAATTCCGCCACAGATAACGGATCCACCCTTGCCGGTATGCTCTAACGCTTTAGGAATAAGACTTCCGGCGGGAGCGAATAGAATGCTGGCATCCAGCTTTACCGGCGGTGTTGCGGATGAATTGCCTGCCCATACAGCGCCAAGGCTTCGTGCAAATTGCTGGCCGGACTCATCGCCATCTCTCGTAAATGCGTATATGTTCTTCTGTTGTGCTACCGCCAGCTGCGTAAGTATATGCGCTGCTGCGCCAAATCCATAGATTCCAATATTGACCGCCGAAGGTGCTATCATGCTGTATGAGCGATAACCAATCAGACCAGCACATAACAACGGTGCCGCTGAAGCATTGGCCAATGTATCTTCAAGCGGTATGCAATAATCAGCGTATGCAACAGTAAATGTTGCATAGCCGCCATTAACTGTGTATCCCGTAAATAGAGCATCTTCGCACAGATTTTCTTTCTGCTGTAAGCAGTATCTGCATTTTCCACAGGTATGTGCCAGCCACGGCACTCCAACAACATCACCTTCTTTTAATGCATGTACATTGGGGCCTTTTTGTACAACAGTGCCAATGATCTCATGTCCCGGAATAAGTGGAAGCTTTGGATGCATGAGCTCGCCATCGACAATATGTAAATCCGTTCTGCATACGCCACAGGCAATCACCTTAATAAGTACTTGTTCGTCGCTGGCAACAGGTAAGGGTAAATCTTTTTGAACAAGAGATGTTTGTGCCGCTTCCAGCACCATTGCCCGCATAGTTTGTGGCAGCTTCATATAAGCTATAGTTAAACAGGTGAGAATATGTACCTCTAAATTAATCAGAAGATGGATGCAAACAAATCTGTATAGAATCAGGCGCAGTTTCCTGAAGCATTCCATCTGCACCGGTGTAGCCAAACATAAAGGGCCGCCCGTTATGCGCAGCAGCCCTGTCATTGCACCCTACGAAAACAAATTTTACGGAGCTTAAAAGCACTCCGGATTATTTAGTTATGTATATGTATATCTGAAAAAAGAATTGAGTCAGTTGGTGTAAGACAGTTTGATATCCTGACTTTCGTACCGGCCGGTTTTTTCTTCCACCGCAATGCGAAATATGATCCCATCAACAGATCCTTCCTCATTACCAAAAAATGGCCAGCTCGGTGTTAATTTCACCGTTTCGCTTGATATAACCGGTAATTTTCTGTGCAGTAAAAGATCCACGGCTTTTTTCCGGGGCTCGGGATCTGTTAGTTCTTCAAAACGGCCCCAGCATATTACACTTTCCCAGTTGCCCATGTTTTCCATAAGGTCCACTTCAAAGCATACCCTGGGATTTTTTCGCATCATCTCAATTTTCTTACCCTCTAAAGAATGGCAATAAATGTTTTTTCCATCATAGGCAAAGCTTATGGGTACTATGTATGTTGTGTCGTCCGCATGGCAACCTATGCGTCCGAATATTTGTTTTTTTAAGACCTCTTCAATTTGAGGGTCTGTCAATTTGCCCACCATAACCCTAAATTTTTCTTAAAGTTACTAATGGCTGATCCTGAAAATTGATGACCTGCATCACCCGGAAAGCTGTTTGTGAGCAGTAAAAGCGACAGGCGCCAGGTACAATCATTCAAATATTTTTAGCGTCTTTTGAATTATTGAATATGAGTTTGATCCATCCCGGATTTGTAGGAAATGGAAATTGAAACAGCAAAAATTTCATTGAATAATAATTACTTACATTTAGGCGGAATTCAGCCTTCAATTATTTCTGACAAAATTTGATGTAGTTCAGGTTGATTTTTTGTTTTAATCCGATCGTCGAGATAAGCTAACCAGTGATATGAAGTCTTTTACACCGTCAATTGCGTGCATTTTGGCACGAAGTCATCAGTTTTGTTGCCGCTGCTATTAAGTTGCCTGAGGTATTAAAAGTCTTAAATTAGTCACACATGGTTGTTGGTTTACAAAAGAACGCCAATGTACAGTGAAAAGAACGTAAATAATGAAGTCTCCCGTTTTGAAGCGCTGCTTGAACATGCCAGCGTTGGGATTGTAGAAATGAATGAAAAGGGCGAAATAACCGAGGTTAATGCCTTTGCGCTCCGGATGTTTGCCTGCAACAAGGAAGATGTGATCAACAAAAGAATTGAGGTTTTGATTCCTTCACGTTTTCATCACAAGCATGTTCATCACCGGCAGGAATACCTTGAACATCCTCATAACAGGCCGATGGGTATAGGCATGGATCTTTTTGGCGTTAAAAAGGACGGAACTGAGTTTCCGGTAGAGGTAAGTCTTAGCAGTTATATACACAGCGGACACAGGTATGTAATTGCATTTATAAATGATATAACTGTAAGAAAGCATGCCGAAGAGGAAATTAAAAAATTGAATGATGGGCTGGAGCAGGCAGTTGTGCAAAGAACAACAGAGCTTACCGAGGCAATTCAACAGCTGGAATTGTCGAAAGAAGAATTGTCGAAGTTGCTCGAGCGTGAAAAGGAATTGAATGAATTGAAATCGCGGTTTGTTTCCATGGCTTCGCATGAATTCAGAACGCCACTCAGTACTATTTTATCTTCGGCATATCTGCTCAATAAAGTGAAGATAATTGAGGATGAATCACGACGGGAGGCGCATTTAAACCGGATCATTTCATCCGTTAAAATGCTTACAGATATACTCAATGATTTCTTAAGTGTGGGCAAAATAGAAGAAGGTAAAATTTATGTCCGTATCACCGAATTTAATTTGCCCGTTTTTGTGGCCGATGCTTTGGATGAATTGAAAAATAATTTGAAAAATGGGCAGGAGATCATTTATAACCACACGGGAGAAGACCTGGCTGAACTTGATTCTGTACTGGTCAAACATATTATAATGAACCTTGTTTCCAATGCGAGTAAGTTTTCCCCGGAGGATGCACCGATCGAAATTGTTACTCATAATGGAAGTAATACAATAAGTCTGTCTGTAAAAGATCATGGCATTGGTATTCCTGCTGAAGATCAAAAACACCTGATGGAACGCTTCTTCAGAGGTAGTAATGTAAGCAATATCCAGGGGACCGGGCTTGGTTTACATATCGTTGCGAGGTATTCAGAATTGATGAATGGATCTATCTCGTGCATTAGTGAAGTGAACGAGGGAACGGAAATTGTTATAACCTTTAATAAAATCTAACATAATGAAAAAAATACTGGTGATTGAAGACAACGACGACATAAGAAGTAATACGGCAGAAATACTTGAGTTGTCCAATTACGAGGTAATAACCGCAGAGAATGGAAAGGTAGGTATTGCAAAAGCATTGGAAGCAAAACCGGATTTGATTATTTGTGATATTACCATGCCGGAGTTGGACGGTTATGGTGTGATTCATGCAATTCAAAGAAATGATGCTGTAAAGAATACACCCTTTATCTTTCTTACTGCAAGAGCGGAAAGAAGTGACTTCCGTAAGGCGATGGATCTGGGTGCCGATGATTATCTTACAAAGCCTTTTGATGGTACCGAACTGCTGAGTGCGGTCAATGGCCGCCTGAAAAAGATGGATGACCTGAAAAAAAACTTTGGACCCGGGCTAGAGGGTGTTCAGCATTTGCTGGAATTATCATCCGGAAAAAATGCACTTGAATCTCTTACCCAGGACAGAAATATAAACAGGTATAAAAAGAAACAGATAATTTACACAGAAGGCAATCACCCCAGCCGGGTATTCTATGTTTTAAAGGGAAAAGTTAAAAGCTTTAAGACTAACAACGACGGCAAAGAGCTTGTTACAGATCTTTTTAGTGAGGGTGATTTTGTTGGATACGTTGCTTTACTTGAAGGCACGACTTATAAGGATACTGCCATGGCCCTTGAAGATACTGAAGTGGCTATAATTCCGCGCGAAGATTTTGATAATCTGATCACCCGGAATCCCCAGATCGCCAAAAGGTTTATCCAGCTACTGGCGAAAAATGTCTCAGAAAAGGAAACTCATTTGCTAAGGCTGGCTTACAATTCTCTAAGAAAAAAAGTTGCTGATGCGTTGCTGATGATCCTTGCAAAATATCCGACGAAAGAAGGGGAGAACCCTGTTATCGATATTAGCCGTGAAAACCTGGCTACCATTGCAGGAACGGCTACCGAATCGCTGATAAGAACGCTGACTGATTTTAAAAATGAAAGGATTATTGATATCAATGATGGCCGCATCATCGTTCTCAATAAGTCCAAATTGGAAAAGATTTACAGCTAGCAATACAGCTTGCTAAACATGCTGTAACAGATACTTGTTGAAGTCGAGTTTTAACCGGGAAAAATCTTTTTCCAAAAGGCTTATATGCCTGCGGATATTTTCGAGTTTATTGTCGGCTTCAGCAATTAATGCGCTTTCAGGAATAATTTGTTCTGATTTAAGGATCTTACTGAATTCGGAAATATCGTTTCGCAAAACACTGATCATATCATCTTCCCTGATAAAACTATTATGAAATGCTTCGATGCTGGTCAGGTTGGCCCTGCCCAGCTCTTTTTTTAATATTTCGACGAGCCTGTTCTTGAGCCATATATTTTCATCCATCATGAATGTCAATAACCGTTTCCACGTATCGATTTCGTATTGTATTTGCTCAACTTTATCCTGCGACATACAATTGTGTTTATATTGATCTGTTTCAGTTCCTGCCAACTTATTCATATTGCACCTTTTTTTAATGAAAAATGACTTTTCAAAGAAGGCAATTTCTTCGTTTGGTGCAGTTGTTCGTCGTCTAACGGCACCTGGCTTTGTTTTTCAGGTAAACAGATCGACAAAAATATTTTTTGGCAACAGCATCTGCAAAGACGGTGGTCAGTCTAAACACTGAGATTGGTCATGGAAGACAGTAAGACCGTAGGATCGTAAGACAGTAAGACCGTAAGATAGTAAGACCGTAAGATCGTAAGATGCCGTCAGTGCGCTGTTTTTGACCACAATCAGGGCGGGGAATGAGCTGCATCATAATTGTTGGTCAGCAACTTTCAGATATTTATGTTGCGTCTCTGGCTTCTCCGTATGATTTTTCAGGTAAACGACGGTGAAATCTTTGTTACTCAACCTATAAAATGAGCAGCTTATGAAACTGCTAATCGTCTATGGAACTACAGAAGGGCAGACACGAAAAATTGCCCGTTTCATAGAATCTGCTTTGGAAGACTGCGGTCACCATGTTACAATTGCTGACGCTTCTGATGATCCTCCTCCAGCCTCAGAATTTGATGCTGTTCTGATAGGGGCTTCCATTCACATACACAGTTATCAGCCTGCCGTAGCGCATTATGTTCGGCAAAATGTGCAGGTGCTAAACCAAAAGCCATCCGGCTTCTTTTCCGTTTGTCTTGCTGTTGCATCTGATCTGGAAGAAGAACACCGGGAAGCAGAAAAGATAGCCTCTGATTTCTTAATCAAGGTAAGCTGGTCGCCCAAAATGGTCGGGCATTTTGCGGGAGCATTGAAATATACCCAGTATGATTTTTTCAAACGTCTTGTAATGAAAATGATTGCAAAGCGCGAGGGGAGAAGCACAGATACTTCACAGGATTATGAATATACCAACTGGGATGCGGTTAAAGCCTTTGCGATGGACTTTGCCGGTAAGCTGGAAGTAGTGAAAACTTAGTGTTCTATATCACAGGCGGAGATATGTATGAAGAGAAGATACGCGAATAGGCAAGTCTGGTCTTCGTCTCTAACGTTATCAGGCAGCTGTCTGTATTAATCCGGATTCAGGATTTTCTGACGTTTTTTATATTTTACAGATGATGAATTTTTGTGATAGCTTTCAGCCTGAATGAGAGTAAAACATAATACACACCCATTATTATCAGGCATGAGGCAGCCCAGAATAATGTAGTCACGATGCCTAACAAGGGAAGAAATGCCAGGATGAAAGTTGAAATAATTGTCAGACCGATCGCGCCCAAAAGCCATTCATACTGGGAGGCGTGAAATTGTTGTATCCCACTCGCTTCTTCAATTAAAGTTATAGCTCCGGCAAGTATCCAGAAGCTCAAAAGAAACGGAAGCATCACCATCGTAAAACCGGTATAGGTCAGTAAAAAAATGCCTGCGATTATTTCAGAAAAAGCTACTGATAACGTCCATTTTCTTGTGGAGATATGAGTTTTACGTCTAAATATAAAGTAGATTTTTCCTGTACCGGTAAGCACGCCCAGGGCGCCAAAAATATTTTCAGAGCCTATTGTGTGCTCAAAAGGGAAAAGTATTGTATAGAAACCAATTAGAATGAAAAGTACACCAATGGCGATGAATATTTTCCAATGCTTACAATCATCTTTGATTGTGGTTATGTGGGGTTTCATATAGTTAGCATTAGTTTGCAAACTATAATAATTTTAACGTCGTTTCAATGACCGGTATCATGGCATTTACGGATTGGCGTCAGCATGTTTACAAGGCGGAAGGTCCGGAGTACAGACACTTCACACAGGCGCAGTAAAAGTATTTGCCATCGGCTATACCGGTATATTAAAGTTACAAAAAATAGTGTTTCTATGTAAGCAGCATGGGCTAATGGCTGGCGGCTTTATGCTTTTTTCTTCAGTAACCCGTTGCTTTTTAACTCATTGAGAAGTGTTTCCGTAAATTGCTGACTTGCTTTGTTTATTGCGGGAGGATTCATGGCTTTTGTTTGAATAGAAAACAGAATACCCAGCGAGTTTACATCATAAAGATTTGTTTCAATATAATAAGTTTTGTCTGTTGAATAGTAGCCCGGTTGAAAAGTAGAACCGGCAACAAAGCTGTAGTAGCTGGCGAAATTGCCATAATAGCCACCATATGGGTATGGCTGATACGTATATTCCGAGCTCTTTGTATATGTGGTTTTGTTCTTTTCATCCAGGAGAGAAACAGTGAGAATGGAACTGCATCCGGATTCTTTTACTTTTCGGATCAGTGATGCTATTACAGCGGTGTCCGTGTTTGCAGTAACGGGACCGAAAACATCCAGGCTTTTTACTGCTTTTATTCCATTTGCCCGCGCTCCGTCAGCAAGGTCACTCTCAAGTATCGTTCTTGTTTCGGTGTTCTGGGTTAGCGCCGCAATAAACACACTCTCATTTGCCTGTTTGGGCAGGCTGTCCTTTTTTACCCAGGAGCCGGTGATCTTTAGGGTCTGTTTACTACATTGTGTTAAGCAAATTCCAACCACGAGGCTCATTAGTATAAAGCAGAAATTTTTCATTGGTTGTATCAGTCTTTTAGTTAAAGCGGTTATCGATCAATTTCTTTGGTATTAAGAAGAAGAACAATTGAATAGGGCTTAAGTTCATATTTGTTTGCAGAAATGTATACAGCGTTTTCCAAATCACTAACATCATCAGGAGATTGAAGTGCTGTGTCTATCCAACGTTTCCATTGAGAACCGGCCGCAGGTCCCGGTATTTCAAACGTTAACGCCTCATGGTAAGTGTTCAGCATATAATGCATGGTCATTGTGCCGCCCAGTGATTCTACGGTAAAAGCAATGGTGTGGGACGAGTATGACCAATCCGGCTGTCCAAGTTTAACGCCGTGCCAGGTAATGCTTGACTTCCCAAGGAGTTGATTTAACGTCATGCTATATTCAGCTTTAGACAGGTCACGCCGCAGGCGAATACCGATAAGCTTTTGCGTAAATCTCCGGACGTCTGCATGTCTGTCTGTAAGCGACCAGTCAAACCAGCTAAGATCAGTATTTTGACAGTAGGCGTTATTGTTGCCGTATTGCGTTCTGCGGACCTCATCACCCATCAGTATCATCGGCGTGCCTATGGAGAGCAATGTGAGTGCTAAAAAGTTTTTTGCCTGCCTGTTGCGAAGTTCTTCTATTGCAGCATCATCCGTAGGGCCTTCTGTTCCGTAGTTAGAGCTGC
This sequence comes from Danxiaibacter flavus, assembly GCF_041060425.1. NCBI lineage: Bacteria > Pseudomonadati > Bacteroidota > Chitinophagia > Chitinophagales > Chitinophagaceae > Danxiaibacter > Danxiaibacter flavus. The sequence continues at coordinate 301,786 of NZ_JAULBC010000006.1, forward strand.
AATTGTCATTGTTGCCATCCCTGTTGTCTTCCCTGTTGGCCTCATTGTGTTTGTTGTTGTAGGAAACCAGGTCGTTAAGCGTAAAGCCGTCGTGGCAGGTGACAAAATTGATACTTTGTTCAGGCTCTCTATCACGGTAACTATAAATATCGGGACTGCCTATCAGTCTTGTTACAAACCTGGATAAAGTATCGTCATCTCCCCGCATAAACCTTCGCACGTCATCGCGAAATCTTCCATTCCATTCTTTCCATCTGTCGCCCGCAAAACTTCCTACCTGGTACAAGCCTGCGGCATCCCAGGCTTCTGCAATCAGCTTTACACCTGCAAGTACAGGGTCGGAATCAATGTCCCACAAAACAGGCGGTTTTTTAATCGGAGTGCCATCCTCGTCGCGGGATAGTATCGAGGCCAGGTCAAACCTAAAGCCATCAACATGCATTTCTGTTACCCAAAAATGAAGACTGTCCATGATCATCCGTCGCACAATCGAATGGTTGGCATTTAAAGTGTTGCCTGTTCCTGAGAAGTCAGCATAGTACTCCTTGTTATTTTGCAGAATGTAATAGATCTTGTTATCAATACCCTTATACGCAAATGTGGGTCCGTTATGACCAGCTTCAGTAGTATGATTGAATACGACATCCAGTATTACTTCAATGCCTGCTTTGTGCAGCGCCTTAACCATATCGCGGAACTCATCCAGCGCAGCGACCGGATCTTGTGACGAACTGTATTTCTGGTGCGGCGCAAAAAAAGAAACGGGACAATATCCCCAGTAATTGATGAGGCCTTCCGGGCTGTCTTGTTCGTCAAACTGAAACACGGGCAATAATTCTACCGCAGTGATGCCCATTTCTACAAGATAGGGGATCTTCTCAATCAGGCCGGCGTATGTTCCCCTTTTTGCGTCATCAATCATTGAGTTAGGATTACGGGTAAAGCCGGCAACATGCATTTCGTAAATTACTGTTTCCGCAAATGGCCTTCTGATAGGTGAATCGTTTTCCCAGTCATATAAAGAGAGGTCGGAAACCGCACTTTTCATCGGGGGTGTTGTGCCCTTTTTTCCGGGAATGTTTGCTGCATTACGGTCATACCTTTGTGGTACTGCAACAACATTTGAATATGGATCAATCAATGTTAAAGACGGATCATACCGGTGACCTTTTGCGGGATCAAACGGTCCATTGATCCGATAGGCATAGAGTTGGCCACTTGTAATGCCCGCCACAAATATGTGCCAGTAATTGTCCGTTCTGTTTTCTTTTGGGTGAAGCGTAATTGTCCGGGCAGGTTCGATAGCATCAATATGATCGAACAGAAGTAGTTCAACAGATGTGCCGTGCTTGCAAAACAGGGAAAAATTTACACCTCCTGTAAATACAGTAGCTCCTGGCGGAAAGCTGGTTCCATGCGCGGGATCATTCAACGTTCTTTCCGTTTTCTGCATAGCCAGAAATTTTTTATCCGGGTGTAACGTGCCAGATGTTTTCACAATAATCTCTTATGGATCTGTCTGATGAGAACTTGCCCATTCTTGCCACATTCAGAATGGACATTTTTGTCCATGCCTGCTCGTTGTTATATGCTGCCGAAACTCTTTGCTGGCAGTCAACATATGCCTGGTAATCCTGTAATACAAGATACGGATCGTCGCCCAGCAACGAATTGATAAGCGGCTTGAATATATTGGTATCACCTTTTGAAAAGGCGCCGGATTGAATCAGGTCGATTACTTCTTTAAGGTCGTTGTTATTGTTATACACATCATACGGGTGATAACCATTTTGTTTAATTGCTTTTACTTCGGCCGCGTCTAGTCCAAAAAGAAAAAAGTTGTCTTCCCCTACGCATTCCATTATTTCTATATTGGCGCCATCATACGTACCTATCGTCAGCGCTCCGTTCATAGAAAATTTCATGTTGCCTGTGCCCGAAGCTTCTTTTCCCGCTGTAGAGATCTGTTCGGAAAGATCTGCAGCTTTGTAAACATGCGCTCCGTTCTTTACATTGAAATCGGGAAAGAAGACCACCCGGATAAATTGATTTACCTCAGGATCGTTATCGATTGTTTCCCCAATTGCGTTAATCAGTTTAATGATGAGCTTGGCGAGATAATATGCGGGAGCAGCTTTTCCACCAAAAATAAAAGTGCGTGGAGTAATGCCATCAGTGCGTTTTTGTTTGATGCGGTTATACAGGTGGATAATATGCAGTGCATTCAGGTGTTGCCGCTTGTATTCATGAATCCGTTTGACCTGGATATCGAATAGTGAATCAGGATTTATATTCATGCCAAAGCGCTGTTTCAAAAGATGGGCAAGGTCTGTCTTGTTCTGTTTTTTTACATCGCGCCACGCTTGTTGAAATGACAGATCGTCTGCAAAAGATTGAAGATTGATAAGATCTGTTTCAAGGTGTGTTATCCATCTTTCACCAATGCGATCAGATATCAGTGATGCAAGGCGCGGATTGTAGAGTTTTATCCATCTCCTTGGTGTAACGCCGTTGGTAACATTAAAGAATGCATCAGGCTGAAGTTCATAGAAATCATGCAGCACATCCTGCTTTAATAACTCTGTATGCAGTGCAGAGACACCGTTAACAGCATGGCTGCCTATGGTTGCAAGATGTGCCATACGAACATATTTACTGCCCTGTTCATCTATAATAGACATGCGCCGGATCCTGTCATCATCTCCGGGATATTTATTTCTAATGTCAGACAAGAACCGGCTGTTGATCTCATATATAATCTCCAGATGCCTTGGTAAAATATGTGCAAACAGGGGAAGTGACCATTTTTCAAGCGCTTCAGGTAATAAAGTGTGATTTGTATAGGCGAAAGTTTTTCTTGTACATTCCCAGGCTTTGTCCCAGTCAACCATGTATTCATCAACCAGCAAACGCATGAGCTCGGCAATTGCAATGGATGGATGCGTATCATTTAACTGGAACGTGACGGCATCAGGAAGATCATCAAGGCTAAGGCCGCGCAGCTCTAATATACGCAAGGCGTCCTGCAAGGAACAGGATACAAAAAAGTATTGTTGAGATAACCTGAGTTTTTTACCTGCTTCCGAAACGTCATTGGGATATAAAACTTTTGATATTGTTTCTGAAAACACTTTTTCATGTACAGCGCCATAATAATCACCTTTGTCAAAGGCCTGGAAGTCAAAAGACTCAGTTGCTTCAGATTTCCATAAACGCAAAAGGTTAATTGTTTCATTCTTATATCCGGGGACAGGTGTATCGTAAGCAACACCCCTGATCTCGTACTCCGGTATCCATTTAACTCTGTAGCCACCTTTCTCATCCGTATAACCCTGTGTTTTGCCACCCAGTTTCACGCCGTAATTAAGTTCAGGCTTTACAATTTCCCACGGATTGCCATTGCGCAACCATTTGTCTGTAATTTCTACCTGCCAGCCATCACGGATCATTTGATCAAAGATGCCAAATTCATAACGTATACCATAGCCTATTGCCGGAACTTTCAGGGTAGTCAGGGAATCCAGGTAGCATGCGGCCAACCTGCCAAGTCCACCATTCCCTAATCCGGGTTCTTCTTCCTGTTGCAGTATCTCATCCAGGTTAATATTGAGCTGCTCCGCAGCTTCTTTGATTTGCTGTTCAATACCCAGGTTGATTATGGCATTGCCAAGATGTGGCCCCATTAAAAATTCTGCAGATAAATAGCCAACTATCTTCTGATGCTTGTCACGTATTCTTTCTAAAGAGCTTACCCAATGCTCCATCATTCTTTCGCGAACGGAATAAGCCACTGCCATGTACCAATCGTGCAAGGTTGCATATTCGGGAGATTTTCCTACGTCAAAACAGAAGTGACCAAGTATTGATTCTTTCAATTCGGCTACACTATTGCCAGGTCCAATATGCATAACATCAGTACTCATGCTAATTGCTAAGATTTAATGGTAAAGACTTTATTGATGTTGTTATTTTTCTGCAAGCAATTCCTGTTTGATTGTTCCTAATTCAGCTAATTTTTCCTTCGCCACCTTGGGATATTCAAGTCCGATAGAGTCAAGCGTTTCAATAACAGCTGAAGCTACAGCTACTCTGCTAAAGGCCTTGTTATCTGCAGGTATAACATACCACGGAGAATCTTTGGTAGCCGTGTTTTTAATCATGTCTTCGTAAGCATTCATGTATTCTTTCCAGTACCTTCTTTCTTTGGCATCAGAAGCAGAGAACTTCCAGTTCTTATCAGGATTGTCGATCCGCTCAAGAAATCTTTTCTTTTGTTCTTTGGCCGATACATTTAAAAAGAATTTGCAAACCAGCGTGCCATTTCTTGTGAGATATTTTTCAATGTTCCTGATGTCCTCAAATCTTTCTTTCCAAATGTTTTTTGTTACAAGTTTCTGCGGTATTTTTTGACTCTGGAGCAGCTGTTCGTGGACGCGCACAACCAACACTTCTTCATAATAAGAGCGATTGAAGATGCCAATGCGGCCGCGTTCCGGCAGGTTCCTCATACATCTCCACATATAGTCATGATCAAGATCTTCGGACGTTGGTGCTTTAAAGGAACTGACCTGGCAACCCTGCGGATTGATGCCTGACATTACATGCTTAATAGCTCCGTCCTTTCCAGCGGCATCCATGGCCTGGAATATCAGCAATACGGACCACCGGTCTTGTGCATACAGAATATCCTGCATAGTTGCAAGTGCATTTACGCCGAGTTGCAAAACCTGTTTGACCAGCGGTTTGTCTTCAGGGCCAAGTCCTCCGTCATCATCCGGATCATAATCTTTCAGGCGAAAGTTTTTCCCATCGGATACACAAAAATTCTTTGAGAACTTTTTTGCACGCTGGATGAGTTCTTTCTTACTAAGTTTAGTTACGTCAATTTTGTCAAGCTCTTTTTCTTTTGATTTCATAGCGTCTTGTTTATGCGCATTGCTCCTGATAAGAGCGATAAATAGTTAATGAGTACTTCAATCCGTTCAAGCTAATAGATATCCTGTTCCTCGCCAACTCTTGCATGTGTATTCGGCGACTTATTAGCAATATGCTCAATGGCTTCCTGCACACTATCTGTAACCAGCGCCAGTTTAAGATCTTCCTGTGAAATAGTTTCAGCTTCAACCATGGTTTCCCGCAAAAACTGGCCAAGGTGTTTCCAGTAGGCTGAACCCATGCAAACAATGGGCCGTGGTGGCAATTTGCCTGTTTGCGTTAGTGTAAACACTTCGAATATTTCATCCATCGTACCGAATCCTCCCGGCAACAAAACATATGCAACTGAATTTTTTCGAAGGATCACTTTACGTGTAAAGAAAAACTCAAATTCAACTTTAATATCCACAAACGGATTCAGTTTTTGTTCAAAGGGAAGCTTAATGTTGCATCCAAGTGAAACGCCTCCTCCTTCCTTTGCACCTCTGTTTGCAGCTTCCATTACGCCTGGCCCACCTCCGGTCATAACACTATAGCCATTTTCTGCCAAAGCTTTCGCCACACTTCGGGCCAGTTCATAGTACGCATGGCCTTCTTTGAAGCGGGCAGATCCATAAACTGTAACGCAGTTACGTATATTGGCGAAAGTGCTTATTCCTTGCCACAGGTCAGACATGGCTTTATGCGAATCACGGATTTCATCTGCAAGTGCTCTTCCTTCGTTAAAGAAATTTTTATCATTGCTTTGTGTCATGCTACAGTTTTGAAAATCTTGAACGGATATGTGAGGAAATTGGTTGCTGTGTTTTTTTATTTAAAACCAAGAAAATTAAATCTTCGTTTTCCGAGTTAATCCCTGTTCATGTCCTGGTGATGAACTGCGCAGATACAGGGAATTCGATGGCTGGAAAAGAATTTGCCTCCGTGGGCCTTTGTGCATGGTTGATCTTTTTACCATTGAACGGGCTTTTGAATTTTTATCAAAAAGGAGCAGAGATATTAATGCAAATAACTGTCTGCATACGGCATTAGCATAAACAACAACAACAGGCCTTTTAAACCAAATACTCACACATGCTATTAAAGTTAGCGCTTCATTTTTTTATGCTGATAAATGCGTTGGATTAACCGTAACATTTGTTACTGTTTTACCGTTAAATGCAAATAACCATTGCGTAATGTAACCTAATGAGTGCCTTATTTAATAATTTCAAATCCAATGTCGTTTAGCTAAGCCTGCATCTCCAGCTTTGGGGAGGTCTTCTAAATATAGATTTGTTAGTGATTTTTTATTGCTGTTGATAATGTGACCTCTTATCTAAACGATGTTAAATTTCAAATCTAAAATTTCAAATTCCAAATCTGCATCTGATAAATGTTTCATATTGAAAATCACATCAGTTGAACAAATTTGGAGAGATGTATGTTAAACAAAAAAGCAACCTGTTTCGTCATTACGAAATGAAAAAATATGACAAGGAACATCTTCCTGGCAACCTGCCTGATTCTACTTGTGTCTTTGCAAACTTTTGGTCAATACACTGCAGATAAAGTGATAGGCCAGAAGAATGTTGATGTTATAGATAGCCTTAAAACTGCCGACTACCCATATTTGCTTCCTATCTGGGGCAAAAAGGTTGCACAGAAAGGTTTTAAACTGCCCAAGTCCGCGGGGTTAAGTATTCAGTACCTTACACAGAAGTCAGACATCACGATCAATAATCTGAAAGTAGGAGTAAACAATGGGCCCCTGCATGATCTTGATCAGATTGTAAGGTTTGATGGCGCGCGTACAACCTCAAACGGAGTAAACATAAGACCTGATTTTTGGATATTTCCATTTCTGAATGTTTATGCAATTTTCGCTAAATCAAGAACATCAACTGCTGTTGATTGTGGTGTATGGTTGCCCGATGATAGTTCATGGAAACGTGTAGCTTCATTCAGTTCCAAAGCAAATTTTGACGCAACTACATTCGGGTTTGGATTGACACCAACGGTTGGTGTAGGTGGTTTTTTTATCATACTGGATATGAACTGTACATGGTCGGATATAAGTGCGCTTGATAAACCCGCTTTTGCATTTGTGTTTGGTCCGAGAATTGGTAAGAACATAACATTCAAAAACCATCCTGAAAAAAGTGTAACTGTATGGGCCGGTGGTTTCAGGCTAAAAATAAATACAGGTACTACAGGCTCGTTAAACGCATCAGATCTGCTGCCTGTAAACGAATGGCAAAGCAAAATCGATACAGGGTATATGAAGGTTTCTCAAAATCAGCAGAAGGTTGATAACTGGTGGGCCGGTCTCACAACTGTTGAGCAAAAGAACCCGGTTAATGTTGCCAGGCATGAAGCAGCTAATGCTGCCCTGGCGAAAGCGGGAAATGTATTGGATCAGGCTTCACAAATAGTTAGCGGTGCAGGTAATGCAACCATTCAGTATTCACTTGATAAAAAGCCACAGGATCCATGGAACTTTATTATTGGTTCTCAGTTCCAGATCAATAGAAGCTGGATGATACGTGCGGAATATGGCTTTTTAGGAAGTCGCTCGCAGTTTATTGGAGGTTTGCAGTATAGGTTTAATCTTTAAGACCGTAAGACAGTAAGACGTGTAAGATAGTAAGATAGTAAGACCGTAAGACCGTAAGACCGTAAGACCGTAAGACCGTAAGACCGTAAACCTTGTAAGATAAGAAGAATGTAAGAGGATAGGATGCGCCTTCCTCAAGCCTTACACCTTATACCTTACACCTTGACCTTCAATCCTAATAAACGAACTTGTTTAAAATGTCTCCAATATTTATTAAATTGTATAAGCTTCACCATATAAATTACCCTGTCATGAAAAAGTTGCTTTTGCCCTGTTTGATTGTGGCGCTGGGTTTGATTAGTCTGCCGGCTTTTTCTCAAGATAAAAAAGATTCCAAGGAAGTTAAAGATACGCTGCCCATGCTGGGGCTGGCTGGAGATAATCTTGATCTGTACGCCGTTTTGGATTTGTTTCAAAAGTCAAAGACAATTGAGGCTTTTGAAAAATCCCTGAACGATCCAAAAGAAAAAATCAATAACCTGGATTTGAACCTGGATAATAAAGTCGACTTTATTAAAGTGGTTACCAAAAAAGATGAAGATTCGTATAGATTTATACTTCAGGATGATATTAGTAAAACGGAAACGCAGGATGTCGCCGTCATCTTATTGGACAGAAACAAGGATAAAAAAATTTCTTTGCAGATCGTCGGCGATGAAGAGCTGTATGGCAAAGACTATGTTATAGAGCCAAAAGGAAACTCACCGGTTACGCCCAATCCTGCTTATAAAGGCGAGGATCCTGTTACAGTAGCAGTTCCGGCAACAACCACTACGGTCGTTGTTCAACAGGCACCCATTGTGCAATATGTATATTCCCCGGCCTATGTGCCTTATGCTCCTCCGTATTATTACGGATATTATCCACCCTGGTTTGGCTTTGCAACGGTTATGGCCGTTGGCATCTATCGCAGTAACCACTACTATCATGGCGGCTATTACGGGGGGCACTATCATGGAGGGAATAATACAGTTATTATTAACAACAGGAACAGCATTAATCACTATAATAGCACCAGGAATAGATCAGCTACCGTATCGGATAACCGGGCCAGGGGAAGCTATGGTAATGGATCAATAGACGGTAATAGGGGAGGTGGCAGGCCTTCGGCGTCAACGCGCCCATCTAACACGCCATCAAACAGGCCTTCAGCATCTACACGTCCTTCTAACACACCATCCAACAGGCCATCTGCGTCAACGCGTCCTGCTACTTCAGACAGAGCAGGAGGCGGATCTTCTTTTTCCAATCGCCAGACGCCATCAGCATCAACCCGCCAGTCATCTAATTTTTCTTCGTCCAGATCGGGTTCGGGCTTTTCAGGCGGAGGACGTTCTATGGGTGGAGGTGCCAGAGGTGGAGGCGGTGGAGGAAGAAGAAGGTAATTAAATTGACAATGGATAGTTCCTGCCCGACTGAAGTCTTTCAGGCGGGGATAATTGAAAATGATTGTTCTCGATTAACTTGATGGACTTAAGCACATTCTTCGCTCTTTCTCTGCGTGGTAGTTTAACCACAGAGTGAAAGGAGTTTTATTCACAGAGTTTCACAGAAAAAAAACAAAGCTTTTTTTGGGGTAATAAAACCGTGCAACTCCGTGAATAAACTCTGTGTCTATCTGTGGTAAAAACCAAATGCCGTAAGGCATTAAAGCCATCTTTCTATTAATGCGAATGAATGTGTTGGTAAACAAAAAAGGTCTTCCGGAACAACCGGAAAACCTTTGAAAAATATCTTAAGATTTTTTATTTAATCGGCCGATCAGAGGCACTCATATCCCTTACAGCAACATAGCTGCCGTTTCTCTTCTCAAACAGCGTCATATAATTCCCGGTATTGAATGGAGTGTTAGTTGAATCAACAACTGTAAAAGATCCAACCTCTACAACCATATTTCCATTTTCGGATACAAAAACTTCATTCGTTGTAAAAGAAATCTTGTCTGTATTCCCGATTACGTCTGATTGTAAAAATGCTATGATCGAATCCTTACCAACCAACGGCTTCCTGTTTTGATAGAAGCTGGTTGCATCATCAGCATAGTAACCAATGTTTTTCACTACTCCGCTATTGTAAGTCGCCGCAAATTCAGTCTCTTTGGCCTGAATTTCTTTTTTGATCTGCTCCTTGTCAATCGTTACAGTCGTTGGTTCTTCTTTTTTTGTTTGACTTTGACAAGCCAACATCAGGCTGGTTATGCATACGAATGTTGTCGCTTTTATGATCGTTGTTTTCATATTTGAACGCTATTGCCTTAATTATTAAAAAATAAAACCTGGTAACACTTCATCGCAATTTTAAATCAGCTTAGAGAGCCTGTTTAAAAATTGTGATGTTGTATAACAAGTACTCATACTGGTAATTATTTATCATCTACAAAGTCAACGAATATTTTTCTATCCTGATCAGGACTTAGTCTATGACCAGTAGCTATTTACAGATCGGAGTACTAGTATGATTTTGGTGCTGTGCTTGGTGCTTTCTGTTGTCCCAGTTTAAATGTAAGTCCACCGCCTAAAACAAACTGCAGCATAGTTGAATAAGTAGATACTCCGGCACCTGCGCCACCTGTTCCAAAATACAAAGCACCACCGGCACCTTGCGGAACAGAAAGAAGCTGTGTCTGCAACTTAATACCTACTTTGCCAGATGTCCAAATGTTAGTGCCTAAACGAAGGCCCCATGCAAATTTTGTTGCGCTTGCGCTGGTGCCTTTATCCGGATTTTTTGCATCGACGATGGCCATGCCTAGCATAAAACCACCGTAGGGTTCAACTTTTTCACTTGGATGAAATGTTCTAGCACCTCCAACCATAATGTAGTTGATTCCGAGGTCGAAATTGGTGTGTTTAACTCCGGAACCAATGCCCCCCTGGCCACCCGGATCATAGTATTCAGTAGGAGCATGTGTATCTAATCGCTGATACATCAATTCTATCCCGTAATACTGATGTACCCTGTATTCAAGGCCTGCCCCCCAAAGAAAGCCGCCTTTTATGGTCCCGTTAAAATAACTTGTGTTGCTGTAATAAGAGTCCACTTTGTCATCAAAAACATAAGCGCCGTAAGCATTCAGTCTTACATTTTGCGAATAGCCTGTATAAACAAGGCAACCGGCAAGCATTAGCAATAGAATTTTTTTAGCCATATGAAATTGTATTAATGATGTAAAAAATGTTGCGGTTGTGTTGGGGTGTGTTACTCGTGCATTCATCAAACAACATGCACTACTCATCTGTTATGAATTATAAAATTACCTTATTAATGTTGTATATCACCATCATCTGTTATTTAACGGTTAAGTAGGAAGAAAGTTTGAAGAATCGTAAAATCTGAAAATTTTATTACTAGCTTTATGCGTAAGTATTATTTAAACCCCTTTTACATAACCGGCATGATTAACTGGAAACTGTAAATTTTTTACATGAAACCAACGTTAATTATACTGTTCATTTTTACTGGTTACGCGCTTCTTTCCTGCAAAGGAAAAAATACTGAAACTACGCAGGTTGTTCCTGAAGTTAAGGTTGTTGTGGCTGGTCAGAAGACCATACCTGTTTTTACAGAGTATGTAGGCCAGGTGTACGGACAATCAGATGTAGAAATAAGACCGCGTGCAGAAGGCTGGATAAAGAGCCTCAATTTTAAAGAAGGTAGTCACGTTCAACGTGGTCAGCTATTGTATGTAATACAAGACGATGAATTGCGTGATCGCGAACAGGCTGCCGCAGCGCAACTGGCTGAAGCCAATATATTGCTTGTTAAAGCAAAAGCTGATCTTGATCGCGTAAAGCCACTGGCAGAAATGAATGCGTTAAGCAAACGCGACCTTGATGCAGCACAAGCCAGTTACGATGCGCAGCAACAGGCGGTATCATCTGCTGGTGCCACACTAAACAACGCGCGTACACAACTAAGTTATTCCCGCATTACAGCTCCGCTGGATGGTATTATAGGTGTTTCCAAAGTGCAGGTTGGCGACTATGTAAATAAAGGCATAGGGCAGCAGCCAATTAATACAATTTCATCTGTAGGCGCCATGCGCGTACGCTTTTCCATATCAGAAAATGATTACCTGAAGTTTAAGGAAAAAATGACTTACCAAACTGCAAAGGAACTTGAAGTCTCTTTTGTTTTGAACGATGGTACGCCCTTTCCTGAAACCGGTAAACTTGATTTTACTAACCGTGAAATAGATCCGACAACAGGTTCGTTGCTGGTGCAGGCTGTTGTTGCAAACAGATCAGGCCTGCTGCGTCCTGGCCAGTATGTAAAAGTGCGGTTTAAAGCTGACGAAATACAAAATGCCGTTCTTGTTCCGCAGGAAGCAATCAACCAAATGCAGAATGTGTATATGGCTTTTGTGGTGAATGACAGTAGTAAGATCAATCCACGTCCTGTAAAAGCAGGCGTTCGGTCAGGTAGCAACTGGGTTATTACAGAAGGTATAAAACCGGGCGAAAAACTTGCGCTCGTGGGTAATACCTTTATTAAGCCTGGCATGACCATCAAGCCGGTAATGACCCCATATTCTTACGACTCTACTTCAACTAAGTAATAGACTAACAGAATACAATAGCAAACCCATTCAATCTTATTCATGAGTGAATTTTTCATCCGGCGGCCAATATTTGCCATGGTAATATCCATTCTAATGGTAATACTAGGGTACCTCGTACTTCGAAGTACACCTATCTCTCAGTATCCAGAGATCACGCCACCCATGGTACAGGTAAATGCTACATATAATGGAGCAAACTCTGTAAACATGGAACAAACTGTAGCTACGCCGATAGAACAACAGGTGAATGGTGTGGAAAATATGCTTTACATGCGTTCCGTAAATGCGAACGATGGAACGATGCGACTTGAAGTTTCTTTCGAAGTAGGTGTGAATCTTGATAACGCCAACATGCTTACGCAAAACCGTGTGTCGCAAGCCAATCCTTTCCTGCCTCCCGAAGTAACTCAAATGGGTGTTACGGTAAAAAAATCGCTCACCTTCCCGCTGATGCTGGTTTCTATTTCATCTCCCAACAATACATACGATTCAAAGTTTCTGAACAACTATGCATTCATTAATGTAGTGGATGAATTGAAACGTATTTATGGTGTGGGTGATGTGTCTGTGTTTGGCGGATCCGAGTATGCGATGAGAGTTTGGGTAAAGCCTGACAGGTTGTCTAAATATGACCTTACTGTACAGGATGTGATGAATGCACTGAAAGTACAGAACGTGATTAAGCCCGGTGGTAGTTTTGGTGGAGAACCTGCTGCAGCAGGAACTCAGAATACTTACACAGCTCTGCTCCAATCACGTTTAATAACAGAGAAGGAATTCGGCAATATCATACTTAAATCAAATCTGAATGGTGCATTGGTTCGTATAAGTGATGTTGCAAGAATTGAGCTTGGTACGGAAAACTACAACATGACGAGCAGGATCAATGGTTCAAGCGCTTCAACTATCGCTATCTACCAGATCCCTGGTTCTAATGCGCTTGCTGTTGCCGAGGCAGTAAGGAAAAGAATGAAAGAGTTGCAGGAGCGTTTTCCGCCCGACATGAAAATGGATTTTGCGTTAGATACAACACTTGCTGTAACCGCGGGGATAGATGAAATTATTCATACCCTGCTTGAAGCAGTTGTACTCGTAATAATCGTGGTGTTCCTCTTTCTGCAGGATTGGCGCGCAACCTTGATTCCGTTGCTTACAGTACCGGTTTCACTCATTGGTACTTTCATTGTGTTTCCTTTACTTGGTTTTTCGGTGAATGTGCTTTCACTGTTAGGATTGGTGTTGGCAATTGGTCTTGTGGTGGATGATGCCATTGTGGTAGTGGAAGCAGTAATGCATCATATAGAACATGGCAAGTCGCCAAAAGAAGCAACCAGTCTTGCTATGAAAGAGGTGGGTGGTCCGGTTGTTGCGATAGCCGTTATTCTTTCAGCCGTGTTTGTTCCCGTAGCATTCACAGGTGGAATAACCGGAAGATTGTATCAGCAGTTTGCGATCACCATTGCGATATCGGTCTGTTTCTCGGCATTCAATGCGCTTACATTAAGCCCCGCGCTTGCTGCGTTGCTGTTAAAGCCGAAGAAGGATCAAAAAGGTCTTCTCGCCCGTTTCTTTGCAAGCTTTAACCGTGGCTTTGATAAGTTCACCAATGGTTATGTTAAAGTGGCTGGTTTCTTTGCACGAAAATTAATTATATCATTAATAATACTTGGTGGAATCGTGGTTGTAGCCGGTATGCTTGGTAAAAGAATTCCTTCCGGCTTCGTCCCTGAAGAAGATCAGGGCTATTTTATTATAAGCACACTACTACCTGATGCTGCGTCTCTTGAGCGCACAGATGCTGTTACAAAAAAGGTAGAAGCTATTCTGAAAAGTATTCCGGAAATAGACCTGTATACAACAGTTAATGGTAATAACCTGTTGAATAATACTGTTGCTCCCAATGCTGCTACATTCTTCATTACATTGAAGCCGTGGGAACACAGACACAAGACGGCGCTGGATGTTGTTCAGGAGATCAACGCCATCTGTATGAAAAACATTTCCGAAGCAACGGTGTTAGCAGTAGGGCCGCCGCCCATCATTGGTTTGGGTAACGGTGCAGGTTTTACGATGATGCTGCAGGATCGTGGCGGTAACTCTCCTCAATACCTTGCGCAGCATGCACAGGCATTTATTGCTGCGGCAAGTAAACGTCCTGAAATTGCAAAGATCTATACACTCTTCCGCGCCAATGTTCCTCAAAAAAGTATCCAGGTAGATAAAGAAAAAGTAGATAAGCTCGGTCTGAACCTGGACAATGTGAACAGTACAATAGCAACCTTACTTGGAGGAACTTTTGTAAACAACTTTAATCAGTTCGGGCGACAGTATAAAACTTATGTAATGGCTGATGCGGATTTTCGTAACCGGCCGGAAGATCTTCAACAGTTCTACTCACGCAATGCAACAAATGAAATGGTGCCGATAAGTACGGTCATTCAGATAAAAGACACGGCGGGTCCCCAGTATACCAACCACTTCAATATTTATCGTGCTGCAGAAATAAATGGTGTGCCTGCCCAGGGATATAGTTCAGTCCAGGCATTGCAGGCACTTAAAGAAGTTGCAGCGCAAACATTGCCCGCTGATATGGGCTACCAGTGGAGCAATATCTCTTACCAGGAAGAAGCCGCGGCAGGAACGGGTGGAAAAGCTTTCTTAATGGCCCTTCTCTTTGTGTTCCTCATCCTGGCCGCGCAATATGAAAGCTGGAAATTACCGTTCAGTGTGTTGTTGGGAACGCCGTGGGCTGTGATGGGCGCGTTTCTCGGACTGTTTTTAGCAGGTATGTTTTCGCTAAGCTATGTAAATAATGTATTTGCCCAGATCGGGTTGGTGATGCTGATCGGGTTAAATGCGAAGAATGCCATCCTGATTGTTGAGTTTGCAAAGATGAAGCTTGAAGCAGGGCAGCCAACACTTGATGCTGCATTAGACGGTGCCAAGCTACGCTTCCGCCCGATATTGATGACTTCGTTTGCATTCATACTTGGGGTTGTGCCCTTGCTTACAGCAACAGGTGCGGGCGCAGAAGGACGAAAGGTAATGGGGATGTCGGTATTCGCAGGTATGCTGACTGCAACGATCATTGGTGTGGTGCTTATCCCCGCATTCTTTGTTCTGATTGAAAGAAAGAAAAAGAAGAAAAATCAAGAAATCGCAGCTTCCGATACACCTCAACATGGATAGACAATGAAAGCAAAATATACATATCATCTTCTTTTAGCTACGCTGATGTTGTTAGGCGGATGTATGGTGGGGAAGAAATATACTGCACCTGAACAGCCTGCTGCCATTAGCTATAGAGACACTGTTCGTATTGATACGGCTAAGTTAATGGGCTGGTTCGATCTTTATAATGACACAGCATTGCAGACAATTATTAAGACCACACTGGATAGCAACAGGGATATGCTTACCGCCGCAGCAAGAATTGCTGAAGCAAGTTTACAGGCTGCTGTAATAAAATCAAACCTGTATCCTCAGTTTAGCTATGCATTGCAAGCAGGTGGCGGTAAAGCCGGATCTGATGCCGTTAAGGTGGCTGGAGGTGTTGATGGCGCCGCGTTCAATGCATTTGGTGTGCTTAACTGGGAGATAGATATATGGGGTAAGATAAGGCATGCCAGCAGGGCTGCATTAGCAAGCTATTTGTCCAGCGTATATAATCGCAATGCATTGCAGGTTAGCCTTGTTGCGGAAGCTGCTTCGGAATATTTCTTATTGCGTGACCTGGATAACAGGCTGGCAATTGCTCAGCAAACATATGCTAACAGGCATGAAGTTACAGGCATTATTACCGAGCGTTTTAATAAGGGGTATGTAGCAGAGCTGGATAAGTTATGGGCAATGCAGCAGGAAGCTATTGCAGGAGCAACCATTCCTTCTCTGAAAAGACAAATTGTGCAGGTAGAAAATTCATTGCGTCTTCTGATGGGAGAGGGGCCGGGAACGGTGGCGAGAGGTAAGTCAATTTTTGATCAGACTATTACTCCTGATATCCCCGTGGGGCTTCCTTCCCAGTTGATAGAAAGACGTCCGGATGTTATATCTGCAGAGCAATCATTGCGCTCACAATTTGAACAGATCGGTGTTGCTCAGGCCAACAGGCTGCCTTCATTCAGCCTTACAGGTTTGCTGGGTTTTGCAAGCCCCGCGTTATCAACTTTCCTTTCTTCAAAAGGATTTGTAGCTAACGGCTTCGGAAGTTTGGTAGGACCGATATTTAATTTCGGCAAATTGAAAAATTTGGCTGAAGCTGAAAAGAGAAAATTTGACCAGGTATATTATCAATACCAGCAAACAGTGTTAGGAGCCTTCGGTGATGTAGACAATGCGCTGACGTCCTACAGAACTTATGCGGAAGAGTATGCGCAAAGAACCAACGAGGTTGATGCAGCGGCAAAGTCATTGGTTCTCTCACAGGCCAGGTATGATAACGGATATACTGCTTATGTTGAAGTGATTGTTTTGCAGAACAATTTGTTTGATGCCCAGTTGCAGCAATCGATAGCGCTGCAGGGAAAATTGAATTCGTTAGTTCAGCTATATAAATCTTTGGGCGGCGGATGGTGAGGGGAGAGAAGGTGAATAGTGAATAGTGAATGGTGAATGGTGAATAGTGAATGGTGAATGGTGAATAGTGAATAGTGAATGGTGAATAGTGTAAGTTCAAAAGTGAAAAGTAAAAACACTCAGATTCAGTCCTTTTAGAAGCTCGTTGATTATAGTGCTGCAGCACATTTCACGATTGACCATTCACTATTGACTTTTTTAACCGTAAATCCGCCTGAAGCTTAACCGTTAAACAACTGCGCCCTAAGAAAATTTTGTAAGGTTGCCATACCTTGGTTATGGCAGAAAATTATTTCAGTAAATCAAATCTTTTCACAATGAAAAAAAGCTATTTGTTGGTAACCGTTTTATCGGTAACCCTGTTTGGCTGTCTTAAGACTCCCGATACAGACAAGCTGTCGAATAGTTTTGTTGTGCAATCTGCAAAGGACGCTAACGCCAATTTCAGTAGCTACAAAACTTATTACATTTCGGATACGATAGCGCTAGAAACAACCAATCAGAATGACAGTCTTTGGATTGGAGATGATGCAAAACAACTTGTCAACGCTGTAAAGCAAAACATGGATGCACGCGGCTACAGTTTTGTTGCTAAGAACACTCATCCGGACCTTGGGCTGGGGCTTACTGCAGTGAAGGATCTTAACCTGGGCGTTATCTATCCTGGCTGGTGGTGGGGATACTGGGGAGGCTGCTATTGGGGATGGTGCGGTTATCCGCCTTATTACCCGTACGGTGGCGTGGTGTACAGCATTCCAACCGGTACACTCATATTGGACATGATAGATCTGAAGAATGCCAGTGCAAATGGTAAACTCTTTGTGCCCTGGAGCTCTGTTATGTCGGGTGGTCTCGGAAATTCTTCCAATGATCTTCAATTGGGTGTTGAAGCCATTAACCAAGCATATACACAGTCACCCTACATTACAACACATTAATAAGCAACTTCAAACTGTATATCATGAAGAAAATTATTATAACACAGGTGCTTGTATTTTTTTGCGTGATATCCGCACTTGCGCAGAAGCAACTGGGTGCCATTTCATGGGAAATGAATTTTCCTACGAATAACGATTACCTCACCAAGACAAGCTACAGGGGCGGTAAAATTGAGTACCGGTATTTCTTTAAAAAGAATATGTCTGCCGGCCTTGCTTTAAACTGGGCCAATTATGAACAATACCTGCCGAGACAAACATTCCAAAAGCCTGACGGAAATAGCGCCGTAACAAGTGATTTTGTTGCGCAGGCATACCAGTTGCCCATCACAGCAACCTACCATTACTATTTTGAAGGTGGTAAAACATTTAAGCCGTACATAGGCGTTGGATTGGGCGGCCAGTATCTCGGACAGTCGCTTTACTACAATGTGTATGTGACGGATGATAATAACTGGGGCTTTGTTGCGCGGCCGGAAGTGGGTGTACTTATCAAGCCTGAAAAGAGTGCCGGCTGGGGATTTCTTGTGGCTTTGGGGTATAGCTATTCCACCAATAAAAACGATCTGCTGAACCGCGACAGCTTTAAGAATTTTGGGATAAGTATTGGATTTGCATTTGGACAATAGAAGACCGTAAGAGCGTAAGATCGTAAGACAGTAAGAGCGTAAGATTGTAAGACAGTAAGAGGGTTTGCATTTTTAACAACATAAATTCTGACAAATGAAAAACTTCCTGGTATTTGGTATTTTACTTGTGTCATTGTCTGCTGCGGCGCAGCCCACCAAGGATGACATTAACCTTATACAATCTATGTATGGTAAGGATAAACGGGACCTGATGCAGGAATATCTGCAGATCACTGATTCTGCTAAGTCAACTGCATTCTGGAAGCTTTATGACAGCTATGAGACTGAAAGAAGAAAACTCGGCCAGGACTATATAGCCCTCTTGGAGGAATATGCAAAAACTTATCAGACCATGGATGATAAAAAAGCGGACGAGCTTGTTACTAAAGCTTCCGCAAACAATATTGCTTACGAAAATTTGTATCTCAAATACTATAAAAAGATCAAGCCTGTGATCGGCGGCCTTAAAGCAAGTCAGTTCTTCCAACTTGAAGCCTATATGCGTAACACAGTACGCTCGGCCGTGCTCGATCAAATTCCTTTCATTGGCGAAATAGACCGGAAAAAGATGCAAGTAACGCAATAGCAATCAGCAAGCAATTACGCCTTTGTAACAATACATTAAACCACCAAAAAAGGATGTACTTCGCATCCTTTTTTTATTATTTAAATCGGTTGCATCATCGCCAACACAACTCCGATCTTTTCATTTTTTCCATCTTACCTATCTCCCCATCTTACACGTCTTACGGTCTTACGATCTTACGATCTTACTGTCTTACTGTCTTACTGTCTTACGGTCTTACGATTACGGTCTTCTCTACACCGCAGCCATCACCACACTTCCTGCTTGCCTCATCCAGCTCTCTGCGCTGGCGTTTTCAAACTTTGAAACGGTAATGCCTACAATTTCATCCTGTACTTTAAAGATAGAGGATTTGGTAAGAGATGTTTCATGCAGTTCACACCACATCTGTTGATAGTTGCTTGTTCTGATTATCTGGATGTTAGTGCGTATTCTATCGCCTGCGTACTGTAGATGCCCCGTAATGACAATATCGGCACCTGAATTGGTTGCCAGTTCCCTAATGTCAGAAGTCCTGCTTAAAAGGCTTGTAATGGCCTGGGGTGCTATAACACAAATGCTCTCGAAATGCATTAATGCGGAACTCAATTGCATTGTTAGTCCGTTGGTAAAAGATTCAAGCAGATCGTTATTCTTCTGGTAGGTGAAAGGAAGCACTGCAACTACCATGTTAGGATGCCCGATGTATGAGCTGTTGCTGCTTTTTCTTGAAAGACTGGCAACAGGTGCAAACGTGCCGGTGCTATCGCTTTTTGTTGTAGTACTGAATTCCGGAACGTATTTTCCTTTTGGTATGGAAATATACACTGTGTTTGCTATATCAGCGTGGTGATAATAATCATCCAGCGCGCGTCTCAATCTGCCTGCGTGTATTCTTACTATACCGTTTTCAGACGGTTTAAAATTAGCCGGTTTGCCCAATACGCCCACGGCAATGGTGTATTCCTTAAGGCAATTGGCACGGCCATTCAGTGTTTCATTTACAATGAATACAAGAAATCGTTTCAGTATTTCAGATTCTACAAAAACGGGATCTTTAAATATTTTTGTCATCTGATCCTGGATCGCTTCTTTTGGGATTGACGCTTCATTTTGCGTCCATTGAATAGGGGTCATAACAATAAGTTTAGTTTTTCTAAATAGGCAGCATCCGGTTAGCGCAGCATAGGTTTTGCAAATGGGTAAATGTTTCAATTGACATGCTGCGTGATCTCTCCTTTTACATTTTCATACAGTTGGCCAAGCGTTGTGAATGCACCGGACATCATGAAAAAAAGTTCCGACTGCGAAAATGACTCCAGTGATTTTACAATCGCCCAGTAGGTGATAAAATGATATTTTCCTTCGTGTATTACATCACGCATGATCTGAAATCCGAGGCAGGTGTCAGGTATTTGCGTAGATGCCAAACGATAAGTTTGTTCAAATTCTTTTTGATTATGTTCGGGAATGAACCCGGATAATTTTAAGTAATACATATATGTGGTTACAGAAAGTTTATGGAGGTATGAAGAATGTTCAGATTTGGTATCTATAGATTTCAATTTGTATGCCAGTAAAAATTGCAGCATAGCTTTTTTATAACATATTGATTTTTACTGGCTATCACTGTATGTTGAGGTGATGCAAATAATGACCTCTATCGAAATTTAAAACACGTATCGAAATATCGATAGCAGTAGAGGGCTTTCCATAGCCGCATTCGGTTGCTGGTTGTTTTTCTTTTCATTGGTTGTCATTTTTCATTTACAGGTTTTCGCGATAAATGTTCAATTTTTTTAATCGCGATCTCAGTGTACTTGGATGCAGCCCCAATCTGTTAGCTGCGCCGCTTTCGCCATTGATCCTTCCATTACATTCTTCCAGTATTTTCAGGATATGATTTTTTTCTACCTCTTCAATAGTTGATGAAGAAACAATTGTTGTATCATCGTTAACCGGGTTTTGGTTATTTAATCCTTCGAGTCTCAGTGTGTGCCCTTCTGAAGAAATAACAGAACGTTGTATTACATTCATTAACTCACGGATGTTGCCTGGCCATTTGTATTCGCACAATCTGGTCATGTCAGCCTTGCTTACGTCGGTGATCTGTTTGTTATGTTCAGCAGATATTGTTCTAACAAAGTGTCCTACAAGCAGCGGAATATCTCCGGGTCTTTTTCGTAGTGGAGGAATAGTGATGGGAAATACATTCAGCCGGTAAAAGAGATCCTCCCTGAAATGCCCTTCAACCACTTCCCTGGATAATTCCCTGTTTGTTGCTGCGATAATGCGTACGTCAACCTTTATTGTCTGTTGTCCGCCTATCCGTTCAAATTCACCACTCTGCAGCACCCTTAATAATTTGGGTTGAACAGAAAGGGGCATTTCACCTATTTCGTCCAGGAAGATAGTGCCTTTATGTGCCAGTTCAAATCTTCCTTTACGTGCTTGTAAAGCGCCGGTAAATGCGCCTTTTTCGTGGCCGAACAATTCACTTTCTATCAGTTCAGGTGGAAGCGCCGCACAGTTTATTTTGATGAACTGCTTATCACTACGGAAACTGTGGCTATGTATAAAGTGTGCGAAAATCTCTTTGCCCACACCGGTTTCACCGTTCAGAAGAACACTTGCGTTTGTGTCGGCTACCTTTCTTGCTTTTTGCAAAGCATACAATACTGCGTTGCTTTGACCAATAATACCAGTTTCCATGATTTGGGAACTGGTTTCGCACGTCGATGGAAGACTTTCTTTTTCAAGTTCATTTTTGAGTAGCTTCAACTGCATCAGTGCGTCTTCCTTATCTGTTATGTTGTTGCCAATATTCATCGTACCTTTAAGCTTTCCATCCTCATCATACATAAGCATGTTTGTCCAGCTTATCTTTAGCCCGGTGCCGTCTTTTGTGCGGACCTCAGTAAGAAAATTGGCGATTGTTTGTTGAGTTTGTATTGTTTTTGTGTAAAGCGCTTTTAAAGTATTGCCTGTACCGGCCATAGGAAACTTTTCAAACCAATTTTGGTTCAGCAATTCCGAAGCTGAATGATAGCCGAGCGTTTTAACTGTATAAGGATTAACGAAACTGATATTACCGTCTTTGTCCAGGGCAACGATCAGAAGTTGTGCTGCGTTCAACAGGGAGTTCCATTGAGTTTGTTCCTGATTCAGCTTTTTGATGATGTGGTATTTTTCAAACAGTTTGTTCCTCAACCTGAAGCTTATAATACATACAAACGTGAGTAGATTGAGGTTAAACGGAAAGAATATTCTAATGCCGCCTGTCTGCTGTTGATCTTGATTGGTCTGATAAAGTACGCCTGCAAACAGCAGTAGTCCATAGATCAGCATTGCTGTAAAAAGCCATTTAGCTTCCTTGCTCTTGCCTTGTTTTTTCTGATGCCTGGCTGCGAGCATTCCTTGCGCCCATATCAGTGTCAGCGGAACCAGCATAAACCAAATCCAGTTGGGGCTATCATTGCGTTGCTCTGTAGACACCATCAGCACAAAAGCAACAGCAAGTAAACCATTGATTACTAATGAAAGTTTTTTTCTGTGGTAATTGCTGTAATAGCTGATAAACCAGGGTAGCAGCAGGTAATGTGCCCATAAAAAAGAACACTTAACGTAAAAGGAAAAAGGATAGGGGGCTTGTACTTTTGTAATAAATCCCGCAGGGGGAACAACAATAAACAGCAATACAAGCAGTGCCAGTATTCCAAACAGCACATCTATCTTTTCACCATCTTTATGCATGCCCACAAACAGGTTTATCAGACCCGCAATGAGAGCAGCTCCTGCAGTAATAAATGCAGTTGCGAAAATAATTGGTTCCATCCGACAGTTTTAAACTGGCGTCTTAAGGGGTGTAATAAATAGGTCCTGTTTTCGTGGTAATAATCAAGGGGTACTTTAGATCATTCTATTATTGCGGCCGGCGCAGTTAGTTGCGGCGTTAAGACGTAACCAATAAGTTTTTTAGCAAAGCAGATCCTGAAAAAGTTTTTTTTTTAATGCAATTCCTGGCGAATGTTACGTCCTCGTAATAAATTTAATAAAAAAAGCCAATCTGTAACTTTTTCTTGACCGGGCCAACTGGTGTTCCGCATTGGTATTTAACTGTATTACAATCATTTGAATAATTTGTTGCAAAAACTGCAATAAATCTTTTAACAAACTATAAAATCCAGCCATAAGAGAGGTATAAAGAAAACAGGCTACCGGTAATGGCAGCCTGTGTTCCTGGTTGGATCCTATGCTGGTTGCTGATAATTATTGTGGTCTTGCAGATACTTCCGATGAGAGTGGTCCTTCACCCACACTATTCAACGCTGAAATAACATAGTAATAGGTTGTGCCATTTGTTTTGTTTCCATCAACATAAGATAGTGTGTTACCGTCCGAGGTGGTTTTAATCAGGTTGTATTTGCCTGAAGCGGTGCCACGGTAGATCTTATATCCCGTAATGGTGGTGCCACCTGTGTTGGAGGGTTGCCCCCATGAAAGCGTTACAGTAGTACTTGCTGCTGTAGCCCTCAAATTGGTAGGTGCTGTCGGCAAAGTATATGAAGATGCCGTGTATCTCACCTCGTTTGATTTAGGAGACTCTGCAGCTGAATTTACTGCCGTTACTGTATAATAGTAATTTGTGCCGTTAGTGAGATTCGGATCTGTATAAGTAAGTGTACTGCCTCCCACAGTTGTAAGCAACGTGCCTGATCCAGATGCATTGCCACGGTATATCTTGTAATTGGTAATTGTTGCGTTACCATTGCTTAATGGTGCTGACCAATTTAGCGTTGCTTGTAATATGCCGGCCACCAGGGAAAGATTTTGAGGTGCAGATGGTGCTACAGGTGGCGGAGTAACCAATACAGAAACTTCATTTGACTTCGCGGACTCCATATGGTTTCTGGTACTGGTCACAGTATAGTAATAAGTGGCGGGAGTAAGGCCAGCATCGGTATAGGTTGTAACATTCTTGGCAACGGTTGAAACGAGCTCTGTGGTAAAGCCTTTCACGGTTCCCCTGTAAACTGCATAGCCGGTAATTGAATCCGCACCAGAAGCTGGTGGGCTCCAGTTTAAAATTGCTTGTCCTACGCCCGGTTGTGCTGTAAGACCTTGCGGAGCTGGAGGTAAAGGTTCCGGTGCAAGAGAAGCCACAGCATCTGCTGAAGGCTGGGATTCGCCAACTTTGTTTATTGCTGTTACTTTATAAATGTAAGTAAAGCCAATAGTTACACTGGTATCGGTATAACTAAGCCCTGAATTTACAGCTACACTACGGTCTGAACCTCTCATTGCGGTTGATCTGTATACCTGGTAAGATGCTATTGGTGATCCGCCGTTGACTGATGGTGGGTCCCATGTTAATACAACACTTTTCCCTTGCGGAGTAGCAACCAGGTTTGTTGGTGGTGCCGGCACTGTTGGCATAACAGAGTCAGAGGATGTTTTGCTGTAAACATCTTTTCTTCCATCGTTGTAATACACGGTGATCTTATCCTGTCCTACAGAAAAGATTGCGCCGGGAGCTGTTGGGCCGGGAGGGGGAACAACTGAACTAGTGTCTGGTGGAGGAGGAGTTACATGGTTTGTATCCGGAATACCTTCAGTACCGCCGATATATTCATTCGGAACGTTGTCTTTTATCTTGGGCCACAAGGTTGGATCGTAGGCGAAATTGGTGATAACACCAGGTATAGATGCCAGAGCGCCATTGCTTGTTCCATTCTGAATGTACATAGCCTCCCTTGGGGCATTGGAACCACCCTGGAGTACTACATTGGTCATAAATAACTGCATTGCGCCGAGATTGTATCCTCTGTCATAACGGTTGTCAATATAAACAGCATTACTATTACCCATTTTGGCGGTGTTTTTCAATACGATATTGTTGTAATAAACCTGTCCACTGCTAAAGATGGTTAAGCCGGAGCCCACGGATCCATCCACATAAAAATCGCTAAAACTACCAGTGGTGGCATCTTGCACGGCTATGCCGCTTCTTTGTCCTGACTGGCTTGCTGTACCTGCATTGTACACTTTAAGGCCGGAAACATCACAGTTCTGTGCATTGGTTATCTGAAATCCATCCCATCCACAATTTGTAGCAGAACAGTTTCTGATTTTCAAGCCAACAATAGGAGGTGTTTTGAAACCATTGTACATATCGGATGTCTGACCGATATAAAAGCCTTCGTTATTACAGTTCTCTGCAGAACAGTTTTTCAGGGATACATCTCTGATAACAAAGTTGGGGTACGCAAAGGACTGATTAGCGGGGTCTGTCTTAATCATGAATCCTACCGATACTGTATTGATTGATACATTTTCAACAGCCAGGTTAGTGCACCCGCCCGCTTTAAAGCCGATCGCACCGCTTACACCCTGTACGGTAAGACCATACGCTTTGAAATAGGAGCTCCCTGAAATCTCTATGCCCCTGTTGCTGGCACCACCTATTATAACGCCGGGAACTGCGGTAACCACAACGGTATCTTTTATAGTTCCTTTGAGATTGTTAATGTAGAAACTGGTGATGTTTTGGTTAATTAATAATGTGTCACCGGGAGCATAATTTAAGGATGAGGCATCCTGAATGTAAATGCCGGTTCCTCCGGCATCAGGATTAAGTGTGATTGTTTTGGCCTGACTAACATACATAGTCGTAGCCATGCAAAAAGTAAAAATTACCTTTTTCATAATCTTTTTATTAGCGTGAGGAAATAGGATATCAGCCTGTGTATTTCAGCATTAAACACAACAGTATTAAAGGCCCATAAATCATGAGATGCTTGAGGATATATCCCTGTGTTTAGTGGAAAACACAGACAATTACAAGATACAACAAGTTATGTCATGTGTCAAGAGGCATGCAAAAAATATGTTTAAAAAAAGAGGGTAGCAAACCTTTTTTTATTCCAAATCTGGCAGTTGTATATAAGATAATCAAACATTTTTTTTATTGAAGATATTAGTGCACAGATATGTAAATCACCTTATAGCTAAAAGAAAAAGTATATCATTTATAAGCAAGGCCTTTTGTTCAGAAGCTTAGTTGTTTTTAATAGTACTAATAACATTTTGAATCTTCAATTTGGTTGCAGCTTATTTGGTTCCGTTTCCACGAATAAAATCTCTATACTCTGGTATAAGACGCAAAGTATAAGCACTTAATCCTCATATGTTGTAAAGAGCTTGATATAAGTAATTGGTTTTTGTGAAGCGGTATAAAGGTATACGTAGTTCACGCGCAAGTAAAATGAATGCTCAATACCTGAAAACATTTTTTTTTCAAATTTTTTTGCAAATAAAACCATGGTTGGTTTTTACCGTAATTTAAGTTGTTTATTATATGTCTAACCGCTGCGTCAGCAGGCAAAGAACAAGAATTCATTTAACCGTAAAACAAACGTATATAAACGCGAATGGTGTAAATTGATAACAATAACTTAATGAGGAGCTATTCCTTTAAAAAGCATGTAATATTTCAAACCATCGAATTATGAAATCCGCAAAGCCCGCAGCTGCTCTGAGGCAAAAAGGGCAGACCAAATCATCCATAAAAAAAATGCCTGCACCCGGGGGAAATGGACAATTGAAATCCGATTCATGGGTGGGTAAAATACCACACATAAAACCCGGTCGTTATGCAGATGGATTGCCGTTTCCTGATTTTAATTATCTCGCATTTAAGCTGATCCTAAAGCCCAACAGGTTTGTTTCGCGTGACAGTTTGTTCGACTTTGGGAAAGTGATCAAAGCTCCTGCAGTGGAAAATGGAATGAGCTTTAGCGTTGGTAACTTTGCCAACAGCCCTGTAAAGATCCGCGAAGTGATTTTTATTGATACGGATGACTTCAGGCTTTATAATAATTCTTTCATACTAAGACGCAGGATAACTTATGTGGATGGCTTTCCTGTAGGCGACCCGGAAATTGTATTTAAATACCGGAATCCGGATTTGCAGATGACGGCTGAAACAGATGTAAGGCCTCAGATACAAGGGGACTACCAGGTTAAATTTAAATGTCAGGTTTTGCCGCTTAAAGACCGGCTGGGAGGCATTCGTATTCTATATTCAAACAACGTGCAGTTTCCCAGGAAGAATGTTACTCAAAACGATGTACTGTCCTTTGATGTGGTTTCGCAGGTATTTCCAGCCCTGGAGTCCTTGAAAAATAAAGAAGGAGAGCGCATAAATCTTGTGAACGGTGCGATAGTGGAAGAAGTTTTGCAGGATATTGGAATGATTGACTTTGGTGACGGGATTACTGCAAAGGCAAATGTCGGCATCTGGCGCACGCGGGGTGAACACAGACCCCTGATTGGAGAGTTTGCATACCAGATCAAATTCCGCGATCGCAAAGAACTTGACCGCGAAGCTATGAAGCGTGCAGAAGCTTTTTTCCTTGCTCTGCAGTATTCCGCAAAAGACTGGATAGCTTTAAATGCCACTAAAACGGGAGTTGTGTACAGGCTTCTTGGTAATCCGCCAAAATCTTCAGAATAATATGGCCGGCAAGTCGTCAGAAAAAGCCACGGCGCTAATGCACGCATGGCAGCTTTCATTTGATCATATTCTTGCAATACGCTTTGCTATAAATGTGGCCCTCGCAACCTGGATTGTTTGGGGTTCCCTTCGTCTTATTAATGATACAAATCCGATATGGGCCATCGCGTCTATGGTTGCAGCTTCAGATCCTCAGCCTGTAGAAGCGCGCAGAATGTTTAAAGCAAGACTTGTGAATGTTGCCGTTGGCTGTGCCGTAGGGCTGGC
Source organism: Danxiaibacter flavus (assembly GCF_041060425.1). Taxonomy (NCBI): domain Bacteria; kingdom Pseudomonadati; phylum Bacteroidota; class Chitinophagia; order Chitinophagales; family Chitinophagaceae; genus Danxiaibacter; species Danxiaibacter flavus. The sequence continues at coordinate 329,367 of NZ_JAULBC010000006.1, forward strand.
TTTTTTGGTTTTCGGTAAGGCACAACAATGGATGTTGCCTGTAGCGCTTGCAGTAACTGTGCTGATTTCTTCGTTTGTTATACGCATTAAAACCATGTGGCGGCAGGCGCCTATTACAGCGGCAGTGGTAATTGCTTCCGCAATAAATCATGAATCAGCCAAAACCGGCCTGAGCTATGGATTACACAAAGTGGCTGAAGTTGTTTTCGGGTGTCTGGTTGGGCTTCTTGTGAGCTGGATGATGTCAAAATTGTGGTTGATTCAGTCAATGCCGGAACCGCAGTCTTCATCTCAAAAAAAGTAAAAAAAGCCTTCACATTGTATATCTTGTAGGCGAAACGATGCAGGGTAAATAGTATTAATTTTTTAACCAATAACCCTGCATCGTTGCTATCAGACTCGTTGCAGAACGTCTGCGACAACTCATCTATTTTTGATCGCTAGTGCTGAATTGTCGTGTATTGCCACTGTTGTAAAAGTTGATTTTTACTCCGGGCTTTTTCAAATACTTTGCTTTTAATTTTTGAAACAGTTCAGCGGGCTGTCGTTTATCGTTTACAATCAGGCCATCTGATGAAAACTGCAGGGAGTGCAGATCCTCTTTGGTCGCAATTACTTTTTCGCTGATCAGATCATTCGTTATCGCGGCCAATAGTTTTCTGTCTTCTTCAGCATGTTTGCGATCTATTTCAGCCTGGGCCCTGTCGTGGTCTGCTTGTTTCCTGTCTTCTTCAGCGCGCACCCTGTCCTGTTCCGCTTGTTCACGATCGCGCGCTGCCTTTTGCATGTCTAATTCTGCCAGTTCACGATCTTTTTCTGCACGCTCGCGGTCATTCTCCGCCTGTGCCCTGTCCAGGTCAGCCTGGTGCCTGTCTTTGTCAGCCTGCTGTCTGTCCACCTCGGCCCGGGATCTGTCTTTTTCCGCTTGCTCCCTGTCTCGCTTAACCTGATCAAGAATTTTCTTCACCATCGGCTCATATTTGGGAAAGTCTTGTTCCGGAATCTTCTTGCCGTCGATTACAAGTTCAGTGATCTTTTCATTTTTTAGCTCAATTTTATACAGTGAGCCATTCCGATAGGTTGTGACATGTTCAATTGCATCGTCGGTCGGGTCAGACTCGATAGTGAGAAAACTCTGATCGTTGCTTTTTAATTGTGTGGTTTTAGTTCCCTTTGAAGCGTTTGTTTTTGTCTGTGCGTGGGTGTTCAGCGAAAGCAAAGCTATCGCAAGGGCTGCTAAGCTTGCAGCCATAACATTTGTTTTCATTTCCTTTTTAATTTTAATAATGAGCAAGAACTACCTGTTCGGCTTGCAGTAAATTTTAAAAGTTAATTGTAAATGATGATTAACTCGCATGGTATCAGATCATGCATCTGACATGATGATTACATGCAGACATGTTGTAATGTGGCAATCCTGCCGGTCAGACATGATTTAATATTTACCAAACGATTATCCGGTATTAAACGGGATGATACATAAAGTGCGCATCTTTATGGTTCCACAGAAACCGCCGGAGTTTTATATTGTTGTGGTAGTGTTTTGTTTTTATTGGTAGTTTGAGAAGCCTCAAAAGCCTGCCGCCTGTCGCGGTCTGCCTTCTTCCTGTCTTCCTCAGAGCGGGCTCTGTCAACGTCTGCTTGTTGTCTGTCTTTTTCGGCTTTTTCGCGGTCTTTTATTGATTGCTCAAGATCGCGTTCGGCCCGCTGCCTGTCCAACCCGGCCATTACTCTGTCGGCGTCTGCTTGTTGCCTGTCCTTCTCAGCCTGCAGCCAGTCTTTATCAACCTGGGCTTCATCTGACAGCAAGAGTGTGTGGCCGTTTTGTGTTAACACCAGCTGTTTTTCATACTCATAAATTTGTGGATCATCTGTTTCTTTAACTGCTTCTGCTCTGCTATCCTCATCTACTGTCTTTGTTGCATTTTGTTCTATGTAGTGATCAGGTTCGTGCTTCCTGTTTTTTTCCTCCGCATTTTGTATTGAAGTTTCATCATGAGTGATAATAACGTGTTCCTTTTTTTCTGTTGATGTAGTGGTTGCCATTACCGGTGATATGAATCCTTTGGTGTTTTGAGGCTCAACTATTTTGCTTTTGCCTGCTATGCCCGCTAAAACAAAGCATGCGCAAATGCTTAGCGTAAAGAATATTTTTTCATGAAGGCTTAATGAATTATTTCTGTTGTAGGTAATGCGCATAACGCGTTGTACAAGTTGCTTTTTCGTTCCCGGAAATGCCGTAGTATATGAAGATCCGTATAAGGAATGTTTAGTGAAATTAACAAGCGCCTCAACAAACTGCTTCCTGGAATTTGTTTGTGCCAGCGCAATATCATCACAGCAATGTTCTCTTTCCTGTTTAAGAACTGCAGAGACCCAAAGAAAACCCGGATTGAAAAAGAAGATTGTTTGCATGATCTGTTGAACAATATTCACCAGGTAGTCATTACGCCGGATATGGGCCAGTTCGTGTAGCAGCACTGCTTCAACCTGGTCTTGCGGTAAGTGATTGAGCAGGCCGACAGGCATATAAATAACCGGTTTTAAGTGACCTATCACAACGGGCACTTTGGTGATCGCCGATTCCATTAAAACAACTGTTCTTTGCAGGTGTATCTTTTTTGAGAGGGTGATTAATGCCGCCTGCCATTTTGGTTCCGGTGTTGATAGATGATGCGTTTGCACACGGTGAATGAAAGTAAAACCTATGCTGATCTGTATGCATTTTAATAAGAAAACCATAAACCAGGCAAGAACAATTGTGTTGGCGTTAGCGGTGCAAAACAGTAGCAGTTTGTTCATTAAATACGTTAGGCCGGGTTGCTCAAGAAATCCTGTAGTATTATTGCTAAGTGTGCCCGGTTCTGCGTGCAATATAGAATAGCGCTCTTCAGCCAGGGATTGAAAGAAAGTATAAAGACAAGTGAGCAAGAAGATAAAAAACAGAAAACTGATGATATTATATCTGACTGCTGACTGTTTTTTCCTTGTGAAAAGTATGACCAACGAAGTGGCGATGCAAAGTAAAAGCCCCTGCCATAGTGAGTGAAGCAGCATTTTTGAGAATGCCCGCACCAGTACTTCTACTGATAAGGATGTAAGTAACGTTGTCATACAATTTGATTGTTATTTCGTTTTATCAAGCTTATGCAGCATTTCTTCGAGGACTTTCAATTCTTCAGGGGAAGTTTTCTCATTGCCCAACAAGGCCGTCATCAGGCTTTTCACAGAGCCTTCATACATGTTATCGAGGAATTTGCTCAGGGCGTTCCCCTTTGTCTTCTTCTCCTCCAAAACTGCACTGTATATATGTTTCATGTTTGTTTCATCCCGCATCAATAATCCCTTTTCCGTCATAGTCTGCATCAGTTTCAGGGTAGATGTGTATTGAATGTTTCCTTTCTTTTCTGTAAGGATATCATGCACAAAACGAACGGTTGAAGGGCCATGTTGCCATAAGATCTGCAATACATCCATTTCAGATTTAGCCGGAACAGGATCTGCTACCGTGGACTGATTTTTTTGCTTCATGAATCTAAGGTACGATAAAAAACGTACGTTTAGAGATTTAGTTATATTTTTTTGAATTTTCTTGATGAACGGTAAGTTGGGCCACTAAGACGCGAAGGCGCAAAGAAGCACGAAGTTTGGGAAACACGAAGGCATAAAGTTTGGGAAACACGAAGGCACGAAGTACACAAAGGAACACAAAGTTTTTTAAGACGTGCAAGCGCTGATAAGGGCACAAAGATGTGGCTGCCTGCGATCCTTCGCCAAAGAAAATGTATAACTTTTACAACGGCAACACGCTGCGTCGCCACTCCGCCGTGTTCGTTGCGAGAAATTTTCCTTCGCCAGCGCAACACATTCTTCGCTAAGAAAAACGTAAAACGTAAAACTTACAACGGCAACACGCTGCGTCGCCGCTCCGCCGTGTTCGTTGCGAGAAATTTTCCGTCGCGAGCGCAACACATTCTTCGCTAAGAAGAACGTAAAACGTATAACTTACAACGGCAACGCGCATCGCCGCCGTCCGCCGTGTTCGTTGCGAGAAATTTTCGCTCGTGAGCGCCACACATCCTTCGCAAAGAAAAACGTAAAACGTATCACATATAACTTACAACTGAAAATCAGCTGCGCCGCCGCCTCGTTGCGATCGTTGCGTGAAACCTGGCTTTGTGGCATTGTTATTGAGTATCGAACCCTGAAACCTGCAAAAATGAAATTTAAAAAGATGTTAGTTCCGGCGATGAGAAAAATAACATGCATTCGCATGTTTATCGTCACTGTTATTTGTTGTCTGATCACTTCCTTTTTTACGAACGCTTCTGCACAAAACGGTCAGCGTTTTATGCGTGTTGCGCGGATTGTTGTAGACTCTGCTCAACTGGATGATTATAAAGCTGCATTAAAGGAGGGTATGGAAAGTGCCGTCCGAACAGAACCGGGTGTGCTTTCGCTATATGCGGTATACGACAAAGAAGAGCCCACACATGTTACCGTATTTGAAATTTACCTGGATGAAGATGCTTACAAGGCTCACATACAAACGCCTCACTTTAAAAAATATAAAAGCACTGTCCAGAATATGGTTAAATCGCTGGAGCTTTCCGATGTTAGTCCTATCGCACTGGAGGCTAAATCCAAATTGTAATTTTTATCACATTATATAAATAATAAAGCAAAGCTCTATAACGGAGCCTTGCTTTGTGTTGGCAAATGACTGTAGAGAAAAAACTTCCCTCAATCACCATGTACTCTTCCAAATCGTCATTTTCCATTTTCAACTTTCAATTTTCAATTAAAGAAAGTTTTAATTCTAAGATCTATTGCTGCACAGCCCACGCCAACCCATCCGGGTTTATACCTACATCAATCCGGTTGGTTATCTCCAGTGATTTTAGATCTATTACTGCGACATAATTGTCGGCAGAAGTAGCAACGAACACACGTGTGCCATTCGGATCCATCTGGATACCCGCTGCTCCGCGTCCCAGTTTTATCCGTTTTATTTCTTTGTGGGATTTGGAATCAATAATCGTTAAGTCGCCTGTTTGCAGGCTTGAAATAAATGCCATTTTTCCATCTGTTGTAAATTTGAGTCGGTTGGCGCCAAATACTTTGGCGTCGATTTTTCCTGCGGGTTTATTTGTTGTGAGATCAATAATGGAAATAATGCCATTCTCTCCCGACGCTGTCCATAATTCTTTACCATCCGGCGTTACATCAAAACCCTCGGATCCTCTTTCGCTTGGAACCACGGTGTGTATCCATTCCTGGCGCGGTCTGGCTCCGGGAGGCGCCGATTTGCCCGGTTGAACGGAGCTGTCAACAAGAATGCTTACCGTGCCTGAAGATATGTTGGTCGTGTAAATCCGCTTTAAATCGTTGGTTACATAGATCATGTGGGTTCTGTCCTGACCGGTGCCCATGCTCCAGTCCAATTTATCCGTTGCGGGATCATATCGGCCAATCGCCTTGGATCCTTCTGCAGAAAACCATGCTTTGCCATCGGTGAAAACAATTCCGTGCGGACCGAACAATGGTCTTGTGTCAATATTTTTCAGCGGTTTTTGTGCAACCAGGTCAATCACGTTTAGTTCATGCAGACTCCCTCCGCCGTAAATAGTCACGTAGGCAGTCTTTCCGTCAGTTGACGCAATTACTTCATGCGGGTCGCTTCCAACCGGAATACGCGCCAGTACTTTGAGGGTGGCAGGATCAACAATGGCCAGTGTATGATCACCCTTTGAGAGTGCAAGGAGCGATTGGCGCGGCGCAGATTGTGCATGTGAGAAAGTTGCCATGCACGATGTGCATGCTAAGGCAAATGCGGCTATCAGACAATAGAAACCTGTTTGATGTGTTGTTTTTTTCATGGCATGAAGTGTTTGTAAACGAGTTTGAATATTAGATTCCTCAATGTTGAGCTGGCAAACCATTGCGCCCGTTTTTTAAAATACGAAATATGTTTTCTTTCTCAAAAATCATATCACTTTAATTCCTGCTTTCCGGAAGATTTGCCTGCTTTACCGCATAAATGAATGTATATACCCAATAGTTGGGGAATGATAAACAGGAATTGTTTGGATTGCTTAAATTTAAGTTATATACAAATCAGTATGGAAAACATCAAAAAAGAAGATATCAAACAGGAAGTGTTTGATCTGTACGATGACTATGCACATAACCGTATTGACAGGCGCGATTTTGTTCAAAAGCTTTCTGTGTATGCGGTTGGAGGCCTTACAGTAACGTCGCTCATGAGTTTTCTTATGCCGGACTACCAGGGTGCTATACAGGTAAAAGCCGACGATCCGCGCGTTAAATCAACGTATGTAAATTATCCTTCGCCCAAAGGCGGCGGTACAATTAAAGCATTGCTGACAATGCCGGCAGATGCAAAGGGTAAATTGGGAGGAGTTGTTGTGGTGCATGAGAACCGTGGCTTGAATCCGCATATTGAAGATGTTGCGAGAAGAGTCGCCCTGGCGGGATTCATTGCCATTGCGCCTGATGCGTTAACGCCGTTGGGTGGTTACCCTGGCAATGATGACAAAGGCCGTGAAATGCAAAGCAAGCGCGATAAAAATGAAATGCTGGAAGATTTTATTGCAGCATATGGCTTTTTAAAAGAAAACAAAGATTGTAATGGCAAAGTTGGCGTCGTAGGTTTTTGTTTTGGTGGATGGATAGCAAATATGATGGCTGTTCGTATTCCTGATCTTTCAGCGGCGGTTCCATTCTATGGTACGCAGCCTGCAGCTGAGGATGTGCCTAAAATAAAAGCGCCGTTGTTGTTACACTATGCGGGATTGGATACGCGTGTGAATGAAGGCTGGCCTGCTTATGAAGCTGCACTAAAAGCAAACAACAAAGCATATACCGCGTATGTATATGACAACGTGAATCATGGCTTCAACAATGATACTACTCCACGCTACGATAAAGCGGCTGCAGATCTTGCGTGGAAACGTACAATTGATTTCTTTAAAGCAAAACTGATTTAGTTCTCTGTGCGACTCCGTGTCTTCTCCTGTATTTCTCTGTGTAACCTAAATGATTATTCAACCCCATCAACAATTAGTTACGCAGAGAGCCCTGAGAAGACACTGAGTTCCAAAGAGTTTTTCTCACTCAGTCTTTTTCCAGCTGCACACAATTACGGATATCTCCAATAATAATCCCAATCTGCCCAAAGCACATGATTATTTTCTCCTGTTAAACTTTCTGTATTTTAATTTTTTTCTGCGCAGCTAATCATTGAAAGTGTCATAATTACACACAGAAATGCAAGAATATGTACAGCGCTTTCTGTTGATCGCCCCTTACAATTGTTAGGATTTCTTGTTCATAATTTGCAAATTTCCTGCTTCGTTCCTTTCTCCAAAAGCCTTGATTATCTCCCAAGAAAAAAATGGTTTAAGTAAATTGTTTTGTTATATTTGGATATGTATGAATGTGCATACATAGTAAACCTTTGTTAACGCCAATATGCCCCGCTTGTGAAAGAAGAAAAAGTATTGATTGCTTCCAAATGCTGCAGTGTAGACCTGTCTCAGATGCAGTATATAATTCATTTTTACCGTAAAAACACCTGTCGACGATGTCCAAATTCAAGAAATGTCTCTGAAGAGCGTGAGCAATTTTAAGACTGGTAAACAGCCGGATAGCCTGATGTAACAAGATCCCAGGTTTAACGCCATTTCGGTGTTTTTGAACACAATTACGGGTTACTAAAAAAAATATAAGAAGAAAAATAACGCAATTTTAAATTTATTCTTACTTTCACATATGTAGGTATGTATGAACATACTGAATAAACGATTGAAATGTAGCCGATTCAGATTTGCCCCTTATTCAGCAGTGAAAAAAGATTAAAATGTAACTGAACATTGAGTTTTTGACGTACATCCTAACGAACGCCTTCATAAACAAAGAAGCAACCATTACGACCATATGATCAACAACAAAGGCCCGTGATTGAAAATCATGGGTAAATAGCGATTTGCCAAAAGGTCAGCGACCTGGGATTTAATTTTTTAGTCAACAATTAATTGCTTTATGAAATCAAATTTGCTGCTAACCACTGGGGCTAAAGCAAAGCGTGCGCTTTGTCTGGTGGCCCTGTTAAATTTTTTGTCTACAGCCGTAATGGCGAAAGATAAAGACCCGCTGTTCGGTTATGAAATTGAAAAGGATATAATTATTACCGGGCAGATAACAGGAGAGAATGAAACCGCGATGGCAGGTGTAAATATTATGGAAAAGGGTACAAGTAACGGTGTATTTTCAGATAAAGATGGTAAGTTCTCCATAAAAGTGAAGGATAAAAACAGCTCTCTCATATTCTCTTTCGTAGGATATTCCATTAAGGAAATAAAAATAGGTTCTCAATCAAACTTCAACGTAAAGTTGGAAACAATTTCAAAAGATCTTGATGATGTGGTTGTGGTAGGTTATGGTACTCAGAAAAGGTCAGAGCTTACCAATGCGGTTGTGCAGGCTTCCGGAAAGGAGCTTAAGAAGTCCAACTCAATTTCACTTTCCAATTCTTTGTCGGGCAGATTAGCCGGCGTATTTGTCAATCAAAGAAGTTCCGTTCCTGGTTTTGATGATGCACAAATCCTGGTAAGGGGTCCGAATACGTACCGGAACAGCTCTGCATTGATCGTTATTGATGGTGTGGCGAATGCAGATCCGGATGGATTGAACCGCCTGGATCCGAATGATATAGAATCCATTTCGGTGTTGAAAGACGCCTCAGCTGCTATTTATGGTGCGCAGTCAGCAGGCGGTGTTATCCTGGTAACCACTAAACGCGGTAAAACAGGAAAACCAACATTCGATTTTGTTACTACCCAGTCATTCAACTCGCCCACAATGAAGATCAAATCTGCAGACGCATTTCAATACATGCAGGTGCTGAATGACAGAAGAGCGCTGGAAGGTACACCGCCAGACTTCCCGGATGAATTGGTACAAGAATTTAAAACAGGTAAAAGAAGGCCTGAAAACTGGTATGATGCATTGGTTGACCCGCCTGCAAAACAGGCGAGATACTCTCTTACCATGAGAGGTGGTACAGACAGGGTTAGATATTTCCTGTCCCTTGGAACTGCTAATCAGGGGGGCATTCTCCGTGGTGACGATAAAACCAGGCTGAAGCAATACAACGTAAGAAGCAATGTTGATGTTACCGTTACCAAAGATTTAGAAGTTGGTCTTGATATTTCGTTAAGAGAAAAATATACACAAACACCTCAGGCTGGTCCTGGCGGAAACATAGAATATTTTGCAAATACCAGCCCGCTGCAGGAAGCTTATATTGGTGGAGATTACCGTTACCCCGGTGAAGGTTGGTCGCAACTGAACCCGGCAGCGAGACTCCTTAGCCCGGGATACCGCAAGTATACAGCGGATGTTGCAAGTGGTACACTGAGATTCAAATACAACATACCGTTTGTAAAAGGACTGGCATTAGACGGGTTTGCTTCCCTGGTTAAAACCAGCAACTATAACAAGAGCTTCAACTGGACATGGTTTTACTATGAAAAGAACCCAACAACAGGCGATATCGTTAAAAAGCCATCAAGAACTGTTGAGGATATTGGATTGAGAGAAGAGTACTACCAGAGCCAGAGAGTTACGGGTAACTTAAAACTCTCTTATAATACGGTTATAAACAAAGACCATAAGATCAGCGTGTTTGCGTCTTATGAGCAAATGGAATACAAGGACAATAACTTCTGGGCACAACGTCTCGGTTATGATTCTTATATGATCGACCAGCTTTTTGCCGGTAGTAAAAACCCTGCAAACGGAAGTAACTCAGGTACTGCATCCGAATCTTCCCGCCAGAATTATTTTGGCCGTGCAAGCTACGAATACCAGGGTAAGTACCTTCTTGGATTTAGTGCCAGATATGACGGCTCCCCCATCTTTCCTAAAGATACCCGCTTCGGATTTTTCCCTCAGGCATCTGCTGCCTGGGTAGTTAGCAAGGAGTCCTTCATGATGAAAAGTCCGTTCAGCAATTTAAAGGTCAGGGCATCATGGGGTCAGTTGGGTAATGACAGGGTGAATCCATTCCAATACATCGGAGCTTTCGGTTACTCTCCGGGATGGGTGGTTGATGGCGTTGACGTAAGCGGTATTGCGGCTACAACAACTCCCAATCCAAACATTACCTGGGAGGTGAGTGAAAAAACTGACCTTGGTTTAGAACTTGGCTTCCTGAACAACAAACTGACCTTCGAAGCTGATGTTTACAGAACAAAAACATCACACATCCTGGGTCAAAGACAAGCCTCAATTCCTACATACACAGGATTGTTGCTTCCGGATGAGAACATTGGTAAAATGGACAGCCGCGGCTTTGATTTCCAGGCTGGATACAAGACGAATATTGGCAAGGTGAACATGGCCATCAATGGTAATGTTTCTTATGCTGAAAACAAGATCATTTATTTTGATGAAACTCCTCAGGCTGAACCGTACCAGAAATTAGAAGGCAAGCCGCTTAATTCCACTTTAGTGTACAAGGCCATAGGCATTTACAGAACGCAGGAAGACCTGGATAAACATCCGCAGTATGCCGGAGCAACACTGGGCGGGCTGATTTTTGCTGACCTGAACAACGACGGTAAGATTGACGGAAACGACAGGTATATGTTTGATGCTACTACTTTTCCTAAAGTGCAATTTGGCCTGAACGTAGCCCTGTCCTACAAAGACTTTGATTTAACGATGTTGTTCCAGGGGCAGAGTGGTGCTAAATGGCAACTGAATAACTCATTCAACTCAGGCGCTGGTGGTAATGGCCTTCAGTATGTGGCACTTAACAGTTACTCATTGAGCAATATAAATTCAGTGCTGCCTATGATTGCCCCTGTGGGCACGGCAGGTTCGGCCAGTGATTTCTGGTATCATAAAGCAACCTGGGTTCGTATGAAGAATCTTGAACTTGGCTACAACCTGCCTTCCAGGATACTTTCCAAAGTAAGAATGTCCGGTTTGAGGGTCTATTTTTCCGGAGATAACCTGTTTATGCTGTACAACAATCTTAAAAAATATGGAGCCGGCGATCCCGAGTTCGTGAGTGGAAACGGTGGAGTCTATCCAAATATGAGGACATTGAGTGTTGGCTTAAATATTACCTTCTAATACTAAACTTATGAGATATATAAGATCACAAAATAAAACACCGCGAATAGCTCTTTCTGTATTTTTATTCAGCTTAATAATTACGGTAGCAGGTGTTTCCTGTAATCACGACATACTTGATAAAAAGCCGTTGGACTCAATATCGGAGGACGCCGTTTTTAACGATCCCACATTTCTTCAAAGCTATGTGTACAACATATACAATGGTATAAAAGCACCCTGGAAACCCGGAACCGGGGGATATGAGGCGTTGACCGACATTGCGGTTGACCAGCCTGAAACGCACGACAGGTCCGCTGGTATTCGTGAGTATGTGCAGGGCATCATTACACCAGACAATATCACAGATCTTACCAATCTTTGGGCGGATGAGTACGGCTACATAAGAAAAGCAAACATATTCTTTGAAAAGACGGAGAACACAGTTATTGAGGCAGACAAGCTTAACCCGATGAAGGGCGAAGTACACTTTTTAAGAGCATGGATGTATTTTGAACTGATACGTACCTATGGTGGTGTGCCAATTATCACGAAGAGCTTTAAGTTGGATGACCAAAGCTTTGAAGCCAAAAGGAACACATATGGCGAATGTGTGCAATTTATATTAAAAGACTGTGATTCGTCTATCAGCTTTTTGGATGGAGTACCTACAAAGGCCGGAAAGATAAGTAAAGCAGCGGCTTTGGGTTTAAAAGCAAGAGTGTTGTTGTATTGGGCAAGCCCATTAAACAACCCTTCAAACGACAAATCAAGATGGCAGGCTGCCGAAGTGGCTACCAAGGCTGTGATTGATGCAGGGTTTAGTTTACACCCCACGCACGATGATCTGTTTACAAAACCATTGAAGACTGATGAAACTATTTTCGGTAAGTCGTTTACGCCCGGAAACAGAATTCCTGACTGGGGCTACAACTATGACTACTGGCCTAGTGGTTTCGATGCAAGGCAGCGCCTTATGCCCACGCAGACTTTTGTGAACATGTTCCAGATGACAAACGGACAATATCCATATATGGCGGACGGAACAACTGTGAATCCCGCTTCAGGATACGATCCTCAGCAGCCCAACATAAACAGGGACCCGCGGTATTACACTTCCATCGTCTATCCGGGTGCAGGGCCGTTCACCATCAACGACGGGGCAAAGAGCACTGACAGAAGGTATGAATATTGGGAGGATGCAAATCCTAACCCGGACAACGCACCGCCTTATGCAAATCCTAATAAGACCGATCCTAATAACGGACAAAACCTTTTTGATTTTGGACGCGACTCCAAATCATACTGGATAAAAGGGTTGACACCATTTCACTGGAGAGTTCAAACAGGATATGCATTCAGAAGACTAATGGATTTCAGTGGGCCACGCGCAAGTTTTGATTACGACTACAGCCAGGTGATTGTGTTTATGAGGCTGGCAGAATTTTACCTGAACTATGCTGAAATTCAGATCGCTTTAGGCAATGAAGATGTAGCACGTGAATATATCAATAAAGTAAGGAAAAGACCATCAGTGAACATGCCGGATATCACCAGTACAGGTGCCAATCTTGTTAAAGAGTACAGAAACGAAAGAGCGGTAGAATTGCACCTGGAAGATCAGCGTTTCTTCGATTTGAGACGTTGGAAAGCTGCGCCGGGAAACATGGATATTCCTATCCGGGGATTAACAAGTGTTAAGATGGACTGGACAGGTGTTCCTCCTGGTGACATCAACTTGTTGGGCAAACTGTCTTACACCTATGGTGTAATTCCGGAAGCTGAGGTAAGAGTGCCGTGGAAAGGGGACTATTATTACCTGTTCCCCATACCGCATGATGAAATCAAGAAAAGTAACGGTGCACTTGAACAAAACCCGGGCTATTAGACCAGATATGGTGTTTGTGAGGCTGTTAACATTACTAGTCAATTAAGCACGTATAGGGAGTTCAGTTTTTTCTCTGCGAAGAGTTGGTGTTTTCTTCAATGAAAACACCTCTCTTTTTTTTCATTTAACGACGGCTTGTCTTTTAAAAACAAAAAGAAATTGTAAGTGACCTTACATTAAAAGCAATAAACTATTTATTACACAGGTGCAAAATGATCGAGGTATGAAAGCTATTCTTTACAAAATTGTTTTTTTCTTTTTTTCTGTACTGTTTTTTTCGTGCAGACAGCATTCCACATTGTTTCGGTTAGTCTCTTCAGAACAGTCTGGAATTAAGTTTAATAATAAGATTGTAGAGAATGATTCTATCAATCCAATAGATGTTACTAACATTTATAACGGAGGAGGCGTTGGTGTTGGCGATTTTAATAACGATGGATTGCAGGACGTCTATTTCACAGGAAACATGACGTCGAATAAACTATACCTGAACAAAGGAAAGCTGCAGTTTGAAGATATTACAAATGCAGCAGGTGTGAGCGGAAATGGCAAGTGGTGCCGTGGTGTTTCAGTGATAGATATTAACAATGACGGATGGATGGATATGTATGTTTGTGCCTCTATGGATCACAATCCCGAGGTTAGGAAAAACTTGCTTTACGTTAACCAGGGTGCAGATAATCAGGGTGTTCCCGTATTTAAGGAGATGGCGGCGTCTTATGGCCTTGATGATACTACGCATACAACCATGGCGAGTTTTTTTGACTATGATAACGATGGGGATTTGGATGTATACCTGGTAGTAAACCAGATTCTTCCAACAGTGAATCCGTCAACTTTCAGACCCAAAATTACAGACGGATCTTTCCCGAGCACCGGCAGGCTTTACAGGAACGATTGGGATAGTTCTTTTAAACATCCTGTATTTACAAATATTACGCAGCAGGCAGGACTCACCATCGAAGGTTATGGACATGGTGTAAATATTACAGACATTAATAAAGACGGATGGAAAGATATTTTTGTAACCAATGATTTTTTATCGAACGATCTGTTATATATAAACAATCATGACGGAACTTTTACAGACAAAGCGGCATCATATCTAAAACATACTTCAGCTAACGGAATGGGTAATGATGTAATAGATATTAATAATGATGGATTGTCTGATATAGTTGAGCTGGACATGAATCCCGGTGATAATTATCGCAAGAAAATGATGCTGGGTTCAAGCAGCTATCAAACATTCCAGCTGAATGACTTTTTTAAATATCAATATCAGTATGTGCGAAACTCCCTGCAGATCAACCAGGGACCAAGAATAAATCAAAATGATTCAGTGGGTGATCCCATTTTTAGCGATATCGGTTTTTATTCAGGCGTTTCGGAAACTGACTGGAGCTGGTGCCCTTTAGTTGCTGATTTTGATAATGACGGACTTCGCGATCTGGTTGTAACCAACGGTTTCCCTAAAGATGTAACTGATCATGACTTTATAGCGTTCCGGCAGGAGTCCGCACCTATCGCTCCTGAGTCCAATACACTGGCGCAAATTCCTGAAGTTAAATTACACAACTATGGTTTTCGCAATATCGGCAATTGCCGTTTTGATGAGATGTCGAACGATTGGGGCTTAAGCAAGCCTTCATTTTCGAACGGAGCTGCTTATGCAGATCTTGACAATGATGGTGATCTTGATATGATCATCAACAATATCAACGATGAAGCTTCTCTATACGAGAATACATTAATGAATTCAGGCTCAAAAAATGAGCATTATTTATCCGTGCAATTAAATGGTGATTCTTTAAACCTGAATGGATTGGGTGCCTGGGTTGAATTATATTATGGCGGCAACATGCAGGCTTATGAACAAACGCCATATCGCGGATATCTTTCGTCCATACAAATGAACCCGCATTTTGGCCTGGGAACAACTACGTCGATAGATTCCCTTGTTATTAAATGGCCGGACGGAACCAAAGAGCTGCTAAGGAATGTGGCTGTAGATCAGACAATAAAAATCAACAAAAAAAATGCAAAAGACAATTATAGCTGGCAGATGCCGGCGTTAGCGCAAAATGCAGCCTTTAAAGAAGTGACTGGTAAACTGGGCGTGCAATATGCGCATTCTCAAAAAGACTGTATTGATTTTAATATTCAAAAATTATTGCCTCATAAGTTATCCGAATACGGACCATCTTTAGCTGCCGGAGATGTGAACGGAGATGGATTGGATGACATTATTGTGGGTGGTAATTCTTCTTTCGGAACAACTGCGTTATTACAAACGCCTACTGGTTCTTTTTTACAACGAACAATAACGAATACGATAGAGTCAGGTGACGAATATTTTCAGGATATGGGAACTACTTTGTTTGATGCAGACGGAGATGGGGATCTTGACCTTTATGTGTCCAGGGGAGGTTATGAGTGCAAGGGAAATACAGCTATCTACCAGGATCAATTTTTTGTCAACGACGGCAAAGGAAATTTTACAATCGATTCATTGGCTATCCCCCGGAATTTAACCAGCAAATCCTGTGTAAGGGCGGTGGATTATGATAAAGATGGTGACCTTGATCTTTTTGTTGCAGGCCGGGTAAGTCCATGGAACTATCCAAAAGCGGTATCCAGTTGTATATACAGAAATGATTCAAAAAATGGTCACATTAAATTTACTGATGTAACAAATGTTGTAGCAAAAGACCTGAATAATATCGGCCTGGTTTGCGATGCTATGTTTACGGATTTTGACAACGATGGCTGGCAGGATCTGATAATAGCAGGAGAGTGGATGCCGGTTACTTTTTTGAAAAACAATAAGGGCAGTTTTGAAAATGTGACTGAAAGATCAGGAGTTGAAAAACAAGTGGGGTGGTGGAATAGCATCGCGGGTGGCGATTTTGATAATGACGGCGATATTGATTATGTTATAGGAAACATGGGTCAGAACTCCTTTTTCAAAGCAAGCGAACAATATCCTGTATCCATTTACGCCAAAGACTTTGATAACAATGATAGCTATGATGCTATTCTTTCATTGTATCTGCCATCGAGTCAGGATGATCCTTCAAAAAAAGAATATCCTGCGCCAACAAGAGATGACCTGGTAAAACAGATCATTGGGATGCGGTCCAGGTTTCAAAACTATAAGTCGTATGCCACAGCAACAATGGACCAGGTATTTAAAAAAGAGCAATTAAATGGCGCCTTAATTTTAAAAGCAAATGACTTCGCTTCTTGTTACTGCAGAAATGATGGCAACGGGAAATTTACATTAATGCCATTGCCATTTAAATCCCAGTTATCTGCTTTAAATGGCATTGTTGCAGACGACTTTGATGGTGATGGTAACCTTGACCTGGTGATGAATACCAACGACTACGGAACAGATGTAACCGTTGGCCGGTATGACGCCTTAAATGGGCTAATGTTGAAAGGAGATGGAAAAGGAAATTTTACACCTCAAACCATCCGGGAAAGCGGCATTTTTATTCCGGGAAATGGAAAAGCACTGATCAAGCTGAGAGGTAATGGAGGTAATTATTTGATGGCTGCCGGACAAAACAGAGGACCGCTTAAAATATACGAGCTTAAGAAAGAACTCAATAATATTCCCCTGCAACCTGGTGATGTGAGCGCTGAAATAATTTATCAGAATGGTAAGAAACAAAGAACGGAATTCAATTACGGCTCATCCTTTTTGTCGCAATCAGCGAGGTTCATTAGCGTTGATAAAAGTATTAAGGCTGTATTTGTGTATGATAATCAGGGTAAGAAAAGAGCGTTAAGTTTTTAATCAGTATAACCACATAATAATTATACCACGATGAAATTTTTACGGACGATTTATTTATTGCTCATTTCAATGGGATTTGCTCTAGCATCTTTTGCAGGAACAGATAATATTGCTCCTCGCGCAAAGATCACTGCATCAACTGAAGCCGGCAGTGCGTGTGCAGCTAAAAATATCGCAGATGGCGTGATAGGTGTAGATGGAAAAGGAGAGTGGGTTTGTGAGGCTGATACAGCATATTGGGGATATATCCGCTTGCCATGGGTTCAGTTGGAATGGGATTCTGCGCAATGGGTTAACAAAGTTGTGCTGTTTGACAGAGCTACACTGGCGCACAATGTCAAGGGGCTAAAAATGGTTTTCAGCGACGGGTCCGTTGAATGGGTAAATCAATTGCCTTCTGATGGAACGGGACTCGCAGTTGCATTTAAGGAGAGAAAAACAAAATGGATAAAGTTTGAAGTGTTTGATGGAACGGGCGGTCAGTTGGGCTTCTCCGAAATAGAAGTATATCCTTCAGCTGAACATGCCAAAGATTTTGTGTCCACGGTAGATCCATATATTGAGACAAACCGGGGACGGTATTTCTTTTTTATTACGGGCAGTCTTCCCTTTGGAATGGCCACTTCGGCACCGCTTACCAGGAATAAAAACCAGTTTGGCGGAGGGTACAATTATAATGAAAATGAGATCCTGGGTTTTGAGCAGATCCATTCATGGATGATGTCGGGAATTGAGATCATGCCGGCCACAACTGCACAGAATCCCGCTGGCGGGCAACAGGCATGGAAGTCGCAGTTCAGGCATGATGACGAAATTGTACAGCCAGGGTATCACCGTGTAATGCTGCAGCAGAATAAAATATGGGTGGAGCAAACAGCGACTGAAAGAGTAAATTTTTATCGTTTCAGATATACAAAAAATACCGATGCGCGTGTCATCATCAATCTGGGCGGAATGGTTTCAAACTGCACCATGGTAGATGCAAAGGTTAATAAGATAAATGATTATGAAATAGAAGGCTCATTCGGCACAATTAAACGTCTCTGGGGTGGGCCAACAGATGTGCGCGTGTTTTTTGTGATCAGGTTCAATAAACCCTTCTCATCACTTAATGCATGGCAGGGCAGCAAAGCAGTTCAAAATGCCATTCAACAGGCGGCGGGCGATAGCCTTACGCTTGGCGCTGAATACAATATGGCTGCAGGAGAGCAACTGCAGATGAAGATTGCTGTCTCTTATACGACTACTGACAATGCCAGGAAAAACCTTGATGAAGAATGTAATCATTGGAGTTTTGATGAAGTGCGTAACAACGCAAGAAATACCTGGAACGACTGCCTGGGAAAAATTGTAGTAAAAGGCGGCTCTGTTGCTCAACGCGTAAAATTCTATACTGATCTGTGGCATGCACTATTAGGCCGCCAAAAGATCAATGACATCAGCGGTGATTATCCTGACAGAACAGAAGCGAAACCCGGGGGGCGTAAGGGGAACTTCACCGATGCTGTCTTCAAAATAAAAACGCTGCCCAAAGATGCCAGTGGCAAACCTAAATTCAATATGTATAATTCCGATGCGTTATGGCTCACACAATGGAACCTGAACATTTTGTGGAGCCTTGCATGGCCGGAAGTTTTGGATGATTTCTCTGCTTCCATGATCGAGTATGCAAACAATGGCTATTTGTTGCCACGCGGGCCTTGCGGTGGTGGTTACTCTTATATAATGACGAGTAACCCCGCGGCGAATTTAATCGCGGGCACTTACATGAAAGGTTTATTAAAGAAGGTAGATCCGGATCATGCATTCGAAGTAGTAAAACGGAATCAGTTGCCGGGCGGGATGTTGGGTAGCAAAGAAGATATAGAATTCTATACATCGAAAGGATGGTGGCCCGATAACGTGGGAATAACCATTGAAGCGGCTTTTCAGGATTGGGGTACGGCTCAAATGGCTTCAAGACTTGGTAAAAAGGATGATGTGGCATTCTTTAAAAAGCGATCTGCTAGTTGGGTAAATTGTTTTGATGCTGACAGTAAATTCTTGTTTCCCAAAAATAAGGATGGACAATTTATGCACAAGGATCCTTTGAGTGGTAACGGATGGATAGAAGCGAATGCATGGCAGGCTACGTGGGGTGTTTCACACGACATCGCCAAACTCGTTACTAAAATGGGTGGCGCTGACAGCTTCTGCAACAGGCTCAACTATGCTTTTGAGCAATCACGCGCTAAAGATTTCGTGTATGGTTATGGCAGTGGCTATGTAAGCTATGCTAATCAGCCCGGTTGCTCGAATGCGCATGTATTCAGTTATGCAGGCAAACCCTGGCTCACACAATATTGGGTTCGCAGGGTAAAAGAACAGGCGTTTGGAGGTGTTACACCTGATTTGGGTTACGGAGGGCATGATGAGGACCAGGGACAGATGGGAGGAGTGAGTGCGTTGATGTCAATAGGTTTGTTTGACATAATGGGAGGAGAGGCGGAGAAGCCTGTGTATGAAATTACATCGCCGGTTTTTGATGAAGTATCTATTACATTGAATCAGAATTATTATAAAGGGAAGCAGTTTGTAATTAAATGTTTTAACAACAGCGAAACAAATTGCTACATACAATCAGCTACGTTAAATGGAGCCGATCTAAAGAAGTTCTGGTTTAGCCATGATGCTTTCGCAAACGGTGGGCAATTGAATTTGTGGCTGGGTGCGAAGCCAAATAAGAAGTGGGGAACAACCGGTTTGCCGCCGGCATGTTCACAGCAATAATTGTATCAAAAATTTAGATCGGTTTTTATAAGGTTATTAAAATTTAAAATGAAGCAGTGGATGAAAAACTGCTGTTATAATTGAAGTGCTATATGAAAAAAAGTGTAAAGACAATTGTGGGGCTATTATGTTCTCTTATGTTGATTTGTAGTTGCAAGCCTCAGAAAAAAGAAACGAAGTTGTCAGAGGCTGATATCTTGCATCAAAACCAGGATCTGTTGACCGAGGTGATCATTTACGATGTATTTTCTCCGCCAGTTGCCAGCAGGATCTATACGTACTCATCGCTGGCCTCTTATGAAGCAATCCGCTTTGCCAAAGAAGGCAGCGCGTCAATAGCGGAAAAGCTACATGGCTTCGGAAAAATGCCTCAGCCGGAAGCCGGGAAAAAATATAATTATACGCTTGCTGCCACCAAAGCTTTCTTTACGGTAGTTCGCAATGTAAAAGTGTTCTCTGTTGATTCCCTGAAAACTTATGAAGAATCGGTCTATAATTATTTTAAGGAAAATTCAGATGACTCAACCTATCAACGATCTGTAGCATTTGGTGAAAGTGTAGCTCAGTCAATACTGGCAAGAGCAAAAACAGATGGCTATATTGATTCCAGGGGAAAGCCTAAATATCTTGGCAGTACCGATCCCGGGAAATGGAGACCAACACCGCCTGATTATTTAGATGGAGTAGAGTGGTGCTGGAATACAATGAAGCCAATGTTGATGGATTCTGCAGCGCAATTTACTCCGCCTGGCCCGCCAACATTCAGTAAAGACACCACCAGTCAATTTTATAAGAACGCCAAAGAAGTGTATACCATAAACACAACCTTAACGGAAGAGCAAAAAACAATTGCGCGGTACTGGGATGATAACCCGTTTGTGATAGAGCATTCAGGACATTTAATGTTTGGCAAGAAAAAGATTACTCCGGGTGGTCACTGGATGGGTATTGCAGCCATCGCGGCAAAGCAAACGAATGCGGATCCAGTGAAGATTGCAAAAGGTTATGCACTGACCGCGATTGCATTATATGATGCATTTATTGCCTGTTGGGATGAAAAATACAGGAGTAGTGTTGTAAGGCCGGTTACAGTAATTAATGAGTGGATGGATAAAACTTTTTCGCCTTTTTTACAGACACCACCTTTTCCGGAATATCCAAGTGGTCATAGTTCAATAACTGCAGCGGCGTCTACCGTCCTGGCAAGTATGTATGGAGAAAATTTCTCCTTTCAGGATACAAGTGATCTGAGATACATCGGCATGCAGCGCCATTTTAATTCTTTCCAGGAGGCCGCTGCTGAAGCATCGATCAGCCGTGTGTATGGTGGTATTCACTATCGCAATAGTGTAGATGATGGTGCAGCCCAGGGAAAAAAGGTAGGAGCGCTTATTGTTGATAGAATATTGAAGAAATAAATTAATGATCTCTGTGTGACTATAATTGTTCATGGTATTGGATGAATATTATGGTTACACAGAGAAATACAGGAGAAGACACGGAGTTGCACAGAGGGTTCCGTTTAAAATTCTATTATTTATTCTTGATTGACGACAGCAGTGCCTCCAATTCTTTCACTTTTTCCGGATATTTTCCAGCAAGATTATTTTTCTCACCAATGTCTTCTTTTAAATTATACAATTGTGGAGACTTGTCGTTGCCGGTTTCAGTTCCTGTAAGGCTGTCATAGGCTGTTCCGCCTGATGGTGTGATATATTTCCAGCCCTCTTTTACAATCGATATTGAACCACCCTGTTCAATCAGTACATTTCTTCCTGTGGGCTTTTTGCCCAGCAAAGCCTGCAGATGATCTTCACTGTCTGTCGCATTTCCTGCAGGCAGCTGTATATTTAAGAGCCTGGCAAATGAAGCCACCAGGTCTACCTGGCACATCAAAGCATCTGACACCCCTGCTTTTATTGTCGACGGCCAGCTCACAATAAATGGAAGTCTCGTTCCTCCTTCAAATGCACTGTACTTGCCGCCACGCAACGGGCCCGCCGGCATGTGTCCGTTTTGTTTTGTTACCGCCTCATCCTGGTAGCCATCGTCAAGCACCGGTCCGTTATCGCTGGTAAAGATGACAATGGTGTTTTTTGCAATGCCTGCAGCTTCCAGTTCTTTCATGATCTCACCTACTGTCCAGTCCAGTTGCAGAATCACATCCCCTCTGTATCCTAATTTGCTTTTCCCTTTAAACATGGTTGCAGGCATGCGGGGAACATGGGGTTCTGTTGTCGCGAAATAAAGAAAGAAAGGATTCTTTTTATTTGCGTTGATCACTTCTTTCGCTTTACTCAAAAAGGTAAGAGAAACTTCTTCGTCAGTCCAGCGTGCTTTTTTACCACCGCTCATATAGCCGATGCGGCCAATGCCATTGACGATTGTCTGGTTATGACCTTGTCCCGGTGATGACTGCATCTTCAACAACTCAGGATGATCTTTGCCTGTTGGATCATTGCCAATTGGTTTTTTATAATCCACTTCAATCGGATCCAGGCTATCCAGTGCAAGTACATCGCGGTTTTCCAGGAAGACAGTTGGTACCCTGTCTGCCGTTGCAGGAAAGATGAATGAATAGTCAAAGCCTACATCATTTGGACCATTTTCAATTGGCTTGTTCCAGTTCTTCGCAGTTTCTTTTCCAAGGCCAAGATGCCATTTGCCTACAATAGCTGTTTTATAGCCAGCCTGGCGAAATAAAGATGGTAGCGTTGTTTTGCCCGTAGGTATGATTAGCGGTGCATCGCCCGGAAGAATACGAATGCTTTCATCGCGCCATGGGTATTGTCCGGTGAGTAACGCATAGCGTGAGGGTGTACATGTAGCGGATGTTGCATGCGCATCAGTAAAGCGTAAACCCTGCTGTGCAAGCTTATCGATATTGGGTGTGCTTATTTGCCTGGCGCCGTAAACGCTAAGGTCTCCATAACCCAGGTCATCCGCGCAAATCACAATAACATTGGGCTTTTGTTGTGCGGCGCATGTTGCCGCGATAAACAGCAACAGTAAAAAAGATATTTTTTTCATGCTCGAAAAGATTATGTGACCGGTCAGATGAGATCTGCAACCGGCCAGACGGGTTTATAACGTAGCTTTTAGTTTCCCATTGTTATTACTTTCTAATGCCTTGTTGCTATGTAAATAATTTTTATAAATTAATTTCTAAGTTATTTAATTAGCCAAGACGTAAAATTACAGCTCTAAGTAATGACTTGAGTGGAGCTGGGCAAATTGATCAATCGTTTGCATTATGTTCTCAAACAAACATTTTAAAGTCAATGCATGCTGCGATTATTGTGATATTAAAGCCGGAAATTTTGCAAGCATGCACATTTCACTATTGACGATTCACGATTCACTACTTATTATTCACTTCCAAAAATGGCCTAACTTACCGGGCATTAAATCACTTCACTATGTTTAAAGTTCCCGGATATGATGAAGTATCTCCCGCTGCACAGGAAGTGTTCAGTCAGTTAACAAAAACGTCTGGCAAAGTGCCCAATCTCTATGCTACTATTGGTTATTCAGGCAATGCATTAAGTTCTTACATGGCTTACGTGCATGCCCAGGTAAAGAATAGTTTTCACGGAAAAGAACGGGAAGCAATTTATCTTATCGTGTCTCAGTTTAACGGATGCGAATATTGCCTGGCCTCACATACGCAAAGTGCCATGAAGTTTGGATGGAAAGAGGAAGAAACACTTCAGCTGCGGGCTGGTACTTTTCCCGATGCTAAATGGAAAATCATCTATAATGTCATACAATCTGTGATTGAAAACAGGGGAGCAGTTCAACAAGCGTTGCAGGACTTATTCTTTCAGTCAGGTTACAACGAAACTGCCTTGATCGATCTGATGGTATTGATCAACGTAATGAGCTTTACCAATTATGTTTTCAGACTAACTGCAATTCCAATAGACTTCCCAGCTGCAAAATCACTTTGAAAGCAAATGCAAAAAAATGCATGATTATGTTTTGGAAATGAAGCGGTGACAGCAAACTGCATTTCAAAATATTTTTTTAAAATCAACAAACAGCTACAAGAAAAAAGCCCGATATACCTGAGTTTTGTATCTATAAAGAATAGGCGAAATGTAGAATGCAGCAGACCTACTTTTTAGCCCTATTATGCTAGTCTTTTCATAAGCACAGTTAGATGTGAGCTCTAACAATGTTTTGGTAATACAAGCTTCGGTATTCCTGCTGAGGCTTCTTTCTTTTCTCAATTTTCAACAAATGTCTACACCGTTGAATGCGGTTCTCCATTACCTTGTCTGACTTTTACGCAACACAATTGAATAATAAGCGATGTATACCTGTGTTTTAATCCGGTTTGCCCTCTTGAAAACACAGAGAACCATTACGTCCGCCTGAACTGCAAAATGTAGTACTGGCTTAGGTTTTACTTGGGTTGTGTGGTTTCTGTTACGTTTTAATACCAGTAGTCAACTACTGTAAAAGCCCCGGTGTAATTTCCGGGGCTTTAGTGCCGTTTGCGTAAAAAAGTTATATAAGCTTGTACTGTCTCGCTTTTTGAAGAAATTCGGGAAAACTTGTGATCTCAAGTTTTTGAAAAATTCTGGCCTTATGTGTCCGTATAGTTGTTGTTTCAACGTTCAGCGTGGCTGCTATCGCTTCGATGGATTTACCGTTGGCCAGCAGTTGTGCAATACTCAGTTCTCTTTTTGAAAGCCGCTCCAAAGGAGCAATGTCATGCTCAGGCTCGTCGCTTTGTGTAAGCATGGCTTTAAACTCTTCATTCACGTATTTTTCACCTTTCCTGATAATCGCATACAGTGCGTTAGATATCTCACTGATGGGGGCCTGCTTGTTGATATAGCCCATAATACCCATTTGATACAGCCGTTTTGCAAACACTTCGGTTGGACTGGTGGAAAAGAACAGGATCTTTTGATGGGGATTCCGCTGCATGATCCATTCCGTTAAAGCAATGCCGTCCGTATCCGGCAGTGTCAGATCCAGGATCAGCAGATCAAAGTTTTCCTTCTTGAGCATCGTCGTACATTCCTCACCGGTACGTGCTTCAAAACACAGGACGGGTGGAAACTGCGATTGCAGTATATACAGCAGGCTTTGCCTGATGATCATATGATCATCCACCAAAAGTACCTTCATAGCTGATAATTAAAAACAAATTACAGTATTTATCGATCATTTTCAATACGGTCTCGCAATAGTGCACTTAGAAAATGTAGCTAACGGGTTGACCTTCTATGAATTTTTCCGGCGTCGGTTTGTTTTTGATTGTCAGGTCTTTCGCACTCCGGAATGGTGAATATAATGCTTGTACCTTTTCCTTTTGTGCTTTCAATGCGGTAGCATCCTTTTAATTTCCGGAGAAGCATCGCCATTATGTAAAATCCAAGCGATTTCTTTTGATGGGAGCTTAGTGGAATATCCGTATCCTGAATTCGCATCAGATGCTCAACCATTTCAGCACTTATGCCCATGCCTGTATCAGCTACACATATTTGAAGATCATTGTTATTACAGGAAGCCGTAAGTCTTATTTCGCCTGCTGAGGTATATTTATTCGCATTATCTACTGCGTTCCGCAGGATCATAAAAAGAATATTCGCATCAATAAAAAAATGCAGATTATCCTGTACTTCAGAAATAAACACATTTTCGTTTGTTTCCATCCCTATAGCGAACAGCTTTTTCAATTCTGAAACAATAACGGCAACGGATGTTTGTTCCGGGTGGATCTTTATTTCTTTTTCGTTTTCCTGGATCCAATAGACAAACTCATCAACAAGTTTGTTTAGCTCGTTGGAAGACTGATAAGTGGTGATAATTCCCTTTTTTAGCATGTCTTCGTCCATGTCAGGCATTTTTTCCAGAAGATGCCCCAGGTTAAAGGACAGGAATTTAAGCGGTGAACGAAGATCATGTGTTAGCAAAGCATAATATTCATCTTTAAGAAAATTGCTTTTTTTCAATTTGGCTTCAGATGTCGTCAGTTCATGTATCACCGCGGTTAGATTTTCATTGGATTCACTAAGTTCCGCAGTTTTTAATTTTACCTGCTGCTCCAGTTCCTTTTTGCGCTTTTTAATAAACCAGATGCGGAGGCTGTGTATCATAAAAAGTATCAGTAACAACATTGTCGCAAGCACTAGCTGGTATCCGGTTTTCTGATACCATTTATAAGGGATATACAGGCTTGCTGCATTAAGAACCAGTTCTTTACCAGGGAAGTCGTGTGTATGGCGGATCCGGAACTGAAGGGTATGTTCGCCGGGTGGTAGCTTTCTGTAAATGATCACAGAGCCCGGGGCCTGTAAGTGCCATTGTTTGTCATAATTGGTGAGAAAGTAAGACACTTCCAGTTCTTCCAGGTTGCCAAAATAGGGAATTACAGGGCTAACCTCAACCAGCTCGAGTTTGTTGTTGTAAACCGGTATCGAGTCATTGTCCGTTTCATTAACGGATTCCATAAGGGCGTTGGTTGGTAACGGATACGACACTATGTTCAATGGGTTGAATGTTACCAGACCATTCACATTTGCGAATGCAAGTGTGGTGTCTGATAGTTTTGCAGAGGCTGCACTGTTGCTTCCGTTGAACTCAGACATGATCGATGGGCCGAAATTCATAAAGTGCTGCACGCCCATTGAATTGCTGTCCGCTGGCGTATTATTTTGTAACTGTGCAAGAGAAAGCCTTAGCAATCCGTCATTACTGCTTACCCAAACTGAACGCGTAAGGCTGTCTGTTATGAATGCGTGTGCAGAAGGCGGAAGATTATTCAGTCTTGAAGAAAGGTGCCACCACTTCCCGTTTTTCTCCTGAAATATTCCCTTGTTGTAGGTCCCTACCAGGTAATTGTTCTCACCAATTTTTGTTACAGCTCTTATGAAGGCTTTAGTTAAACGTGGTACTGTTTTATGTGTTCCGTTGGCCGTGTTGTATTCTATCAGTCCGTTACTTGTTCCCAGTTGCAATGTTTGTGCATCTTTTACAAAAAGAATACTGAAATCAGATTTGTCAGGGGCTTTTAATAATGCTTTAAGTACTGGCGTGCCATATTGCAGGCTAAGCTCAATTAAGGAGAACTGGGTGAGCAGGTAATAGCTATTTGAGTCCTTACGCACCATGCTTTTTACATCAAAACGTTTATTGCTGAACGCACGCGTTTGTGCAGCAGTTATAATCGTTTCACTTTTTCCGGATTTAGGATTGTATCGCTTTATATCAAGCGATGTGGCCTGATACCAGATATTATCGTCGTCGTCTTTAAAAAGAAAGAATTTCAGACTGGCATCTTTTGCAAGCAATTCTGTACGGCCATTAATGCCCAGCCATACGAGGCCCTCGTTGATTACTGTGACAAATCCATTTCTGTAAGGGAAAAATGAATAATAATAATTATCGGAAACATCCTGGTCGGTCTGTTTATAAGACAAGAGTGAAAACTGCCTGGGCCTGTAAAATACAAGTCCCCGGGTTTTATAGTAAATCACCAGCAGGTGTTGCTGCTGTGAGTATAAGACCTGTAACGGTACATCTTTTTCCGGCGTTTCGGCCATTAATTTTGTATGCAACAGGTTGCTGCCCTTTGTTTCATTTATTTCGTAGAGCTTGTTCCCGTGCCATGCAAAGCTGAATTTTTTATCACTTGACTGCAGAATGTCTAAACGGCCAGTGTTGTTAACGCGTTCAATTCCGGAAAGATCCCCGGTGAAATAAACCGGGGTAGGTTTACCGCTGGTATCGTTCAATTGTTGTATCCTGTTGTTGCTGATTGTGTAAAAGTGATTTTCAGTAGCGAAAAGTGTAGGATTGTCGCCATTGTTCCAGCTGTATACTCTATCTCCTTTTTTGAGGTTATATAAATCTGTAGCTGAAATCTTTTCGATAACGCGGTCTTCCAGTCTCAGGTAAAACGTTTTACTGCTGCTGACAAAAAAAGTTGTTTGAATTTTATCTGCATACCATTTATTTTCCGGCTGGTTACGGCTAAAAAAATGGAATGGCCTGCTCACGGTTCCAAAAGCAACCTTTGTGTTTTTGCCTTCGTTAAGCGGTTCTATGCGGCTTTCTTTGTTAACGGTGTACAAATTTCCCTGGGCGTCCTGTATGCAAAGCGCTTTATCATCGCCTCTAAGGATCGTTGCAATTCCGGCCATTCTTTCATATTGCAATGTGGCGGTATTCTGGTCACTGTAATGCCGGAACTTAAAACCATCATAACGATATATTCCTGATTGTGTAGCCAGCCATATGCAGTTGTTGGAATCAGCCATCATACCCACTACATTTCTTATACGGGTAACGCCTGCAGGCTGTGTTTGTTCTTCAAACAATGGCTGTTGAGAATGTGTTACCAGGCTGCCCAACAGTAAAGGAGCAAGAGAGACTATAAAACGAAATAAAAACGACTTCAATGATGTATTGATTAGTGATCTTAAAATAATGCAGCGTGAAATAACTAACCGACTTCAAGTTCATACAGCTTAACCTTGGTTAAAAAATCGTATAGACTTGCAACTTCAAGCTTTTCAAAAACCCTGGCCTTATACGTGCGAATAGTGGATGCCCCTATGCATAAATGCGATGCAATCTCTTCCATCGATTTCCCTTTTGCAAGTAATCTTGCAACTTCCAGTTCCCGTTGGGACAATTTTGTGAAGGGATTGGCAGTGATTTTCCTGGTTGGCCCGGAATTGTCTGCCGTTTTATAATGTGCATTTTTATAAGGAATCTTTTTTCTTAAAATGGTATTCAGCGCTTTTCTTATTTCACTTATATCTGCTTGTTTGTTTAAATAGCCCATAACGCCCAACCTGTAAAGTTCTGCGGCAAACAAACTGCTTGGGTTCATGGAAAAAACAAGGATCATTTGTTCCGGGTAAGTATTCCGTATCAGGCCCGCAATTTTTACACCATCTATATCTGGCAGGTTAAGGTCAAGTATAACCAGGTCAAATGTCTGTGTCTGCAAAACATCAAGGCAGGCCCGGCCGGTTTCCACAGAACTGCAATCGGCATTCGGAAATTCAGTGTTGATAATCATTCCCAACGTTTGCCGTATTACGGCATGGTCATCAACAATGAGAATATTCATAGGCAATTTTTTTAAAAGTACGGCAATTTAAAGCATGTTACTACTGCTTGACACAATGAACGGTTGCAAAGAACCTGTAGCATAAAAATCTAATTTTATAACAAATCATGTAATAACATGATTTTCAGCAATACAGTTGTGTCTGGCTACCAGGCGGGCAATGTGAAAGCGTACGAATTGTAATTTCTTAATGGGATTTTAATGATAATCAATACAGGATAGCAGATATTGAACGCGATTTAAACGCATTAAAGCGATGACAAAGCCGCTTGAACGAGAGCTTGATCTTTTATTGACTGCCGTGACCGATCCGGTATTTGTAATGACTAAAGAGCAAGGTACCGAACTGCGTATAAAATATGCCAACGCCGCATTTGTTAAAGCAACCGGCTGCAAAAATGAAATGGTGGAAGGATGTTTACTACAGGAGGTGTTGCCCTTGCAAACTGCTGAAACCATTCTGCTAAAAATTAAAGAAGTAGGTGTGCAGGTGAAAGAGATGCAATGGCAACAAAACATTCACTTCGCTACCGGAACAAGAACGGCAATTATTAAAATAGTTGGCGATTGCAATGCAGATGGTGTATGTACAACCATAGCCGGGAGCTGGCATGATATCACAGATTTAATGCAAGAGCAGCAGGAAAAGCGCCGCGTAGAACATCTGTTGCACGAACGTGTAAAAGAATTATCCACTTTGCACAGGGCTGACCTGATACTTCAGTCAGATACACAACCTCAGGAAATGCTTTTGGAAGAGTTGGTGAACATTTTGCCGGCGGGGTGGCAATATCCGGCCATAACCGAAGCGAGAATAATATTTAACGGAGAACAATTTTGTACAAAAGATTTTTTTGCAACAGTTGACAGGATTTCTGCGGATATAGTGTTGCTTGATTCCTGTATCGGAATAATTGAGGTTGGTTACAGGGAAGAGATGCCCCCCGCCCACGAAGGACCTTTTTTAAAGGAGGAGAGAACCTTGATAGATATGCTTGCGGAAAAACTGAAATTGTTTGCCGGGCGCCGTGTTTACGCAACACAACTATTTAATGAAAAGGAGTTGTCAGACTCCGTAATAAATAACCTGCCGGGTATTTTCTACATTTTTGATAAAGAGGGCAATCGCTTAAGATGGAACAGAAATCTCGAAACGGTATCAGGCTATTCTCACGAAGATTTAAAGCATTTGCATCCGTTGGATTTTTTTGACGGGAAGGAAAGGGAATTTGTGGCAACCAAAATTCAGCAGGTGTACGATGGCCGCTATGTTGAAGTAGAGGCTGATCTTATTACAAAAAGCGGCGAGCGAATTCCTTATTTTTTGAACGGAGTTCCCATTTTTTATAAGGGGCAGCATTGTGTGATGGGATTTGGGGTTGATATCTCTGAGCGAAGGAAGTCTGAGCTGGAGTTGAAAGAAGCTGAACTAAAATTCAGAACGCTGGTAGAAAAATCCCAGGCCGGCGTTTATATTCTTAGCGAAGGTAAAATAGTTTACTTCAACCAGCGCTTTGCGGAGATATTTGGTTATACAATTGATGAATTGATGGGGCTTCCTGTTTTGGAAACACTGGTGGCGCCCGAAAGCAGACTGGCTGCAAAAAAATATGCATATACCTGCCTGCAGGGGCGGGATGAACAGATGCGGTTTGAATTGTGGGGTGTTAAAAAAGATGGAAGTATAAACCGCATTGAGTTTTATGTGGGACGCACTGTTTTCAACGGCAAGCGCGCATTGATAGGGACGGTACTGGATATTACAGAACGGAAAATGTGGGAGGAAACCTTACAACGCTCGGAAGCAAACCTTCAATCCATTCTCGGAACTACAGATACCTGTTATGTTTTGTTGGATAAGGCATTGAAAATTCAGTCATTCAATCACAAGGCACTCGAATATCTCCAGCGCGAATTTAAAAAAGCGCCCGTTCTTCAACTGCATATTCTTGAGATATTTCCACCGGAACGGCATGCAACACTCGCCGGACAAATGGACGAAGTGTTATCAGGTAAACAGGTAAATTATGAAGTAAGTCATCGCCAACCTGACGAATCGTACAACCGGTACCTGATAAAAATGTTTCCGGTGAGTGATGACGAGCAAATATTCGGTTTGATGATGGCTGTTTCTGATATAACAGAAATGCGTTCGCTGCAGCAAAAAATGCTTGAGCAGAGTGTGGAAGAGCAGAAGAAGATAGCGCGTGCCATATTGCGTGCGCAGGAACAAGAGCGCGCATGGATAGGTCGCGAATTGCATGATAATGTGAACCAGATATTGGTAAGCTCAAAAATGATGCTTGGTCTTATGGAAACTGCAGACAAGCAAAACCGTGAATTGATAACGCGGGCCAAGGGGCTTGTTGATAACGCTATTAATGAAATACGGGTGCTTACACACGAAGAGCTTGTACCGTCCGCCAGGAATGATCTGAAGGCGCTTATCAGATCTCTGTTGGAGAACCTCGACAGAGTAGCCGGCCTCCAGGTTAATTTTACTTACGATGATGCAGTTTCTGTGACAGATGATGAACTGCAAGTGAACATTTACCGGATTATACAGGAACTGTTTAATAATATTCTCAAACACGCCGCAGCGACAAAAGTTTCGCTTTCGGTCATATCTTATCTGCAAGGTGTTAAGATATGCGTTCAGGACAATGGCAGGGGGTTTAACCCGGCAAATCCTTCAAAGGGTATCGGCCTGAATAACATCGTAAACAGGGTGAAATCTTTCAATGGCACATTCTCCATTGATACTATACCCGCAGGCGGTTGTCGTATGGAATTCATATTCCCTGGTGCCGGAAGATCCTGAACAGCCTTTTACCGGACAACATATTTCAACAAACGTCTACACGGAAAACTGGTGCTTCCGGCTACTTTCGCGCAACCGTTTTAAGTCCAAAGGCCAAAAACAAACATGGGAATATAAAAAATCTTTCCCCCGGAATTTGAAGAACCGGTGTGTTAGCATACCCCTTATAATCTTATTATGTTCTAATGTTTGAACTTTTAAGCCCCCGGTTGGGGGCTTTTGTTAGAGAAATTCCTCACCAAAAATCAACAAACGTCTACAAACGTATTAAAATAAATTTCCGAGTTTCAATAAGACGTTTGAAGCACCATCAGTCAAAATATTTTCCTGTAAGGAAAGAAAAACGTGGTATAGTATGACGTCCGTATCCTAAAAAGCAAATTTTAACCAAGGAAAATCCCGACCCGAAAAGTTGGGATTTTTCCGTCCCGTCTATCCATAGCGTCATTACTGGTATATCAAGAATAAGGAGATAAATGTTAAAATCGCAATTGTTTCCCGAAGTGGGTGTGGCTACTTTTATTAAAACAGAAGTGGGCTTCCAATGAGCAAGCAGGAAAAGACATTTTTATTCAATGACCGGTGTGTTTTGGGTACTGCCGGGCTGGGAGGAGTGTGGGGAAAAGTAAGGGCTTCGGAATCCATACAATGTATACTCCATGCTTTGGAATGCGGTTGCACTTTAATAGATACTTCTCCGTCTTACGGAAACGCCGAAATGTATATTGGCACAGCATTGATGAAATGGAGGGGGAAGATTCCTTCTATAAGCACAAAAGCCGGCCGTCTTAAAAGTTTTGCGAGTGATGAAGGTATTTATGATTATTCAGACGAGGGGCTTGAAAATAGTGTCACTAATAGCCTCAATACTTTAAATATCCCTTGTATAAATATCTTGTTCCTTCACGACCCTTCTGCAATCCCAGCGCAGGATCTGCCACGCGTTATCGAAAAGATGCTCTCTTTTAAAAAAAGAGGAATGGTGGCGAAAATTGGTCTTGGAGGAAACTATCCTGCTTTGTTTGAGCCGTATCTGTCATCCGGCGTATTTGATGTAGTCATGTGTTATAACAGGCTTAATGCCTGCTGTGTGGATGATTTGGACACTACTTTGCCTTTTTGCCTGGAAAAAAATATCGCTTATTACCTCGCAAGTCCCTTGCATATGGGGCTGCTTGGAAGCAGTTTTCAGAAGTTTTCTGAACGCAAGCCTGACTGGCTTTCTAAGGAAATGATTGTTCAGGCGAACGTGATAAAACATATTGCCGATAAACACAAAATAGGGCTTTCATCTCTTGCGCATCGTTTTTTGCTGGGGTTTGATCTGCCTTTCAAAATTGTTATAGGAGCCGCTAATCAAATGCAATTGAATAGTACTATCGGGGATTTTCAACAAGGCCCTTTACCACATGATATTCAAACTGAAATTTTATATTCACTACAAGATAAAGTCAACGGATGAGTTTTATAGATGACGAGATTTTTAATATAGCCAAAATCACTATTCGCACACTGGAACCTGTAAAAAATATCGTTCCCTTCCAGGACGCCACTATGGGGCCATTTGCTTCATTTGGAATATCTATTATAACGTTAGAAGACGAAGATGGAAATATAGGCGAAGGGCCTGTGTTCAGTTCTTATATGAACATAATGGAAACCTGTTTTTTCCCGATACTGCTACACAGTGGTAATATCCGTTACCGCGAATTGTTTCCCCAATTATACTGGTCAATCAGGAACGAAGGATTCAGAGGTCAGGCTGCGGCATTGCTTGGACAGGTGGATATTGCGTTGCATGATCTCGCTTCGCGACGCAAGAGCCAGCCATTGCATAGACTCCTTGGAGGGAAAAACAATATAGTAAAAGTGTATGGCAGTGGAGGAGGAACCAATTATTCTTATGCTGAACTGGAAGAAGAAATAGGCTTCTTTCTTAACGCCGGCATAGACTGTTTTAAAATGAAAGTGGGTAAAAATTTTGGAACCCGTCTTCAGGAAGATGTTGAAAGAGTGAAGTTTGTAAAACAGCTCACTGGCAGTAAATGCAAACTGGCGATAGACGTGAACCAGGTATGGAAGTATGAAGATGTATTAGAATTTATGGATAAAGTGGCTGATCAAAATATTGCATGGCTTGAAGAACCTGTTCACTCAGCCAGTTATGACCAGATAGAACGATTATGCAGTGCGCTGCCAGTTGCAATTTCTTACGGTGAATCAGAACGAACATCAAGAATGTTTCCAACGCTTGTACAGTTAGGAGTGAAACACCTGCAACCTGTGCCAACACAGATCGGCGGTGTCAACGAATGGATGGAAGTGCGTGATCTGGCTGCGAAAAATAATCTCACTTTTTCTTCAGGTGGGTATTCTTTCTATACAAATTGCCTGCTCGCAACTACTCAGAATAACGTAATGTTGGAATATCTCCATTGCATTATGTTTGGCCTCGAAAAATATTTGCTTGTAAAGCCAGCGCTAAAAAACGGGATGCATGTTTTGCCCGAGGTATCGGGACTGCCGGTACGCATTAACTGGGATTACTGTACAAGTGAAAAAAAGATTATAAAAAGCCATTTCTGGAACAGGCAGAATGTAAAAAAGTACACACCTTTAGTTACGCTATAACATAACCAACTTGAACATATCGCTTGCGAATATTGACTATCTGGTGCTGCTGTGCTATGTAGCTGCGCTGTTTTTTATTGGTATATACCTTAAAAAAAAGAAAAACGACAACGATCTTTTTTTGGGAGGGAGATCTTTAAAATGGTGGCAGATAGGATTTTCTTTATTTAGCGCAAATGCAGGGCCAACCATGCTGATTGGGTTTGCGGGCATTGGGTTTTCGCAGGGCGTGGTTGGTAGCAACTTTGAGTGGTTCGCATGGGTCTTTCTAATGGTGCTGGCCATGTTTTTTCTGCCGCATTACCTCGCTACAAAAATCTCAACTGTTCCGCAGTTTATGCGATTGAGATTTGGTAGCCGGGCCTATGGTTTTTTAGTGATCTATAGTTTGATTTCCATCCTGTTTGCGTGGCTGGGAAGCACCTTGTATGCAGGAGGCTTGCTTATATCACAGATCTTTGGCTGGTCGTTGTTTAAATCTGTAATCCTGGTTGCTTGTGTGGCAACAAGCTTTACAACATTTGGTGGTTTTAAGGCTGTTGTACGGACCGGCATTTTTCAGGCAATTATTATCATCATATCGTCCATTATTTTGACGGTGCTGGCTTTACACAAAGTTGGAGGTATACATAAATTAGTCAACGCTGTTCCGGGTAATTACTGGAAGCTATTCAGGCCTGCATCCGATCCTGAATATTCCTGGGTTGCTGTTATTGCAGGCTATCCGGTTGTTTCTCTTTACTATTGGTGCACAGACCAGACCATCGTACAGAAAACACTGGCGGCAAAAAATCTGCAACAAGGGCAATATGGTACAATATTTATTTCCTTTCTCAAAGTATTAATGCCGCTGATCTTTATTTTTCCGGGCATCATGTGTTTTGTGCTATATAAACAATCGGCCCAACCTGATAACGCTTATATAACGCTTGTTAAACACTTAATGCCACATGGTCTTCTTGGGCTGAGCATTGCTGCGTTATTTGCTGCGTTGGTTGATGCTGTGTCTTCGGGATTAAATTCTTTCAGTACTGTTTTTACGTTAGATGTAATAAGCAGGTTCTTCGATCTGTCGGATAGGCAAAAACGTTATACGGGTAGATGGATAACCGTGCTGACCGCAATTTGTGCCGTGCTTATTGCAATAATGTTCTCCTGCTCCGGGAAAGGCTTTTTTGAGTTAAGCCAGGGGCTGGTTTCAATTCTTGCACCGCCGTTAACTGTTGTATTTCTGAGCGGGATACTCTGGAAAAGAATTAATAACATAGGAGCGGAAGTTGTATTGTACGGCGGAGGGTTGTTGTGCCTGATTATTGGAACATGTCATGTGCTTGGTTATCCACATCAGGGTTTCTGGCCGCATTTTTTGTTACTGTCGTTTTATATATTTTGCGTATTACTTGTGGTGATTGTTGTGGTGTCACTTTTTACAAAGCCCACAAGAGGTGCTGTTCTGCCGTCGCTGATTGATACCAATCGCAATATGAATTATAATAGCAGAAAGGTTTGGATTTTGTGGGGATTGCTTGCAGTTGTAATGACAATAATTTATTTTCTCTTTAGTTAACGTGCCGCAGCGGCAATAACATAAGATCTAATAGCTATAATTATAAATAATGCAGACATATAAATACCGTTCGTTTAAAGCTGTAATGTTTGTTCTTTTAATCACATTATGTTCATGCAAACACAAAGAAAAGACTGTCATAAATGAAAGCGTTAAAACAAAGGAGCTTGTTTTTGTTGTGAACCTGGTTGAGGATGACAAAAAAGTGCAGGAATATTTAAACTACCACAAAAATATCTGGCCGGAAGTGGAAGCTGGTTTTAGAAAAGCCGGTTATCAGCAGATCACGCTTTACAGGTTTAACAGGTTGTTGGTGATGCGTATAGTTGTTCCCGAAAATGCGGACCTGGATAGTATGGGCAGGATTGCAGAAGGTTATGATAAACGGTGTGCAGAATGGAACAAGCTGATGAGTGGCTATCAGCAGGGAGTTCTGGGTACGGCGCCCGGACAGACCTGGGTTGAAGCAAAACCTTTTTATTCTTTTTCAAACAAATAATACAGCAAAGCACATACTAACATATGTCTGATGCAGAATTTTATGATCGCTGATTTATAAAGGTATTCGGTTTGCGGGCTTCTACACCAGGTGTCGTCACAACCACTATACCTCATCCCTCTTACCTCACACCTCAAGCCTCACACCTCATACCTCAAGCCTCACACCTCATACCTTACGGCTAAAACCTCGCAGCTAGTGCTTCTCGTTGTATTGTTTCAGAAAATCTCTCGGAGACAAACCCTTCACATCCTTAAAGTGTGTGTTGAAATTGGATATGCTGTTATAGCCGCTGTGATAGCAGGCTTCCGTTACATTGTGATTGCCCTCCAGCAACAATTTTGCCGCGTGCCCTATCCTTACCTCTTTAATAAATTCAATGAGCGTTCTGTTGGTTTTCTGTTTGAAAAATCTGCAAAACGCTGAAGTTGACATAACTGTAATTTCAGCCACATCCTGCAGGCTGATATCGTTTTTGAAATTGCGGAAAATATAATCAAATACTTTATTGATTTTGATGGCCTCTCCCGACGATTCTATTGAATTAAAATATGGAGAAGATAATATTTGAGCCGTAGGTGATTTAGACAGGATATTCAGTAATTGAAGCATTAATGCCATACGTCCTAGTCCATCTTCAAACAACATTTGTTGCATGAACATTTTAGCCTTGTGCATAGTTTCACCCGTAAATAGAACGCCTTTGGACGCATTGTTGAATAATGTTATCAACGTTTTTGCTTCTGGTTTTTGCAACAACTGCTCTCCCAGGAAGTCCGGAAAAAAATGGATAACAGTTGCCTGCGGTTCTATCATGGCATCAACTGTCTGATAATATTGCCAGCAATGCGGAAGATAACTTCCCAGTAATACAAGCTCAGTTCCGTGAAAGTCCTGTATATGATCACCTATAAAACGCTTGCCTGAACAATTTTCTATAAGCGCGATTTCAAAATTGATATGACTCTTTAGTGTAGTGTATTTCTTCAACTTAAGAATCTCAGATCTTATTGTAAAGGACTGATCAGGTGGAAAAGTAAAATTCTCATAGATGTATTGCATAAGTAATCATTGGTAGCTATATAAACAATCGTCAAATGCAGTGCTTGACTGCATTTGCAAAATATAAAAACTATCAACACAAAAAGCAGCCATGCGAGGGTATGTTAAAAAAGAGGCAGTTTTTGCCAAATAACCCGTTGTTGTAAAAATGTAAAAGGGGCAGCTTTGATGTGAAAGGAACTAACGCTACCACACTGCAAAAGAATTGACATTAGTCTGAATCAATAGAAATCGTTGCTTGAATAAATGCCTGATTTGTAATTGAAAAGGTTTGGTAATAAAATAAAACATTTTCTAAAAAATAAATTCATGAAACTATGCCTTCAATATTAAAATAAGTAGTACTGACTAACTCCACTTCCAGGCTGGTATCCAGCAAATTGTTCGAAAAACTAACTGAACGGGTTCTCAATCTTTTTAATTCAAACCTAAAAATTATGAAATTAGCTTGCTATTGTTGTTTTTTAAAGGACAACAAACATCTTTTTACACCGGCTTCCGTTGTAAAACTTGCTCTTTCTTTTGTTTTATTCAGCTTTTTCACTGTCAGTGCATACAGCCAGACAGGATCTCAAAAAAATGACGTTGTATCCCAATCCGCTGGTAAGTTCAGAGGTGTTGTGATGGATGAAGCGGGTAAGCCACTTGCCGGTGCGAGTGTGCAAATACGAGGAACACAGACAGGAACACAAACCAATGAAAATGGTGAATTTACTTTAAATCCCAATGACAAGGCGACATCGATAATTGTTTCGTTCGTAAATTATGAAAGCGCCGAAATAAATATAAAGGGAAAAACTTCCGTTACTGTTTCTTTAAAACTGGCGATGGGGCAAAGTCAGGAGGTTGTTGTAGTTGGTTACACAACACAGAAAAAGGAGCTATTAACAGGTTCGGTTGCTACAGTTAAGTTTGGCAATGCTGAAACGGAAGTTCCTACCACAATGGTTGCCAATGTTTTGGCTGGAAAAGCAGCTGGTGTAAGCGTTGGCAATATGAATGGCATTCCAGGTCAATCGTCTCCGTCTGTTGCCATCCATACCGCCACTTCATGGAATTCACAACCTGTGTTATATGTGATTGACGGAAAAATTTCGGGTGCTGGTGATTTTAATAATCTGAGTCCCAATGAAATTGACAACGTTAGTATTTTAAAAGATGCGGCTACATCTGCAGTATACGGTTCAAGGGCTGCCGGAGGTGTTATCGTGGTAACTACCAAAAGAGGAAAAGCAGGTAAAGCATCTGTTAATTATTCCTTTAATACCGGTGTAGATACGCGCACAAAAGGAGTACAATTAACCAGTGCGGTTCAGGAAGGTAAATTGTTTAATACACTTGCCGGGCCTTTTTCCTGGTCAGGATTCTGGACCTGGTCCCAGGGTGATTTCGACTACTTTAATTCCCACGATTTGGGCAATGGTAAAGGCTGGGGTTATGATATGTTGAAAGATGTGTGGAGAAATCCTTTCACGCAAACGCATCAATTAAACGTATCAGGCGGCAGTGACAAGATCAGATATTATGTTGGAGGTTCTTATGTGAGCCAGGATGGTTTTTTGAAAAATCTAACATTCAACAAATACAATGTAAGAGCCAATGTTACAGCTGACGTAAGTAAAAACTTTCAACTTTTTGCAGGCGTAGCTTTAAACAATAATATCACGCATAGTACTACAAATACAGGCATTGGCGATCCTTCAGGGATATATAGAAAATTACTGGTATGGCAGCCGGATCAACCGGTTTGGACAACCGGGGCTACGCCCGGACAGCCTGTTAGTTACGGATGGATCGGTAACATGGGCGCAGAAGTTAATGGGCAAGGTGGCAATATTAATTATAACTATTTAAAGCCTGTTATTACCTTAAGTGGTACCTACAAAGTGCCTTTCGTAAAAGGATTGTCAGCCGGTGCATCATTTATTAAATCCTATACCGAGAACAGGCAGCACAACTTTATGACCCAGTACCAGATGGCAAATGTGAAAACTGCTTCAGCCCAGGGTAATCAGCACATCTGGTATACTGATTCTATTGTTGGTTATCAAACATCTTCTTCAACCAATCCTCCTTATATCGAACAGGTAGTAACCTGGAGTGAAGACAAGCAATTAAACTTTCAGTTGAACTATGACAGAACGTTTGCAGATGTACACCATCTCAAAGCCTGGTTGATTTATGAAAACTATACTACCAGTGGTTCCGGCGTGGATGCATATATTAATGGTTTTCCTGTTTATGTAACCGATCAGTGGTGGGCTGCTGCTCCTCAATCAGGTCAAAATGTAAATCGCAGTACCAAATATTCGACCTATACCGACGGTAGAAAATCCTGGGCAGGACAGCTGTTCTATGATTATGCCGGTAAATATCTGGCAACATTCGCTTACAGGTATGATGGTTCCGCCAAATTTGCACCTGATCAAAGATGGGGGGTCTTTCCTTCTGCCTCACTCGGATGGATCATCTCCAAAGAAAAATTCTTTAGAGGTGTGAGAGGAATTGAATTATTGAAGCTACGCGGATCTGCAGGCTTAACCGGTAATGATGGCGTAGGTGGATGGCAGTGGCAGCAAAGTTATCAGCAGGGAAGTTCGGCGTATTTTGGTTCAACACCTGCGACCAGTACAGGTATTACCTATGGTGGTATAATTAATCCTGCGCTGACATGGGAGAAGTCTTTAAATAAGAATGTTGCTGTTGACGTTAATTTCCTGAAACATTATAGTGCATCATTAGAATACTGGAATACTTATACATATGATATATTAGGTCAAAGAATACAGACTACGCCTCCTACATTCAGTCGCGCATTGCCTTCTGTAAATTATGGAAAGGTAAAAGGTCAGGGCCTGGATCTAACGTTGGGTTACAACAACATGTTTGGCAAGGTAAGGTTTAACACATCGGTTACCGCTTCTTACGGTTATGCATGGAACGTACTGAAAGACCAAAACGTTACTTATGATTACCAGGATGCTATAAAAGATGGAAGACATACCAATTATATAGCAGGTTACAAGACTGAGGGCATGCTTAAAACCCAGGATGATTTGACTAAGCTGTTAGCCTCAAAAGCCAATTATACTTTTAATGGTATTGCACCGGCATTAGGGCAACTGGTTTATAAGGATATTAATGGTGCAAACAATGTATTGGGGAAACCCGATGGTGTAGTTGACGGCAATGATATGGTGGTGCTTAAAAAAGACAATAATCCCATTGTCCTGGGCTGGCATTTTGATGTAGGTTATAAAGGCTTTAATCTGAGTGGAACTTTCAACGGGTATGTAAAACAATGGAAAAATGTGTCATCTCTTGCCGGAGGCGTGGAATGGAACAGGATGTGGAACAAATGGGCGACTGATATGTGGAGTCCCACAAATACCAATGGTTCTTTGCCTTATAAGTATTCCGCGAATGATGGAACAAATGGCGTTACATCATCCTTTAGCGACTTTTGGTTAAAGAATTCAAGTTTCTTACGACTGAGAGACCTAACGCTTTCCTATACAATTCCTCAGGCATGGTATCAGAAATATGGTTTTGACAATGTGCACATATTCGCTACGGGTACAAATTTGTTTATCATAAGCAAGTTTAACAAACAGTACTTCGATCCGGAAGGCGGTGGTGGTGATGGTACAGCGTTCCCAATCATGCGTTCATTCAATGCTGGTATTAGTGTTACATTTTAATTACGTTTAAATTATCAAGATTTATGAAAAAAATATTCAGATACCGTTTTTTTACTGTGATGATACTTACCGGTATACTGGCTTCATCATGTAAAAAAGGACTCGATTATAATAATCCTAACGCGATCAATGCATCGCAGGTTTGGACAGACCCGAATTTGATTAAGGCATTTCTCACGGATATTTATGGCAATTCTATGCCGGGATGGCCGCTGGGTAGTGGTGTAAATACTGACGAAAGCTACAGCTCACCTATCAGCAATTATCTGAAGGGAATTGTAACTGCCTCTACAACTTATACCGATTTGAATTACACAAATATTGACAAGTGTAATTATTTGATGGATCAGTTGGCACAAGTTCCTGCGTCGGTTTTAAGCACAGATTTAAATAAGCAATACACCGGTGAAGCCAAGTTTTGGCGCGCATGGGCTTATTGGGGTATGGTTAGTCAAATTGGCGGCGTTCCTCTGATCTTACATACCCAAAACCAATTAGATACAGCAAGCCTGAAAGTGCCGCGCAACAAAACTTCTGAATGCATTGCACAAATGGTGAAGGATTTGGACAGTGCCGCATTATTGTTGCCTTCCAACTTCACAGGAGCAGATTATGGCAGAGTAACAAAGGTTGCAGCGATGGGATTAAAAGGAAGAATTTTATTGTGGTATGCAAGCCCGTTATTTAACCCTTCAAATGATCAGGCTCGTTGGACAAGTGCTTACAGTGCCTGTAAAGCAGCTGTTGACGAGGCCACAACAGCTGGATATGGGTTAACACCTAATTACAATAGTATATGGTATTCAGGCTACTCATCAAGCAACCCCGAACCCATAATGGTTAATCAATACTTTTATCAGGACCATTACATGAATTTTGCAGCAATCAGGCCTCAACCATTTACCAATGGAGCAGCAGATGCTGACGACGCTTTATGGAGTTTGCTGAAAGCTTTTCCTAAAAGAGATGGCACACCCATGCAGGCTGATACCAACCAGCTAAAATCAAACCCGGTTTATAACCAGCAGTTCCTCACTGATTTTTATACCAACAGGGATGACAGGTTCTATGCTACGATCTTTAGCGGAGGAACATATTATCCAACTCCGGATCTGTTTCCATCAGCTACGCAAAGACTGCCTTATTGGGGCGTATATCAATGGGATGCTGCAAATAGCAAATATGTATGTCTTGTAGCGCAAATAGCAGGTGTGCCGGCTTCATTTGGCTTTGGCAGCACAGGTTTTTTGAATAGAAAAGGCCTGGATACTACGCTTACTGGTAGTAATGTTGTATCCGGTGCTGCAGGTGCCAAAAGCTGGTGGTCGCCTATGCGCTTTGCAGAGTTGTTAATGAACTATGGCGAGTGTGCCAATGAAACAGGTAAAGCAAATGAGGCGCTTGCTGTGTTGTACAACATAAGAAAGAGAGCTGGTATTGCTGCCGGAGTTTCTGGTAACTACGGTATAACAGCTGCCTCACAAAGTGAAATAAGAACGGCGTATATTAATGAAAGACAGGTTGAATTTGCATACGAAAATTTCAGGTTCTCTGATTTGAGAAGATGGAAACGGTTTGACATTTTAAATAATCAGGGTAACAAGAATTACTCACTGGTAGTGGCATTAAAACCCGGTCAACCGTTACCGGCAAGCACAAGTACTATCCTGGATCCGGTTGTAAGGTCAAGCTTTTCTGCCGTTGTGTACAATATAGGTAGCACTACAGATGTTTACAACCTCGATTTAAATCACTGGTTTTACGCTTTAAATCCGGCACAAATTTCAATCGAGCCACAAAATCTGCCGCAGAACAATGAATGGGGCGGTTCGTTTGATCCCTTGCAATAAGCTTTCGTTTTTCTTCATAGCAGTTAGATTACAAGCAGATGGCCGTCCCGAAGTAAAATTGGGATGGCCTTTTTTGTTTGCATAGACCCGGCGGAAAATAGTGTGAATTTTTTCAAATTGCAGAGACGGAGCTGTCCGTAATAATGTTCTCTGAAGACAATAAAACAGAAGGAAATGGTAAGAAAGCGGCAATTTAGTAGTCTGCCGACCAGTATCTTCGACGGCATTTAAACATTCGACGGTTGAAATGTTGTTCAATATGATAAAATTAAAGATATTCCTTTTTGTGTGCTGCATAACCAGCCTGGCAAATGCACAAAAGTTACAAACGCAATTTGCCACATTCAATTTAAATGGTAATGGTTTTATCACTTCTATAAAAAGTAAACAAACAGGACGCGAATACAATCCTGCAGGAATGACATCGCCCCTGATGAGCCTGTGTAAGAACAAGCAATATATTTTACCTGTTGCTGCAAATTATAATAACAGCGGGCAACAAATATTGCTTACTTACCCGAATGGCTCTGTTGCAACCATTAAAGCCGTTCAAAAACAACAATATGTATATCTTCAGCTTGTGTCACTAACAAAGCGGGAAGGAATTGACAACATAGTATGGGGACCATACAAAACAACTATTTCAAAAACTATAGGCGATATTATATCTGTAGTGCGAAGCGATGATTTTGCGATTGGTATGTTGGGTTTGAATGACAATACGGTGAGCGGGCCGCCGACCGATGGTGACATGAGCTTTATGTATTATTACATTCATTCGCCGGATCCAAAAAAATATCCGTTGCCTGCGCATCTGAAGGAAGGGCAAACGTTTAAGATTGGTGGTGACGGCATAAGCGATATCGCTTTTTATTCTCAACCGGAAGAATATTACAGAATGTGCTACGGCAATGGTGCATCGTTAGAACCATCGTTTGGGTCAAGTATTTGTATGCAGTCCAGAGACCGCAGAAAAGAGCAAATGATTCGCTTTCCCGTGTTGCCGCCGAATGTAGATGGTGGATTTAACTCAGCGCGCTACCAACTTGTTTTGCCTACAGATGCGGACTTTATGGGATCAGCCATTGCATTGTATGCTTGTCCTGATTCCCTGGGATTGCAGACAATAGAGAAAATTGTGCTTAATGAAGGCTTGCCACATCCCGAAGTTGATGGAAAATGGGTTAAAGATCCTGCTTCTTTCCGGCCGGATATTGCCTGGTGGGGCGCACATGACAGCCTTGCCTCATATACTAAACAGTTGGGACTTAAAGCCGTGCAGGATGAAGGTTGGGGAGAGTATTATCCCAATCCTGAAAATCGTTGGGGTCACAACAAAATTAGTTTTCATAACGGCAACAATATGACCGTTTCTCAGTATGGTGCATTAATG
Source organism: Danxiaibacter flavus (assembly GCF_041060425.1). Lineage (NCBI taxonomy): Bacteria > Pseudomonadati > Bacteroidota > Chitinophagia > Chitinophagales > Chitinophagaceae > Danxiaibacter > Danxiaibacter flavus. The sequence goes on from NZ_JAULBC010000006.1 coordinate 373,595, forward strand.
CAAAAAGAATCTATCCGTTATGGACTTCATACGTTATGTGAGTTCCTTCAGCCGAATAATAACAGTGATGTTGCACCTGTTCCAAGCGACAGTCTGGCCATTATGATGCGCACGACAATCACCAGCAATATATCAGAGAGTGATACGGTTATAACTGTTGCCGATACCAGTCATTTCAATGAGTTTGGCGGCTGGGAAGGCAATCACACCAATGTCCTTAAAATAGGAAAGGAGCTGATTGAATATAACGGCATTACCACAAAACCACCTTATACTTTTCTTCATGTTAAAAGAGGTTTTCACGGAACCTCAAAAGGCTCATATAAACCAGGTACAACCATTGTTAAGCTTCAGCCAAACTGCTACCATGGATTTGCCCCTGATATGAACCTGCAGGAAGTGTATGCGGACTATTATGGTAAATGGCTTACCGAGGGGGGAATGGATTATATTGATTTTGACGGACTTGAAAGTTGTGTTTACCAGGGCCATGGTCAGTATTCATTCAAAAGATTTTTCAGAACATTATTTGATAGCTATAAAAAGAGTGGAGGCGACTATCTGCGTGTAATGGGTAGTTGTGTTTACGAAGGTAACTGGCATTATATGAGTGTGTGTAATGTTGGTGGCGGCGATCATATGTTCAGCCCTGTGCAAAACAAATGGGGCATTGAGGGAAAAGATATGCGCTACGTATTTGAAAGCAATTATTTTCCTGCAACGTTTGGTATTCAGAGTTTTGCAAGTAATTGGACGATTTATGATGCAGAGAACCTGGAGGCCAAGTCCATCGGTTGGAATGCGACATATATGCTGGGTTTAAGTAAAGAAGCTGTAGAGAACAATCCTGAGAAAGAAGCAATATTCAGTGCTTACCGAACGTGGCAGTATGCACGCGAAGCTGGCGTATTTACGAATGCGTGGAAAAACAAGCTCAAAGATCTGGATTATAAATTTCATCTGCAACAGAAGGGGAACAAGTTTACTATTACGCAAGTAAAAGAGAACAGGCAGTCGGTAACTCCGTCAGGCAATAATGCCTCAGAAACGATTTCAGTAAGCAACTCGTATAAAGAACAACCCCTGCAATTGTCTATAAAAGTTAGCGGGTCAAAAGATGCTTCTGTAGCAGGAATGAAGATAGTGTTGGCAAACGGAAAAGAAATTGTTGTTAATTCAAAACTGTTAGCAGGTCAGTATATCATAAGCAGGAATAACCAGTTGTTTATTACGGATGCTCATAGAAAAGTATTGTCCAGGGTTGAAACGGCGAGCCTGCCTTTGCTAAGTCATGGAAATAGCAAGATACAGGTTGCCGTGGTAACTAAAGCAGGTGAAGGGATTAAGCTGGACATTGTAGTTACTACTATCGGTGAGTCTCAGGAAATTTAATGAAGGCGGTCCGGGTGGCGGCAATTTTTGGCAATGAATTTTAAATTTTATTGCTTGCTGCCTGTTATTCACCATGTTTTTCCACGCACAATGTAATATAATAACCTGCACTTCTTGTACTGTTTCTAAATTAATAAGATGTTTAAGTTCACTGTTATTAAAATATCCCTGACATTTATCGTGCTTCAAATGTGTTTGAATGCTTCGGCACAGAATAATAATGAAGCTGAATTGCTAAAGTTACTTTCAGATATCCGGGGAAATGCTTCGGTAAAAATCAGCCGTTTTAATCATGATGATGTATCCGGCCAATGGAGCTTCAGGAATAATACGATTGTTGATTCCACCCGCAAATGGCGTTTACAATTTAATGCAAACAAAATACAGGGAGAACAAAGTGCGCTGGATGGAGAACTGCATATTAAGCTGGAAGAGGGATTTGCACCCGCTTCTTCAGCGTCGCTCAATTTTAATTTTGCACAATGGAGCCGTGAAAATTATGTGCTGGTGCCGGCCATCGTTTACAATGGCAACCGTTACCAGTCTATTGGAGATGGTTACAATCCTCCTTATCCTGGCAGCATGTATTATAATCCTCGCGTGCCATTAACGATCTCGAATAATCCCCGCCTTGCAATCGAAAAAAATAAAGCTTCTTTACTGGAATTACAAACAGGCAATGCTGCAACTCCTGCTATGTGTTTCTTTTCACCAAAAAAGAAAAAAGCTTTCATAATCCTCACGCAACAACAAACGCAATGGGGTAATAACGGACTGACCATTGCCGAAAATGCGGCGCAGGATAGTTGTTTGTTCTCGATCAATATTCCGGCTGTAAGAAAACTGGCGCCGGGTTTTGGCGATTTTCATAAAAGCGGTGATAAAGCGCCGGATTGGAAGGCTGGCGATGAAGTGACATTGCGTTTCAGGGTATATGTTTTTGATGCTTCAGATATTCCCTCAGTGCTTAAGAAATTTATGGAGGTAAGGAAAACTGTAACAGGTGCCAATCAACCCAGGAACCAGTTGCCGATGAGTGCATTGCTGAATATGGCAACGGGCATTTGTAGTAATAATTGGCGCACATTTCCGGTGGGAAGTTATTATCTGCCCGAAAACAGTAAAGATTTTCAATTGGGATGGGTGAGCGGTATGATGAATTCATATCCGATGCTCGCACTAAATAATGAAGTTGAACGAAACAGGGTAACACAGGAATTGGATTTTGTAGTAAACAAGTTGCAGGGAAAAAGCGGTTTTTTCTACGGAGGAATAACAGCGGACGGAGAAATTCGCCCGGAGAAAATGAATCCGGATTATTCTGCTGCCCAGGCTATGGTTAGGAAGAACAGTGATGCATTGTTATGGTTACTGAAACACTTGATGTTGCTTAAAGAACAGGGCTATGCATCGTTAATAAAAAAAGAATGGGAACAATCGGCCAGAAGCCTCGCACAAGCATTTGTAAATACATGGAAAAAGTACGGAGAATTTGGTCAGTATATCGTTCCTGAAAATGGAGAAATAGCGGTGTTTAATTCAACAGCAGGCGCAATAGCTCCTGCAGGTTTGGCTATCGCATCTGCATATTTTCATGAGCCTGAGTTTTTACAGATAGCAGCGGCTTCGGCAACCTATTATTATGAGAGGGATGTTGTAAAACAGGGATTGACAGGTGGGGATTGTGGTGATATTTCCCAGGACGCGAATTCTGAATCCGCATTTGGATTTCTTGAATCGCTGATGGCTTTGTATTATTTTACAGGGGATCAGAAATGGATAGAGATGGCAAAGGTGGAGGCGGCATTGTGTGCTACGTGGACATTATCTTACGATCCTGTATTCCCGGCAAACAGTGACATTGGAAAACTGCAATGCAACATGGCCGGTGCTATGTGGGCAAGTATTCAGAATAAACATGCTGCACCGGGTATTTGTACGGCATCGGGCGATTATTTGTTCAAGTTGTACCGTGCCACAGGTAATGAATTGTATGCGGATCTGATAAGAGACATTCAACATGCACACGCAGAAGCTGTAAACAGACCGGAACACCTGACAACACATAACCTGATAGGATCATCCATGGAACGCATTCAACCAAGTGATGCAGAAGGAAAGTCCAGTATCGGAAATTTTATCAATACCCGCAATTCATGGACGGAAACGAATGGTATGCTCATGGCGCTGGAATTGCCTGGCATCTATCTCCAGACAGATCAGAAGAAGTTGTATGTATTTGATCATGTGACTGCGAAAATCGTTTCCAGCGATGCCTCCGGAACTACACTTGCTGTTAACAATCCTACAGCTTATGATGCCAGCGTATCCATATTTGCAGAAACAAAAGCTATGTCGCAAAAGCCGTTAAGTTACACAGCCTTTACAAAGTGGCCGAAAGTGTTGGTTAAAGCGGGCGGTAAGGTAATTGTTCATATAGATAGCAAGGCAGCTGTCAGCTATCAGCAATGAGCGGTGAGCAATCTGCAATTGCATTGAGGAATATTCTTCTTATAATTAAAGGGTTTTGTGCTCATGTGTTATCGGTTCAAAATTTTATCAAAAAACTGTTCAGTATGTCGGGACTTGTTAAATTTCGTTTTCTGTTCTGTTTGGCAATGATTGCTTCATTCAGTTCGAATGCTCAGGTGAGCTTCAGTACGGATTATTTTAAAATAAAGATCGATGATCGGGGATACATCACAAGTATGATGAATATCACGAAGAAGCCTAACCGTGAGTTTAGTCCTGCCGATAAACCTTCGCCATTAATGAGTCTGTATGACAGTAAAAAAAATAGCTACTATCAGCCTGTTAAAGCCAGCTATGCCAAAGCTGATAAAAAAATTAAGCTGCATTATCCCAACGGGTCGGTGGCTGCAATAACCATAGAACCCAAACAAAAATATTTTAAGTTAACCCTTCAATCACTTGCGCCGCGCAATGGAATTGATGCTATTCAGTGGGGCTCTCTTCATACCAATATCACCAACCTGATGGGTGAAATAATTGGCGTGAGCCGCGATACGAGCGATGCCGTTAATTACGCCATAGGCATGCTTGCTTTAAACGATAACACGTTGGGCGGGATAGCAGAGACAGTAGCTGATGCGGCTCCTTTTCAGTATATTATTCATTCGCCTGACCATAAGTGTTATCCTTTGCCTGACAGCTTGCACGAAGGCCAGGTTTTTTCGCTGGGAGGGGACGGTATTAGTGATGTGGCGTTTTATTCACATAAGGAACCCTGGTTCAGGATCATGTATGGCAATGCCGCACTCGTGGATAAAAAAGGAAGAATATCTATCGCCTACCAATCGCGCGACCGGTCTTTGAGTAGAGAAGTAAATTATTCACTTATTCCCCATATGGCTGCCAATACACCTAACCACATTCAGGTACAACCCCTGCCAGGCGTGGATTATATCGGCTCTTCCGTTGCATTGTGGGGCAGTCCGGACAGCACGGCTTTAACCGATGTTATCCGGAATATAGTGTTGCTGGAAAAACTGCCTTACCCAACCATCAACGGAAAATGGGTGAAAGATCCTGTCGCGTATGTTCCTGATGCTATTGCAAATGGAGGCTTGTATGACAGTATAATTTCCTATACTTCAAGATTGGGTTTTAAAACAATCAGTTTATATGATCAGGGTTTTCTAAGACCCGATCGCGGCAACAATGGTTATATTGACGGAAAGGAATTTGAAAAGAAAAGCCTGAAATTGACGGGCGAAAATGTTTCGCATAAAGCGTTTTCTGAGATGGCCGCTAAATATGGCATTACTATCGGAAGAACGACGATCACCAATTCTCTTGCGCCCGGTACCAAAGATGCAAGCCCTGTTCCGAGCGACAGTTTGTGTTATCAGCAAAAACGTTTGCTGACAAAAAGTATCAGCGCTACTGATACGATCATTACAGTGGACGACCCAGCGCATCTTGAAGAAATTGCCAGTTGGGAGGGGCATTGTGCCGATCTCAATATGATTAAAATTGGCAAAGAGCTTATTTACTATATGGGTGTTTCCAACACAAAACCATACCGGCTTTTGCAGGTAAAACGCGGCTACTGGAAAACCCAGCCTGCAGCCCATGCAGCCGGCGATACCATTTTAAAGTTACAGGTGACTGTTAATTACGGGTACGATGGCATTATCCCGAATATGCAGTTGCAGGATGAAATAGCGAAATACTACGCGGACGTTTGTTCAATCAATGGTTTGCGCTATTATGATTTTGATGGTCAGGAATTTTTATTTAATAACGGGCATGGATATTACTCGGCTAAGCGTTTCTTTCGAAAAATGTTTGAAAGAGCAACGGAGTTGGGCATTTCATCCATCCGGTTTACGGGAGCTACTTTGTCCGAAGGCTCCTGGCATTATCAAAGTATCTGGAATGTAGGTGGCGGCAAAAACTTATACGATGTAGATACGCGTGAATGGGGAAGTACAACAAGCCAGGGCAAAGATCTGAGAGATGTAACCTATGCTAATTTTTTTCCTGTGGGCATGGGGGGCAATTTTCCCATTAACGCCAAATCAAAAGTAGAAGATTACGAACATGTACAGGCGATCTCTGTAGGCGTGGGAACAACATACAGTTTAACCCTGAATCAAAAAGAAGTAGAAAGCTGTCCTCAAAAAGACGCCATTTTCCAAGCTGTCAGAACATGGGAGAATGCGAGGGCAGCCAATGCATTTCCGCGATGGGTAAAGAAAGAACTGGCCGATGCTTCTCAATCATTTCATCTTGAACAAATAGATGAGAACCGTTGGAATTTATATAAAACAAAAGCAGATGGATCGGACAGGAAGTTGTTTGTTCAATTATCAGGAGATAAAGCTTATCGGGCTAACGCATCCGGTGCAAGTCACTAGATAAGGGATTTTATATTTGCGGGATCAATGTGATTTAGTTAAGCACAAGCATGTACTCTGTGTACCTCTGTGTCTTCTCAGTGCCACTCTGTGTAACCTTTTTTTGTTAAAGTCGTGCAATTCTATGTTGAATAAAGCGTTTTTGATATTTATAATTTTATCAGCTTCGGTAATCTGCAGTTTTGGCCAGGATGATTTGGATCTTCAGAAAATGATGCCATCGGAAATTGATTCATCAGATATATTTTATTCAAAAGATTATTACACATGGTGCAGCAGTGTTATTAAGGGTGATGACGGAAAGTTTCACATGTTTTATTCAAGATGGCCACATGGTAAACACGCGTTGGATGATGATTCACTTAATTATATTTTCGACGGTTTCCAGGGTTGGCTCAAATATTCCGAGATAGCATATGCGGTAGCTGACAAAGCTGAAGGACCTTATCATTATGTAAAAACAATATTGAAAGGTGATGGTGATGCGAATAGATGGGACAGATTCACCATGCACAATCCACAGGTCCGAAAGTTCGGTGATTCTTATTATCTCTACTATATCAGCAATTCATTTGATTCAGCTTTTGCAGTTGCAAACAGCAGCAGTAACACAAAAGAATGGAATCATTGGCTTAAATATAATTGCACACAAAAGATCGGCGTGCTAAAGGCCCGGACAATCACAGATCTGGTCAACGGAAAATATGAAAGATCATTGCAACCGATTATGGAGGCCGACAATGTGCACACTTTTGAGGTGACTACAAACCCTTCGGTTACGCAAGGAGCGAATGGTAAGTATTACATGATGTATAAGTCAAGAAAGCCCAATGTTGGCAATATGACACTTTGGATGGCGCAAAGCAATACGCCCGATGGTATATTCAAAGAAATTGCAGAAGTATTTACAACACCGGAGATGGCTTGTGAAGATCCTTGCCTGTGGTATGATAAGCAAAGAAGAAGATTTTATGCACTGGTTAAATATTATTCCAACAGCGGAGTGCTTGCACCTCAGTTTGGGGCACTTGCATTGATTACTTCTATTGACGGTATGCGTTGGACAAAAGCCATGCACTCGCTCGTGTCGCTAAAAGAAATACAATTTAAAGGTCAACGCAGAATTGATTTGGCACATCTGGAACGGCCTTTCCTGTTAACCGGTAAAAACGGGCAGCCACAGGCTATATTTGCGGCTGCTTCTATCAGTGAACCAGGAAGAATGAAAGCCACTGAAGTAGAATTCACTTCAAATACTTTCAATGTATGCTTTAAGCTTAAAAGCAAATAAGCCATTCGCTTTTGCTTGCAGCCTGAATTTCGGCAAATGTCTACAGGATATAACTATTTGAATGATGAACTTTAGTGCATCAGCTTCTCTTGTTATCCCTTCATAAACAATGCTGTCAACCGGCAGGTATGTGGTAAGGTATCATCTGCATTATTCATACCGCCGGTATCAGCGCCAATTTCGCTTCATTTGCAGGACGAAACTGTTTAAGTTCTTTCCTCTTTTTTGTTATATACGAATAGCTTTTGAGCAGCTAGCTGTTTATCCATTCTTCAGCGGTAAACACATCCGCCTGGCGGGAGAATACTTTTTGCATTAGTATCTCATGTACTTCCAGATCTCTGTCAGCACAGCAATCTGACAAAACGGTTAGTTTATAATCTTTGTCAGCAGCCTGTCTGAGGGTCGATAAAACCACACCGCTTGTCGCAATTCCGGCAAGTACAAGATGATTGATATTGAAGCTTCTTAAAACTACTTCAAGGTCGCTGCCGGCAAACGCACTCACGCGACGTTTGATAACTGTGAGCTCATTTTCGAGTGGTTGCAGCAGCGGATGTATTTTTATGAAATCCTGCATGTTTACATTGGCGAACATTTCCTTAGCTACTGCAAAGCTTTTATTGTTGCTGCTGATCTCTGGCGAGCTTTGTCTGAAACCTACCACGACGTAAATAACGGGAATGCCTTTTTGATGCGCATTGTCAATGGCTCTTCTCGTCTCTGCTATAACATGGTCTGCGTTGGCAAGTTGGCTGAAAATGGAGATCTGCATGTCCATTACCAGCAATGCGGTGCCTTGTTTGTTTTGTTCCATCTCTGGTGAATTTTATAGTTTATTAATTCAATGTGTTTAGTTAGTATACATCGTCAACTTTGGGAGATGTCTCCTGCCGCCGACATGACGATCCTGGCTTGTCGGAAAAAGTAATCACAGCAGCTCTATTGATCCTTATGTAATAATGAGGAAGGCTGCACCCGCATCGTCACCTCGACGATAGGAGAGGTCTCCCGAATATTGATCTGCTCATGATATTTTATGCGAGCTTGATATTGACAACTTTAACTCATCGACATTGGTTTGTCAATTGATGCGATTACTGTTGCTTCAGCCTGCTCCGTTTCAATTACATCTTTCTGTCGCTTTTTATTTGTTTTGTGAAGCCGCCAGAAAATAAAGGAAATGACAATTGCAATTATCCCCTGTAAAAGCATTGTTGCCGGAGCGCTGATCTTTTGAGATATTGTTCCTGTCAGTAAACTGCCAAACGGAAGCATGCCGAAATAGCCGAGTGCCACATAACTCATTACACGTCCTCTCATGTGCGGAGCTGATTCTGTCTGCACAATCGTAATGCCCGCTGTCATGGGCATTAGTGATGCAAAGCCAATTATTATACAGAATGGGATTGCTACGTGAAATGTATTGATTCGTGAGAAAAGAATCAGGCCGGTGCCCAATACGGCAATGCTGCCTATAAGCACCTTCCTGAGATCAGTTCCTTTTTTCAGCGATGCCAGTAGCATGCTGCCGGCAATTGCGCCGAGACCAACAAAACTTGTGATGTAGCCGAAAGTGCCTGCATTCCCTTTAAAGACAGTTTTTGCGAAAACCGGCATTAACGTATCGTATGGTAATACAAGCAGACCCAGTAGCATGATGATTAAAAGTGCCAAACCGATTGCGGGTGTTTGTTTCAAATAACTAAAGCCTTCAGCGAGTTCAGTAAACACTTTCTTTTTTGACTGCGGCGGCGTAAACTTAGGTAAACGCATCAGCAGGAGAGAGGCAAGTACGGCCAGGAAGCTCAATGCATTTAATGCAAAACAAACGCCGGCACCAAATGACTGAAGAATGATGCCCGACAAAGCAGGTCCTGTTAATCGGGCAATATTTACCATTGCAGAGTTGAGCGCCAGTGCGTTGGCAATATCATTCTTGTCGTTTACCATATCGTGTACCATCGGTTGCCTGGCAGGGGTATCAAATGCATTGATTATACCCAGGACGACACTAAGCGATAATATTCCCCAGACAGAATAATGTTGAGTAAGTACTAATGCGGCCAGTAAAACAGCCTGTATCATGGATGCTGTTTGTGTAACCAACAATATTTTATAACGGCTGTACCTGTCTGAAACAATACCTCCATAAAGAGAAAGTAAGAATGAAGGAAACTGTTGGGCGAAAACTGAAAGTCCCAGCATAAAGGCGGAGTGCGTTAGCGAATACACCACCCAGCTTACGGCTGTGCGCTGCATCCATGTACCGATCTGCGAAACGGATTGGCCGCAAAAGAACAACGTATAATTCCTGTTTCGGAAAGCCCTGAATGCACCATGTTTTTCATTGTTAGTCATATTTTTAATAGCGTTTTGTCAATTCGACAAAAAATGATAAAATGTCGAAAGTCGTCCAAAAAAAATTATTTTTCAATTCCCTGCATAGCCATCTTTGTAAGCATATTTACTGCGGCTTCTATACGGCCGGAATTCTTTTCAAATACCATTTCACGCTTTAAACCATGCAGGCTGCAAAGCAATACAAAGACCATCATTTCCAGATCTTTAGAAGAGATTGCAGGAAACTCTTTGCTTTTTACGCCGTCCATTAGAATTTGTTGTAACAGCGCTCCTTCTTCTTTCATAATGCGTTTGCTGATGTTACTCTTTTTTTCCGAGTAAAGCGATATCTCGTCAGCATTCATGCCGGCTTCCATTGCAGTGAAGAAGCCTTTTTTCTTTTTAGCTACTTTTATCTTGGTGCTACAGAATGCCCTGATCTTTTCTTCTGTGTTGCTTTGTTCGTTTACCGCTTTGGAGAGCTCTGTAAGAATATCTTTTATTTCAACATTTACAACCGCGTCAAAAATCTCATCCTTGTTTTTATAATAGTAATAGATGGAACTTCTTCCTTTGCCTACAGCTTTTGCAACATCATCCATCGTAACTTTTTGAAAACCATGTTTCTGAAAAAGTTGTTGGGCAGCCTGTAATATCTGCTCCTGGATAATATCTTCTCTTCGTACGCTTGTTGTGAGCATTTGGAATAAAATAATCGATCTGCAAAATTAATGCATTTAGACAAAACGACAAAAAATGTCAAAATGTATGGCAGTTTGGAGTGACGCAACGGCTGGATAATACTCCATTCAATATAATAAAGAAACCGGGGACCTGCCTCTTCTGATGTATGTGCATCAGCATAATTTGTTGTTGGTATGCCCACTCGTTCCTATACTGCATATCAACAACGGTAGGCTTCGAACCCGGTTCGGTCAAAATAAACTTGCTATAAACACTAATAATTCTACCCTGATTGAATAATCACGCTGCCGCCGTTGTTCGGTGTGCAGGGTTGCTATGTGGCGCAGGGCACCAACAACCAGTTTTGCTCTTTAAAACTTCTCGCACGCGTAAGTTGCGATATTTATTGATCCATGCAACAAGACCATTTAATCAGCATAGTTTGTAATTGGTACACCACACTCATTTCCATGCTGCATACAATGCGGACTTCGAACCTGGTTCGATCAAAAAAAAATGGCTAAAAAGTAAAGAACATTCCAAAAGTTAAATACGTTCTATTTCCAGAGTTTAGAGCTGCCTAGTATTGCGTTTAGATTCGTCTACATGAAATTACAAACAAGAAATCCGGCTACTTCATTGGCTGAACAAGAAAAAGGCATTGCACCTGTTTATTCTCTCAGAGACCTGGTCATTTATTTTTTAAGGCTAGGCTCGTTGGGTTTTGGAGGCCCTGTAGCATTGGTGGGCTACATGCACAGGGATCTGGTAGAACAAAAAAAATGGATAACGGAAGAAGAATATAAAGAAGGTCTGGCGCTTGCACAATTGGCGCCGGGGCCGTTAGCGGCACAATTAGGTATTTACCTGGGCTTTGTTCACTACCGGGTTGTAGGAGCTACATTAGCTGGTCTGGCTTTTGTATTACCATCTTTCGTTATGGTGGTAGTGCTTGGCATTTGTTACCGGCTATTTGGCGGGCTGCCATGGATGCAGGCCGTCTTCTATGGCGTTGGCGCAGCGGTCATAGGCATCATCGCTATGAGTGCTTACAAACTCACGGTGAAATCCGTAAGCAAGCTCCAGGTGAATGCCATTAAAACCAACTGGCTCCTTTGGATATTGTATTTAACAGGCATTGTTGTAACGGTCGTTACACAATCAGAAAATATTCTTCTGTTTGTTTTTGCCGGTTTGCTATATATGCTGGTAAAGACGCCTCCGCAATGGCTAAGCCGCGATGCGCGGTTGTCTTCTTTCTTTTTATTAACCGGCATAAACTTTTGGGATTTTCAAACAGACACATTGTGGAAAATAGCTGTTTTCTTTTTAAAAGCAGGTGCGTTTGTTTTTGGTAGCGGGCTGGCGATTGTTCCCTTTCTTCATGGCGGCGTTGTAACGGAATACCACTGGCTCAGCGAACAACAATTTGTCGACGCTGTTGCGGTAGCCATGATCACTCCCGGTCCGGTTGTTATAACGGTCGGGTTCATTGGCTATCTGGTAGCTGGTTTTCCCGGCGCAGCGGTTGCAGCGTTGGCAACATTTCTTCCATGCTATCTCTTCACAATCTTGCCCGCGCCTTACTTTAAAAAGATTGCCAGGAACAAACCGGTTAAGGGTTTTGTAGATGGCATCACCGCAACTGTTGTCGGAGCCCTTGTAGGCGCCGTCATCATAATCGCGACACGTAGTATTACAGATATTGCTACTGCTATAATAGCCATTGTTGCAGTTTTATCCCTGATCTATTTCAAAAAAATTCAGGAACCAATTATCATATTAGTGGCTGCAGTCATTGGTGTGGTATTAAAAATGTTATTATGAAACGTATTGTATTTTCGCTGGTATGTCTCTGCTGCATTGGAACCATTCAGGCTCAGGTTGATTCTGCCGGGATCGAAAAAGTATTCGGAAAAAAAGGCGCTGTACAAGGTGGTGTTTATAAAGTGACCTTTACACGTAGCGACTTAAAAGTGCAGATCAATGATTTTTCCGTGGCGCCGGGCCTGGCATTTACTTCATGGATCGCGTTCATGAAAATGGGGAACGAAACGATGATGATGGGAGACCTTGTAATGCAGGATGCGGAAGTGGCAAAGGTTGTTAGTAAGCTCGTCAGCTTAAAGCTCGAAATAACAGCTATTCACAATCATCTTGTAAATGAAAGACCTGCTATTAAATACCTGCACTTTTCAGGCCATGGTGATGCAGTTGATCTTGCTCAAAAAATAAAATCAGTGCTTGGTGTTACAGCAACACCGTTATCTTCTCCTCCTCCGCCGCCCCAGGTTAATGTTGACTGGTCCGGCGTTGAAAGCGTGCTGGGGAATAAAGGTAAGCATGTTGGTAACCTGCTTCAATACAGTTTTGTACGTAACGAGCAATTGACTGAGGGCGGTATGCAAATGCCTCCTGCCATTGGCATGGCGACTGCAATTAATTTTCAAATGGATGGAAATAAAGCAGGTATCACCGGTGATTTTGTATTGCTGGCAGATGAAGTAAATGCTGTGATAAAAGCACTGACTGAAAATGGAATAGCTGTCACTGCCGTTCATAACCACATGTTGTATGATAATCCACGCCTCTTCATGCTGCACTTCTGGGCCGTTGATGACCCGGCTAAATTGGCCGCCGGCTTAAAAGCCGCGTTGGATAAAACGAATTCGAAAAAGTAGGTCTTTTTTATTTGATGTCTCAGCGGTGTTGTAGCGTCTCGTCTGTTTTATCCAATGTATTTGTTATGTAATGAATAGCCCCGGGTGATAGCAGCATCCAAACCTGGTATAAGGTAGAAGCATTTGTTTGGCATCTAAATTGGATGCTTTAACCGGTACGCTTCGGCTGATTGGCCAGATGCTTAAACATTAAAAACAACCCAATGGCTATATTCTGCTATCATGCATCGCACGAACAGTTTGCACCGTCGCATTTGCTAAGACTGGCTGTGATGGCTGAACAGGCTGGCTTTAAGGCAATACATTCTTCAGATCATTTTCAACCCTGGAGCAAACGGCAGGGCAACAGCGGTTTTTCATTTTCATGGCTTGGGGCTGCAATGCAGGCAACATCTGTTCCTTTCAGTGTTGTTTGTGCGCCGGGACAACGTTATCATCCGGCGATTGTTGCACAGGCAGTTGCTACATTGGCTGAAATGTTTCCAAACAGATTTTCGGTGGAATTGGGAAGTGGAGAGGCCATTAACGAAGAGATCTCCGGCGATCCCTGGCCACCAAAAGATGTAAGGAATGAACGATTGCTTCAATCAGTAGAAATAATCAGGAAACTGCTGAATGGTGAAAAAGTAAGTTATTCCGGATTGGTAAAAGTGAAAGATGCAAGGCTCTGGTCACTTCCTGACCGGCCACCTGAACTATTTGGCGCTGCGCTTTCTTCCGAAACAGCAGAGTGGTGCGGTAGTTGGGCTGATGGACTGCTAACAACCGCCGGTGACCTGGAGCAAACCAAAGAAAAGATTGATGCCTTCAGGCGCACGGCAGGAACAGAGAAACCAGTGTTCATTCAGTTTTCATTTTCCTACGATACCTCCCGGGAGGAGGCTATAAAAGGTGCACACGATCAGTGGAGCGCAAATCTTGTATCACAGGATAAACTGGCTAATCTACACGAGCCTGAACATTTTGATGAAGCTGCCAGTGATGTTTCATTAGAAGATGTTGAGAATAAGGTAGAAGTTTTTACCAGCATAGATCGGCTGATTGAACATGCCGGCCGGTTTGAGGAACTTGGTGTTGATCGGATTATTCTTCATAACATTAATAAGAAGCACGAACAGTTTATTCAGCACTTTGGAGAAGTGTTTTCCCGTGCAAAAAGTATTTCGGGATAAACAACCGGTCAAAAGTTGCTATCCTGGCCAGGTCTATTCACCTGGTGCTGACAGGGATATTTGTTTGGAATACGCTTTAGGGCTTATTCCTTTTATTTCTTTAAAAAATCTGTTGAAATTGGATAAGCTGTTGTAGCCGCAGTTGTAAGCAATGCCGGCAATATGATTTTCTCCTTCGGCAATTAGCTTGCAGGCATGAGCAATACGTATTTCATTAAGAAATTCAATAAACGTCTTTTGTGTTCGTGATTTAAAATACCTGCAGAAAGACTGCTTGTTCATATTGGCTAACTCTGCAATGTGTTCAAGTTGAATATCACGTGTAAAATTGTTGAAAACGTATTTAAATACTTTGTCCATCCTGTCATTGTCCTTTGCGTGGTAAGTATTGACGTAGCCGCTGCTTGCCAACAGGTGATATTCATCGGTTTGAATGGCCACTTCAAATATTTTAAGCAATGTTATCAGCCGCGAAAGATTTTCCTGTTCCTTCAGCGTTGTTATCAGTTCCTTTATTTTCTCTTTTGTTTTGCCTTGAAAGCTAATTCCCCTTCCGGCATTTTTTAATAACGATTCCAGTTTTTTTACAGAGCCGAAATGGGATAATAGTTCGATCAGCTTCTCCGGATCAAAAAATATTGCGATAGAATGTGCAGATTTTTCCTGTTGATCTTTATCGAAATACTTGCTGTCATTGCACCAGACATGCGGAATATCAGAACCCAATAGTATCACTTCATCATTTGTAAATGTTTCTACGCTATCGCCAATGATCCGCTTGCCTTCGCTTTCGACAACATATACCAACTGGCATTCATGATGAAAATGAAATTCTGTCGAAAAATAGGGAAGATTCGTAACTCTTACGGCAAACACTTCTTTAAGATCTTCTGGTATTTTGGCAAAAACAGGTTTCATGTTAGCGGAAACTTCAAAAAAAGACAGTAATTACTGCTAAAATACGGAAATGGAGGCAAACGTGGGCGAACACCAGTCAATCGATACATTGTCTTAAAACGTTCATATATGCGTACATAGCATTGCAAAAAAATCTCCTGCTACATTATCTATTGCCTTTGTAATAGCTAAAAGCTAATACCTGACACCTCACGCCTGACACCTGACACCTGCCACCTTCTACCTCATTATGAATTTAAAATAACATCGACTATCTTAAGACAAGCGTTTGTGTAAATAATCCAATGCTAATATTGTGTTAGTATTGGTCAATTCGCTTTTAGTGTGTCCAACAGGATAAAAATAGTTTTGTTTACCTAATAACTGAAATAACATGCTTGCTGATAAAGTAGTGTTTCTTACCGGAGGTGCAGATGGAATTGGTTGGGAATGTGCCCTGGCTTATGCTAAGGCCGGTGCTACCGTATGTATTGCTGATATAAATCCTGGTGGTGAAAATAGAATTAATTTATTGCAGGGCGAAAAACATTTGTTCATCAAATGTGATGTAAGTTTTGAAGATGATGTAAAGCTTGCCATAGAAACGGTTATAAAAACGTTTGGAAGACTGGATATTGTTCACAACAATGCGGGAATAGTCAATCCATCAAAACCACTGCATACTACTACTAACCAGGAGTGGGAGAGTTTAATGAATATCAATCTTAAGAGCATTCTTTTCACCACCCGCTACGCGTTGGATCATTTGGCCGCATCCGAAGGAAATATTCTCAATACAAGTTCATTAGTGGGCTCCATTGGACAAGATAATCATGCAGCTTATGTAGCAACAAAAGGCGCTGTCAATGCGCTTACAAAAGCGATGGCGCTTGATTACGCAAAGTTGAAAGTGAGGGTGAATGCAGTTGCGCCTGCAGCCATAAAAACGCCTGCGCTTGATGCATGGAGCCAGCAACAACCAAACGTGTCAGAAATAAAGAATTACCTGAACAAACTCCAGCCACTGGGCGCAATGCCAGCCGGAGATGTTATTGCAGACGCCTGTGTTTTTCTTGTTAGTGATGCTGCCCGCTTTATAACGGGGTGCATATTGACGGTGAGTGGTGGCGCTGAGCTTGGTTATAAAATCCTGGTTTAAAATATTACATAATAAAGATGATCGTAAAAATTAAGACAAGGGACGCCCGTTACAAACTGGAAAAAGGGGCGGGAAGTGATGCTATACACAGAGATCCGCAATATGCATACGCCGTAACTGAATTGATCGACGACAGTGGCATTACCGGAACAGGTTTGGCTTTTACGTTGGGTGAAGGAAATGATCTTGTTTGCAAAGCCGCGGAGTTTTATGCGCAGCAGTTAATAGGAAAGGATATTGAAGAATTGATGGGTTCTTTTGGCTTGCTGTTTAATCGCTTTGCAAATGAACAGCAGTTCAGATGGCTCGGTCCGCACAAAGGAATTGTCCACCTGGCCCTGGCATCTGTTACCAACGCCTGTTTTGATCTTTGGGCAAAAAAGCGAGGTGTGCCATTGTGGAAATTATTGATAGATCTTACACCTGAACAGATTATAGGCCTGCTTGATTTTTCGTATATAGAAGATGAATTGTCAAAATCTGCAGCATTGGATCTGCTTCGTTCAACATGTGTAACCAGGCAGGAGCGTCTGTCAATTTTAGAAAAAGGATATACCGCATATGATACTTCTATCGGCTGGTTCAATTACTCGGATGAGGACATCAGAGCTAATTGTAAAAAAGCTGTAGCCGAAGGCTTTACTGCAATGAAACTGAAAGTAGGTTCTGCTGATGAAGAGCGTGATATACGAAGGGCTGAAATTGTTCGTGAAGCAGCGGGTGACCAGGTAAAGGTAATGCTCGATGCCAATCAGCAATGGGATCTTTCCAAAGCTCTTCGGATTTGCAAAAGATTGCAGCACATTAATCCTTACTGGATAGAAGAGCCAACGCATCCGGATGATATTTTAGCACACAAACGACTGGCTGATGAAATTGCGCCTGTTAAGCTCGCGTTAGGTGAACACGTGCCCAACAGCATCATCTTTAAAAATTATTTACAAACCGGCTGTGCAGGATTTATCCAGGTTGATGCAGTAAGGGTAGGAGGGGTTAGTGAGTTTATTCTTGTGAGTTTGTTGTGTAAGAAATTCGGAATCCCGGTTGTCCCTCATGTGGGCGATATGGGGCAATTGCATCAGCACCTCGTTCTGTTTAATCATATCTCGGTAGGTCATGAAGCTTTGTTCCTGGAACATATTCCTCATTTGCGTAAACATTTTGTTCATCCCGTGAAAATTGAGAACGGCGTGTATGTTACGCCGCAGGAAGCGGGAAGTAGTTGCGATTTAAAATAACCTGATGATTGGTACAATAGATATAATTATTGCTGTGTGTTACATACTGGCCATTGTTACGATTGGTCTATGGACGGGCACACGTAAAAAGAAGAACGGAACAACAACTTCCGGCGAGTATTTTTTAGCGGGAAAAACACTGCACTGGCCAATGATCGGCCTGGCATTGTTTGCGACAAATATTTCCTGTTTGCACCTGGTAAGCCTTGCACAGAGCGGCTTTGATTCAGGTTTGCTGAACGGAAACTTTGAATGGATGGCCGCATTCACACTTATACTGCTGGCGCTTTTCTTTGTTCCGTTTTACATACGTTCAGGCGTGTCTACACTTCCTGATTTTCTGGAGAAAAGATACAACAAGGCATGCCGCGACTGGCTCGCATTTATTTCGATCATCTCTGCGATAATCATTCATATTGCTTTTTCCTTTTTGGCGGGAGGCATTGTGTTGGAAACATTGTTTGGAATTAATATGTATGTCAGCATTATTGTTATTGCAGCGTTAACTGGTTTATATACTATTATTGGCGGACTGAAAGCGGTGGTAATAACCGAATCCATTCAAAGTATTGTACTTATAACAGGCGCCATTATCATAACTTTTTTTTCCTGGAACAAGGTTGGCGGATGGCATCATGTTACTGAAATACTGGGCAGCCAAAACGCGCTTGAAAAGGTGAGTATGATGCGTCCGTTAGGTGATAAAAGCGGCATGTCGTGGATGGCAGTATTTTTCGGTTATCCGGTATTGGGGATTTGGTATTGGTGTGCCGATCAAACAATTGTCCAACGCGCCCTTGGTGCTAAGGATGAAAACAACGCAAGGGCGGGTGCGTTATTTTGCGGATTTATTAAAATACTGCCTGTATTTATTTTTGTAATGCCCGGGCTGTTTGCATATGTGTTGTATCATTCGCAAAAGCTGGATTTAAGTGCGTTGCAGCACGTTGATCAAAATGGCCAGCTTGCGCTGAATACAAAAGGTATTTACACATTGATGATAACGCAATTGGTACCAAATGGATTAATAGGCGTATTGGTGGCAGCCTTGCTGTCCGGCCTTATGAGCCAGATTGCAGGCGCCTTGAATTCTATCGCTACATTATCCAGTTTTGATCTGTATAAAAGATTTAAGCCTGCTACATCTGATAAAAAGTTGGTTCAGGTGGGCCGGTTGTCTGCTGCGCTTGCGTTGATTGTTTCCATTGGCTTGTTGCCCCTGCTAAATCAATACCAGAGTTTGTTTGAAGGCATTAATGATGTGATTGCGCATATAGCTCCTCCGATCACCTGTGTTTTTATCCTCGGTGTTTTTTGGGGAAAAGCCTCCGCCGTGTCTGCTCAACTGACATTGTGGATCGGTTCATTCCTTGGCGCTGCTGTTTATGCTGCAACGAAGCTCTATCCGGATAGTTTTCTTGCCGGTATTCCATTTATGATGATGGCTTTTTACCTGTTTTGCGCATGCGTGCTTATACAGGTAGTGTTTTCTTATGTATATCCCGTGCAACATACAGCTCAAAGCAGGGAACTGTTTTGGAAATCGTTAAGTGAACCGTTGCAAAGTAAAGGATGGTCTGGCCTTGGGAATTACAAAACGCTGTCATTATTGTTACTGCTTACAATGGCTGTTTTATATACGGTGTTCAGGTAAGAAGTGAATGAGTAAAGCTTAAAGCCTAAAGCCTAAAGCTTAAAGCTGACCGAAGCGAAGTTTTTTGAACCATATAAGGCGCATAGGGGCGTATAAGAAGTTACGCCGGAGGTCAATAATGGCTAGAGCAGTATATATTTACTCAGCCAGTTTGTGCCCTTCACCATTGACCATTCACTATTCACTAGTTGCATTGAAGGCACATAGGGGCGCATAAGAAGTTACGACCGGAGGATAGTAATAACTGGAGCGGCAGACATTTAATCAACCAGTTTGTGCCCTTCACCATTGACCATTCACTAGTTGCATTGAAGGCACATAGGGGCGCATAAGAAGTTACGACCGGGGGATAGTAATAACTGGAGCAGCATACATTTACTCAGCCAGTTTGTGCCCTTCACCATTGACCATTCACTATTCACCAGTTGTATCGAAGAATATTAACTATAGACAAAAACTTTAATGATGAATAAAAGAATTACCTGGCTTTCGTTTTTGATTGTTTTAAGTATGACTGCTTATTCGCAGAATAAGACAAGTAAAGCGGTTGTAAAGGATTTTATGAATAAACGCTTTGGTATGTTTATTCATTGGGGACCTGTAAGCCTGCGTGGCACGGAAATAGGTTGGTCGCGCGGTAAAGATGTACCGGTTGATGAGTATGATAGTTTGTATAAAGAATTTGATCCCGTGCTATTTAATGCTGATGATATGGTTAGCATTGCTAAGCAAGCTGGTATGAAATACCTGACCATTACTGCAAGGCATCATGATGGATTTTGTTTGTGGCCCACCGCTTACACCGATTTCAACATCATGCATTCTCCTTATAAAAAAGATATTGTCGGAGCGTTGGCGGCAGCATGTAAAAAGCAGGGAATTAAATTTTGTATTTATTATTCAGTACTAGACTGGCATCACCCGGACTACCCGAATCATAGCCCATCGGGTCAGGATCCTGATCCTAAGTCGGATATGAACAAGTATATCGTGTTTATGAAAAACCAGTTGAAGGAATTGATCACGAAATACGATCCCTATATGCTTTGGTTTGATGGGGCATGGGAAAAGCCGTGGACCGAAGAAATGGGGAGAGATATGTATGCATATCTTAAACAGTTAAAACCTGATGTTATTACAAATAACAGGCTGGGTAAAGAAATGGCAGGTATAGATAATGCCAAAATAGACGAAAGCAAAATGGTTGGTGATTATGATACACCAGAACAGGTTGTAGGTAAGCTTAACATGAATATGCCGTGGGAAAGCTGTTTTACTATTTGCAACCAATGGTCATGGAAGCCGAATGATAAAATGAAATCGCTCAGAGAATGTCTTGCGATCATTTCTCAAACCGCAGGTGGGAATGGCAACTTGCTTTTGAATGTTGGTCCTATGCCTGACGGACGTATAGAAGCGCGCCAGGCTACAAGGTTGCGCGAAATCGGCGACTGGCTTAAAACAAACGGTGAAGCCATTTATAATACGTCAGGCGGGCCATATGAGCCGACTGCAAACTATGCAACGACCCGCAAAGGCAACAATATTTATCTGCATGTAATTAAAACAGATACTGCTTCAATCACTTTAAAAAATCTTCCGGGTAAACAGGTTAAAAATGCACATGTTTTAAACGGTGAAAAGATTACGGTTGAAAATGACCGGGATAGTTTTCGTGTGTTGTTGCCAACTGCTTTGGCCGGAAAGCAAGAATATGTTGTAGTGTTGGAACTAAACGGTAATGCAGAAGCGCTACCGGTTATACATTAGTATTTCATTAAAACGCATATATGTTCAATATAAGAAAGTTTTGTTTCTTGATTTTACCGGTTCTGCTGTTTTCTGCGTGTGACCAACAGGGTGTAAAGCAATCAGGACAAGCAGGCGGCATGCCTGCAGATACATTGAAAAGCATACAACGCTTTGGCATGGTCACCGGTATAAAGGCTGACAAGATTGATTATTACAAACAGTTGCATGCATCAATTTGGCCGGGTGTTGCCAAAAAAATAAAAGCGTGTCATATTCAGAACTATTCCATCTATCTCAAAGAAATTGAAAACAAGTATTATTTGTTCAGTTATTTTGAATACACAGGAAATGATTTTGCTAAGGATATGCAGCTGATGGCAGCAGACAGCACCACGCAACGCTGGTGGAAAGAAACGGCGCCGGCACAAATTCCGTTGCCCGATGCAGCTGCAAAAAATGAAACCTGGAGCAGGGCGGAAGAAGTGTTTTTTCTGAAGTAGCCAGATGGTTTTAAATACAGTGTAGACTGGATTATATGCGATACACAGTCCAAAAATGATATGACAGATCTTTATCGCAAAAGCTCTGTGTAACTCTGCGTCTTCCCCTGTATTTCTTCGTGTAATAATAACTTTTATTAAGTATTGTCAACAATTAGTTACACAGAGCAGCACAGAGCAGACACAGAGGTCCACAGACAGTAAGCTTACATACAAATCCGTCATTTTCGATGATTAATTTGATGTTTTGCATTGCCAACCGGATCTTTAGCAAGTCATGATTATATAATTCAGAATCGAATCAAGAAAAATGAGATTGAAAAAATTTTATTTACTACCGATTTTTTTTGCCGCGATATTAGGCCGGTGCTTTGGCCAACTACAGCTGCCATCAAACAAACCTAACCTGGCACAGCAGGCAATGATCAAACGTGGTTATGGTATGTTCATGCATTTTGGTTTGAATACTTTTGCTGATGTTGAATGGTCTGATGGCACTATACCCGTTGAAAAATTCAATCCTACGCACCTGGATCCGGAACAGTGGGTACGAACCGCAAAGGAAGCAGGCTTCAGGTATGTGTTGCTCATAACCAAGCATCACGACGGTTTCTGCTTGTGGGATAGCAAATACACTACTTATGATGTAGGATCCGCTCCTGTAAAAACAGACATTGTAAAGGCTGTGTCTGACGCCTGTAAAAAATACGGGATCAGGTTCGCCATTTATTATTCGTTGTGGGACAGACATGAACCATCTTACAGGAATAACGATCCGCAGGTTTACATCAACTACATGCTGAATCAGTTAACAGAGCTGTTCAGTAATTATGGAGAGATCTGTGAATTATGGCTCGACGGTGGCTGGGATCGCAAGCCGAAGGATTGGGGCATAGATCAAATATATAAGCTGGTTAAAAAATATAATCCGGCTTGCGCGGTAAGTGTTAACCACACTATTGAAACTACAGAAGGTAAACGCAATTATACGCAGCCTTCCCTGATGACGGAAGACAACAAATATTTCTTTCAGTATTTTCCTGCTGATTTCAGATTGTGGGATCCGAAAATGATTACCCGTTTTGATAAAAAGCAATACCTGCACGATGGCAAATCCTATTATATGCCGTTTGAGCATACGCTTTGTATAAGCAAGCGCTGGAACTGGTTTCAGAAAAGTGTGCAGCTGCCAACACG
This sequence comes from Danxiaibacter flavus, assembly GCF_041060425.1. Lineage (NCBI taxonomy): Bacteria > Pseudomonadati > Bacteroidota > Chitinophagia > Chitinophagales > Chitinophagaceae > Danxiaibacter > Danxiaibacter flavus. Next base: position 396,438 of record NZ_JAULBC010000006.1, read on the forward strand.
AGACCTGGATGAATTGGAGGAGCTTTTTTATTGGTGCACTTACAACAATAATTCACTTGTGTTGAATGTCCCTCCGGATCAGACTGGAAGGATAAGAGAATATGAAGCATTAACAGCCATAGAACTAGGCAAAAGGCTGGGGCTCGCTCCAAACAAACCTTTGCCGCAAAACGGTGAATTTATTTCTTCTCTTAAACCTGTTGTAGCCACAAGTGTGTTTGAGGAAAAAGGCAAGCGCCATGAAGGTAACCTGGTTACAGACGGTAGCCTGGATAGCCGTTGGATCTCCGTGGATACCCTCGCAAGTCTCGATATAGAACTTGATTCATCAAAGGCTTTCAACAAGATTAGCATTTTTGAATACCAGGATACAAAAGAATTACCGGATGGTTTTTCGCAGATACGCATTCCGAGAATACAGGAGTACAGTGTTGATATCATGCTTGAAGGAAGTTGGAAAACAATTTATCTTGGAGCTGAACCTATGGGTGATTGTAAAGTGATCCGTTTACCTAAACGTTATCGCACAAGCAGGTTACGGTTCAATGTGAAAAAGGCAACAGCGCCTCCTTCAATTTACGAGATCAATGTAATTGATATGCCGGATAAAAAATAAAGAGCGACTTTCGTATCACCTGGGTTTAGAAAAGAATAGCCGCCAGTATCATCAAGCTACTGGCGGCTTGTTATTTAAAATCCTAAACAAGGGTTGTAAAATCTTGTTTATAGCATGTTGCTTTGTTCTTAGGCGTGTTTCTTTTTTTCAATAGAGATGATCACTGCTCATCAATAGAACTTAAATAGGTTCATTAAAAAAGTCGGAAGCATAATTGGATAGGCATTTGTTTCTTCTGAATTATAGTACAATTGTCCGCTTTATAGAAAAATGGTACGGAATTTCGTGTCAAAATAGCTTTGGGTATCATGGGTGAAAAACGCGGAAACGCAACAGTAGCAAGCGTTTAGCTTTTCTCAAATGCGCTTAGCTATAATAAAAACGAAGAAAAATTATGTATGATGAGAGGATTTTGTTGAGTAATTTCAATTCAGAAAGTTCAGGGAAATTTTCAAAAGCAAGCAATCGTCGAAGGCAATTCGTTAAAGGTGTGGATAAAGGTAAGCGGAACTTTCTACATATCAACATTATTTCGAACTTTTTTCATATGGCAAGCAATCGTTAGAGGTCGTCTGTTTCTACAGAAGGCCTTTTTTATTTAAAGTGGTGTGTGGTTTGTCTTGGTGTTATTGTACGTTTCCTGGAGCTATGACTTGCTGAATCAGATAATTTTTCATTTCCGCACTACAATTCAACAAAATAAGCTAAGATTTTACAGTGGATTATTGCTTTGGACATCATGATGGGAATTTCGTCAAACCCAATAATATCAATTGTTTTCAAGAATGAGTACTGCTTAGCGATGATAAAACTGAAGATAAGTTGTAAATGAAGAGAATATTCATTGAGCTAAATTTGTATCAGAAAGTTCAGATAGAGATTTTCAAAAGCAAGCAATCGTTGAAGGCAGATCGTTAAAGGTCTGATAAAGATAAGCGGAACTTTCAAACAACCAACATTATTTCGAACTTTTTTTCATATGGCAAGCAATCGTTAGAGGTCGTCTGTTTCTACAGAAGGCCATTTTTTTTTATAGCCATTGTACATTCAATGTCGTTTCCTTAAGTGGTTACAAAAAACGAAGCAAGCCTGAATCAGGTACTTCGTACTTCGTAAATCGTACTTGATAAATCTTAGTGTTTCTAAAGGAAACGGATTGTTCATTGACAATTAAGAATACCTTTCCTATTACTTGTTAGCTTTCCGAAGTAAAACACATTTTTGTGGTTGACTTTTGCCTGCCCGGCTGGTATTTTAAACTTATTGGGCGGAAATTAATATCAATAATTTCTGTTGGACATCATAGTGGAAATTGACTCAAACCTAATATTATTAATGGTTTCAGGAGGAAAGGGGTGGTTAGCGATGATAAAAATGAACTGAAGTTGTGTTTTATAGGCACAATTGTTGAATTAAATTTGTTCCTGAAAGTTCAAGTGAAGATTTTCAAAAGCAAGCAATCGTCGAAGGCAAATCGTTAAAGGTTGTTAAAGATAGAGTGAACTTTCAAATAACCAACATTATTTCGAACTTTTTTTCATATGGCAAGCAATCGTTAGAGGTCGTCTGTTTCTACAGAAGGCCATTTTTTTTAAAAATAGACTGCCGAATAAGCCGACACTTTCTTTTAAGCAACTGCTAACAATTATTAGTACATTCCAACCCGCACACCTGGATAATTCAAGTAACTACGTTTATCGTTAATTCAAAGCCGTTTAATTAAGACTTTTCTCTCAATTTACACTGCTCACAAAACGGTGATTTTTTTCATGAAGTAAAATTGCGGTCGCAGCTAACACAATCATGTATTTTTATAGCAACCATTATAAAACAGGTATTGCGAACATGAAGAAATGGATTTATTAAAAATATGTTCATTTTGGAAAGAAGGCCGCCGTAATATTTTTAATGCATATTTGCCTTTTGCCCAATTACACTCGTGCATTATCTGATAAACATCTACTCAAACTATATGAAGAAACGACAGTATTTTTTATTTGCATGCCTTTTATTGGCTACTCAAAACATAAAGGCACAGGTAATATCAGACGTTCCGGAGCCAAGACCGGATATAAGAAAACCTGTAGATACATCGTGGAATCATTTTTTGTCGGGCGACAAACTATTAGCGAATGGTCAGTTGTTGAATCCGGCTGGTCAAAGCCTTAGTTTGGCAAAAGGAACACGGGTATTGAACCTTGAATTCGCACATCAACACAATTTACTTATTGCCAAAACCAACAGGCGGCTTTATTTTATCGACGCAAAAGATTTTAAGACATTAAATTCTTTTGAATATCCTGATAAAGAGGCTGGCTCAATGAATGGCCTTACTGTGGACAAAAACGATTCAACTATTTATTTTAGCGGGCTGCAAAAGGATTTATATGTGGGTAATGTTAGCAGCTCCGGGAAATTTACACTTACAAAGAAAATTGATCTCTCTGAAAACAATAAAAAAACCAACCCTTTGGGAATCGGATTGTGCGATAACGGCATTGCTTTGGTGGCCCTTGCTATCACCAATAAAATAGCTGTCGTTGATCTTTTAAAAGGTAAGTTGTTAAAGACGATCCCGGTAGGTGTTTGCCCTTATGCAATAGTCCTCAGTAAGGATAAAAAACGCGCATTTGTAAGCAATTTTGGCGGCCCGCATCCTGAAAAGGGAGATGTTACAGAAAAGTCAGCCGGGACAGATGTTGCTGTAGATGACCGTTCAGTGGCCTTGCGTGGCTCAGTTACTGTTATTGATATTCAGTCAGGAAAAAAGATTGCCGAGGTTATCACGCGCATTCAGCCGGAATCGATGATTTTATCCCCCGACGGTAAATTACTTTATGTGACAGACGAAAGCGGTGACGGTATCAGTGTGATAGACGCAAAGACCTTTAAAATCAACCAAACAATCAGTACGAAGCCGGACCCTTCTCTTCCTTATGGTAGCCTTACTACAGCGCTGGCGTTTGGCAATGAAGGAAAGATATTGCTTGCTGCCAACGCAGGCAATAATTCAATTGCACTTATTGATCCGAAGAACCCGCAGAAAGGTCCTTATGGTTTTATCGCAGCCGGAGGCTTCCCCGGAGCCATAAGCATTTCAGGAAATGATTTATTTATTGGAAACGTAACTGCTTTGAAGGGTGAGCTACAAAAAGTTTCACTTCCGGGCAATAAGGTGGAAGCTGAGCAGTATACGGCAGAGGCCAGGAAAGGATTTCATTTTATAGAATTGCTAAGGGCGTCGGCCGTGACAAACTCAAATGCTGCACCTAAACCTGTTCCCGTCAACCCGGGAGAACCGTCATTAATCAAACATGTAGTATACATCATTAAGGAGAATAAAAAATTTGACCAGGTGCTTGGTGATTTTGGAAAAGGTAACTGTGATCCAACCCTGGTTGAATTTGGGAAAGCAACCACGCCCAACACGCATGAACTTGCAAAACAATTTGTCCTGCTCGACAATTATTACTGTAATGGTGTCAACTCAAGTGATGGCCATCAGTGGGCGATCCAGGGTATCACAACACCCTATCATGAAAAAGATTTTTCAATGGGGCATTGTGCTTATGATTTTGGTACGGATCCACTGGCTTATGCCGGTTGTGGTTTTATCTGGAATCACATGTTGCGCAAGGGCATCTCGTTCAGAAATTTTGGAGAAACAGATCTGGCTGAAATAACAAAGGGAAAGACCTGGACCGACGTATATAATTCATGGAAAAATAAGAACGATTCCGCCCGCTACAATTGCGTGTATGCAATGAAAAGCCTGGAAAAGTACAGTGACCTGCGTTATCCCGGCTGGAACATGGATATTACGGATCAGGTCAGGGCCGATGCATTTATTAATGCACTAAGTGAATACGAAAAAGCGGGCAGCCTGCCAGAATTCATCATCATTTATTTACCCAATGATCATACCTCGGGCTATAATGAAAGCTCGCCTACTCCTCGTGCTTATGTATCAGATAATGATTGGGCAACAGGCAGGGTGGTGGAAGCGCTTTCGAAAAGTTCCTTTTGGAAGGATATGGCCATATTCATCAATGAAGATGATCCGCAAAGCGGCACGGATCATGTTGACGGACATCGTTCAATATGTATGGTAGCAGGCCCGTACGTAAAACGCGATGTTGTCATCAGTAAGTTTTACAATCAGTCATCGGTGCTGCATACGATTTGCCAGATCTTCGGCGTACAGCCCATGAACCAGTTGGTAGCCGCAGCACCATTAATGACCGATTGCTTTCAACAGAACCCCGATTATACAGCCTATAATTGCCTGGCACCAACCATTCCCATCAACGAGATGAATCCGCCTAAGAATGCAATTAAAAGTAAAACCACTGCCAGGCTGGCCCCGCTTACCCAGAGAATGGATTTCTCCAGGCCGGATCTTATAGATGAAGATGCCTTGTTGTTCAGTGAGTATGTATGGTCTACCATACATGGTGACAAGCCCTTTCCAAAAGCCTTCTTCGGCGCGCATCAAAAGGGTTTAAAGGCTCTTGGTTTGAAAGTGGATTCAAAAGATGTTGACTAGGAGGGGAGAGGTGAAAAGTGCGAGCATGGGTCTTCCTGTAAATATGTAATCTACAGTTACAGGAAGATTCTATTTTTCTTCCAGGCGAAAGGCTCTGCGCAGTAGTGCAAGCTTTGACTCCGAAGCATTATAGACTCTTGAGTAAGGGTTTTGTAGCTGTTGATACTTTTAATGATTCCCCCAAAAAGATTATCATTTCACTTCGCTTTTTTTCTTACAGAAGATTTCCATGATACAACAATTTGCGACATTCCGTTAATAGTGTAAAACTGAGAACCTCCTTTTCGCCGGCCATTTTTCAATGCTGTATTTTGTGCAGTAACTTTAACCGGCGGAGGTTTTGTTCCTGCAGAAACGATTGCGAGATTGCATTGCATCTTTTTATCGCCAATTACAGTAAAGGATATTTTATTCCTGCTCTTTTTAATATCCAGCACCGGATAATCGGCATAGATCATGAATTGCTCATCCGGTACCTTCACATAGTGGCGCGGCAAAATTCCAAATGCATTGCCTGCACCATAAACTTCCTGTCCAACACTGCCACATTTTTCCCAGCCATCATGCATATCCTCAAGGGCGATCCAAAGCTTAGGATCAATTTCGCCGGTTTTAGGTTTTTCGGCAAGCATATCTTTAGGAAGCATCGGCGGATAGTAATAGGCTGCCCGGTACACAAGAAAACGGATATATTCAGTAATGAGCAATGTTGCTGATGGTAATATATTCATTCCGTTAGTCTCGTTTAGAAAGTCGTGAAACGCGCAAAACACCTCCTGTTCTTCATAAACCGCGGTGTAAGGTGCATTGCTCAACGGAAACAATGCAAAAAAAGAGGGGTAATGCCTTCCATATCCATAACTGCAATTCCATAGCCGAACGTTTTTGAAAATATTTGCAAGACATAAATAACATAAATCCAGGTAAACCTTCTTTCCTGTAAGTTTATAAAGCCGGACTAATGCACCCGCCGAAAAGGCCGTATTGTTGGCCTGATAAAGCAGGCTAAATCCTTTCCCTTTTAACGTCTGTGCGGCTTTTTCAGCCTCAGCCAGGTATTTACGGGATCCAGTCAGCTCAAATGCCTGTAGCATTACGTGAGCATATATACCCGCCACGTCTTTTTCTCCGCCTTTGCCAGGCTCAGTTTCTTCTTTAATCACATCCAGCGTTTCCATCTGGTAGAAGACCGGCCACTCATATTTAAAGTGATGCGCAACTTTGATAGCATATGGTAACGAATCCAGAAAAAGCCTTTTTGCAACAGCAACGCCTTTGAGTGCCAATCGTGAAAGGTTTAGCAAAGGATGGTGGAGGTACCACGAATCCATTACCTTGGGCTGTAATTGTTCTTCCTTGCCATCAAGCTTATCTTCTGCCGCGGGTAGCCATCGCATAATTGTTTTTAAATCTTTATCATAAAATGCAGGCAGTGTTTCGGTTATTTCATCAACGGTTTCAATTTTAGAATTGTTCCATTCCTCGTAATCCACCAGGGGTAAAATTATAGCCAGTTGAACCATTATTTCCGGAGGCGTTACAAAGTCGCATGTGTAAGCATTAAAATACGCATGGCCATTTACGTATGACCAACAGGCATGACTGTCGATCAGATCTCTAAGGCCCAACGAAAGTATTTTTGGCCAGTCGTGATATTTTGTTGCTGGCAGTGGCAGGCTCAAATAAGCGTCGGCAAGCATATTCAGAAATTGCCTTGACATTGCACTTTCTTCCTGGGATGCGTCTTTACTAAAGACCACGATGGCATCCGAAATCGTTATTTCTTTACCGGCCAGGATTGGATGTTCCGTAGTCGGCGGCAGTGACAAACCGAGTTCCGGCCAGTTGCCGCCTACAACATTTGCGCATGATGTTTTGGTTTGTTCGCAATAGTCATTTAATGCTGTAAGATTTTGCAGGTACAATATGGACCCTGCGTTCGGTTTTGTCATGCGGAAATAAAGCTGACCGGAACGCGTGCCTTCCTGGCTTACATGTACCTTTCCGTTCACTTCATTGAGTTTACCTGTTCCCGCAATGTAAACGTCGCGTGGCCAGAAAGGTATACTCACATCCTCCGCGGGTTTTAATGTAGTAGTGTAACGCAATAGCGGTTCGCCCTCCGCACTGCGGCTCCATTTTACACGGCTTGAAAACACGCCTGTTGCGCACCTGGCAGAGCATATAATTTCGTTAGCGTGTTCCGTTAGGCTGTTAATTTCCAGGCTTCCACCGGCGGCGTAGACAAGTCTGAATCCTATAAGTACTGTTTTGGTTGGATGAAACATTATCCAAACACTGTCAAATGTATTTATAAGCTCAAACTTATAGCCCTCGTAGCTCTTTGTATAGCGTACGTTTCGATCTTTATCTTTAAACGAAGTAATGGCTCCAATGGCCCACGGTGATTTTTGCAGCATATTCAACATTTTTCGTCAGGAAAAAAAGCTGGTTAGAGATAGTACGGTCACCCAGTGCGGTTTTTATTTTGATGAGGAGGAAAGCCATATTCAAAAAACTAATTTCATCAAAAATCTGGAGAGAACAGCAAACGTATTTGTGGCAGGTTATCGTTTATATGCAGATAACGGCTAACAAATCATCGACTTCCCTCTGGTCAAAGTTTTTTACGACATCGATTATCCGCGCCTGGTGATCCGTATCAATGATACCATTACTCAGTCTTTTAAATTTTTCAATGGTATCATTCCATGTAAAAGGTCTTGTATGGAAGCCATGATAATCATTTTTTTCGGCAGATATCTTTTCGTCTTCTTTAAAAGTAATTTCAACCTTTGTTTTCATTTCCTCCGGGTAAGCCTCTGTAAACGGATCAAGCATGCCTGCCAATAATAGTGGCTTGTGCAGCGGAAATTTGGTTTGCACATGCACCTTTTGCAGCAGGTCTTGCACATCTTTCCTTTCAATCCTTTCCGGTTCCAACTGTTCCGGCCATACGTCCTCGTCCAGTATCGCTACTGCCACCAGGTAAAAAAGGCTGTGGTCTGCTTGTTCTTTGGTTGCCACTTTCTTTCTGTCGCCATATGCGCCGGATCCTATTATATGATAGGCCGTAAGAAAAGTTGTTATGTCGATACGTTCGATTTGATCAACATCAATCCTGTTGTTTTTTCGCAGTTCCAAAACAGCTTCAATTGTTGATTGTGCGTGCACTTCGGCATTGTATTCTTTTAATACGCATTTTCTAAGCAGTTCAAATGATTCAGTGCACCAGTCAAAATCCAGCTTCATATCAAACACATCTTTAAAGCCTTTTGGCTCTTCAAACAGAGCGATAGGACCAGTGAGGTTTTGCGCTGCAAGAAATGCAATACCTGTACAATTGAGCGCTTCGAGCGATGATGCAAAACCTTTCCATTCGTAAGTGTAAGAAGCCCTGCTTGTAACCATAGGACTGATAGATGTACCGGCCATTCCAAGTGCATGTGCCGTTTGCAGTTCATTAAGGCCGATCAGCCGTGCAACGGCCACTGTTATCGAATAAGCCAGAAACAACGTATGATCGATACCTTCCTTCATTACCGGGATCTCATTAACGAGGCGGCATTCAACTTCGTAAGCGACTGCCATTGCCGTTAGAAAATCCTGGCTGCTGGTCCTCCTGAATTGCGAAGTAGCTAATAACGATCCCAGGTTATCGCTTGGGTGACATGTCGCTTCTTTGCCCATGTAATTATCCATAAAATCCGGATACCTGATAAGTGCTGTAAACAATTGTGCAGCCCTGTCAAATGAGGTTTGATTAACTAACGGAGCTTTGCATCTGCCACCCTCACTCATAGTTTGTATCTGTTTTACAAGTTTTAATATACTTGGCTTGTTCGTAGCATGCAATAATGAACCGATAGAATCAAGAAGGTGACGCTTTAACTGATCAACGATATCAGGTGGGATGTCTGAAAATGTTTTAGATAACGCAAACCTGGCTATCTGTTTATTCTGCAGTTCTTCATCGTGTTTCATAAAATAGGAGCGAGGCAAAAATGATGCCTTTCAATTTCGAACGGCGGTCGCGATCGTCCACTAATAGCCACATTGTCTTGAACAGTTTTACAGCACTTTTATTATCAAGATCCGTTTGCATTCTGCTTTTTTCTTGTGGATGCTGTAGTTCACAAAAGGAACAGCGGCTTAGAAATAAACTTTAGTTTTTTTTGAAAGCAAATAATTGCGGTGAAATCGCTATATCGCCAGTGCCATAACAAATGAATATCGTATGCTTAGTGAAAAAACTTTAGGTCTGCTCACTTCTGAAAAACATTTACGGTTGTGGAATTTTTACACAGTGTTTTGTTGAAGATTTAGTGCTCATCAATATTTCAAGAAGGATCTGGTTAGTTATCATATCTGCAGAACCAGGAAAGTTCCAGCCAAAAAAAAGGAACAGATAAAGCCTTTCCGGTTGGAATGGCGTTTGCTGCGATCTGTTTAAATGCTTCACTGCTAAAGCTTTGGCTTGGCATTTTATGGAGATCAAAAAAATATAGAGTGTACGAGACTACATATAGGGATAATAAAATTGCAAGGCCAGATAAAATGTTATGCGACAATCAATGCACTATTGCCAATGACATGTCGGACAAGGGTATAAACCAGGATCTACAGGAATATGTGGAAGAGGATGGTTATCCTGTCCCATATAAAAATATTCTGCACGACAATTCTGCCGGATAATATGTGGTTATCCGGCCGGATGATCCGGTTTTCAAAAAAGACGATATGTACCTGTGAGCTCCCGAATCTTAACTCTAAAAACAACTACGCGATTATGGACATAGCAGGCTCAATCACAGGACTTACAGGTATTGCGGCCGGTGTGTGCACATCGGTTTCTTTATTGCCCCAGTTGTTCAAGATGTTAAGAGAGAAAAAAGCAGACGATATTTCTTTTGTAACACTGGCTATACTGGTTACAGGTCTTCTGCTATGGGTGATTTACGGTGTTATGAAAAAAGATTATCCAATTGTTGTAACCAATTCATTTTCGGCGCTCGTAAATATAGCAGTAATGGTATGCACCATTATTTACAAGCGCAAAAATCAATAATCACCAGGCTTCTTCATAATTTGCCACAAGATTGCCGGGTAGCATCTACGGTTTGTCCGCGAAATATCAGGCAGGTTACACGGGTTGTACAGGTGCCTCAGAGCTATTTTGCCCATGGCAGGAAAGCATCATTAGAATCGCGTGCACCGGTTGCAACACCTTGTGAGTATATCGCTTCCCCGTCCAAGTTTTTTGTTTCGATATACCACAACATTACCTGTTTCTGCCCCCCAAAAAAACAAGATAATTGCAAAGGCATTGCGGGAAAGGTATTTATGAAAAAAATATATGCGTGCTCATCGAAAAAGAAAATGATTTGAACTTCGGAAACTATTAAATTAAATTGTTTTTGATAGCTTTAGCAACAGCCTCACTTTTGGAATGTACCTGTAGTTTTTTGTAAATATTTTTCACATGGGCGTTTACTGTATCGATACTTACGGCGCATGTATCAGCAGTCATTTTATAGCTAAGACCTTCAACAAGGCAGGTTAGAATTTCTTTTTCCCGTAGGGTTAAATCAAAATTCGTTGGTACTTTTCTTGACTCCTTGTCTTTTAGTATTTTAAGCACTTTGTTTGCAACAGAAGGTGTCATGGCGCTCCCTCCTTCATAAATCTCCCTGATTGCTTCCAGTATTCCGGCAGGAGACGTATTTTTTAGAATATATCCATCAGCACCGGCACAAATGGCATTGAAGATTTTATCTTCATCATCAAAAATTGTATCCATCAATACCTTAACTGAAGGAAAATATTCTTTTATCAGTGCAACTCCTTCAATGCCGTTCAGGCCGGGCATTTCTATGTCCATCAGCACCACATGAGGGTTGGATTGATTAAGCTTTTCAACTAGCTTATCACAGTTAGAGAATGCACCTACGCATGAGAAACCGCTTGTGCCATCAATCAGCTGAAACAATCCGTTTCGTAAATATTTGTTATCCTCGAAAAGAGCGACCTTAATCATATCTTTAATTTCAGTTCAATACTTGTACCTTCTTCTGTTGCAGTTTCAATTATCAGGATTGCGTTAATTTCTTTCGCTCTGCGCTGCATGTTTTTTAAACCATTGCCGGCGTCGAGCTTATCCCTGTTGAAACCAACGCCGTTATCCCTGATAAGCATGTAAACAAGTGACTCATTTCTAGAGATCAAAAACCTAATGTGAGAGGCTTGCGAATACTTAACCACATTAGTTGTAGCTTCTTTGAATATGAGATAAAAATTCTTGCGTACCTCCATGGGCATACTTATTCCGCTGATGTCGCCTTCAATCAAAAAATTAAACTGTATATTTTTACCTTTAAGTACCTGGTATGCAAATGAGCGCATCCTGGAAACAATTTTCTCAAAATCATCATTTTCCGGATTGATCGTCCATACAATATCACTCATGGCGTCAACAATTTTTCGCGAACTCTCGCCAATTTCATCCAGCGCCGGCAAAGATTTTCCGGCCTGCAGTTTAGCCACCTCGCTCAATACGGATATACTGTTAAGTGTTGAACCGATATCATCATGCAAATCGCTCGCTATATTGTTTCTTATAGTCTGCAGTTTAATGACCTGTTGTACTCTGTAGCGATAAACAGCATACAATGCAACTACTACTAAAGCAACCAACAAGGCCTTGAACCACCAGGTATTCCAAAAGGGCGGAGCAATTGTAAACGTGATAACAGCTGGCACTTCGTTCCACATATTATCATTGTTACTTGCTTTTACTTTAAATGTATAGCTGCCTGCATCAAGATTGGTATAGTTGGCAAGACGTTTGGCGGCATCTGTAAATATCCAATTCTTATCATAGCCTTCAAGCATATAAGCAAAACGATTTTTTTCGGGATGCACATAACTCAACGCTGCAAAAACAAATGAAATGTCGTTTTGCCGGTATGAAAGTTTAAGATGATCGATTTCATCAACCGGTGAAGTAATAATATTTATTGAATCGCCTGAGTCAAATGATCTATTTGAAATATTAATACCCGTAATGACCACTGGAGGAATATAAGTATTGTCTTTTAATTCGCCTGGCCTGAAGGCAAGCAGACCAACGTTGCAACCAAAATACAACCTGCCATCATCACCTTTTACGCAAGCATTAAAATTGAATTCATCCCCGGGCAGGCCATCATTTATATCATAATTCCTGCAGATGGACTGTGGTGATCTTCCTATGCACGGTGTGAACCTGCAAAGCCCCCTGTTTGTAGTTAACCAAAGGTTACAATCATCGTCCGCAACAATGCCTATAATTGAATTATCCGGCAGCCCATCTCTGGTGGTAAAACTGACAAAACTTTCAGTCTTTTTCTCAAATCTGCTTAAACCTCCTTGTGTGCCAATCCAGATAATACCCTGCCCATCATCATAGAAACAGTGCGTTATATTATTGCAAATGGAGTTTGCGTTCTGATCATCGTGACTGAAAATTTTAATTACTCCCGATGTAGTATTCAACATGGTAATACCGTTTGTTCCCGTCACCCACAATATACCATCTGAATCAAAATGCAATCCAGCAATATTATCTGTACTTAAATGATTGGTATCGCGATGAAAATTTTCAAAACTCAGGAACTGCTTCGTTCTCAAATCATAATATTTTAGTCCGTGTTCTGTTCCGATCCATAATTTTTTATCGTTGTCTTCCACTATGGAGTTGCACTGATTGTGAAGCGTTGTATCCTTGTTATTAAATGTAGAATGAACAGGTAATAGTTTACCTGTTGCACGATCTAACATCAAAAGTCCTTCATCAAAACTTACTACCCAGTAGATTCCGTCGGAGTCACATTCCATTCCATAGCAAAAATTAAAGCCTGTAATCGCATTGTTTCTCATTGCAATTTTATAGCCTTTAAAGCTTTCGGATACCGCACTAAATTCCTGCACACCTACACCGAATGTTGTCATAAATATTCTGCCTTTCCGATCTTTATACATACCAAGGGGAAAATGAGACGCATATGCCTTATCATAATTTTGAAACAGGCTAAACTTTTTTTCGGAGATATAGCAATTATTCAACCCGCCCCCGGCCGTTGCGATCCATAACACACCACTTCGGTCTTCGTACAGGTATTTAACCTCATCGGAAGTAAGCGAATATTTATCACTGCCATCAGCATGAAAGGTTTGAAAATCTTCTGTCTCGTGCCGATATATGCTAACGCCGCCTGTATATGTTCCTGCCCAAATTCTATGGCGACTGTCTTCAATTAATGCGTTTACAGCGTCGCTGCCAAGGGAATTAAAATTCGCATTGGAATGACGAAAAACCTTTGCAACCTTCGTCTGAGCATTGTAACGGAATAGCCCCTTGTTCCATAAACTGATCCATATATTATTTTCATGATCCTGAAGCATGCATATCACTTCCCGGCCCAGTGATTCATGTGCTTTGGCCGGTGGAAGAAAGCGTGTGAGCTTTTTGCGGGCAGGGTCAAAAATATTAATGCCATTTGAAGTCCCTATCCAAAGCATATTCTCCCGGGAGATCATCAAACAAATTACGTTCTGGCCGATTAAGCTATCATTACCAATAAGCGAGTTAAGGTTCACGAATTTATCTGAAAATGATTCGTAAAAGTATACACCTGTATTTGTTCCAATCCAGACTCTTCCATTTTTATCTACGGCAAGGCAGTTACCGTTAGCCGGTGTTGGGGCTATTTTATTCTGATCATAAAATGTGAATTTTTCGGTTTGTGTATTATACTTGCAAAGGCCTTTATTGCCCGTCATCCAAATGCTACGGTTGCTATCCTCACACAAACTAGTTACATCGTTAAGCGGTAATGTGTTTTTATTGTAAGGGTCATAGCGAAATGAAGTGAAAGCGTATCCATCAAACTTAATCAGTCCGTTATAAGCTCCGAACCACATGTACCCTTTTTTATCCTGTAAGATTGAAGTGAAAATTGTCTGCGATAACATGTGATCCTGGCTAAAGTGATTGAAGCGAATGTTATTTAATGCTGGTTGAGCCAGGCACGGCGAAGGAGCAATCCCCCAAAAAAGTACTGCAGCAGCTTTTAAAAAAGCAGCCTTTAGCAGGGTGTTTTTCCAGGGGATTAGTCTGTTCAATTTGAGAAGTTGTTTTGCAAAGATAAAATTATTGCTACTATCTGTGTTATCACATAAATATGTGATTAAGGTAACATACAGGTAACACAATGCCTAACTTCTGCGATTGACAACAAGGACATGCCGTCAGAACTTTGCATCACGACCCGGCTATTTTTTCGAATGGTGACTTTTCCAACGTTCTTCACAACTCAAATTATTCGTATGAAAAACATCTTAACCGTGTTACTTGTTATTGATATTTTTTTACTATCAAATGCCTGTACCAAGACAGGAGTAGATCCTGCGAAAAAAACAGTTAAAGACCAGGTCGCTGAAAGGATCATAGAAAAAGCCAGCTATTCTGGCTGGCTATCAGCCAGCGTTCCATGCTCGTCTTTAGTAAAGATCTACAAAGTCATTAGTGGAACACCTCTTGCACTGACCGCCGACGTTTTAAAAAATGGGAAAGTTCTTGTTTTCGGGAGAGCTGGTGAATTGTCTCAGCCTTATTCATTACCACACCTACATTTTTTTAGTACCCACACCGTGTCAGTTGTGCGAAGAACATATTTCAAAGACCAGGTTGCCAATATTACAGTTTACGATTCTTTAGCAGGAATACGTTTCTTGTCGCCGTTCTCCGTCTCCTACGGTTATTGCAATAATCAGTTTCGTTGCATAATCGTGCCTCCTGTCTTAAAAGCGGCGGCCAACACCGCGGGACTCAATTGGAATGACTATAACGCAGTAATATCTTATTTTAAAATAGCACCATAACGTGATTATTCAGTCCTTACACCCGAGGTTGGATTTAGAGGCAATGGTGATTCTATGAACTCAGTTCGGTCACAATATTCCTAAATGAAACTCCCTAAATCAACATTCATTTCGCCCTTTTTCACCTAAATTCTTTTATATGAAACGATTAGTTATTTCGACTCTTATTGTTTGCATGGTTGCATGCACAAAGCAGGACCAGTTCACACTTCCCCAAAATGCAAAAGGCACTGGCAAGTTATTGACAGATTGGATAGCTGTACATCTTAGATTAATAAAAAACACAACAGGCCTTTCGCACGTTGCCTATTCAAGGCATTTTGCGTACACAAGCATCGCATTTTATGAGTCCCTTGTGCCGGGATCGCCCGGACATCAGTCTATTGCCGGCCGGCTTCAAAATCTGAACAACCTGCCTGCGCCGCAAACAACCCAGTTGTGCTGGATTGCAGCAGGCAATTCAGCTTATGCATCGCTTATGCGGTTTTTTTACAGCGGTAACAAAATTAACCTCCCAATCATCGACTCTCTGGAAGCGGCTGAAAACGAGCAACTGGTAAATATTGCCAGGTACAGTCAGGCTGCGGTAACAGCAGGAAATGAATTTGGAAATAATCTAGCACAGGCAATTATAAACTGGTCCATGCAAGATGGCTCAGCAAATATTCATCCACCCTATGTTCCACCCACAGGCGACAGTTTGTGGGTACCAACACCGCCTGCATTTGCAGTACCAGCGGCTCCTTATTGGGGAGACAACAAAACCATCATCTCCGGCAGTATTGATAATACGCTTGCACCTGCACCTATTCCGTTTAGCGTACAACCCGCATCGCCTTTTTATAACATGGCAAACGATCTTTTTGCAGCGTCTCAAAATCTTACAACTGATCAAAAAGATATGGCCGGTCATTGGGACGATTCGCCAAATGGAAAATATGTTACAGCCTTCGGTCACTGGGCTTCAATCTTATCGCAAATGATTACAAAACTTGATCTGTCTTTGATAAGATCGGCGGCTATTTATGCAGGAATGTCGATAGCTATGAATGATGCTTCTATTTCTTGTTGGAAAGCCAAATACACCTATAATCGGATTCGCCCCGTAAGCTATATTCGGCTTTATTTGGGAAGCCCTGACTGGACCTCATTTATAACAACGCCTGCACATCCGGAATATCCTGCAGCTCACTCAACGCTCTCTTACGCTGCAGCGACAGTGTTAACGCATTACCTGGGTAATGTGCCATTTACCGATCACACGTACGATAATGTCGGGCTTGCTCCCCGTTCTTATACAAGCTTTATAGCAGCTGCAACTGAAGCCGGAAATTCACGATTTTATGGTGGCATACACTTTTTACCTTCTATTAAAGCAGGGGCAATCTGCGGCACCGCTGTTAGTAAAAATGTGTTGGTGGCTCTGGCTTTAAGGAATGATGATTGATAGAGGTCTTTGCGGAGCTGTAGTTTATGTTGGAAGAATATCAGGACTCACATATAACATATCCCGTGCGGCCAAAACTAAAAGGAAACGCCGTTGCTTGATGGGACATTTCTGCTGAAGATTCGGGCTGGCAATTCTGTTGTAACGAAAAAAAATGATGGCTCTAAAGTATTTTTTAATCATAACTAAAACCAATAAAATGAAAAAACAACAATTAAAGAAAGTGTTACAGTTTATTATCCTTGCGATAACCTTTTTCACTTTGGCAGATTCTGTAAATGCTCAAAAGAAATGTCATAACGGTAAATGTCCGATCGGTTATGCATGCGCACCATCCGGGTATTGTGTTCGGTATTGTTCTCATTGTCAGCCGTTTCTTATCGAATCTGCCGATGAAGTCGTTTCTGCCGAAAGTTCTCAATTCGCAGTAATCAGATTTCAAATGGATGAAGCGAAAGCTGGTTCCGTTAAAATATATGATATAGCAGGACGGTTGGTCAGGACGCTTCTTACTGAAAGTGTGCAACAAGGTGTACATCAGTTTTTATGGAATGCAAAGGATGAAAACGGGAGCCCGGTAGCTACAGGGATTTATATTATACAATTGAATGAAGGAAATAAAATGCAAACAAGAAAATTGTTTGTTGTCAGCTGACCGGATTTAAAGAATGCTCATTAAAATAATTGTGGGAAGGCAATTCTCAAATGTTATTTGCTTTTTTTGAGATGTACTAAATTAATTCCAATACTCAGCCTGAAATTAATTGGTTCACCCGGCGTATATCGCCATTCCTTGATAGCGGAGTTAAAATAACCCATTGCGGCATAGTCGGTATTGGTGAGGTTGTATACATTTAAACAGATGTTGAATCTATTAATGCTATAGCTTAATGCTGCATCAAACAAATTGTAAACAGGTAAATAATTGACAGGATCGCCGGAGGCCCAACCTGGATCTACAGCGCTTCGTTTACCCATATGCTGGTATCCAATTGCAAATGACAGGCCTCCTGATTTGTGATGTAGCACAATGTATTTTAGCCACAGGTTAGCATAGTGATCTGGAGTGCCGAAAATTCTTAAGCCAACAAGGCCGCTGCTATCTTTGGTAATTCTTGCATCTGTGTATGCATAGTTTCCTGCGATAGTTAGCGAATGTGTAATATTTCCGTTTATATCAACTTCAATTCCTTTGCTTGTTACCTGTCCGGTTTGAATATTAAAACCAGGATGGGCCGGATCTGCTGATAAGGTGTTATTCTTTGTGATCTGAAAAACGGAAAAATTTATATTCAATTTTTTGTCAAAAAAATATGCCTTCATTCCAGCTTCTATATCGCTGCCGGTAAGTGGCCTTAAGGGGGTATGATTATACACGGGAGCAATCTCCGGCGCGAAACTCTGATCATACATTGCATATATTGAAATGTCTTTTGTAAATAACCAGGTTAATCCCATGCGAGGCGTAACTACATTATAGATATTGTTTTTTTGATAATCGGGAACGGAAGTTCCGGTGTCATAAAAAGTTGCATGTGTAAAATGGCCGGCCAGGGTAATCACTAATTTTTCTGCAATTTTTATATGATCCTGCAGATAAATGGTGACATTGTTGAATCTTACTTTCTGATAGAACGTGTCAGAGAATTGCGTATTTCTCAAAGAGTCAACAGGCAGATAATATTGCGGCCTGGGGATGTATAATCCGAACTTTTTTTGTCCATAAGTATCTTTAATCTGATCATCTGTGCCGGCGCTGTAACAATCAATCCCCAACAAAAGCTTGTGTTCAATCTTTGCAGTTGTTTTAAATTTACCGTCAAAAAAAAACTGTGCTACTTTAGAAAAGTTTCGCCATTCCTCATGATTGACATACCTATATAATGTATCATTTGTCACTTGTAAAGATGGATCCGTTTGTAACCAATGAAAAATATATGAGCCGTCGATATAAGCAAGTTGGGCATTCAACTGCCAGTTATCATTGAAGATGTGTTTAAAATGGATACGGAAGTAATTATCACTGGGTGCTACCTTGTCAGTACTGGCATCTGCTACTGCAAAATTCCTTGGGAGCATGAGCATTTTGCCATCAATGGAAGGGAGGTCGGTATTGTTTCCCTTTGTTTCGGCTTTCATTAAATTGTATTCGGCAGTAAAAGATATTTTTTTAGTAAGGTCATATTTTACGGCAGCACATACAAAATACCTTGATGCTGTCCCGAATTGAAATGATCTGTTTTGACGGTGAACGCCTGCATTAAAGCGATATGAAAATTTTGACGATTTTGAAAACGTGCCACCAATATCTGCAGTAAGCCGAATCATATTGTAGCTTCCGAACCCCACATTTATATTAGATATGGATTCTTTCGACGGTTGTTTAGTTACTATGTTCACAATGCCCCCTGGTTCGGCTTCGCTCATCATAAAGCCGGCGGGTCCTTTTATGAGTTCGATTTTTTCCAACATAGCTGCGTCTTCCTGCTGGTTCCACCAAAAATTGCCGACGCCATTGCGAACTACATTATAGGTTGCGTCAGTTCCACGAATTATTAATGAATAATCATTTAATCCACCATTGATTTTTTCAACGCCGCTGACATTGCGTGTTGCTTCTGTTGTGGATAACAAGCCCTGATCTGCCATCGTTTGATGAGTAACTACCGCAATGTTTTGTGGTATCTCATTAAGTGGCAAATTCAGCCGCAATGATTCCGAAGGTTTTATTTCAACATGTTTCGAATCGAGATTTGCAACAACCGTTATTTTTTTTAGTTCCGCATATGTTTGATCAAGTTGTACGGTAATAAAAGTTGTTTCATTTTGTTTTATATGTACATTGATTGTACTATCAACATACCCTAGTAATGAGAAGCGAAGAATACAATTCCCGGGGCTTAATTTTTTGATCTCAAAATTTCCCTGATCATCAGTAATATCCCCTTTGCCGGAATTTTCTATCCGGACACTTACAAAAGCAGCTGGCATTCCATCTGAAGTTGAAACAGTACCGCGAATGGTCCCATTATTTTCATTGGAGAAAACATAAGAGGGCAGGAGTAGAAGAAAAGGGATTAGAAAAAGTTTCATACTTGCATTTTATACTTAAGTCGGTTAACTTGATTTTTAACTCTGGCGACTATATAAGAATGATAAAATGGTAAGTTGATAGGCTTGCAGCAATTTCAAGTCGTTTGGTAAAGCTAGAGAAATTCCTCCTCATTGTCAATAGAATCGGATGCCTGATGGCGCGGTTGCCAAATGCTCTGAGAGGTGTATGCTTAATCTTCTACATCCCCCAAAGATTAAAAACCTGATCCGTCACGGATACAATATGGATAAAAACACAATCTCAAAATGTAGACAGGTGTAACGCTATCAAATTCGCATCCATGGGGGATGGCACAAGCCCAATAACATTGAGTTTTGTATGTTACAAAGGCTGAGAATAGCCGGAATACGACAAATGCAGAAACTAAGAAAGCTACAAGTTTGCATCTCCGTCTTTTCACCCGATAGCCCAGCGATTGTGTGTGGTGTTTGGCAGGTCTTCTGGCTAGCTTACATATGAACATCTTCCCGTTTAAATATAGTGGTATGAAGATCCTGATGTTGAACAAGGATGAATTGCATCTTGATCGTAAAGCTTACAGCTACAGGGATAGCGCCGGATTTACACCGGACTTCCCTTTTAACGGCGCATTCGCCAGCGAAATCCGCGGCATAAATAACGGATAATTAAAAAGGGGGAATTGAAAATTCACAATGAATTTTCACGGCCAGGAATCCATCATTTTCAATTTTCACTTGTCAATTTTTCAATTATCTTCCTCTTCTTTCCCTATATTTAAGGTTATTCTTTATTTATGAGTTCCAAACAGAAACTAACGCTTTTTGACTTGACCATGGTTGTGATTGGGCTGTGTATTGGAATGGGAAGCAGGCGTTTGAGCAAATAGGAGAATGTGCGGATGTGCAAATGAGTAAATGTGCAAATGGTAAATGTGCAAATGAGTAAATGTGCAAATGAGTAAATGTGCAAATGGATAAACAGGTAAGATGTGGCAGTTATAAACGTGCGATCTTTCCTGGAATTAGGAAGATAAAAAATACGGGTGGTGAGTTACGCATGGCTATGCAGAGCTCGCCTTTAAACACCCTCAATACAATGACAATAGCCAAAACGCAACTAAAATTTATACACTAATGAAAACTTGCCATCTCTATTCCCAATTATTCATTGTGCTTCTTACATTGTTTTTTACGGAGATGATTAATGCCCAAAGCGTAGATTTTAGCAATGCCGGGATTCTGGCTTCCGCAAATATCAAATCGCCTGTTCGGGAAACAATCATAAAAATGTTGCAGGAAGAAGTGGCAAAAAGAACTTCAATCAGCCCCCAACGGTTTGCATCGTCCGGGAAAAATCAGGTTATCGCGCTGGCAGTTATGCAGGATGAAAGAGTAGACGGGCTATCGGTACCAAAACGTAATGGTAAGAACCTTCCGGAAACAAAAGCTGAAGGCTACCGGATTGTTGTTGACAGCCAAACGGGGAAACAAATTTTGTGGCTGATCGGGGCTGACGACCGCGGCGTATTATTCGCTGTCGGCGATTTTTTGCGAAAAGCCAACCTGGAGAAAAACAAAATCTTGTTCAATAAAAAAGACGAGATTGCTACAGCTCCGCTGCAGGTCATCCGTGGTCACCAACTGGGGTACCGTGCCACCAACAATTCCACCGATGCCTGGAGTGTTGCCCAATACGAACAGTACATCCGTGATCTGATTGTTTTTGGTACCAACGCGGTTGAAATGATTCCCGCAGAGAAAGAAAAAAGGAATTCACTCATGCAGCTTGCTCCGGATGAAATGAATATTGAGGTTAGCAAAATTTGCCAAAAATATAGCATTGACTATTGGGTGTGGACTCCGGCTGGCTGCGATATGAAAGATCAGGTTGCGCGGACAAAAGATCTGGATACCAAAGAAGACTTTTATAAAAAATGTCCGAAACTCGACGACGTTTTTTTTCCGGGAGGCGACCCCGGCGATAATCATCCGCGCGAAGTATTGCCCTATTTAAAAGAGCTTCACGAGCGGCTTATCAAATACCACCCCAATGCCGGAATCTGGATTTCACTGCAAGGATTCAGCGAGGAACAAATTGACTATTTCTACGCCTACTTGCGCCAAAATAATCCCGATTGGCTGAAAGGCGTTGTGTCAGGCCCAAGCAGCCCGCCAATTGCCGAAACCCGGTTCAGGCTTCCTTCCAAATACAAACACCGCCTGTATCCGGACATTACGCACAATGTCCGTTGCGATTACCCGGTCAAAAACTGGGATCAGGCTTATATGCTCACCTATGGGCGCGAAGGTATCTGTCCTATGCCCAACTACTACGCTACAATCCATGCTAAATATACCCCTTATTCTGATGGGTTTATATCCTATTCAGATGGTTGCCACGACGATGTAAACAAAGTAACCTGGAGCATGCGCGGCTGGGACATAAACCTGGAGCCACAAACCATTATGGAAGACTATTGCCGCTATTTCTTTGGGCCGAAACTGGCCGAAAGCGCAGCCAATGGTATTATGGCTTTGGAAATGAACTGGAACGGCCCCGTCAAGAAAAACGGCGGCATTGAAACAGCCTTTGATCACTGGAAAAAGCTGGAAAAAGAAAACCCTCAATTAGCCGGAAACTGGCGCTGGCAAACGCTGATGGTTCGCTCTTATTACGATACATATCAAAGAAGGCGAAAGTTCTATGAGCAAGACCTTGAAAATAAAGCCAATGCAATTCTTGCCACCGCCCCCGAAATTGGTTCCGGAAAAGCCACGCAACAAGCGCTGGACGTATTGAAAAAAGCTGATACTGAACCAGTGTGCCAGGATATTCACGCCAAAATCGTAAACTATCTGGACGATCTATTCAAGTCGTGCGGCTACCAAAGCGATGTCAAAAAATACCAGGCATCCAACTCCCAGCGAAGTTGCATTCTCACCTTCCTCGATTATCCGTTGAACAACCGCTGGTGGCTCGAAGATGAATTTAAGAAAGTTGATACCATGCGATCGGAACAAGAAAAGCTGGCGAGGTTAAATATTATCCGCACCTGGGAAAATCCCGGGAACGGAAGTTTTTACGACAATATCTCTAACATTGAAACCAGCCCTCACTGTACTACCATATCGGATGACGCCACCGACGTGGCTTGGTGGGACGGCGGGATGTCACGAAAAAGGTTATCGTCGCAACTTTACCAGCAAAATCCAGAACTGAATTATGAAGACCTTGACCCAAACGGCCGTTACCGGATTCGCGTTTCAGGCCGTGGCGATGCTCTTCTGCGTGTTGACGGCGAACGCCTGGACCCGATTGTTTATGATAAAGAAATTGGAGGGTTCAAAGAGTTCGTGGTTCCAATGGCCCTGGTTGGAGATGGCAAAATTCACGTATCATTCGACCGGCCTGAAGAATCAAAAATCCGTTGGAGCCAGCAATCCCACGTTTCGGATGTCTGGTTGCTAAAACAATAAAAGAATGATGAGTGAATGGTATTTTCTTAATAGGTCATGCAAACGCGAAGCAAGTCCAAAATTAGGTACTTCGTACCCGTCCGAATGTGCATTAGGCGCGGGCGGGCTTCGTAAATCGTACTTGATAAATCTTGATGATCTTAAAGAAACGCCATTGAATGATGGGTGCGAAAAGCTCGTCACTCAGCACTAATAAATACTAGTCCCCCCGCCATATATAAATGAAAAAATGAACAGTATGAGACTTTCTCTTAAAATCTTCGCGCTTGCCGCCCTAATCTTTGGATTCGCATCATGCAGCAACAATGCTAGCAAAAAGCTTGATTTATCGCATGCAGTCATCCTCATTTCGCCCAAAATAAAAGCCCCGCTTAACGCATCTGCCAGGGCTATTTTGATCGAAGAAATTGGGAAACGCACCAATCTTCAGCTAAAAACCGCTGAAGGCTGGGACGGCAAAACCATTATTGCCTGCGCACTCTCTGACGATGAGACGCTATACGGCGAGACTGTTTTGAAACGTACGGGTGATACGCTTCCCGAAACAAAAAAAGAAGGGTTCCGTTTGGTGCATACCAATGCCAACGGAAAAGATGTGCTTTGGATTATTGGTGCCGACCCCCGCGGGGTTTTATACGGGATCGGGAAACTTCTCCGTATAGCCGACATGGCCGATAAAAGCATCAGCATTCCTACCGCGACCGACATCTCCTCTTCGCCTGAATATGCCATTCGTGCTCATCAGTTTGGGTATCGCCAAACGGCTAACTCGTGGGATTCGTGGACCATTGCCCAATTTGACCAGCATTTTCGCGAGCAGATGCTCTTCGGAGCAAACGGTATTGAAGGCATTCCTTTTCAGGACACACGTCCCGACCCGCTCATGAAATATCCCCGCGACTCGATGAATGTTGTTTTTAGCAAAATCTGCGAAAAATACGACCTCGACTATTGGGTATGGGCTGCTGTTGAAGCCGATTTGAAAGACAAAAAACAGCGCCAGGCTATTCTTGATCAATATGAAGCATTCTTTAAAGCTTGCCCGCGTTTCGATGACGTGTTTTATCCCGGCGGCGATCCTGGCGACAACCACCCGGCCGATGTATTGCCTTTCCTGGAAGAGATGACAACCATCATGCATAAATACCACCCGAATGCCGGTATGTGGATTTCCCTCCAGGGATTTGATAAAGACAAAGTGGATTATTTCTTCAACTACATCAATGAAAAAAATCCGGATTGGCTGAGGGGTATCATCAATGGCCCAAGTAGTCCCCCAATCAAAGAAGAGCGCGAACGCATGCCCAAGAAGTACAAACTTCGCAACTATCCCGACGTAACCCACACCGTACGTTGCCAGTTCCCTGTAAAGAAATGGGACCAGGCATTTGCCCTGACCGAAGGCCGCGAAGTTACCAACCCGCAGCCGCTCTATTATGCAAGTATCCACAACCACGATGCTCCCTACACCGATGGATTTGGCACCTATTCTGACGGTTGCCACGACGATATCAACAAAGTGATTTGGAGCCAAATGGCATGGGACACGAAGCAGGATGTTAAAAACGTAGTGAAAGAATATTGTAATTTCTTCTTCTCTTCGAAAGTTGCCAACGATGCTGCTGACGGAATTATTGCTTTGGAACAAAATTGGGTTGGGCCGATTGCCGGAAATGCAGCCATCGGGAAAACATTAGCACACTGGAAAAAACTTGAAGCAGAGAACCCACGCCTGGATAGCGTTAATTGGCGTTGGCAACAATTGGTGATGCGTGCATACTACGATGCATACGACCAGCAACGCCAGGCATACGAACATAAACTGGAAATGGAATCGAATGACATTCTGGCCAAAGCAAAAACAATCGGCGCCGACAAAGCCGTGGACGAAGCGTTAACTCATCTTCAATTAGCCGAGAAAGAGCCTGCTGCGCAGGACTTGAAGACAAAAACGCTGTTTTACATCGATGCATTGAATAAATCATGCGGACTGCAAACCAGTGTAAAAATGTACCAGGCTGCAGGTTATGAAAGAGCTTGTTTCCGCGATTTTATCGACTACCCGCTGAATAACCGCTGGTGGCTCGAAGATGAATTCAGGAAAATAAAAGAAATAAAGAGCGAGGAGGAAAAAGCAGCCCGCCTTGATGTCATCCGCAACTATGAGACTCCCGGCGAAGGCTCTTTCTACGACAACATTTCGAGCGCTGACGCCAAACACGTCACTTCTGAAACAGACGATGCCATCGATTATTTGTGGGATAATGACGGATGGAGCCGCAAACGCCTGTCAACACAGCTTTTCCAATTCAACCCGGAATTGCAGTATACTGAGCTTGACCCCAATACCAATTACCTGATTCGGGTTGCTGGTTTTGGAGAGGCCCTTTTGCGCGCCAATGGCCAGCTTTTAAAACCGACCAAATATGAAAAAGGATTCGAGCAATTCAAGGAATTTCCTCTTCCCAAAGATTTGATCAAAGACGGCAAGTTGAAAATTACGTTTGATAAGCCAACTACAGAAGAGCATATTAACTGGAGACAAAAGTCCAGGGTAACCGATGTTTGGGTTCTTAAACAATAAATCATTCAAAAACAGCAGCTAGTTTCCCGGCTGCTGTTTTTTGTCAACAATACCTTCAAAGACAACTTACCCTTTCTCTAAATTAAACCGCTGAATTTCTTTAAAGCTGCTCAACATGAAAAAAACAAATCCGCATACACTTCATCTGCTTCGCATGCTTGCCCTGGCTTTTGTGCTTCTAGGAAACGTTGCAAACGCATATGGCAGAATTTTTTTTCAGTCCGACACCGTGATACAGGTTGCCGGAAATGAACCAAAAAAGCTAAACCTTGAGAAGCCGGATGGAGAACTGCCTCCGCTGCCAGAGGTACAGAACATTGAACTGCTCCGTACAACCCGAGATGCGGCAGAGCTGGCGGATGGGGATGGCTGGACTTACGCGCACCATATGGACCTGGCCGAATGGAGAGGAAGGATGTATGCCGCCTGGAATATGACTGTGAAGGATGAAGACGTTCCTCCCTCGAAAGTTGTTTACGCGACTTCGCAAAACGGGGTTGACTGGAGCAAGCCGGCAGACTTCTTTCCACGCAACCTGGCCTGGCCTGGCCGGTTCTACTTTTACCATACAAAAAACGACCGGATGCTGGCTTTCTGCGCGGCCAATGTTAGTGCTGGCAATGTCAGCGAGTCCCAAAAAAAAGTATTGCTTGTTCGTGAAATTAAGTCCGATCACAAGTTAGGAGAGGTTTTCACGCTAATCACTCCATCCGATAAAATGCCCCCTTATTTTGAAAAATCGACCGATCAGGGTTTCATTGAAGCTTGTCGTGAGGCTGTCAACAACAACATGTTGCTCGAACAGCAGGATTATGGGATGTTACTTGGCGACCGAAAAATGGAATGGCACGAGAAAACTCCTCCTCTCAAAGGATGGAAATTTGGCAAAGCATTTTGTTTTTACGAACGGCCGGACCACCAATGGGTTGGGATCTCAAAGATGGGCTTTGTAACCACCTCCGGCGATGGCGGCAAAACCTGGACCGAACCCGTGCTACCGCCCACATTGATCGCCGGATCGGCTAAAGTTTGGGGACAACGCACCCGCGACGGTCAGTATCTGCTAAACTATAACCCCGACCCAAAACGGGCAAAACGATTTCCGCTGGTGGTTGTAAGCGGCAGCGATGGCGTTCATTTTAAAGACACGAGGGTAGTACATGGCGAATATCCCCCACGTCGCTATCCCGGTAAATACAAGGATTTTGGCTTCCAGTATGTCCGGGGCGTGGCGGCATGGTCGTCCGATAGCACGTTTGCAGACAAGGCTTCAACCTGGTTGATCTACAGTGTTCATAAAGAAGACATCTGGCTCTCAAGAATACCACTGCCGTTGAAAACGAATGCGGCTCCCTGCCCGATGGACGATTTTCAAAGCACTAAACCCGGGGTATTTGTTGCAGGCTGGAATATTTATTCTCCGAAATGGGCGCCGGTAAGGGTAGTTGATGAGCCGGGGAATAGCGGGAACCGATGCCTCGAACTTCGTGATGCCGATCCAACGGATTATGCCCGGGCCATGCGGCTTTTCCCAACAGCAAACGTTATAACGGCTGAATTTCAGATAAAACCGGAGCAAACCGACAAACGGCTGGATGTTGAAATTCAGGATGAAGAGGGAAAACCGTTTTTGACGTTAACGTTCGTCCCCGATGGAACCATTAACGCAGTTTCCGGTAAACATGAAGCCAGCTTAGGAAATTATGAACCAAATAAATGGCAACCTTTTAAAGTAACTGTTGGCAGCAACAAAAAATCTATACAAATTTATTGTTCAAATAAGCAGGTAGAAATTCCTTACAGGAAAAGCAGTAAGACAAAATTACAAAGGTTGGTTTTCAGAACCGGCGCCCCTCGCGGATTAGGCGATACAGACCTTTTGCAAGACAGAAAAGACCAGCCCGATGAAAAGGCCGCGGTTTATTATATTGACAATGTTTCAATCAAATAAAAATAGCACAGTGACACCGCAGGCGCGATATGTTCGCGGATTAAGCGTTGAACAATTCAACCCCGATTGTATTGATGTATAAATGTTTCGTAAACAATTTAATACACTATAAGCGCTGATCCAATCAGGGCGAGATTAAAAAATTGTGTAATTCTGCGGAACACGCTCCAGGATTAGTAATGTAAGAATGTATGAACATAAAAATTTTTACACACGTCTAATGGAGAAATACAGGCAAAGCCCAATGATGACGGACTGTCTGCATTGCTAAAGACCGGAAATCTTCAACCTGGTTTGGCGATTAACGCTGCTTTTGGCTATAGGTGAAATAGTCCCTTTAAAACTTGGAGCGTACCTGATCTTTATATAAAGCCAACATTTATTGAATTCGTACACAGATGAAATGTCAAGGTCATCATACTACCGCGTTTTCAGTTAGTGAGCCGGGGGAAATCTGGAATTTTTAATTCAATCATATCAAAAGTCTTTTT
Organism: Danxiaibacter flavus; assembly: GCF_041060425.1. Lineage (NCBI taxonomy): Bacteria > Pseudomonadati > Bacteroidota > Chitinophagia > Chitinophagales > Chitinophagaceae > Danxiaibacter > Danxiaibacter flavus. The sequence continues at coordinate 424,546 of NZ_JAULBC010000006.1, forward strand.
ATCAAGAAGAAAAAGTGGTGGTTTGAACCACAAATTGAGGGCAGATGACTATCCCGGTTATCGCCTGTGCTGACATCATAAAAAATGTCAGTAAAAAATGACAGAAAAACTGAAAAAAATACACAGATTCCAGGATGGTCCATGACTTGATAGGATTTTTTGAGGTTGGGTCAACCACAAAAAGGTAAATTATTGTTCAACCAATTTAAATGGAGGTTAACTATGTCACTCGTAAAAAGAAACAGCAACAACCAGTCTGCCGTTCCCAGCTTGTTCGACGACTTCTTTAGCCGTGAGTTTTTTAACTGGGGCAACAATAATTATTCAGCTACACGCACAACTGTGCCGGCTGTAAATGTCAAGGAAACCAACGAGGAATTTGAAGTGGAGGTAGCTGCTCCGGGAATGAGCAAAGAAGATTTCAATATTACCCTGGACCACAACTACCTAACCATTAGTTCTTCAAAACAGCAAGAACAAAACAGCGAGGAGCACGGCTACACGCGCAGAGAATTCAGTTATCAATCTTTTAGCCGAAGCTTTGAGCTCCCTACAGATGTTGTGGACGGCGAAAACATTAAGGCAACCTACGATAACGGGCTGCTAAGGCTGGTTATCCCCAAAAAAGAAGAGGCCAAACAAAAGGGGCCAAAAACCATTCAAGTTAGTTAATGTGCAAAGTCCGCCTGCGGGCGGACTTTGTAATTTTTTTATGCCAGATGATATGAAAACACAATATCAAATCGAATGTAACATCCGCATCACAGATGGCTACGTAGAGCTGGCGCGCTTCCAGATCAGCGATAGTAAGGAAGATGCCCTTGAACTATTTAGCCAGTTAAAAGGCGCATTAATTGCAGAAAAACCTACTCCCGCTATACGCATGCACCTGGTCGATACCGGTCAACCGCTGGAAACGGTGCTGGCCGCGCGATACTGCACCCTTTGTGAGGCAAAGGATAATTTTGAAATCATTACGAAAGAAACGTTCAGAGCTATTAATATCGGATAACTGTATTATACTTTGAGATCCTATGGATGTTACTTTGTTTTCTATCAGCCTGGCCTGCCTGGTAGTGTTACTACTGATTGTGCTCTTAAAAAAACTACGGCAACCATACCTTATAGCGTACCTGACGGCAGGTACGCTTCTTCGTCCCGTGCTGCATTGCATACTTCCGACAACGCAGCAGATTGAAACGATTGGTGAAGTAGGCCTTTTGCTTCTAATGTTTTTTCTTGGTATGGAGATGCATATCCCCAACCGGCGCAGCCTGCTGATAAAACCATTTATTGCGCAGGTATCCAAAACGTTGCTCGGTATCGGATTTGCATTCCTTATCGGCCGTATCCTGCATTTACCGAATGAACATTGCATTATCTTATCAATGCTCTTCGTCTTCAACAGTACGGCGATTGTCAGCGACTACCTGCGAAGAAATGGCCAGCTAGCCACCAACTTCGGTATAGTTATCCTGAACATGTTGTTGTTGCAGGATGTGTTGCTCGCGCCTACGCTAACCCTCTTACGTTTTCTCAGCTCCAGCCAGGTACAGGTTGTGCCGTTAATAGGTGCGGCTATAGCGTGTGCACTGATATTTGTTTTGCTTAAATCCATACGCGGTGACCGGATTATCCGTATTCCCGGTTTAACGTTTCTGCAAAATGATCATGACTTACAGGTGTTTTTCGGGCTTTCGCTGTGTCTTGGCTTTGGCACATTAGCTGAATTAGCGGGGCTAACCAGCTCTATCGGGAGCTTTATCGCGGGCATTTTAATCGGCCGTTCACCGGCATTACATTGGCTGGAGAAAACGTTGCGGCCATTAAGGGTATTTTTTGTTGCTTTCTTTTTTATGTCTATTGGCCTGCAACTGGACCTCAGCTACATTATGACACATCCAGAATTGACACTAATTGCGGCAAGCCTTATACTCATCAGCAACAGCCTATTGTCGGCGCTGATCTTCCGGGTGTTGCAGTTCAAGTGGGCGGATAGTTTTTACGCTGGTGCATTGCTGGCACATACAGGCGAGTTCGGAATACTTGCCTGTTCGCTTGCGCATAGCCTGGGGCTGATTGACAGTGCTTTTTTTAAAGTTGTAATCGCTACCACCGGTTTGTCGCTATTACTCTCTACAGTATGGATACAATTTCCTCAGCGTCTGGTCACATACATACTTAGGAGCAAACGGAATTGAGACAGCTAACTGGCGCTCCAGGTGAAAACTTCATACCAACAAGTGAGGAATATTAGTTCGTCCTCCTATGCCGGTTTAGTGTAAATTATTTGAAAGGAATGCAATGCAGAAGTAGGTTGAACACACTTATTTATCATTATGCATTCCTATCAATTTTTCGACACACTGGTATTCCGTACACCAGCTTTTAGCTGTGAACGTTGTGGCAATGCGGACTGGATACAGTTGTTGAAGGACGATAAATTTCTAGAAGCAATAGGTCATGCGAGACCGGTTATATTTGATGAACTTAAGAAGATTGATTTCCATCCCGAAAAACTTACAAGCAAGCTAAAAAAAATGTTAGCCGGCACTTCGACTGCATGTGCTATCGACCTATGTTATTCTTAAACTGGGCCTCATATAGATAAAAAGCCGGATATTGAATATCTTATTCCATGATTTAAATCTTCATTAATTGGGCAAACAAATTCTTGAAAAAATATTTTCTCCAACTACAGATAATGAACTTGAGGAAATCTGGAATTTTTAATTCAACCATATCAAAAATCTTTTTATGGAGAAGAAGCAAAAGTGGCGCTTTAAAAAAGATTGCTGGCAAGTTAGCTTTTAATATTATGCTATGTGTTCTTGAGTTTGTCCACGCGCAGGATGGCAATGCAGGCATCAATGAAGCGAATGCGAGGGTGTGCAGCTATTTTGATTCAGGTACCCAATCTCATGTACGCAGTGGGTGCTATTCCAGGGCTAATTGGTGCAGTTAAGGTTTAGAGTGCCAAGAACGCTTGACTACGTGAATAACAGTTAAGCAGTGCTTTGTAAAAGATGGCGGTAGGCCCGCCGAAACCACCTTGCAGGAGGAGGTTTCAAACCAGCGTATGCGGCTTTGGTTAAGAGCCCTGGTCGTGAGCGATACGTGAAAAGTTGGTTACAAAGCCGGCAGGTAACTATGCAGAAGGTGAACGTAGGTGAAGTCACAGGGGCAGACCAGCCTGTAGTAGTAATGAAGCCTTTGTAATGAAGGTGAAGCGAAGAGGCTGGCTTATTCAGCGAGTTAATTTGAACAACTAAGTAATTAGGAGGATTTAATGCAACAAGCAAAGTCATTTGAGATTTCCAGGCACCTGTTGGCCAGTCTTAGCGAGACCGATTCATCCAAAGCACGAATAAGCCGTTTCGATGTAGTATCAAAACCGTTCGACAGTGCAGTCTTTTCGATAGATCTATATATACCACAAAACCGCGGATAGTAAAAATAGAAGGCGATTTATTGCATCTGAGCACAGCTGCTCCAATTATATCAGCCGGTAAATTGGTTAATTCCTTTTAACATCGAAACGCGCAGGAGAATAATAAAACCAGGCCTATAAATACATAAGGAATAAAGAAAATGGCAAAGGATCCTATAATTTCGAAATCATAGGAATATCATTTGAAAAAGGCATACTTACAACTTTAACTTACGGCAAAACTGTCTAACATGCTGCAAAGGCCAATTCAAGTTTTTTACTGATGATCTTAAAGTAGAAAATACTTTCGATTTGAAAGAAACAATAATTCATCCATCATAGAAACACGCCAATAGTTTTGGCTGCCGAAAAAACACTTACTTCTGCAAATCTCGCATAAATTTGCAGGATGTCAGAAATAAGGAAAGGAAGTCATAATGTGAGCCAATTGAATGTTCATTTGGTTTGAAGCACAAAATACCATTCCACGATAGTACAGTTACATTGTCGGGGCCTGATTGGACAAGTATGTGACATTCTGGATGTCAAGATTATCAAGAGAGTGGTGAGTAAAGATCATATCCATTTGCTCGTTAGCTATGGCAAAGAATTATCAGTAAGTGATTTGGTTAAGCGTTTGAAGGGAAGAAGTACCCGGCTATTATTGGAAGAGTTTTCAGAATTGAGACGCTGATATTATGGAGGTCATTTTTGGGAACAGGTTATGGCGCATGGAGTTGCGGAAAACATAGCAGGCAAAAAAAATAAAATGAAAAAGGATTACATCATTCCTCCGCAAGCTCGAATTGGTCATGTTCATTTAAAAGTAGCAGACCTTGAACGGGCACTTGAATTTTACCGAGACCTATTAGGCTTTGAAGTAACCACAATGTATGGTAGCCAGGCGGCATTCATATCTGCAGGATCCTACCATCATCATATCGGCTTGAATACCTGGTACAGCAAAGGATATCCAGCAGCACCAAAAAACGGTGTTGGGTTGTTTCATACAGCCATTCTTTATCCTACAAGAAGAGATCTGGCAATAATTTACGCCAGGTTACGGAAAGCATACTATCCATTAACCGGTGCCAGCGATCACGGCGTGTCGGAGGCAGTATACATGGACGATCCCGACGGAAATGGCGTAGAATTATATTGGGACAGGCCTAGGGAACTTTGGCCCAAAAAGAGTGACGGATCATTAGATATGTTTACAAGAGCACTTGACTTGGATGATTTAATGAAAGAAATAGACGGGTAATTATCAGCTAATTTTTTAATGATTTTCAAACATCATCGCGGATTTTTTTGCACAACTAACTTTCTTCCGGTGAGCCATCGGCCTTTATCAAAATTGACTACCGCGCATCATACGAATTAAGGCAGCTCGGTAATATCTGAAAGATTGTAGTTTACTGACTGAGCATATCAAATAAGCTTTTCTGTTACTGCACCTTATAGGTTAATTTTTAGGTAAGGGTTTTATCAGGATAATTTTACAAGCGAATGTGGTCGTAGGCAATTTGTTTATTTTATTCCTGTCCTGGCTATTTGTTTTTTTTGGTGTTTGCTGCACTAACAAGGTAATTTATAGTCATTGACGCCATTGCCCTAATTCCTGTTATGAGCGCGGTTTCATCTACAAAAAAATGTGGATTATGATTGGGCGCCGCGGTTGCGGGATCCTGGTCTTTAGGTGTGATGCCTAAAAAAATGAATAAACCCGGAATCTCCTTCGCATAAAAAGAAAAGTCTTCCGAAGCACCCTGCAATGGAGATTCAGATACATTGTTACTGACTCGTTTCAAAACAGGTGACATCTGATCAGCAAGCTTGCTGTCATTAATGGTAGCGGGATAATTAGGAGTGATCGTGATTTTTGCTATGCCGCCCTGACTTTCTGCGATTTTTTCTGCCGTTAATGTAACATCTGAATCTAATTTATTTTGAAAATCTTTATCATAGGAACGAATCGTACCCGACATAAAAACAGAATCAGGTATAACATTAGGGTTTGACCCTGCTTGTAAGGTGGCTACCGTAACCACAGCAGGCGATTTTGTAAGGTCTGCTTTTCGACTTACAGTTGTTTGCAATCCTGAGACAATTAATGCGGCAGTCGGAACTGGATCAATTGTACTCCATGGCATACCACCGTGGCCTCCTCTGCCGCTTACCTTCAACGTAAAGTTTTCGCTGCCGGCCGTGGTAGCGCCGCTTTTAAAAAAGATAGCTCCGGAAGGTCCCACCATCACATGCAATGCGAAAACCGCCTCAGGCTTAACTTTTTTAAACCACCCTTCTTTTAATATCAGTTGTGCTCCCCAAATGTCTCCTGTCGTCGGATCAACAATGCTGGAACCTTCTTCCGCAGGCTGAAAGATAAACATAATTGTTCCCGGAATATCCTGTTTCATACCTGAAAGCACTTCAGCTGCTGCCATAAGCATGGCGGTATGTGTATCATGTCCACAGGCATGCATAACATTCACCTGCTGACCTCTCATAGTGCCCATGGCTTTAGAGGCAAACGACAAGCCTTCAGGTTCCTTAACGGGAAGCGCATCCATATCTGCCCTGAGGGCTATTGTTGCCCCAGGTTTTCCCCCCTTTAAAATGCCGATAACGCCGGTGCGTGCAACACCGGTGGTTACTTCCATGCCGAGGTGGTTTAATTGGTCTGCCACTATTTTTGAAGTGCGCATCTCTGCATCGCCTAATTCCGGATGCTGATGAATGTCTTCGCGCCAGCCAATCATTTTTTTCTCAATTTCCGCAGCTCGTATTCGTATTTGAGATTCCAGGCTGGCAATGGTCACAGAATCGTTATTCTGGGCATAAGCTTTGTTTGATAAAACAAACAACACGCTTATTAACAGAACACTATTAATAATTATAGGTTTTATTTTAGCTTTAGTTACGTAGGTCGTTTCCATATAAAAACATTATTATAGAAGTAATTTGTGTTCATCGAGCAATAGAAAGATATATTTTTTCCAACATGAATAATGCCAGCTTCAATAAGTAGCGATGAGCTTTCAATAAATGGTTCAGCACGATGGAAAACATTCTATTGATCTTTTAAGCAACTATGCGAATATTGACTTTTCATTCCATCAAGATCGCTCGTTATAAACCTATTGGCGGAACCGCAAAATGCAAAGCATTCTATATTCAAACGTATTGTAGTTATGTAATATAGTTGTTACAAAATGAACCAGAACATCCTTCCTTGGTTATCGGATTATACCCTTGATCTTTCAGCAACTTAAGCTCGTTTGTTATAAGCTGAACTGTAGCATCATGTCTTTCGCTAGGCGTTTTTAAATCGATTCATTACGTTGACCAGGACTAGTTGGCCGTACTTATATTTGGAGTCACTGCGGAAAATGGGATCGTAAAAATAATACTGGATGTACCAGGTGTCTTTTAACGCTGAAGGTTTACAGGTTTTCCAATCCTTAGGATTTACTGATAATTCGCTGCAGCTGCAGCCGTTCGATAGAGAAATCATTCGCTTATTAACGTTTTTATTAACGATTCAATAAGCTACAGTGTAAGATAAGAGTTGATAAAAAGGCAAAACCCTTGTACTACAAGCGCTTTGCTTTGCTCCCGAAGCTGGACTTGAACCAGCGACCCTCTGATTAACAGTTAGATTCCTGGAGGCTTCTTGTCCATGGTTAATGTAGTAGGAAATTAAAACGAATGAAGCAGGTTCAATTCGTTGCATCATCTATTTTCATTCATTGTTTGTGATAGAGTTCGGTCCTTATTGTTTATCGAAAGTTCTCGCTCCAACACCATCATATCATTGCTCACCTTATTCTCGAGCACCTTTGCATAAATCTGTGTGGTAGTAATCTTTGTGTGCCCTAACATATTGCTGACGGTTTCGATGGGAACACCATTGCTCAATGTTATTGTAGTTGCGAATGTATGCCGGGCCATATGAAAGGTCAGATTCTTTTTTATATCACACATATCCGCAATCTCCTTTAAATAGGCATTAGTTTTTATGTTAGTAATTAGCGGTAAAAGCTTGTTTGTATAATTGTCATTTGCGGTGTAGTACTTTTCTATGATTTTTAAAGCAGCCGGAAGTAGCGGTATATTTGATTTTGTGTCCGTTTTCTGCCTGAAAGTATAAATCCATTTTTTGCCGTCTATACCGGTTACAAGATTGTCCTGGGTTAGTTTTTCAATATCTACGAATGCTAGACCGGTATAACAAGAAAAAATAAAAACGTCTCTCACTCTTTCTAGCCGCTCAAACTGAAACTCCTTTCTTTCAATTCTTTCCAATTCCTCCTTTGTCAGAAATGTGCGATGAGTTCTTTCTTGTTTGCGGTGAAAATTAATGAAGGGATCGGTATCGATCCATCCTTTGTTAACGGCCATCATTACAACCTTTTTTAGTCTCTGGATATGCTTGAGAATAGCATTAGTCTTACATTGCCATTCCCGCCTGGCGAATATTTCAAATTCGGTGACGAATCTGTGATCTAGTTCTTTAAAAGTTATGTCAGGAGCATTATAACTGACTTTTATAAAGTCCTTCAAATGCCTTTCTGTTACTTGCCAATTTTTTATTGTTCCTGAAGAATAGCCATGTCCTTCGCTAGTTTTCATGTCATGAACATGCTCCGCAATCGACGCTAACAGCATTCTTTGTTTATGATCGAAACCTGTAATTTCATTTTTAATTATTTCTGCTGTAACAATCTTACCATGCAATAAATACTGATTATAAATATCCTGTGCCCTGTGTTCAAGGTTGCCGATCATTAGGTTTAAGCGTTTGGATGTCTCATGCGTTCCATTAACCCTCCCTTTGGCAGCGTTCCATTTTTGTTGGTCAACTGTAATTTTTGTGGCAAACTCTGATCTTTTGCCATCAACTGTAATACGGAGGTAAACCGGAAACTCGTTTTCTTTAGTTTTTCTATGTTTTCGGATAAAGCTGGTAATTGAAAAACTGTGTCTTCGTTCCATAGTATTTTTTTGTTGGTTAAAAAATGCCATGAACTCGCTGGTGAAAACAATCCTAAAAAGTTGGCTTAAAATCAAACTTTCACTAAAAAATGAAAGTTTGTAACGCTTGCTGGACAAGGCTTTTGGAAATTCTGGTGAACAAAATTGTCCGGTTTTTTTTGTTCACCGATTTGTTCACCAGAATTTTGAAATTATTTCAACTATTTTGATATAGCTGAAAACAAAAAAGCCAGCAAAATCAATACTTTGCTGGCTTTTAGCGGAATTTGATATCCTTTTTGGTGACCTCGTCAGGATTCAAACCTGAAACCTTCTGATCCGTAGTCAGATGCTCTATTCAGTTGAGCTACGAGGCCGTTTTGGGTTCCCTTTTTCGTTGTTGGGAGCGCAAAAATAAGAGAAAAGTTTGTACTGCCAAAAATATTTATAAAATCTTCATTATTTTATTTCAAGAATACCAAACTGCTGTTCCAAAGTTAATGAGTTTTGTAACAGTACATCAAGCAGTTCTGCACCATACAATCCATACAGACCTGCAATGTTTTCACGTCTTTCCTGTAAGCTGTCTGATGGAAATAAAACAGCTTTTATCTTGCGAATCCTTTCAAGTTCCATACTGAATTTTCTTTTTTCCGCACGGATCATTTTCTTCTCCAGTTCTTCCAAACGTTGAAGCGCCCTGGTCTTTAATGCCATTACATGGTCGTGTAATGTGCTATCAACAAGCGCAGCTCTTTCTGTTATCGTTTTATACAATTCATCAATCTTGTCAAGCTCGCCGTTTAGCCTAACGGTGTTGGCACTATGCAGGGCCACTACCATATTCATTAAGTCATGCTCTGGCTTGAAAAGATCGTCCAGTTTCAGTTGTAGTTGTTTGGTTTTTTCCGCCCATTCTTCTTCTACGACAAGGAAAGAATTTCTTAATACAAGAACAGGGTAGGGGACATTTACTGCAGCAAACACATTCTTTAACTCCAGCCAATATGCAAGCTCGCCGCCGCCACCAATAAATGCAACGCCCGGCAGAATAGTTTCTTGTAACGCGCCTCTTAAAATAACATTGGGGCTAAATCTTTCAGGGTGCTCGTCAAGTTCTTTTAATATTGTTTCCGCTGTAAAATGAAGTCCAAGATTGTTTACTACATATGTATCATTTATCTTCTCAATCCGTTCGCGCTTGTCATCTATCAGATAGAAAAGATTGAGCTCGCGTCCACCTGCCTGAACCTTGTAATGTTGGTCTAATTGTTCCGCTGTATCTGAGACTATCTTATAAGAGAATTGTTCTTGTAGTTCTTTTTGTATCACCGGCTTGTATAAAGCTTTTAATGCAGGATTGTCCGGTATCACCACTATTAGTCCATACTTTCCAAACAATGCATTTGTAACCGCCAGTGTAGCTTCCTGTATTGTTGAGCCTTGCTTATAAGCCTGCCTGAAGATCTCCGTCAGTTCCTTTCCGTAAGGCAACACAGCTATCTGCGATTCTATTCCATCTATCAGTGATAAAAACGCTTTGTCAACCTTCATTCTGCCGACAGCGCCGGTTTGTTTGGTTTGCCATACATACGGTTTGTCATTTATGTAGGTCTGGCCGAGTTCATCAAGGTCGGCATCTTCACTGCCCATATAATACACCGGTACAAAATTGTAATCGGGTAGTTGTTGGGAAAGTTTGTCCGCCAGTTGAATGGCATGCAGTATTTTATAAATGAAGTAGAGCGGACCTGTAAAAATATTCGGCTGATGCGCTGTGGTTATTACAAATGTGTGTGGCTGCAATAACAGATCCAGGTTGGCCGCAACCTTATGATGATGAGTCAGGTGCTCATATTGCGTGCGCAACGCATTAACCAATGCAGGCCGGTTGTAATTCACATGTTGCCTGTCAGCAAGCGCCGCTTTTATGCCATCAATATCAGGAGTGTACTGATAAAATGGCTTTAGTTGTTGATGGCCTGCTAAGTAATCTGTAACTATCCTGGAAAAAAAGCCTGTCTGTTCGTACGAAGTATAAGTACAATTTGTTTCCATGAACACAATTGAGTGTACGAAATAAGTATAATTCGCACATAAAAAGCAACCGTTCGTACAAATCTTACTTATTTCGAAAAGTAATTCGATGTTTTTAACTTCTATGCAACCACTTCACCTTCAATGTCGTAATCGTAAGCTTTTGTAATCTTCACGTTCACAAAATCACCGATCGGCAGTTTCTTTTCGGAATGAATTACGACTTCGTTATCGACTTCAACACTGTCAAATTCGGTGCGACCCAAATAACGTCCCGCTTCTTTCTTATCGATGATCACTTTATAGGTATGACCGATTCTTTCCTGGTTTTTTTCGTAGCTTATTTCCTGCTGCACTTCCATGATCTCCTGCGCCCTTGCCTGCTTTTCATCAGCCGGAATATCATCCGCAAGATCATAGGCTGTCGTGCCTTCTTCATGGCTGTAAGTAAAAATACCCACTCTGTCAAAGCGCTGTTTCTGAAGAAAATCCTTTACTTCTTCTACATCATCCTGTGTTTCTCCGGGGAAGCCGCTGATCAAAGTAGTTCTCAGGCAAATGCCCGGAACTCTTTCCCGGATGGCACTGATTGTATCTTCCATTTCAGCCCTTGTGCTTTGACGACGCATCGCTTTCAGCATGTTATCGCTTGCATGTTGCAGCGGCATGTCGAGGTAGTTGCAGACATTATCGCGATCGCGCATTACATCCACTACTTCAAGCGGAAATTTATTGGGGTAGGCATAATGCAGCCTGATCCATTCCAGCCCTTTCACATCGGCAAGTCTGTTCACAAGATCTGCCAGCATTCTTTTTTTATAGAGATCCAGACCATAGTAAGTAAGTTCCTGAGCAATCAGCATTACTTCTTTAACGCCTTTCTGCACCAGTCCTTCGGCTTCTTTCACCAGCTCTTCCATGGATTTGCTCACATGTTGCCCCCTCATCAGCGGAATAGCACAAAAGGAACAGGTTCTGTTGCAACCCTCGCTTATTTTCATATAAGCGTAGTGTTTAGGCGTCGCCAGCAGGCGTTCACCCAACAGTTCAGTTTTATAGTCAGCGTCAAATTGTTTTAACATTAAAGGAAGGTCGAATGTGCCAAACCATGCGTCAACTTCCGGAATCTCGGCTTCCAGATCACCGCGATAACGTTCGCTAAGGCAACCTGTAACATACACTTTGTCCAGTCTGCCCTTTTTCTTCAGGTTCACCTGGTCCAAAATAGTATTAATGCTTTCCTCCTTGGCTTTATCAATAAAGCCACAAGTATTCACCACTACAATGTTATGATCAAGTTTGCCACTTTCATGCACCACATCAATTTCATTGGCTTTCAGTTGGCCGCTAAGCACCTCGCTGTCAACAAGATTTTTGCTGCACCCCAATGTAATGATGTTTACCTTGTCCTTCTTTAGTGTTCTTACTTTCATAATAGGGCGCAAAGGTAGCTATAATATCTCAGAAGTAACAGGTCCCGAGGCATCTAAACATTCCTTTATCAACATTGTTATTGTACTGAAAAATCTTTGCCGCGTACTGCATTTATGACGCACACTGGTAGCATAATGTGTCTGAAAATCATTTTTACAACTGATGTAAGTCATTTTTAACCGGAATTGCTGCGGCTACTTTTACAGCATGATTGGTGCTCATAGAAGTGTTGAAAATGTGAGACTTCCTGTATAAATTGTTCTGTTCCAAATCTGTATAAAAGCATCGAAAGATGAATTAGTTCCGCATCCCGTTCGTTCGAAGGATTGATGATCAAAGCATTTGCGGAGACTCAACGGTACCTTATCAGCCTTGGGCCATTCTAACGATACTGCCATCTGAAATATTAATTAACAAGATAATCAATTAAGAAATGGATTGGTTTTCAAGCTTATGGACGCAGGACTCAGTAGCCCATTCTGTTTTACTGTATGGTGTTACAATCGCTGTGGGAGTTTTACTTGGGCGGATTAAGGTATTGGGTGTTTCGCTGGGCGTTACATGGGTATTGTTTACAGGGTTGGCACTGTCTCATTTCGGATTTCTTCTTAACAAAGATGTAGAGCATTTTGCCAAAGAATTTGGCTTAATACTTTTTGTGTACACTATTGGATTACAGGTTGGCCCGGGTTTTTTCTCCTCCCTTAAAAAACAGGGCCTTGCATTAAACATGCTTGCATTAATAATTGTGCTTACAGGCGCACTGGTAACAATAGCACTCATTTTTTTAACCAATACTCCTGTGCATGTGATGGCGGGTATCATGTCGGGTGCCGTTACAAATACGCCGGGGCTGGGTGCCGCGCAACAAGCGTTGTTTGATGTAAATACGGTTAACGCCGAAAGACTGTCTCAATTGAATCTTGGCTATGCGGTAGCTTATCCTTTTGGTGTGATTGGGATTATATTGGTAATGATCTTATTGCAGAAGATATTTAGAGTAAATATTCAAAAAGAAAATGAACGCTATCAGCAAACCTTACTGAAAAGCATCAATCGTCCGGAACGGGTAAACCTCGTTGTGCAAAACGCTCAGCTGTTCGGAAGGCCGCTGGGAAGTCTGAGTAATATCATAAATGCCAGTTTTGTAGTATCCCGCATTCAGCATGCCGGCATAGTACAGGCTCCAACAGATACAATTTTGTTGCAAAGTAATGATGTGCTGCTGATTGTTACACAAAAAGAAGACCTTGAAAAATTGAAATTATTTATAGGTAACGAAAGTGAAACAGACCTCGCGGCAGGTGGAAGTAACCTTATCTCCAGGCGGGTAGTAGTGACGAAAACTGCTGCTACAAGGAAGCCGCTGAAGAATCTGCTTGTGCCGGCTGGTTTTAATGTTACCAGGATCAGCAGAGCGGGGATTGAATTTGTAGCCACGCAAAGTACGCAGTTGCAGATTGGAGACGAAGTAACAGTTGTGGGAGAAGAGGCGGCTGTAATGAATTGCGCTAAAATTTTAGGCAACTCACTCAAACGCCTTGATCATCCGCAGCTTGCGCCGGTTTTTACAGGTGTTGTACTCGGTGTTATTTTAGGAAGTATTCCCTTGATGATTCCAGGTGTACCCGCACCGGTAAAGATCGGACTGGCTGGTGGTCCGCTCATTATTGCGCTGGTAGTAAGCCGCTTTGGCTCTAAATTTTGGCTCGGTACATACATGACGCAAAGTGCCAACCTGATGTTGCGTGAGATTGGCATTGTATTGTTTTTGGCGAGCGTCGGGCTTTCCAGCGGACATCATTTCATTGAGATTTTAAGTAATGGCGACGGACTAAAGTGGATGTTGTACGGCATCATCATAACCCTGGTTCCTTTACTCCTGACAGGACTGGTTGCCACGGCTGTTTTAAAGAAAAGCTATTTCGAAGTATGCGGGCTTTTATCCGGCGCGTCTACGGATCCGCCTGCACTGGCCTTTGCAACACAAACAACGGGCTCAGATGCGCCAGCGGTTACTTACGCAACTGTTTATCCCATTACCATGATTGCCCGTATACTGGTTGCCCAGCTGCTGGTACTGATACTGGCGGGGTAGACGACGACAATTCAATTCATTGTTTTATTCAATAAAAAAAGAATCATGACAACCCAATTGCTATCAAAAATTCAACATGAGGAGCTAAAAAGCTGGATCTTAAAACAGGCTGAACAAATGCAGCCTGATGAAATCTATGTTTGTGACGGCTCAACAAAAGAATATGACACCTTATGTAAAAAACTGGTTGACAAGGGCACGTTCATTAAACTGGATGAAAAGAAATGGCCCAATAGTTACGCATGCTTTTCTGACCCAAGTGATGTGGCACGGGTAGAAGATAAAACATACATCTGCTCAAGAACGAAAGGAAATGCCGGCCCCACCAATAACTGGATGGAACCAAAAGAAATGAAAAAGATCCTTGCCGGACTTTTGAAAGGATGCATGAAAGGCCGTACCATGTATGTGATACCCTTCTGTATGGGGCCAATCGGCTCACCCATTGCTAAAATAGGCGTGCAGATAACCGACTCTGAATATGTGGTTACCAACATGCACATCATGACACGCGTGGGGACTAAAGTGCTTGATCAGTTAGGTGCAAACGGTGAATACATTAAGTGTCTGCATACTGTTGGCGCGCCATTGGCAGAAGGTCAGGCAGACGCTAAATGGCCTTGTAATCCAACAGTAAAATACATTGTGCACTTCCCAGAGGAAAGAGGCATTGTTTCTTATGGTTCAGGCTACGGTGGTAATGCATTGCTGGGTAAAAAATGCCTGGCCCTGCGTATTGCATCTGTAATGGGTAAGGAAGAAGGCTGGCTGGCTGAGCACATGCTGATCCTGGGCGTTGAAAATCCGAATAAAGAAAAAACATATATCGCCGCAGCGTTCCCCAGCGCTTGTGGCAAGACCAACTTTGCTATGCTGATTCCGCCCAAAGAAATGGAAGGCTGGAAAGTAACTACCGTTGGTGATGATATTGCCTGGATTAAACCTGGTAAAGATGGCAAGCTCTACGCGATCAACCCTGAATACGGCTATTTTGGCGTTGCACCCGGAACCAATACGAAGACGAACCCGAACGCAATGGCCGCATTGAGCAAAAATGCCATCTTTACCAATGTTGGTGTTACACCTGACGGCGATATTTGGTGGGAGGGTTTGACTGATAAAGCGCCCGACAATATCACCAACTGGCAAGGTGTAAAACATGATCCGGCTTCCGGAAAACCTGTTGCACATCCTAATGCGAGATTTACTGCCCCTGCATCCCAATGTCCTTCAATAGATCCCTGCTGGGAAAACCCGAACGGCGTTCCTGTAGCTGCATTTGTATTTGGCGGCCGTCGTGCAACAACTGTTCCATTGGTTTACCAGGCGTTTAACTGGAACTTTGGTGTGTACCTGGCTTCAACAGTCGGCTCTGAAATGACAGCCGCTGCTTTTGGAGAAATAGGTAAAGTTCGCCGCGACCCGTTTGCCATGCTGCCTTTCTGTGGTTATCATATGGCCGAATATTTCAATCATTGGCTGGAATTTGGCCGCAGCCTGCCCAATGCACCACGTATTTTCTGCGTAAACTGGTTCAGGAAAGATGAAAACGGTAAGTTCCTGTGGCCGGGCTTTAGCGACAACATGCGTCCGTTAAAATGGATCGTTGAACGCGTAACCGGTAAAACCAGCGCTGTGGAAAGTCCGGTAGGCTGGATGCCTCGTTACGAAGACATGGACTGGACAGGATTAGACTTCAGCCGCCACGATTTTGAATTGATCATGGAAGTTGACAGGGAAGCGTGGAAACAGGAAGTGCTGATGCACGAAGAGCTGTTCCAACGCATGTATGACAAATTGCCGAAAGAATTCATCTTTATGCGTGAGTTGTTATTATCTGCATTGTGGCGTTCTCCGGAACATTGGGGATTACAGCCTGAGCAATAGTTTTAGCTTGATTCATACATGGTTTTGTCAAAAACGGGTTTCAGCATTAAACAATTCTGACCCGTTTTTTGTTTTTGTTTATTTGCGTGAAACGTAGATACTGTGCGGGTTTTGGAGATGTGATAATGGTTGATTGTCAAACGTTTGAATACTTTTTTCCATTATTATTTGCTACAGTAGTTGTTTTTCCTTTATTTTGCGCCTCACAAAACGGACCGGTAGCTCAGCTGGATAGAGCAACTGCCTTCTAAGCAGTAGGTCATTGGTTCGAATCCAATCCGGTTCACTTCGTTTTGTAAGATTCCGTAGCTCAGTTGGTAGAGCATCCCGATTTTTAATCGGGAGGGCACTAGGTTCGAGCAACGATGTTTGAAATAAAATAGTGATGATTCCGTAGCTCAGTTGGTAGAGCATCCCGATCTTTAATCGGGAGGGCACTGGATTCGAGATACGATGTTTGAAATAAAATAGTGATGATTCCGTAGCTCAGTTGGTAGAGCAATACACTTTTAATGTATGGGCCCTGGGTTCGAGTCCCAGCGGGATCACAGAAAAACGCCTTCTTTTCGAATAGAATTGAAGGCGTTTTTATTGGAAGAAGGATCTGCTAGCTCAGTTGGTAGAGCATCCCGATTTAATCGGGAGGGCCCTGGGTTCGAGTCCCAGCGGGATCAAATTAACCACCTCAAAAAACGTTATCTTATGCCCTACACCTACATACTCTACTCCGAAAAAATCGATAAGTATTATATTGGTGCATGCACAGATATGCAGCGTCGACTTTACGAACATAACATCGGACATTCCAAATTTACAAAAACAGGGATGCCATGGACGATTGTCTACACCGAAGAGTTCGATACATTGTTACAAGCAAAGCAACGAGAATTACAAATTAAAAAGATGAAGTCAAGAAAATATATCGAAGGATTGATCTCAGTCAGGTAGAGCATCCCGATCTTAATCGGGAGGGCCCTGGGTTCGAGTCCCAGCGGGATCAAATTAACCACCTCAAAAAACGTTATCTTATGCCCTACACCTACATACTCTACTCCGAAAAAATCGATAAGTATTATATTGGTGCATGCACAGATATGCAGCGTCGACTTTACGAACATAACATCGGACATTCCAAATTTACAAAAACAGGGATGCCATGGACGATTGTCTACACCGAAGAGTTCGATACATTGTTACAAGCAAAGCAACGAGAATTACAAATTAAAAAGATGAAGTCAAGAAAATATATCGAAGGATTGATCTCAGTCAGGTAGAGCATCCCGATCTTAATCGGGAGGGCCCTGGGTTCGAGTCCCAGCGGGATCACAGAAAAACGCCTTCTTTTCGAATAGAATTGAAGGCGTTTTTATTGGAAGAAGGATCTGCTAGCTCAGT